>CAWEIN010000008.1:0-342482 GCA_963809065.1 Blastocatellia bacterium
GACGCGCAATCCCCACGAACAAACGGGGATGGGGGATTGCCGGGCCGCTTCGCTCCTAACACTAAACCGAGACACTGAGAGCTTTGTGTCATTCCCGCGCAAGCGGGAACCCAGGGTGAAGGCACGTGACCATCAAAGGCTGGGTTCCCGCTTGCGCGGGAATGACGAAAGTACCCCTGATGCGCGGCGGTACGATGTCGGTTTCATCCAGGGCGGGTCGGCCGCCGGCCGGTGTGGAACTCGCAATGACTGTCGGGTCTGGCACAACCTCATCTGCCGTGCTGAATTGCCGCCGAGCCAAGGAGCAGACAATCCGATGGATGACGCAACACACCAGCCGGCGACCCAAGGCAAGGGCCTGGCCAAATCGCCGGCGCGCTCGCCGGCCTGAAGGTCATCGATCTGACCCGCGTCCTCGGCGGACCGGTACTGCACGATGATCCTGTCCGACCACGGCGCCGAAGTGATCAAAGTCGAGCCGCCGCAGGGCGACGAGGTACGCGACTGGGGCCCGCCGTTTCACGAGAATGACGCCAGCTACTACATCGGAATCAATCGCAACAAGCGCGCCATCGCACTCGAATCGGCAAACCGGCAGGCCGTGCCGTGCTGCTGCGCCTGCTGGAAGGCGCCGACATCCTGATCGAGAACTTCAAGCCAGGCTCGATGGAAAAATGGGAGATCGGCTACGAAACGTTGTCGCAACGTTTCCCGCGTCTGATCCACTGCCGCATCTCCGGCTTCGGCGCCGACGGTCCGCTTGGCGGCCTGCCGGGCTATGATGCGATCCTGCAGGCGATGACTGGACTGATGAGCGTCAACGGCGACGCCTCCACCGGTCCGCTGCGCCTTGGCACGGCGATCGTCGACATGGGCACCGGCCTCTATTCGGCGATCGGGATCCTGATGGCGCTGCACGAACGCGAACGGTCCGGGCAGGGCCAGTATCTCGACATGACGCTGTACGATTGCGGCATGGCGCTTTTGCATCCGCAGGCGGCGAACTTCTTCCTCAACGGCAATCGGCCGAAGGGGACCGGCAATCCACATCCCAATCTGGTGCCGTACGACAAATTCCCGACGAAGACGTGCGACATCTTCATCGCATCGGGCAACAACGGACAGTTCCGCAAGATGGCCGAGATCATCGGCCGCCCGGAACTCGCCGACGATCCGCGCTTCGCCGATAACGGCAAGCGCAATGTCAATCGCGCCGCGCTGACCGAGGTGCTGGCCGCGGCGTTCGCCGAACATGACGGCGACGAGTTGTCGATGAAGCTGATCCGCGGTGGCGTGCCGGCGGGTCCGGTGCTGCCGGTGGATCAGTCCACGGCGGCGCCGCATACCGCGCATCGCGAGATGGTGACGGAGCTGGATTGGTATCGCGGCATCGGCACGCCGATCAAGCTGCGCCGCACGCCGGGCGGCACGCGGCGGCCGCCGCCGAAATTCGCACAGGATGGCGCCGCGGTGCTGGCGCAGCACGGCTATACGGCGGACGAGATCGCGGCGCTGCAACGCGACGGCGTGGTGTTGACTACACGGCGCACGTAGCGGCGGAGCCAGCGAAACCCAGAAGCGGCAACATGCCGGATTCCGCACTGCGCGCACGCGAGATGTTGAAGCTGCCTGGGCAGACGACGGTACCTGGGCGGTGTTCGATGCGAGGTGGTATCTCGCCACCTATCCCGATGCGCGCGGTCGAACTCGGCGACACCGACGATGCGGCGGTATTGCAGTTCTATCTTGAACACGGTCAGGCGCGAGGTCATTCACCGAACATCTGGTTCGATGAAGCCTGGCACCTGAAGGCGCATCCGGGCGCCGCTGCGGCGGTGCGCGATGGCCATGCGGAATTGGATTTCGACGTCTATTGCCACGCCGGGCACCGCTTCCGCGCCCCGCACTGGCTGTTCCAGGAGGCGCGGTATCGCCGGCGCTATCCGGATCTGAGCGACGAGGTGCTGGCGGCCGGCGGCAATATCAACGGCTACGATCATTTCCTGAAGCATGGCAGCCGCGAAGGCCGCATCGGCCATATTCTGTTCGATCCGAGGGTGTATCGTGCATGCCTTGATGCGGACGGGCGCGTGGAGGCCGATGCGGTTGGCGGCTACCTGCACTATCTCCCGCGCATCTGGGAACGCCGGACCGAGACTGCGACCTCCCATCATTTCGATCCGATCTGGTATCTGCGTCACTATCCCGCGGTGGCCGAGGCGATCGCTGCCGGCCAGTGGCCGAGCGCCCTGCATCACTACTGGCCAGCGACGCGCCGACCGCGTTCGATCCGCTGCCGGAATTCTCCGAAGCGTATTATCTCGATCGCTACAAGGATGTCGCCGCGGCGGTCGAGGCGAACGACCGGCGCAATGGCTACGATCATTTCCTGACCAACGGCGTATCGGAGCTGCGGTCCCCGAGCACGGCGATCGAGTCTCCAGTATTACTTCGCGTCGCATCCCTCGGTGCGGAGCGATCTGGACGGCGGCCGTGCGGGTGATGCCTTCGCACATTACCTGACGATCGGGCGAGAGCAGGGACTGGCGGCGCGGCCCTCCGACAACGAGACCCTCGAGCGGCAGGCCGCCGCACTGAACCGATACCGCGCCGACAACCTGCTGCCGGGCAGTGCGCGGGCGGTGTTGGATTTCTCCTGCGCCGGCACTCCTATGGTCAGCGTGATCCTGCTGCTTTGCGATCGTTTCCCGCTGACACTGATGGCGCTCAGCTCGTTGCGCGCCAGCCATGTCGGGGACATCGAGCTGATCCTGATCGATGCCGGCTCGACGGATGACACGTAGCGGATCGACCGCTTCGTGCGCGGCGCGCGGGTTTTGCGTTTCGTAACCGAGCTCGATTTCGTCCGCGGAGCCAATGCAGCGCTGAACTGTGCCAGCGCGGATGCCGTACTGTTCATGGACAGCGCGGTCGAGCTTGCCCCGGGCGCACTCGGCGCTGCGCTGCGTCGGCTGCATTCCGATCCGCGCGTCGGCGCGGTTGGCGGCAAGCTGCTGCGCGCGCATGGGCGGCTTGAAGCGGCCGGCGGCATTGTCTGGCGCGACGGCACCACGCTCGGCTATCTGCGCGATGCCTCGCCGCTGGCGGCGGAAGCGAATTTCGTGCGCGACGTCGATTTCTGTTCGACCGCGTTCCTGCTGCTGCGCGCCGATCTGCTGCGCCGGATCGGGGGCTTCGACGAGTCATTTGCCGCAAGTCGGCTGCGCCGATGTCGATCTGTGCCTGCGCGTCGCCGCGGCGGGCTCGCGCGTCGTGTATGAGCCCGCCGCCGTGGTCACTCGGCTGATCCAGACCGGCGCGGATGGCGACCTGGCCAAGCACGGCAGACGCTGTTCCGCAAGCACGCCGACACTCGTTGCGATTTCACTATGGCGACCGGCTGCCACGTCGAGATATTCGCGCGCTCGACCGATACCGCGCGACCGTGTGCTGTTCATCGACGACATGATTCCGCTGCGCCGGCTTGGCTCGGGCTTCGTGCGCTCAAACGACCTGATCCAGGTGATGGCGACACTCGGCTATCGTGTCACGGTCTATCCGATCAACCCGACCCGCGGCGGTCTAGCAACCATCTACGCGGACATGCCTGACACGGTCGAGGTGATGCACGACCGTTCACGCGAGGAGTTGGCGGACTTCGTGGCTGCGCGAGCGAGGCTACTACGATACGATCTGGATCGCGCGCACGCACAACCTCGAGCGCGTCAAGCCGATGCTGGAACGCGTTGCCGCCGGCACGGTGAAGCCGCCGCGCATCGTGCTGGACACCGAGGCGATCGTCACGCTGCGCGAGGCCGAGCATGCGCGCTTGCCGGCGCCGCGCCATTCGATGTCGATGCGGCGATCATGCAGGAATTCGCGGGCGCGCATGTCTGCCAGAGCCATCATCGCGGTGACGTCGGGCGAGGCGCAGAAGCTGCGCGATCTCGGCTTCCCGGAGTCGCGGTCATCGGCCATTGGCGCGAAGCGCGCCGACCCGCGCGCGTTCGCCGACCGCGCCGGCATGCTGTTCCTCGGCGCGATTCATCAACAGGAAAGTCCGAACTACGATGCCCTGGAGTGGTTCGTGCACGAGGTTCTGCCGCTGGTGGAACAGTCGCTGGGGCTGGCGAGACGCGACTGACAATTGCGGGTTTTGTCGATCTGGCGGTTACGCTGGAGGCGTATCGTGAACACCCGCGTATCACGCTGTGTGGCGCGGTGGAGGACGTCGCGCCGCTGTACGACGCGCACCGCATCTTCATTGCTCCTACGCGCTACGCGGCAGGCGTCCCCTACAAGGTGCACGAAGCGGCGGCGTACGGACTGCCGGTCGTGGCGAGCGAATTGCTGTGCCGGCAGTTGGGTTGGCGGGACGGGTGCGAGCTGATCGCGGCGAGCACGGCCGATCCGGCGGAGTTCGCACGGCGGATCGTTGCGTTGTATCGCGATGCGGCGTTGTGGCAGACGCTGCGCGACAACGCGCTGGAGCGCGTGCGCGCGGAGCATGGACGCGCGCAGTACCGAGGCTGCGGTGCGGCAAGTGCTGGAGGCGTGAAGCTCTAACCCTCTCGTATCTTCTCCGCGTCATCCCCGCATGGGTTCGCGTCGCTTTCGCGGGGATGACGGGAGGAGGGGCGGCGAACCTCAGCCGACTTCGGATCTTGCGGGTGACGACCGGATCCGTCTCGGCGCTGCGCACGCGCGGCCGGCGTTAGCGTCGATGGGATCGACGCTGTCCGGCAACTGGTCCTGGATGAACCGGCCGAAGACTTCCAGATCCTCCCCACGTGGAAAACTCGCGCGCCATAACAGGCCGATGCGGCGGTGCGCCCTCGCCGCACTGAGCGGTCGCACCTCAAGCCGATTGTGCCGCGCGGTCAGGTGCGGCACCGCCATCGCCGGCAGCAATGTGCAGCCGATCCCGGCGGCGACCATCTCGGAGATCGTCTCCAGACTGGTTGCCCGGAAGTCGTCATTCGCGCCCTCCCGGCCGCGGTATTGGTCGCCGCAAACCGCCAGCGCCTGGTCGCGCAGGCAGTGCCCTTCGTCGAGCAGCAACAGGCGTTCGTGCGCCAGTTCACGTTCCGTCACGACCGGGCGGTTGCTGAGCTTGTGCCCGGGCGGACAGGCGAAGCAGAACGGCTCCTGGAACAGTGGCATGGCGCGATGCACGCCGTCCTGCTCGGGCAGGGCGATCAGCAGGACGTCCAGCGTGTAGGCCTCGAGCGCGTCGATCAGGTTGTCGGTCAGGTCCTCCCGCAGGACCAGCCGAAGCTCGGGAAAGCGCTGGTGAAGCTGGTCGAGCAGCAGCGGCAGAATATAGGGGCTCAGCGTCGGGATGATGCCGAGACGCAGCACGCTGGTGAGCGTGCCATGGCGGTGGCGCACCAGTTCCGAGATCTGGTCGGCTTCCTCGAGGATGCGGCGGGCGTGGGCGACGACGCTCGCGCCGATCGGCGTCAGTGTCACCGAGCGGGTGGTGCGCTCGACCAGCGGCACGCCCAGCGTTTCCTCGAGCTTCCTCAACTGGCTGCTGAGCGTCGGCTGGGTGATGCGGCAGCGCTCCGCGGCGCGGCCGAAGTGCCGGAGGTCGGCGACCGCGACCAGATAGCGCAGTTCGGCCAGGGTCATGGCTGGTTACCCTCCATTCGCGGGCTCTATTGCTGATATCGCATCTTTAGATTGGACAAATGAACGGATCGCCGCAAGTCTGCGCCAAGAGCGGGTCGCGCACTGTGCGTGGCCGCCATGGGCGGGGACGGCAACAGGCCAAGAGTGACAGGAGAAAGCCCCCAATGCCGAAGCGCGGCGCGGGCGACCGGCATCCGAGCGCGTTTTCACCATGAGGAGCTTGCCGGGCACATGGCGTGTTCGCCCTGGCCACGGCAGCGATGCCGGGACGCGCGGAGTGCCGGAACGATGGCGGGAAATGAGAATGCGTGGATCGCTCAACCTTGACTGATGGCAGCTTCGCGTGCGAGGTGTTGCGTCTTGCTGGTCGTTCCAAGCTGGCGGCAGTGCATGAGAAATCAGACGCTCTCCTGCGACGCAGTGGCAGGCTGCACGGCATGCCTGCGGGCCTGACGGCAGAGCGCGTGCGGACCTCGCACAACGTCGAAGCGGAGTCAGTTGCGGCCGTTGGGCGCGCGGCGTGCGGACGACGACAGCAGCACAGGATTGGCATATCGCTGTAGTAGGGAGGATTGAACATGGCAAACCAGGACGACATCGCTCTGATGGCACATCTGATGCGGCGTGCGGGCTTCGGGGCGACCCGGGACGAGCTCGAGACCCGTGTGGCAAAGGGCTATGACGCCACCGTCGAGGAGTTGCTGCACCCCGATACGCAGCCCCCCGTGGATCCATACGTACTGCTGCGGCATCAGCCGGCGGCGCTGCTGCCCGGCGGTCAGCCGCCGATGGGCAACGTCAACTACATGTACTATCTGGTGAACACCAAGCGCCCGCTGCAAGAGAAGATGGCGCTGTTCTGGCACAGCGTGTTCGCCACCGGCAACTCGAAGGTCGACAACTACGACCAGTTGCTGGAGCAGATCGACCTGTTCCGCAACCAGGGCATGGGCAACTACCGCGACCTGCTGGTGACGATCGCGAAGAACCCGACGATGCTGTTCTGGCTGGACAACAACCAGAACCACGGCACCGCGGTCAACGAGAACTGGGGCCGCGAACTGCTGGAACTGTTCAGTCTCGGCGCCGGCAACTATACGGAAGTGGATGTCCGCGAGGCATCGCGCGCGTTCACCGGCTGGACGTTCGAGACCAAGCTGCCGCGCCTGCCGTACGGGCGGTTCCCGTGGAAGTTCGAGTATCGCGCGGAAGACCACGACGACGGTGAGAAGACGTTCCTCGGCCACAAGGGCAACCTCAACGGCGAGGACATCATCGACATCGTCGTGCAGCAGCCGGCCTGCGCCAAGTTCATCTGCCGGCACCTGTACAACTTCTTCGTCGCCGATGAGCCACAGGTGCCTGCCTGGTCGATCGAGGAGCCGCGTGATCCGGCGGCGATCGCGATGATGATGAAGGTGTTCCAGGAGTCCAAGTGCCAGATCAAGCCGGTGCTGCGGGCGCTGTTCAAGTCCGACTTCTTCAAGAACGCCCGCTATCAGCACCTGAAGTCGCCGGCCGAAGTGGTCGTCGGCACACTGCGCCTGGTGGGCGGCTATGAACTGCCGAAGCCCGGCTACGGCGAACTGTCGATGCAGCCGGCCTACATGGGCCAGGACCTGCTGAACCCGCCGTCGGTCGAGGGCTGGCACACCGGCAGGGAGTGGATCAACAGCGGCTCGCTGATGTCGCGCATCAACTTCGTCGCGTCACAGATCGGCAATCCCGACCTGCCGGGCGTTCAGGCGATCATCAACCGCCTGAAGGCGCAGAACACCAAGACCCCCGAGCAACTCGTCACCAACTGCCTCGATCTGCTCGGCCCGGTCGAAGTGGGCGCCGAGACCAAGAAGGAGCTCACCGACGCGGCGAAGCAGTGGGGCGATATCGCCTGGGATAACGACGCCAGCGCTCAGAACGCCGCACGGCGTACCGGCGAGATGCTGCAGCTCATTGCGGCGACTCGCGAATACCAGTTCGGCTGAAACATGACACGGAACGGATAGGAGGAACTACTCTATGTCGGCAACGCAGCAATCGAAGGATCCGGTGATAGTCGTGTTGCAGCTCACGGGCGGCAACGACTACCTGAACACGGTCATCCCGTACAACAACGGCCTGTACAAGGACAATCGCAAGGCGGTCGGCATCGCCGACAGCGACATGATCAAGCTGGATCAGGCGCACGCCATCCCGAAGTACATGGCGCCGCTGAAGAAGTTCTGGGATGACGACAAGCTCGCCATCATGCACGGCGTCGGCTACCTCGACTCGCCGCGGTCGCACTTCCGCTCCATGGACATCTGGCACACCTGCGAGGCCGACAAGGTCGGCACCGAAGGCTGGCTGGGTCGCGTGGTGCGCGAGTTCGATCCCAAGAAGGAGAACGTCGTCACCTGCGTGAGCTTGGGTCCGAGCATCTTCCGCGCGCTGGCCGTGCCCAACGTTCCGGTCGCCTGCATTGCGGGACCGCTGGAGCAATACGGCTTCCTGCCAACGATCCGCGATCAGGCGCAGCGGCTGAAGGTGCTGGAAACCTTCTCGCACATGTATCAGCCGATCGAGGGCAGCGGAGTCATCGAGGGCAGCGGGGTGATGGACTATCTCGGCACCACCGGCCTCGACGGACTGAAGGGCGCCAACATCCTGAAGGTGGCTCCGGGCATGTACAAGTCGGATGTACAGTATCCGAACAGCACGATCGCGCGCAGTCGCGGCTGACACGCGCTATCGAGCGGGGCTTGCGCCGTGCCGGCAAGCTGGATGTCGTTGCCGTCACCGCGGTGGCGCGCGAATTGGCGGCGTTCATCTGGGCGGTTAATGGCGGTCAGCTCCGGCAGGACGCCGGAGGTGTAGCCGACCGCCTGAGGTAGACAAACATCGTGCAAGGGTGGGGGCGAGGCCACGGTAGGGGAACTCCCGGGAGATTGCTGAGTGGCCGGTCAAACCAACGACCGACGCCCGTGCGAAGACGCGGGACAGCCCCAGACGAAACACGGACTTGCGGTAAAACACGCGCATCAGAGATGGATCACCGACGTCTCAGCGCTTCGCCCCCGCCCTTGCACGGTCATCGCTGCTGGAAGATCCAACGCTCGTAAGTTGGAATGGAGAACGCTTGGGTTGCTGCTTGACAAGGGACATCAGAGCAATCTCGGCCAGTTAGCGGGCACTATGACCGAGATTGCCGCGTCGCTTTGCTCCTCGCAATGACAGACGATCCGCCATTCGACCGATTGCCCTGATCCGCACGCGACAATCCGTTCCAATTGCCGCTGCGACGTGCGACAAGACCCACGAACTCCGTGACCGCGAAAGACTATTGAATGGCCACCGCGCCAGCCTCTGCACTTACCCAATTGTCGGATGCGATCGCCGCCCAGGTCGCACTCGCGGCACCGATGCTGGCAGCGATCCGCATCGGTCCCAATCGGCACATCAGCGGGATCCTGTGGCAACAGAACCTGTTGATCACCGCCGACCAGGCCCTGCCGGCGCAGGACAGCTACACGATAGTGCTGCCAGGCGGCGGATGACCGCGGCATGGCCGGCACGACGCAGCGCCACGGAAGCCTGGCCTCGCTGCGGTTCGAGGCAACTGCCGAGCCGCCGCAGATCCCACTGCCACTGGAGCCGCGCGTGGGAGCCCTCGCCCTCGGCGCCGATGCCGATGCCGCGCCGACGGCCCGCCTCACGGTGATCCACCATGTGTCGGCCAACGGTCCCGACCCGGCGCTGACGCTCGACATGCCGGCCGATCTGGTGGCGGAGGGCGGGCCCGTCCTCGACACCGCGGGCGGACTGCTGGGCATGGCGATCATCGGTGCCGGCGGCGAGGCGACGGTCGTCCCGTACCCCGCCATCGCCCGGATGCTCGATCCGACACATGCGCACATCAGAGGCAGGCGCGGCTGGCTGGGGGTCGCGCTGCAGCCGATCACGGTGCCCGAGACGATGCGCGGTGCGGTCGGCCAGTCGTCGGGCAGGATCGTGTAGAGTCTGGCGCCAAACGGACCGGCTGAACTCGCCGGACTGCGGCCCGGCGACATCCTGCTGTCGGTGGACGGCCACAGCATCAGCGGAACACACGCGCTCCGCGCCTTCCTCGGCCCCGAACAGGTTGGGCGGCAGGTCGATGTCCGGCTGCTGCGCGACGGCCAGATGGAAACGCGCCAGCTTACCATCGCGCCACAACCTGCCGGCTGAGCGAACGCCGGAGCGCCGACAGCTCCCCTCGGTGGCGCTCCCTCTGCCGTGGGCCGGCGCGGTGCGAACCGCCTGCCGAATGCTGCGGTCGCGAAGGTTGCGTCCGCTCCGGTCCGCCATAATTTCCGGACGGGCGTCGCCGAAAGAGCGGGCGCCTAACAGCGAGCAACAGCCTCGCCCGGCACAAGGACATGCGCATGAGCGGCTCGGCCAAACGGTCCATTACCGTCTCGCTGGACGGATCCAACAAGTCGAGCAGTCTGCCGCTGATCGACGGCACGATCGGGCCGGCCGTCGCCGACATCCGCAAGCTGTACGGCGATCTCGGGATCTTCACCTACGATCCCGGCTATGGCGCCACCGCATCGTGCGAGAGCAAGATCACCTACATCGACGGCGATGAAGGCGTCCTGCTGTATCGCGGCTATCCGATCGAGCAGCTCGCCGAGAGATCGAATTTCCTGGAGATCTGCTACCTGCTGCTGAACGGCGATCTGCCGAATGCGAAGCAGCGCGAGGAATTCGACCTTGGCGTCATGCGGCACACCATGCTGCATGAGCAGATCCGCCAGTTCTACAACGGGTTCCGCCGCGACGCGCATCCGATGGCGGTGATGTGCGGCGTGGTCGGCGCGCTGTCGGCGTTCTATCACGACAGCCTCGACATCCACGATCCGGAGAGCCGGCGCATCAGCGCATTCCGGCTGGTCGCGAAAGTGCCCACCATCGCCGCCTGGGCCTACAAGTATTCGGCCGGTCAGCCGTTCATCTACCCACGCAATGACCTGGGCTACGCGGAGAATTTCCTGCACATGTTCCACGCCGTGCCGGCGGAGGAATACAAGGTGAACCCCGTGCTGTCGCGCGCGATGGACCTGATCATGATCCTGCATGCGGACCATGAGCAGAATGCCTCGACCAGCACGGTGCGGCTGGCCGGCTCGACCGGCGCCAATCCGTTCGCCTGCATCGCCGCCGGCATCGCCAGCCTGTGGGGCCCGGCGCATGGCGGCGCCAACGAGGCGGTGCTGAAGATGCTCACCGAGATCGGCCACGTGAAGAACATCCCGGACTTCCTCGAGGACGTGAAGGACCGCAACAACCACGCGCGCCTGATGGGCTTCGGTCACCGCGTCTACAAGAACTACGACCCACGGGCACGCATCATCCAGAAGGCCTGCCACGACGTGTTGACCGAACTCGGCATCAAGGGCGACCCGCTGCTCGATCTTGCGATGGAGCTCGAGAAGATCGCGCTGAACGACAGGTACTTCGTCGATCGCAAGCTGTATCCGAATGTGGACTTCTATTCCGGCATCATCCTGAAGGCGATGGGCTTCCCGACCAGCATGTTCACCGCGCTGTTCGCGGTGTCGCGCACTGTGGGGTGGGTCAGCCAGTGGCAGGAGATGCTGGAGGATCCGCAGCAGCGGATCGGGCGGCCACGGCAGATCTACACCGGGGCAGCGCAGCGAGACTACGTAGCGATCGACCGACGGGTCTGAACGCGGTCCGACTTATTCTCAGATCACAAAATCTGTCAGGCCACTTGTGGATTCTGTTATCCATTGATAAGCGATCCGTATGCACTCGTTCCCGCATTGCGTACCGCGGTGCTGGCCATCGATCCGAATCAGCCCATCACCAGCATAAAGACAATGGAAAACATCATCGCAGATAGCATCGCGCAGCCGCGCCTGAGCATGATGCTGATGGGGTTGTTTGGAATGCTGGCTCTCGTGCTGGCAACGGTTGGAATCTACGGTCTGCTTTCCTATGCGGTCACGCAACGAACGCAGGAGATGGGGATTCGCATGGCCCTTGGCGCCCGCATGACAGATGTCCTGAGGTTGATCCTAAAACAGGGAATGACGCTGGTTGTGCTTGGCGAAGTGCTAGGGCTTTTCGGCGCATTTGCGTTGACGCGCCTATTGAAGGCGCTGCTGTTTGGCGTGACACCTACAGACGCGCCGACGTTCATTGCGGTTTCGATTGTTTTGACAGTCGTGTCTTTGCTGGCTTGTTACGTTCCGGCGCGGCGCGCGACGAAGGTCGATCCCCTGGTGGCGTTGAGATACGAATGAATCTGAGATCTCAAATCTGAGATCTGAAGTTCTGAAGAAGGAGAAGGTGATGCAAGTATTGCTACAGGATCTGCGTTACGGCATTCGCATGCTGGCGAAGAAGCCCGTTTTCTCCATCATCGCGGTGATCACGCTGGCGTTGGGAATCGGCGCGAATACGGCGATCTTCAGTGTGGTCAACGCAGTGTTGCTGCGCACCTTGCCTTATCACAACGCGAAACAATTAGTGGTTATCTCTTCAACCAGCCCAGGTGGAGATCGCGACGGGCTTTCTGCTCCTGAACTCCAGGACTATCAGACGCAAATGCGATCGCTGGAGGATCTAACGGGCTTCCAGTCCCAGAGCGTGAATGTTACTGGTGGCGAGCGACCTGATCGGGTACGAGGGGCGTTTGTGACGGCCAATTTTTTCAAAGTCTTCAATCTTCCGCCCACTGATCGGTCGCACTTTTGTAGATGGTGAAGATCGGCAGGGCGGCGAGAAGCTTGTAGTTGTGAACGAGAAAATGTGGCAGGAACGGTTGAATAGCGATCAGAATCTGAGTACGAAAAAACTGATCCTCAACGGCGAGCCATACAGCGTAATCGGTGTAGTGCCGTCCAGTTTTAAACAACCATTCGACCCGGACGTTGAAGTGTGGATGCCCGTGGCGAACTATCCGGGCAACACAGGAAAGCGAGAGTGGCGCATGCTTTTTGGCATGGGTCATCTGAAGCCGGGCGCTCAAATTGTCTCAGGCGCAAGCAGAGGCAACCTCGACTGCCGCTCAGTTGGCACAGGCTTACCCTACGGAAAACGCCGGTCGCGGCGCGAAGGTTGAGGAGTTGCGTGAGTTGTTGGTTGGCGACGTTCGTCCGATGCTCTGGCTGTTGTTCGCTGCTGTGGGTGTGATCTTACTTATCGCCTGCGCCAACCTCGCCAATCTTCTGTTGGCGCGTGGACTGGCCAGACAAAAAGAGATTGCCGTACGCGCAGCCTTAGGCGCGAGCCGGTGGCGGCTTATTCGGCAATTGCTTACCGAGACCACCGTAATCGGCTTGCTCGGGGGCGCGGGTGGCTTACTGGTGGCTTATTGGGGCTTGTATGGTTTGCTTAAGTTGCCCCAGGGCTTTGTCGATACCAACTCAGCAAGGCTCGACGGCCGTGTCTTGCTTTTCGCCTTTGCGGTGTCTGTGATTACGGGCTGGCTGTTTGGCCTGTTGCCGGCATTGCAATTGGCGCGTCCTGATTTGCAGTCGTCCTTAAAAGAAGGCGCGCGCGGCAGCGGCGAAGGATCGCGATGGAATCGTGTGCGGGGCGGTTTTGTCGTGGCCCAGGTGGCCCTGTCGCTCGTCATGCTGGTCAGCGCCGGCCTGCTGCTTAGAAGTTTCGACAAGCTGCTTCGAGTTAACGTCGGCTTCAGACCAGAGCAACTACTGACCCTCGAATATCGCCTACCGCGAACCAAGTACAAAGAACCTGCCGCACAGTGGAATTTTCATCGACAGCTGGTTGAGCAACTGCAGCAAGTACCCGGTGTCCAATCAGCCTCGCTGGTGCGTGGACTTCCTTTCAGCGGCAACGGCGGGACCATTTCGATTGTTTTGCCCGATCGCGAGCCGCCGCCGAAGGGGCAGGAACCGGAAGTGATGTTCAATACCGCGATGCCGAATTACTTTGAAACGATCGGCATTCCTCTGCTGCAGGGCCGTCTCTTCGGAAACGAAGATCAGGCCAGGACGACGCCGGTCGTAGTTATCAACCAAACGATGGCGCGCCGCTTTTGGCCCAATCAGGATCCACTGGGCAAACAGATCAAACGAGTCTGAGGACGGCACAACGGCTACGGTGATAGGCGTGGTCGGCGATGCCAAGCATTACTGGCTGGAGGAAGAGCAGAAGCCACAGATGTATGACTCGTACAGCCAGGATCCGGGACTCTTCGCCACAGTTGTTGTTCGCACCAATGTCGAACCACTCAGTCTCAGCGAACCCGTGCGGCAGGCGCTTTGGAGAGTCGATGCCGATCAGCCCATGTGGAAAATTCGGACGGTGGAATTTCTGGTGAAGCGCAGCACTGCCGATCGCAGATTCTTAATGGCCTTGATGGGAATATTCGCAGTGCTCGCGCTGGTGCTGACGATTATCGGACTTTACGGAGTTATCAGTTACCTCGTCAATCAACGCACGCAGGAGATCGGCATTCGCATGGCTCTCGGAGCGCAGATGCGCGACATCATGCGTATGGTCCTGAAGCAGGGAATGGTACTGGTCCTGACCGGTGTCGGTTTGGGACTGGGCGCAGCGTGGCTGTTGACGCGATTGATGTCTCGTTTGCTTTACCAGGTTAGCGCCACCGACCCGTTAACTTTTGTCGCAATTTCTGCGTTGCTGATCACTGTGGCGCTGCTTGGCTTGCTACATACCGGCGCGCCGCGCGACCAAGGTCGATCCTCTGGTGGCGCTGCGTTACGAATGAATCTGAGATCTCAAATTTGAGATTCTGAGATCTGCAAAGTTGGAGAAGCAAAGATGCTGACAACAATCTGGCACGACCTGCGCTACGCGGCGCGAATGCTGAAAAGTAAACCGGGCTTCACGGCGGTAGCAATTATCACGCTGAGCCTGGGCATCGGGGCCAATACCGCGATCTTCAGCGTTGTTAACGCAGTTTTGCTTCGCCCGCTGCCTTTTCCGAAACCGGAGAATATTGTGCTGGTCAAGGACGATCTGCCGGGCACACAAGCTGAGGATGTCGGGATATCGGTTGACGAGCTGAAGGATTTGCAGGAACGCTCGGGCGTCTTTGAGCAAGTCTCAGCCGTTTGGCCGGTCGATGCGAATCTCACCGGAGCAGATCGTCCGGAGCGCATCGAGCTGCTGGCGGTAAGTCCTAACTATTTTTCACTGCTTGGCGCCAGCGCGCAGCTCGGACGCGTATTAGGACCACAGGATCAGGCGACTGGTTTTGCCGAAGGAGTGGTAATCAGTGACGGATTGTGGCGGCGGTTGTTTGCCTCCGATCGCAATGTCCTTGGTCGAAAGATTTATGCCGATAGCGATCTCTACACGGTCGTTGGCGTTATGCCCGCCGGATTTCGACATCCGGGTAAGACCCTTCGCAACGACGTCGAGATGTGGGCCACCGCCGGGTTTTCCAGCAATCCCTTCCCCGCACCGCCCGTGCGTGGCCAGCGAATGCTTACCGGGTGCTATTGGGCGCATAAAGCCGGAGCTTACGGTTCCACAGGCGCAGGCAAAACTTGACGCCTTTGTTGCGAACCTGCGGCAGGAGTTTCCCAACGACTACCCCGCGCAGTTAGGTTGGACAGTCAAGCTAATGCCGGCACGCGAGACTCTGGTTGGCAACGTGCAAACAACGCTGCTGATGCTGCTCGGCGCTGTTGGTCTAATTCTGCTGATCGGTTGCGTAAACATCGCGAACCTCCTACTCGCACGCTCCTCTGCGCGACAACGAGAGATGGCAATTCGCCAGGCGATGGGCGCCGGCCGTGGCCGTCTGGTGCTGCAGATGCTGATTGAGAGTTTGTTGCTTTCATTCATAGGGGGCGCGATAGCCCTCTTCATTGTGGTGACTCTCAAAAACGTGTTGCTGCGGCTTGTTCCGGCTGACACACC
The DNA here is from genome assembly GCA_963809065.1 of Blastocatellia bacterium. Classification (GTDB taxonomy): domain Bacteria; phylum Acidobacteriota; class Blastocatellia; order Pyrinomonadales; family Pyrinomonadaceae; genus PSRF01. The sequence goes on from CAWEIN010000008.1 coordinate 15,544, forward strand.
TCGATTAAGTGAAGTCGGGGTTAACGCCAGCGTGCTGTTCTTCGTCTTTCTAATATCAACGTTGACGGGTCTGCTGTTCGGATTAATTCCGGCGTTGCAATCATCTCGGCCGGACCTGGTCGGGAACTTGAAAGAGGGTAGCCAGGGTGGCGGCTCCAGCGCGCGTCACCATAGTTTTCGTAGCGGGTTGGTCGTGGTCGAGTTCGCACTGTCACTTGTGTTGATGATTGCGGCCGGCCTGTTATTGCGCAGTTTCGGACGGCTGATGGAAGTGAACCCGGGCTTTGATTCCCATAACGTGCTACTGGCGCGTATCTGGCTGCCGGTGCCCAACAATCCTGAACGCGATCCATACCGGCCGCCGGCGAAGCGGTCCGCTTTCATAAAAGAAGTATTACGACGTTCGAGTGCCTTACCCGGCGTTCAGTATGCGGCGATCAGCGGCGGCGGTGGCGTGCCGCTCCTGGATCAGAACAAGCCGGGACTTTTCACTATTGAAGATCAGCCGGCTCTGGATACCACGCGCCCGCTGACCAAATTTTCTGCCGTCAGTCCGGATTATTTTCGTGTCCTTGGTACGCCTCTAATCCGTGGACGCTTCTTTGAAGCCGGTGACGACGAGCAGGCCCCGCGCGTGGTTTTGATTGACGAAGCGCTCGCGCACCGCTTCTTCGCAAACATCGATCCGATTGGCCGTCATGTTAAGCCCGGCCCGCGCGAATCAAAGGCGCCCTGGATGACGATTGCCGGCGTGGTTGGAAATATTAAGACCGATGGTTTTGACAAACCCGATCAGCCACATTTGTATCTCCCGATTATCCAGTCGCCCGGCTATTCGATGGCGGTCTACGTACGCACCGAAGGAAACCCCACCGGCCTGACTCAATCGCTACGGCAGCAGGTCCAGGCAGTAGATCCAAATCTCCCACTCTTCGGCGAACAGACGATGGAAGATCTGGTTTCCGCGTCGCTGGCGCAACGTCGCTTCGCCATGCAGGTCGTGGGACTGTTTGGTGTGCTCGCGCTCTTTTTAGCCGGCATTGGTATTTACGGCGTCATGGCTTATTCGGTAACGCAACGCACGCGCGAAATAGGGATCCGCCTGGCCCTCGGCGCCAGTACGGGCGCCATCCTCCGCTGGCTCCTGGGGCGGGGAATGCGGCTCACCTTAATTGGGGTCGCAGCCGGCCTGCTGGGAGGGCTCGCCGTAGGTCGCTTGTTGCGCGGTCTGCTTTTCGGCGTTGCGCCCACCGACGTCGTTACTTACGCGGGGCTAACTCTGTTACTGGCCGGTGTTGCGCTGCTGGCTTGCTACATTCCCGCGCGGCGTGCGACGAAGGTCGATCCGTTAGTAGCACTGCGGTACGAATAATGATTAGGGCTTTGGGCTTTGGTCTTTGTTTCTTTTCCACCTTGAGGTGATGTTGACCAGAGAAGCATTCGACTAACCAAACTTACAAAGACCAAAGACCAAAGTCCACTTTGGAGGAAACATGAATACATTATTTCAAGACCTGCGCTATGGCGCGCGCATGTTGTTTAAGAATCCCGGCATTACCTTCGTGGTAATTCTGGCGCTGGCCCTCGGCATCGGCGCCAACACTGCCATCTTCAGCGTGGTTGACGCGGTTTTGTTGCGGCCGCTGCCGTACCCGGAGTCTGACCGGCTGGTGTTCTTGAATGAAACCAGCAAAGCCATGGACGAGATTTCGGTCTCCTATCCAAATTTCACTGATTGGCGAAATCAGAATCACGTCTTCGAAAACATCGGCGTCTACAACCGCAGTAGCTACAACCTCACTGGTGTCGGCGATGCTGAACGAATTGTCACGGGCCAGGTGTCCGCAGATATGTTTGCAGCATTGCGCGCCAATCCGGCTATGGGGCGGCTATTTACCAACGATGAAGACAAGCCTGGTGGAACGCCTGTCGTTCTCTTAAGTCATCCACTATGGCAGCGGCGCTTTGGTGGTCAGGCCAATATTCTGAATCAACAACTGATGCTCAACAACAAGAGCTACACGGTGATCGGAATAATGCCTGAGGGTTTTCAATTTCCGACTCGGGTCGAGATGTGGGTACCGGTCGGCCAACTTTCAGGAGAAGCTAGCTGGCAGTCGCGCGGCAATCATCCGGGACTATACGGCGTGGCGCGTCTCAAGCCGGGCGTGACGTTTGCGCAAGCGAAAGCTGAGATGGACACGATTGGCGCGAACCTCGAAAAGCAATATCAGGATTCCAACGCCGGCAATGGCATAGGCCTGCATCCGTTGTTGGAAGTTTTTGTCGGCGACGTTCGCCGTCCGCTTTGGGTGTTGTTTGCCGCGGTAGCTTTTGTACTGCTGATCGCGTGCGCAAACATCGCGAACTTGTTGCTGGCGCGGGCACAGTCGCGACAGAAAGAAATGGCCATTCGCTCAGCGATGGGCGCCGGACGCTGGCGCATCGCGCGCCAGTTGTTAACCGAGAGCGTGCTGTTGGCTCTCATCGGCGGCACGCTGGGAATGCTGGTCGCGCAATGGGGTATCAAGCTAATCCTCTACATAAGTCCGGACGCGCTGCCGCGTTCAAAAGAAATTGGACTCGATTGGCGAGTCCTGGCGTTCACCATTGGGCTCTCGTTTGTGACCGGGCTCCTGTTTGGCCTCGTGCCGGCGCTGCAGGCTGGAGTTGTCGATGTCCATGAAACGCTCAAAGAGACTGGCCGCGGTACGTCCGGCAAGCACTGGCTACGCAGTTCGCTGGTAGTTGTTGAAGTCGCAACCACGCTGGTGTTGCTCGTCGGCGCCGGTCTAATGATTCGCAGTTTTTATCGCTTGCAGAAAGTCAATCCCGGATTCTCATACGACCATCTCACCAGCTTCACGGTCGCCTTGCCGCAGAAGAAATACGCGGAGAGCGAACAACGCGAGCAGTTTTACAACCGCCTGCTAGAAAATCTTCGGGGACTTCCCGGCGTTGAAGCCACGGCGGCCGCGTCAGGTTTGCCACTCGGCAACAATGGCTGGCAGACCTCGTTCGTAATCGATGGTCGGCCCCGGCCACCCCGCGAGCAAACGCCTTTAATGGAGGCCTGTTTGGTAACGCCGGACTACTTCAAGGCCATGAATATTCCGGTGAAGAGCGGCCGTGTGTTTGACAGTCACGACGACCGATCGTGGATCGCCGGCAAAGACCTCAGCAAACTCGACGACGATGAAAAGTTTATCGCGCCGCTGAATTCAATCGTGATTGATGAAGAGTTTGCGCGGCGCTACTGGCCGGGCGAAGAAGCTGTCGGTAAACGAATCGCAATGGGCAGTGAAAAAGATCCGCGTTTTCTTACCGTACTGGGCGTGGTGGGCCGGGTGAAAATGGAGGGGCTGGGTACTGACTCAAAACGCGTCCAGGGCTACTTTCCCTTTGCGCAAATTCCCAGCGGCGGCATGACAGTAATTCTCAAAGCCGCCGGCGATCCCAACCAGTTGATTGCCGCCGTACGGCAACAAGTCAAAGCGATCGATCCGGATCAACCTATTTACAGCGTGCGCACGATGGACGACATACGCTCCGAGTCGGTAGCTCCTGAGCGTTTGAATCTGACCTTGCTCAGCATCTTTGCCGGCCTGGCGCTGGTGCTGGCCGTAGTCGGCATATATGGCGTGATGTCTTACACGGTTACGCAGCGCACACACGAGATCGGCATCCGGATGGCAATTGGCGCGCAGCCACGCGATGTGTTTCGCATGGTCATCGGGCAGGGAATGATGCTCGCATTCATAGGTGTCGTTTGTGGGCTGATCGGAGCCTTTGGTTTGACACGCTTGATGGCGAGCATGCTGTTCGGCGTCGAGCCGACTGATCCGGTGACGTTCGCTGCTATTGCCGTGCTGCTAACTGGCGTGGCTCTGGTTGCCTGTTACGTGCCTGGACGGCGCGCAACGAAAGTCGATCCGGTTGTGTCGCTGCGTTACGAATGAGGGACTCAGTACTGAGTCCTGAGATCCTGAAATTTGAGATCCAGAAACCAAGGAGTAATTATGGAAACATTACTAAAAGACATTCGCTACGGATTTCGCGGCTTAATTAAGCGGCCGGCTTTCACCGCAGTTGCGCTGGTGATCCTGGCACTGGGTATCGGCGCCAATACGGCGATCTTCACCTTGCTCAACGCCGTAGTTCTAAAACCGTTGCCGGTACCTAAGCCTGAGGAGCTGGTTTTGTTCAACGACCGTACAAATGAAGGAACAAGCACGCTCGACGAAGGCGATATCCCCGCCGGACGCACCGAGCGGTTTTCCTATGCAGCCTACCGTTACTTCCGTGAGCACGATTCTTCTTTCCAGGAGTTGAGCGCCTTCCGTGGTGGCGAAAGCCGGATCAGTGTCAGGCGACCTGAGGCGCAGGCGGGGCAGGCAGTGGAGCGTGCATCGGCCCATCTTGTTTCGGGAAATTATTTTGCGGTGCTCGGAGTTAACGCCCTGCAGGGTCGGGTTCTGACAAACGAGGACGATCTTCCGGCAGCGCAACCTGCGGCTGTTATCAGCAACGGCTACTGGCAACAAAAGCTGAACAGTGATCCGCAGATAGTTGGAAAGAACCTACTGCTGAACGGCACCGCCTTCACGATCGTCGGGGTAATGCCTCCTGAGTTTTTCGGCGTGCGCGTGCGACGTTCACCAGACTTCTGGATGCCACTTGTATTTCAACCGCAGATTGAATTGCGTAAGTCATACCTCGATGACAAAAACGTCTATTGGTTGAATATGATCGGCCGGCTAAAACCGGGCGTTCAACTGTCCCAGGCGCAGGCAGCGGCCAACGTTGAGCTGCGGCAATACCTCACCGAGCGTGCCGGCAGTCAACTCAATGATGAAAACCGGTTGGCGATTCAAAACAGCTACGTCACGCTGGCGTCCGGTGCGCGCGGGCTTTCTGGCCTTCGTTTCTTTTACTCGCAAGCCTTGCGCATGTTGATGGTGATAGTTGCGCTGGTGCTCTTAATTGCCTGCGCGAATGTTGGGAATCTTTTGTTGTCACGCGCTGCTGCCAGGCAAGCGGAGATTTCACTGCGGCAAGCGTTGGGCGCGAGTCGCGGCCGACTGGTTCGTCAACTGCTAACTGAAAGCTTGCTCCTTGCCACAATCGGAGGAGTCGCAGGAATTATCCTGGCGCAGTGGGGCGTCAGCTTGTTAGTCAGCCGGCTGGCGGCAACTACGCCGCTGGATGTTAAGCCCGATGCCTCGATATTGTTGTTCACGCTCGGCATTTCGCTCGTCTCGGGCGTGCTTTTTGGAATCGCTCCCGCTCTGCGAGCTACCAGCACTGACCTCACTACGGCACTGAAAGAAAAATCCAGCCAGGGACGCAAGAGCCGTTTCAATTTGGGCTCGGCCCTGGTGGTTACGCAGGTAGCCCTATCGCTAATCTTGTTAGTCGGTGCGGGTTTATTTGCTCGTAGTCTAATCAAACTTCAACAGGAGAACCTTGGTTTCAATCGCGAGAATGTGTTGCTCGTGAGCGTTGATATGCGTCTGGCCGGCTATAAACCAAATGAACTGAGCGGAGTTTACCGTCAACTTCATGAACGCCTGAGCGCGCTGCCAAACGTCAGTTCGGTCACCCTCGCCAGTTACAGCCCAATGCAGGGCACCAGCACAAACAGCACGATAACTGTTCGTGGCTACACTCCAGCTAAGGATGAAGACACGACGGTGGATGACATCCAGATCGGCCCGAATTTTTCGGAGACGCTCGGCGTGCCGCTGTTGATGGGTCGCGACATTGGCCCGCAAGACACACCCACTTCACAGAAAGTGGCGGTGGTTAATCAGGCTTTTGTGAAGTCGTTTTTCCACGATGAAAACCCGATCGGCCGCCGCGCCACCTTCGAAGAGGACTCCGACAAAAACGATTTCGAAATTATCGGCGTGCTGGGAGACTCAAAATACAATAGCGCCAAGACGGAGGCTGAGCGGGCAGTGTTTCGTCCCATTCTGCAGGTTCAGGACCAACAGACCTTCAACAACGTCTTTGAGATGCGCACGGTGGGAGATCCACTGAGTCTGTCCGGCACAGTGCGCTCCGCGATCGCCCAGGTTAACGACAAACTCCCGATCGGCAATATCACCAGCCTGCGATTGCAAACCGACGAGTCTCTCAAGCAGGAAAAATTAATCGCACAACTAGTGAGCTTCTTTGGGTTGTTGGGTCTGTTGCTCTCTTGCGTTGGTTTGTACGGAATCATGGCCCACGCGGTAGTTCGTCGTACCAACGAAATTGGCATTCGCATGGCCCTCGGCGCCGAGCGGCAAGACATTATCTGGATGGTCCTGAAAGAAAGTTTGCTGTTGGTTGGCATCGGCCTGGTTGTTGGTATCCCGGCGGCATGGGGTGCGGCCCACCTGATCGCGAGTCAGCTTTTCGGAATAAATCCAGCCGATCCTGTAACGCTGTCAACTGCGGTCGTGTCACTGACGTTAGTGGCTGCTTCGGCCGGATATCTTCCGGCGCGAAAGGCGTCGCGAGTAAATCCGTTGATTGCGCTCAGATATGAATAGTGATTTCGGATTGCAGTTTGTACTGCGCTGTCGAGTGGCTCGCGGGATTTGAGATCTCAAATCTCAGATCTCAAATTTTGAATTCGGGAGTTGTCGCTGAGAGGGAGTCGCCTCAATGGAAACACTAATAAAGGACATTCGGTACGGAGCCCGCAGCTTGCTGAAGCGCCCGGGGTTTACGCTGATTGCGATCATCACTCTGGCGCTCAGCATCGGCGCGAACACAACCATCTTCAGCATCATCAATGCTGTCGTCCTGAGTCCGCCACGGATGACGGAGCCGGATCGTGTAGTTGCGCTTTGGAGATCCTCGAAGGACAAACGCACCGAGGGTTTTGTTTCCTATCTGAATCTTCAGGAGTGGCGCGCGCGAACCCAAAGCTTCGAAGACATAGCGGGCTACAAGCCCAACGGTTTCAATCTCATCCAGCAGGGAGAGGCCGAACGCATCCAGGGAATGCGAGTTACTGCCAACTTCTTTCCAATGCTAAGAGTGGCGCCGCTGCGCGGTCGCAACTTTCAAGTTGAAGAAGAACAGCGCGGTAGCCAGCCGGTCGTAATTATCAGTTACAACTTTTGGCAAACCAGATTCGGAGGCAATGAAAACGCTCTACGTCAACAACTATCTTTGAATGGCAAACCACACACGATCGTCGGAATCCTGCCGGCGGGCTTTGAGTTTCCCTTGTCGGCGAAGGACGCAGAATTGTGGACCACGGTCGCGGGTGAGGGAGGAAATCTCACGGAACGCGGCGCGCAGGTTCTGTTAACTGTGGGGCGGCTGAAACCCGGAATAGGTATCCAACAAGCGCAGACAGAGCTGACAACGGTGGCCGCTAATCTAGAGCAGGAGTATCCGGGAGACCGCAATACAACGGCTTACCTGGTTAGAGCTGACGAACAGATTGTCGGCAAGGATGTGCGCCGCGCCTTGTGGCTGCTGTTGGGCGCGGTTGGCTTTATTCTCCTGATCGCCTGCACCAACATGGCAAATCTACTGCTGGTGCGAGCCAGTTCGCGACACAAAGAGATCGCGATCCGAGCTGCGCTTGGCGCCGGACGCTGGCGTATTGCTCGTCAATTGATGACCGAGAGCAGCTTGCTTTCGTTGCTTTCGGGAGCCGTGGGCCTGCTCCTCACCGTTTGGGGATTAGGGGCGATCAAGTACTACGGCGCTGAGCAATTGCCCAGGCTGGACGAAGTGCATATCGATGCTCGCGTTCTGATCTTCACGCTCGCAATTTCAGTGTTAACGGGATTGCTTTTCAGTCTGGTGCCGACTCTGCAAGCCTCACGGCTAGACGTTAATTCTGCCTTAAAGTCAGGATCAAAATCGGCCACCAGCGGTCGCGGCTTGCGCCTTTGGCGCGACTCCCTGGTGGTTTCGGAAGTTGCGCTCAGCCTGATCCTGCTGGTTGGCGCGGGCTTGATGATTCGCAGCTTTGCGCATCTGGTAAACGTGCCGCCAGGGTTTGATCCAAAGAATGTTCTAACCGGTCGGATCAGTTTAACCAGTAACGTTTATGACAAGCCCGAGGCCTGCGTGCTCTACGTCAATCAGACATTGGAGAGACTGAAAGCATTACCGGGCGTGGAAAGCGTCGCCTTTGTTGCGCCCATGCCATTCAGTGGCGGCAATGTCGGATCTGATTTTCGCATTGTTGGTAGGCCCGAGCCTGCACCTGGGGATGAACCCGGCGCCAACAATCGTAGTGTGACGCCGGAATACTTCCAGGCAATGAAGATACCTCTCATCAAAGGGCGCTACTTCAACGAACAGGACAGACGAGGCGGCACCGGCGCAGCCATCATCAACCAGGCCCTGGCGCAACAATATTTTTCCAGTGAAGAGCCGATCGGGAAACGCATCTCGCATATCGGTGCCAACCAGAACGAAGGTGATCCCGAACAGTGGGAGATCGTCGGCGTCGTCGGAAATGTGCACCACAGCGATTTGACTGTCGCCGCAAATCCAGAGATCTACCTGCCCTATCAGCAAAATAGTTGGGGTTGGGGCAATTTTCTAGTACGCACTCCGGGAGATCCGGCAAATCTAGCGCCTGCCTTTCGTGAGCAAATACGTGCCGTTGACAAAAGCGTGACCCTCACCAATGTGCAGCCCTTGCCGGAAGCCATTTCCGAAACCGTAGCCCAGCCGCGCTTCTACACTTTTCTCTTCGCGCTTTTTGGCGCAATAGGGTTGGTGCTGACCGTGACCGGCGTTTACGGATTGATCTCTTACACCGTTTCGCAGCGAACTCAGGAGATCGGAATTCGCATGGCGCTCGGTGCGACGCGACAAGACGTCGTGAGGTTGGTGTTGAGACAGGGAATTGTCCTCGCACTGGCAGGTGTAGCTGTCGGTCTCGCGATTTCATTGGGACTCGCAAGAGTAATCGTCAGCCTGCTGTTTGAGGTGAAGCCGACGGACTGGATCAGTTTCAGTGCGGCTACGTTGGTCTTGCTGGGCGCGGCAATTCTCGCGAGCTATATCCCCGCTCGGCGGGCAACGAAAGTAGATCCACTGGTTGCGTTGCGATACGAGTGAGTTTTTCGAGTGCGGTGACCTGTCACCGCTTTAGTCTTGGGCGGCTTGACGCCCAAACGCGACAGGAGTCTCGGGCGAACAGCAGTCGCGACAGGTCGCGACCGATCAAAGCGGTGACAAGTCACCGCACGCCAAAGGACTTATCATGGAAACACTTATCAAAGACATTCGCTACGGCCTACGCGGCTTACTAAAGCGTCCGGGTTTTACGCTGGTGGCGATTATCACGCTCGCCCTCGGCATAGGAGCGAATACAGCGATCTTTAGCGTAGTTAACGCGGTAGTGTTGCGACCCCTGCCATATGCCGAACCGGATCGGCTGATGACGCTTTGGGAAACGATGCCGGGAACTGACCAACGCTCGGTGGCGCCCGGCAACTTTGTCGACTGGAAGGCCCAGAACAAGGCGTTCGAGGATCTGGCCGCGACGTTCCATGCAAACTTCAATCTTACGAGCGACGGCGAGCCCGATCGAATTGACGGCGCCACTATCACGTCAAATCTGATGAGCGTGCTTGGCGTCACCGCTCAACTCGGCCGGACGTTTCAAACTGACGACGATGAACATCAGGATCGCCATGTGGTGCTGATCAGCGACGGCTTATGGAAACGCAGGTTTGGCGCTGACCGAAACGTGATCGGCCGCAACATCACGATAGACGAAACGCCCCACACCATCGTAGGGCGTGATGGGCCGCGGCTTTCAGTTTCCTTCGCGCTCGGACCTTTGGGTGCTCGGTCGTAACCGCGGCGCAGTTCCCATGAGTTTGATCTCGCAAGTGCCTGCGAACGATTGGGTCCACGAACGCGACGCGCATTTCATCAGCGTGATTGGCAGGCTCAAGCCCGGCGTCACTATCTCGCAAGCGCAATCGGACATTGCCGCTATCACGCGCAGGCTGGAGCAGGACTTTCCTAAAACGAATGCCGGGCTCGGCTCAAACGTAGTGCCTCTGCACACCCAGGTTGTTGGCGACGTGCGGTCCATGTTGTTCATCCTGCTCGGCGCAGTCGTTTTTGTTTTGCTTATCGCCTGCACGAACGTAGCCAACCTGATGCTGGCTCGCGCTACGCAAAGAGATCGCGAGATTGCTATTCGCGCGGCGGTGGGCGCCAGTCGTTTCCGTTTAATCAGACAACTGCTTACTGAGAGTTTGCTGCTCAGCGTTGTGGGTGGCCTTGCAGGCTTGCTCGTTTCAATGTGGGCGGTCGCCGTGTTCGTCAAACTTAGTCCCGGCGACATTCCCAGGCTAAACGAAGCCAGCGTTGACTTCAGGTTGTTAGGATTCACGCTACTAGTTTCGCTACTCACCGGACTCGGCTTTGGTCTGTTACCAGCATTTCAGGCTACCCGAACAAACCTCAATACGTCGCTGAAAGAAGGGGGCACGAAGGCGAGCGAAGGACGACAGCGCAGAGGCGCGCGCAACATTCTGGTCGTTACCGAGATTGCCCTGGCCCAGGTGCTGCTTGTCGGCGCGGCCTTGCTGGCCCTCAGCTATGTTCGAGTGACGGAAATCAATCCTGGCTTTAACCCGGACCGCGTGCTGACCGCGAAGATCGCTCCCTCGAATAAGAAGTATCCGGATTCCAAAAGCCGGGCGACCTTCTACACCAACGTACTCGAACGTCTGCAGACTTTGCCCGGCGTTGAATCCGCAGGGATGGTAATGAATCTGCCCCTCACCGGTTCCAGTATGAATCGCGGCTTTCGCGTCGAGGGACGTCCAGTTCCCAAAGCCGACGAAAACGTCACCATGGATTTTCAGATAGTCAGTCCCAACTATTTCTCAACCCTGGAAATACCAATCAAACGCGGACGCGGCTTGAATGCGACCGATGTCGAAACCACCGAGCCGGTGATCGTAATCAACGAAACGATGGCGCGACAGTATTGGCCAAACGAAGATCCCGTCGGTAAGCGCCTGGGAATCGGTGAGAGCACAAAAGATACTGCGTGGCGAACGATCGTCGGAGTTGTCAGTGACATCCGGCATGCAAGCCTCAGCGAACCGCCTGTTCCCACCGCCTTTATTGCCTATCGGCAAGATCTCGAATCATGGCCGCGTATGGGTTTTGTAATTAAGGCGAAAGGGGACGCCGCGAGTCTCAGCTCCGCGGTGCGAAAGGAACTGGCGGAGATCGATAGGGCCCAGCCGGTCTACGCGATCCAGCCCATGGAGAATCTGTTGCGCACCTCGGTGGCGCAACGCAGATTCATCATGTTGCTGTTGGGATCTTTATCGGCAATCGCGTTGACGCTCGCGATGGTGGGAATTTATGGAGTCATATCATTTTCGGTGAGCGAGCGCACCCAGGAGATTGGCATCCGTATGGCCCTGGGCGCGCGCGCGTCTGATGTGCTCAGGATGGTGCTGGGTCAGGGAATGCGCGTCACGTTAATCGGTATTGTGATCGGATTAGGTGCGGCGTTCGCTCTGACGCGTTTGCTTTCGAGCATGCTGTTCGAAGTGAGCGCGACTGACCCGCGCACGTTTTCGATCGTCGCCGCGTTGTTGGCCGGAGTTGCCTTCTTCGCTTGTTACCTGCCGGCGCGACGAGCGACGAAAGTCGATCCGTTGGTTGCACTGCGTTACGAGTGAGTTTGAGATCTGAGATCTGAAATTTGAGATCTTAAAAAGGAGAGGAACAACAAATGAGCGGTTTATGGCAAGACGTACGTTACGGCGCGCGAATGTTGCTTAAGCAACCTGGCTTCACGCTGGTGGCGATTATCACCCTGGCGCTGGGGATCGGCGCGAACACCGCAATCTTTTCAGTGGTCAATGCTGTGTTGTTGCGACCCTTGCCATTCAAAGACCCCAATCGTGTGGTTATGGTCTGGAACAACGGAGCTGAAGCGGCCGGAGGCGATCGCACCCCGCTTGCCGTTACCGACCTCCAGGACTGGCGCGCGCAGAGCCGGTCTTTTGAAAGCATCGGCGCGTTTCAACTTGGAACCTTTAATTACACCAGCGGCGAAGTTCCCGAGCAGTTGCGAGGTATCGGCGTTACAGCAAACCTTCTTTCGTTACTGGGCGCAGTGCCGCAACTAGGACGCGATTTCCAGACCGCCGATGAGCAGGTGGGGGCCGAGCGCACCATCCTGATCAGTGATCGTTTTTGGCGCTCCCACTTTGGCGCGGACAAACAGGTGGTTGGACGTCGCGTCAATCTTAGTGGCATCAGTACAACCATTATCGGTGTGATGCCTGCTGGTCTGGATTTTCCGAGTAGAGAGATTGATTTGTGGCGAGCGATGCAGCTCGAACCGCCAACCAGACGAGGGCCTTACTTCCTCACGGGTGTGGGTCGCTTGAAGCCTGGGGTTCAGGTTCAGCAAGCGCGCGCTGAGTCGTTGACCATCAAGTCGAGCCTCGAGAACTACAATCTCGATTTTAATGTTCTACCGGTTAACGAGTTCATTTTCGGTGACTCGCGTCCCGCTCTGATTGCACTTTTCGTGGCTGTCACGTTGGTGTTGTTAATTGCGGCAGTCAATGTCGCAAATCTAACGCTCGTGAGGGCGAGCGTCGCGGCTCAGAGAAATTTCCATTCGCACCGCACTCGGCGCCAGCCGCGGTCGGATTATCAGGCGACTTCTGACGGAGAGTTTGTTGCTGGCCATCGCCGGTGGCGCGTTCGGGACGCTCTGTGCGTTCTGGGGCGTTTCGGCGCTGGTCCGGTTTGCCCCCGATAACCTTCCACGCGTAGATCAGATCAAGATAGACGGATTAGTGCTCCTGTGGACGGGCATTGTCTCACTTAGTAACAGGTCTTGCTTTTGGTTTGGTGCCGGCGTGGCAAGGCTCCCGTTTAAATCTTAACGAAGTACTCCGGGATGGCAGCCGAGGCAGCACCGAAAGCGCCGGCCGCCGACGCGGGCGTAGCCTGCTCGTAATCGCTGAGCTTGCTCTCGCGGTGATGCTATTAACCGGAGCCGGGCTACTAATCAAAAGCCTTTGGCGATTGCAACAAGTTGACCTGGGTATCAATCCAGAGCGCGTACTGACAATGCAAATGTCGCTGCGCGGTCAGCGCTATGAAAAGCCCGAGGCGGTCCGCGAACTCAACTCGCGCCTTATTGAGCAAACAAGAAACTTACCTGGCGTGCAAGTGGCGGCACTCACGAATAGCCTGCCACCTGACGAGCCGGAGTTTTCGAGCGACTTTATTGTGGAGGGAAGAACTCCCGTCAAAGACGTCCCACAAATCGCTTACTTCAATCTGGTCAGTCCTGAGTATTTTCAGGCGCTCGGCATTCCGCTACGTGCCGGTCGTACTTTTACCAGTTCAGATTCGAGCGACTCGCCGCGGGTCATCCTGATCAATGAGACGCTGCGACGCCGCTTCTTTCCCGGCGAGGACCCGGTCGGCAAACGCCTCAACCTTAGCACCCGTTAAGCCGGATTGGACTCAGATAGTCGGTGTGGTCGGCGACGTTAAATACAACGGTTTGGCAGACGACGTGCAGCCCGCAATTTATCAGCCCATCCAGCAGGCGCCGATCTTCGGATTCGCATTAATTCTAAAAACTGATCTGGCGGATCCAGTAAGTCTAACCACGGCCGTACGCAACGAAGTAAGCAAGCTTGATTCCAGCCTGCCGGTGACAAAAGTGAGCACCATGGAGCAGCGCATTGCAACCGCGATGGCGCCACCGCGCTTTCGCACCACGCTGATCGCTCTCTTCGCGGCGGTTGCGCTGATCCTGGCCTGCGTCGGCATTTACGGTGTTATTTCTTATTCGGTCACGCAGCGCACGCATGAAATAGGAATCAGGATCGCGCTCGGAGCACAAAGGCGAAATGTGTTGCAGCTGGTTCTCGGGCAGGGAGCATTGTTAGCAGTGATCGGAGTCATTCTTGGACTGGGCGGCGCCTTTGCGTTGACTCGTTTGATGTCGAGTCTGCTATTCGGGGTGACGCCAACCGATGCCGCGATATTTACGTCGGTACCGCTCGGTCTAACCGCGATCGCGCTGCTCGCGAGCTACTTGCCTGCGCGGCGGGCGACGAAGGTGGATCCGTTGATAGCGCTGCGGTACGAGTAAGTTTTGAGTGCGGTGACCTGTACCGATCCGTGAGCCCAATTTGAGTTTCGACGAGCGTCTCGCGGCGGCACGACCAAAGCGGTGACAGGTCACCGCACTCAAAGGAGTTGCATGGAAACAGTAATCAACGACATTCGCTATGCCATTAGAAGTCTGCTGAAGCGTCCGGGTTTTCTTGCCCTGTCGGTGATCACGCTGGCGCTCGGGATCGGCGCCAACACAGCGATCTTCAGCGTTGTGAATGCGACGCTGCTGCGACCACTGCCATTCAAAGACCCCGAACGCGTCGTCATGCTCTGGGGGTTTTTGCCGAAGATGGCGCTGACTGCTGATCAGTTGCCGGGCTCTTCCGGAAACTTCGTAAGCCTGCGAGAGCAGAATCACACGCTGGAAAACCTATCGGCCTTCCGATCATGGAGTTGGCAATTGACGGGAGGCGGCGAACCTGAACTGTTACGCGGGGCGCGAGTCTCCGCCGATTTCTTCGCTGCGGTAGGGGTCAGTCCGGCTCTTGGCCGCGCGTTTACGCCTGAAGAGGATCTGCCAAACCGCGCGCCGGTGGCGATCATTAGTCATGAACTCTGGCAGAGGCATTTCGCCGGCGATAAAAATGCGATTGGCAAAACGCTTACCCTCACCGGTCAGAGTGTAATGGTGGTTGGCGTAATGCCGCGCGGGTTTCAGTTTCCCGGCGGCGCCAATATGATTCCGGGCCTTCAGTTCGCTTTAGACAACGACATCTGGATGCCCCTCGCCTTAACCGACGAGGACAGACAACGACAGGGAAATCTAAACCTGGCCCTTATCGGTCGACTCAAGCGCGGCGTCTCTCCTCAACAGGCCGAGACGGAATTGCGCGCACTGCAACAGAACCTGCCACTCGGAACTATCGGTTACACGATCAACCTGGTCCCGCTGCACCAGCAGATGGTGGGCAAGATTCGAAAGTTACTGATCGTACTGCTGGCCACGGTCGCGTTCGTCTTACTGATTGCCTGCGCCAACATCGCTAACTTGTTGCTCGCGCGTGCTACCTCGCGGCAGAAGGAAATCGCCATTCGCGCCGCTCTCGGCGCCGGCAGGCTGAGAATAATCCGTCAGTTGCTTACCGAGAGTCTGCTGTTGTCGCTGACGGGCGGATTACTCGGGCTCTTGCTCGCCGTCTGGGGAAATTCTTTGCTCGTGTCGCTGATCCCCGCGGATGTGCCGCGCATACATGAAGTGAGCGTTGATTCCCGGATACTCGTCTTTACCTTGCTTATCTCATGCGTAACCGGTCTGGTCTTTGGCCTCGCTCCCGCATTGCAGGCGTCGAAACTCGATCTCAACGAGTCACTGAAAGAAGGCTTGCGGGGCACAACCTCAGGCCTGCGCCAGAGTCGCCTCCGCAGCCTTTTGGTGGTGTCAGAGGTGGCAATGGCACTCGTCTTATTAGTTAGCGCCACTCTATTGATAAAGAGCTTCATCCGTTTGTCGGATGTTAAGCCCGGATTTAATCCAGCCAACGTTCTGACTATGGATATTCAACTACCCAATCTCCCGCCCTCTAGATACGCGAAAAAGGAAGAACAGACTGCATTCTTTCAACAACTTACAGATCGAGTGAAGGCTTTGCCTGGAGTCGAGGGCGCAAGCGCCGTACTGTCCCTGCCGCTGACCGGCGCGTTTGAGAGTACCGACGTAATTCTTCCAGGTAGGGAATCGCTTTCCGGTGCAGAGCGGCCGGAAGCTGACTACACAATTGTCACGCCGGACTACTTTGTGACCATGCAGATTCCGTTATTGAAGGGAAGGCAATTCAGTTCGCAGGATGGAAAGACACGCCGGGAGTAATCATCGTAAACGACGCGTTCGCGCAGAGTGTTTGGCCGAATGAAAATCCGTTGGGCAAACGCTTCACGGTGGGCTTTGAGAAAGAGCCGCGCGAAATCGTTGGCGTGGTTGGCAACATTAAGCAAACGACGCTCGATGCCCGCACGCGACCGGCCATGTATATGCCGCACCTGCAAGCGCCCAGCCCGGTAATGACGATGTTGGTCCGAACGACTGGAGACCCACTCGCCATCGCGAGCAGCGTGCGTGAACAGATGCGCGCGATTGATAAGGACGTTCCCGTTACTCATGTCCAAACCATGGCGCAGGTGTTTAGCGCTTCGGTGGCGCAGCAACGTTTTTCGATGCTGGTGGTCGGGCTCTTTGCCGGTTTGGCGTTGATGCTGGCGACAGTCGGTATCTACGGGGTAATGGCTTATTCCGTTACCCAACGCTCGCATGAGATTGGTGTGCGCATGGCCCTGGGCGCGCGAACGAGCCAGGTGCTGAAACTGATTCTTAAAGACGGTATGGCGCTGGCGTTGCTGGGCGTCGCTATCGGTTTGGCCGCGGCCTTCGCGCTGACGCGCTTGATGACAACGTTGCTGTTTGGGGTAACACCGACTGACGCGGCGACGTTGATCGTCGTACCACTAACAATCCTCGTCGTCGCCCTCGTTGCGTGTTACATCCCAGCGCGCCGGGCGACCAAGGTGGATCCACTGGTAGCGCTGCGGTACGAATAAGTTTGAGATCTGAGATCTGAAATTTGAGATCTCAAAAGGCAGAGGTTGATATGGAAACACTATTTAAAGACATTCGTTACGGCTTTCGATCGTTACTAAAGCATCCGGGCTTCACAGTCATCGCAGTGATCACGCTGGCGCTTGGTATCGGAGCCAACAGCGCGATGTTCAGCACGGTGAACTCAGTTCTGCTGAAGCCGCTCTCCTATCCCGACGCGGATCGAATCGTGGTACTCGAAGGAATAAATCCGGCGAAGGGCATCACGCAAAGCAACCTGTCGATACCTGACTTCGCAGACTGGCAAAGTCAGAACCAGGTATTCGATCAGCTCGCTGGTTTTGTGTTCGGTGGTTCATTGCTTACCAGTGGCGACGAAACCGAGCGTGTGCGCGGGGCGGGTGTCACCACGGATTTCTTTCCGTTATTTGGTGCCGCGGCTTTGGTCGGCCGTACGCTACAAGCGGATGACTCGCAGAAAGGCCGCGATCAGGTTGTGGTTTTGAGCTACGGACTTTGGCAGCGACGCTTTGGCGGGAATCCGAATGTGATCGGTACTACAGTGACGATCTCCGGCGAGAGCTCAACGATCGTTGGCGTTATGCCCGCTGGTTTCGATTATCCGGAGCAGTCAGAACTTTGGGTGCCTTATCCGATAGATGCGGCGGCCCAGCGGCGTGATAACCGTTTCTTCTTAGTGGTTGCTCGTCTCAAACCTGGCGTACCAATCGCGCAGGCGCAGGCCTCACTCGACACAATCAACCAGCGACTGGCGCAAAACTACGTCGATACGAATAGCGGTTGGAGCGCGCGCGTGATCAATTTGCAGGAGCGAATGGTCGGCTCAATGCGAAAGTCGTTGCTGATCCTGCTGGGCGCAGTCGCATTTGTGTTGCTCATCGCCTGTGCGAATGTTGCGAACCTAATGCTGGCCCGCGCCACTGGCCGGCAAAAGGAGATTGCAGTGCGCGCTGCGCTTGGCGCTAGTCGGTGGCGCGTTATTCGCCAACTTTTAACGGAGAGTGTGCTGCTGTCAGTGATTGGCGGCGCGATTGGACTGCTGCTAAGCGTTTGGCTGACTAAACTGCTTGTCTCGATTAGTCCCGCAAACACGCCTCGCTTCGACGAGATTAAACCGGACTTCCGAGTGTTCGCATTCACGCTTGGACTTACGGTCATTACGGGAATTCTCTTTGGTCTGGCGCCGGCGCTTCAGGCGTCGCGCATTGATTTAAACGGCGGACTAAAAGAAGGCGGAGGCAAAGGTTCGGGCGGTTCACGTAATAAGCGACTGCGCAGCCTGATGATGGTTTCGGAGATTGCTCTTTCGTTCATGCTGCTGGTCGGTGCCGGGCTGTTGATAAAGAGTTTCATGCGACTCCGTGAGGTCAGCCCGGGTTTCACTCCGGACAATGTGCTCACAATGCGCGTCTCAATGCCATCGTCGAAGTATCCGAAAGGTGAGCCGCGGGTTCAGGTACTCAAACAGACACTCGAAGGTTTAAAGACACTACCCGGCGTCCAATCCAGCGCCGCGGTGTTGAGCTTGCCACTGGGGGGCGACACCTTCAATGTCGGGCGCTCCTACATTCGTGAGGGGCGGCCGGCTTCTCCGGAAGAATCCGTTAACGCGACTTACTTGGTGATCACGCCCGCATATTTTCAGACCTTGCAAATACCTCTGCTCGCCGGCAGAGCCTTCAACGATCAGGACAATGAACAAACTACGAAAGTAGTAATCGTTAATGAGACGATGGCCAGTCAACTTTGGCCCGGACAAAGCCCGCTGGGCAAGCGCATCACAATCTGGCGCGACGAAACCTTTCCTCGTGAGATCGTGGGCGTAGTCCGCGACACCACGCCGTCGCTGGATGCTGAACCCAGTCGGCAAATGTACGTGCCTTATGCGCAGGACTCCGGCTGGAGCGGCATGTCTCTCGTAATTCGCACCACTGGCGATCCCCGAGACACAGTTGCGGCGGCTCGCAACGCAGTTCGTTCAATCGATAAAGGCATACCCGTTTTTAACGTGAAGACTATGAACGACGTCCTCGCGACTTCAGTGTCGCAACAACGAATGTCGATGTTGTTGTTAAGCGCGTTTGCCGGCGTCGCTCTGCTTCTGGCGATGATTGGAATCTACGGTGTGACCGCTTACTACGTTACCCAGCGCACGCAGGAGATAGGTATTCGGATGGCCCTGGGAGCGCAGATGGGCGATGTGATGAGACTCGTTTTGGTGAGCGGAATGGCGCTGGCGCTGGTGGGTATTGGCCTGGGAGTCGTTGGCGCTCTGGCGCTGACGCGATTGATGACGAGCTTGCTTTTCGCGGTCAAGCCAACTGATTGGGTGACGTTTGTAACAGTTTCACTCTGTCTACTGGTTACGGCGTTGATCGCTTGTTACATCCCGGCGCGTCGGGCGACGAAAGTCGATCCGTTGGTGGCGCTTCGTTATGAGTAGTTTGAGAAGTGAGATCTCAAATTTGAGATCTGAAATAAGGAGAGACGATGAAATCGTTACTACAAGACCTGCGCTATGCCGTTCGCACCATGAAGAAGAAGCCCGGCTTCACTTTAATCACGGTTATGACGCTCGCCCTGGGCATCGGTGCCAGCACTGCGATTTTCACGGTCGTTAATGCCGGCCTGCTTCGCGGGCTTCCCTACAAATCACCCGAGAGCCTCTATCACATCTGGGAGAAAACGCCGCAAAAGGCGTTCTCGAAGCGTGAATTCTCTTATCCGGATTATCAGGACTACCAAAAGAACGAGGTGTTCGAGGGGTTAGCGGCCTATACCGGCGGAACGGGAATTATGAGCGGGCGGGGCGAGCCCGAACGTGTCTTTGCTCCTTCAGCTTCGGCAAACTTCTTTTCCGTGCTCGGAGTAGAGCCTTACCTTGGCCGCACCTTTCAATCAGGCGAAGACAAGCAGGGCGCAGCGCGCGTGGTTGTACTGACCTATGGCATGTGGGAGCGCAGGTTTGGCGGCGATCCCGGGATAATTGGCCAGTCCCTCACGATCAATGACATCAGTTACACCGTAGTAGGTGTGCTTCCTGCCAGCTTTCAGTTCGCACTTAGAAACGCAGACCTTTGGCAGCCCTATCAACCTACAGATAGCCAACTCACCAGACGCTTCATGCACGGGACGAATCTCATTGGAAGACTAAAGCCAGGGATCACCGAAGCGCAGGCGCAGTCGGAATTGAGCGTCATTGCCAAGCGCATCGAGCAGGAACACAACCAGTCGCATGCCGGAACGCTTGTCAACCTGGTTCCGCTTCAGGAAGAGGTAATCGGCCAGGTGAAACCGGTGCTGCTGGTGCTGCTGGCAGCCGTAGGGTTTGTGCTTCTAATTGCCTGTGCCAACGTCGCAAGTTTGTTGCTCACCCGGTCGCTTACACGGCAGAAGGAAGTTGCTATTCGCGCCGCACTCGGAGCCAACCGTTGGCGTGTTGTCCGCCAACTATTAACAGAATCGATCTTGCTCGCGTTAGTAGGTGGAGGAGTAGGGCTGTTGATTGCCTATTGGGGAGTCGACGCTCTGGTGGCGACGCTGCCGGACTCCCAGCTCAATGCGCTGCCGTTTCTAAAATCGCTTCGTATCGATTCAGGGATCCTGGCCTTCTCTTTTGTTCTTTCACTACTGACCGGGATCATCTTTGGTCTGGCGCCGGCAATCCAATCGTCGAAGCCCGACCTGAATGAGGTACTGAAGGAAGGTGGTAGAACGAGTGCCGGCGGCGCTCAGCATCGACTCCGCAGTGTCTTCGTGACTACCGAGATTGCTCTGTCCGTGGTGCTCTTAGTAGGCGCCGGACTGATGATGAAATCGCTGCTGCGTTTGTTGCAGTCAAACGTCGGATTCAATCCTGAGAATGTGTTGACGATGACCGTGAATGTGCCCCCGGCTAAATACAGTGATCCCGTCAAACAAATAAGTGTTTTTGAACAACTAAGCAGCCGCGTTCGGTCGATGCCCGGCGTCAACAGCGTCGGAACAATTAATATTCTCCCCCTTCAGGGAGGTAACACGACGCGTTTCTACGTCGATGGCGATCCGGTTCCGCAACCCGGCCAGGAAATTGAGGCCAACACCCGTACAGTTGATGAGCGCTATTTCCAAACTCTTGGAGTTCCAATTATCGCTGGACGGACGTTTGATGATCGCGACGGCGAGGCACAGAGACAGGCAGCAATGGCTTTTCAGGCCTTTCAGGCTCAAGCCGCTCAGACCCAGGGTCAGCAGAACCAGACTCAGCGTCCCTCATCGGCGCAGCCGACTCAGCCGGCCGTAACCCAGGCGCAAAGCGGGGCACCGACGCTCCTCCCGGGCGTAGTCGTGATCGGCAAGACTCTGGCCGACAAAGTGTTCCCCGGACGCAATCCGATCGGTCGGAAACTCCTATATAACTCCGCCACACCTCTGCCGGACGTCATCATTGGCGTCGTCGCCGATGTAAAGATTGGTGGGCTGGACGAAGCGAATAAGCCGGTTATCTATTACCCGTTTCGCCGATTTCCTGGTGTGGGAACAAATCTGGTGGTTCGCACAAACGGTGATCCAACGGCTATGACCGCAGCGATTCGCAAAGAAACCCAAACTCTGGAACCTGACGTGGCGGTCTTCAACGTGCGCTCGATGGCAGACTTGATCGGCGCATCGCCCGCCGCCTTTATGCGGCGTTTCCCGGCGCTGCTTATCAGCATCTTCGCCGGAATCGCACTGTTGCTGGCGTCGATCGGTATCTATGGAGTTGTTTCGTATTCAGTGAGCCAGCAAACGCACTACATCGGCGTGCGCATGGCGCTCGGGGCCAAGTCGTCTGACATCCTGAAGATGGTTCTCAAACAAGGACTGTCGCTGGCGCTGGCAGGAATGGGGTTGGGCCTTATCGCTGCATTCGGACTTACACGCTTGTTGCGGAGTTTGTTGTTTGAAGTTCAGGCGACGGATCCGGCTACTTTCGGGCTAGTCCTCGGCACGCTCTTCGTGGTGGCGTTGCTGGCTTGTTACATCCCGGCGCGTCGCGCGACGAGAGTCGATCCGCTGGTGGCGCTGCGCTACGAGTGAACTTGAGATCTGAGATCTGAAATTTGAGATTCAAATGGAACTGCTGATGGAAACACTACTCAAAGACATTCGCTACGGTTTCCGCTCGCTCTTGAAGCGTCCCGGCTTCGCCGCCCTGGCCGTTTTAACGCTTGCGCTGGGTATCGGCGCGTCGACGGCAATTTTCAGCGTGGTCGACGGAGTCTTGCTGCAACCACTGCCTTATCCGCAGTCAGAGCGGATCGTGCAACTTCGCGAGGTCAATGAGAAGGGCAGGCAGATGAGTTTTGCTGAGCCGAACTACGTCGACGTTCGCGAACGTAGCCGCACGCTGGAAGCCGTAGCCCTATACAGTGGCGATTTAACGACGGTGACCGGGGCGAACGAGCCTGTTAGGGCGATGACATTTGTCGTGTCAGGAGACTTCTTCCGTGTGCTCGGCACTCAGGCGCTTGTCGGCCGCACCTTCACAACGGCGGAAGAGCAGAGCGGGGAAGCAGTGGCCGTCATTAGTTATGGCTTTTGGCAGCGACTGCTCGGTGGACGAGCTGATGTGGCCGGCACTCCCCTAAAAATCCTCGATAAGAGTTGTACGGTGATCGGGGTAATGCCCGCGGGTTTTGCGTTTCCCACTAACGCCGAGGTCTGGATATCTCGCAAATCATTTCCCGGCGAAATCTCGCGCTCTGCCCACAACTGGAGCGTTGTCGGTCGGCTCCGAACCGGAATCCCACTTGCTCAAGCGCGGGCGGAGCTAAGCGGTATCAATAAGCAACTAAGGCAACAATACGGGAACGAGGTTGATGCGATAGATATCGCCGTCATTCCACAACAGGAATTTATGGTCGGCAAAGTTCGCGGTGGTTTATTGATCATGCTGGGGGCCGTTGGATTCCTGCTGGCGGTGGCGTGCGCCAACGTCGCTAACCTCCTGCTCGCCCAAGTGACAGTCAGGCAACGTGAGTTCGCGGTAAGGACCGCGCTGGGTGCCACGCGGATGCGCCTGGCACGACAGTTCATAACCGAAAACTTGTTACTGAGTCTGACCGGTGGGGCGCTAGGCATACTGTTTTCATATTGGGCAGTGAGTCTATTGCTCGCTTTAACCGAGACAAGTTTGCCGCGAGTCAAAGAAGTCGGCATTAATGCGAGAACTGTCACGTTCACGATTGGACTGTCCATCCTGATCGCTGTCGTCCTGGGGCTCGTGCCGCTGGTTCGCTATTCGAGCAAGAAACTCGAAGCAAGCTTGAGAGTAGCGGGTCGCGGTCAATCGGGCCCAGCCAGCCAACGCTTGCGAAATTCTCTGGTCGTAGCCCAGATGGCTCTGACGTTTATTTTGCTGGTGGGCGCAGGTCTGCTCGGAAAAAGCTTTTATCGCCTGTTGCAAATAGATCCCGGATTCAAAACGGAAACAGCCGTCGCGGCTGAAATCTCGCTGCCCTCAGCCCACCTGGATGAACAAGAATTACAGGACTTCATGAGAGCCTATCGGCTTTTGCGCGACCAGGGGATTGCGCCGCAGCTGCAACCTCGATTCAGTCCTGATCAGGAGCGGCAAAGACAGTTTCAGCAACAGTTGCTCGAACGCCTCAAGCAACTTCCGGGGGTGATGGCAGTGGGAAGTATTAACCGACTGCCGTTAACGGGTGATGCTGCCGACGGAACCTTTTTTATCAACAACAATCCGGCGCGGGAAGGCCATGCTGAGTTTCGAGTGGCAACCGCCGATTACTTTTCCGCAATGTCCATCCCCTTGTTGCGAGGCCGCACGTTTAGCGAGAGCGATCTCCCGACCGCCCCCAACGCGGCGGTTGTCAGCCAGTCGCTGGCGGTGAAGTATTGGCCAAACGAGGAACCGATTGGCCAGGCGATTCAATTTGGAAACATGGACGGAGACTTGCGCCTGCTGCACGTGGTCGGTGTGGTCGGCGACGTGCGTCATATTGGTGTTGACACTGCGCCCCGGCCCACAGTCTATGCAAACGCCTTGCAACGACGACCCTCATCTGATCTCTCTGTCGTAGTCCGGGCGCTTGTCCCTCCATCCTCTCTCGTGCCGTCGATGCGGCAGACTGTGAGATCGCTCAATCCTGAACTCCCGGTGGACTTCCAGACGCTGGATCAGATTTTCTCTTCGTCACTGGATCAGCGGCGCTTCAGTCTGGTGATCTTCGGCGTCTTTGGTGTGGTGGCCTTGCTTTTAGCGGCGATGGGTATCTATGGCGTTACTGCCTATTCCGTGGCGCAACGTACCCAGGAGATCGGCATTCGCATGGCATTGGGTGCGCGCATGGTTGATGTGTTGCGACTGATCTTAAGCAGCGCGATGATGCTGGCGCTGTTCGGCTCAGCACTTGGACTGGCGGGAGCGTTAGCGCTGACGCGCTTGATGAGTGCGCTGCTTTTTGGAGTGACTCCAACTGATCTGCCGACCTTCGCCGGCGTTCTTATTGGCCTGATTGCAGTAGCACTAGTTGCGTGTTACTTGCCGGCGCGGCGCGCAACGAAAGTCGACCCACTGGTGGCCCTACGATACGAATGATTTGAGATCTCAGATCTCAAATCTGAGATCCGAGGAAGTGATGAGGTGAATTGATGGAAACGATTCTGCGCGACCTGCGCTACTCGGCGCGAATGCTAATCAAGAGCCCAGGCTTTACAGCTGTGGCTGTCTTGTCGATTGCCATCGGCATTGGCGCGAACACGACCGTCTTTAGCGTAATCAATGCCGTACTTCTGAAGGCGGTGCCTTATAACGATCCTGGTAGCCTGGTGCTCGTGTGGGGTGACAGCAGAACTGAAAGCAGCCTCAGGAAACACAATCAGGTCTCCGCTACAGATATCGCCGACGTTCGCGCCCAAACGACTGTCCTGGAAGACGTCGCAACTTACACAGGCTGGTTTCCAATTATGTCGGGCCAGGGCGAAGCGGAAAGAGTGCCGGCCATTCAAGTCGGCGATGGCTTCTTCAAGATCATGAAAGGCGCGCCCATGTTGGGACGCGTCTTCAGCTCCGAAGAACAGGTGGACGGCAAAGACTTTGTCGTCATCCTCGGTCACGGATTATGGCAGCGACGTTTTGGCGGTGACCCGAACGTTGTAGGCAAGTCCGTGATGCTCAACGGCCGCCCTTACAACATCGTCGGAGTGATGGGTCCTGACTTTCGTCCACTACCGTCTTCACTCGTTTCCCCTGAAGGACAATTCTATCGACCGGTAGCCGAAAACTATGACGACGAAGATCGGGACGCACGGCATCTGCGTGCCATAGCACGTCTCAAACCCGGCATAACGATTGATCAGGCGCAAGGCGAGCTGAGCGTTATCGCCCAGCGACTTGAGCAGGCGCATCCACTGACCAACAAAGGCTACGGCGTGGCCGTGGTCTCGATCACCGAAGAGATTACCGGCAGCATTCGACCAACCCTGCTAATGGTCTTTGGAGCAGTAGTCTTTGTGCTGTTGGTCGCCTGCGCAAACGTGGCGAACCTGCTGCTGGCCCGCGCCACTGTTCGTCATAAGGAGATCACAATTCGGTCCGCGATCGGCGCCGGTCGCGGCCAGTTAATTCGTCAGTTACTTACCGAAAGCCTTCTGCTCGCACTACTCGGCGGTGGACTCGGGCTTCTGATTGCCACCTGGGGCACAAGTGTGGTGGCCGCCGCGGGCTCGAAAATCAATCCAATGTTTCAGGACATTCACATGGACCGGCGCTGCCTCGCGTTTACGGTTGGAGTGTCGATACTTACCGGTTTCATCTTCGGCCTCGCCCCTGCGCTCCAGATCTCCAAGCCAAATTTGGCGGAATCTCTTAAAGAAACCGGCCGCGGCTCAGGGCCGGCAGCTAGCCGAAATCGTTTGCGAAGCGCTCTGGTCATTTCAGAAATTGCCATGACCCTGGTGCTGTTGGTTTGTGCCGGCCTCCTGATCAGAACAGTGGCAAGACTGCGGAACGTCGATGCGGGGTTCAACCCTAACAACATTCTGGCGATGAATATCGGACTGCCTCAGGCAAAGTATCCTAAACCGGAAAATGTGATTGCCTTCAACAAGGAGATCGTCGAACGAATCACCACGTTGCCGGGAGTCAAGGCTGCCGGAACCACCAGCGTGCTGCCGCTCAGCGCCAACTTCGACGGGCGCGGGCTGGCAGTTGAAGATCATCCCAAACCGCGGGGCGAGGAGATTACGGTTGATCTCTACGTGACCACGCCGGGCTACCTGAAGGCTATGGAGATTCCTTTGCTGAGCGGCCG
Organism: Blastocatellia bacterium; assembly: GCA_963809065.1. Lineage (GTDB taxonomy): Bacteria > Acidobacteriota > Blastocatellia > Pyrinomonadales > Pyrinomonadaceae > PSRF01. Next base: position 41,557 of record CAWEIN010000008.1, read on the forward strand.
ACTGATCACTGATCAGGACACAAAGGATTCGCCTAATGTCGCCTTGATTAATAAAACGATGGCCGCTCAGTTGTGGCCCAACGAAGATCCGCTCGGGAAGCGAATTAAATTTCCCGGCAGCGACAAGAATCCGCAGCCGTGGCGCACGATCGTCGGTACGGTCAGCGATGTTTCGCAGTATGCCCTCGATAAGACGCCGCCGATGCAGATCTATCTGCCGCACAATCAGTTTCCCACGTCCTTTAACAGCATTGTGGTACGAACCCAAAATGAGCCTACGGCACTGATCGGCGCTATCAGGCGAGAGATCCAGGCAGTGGATAAGGATCAGGCAGTCTTCAATGTGACGACGCTCGAAGAGTTAATCGGCGATTCCATCCTCATCAGAAAGTTTTTCATGCTGCTGTTGCTGGTATTCGCAGCCCTGGCCCTGACCCTGGCGGCGGTGGGTATTTATGGAGTTATGTCCTACGTCGCTTCGCAACGCACTTATGAAATCGGCATCCGCATGGCGCTCGGGGCACAGACAAGTGATGTCCTGAAGTTAATCATTGGCAACGGAATGGCTCTGACTTTCATTGGTGTCGCTGCCGGTCTGGCCGGAGCGTTTGCCCTGACACGGTTAATGGCAGGGCTACTGTTTGGCGTCAGCGCCACTGACACGATCACATTTTTGATTGTCTCGGTCGGTTTGACCCTGGTCGCATTGCTGGCCTGCTACATTCCGGCGCGACGCGCGACGAAAGTCGATCCGTTGGTGGCGCTGCGATACGAGTAGCCGCTGTCTATTGAGTTGGCCCAAATGAAAAATAGTCCATCAAGACAAAGCGCGATTGTGTCGGCGGTTGCTCTGGCTGGTTTCTTCCTGATGTCCCCGTTGGTTTGCGCCGCGCAAAAGGTGGGTGATCAGATCGGCGCGGAGAACGCTAGTTTAAGAAAACTGTTGACTAACTCCATGCTGCCCGGGGACCGGACTAATGAGTTACTGACGCAACTTAGGTTAATCGACGAGGCTTCGCAATCGGAAACCTTTTTCAGGCAATGTATCAGCTGCAGCGTGTCCGCATTGAATTGATGACCGAAGCGTATGTGAAGTCTAAATCGGAGGTTGAGAAGGGAGGGGCGGCCGCCTTCGAAGTTGAATGGAAGCGACTGGGCCGTGAATTAACGGCGAGAGAAAAACAGTTGGTTATTAGAGGAAACACTCAACTTCCTGCAGCAGTAAGGGCCCTGGCGGAATATTCTCTAACGCAGGTGCAACCCTACTATCAATCCGGTCTCCTTTATGGTCGCAATACCACCATTGGCGACGGACTTTACTACCTTGGCCTGGCGAGGGCAAACCTGGACTTTGCGCTTTTTTGTCAGCAGCTGAAGTTTGAACGGCCTAAGCCGGCGCCGAAACTTCGCCCCATTCAGGTCCCGCTCGAGGCCCTCGAGTCTGCCGCAATCAAGGCTTTTCAGGATCCGAGCAATGCGACAAAGCAGAGACGATTCATCGAGATCAACTCGACTTTGAAAATGGCGCGTGAACTGCAGGCCGAGCGGAGGTATGTAGGCGCATTGAAAACTTATCTCGACGCGCTGCTGGCATTCGGAACAGTGAACGTAGCCGTTCCGAATGCAGAAACTACCACGCAGCTCAGGAAGCGAGCAGAAGAACTGCGGGCGCGACTGACTACTGCAGCGAGCGACCAAACGATCGGACTGATTTACCTCGAGTTGGCGCTGACTGCGAAAAGCGAGGCCGAATTGAAACGAGCTGCGGTCATCATCTACAAAGTTGTTCCAGGTTATCTGGATTTCCAGGGAGAAACAATAAAGTGAAAACTACGAACCTCAAGCAGGGTCTGATCATCTTCGCGGCTGTTTTATTTGTTGCTAACGATGTTGCGACCGCGCAAGTCAAATCCAAAAAAGCACCGAGAAGAAACCCGTCCGAGACAGTGACGGTGACCCTGGTGCGTTGGCCTTACACATGAAGTTTGTCCGATCCGGCAAGTTTGCTGATGCAGGATGTGGTGGGGAATTACAAAGGTCGCGTGCGATTCGTTAGCGAGAATTGGGGGACGTCGCGATTGGCTAAGCGGTACGGGGTTGAGAAATATCCGGTGGTGTTTGTTAACGATGTGCTGTTTGCACAACCTAACGACTTTGGCTGGTTTGGAGCGAAGGGCAAATACACACCCTGGCGCGAAGCGGCGAACCACGAACGTTTTAAAAGCGATCTATCGAAAATGATCGAGATAGCGCTTGTCGATCCTAAGGCTGGGATGGAGACGCAGGCGGTCACCGTGGTTAACGAAAGTGAAATTGCCTCGCTGCCCGGTCTGAATATTCAGGATATCAACGGCGAACCACTCGCTTTGTCCGAGTTGTCGGGAAAGATTGTAGTGGTTGAGTTTTGGGCAACCTGGTGTCCGCCATGTCGAACGACGCTGGGCTGGCTGGGAAAGATTAAGCAACGCTACGGCAATAACCTGGCGATTGTAGCGATAGCCGTTGAATCGCCGGAGGATGAAGTACGAAAGTTGACCACAACGATGAATTTGCCGGTTCGCTTCGTTTTGGGTTCGGAGTCGACAGTGGGCGCGTTTGGCTCTTTGAGTGGCGTGCCAAAAATGTTTGTCTTCGACAAGACCGGAAAGACCGCTGCGATTTTTTACGGTGCGCCGCAGGACCTTCATCCGAAGGTTCTGCGAACACTTTCGGCGTTGATGAAGTAATGGCGGGGCGTTATTACTGACTTTTGGAGTGCGGTGACCTGTCACCGCTTTGTTCGGTCGCGACCTGTCGCGACCTGTCGCAACGACGACTGTCGCGACCACGATTGGACTGAAGCGCTGAAAACTTTGGGCGTCAAGCCGCCCAGGACCAAAGCGGTGACAGGTCACCGCACTCCAAAAGGAGATCCAGGAATACAAGGAACGCGTCTGGGAGGTAATCATGGAAACAGTGCTCAAAGATTTTCGCTACGGCATTAGAAGTTTATTGAAGCGTCCCGGTTTCACAGCGATTGCGGTGATAACTCTGGCGTTGGGTATCGGTGCCAATACTGCCATCTTTAGTCTGGTCAACGCCGTGCTATTGCGAGGTTTGCCTTTCGCGGACCCTGACCGGCTCGTGATGATTTGGGAAGACGCGTCTTTCGCAGGCTTTCCACGCAACACTCCGGCGCCCGCCAATTATGTTGATTGGAAAACTCAGGGCCAGTCATTTGCCGACATGGCGGCTCAGGATATGCGCAGCTTTAATCTCACCGGCGATGGCGAGCCCGAGAAAGTTGAAGCCTTTGGCGTGACGGCGAATTACTTTCCACTGCTTGGCATTAAACCGGCTCTTGGGCGTGCGTTCACAAACGAAGAGGATACACCCGGCGCCAACAGAGTTGTGATCATCAACCACAACCTTTGGCAACAACGTTATGGGGGCGAACAGAACATAGTCGGTCGCCAGTTTTCACTGAGTGGCGAGAAGTATACGGTGGTTGGAGTAATGCCGGCCGGCTTTCAGTTCCTGGATAGCAAGGTTGGCATGTGGGTGCCCATCGGCTTCACCGCTGAACAACTGACGCAGCGGAATAGTCACTATTTGAGTGTCGTCGCGCGCCTAAAGCCGGGCGTCAACATTGAACAGGCAAATGCAGAGGTTCGCGCCATCCAACAACGGATCGCGCACGATCATCCCGACGAAGCTGGTCGGATTACCGCTTACGTACGACCTCTGCGTGATGAGCTGGCCGGAGATGTCCGCCGGCCACTGCTGGTCCTATCGGTGGCCGTCGGGTTTGTGCTTTTGATCGCTTGCGCGAACATCGCCAACTTGCTGCTCTCGCGGGCGGCGAGCCGGCGGCGCGAGATGGCTGTGCGCGCCGCGCTGGGTGCCAGCCGCATGCGCATCGTCCGTCAGTTGTTGATGGAAGGATTGTTGATGTCGGCGGCCGGCGCCATCGGTGGCCTGGTGCTCGCCTGGTGGAGCTTTTCGTTTTTGCAGCGATTGATTCCGGACGGACTCGCACTTTCAACTAAATTGACTTTGGACTTTCAGGTGCTCGGTTTTACTCTGCTCCTCACCTTCATTACCACGCTGGTGTTTGCTCTGATCCCGGCATTTCAAATTTCAAAAATCGATTTGAACCTGGCACTAAAACAGGGCGGCGGCCGTTCAGGCTTGAACGCCGGCGGGAACCGTTTGCGCAGCGCCATGGTCGTCGCTGAAGTTGCCCTGGCGCTCGTCTTACTGGTGGGGGCGGGATTGCTAATCCAAACCTTCTTTAAGTTGCAAGAGCAATATGCCGCTTTAAGGTCGGAGAGCGTACTGACTTTACGGACGGTGTTGCCGGACAAGAAATACAGCGAGCTCTCGCAGCGAACTAACTTCTACAAGCAAGTGCTCGCGCGCGTGCAATCGTTGCCCGGCGTCATTTCGGCCGGTTATGCAACCAGCATCCCATTGGCCTGGAAGGGAGGCACGAGTGGTTTCGTTCCAGAGGGTCGCAGTCTGGAGCAATTAAGCTCCGGCGGAATCGCCTATGACGCAAACCATCGACAGGTGACTCCTGATTATCTCAAGACGATGGGCATACCTCTGCAACGTGGCCGTTCGTTCAACGACGGCGACAATGAACAATCCACCAAGGTGGCGATCATCAACGAAACGATGGCGCGACAGTACTGGCCGGGCGAGGATCCTCTCGGCAAACGCTTCACGATGGATGACCCGAACGACAAAGCCACCTGGGTGACAATTGTGGGTATTGCGGGTGACGTGCGACAGATGGGCGTCGACGAACCCGTAAAAGCGGAAATGTACTTTCCTTACCAGCAAGGCCAGGAACCGTTCTACACGCCACGCGATTTGACTATCCGCACGTCCGTCGATCCGTTGAGCCTTGTGGCCGCCGTGCGAAATGAAATTCATCAGGTGGATCCGGAGCAGCCCATTTCAAATATTCGCACTATGAGTCAGATGCTGGGCGAAGAAACGGCATCACGCAGTTTAGGTATGACGCTGCTGACCATCTTTGCCGGCTTGGCGCTATTGCTGGCGACAGTCGGGATCTATGGTGTGCTCGCTTACTTCGTGGTTCAGCACACTCAGGAGATTGGCGTACGAATGGCCCTTGGAGCGCAGCGCAGCAACATTCTCACGCTAGTGCTGAAGAAAGGAATGACGTTGACGCTGCTCGGAGTAGGAATCGGGTTAGTGATTGCATTTGCCCTAACGCGTTTGATGGCGAGCCTGCTTTATGAGGTAAGCGCTGCCGACCCCGTTACCTACGTCGCGATTTCGTCATTGCTTACCGCGGTAGCTTTCTTCGCGTGTTACTTGCCGGCACGACGCGCTACGAAAGTAGATCCGATGGTTGCGCTGAATTACGAATAAATCTGAGACCTGAAATTTGAGATCTCAAAAGGCAACCACAAGTTTGGTGGGTAGGAAGGAACGACAATCATGGAAATGTTTTGGCAGGATATCCGCTATGGAGTTCGCATGTTACTCAAAGCTCCGAGCATCAGCATCGTGGCAACGATTGCGCTCGCGTTGGGAATTGGCGCCAACACCGCCATCTTCAGCGTCGTCAATGCGGTGCTGCTGCGGCCTTTGCCGTTTGCAAATTCTGAAAGGTTGATGAACGTTTGGGAGACCGATTCCACTCGCGGCTACGTTCGCGGCTCGGCTTCCTACCCAAACTTTGCGGACTGGCGCGATCAGAGTCATAGCTTTGAGCACATGGCGTCGTACCACAACAGCGACTTCATACTGACAGGCCGCGGCGAATCAACACGGGTTCAGGGTGCGGTGGTTAATGCTGATCTCTTTCCATTGCTGGGCGCGTCACCGGTGATCGGGCGCGGGTTTCTTCCCAGCGAAGACAATCCAGGTGATACCGGACGCGTGGTTGTCTTAAGCCAGCAACTCTTTCAGCAGCGGTTTAATTCTGATCCAAATATCATGAACCAATCGATGGTGCTTGATGGGAAAAGCTACACCATCGTCGGCGTCATGCCGGCGGCGTTTCAGTTTCCGATACAAAACGATCCGGTCGAATTGTGGACAACTGTGGCTGTGGACCGGGAAGGCGAGGAACCGATTACGCAAGAGCGTGGCGCGCACTACATGAATGTGATCGCTCGTCTCAAGCCGGGCGTTCCCAGGGAACAAGCACAGGCCGAAATGACCGCGATCAGTGCCCGGCTTGAACAGCAATATCCCGACAAGGACTTGCATAAGAGCACCAGACTGGAACCAACGCTCGAAGCGCTGGTCGGCGACGTCCGCCCAGCTCTGCTGATCCTGTTGGGGGCGGTTGGCTTTGTGCTTTTGATCGCTTGCGCGAATGTAGCCAATCTGCTGCTGGCGCGCGCCATGACCAGACACAAAGAGATGGCGATCCGCTCCGCGCTTGGGGCCAGTCGCATGCGAGTGATCAGGCAATTGCTGACCGAGAGCGTCATCCTTTCACTGGCGGGAGGAACTCTGGGTTTGGTACTTGCGGTTTGGTGGTCGGATTTACTGATTGCGCTGGGAAAACAAAACATTCCGCGCGCTTTGCAAGTTGGTCTCGATTGGCGCGTGCTCGGCTTTACGTTACTGGTTTCGGTATTAACCGGCGTTGTGTTTGGCCTGGTGCCTGCCATTCACTCATCAAAAACAGAGTTAACCGAGTCATTGAAAGAAGGCGGACAGAACAGCGGAGCGAAGGCGCTCGCCGTAACCGCATCCGAGGGGTGTTGGTGGTTGGCGAGCTGGCGATCGCGGTGGTGTTGTTGGTGGGCGCCGGGCTTGTTGATCCAAAGTCTATGGCGTTTACGAAGGTCAGCCCCGGGTTTGAGCTCGCAAAATCTTTTGACGTTTGTGGTCGGTATTCCCGAGGTCAAATATCCGACCGACAAGCAAGAACCGTTTTATCGCGAATTGGTCAGGCGTGTTGAATCATTGCCGGGAGTTCGTTCTGCGAGTTCGATTATTCCGTTGCCGTTCAACGGTGACGCCTTTATCATATCGTTTGAAACTGAAGGCCGGCCGGTGGAAAAAGGCAATCAACCTTCCGCAGACTTCTTTGCTATTGAAGAGGGTTATTTCAAGACACTCGGTGTGTCGATGCTGAAGGGAAGGGAGTTTACCGAACGCGACAACAAGACAGCGCCGCCGGTCATTATCGTGAATCAGGCCTTCGCTAAAAAATTCTTTCCCGGTGAAGACCCGATTGGCAAACGAATTAAACCGGGAATATCGACTAACTCCGATGAACCCGCGATGCGGGAAATAGTCGGAGTTGTTTCCGATGTTAGAAATCGCAATCTCAGCTCTGAGGTGAGGGCAGGCTATTTCATGCCCGTGCCACAGATGCCTTTCAATCAGATGACCCTCATCGTCAGAACTGAAAACGATCCGCACAGTTTGATCACAGCGGTGCAAAATGAAGTGCACGCAATGGACCAGGAAGTTCCTGTGTTCAGTATTAAGACAATGGACGAGTACATTTCGGCGACAGTTGCCACGCCGCGTTTTAACGCAACTTTGCTGGTGATTTTTGCTGCCGTCGCTTTGGTTCTGACGATCGTTGGGTTATACGGCGTGATGAGCTACTCGGTCGCTCAGCGCACGAATGAAATCGGCATCCGCATGGCCCTGGGAGCGCAGACGGGCGACGTCTTGCGTTTGATCGTTTCGCAGGGCTTCAAACTCGTCTTGATTGGATTGGGAATCGGGTTAGTCGGTGCTTTTGCTTTGATGCGCGTGATTGCCAGTTTGCTTTTTGGGGTAACAACCAAAGATCCACTTACCTTTGCAGCAGTGGCGGTGTTGTTGGCACTGGTTGCCTTACTCGCTTGCTACATTCCGGCGCGACGGGCGACGCGTCTCGACCCGCTACACGCACTCCGGTATGAATGAGAGTTTTGGATTGCGGTGACCTGTCACCGCTTTAGTCCTGGGCGGCTTGACGCCCAGATGGTTAGGAGTTTCGACCCAACGGTGGTCGCGACAGGTCGCGACGACCAAAGCGGTGACAGGTCACCGCACTCCAAAAGAGTTGCCGCTAGTATTGGGAGAAGCCATGAACAATCTTATTCAGGACATTCGTTACGGGCTACGCGGACTTTTGCGCCACCCGGGCTTCACGATAGTGGCCGTCTGTTCGCTCGCATTAGGTATAGGGGCGAACACGGCGATCTTTTCAGTGGTGAATGGCGTATTGCTCAACCCGCTGCCGTATCCGCAGCCGGAACAGTTGGTGACGATCCACCAAAGCAAGCCGAATTTCGAACAAGGCGCCATGCCGTATCCGAATTTTCGTGATGTGCAAAAACAGAATCAGACCTTTTCTGCCATGGCCATTTCCCGCAGCTTCGGCTTTAGTCTGATAGGTGCCGGGCGAACCGGAGCGCGTTGATGCGCGTCTGGTTTCAGCTGACTACTTCACGGTTCTCGGTCTCAAGCCTTTGTTGGGCCGGACCTTTATGCCCGGTGAAGATGAAAGCGGGGCCGGTCCAGTGGCGCTGATCAGTGAAGATTTGTGGCGGCGGAAATTCGGCTCCGCGGGCGATGTACTGCAGAAGGGAATTACGCTCGACGAAAAGAATTACGCGGTGGTGGGCGTGATCCCGGCGACGTTTACATTAGTTCGCGGCGTTGACGTGTTCGTACCCATCGGCCAATGGAACAGTGGCGCATTAAAAAGCCGCAGTGCCGCGTTGGGTCTTCATGGAATTGGACGACTTAAGCCCGGCGTAACGATCAGCAAGCCCGGTCAGATCTGAACCGGGTGATGGCCGATCTGGCTGTCGCTTATCCGACAACTAATCGCGGCAACGGCGCCACCGTCATTCCACTCAAGGAACAAGTAGTCGGGAACATCCGGCCGATTCTGCTGATGCTGTTTGGCGCGGTTGGATTTGTGCTGCTGATTGCCTGCGTCAACGTGAGCAACCTCATGCTTGCTCGTTCCACCGGCAGGTCACGCGAATTCGCGATTCGTTCAGCCTTAGGAGCCGGCCGCCGGCAATTGCTCCGGCAGTCACTCACTGAAAGCACGCTACTCGGATTAGCTGGTGGCGCACTCGGGCTGATCGTCGCGGGCTGGGGGACAAAGCTTGCGCTGGCGGCACTGCCGACGACGTTGCCGCGCGCCGAGGAAGTTGGACTCGATCGCCGCGTGCTCCTTTTCACATTTGTCGTTTCTCTGCTCACGGGAATCTTAGCGGGTCTGGTTCCCGCTTTGAAGATTTCGCGTAACCAGATTACGGAGACACTAAAGGAGGGCGCACGAGGGACGAGTGGCGGGCGAGTTCGCGCTCAGGGAATTTTTGTTGCGGTTGAGATGGCTTTGGCGCTGGTTCTATTAATCGGCGCGGGTTTGATGATTCGCACTCTTACAGCGCTATGGAAAGTTGATCCCGGGTTTCGTGCGGACAATGTTTTGACCTTCGGACTTACGTTGCCGCCGGCGCTGGCTAATGCCAGCCCCGAGGAGGTTCGTGCTGCTTTGCGGGATTTAAGCGACAAAATCAATACCGCGCCCGGTGTCGATTCGGCATCATTAACTACGGGCGCCTCGCCTTTGCAGAGCGAAGATGACTTGTTCTTTTGGCTCGAGGGCCAGCCGAAACCGGCGAGTAGTAGTGAAATGAATATGGCGCTGGTTTACGGTGTCGAACCTGGCTATCTAAAAGCCATGGGGATCCAGCTTAAGCAAGGACGTTTTTTCACTGCACAAGATGACGAACGATCGACACCGGTCGCAGTGATCGATGAAGCGTTCGCTCATAAATACTTTGGAGCCAATGATCCGATCGGTAAGGGAATCAACACTGGGGCAGATCGACCCTGGCAGATTGTTGGTGTAGTTAGACACGTGAAGCAGTGGAGCCTGAATTCGGATGAAACCGATGGCCTTCAGGCTCAACTTTATCTGCCGTTTAGAGCGTTGCCAGACAGCAACGTCCCAACCAGCGCTGGGGTTGTGCTCCGTTCGACTGGCGTCAATGGACCTGAACTGCTTAACGGCATTCGTCAAATTGTAGCGAATCAAAGCAAACAGAATGTCATCTCTGATCCGCAAACAATGAATCACGTAATTGCCGAATCATTGGCGCAGCAACGTTTCTCGATGATCCTTTTGGGAGCCTTTGCCGTTGTCGCCCTGTTGCTCGCAAGTCTCGGCATCTACGGTGTCATTTCATATCTGGTGGGTCAACGGACACATGAGCTTGGCATTCGTCTCGCGCTGGGGGCGCAACGGCAGGACGTTCTACGGCTCGTCTTGACGCACGGAATGAAGATGGCGCTGGCCGGAGTAGCTCTGGGCCTCGTCGTCTCACTGGGTCTAACCCGTTTGATATCCAAGATGCTTTATGGCGTGAGCGCTACCGATCCGGCTACGTTTGTCGTCATTACGTTTTTGCTCGTGATGGTCGCACTGATAGCTTGCTTCATTCCAGCGTGGCGGGCAACGCAAGTCGATCCACTCGTGGCGCTAAGGAACGAGTGAACCAATCAGGTGTACTCTTCAACTCGAGGTTTTAGGAGGAAGCATGGAAAGTCTCTGGCAGGACCTTAAATACGCATTCCGGATCTTGCGCAAAAATTTAGGATTCACTGCTGTCGCAGTGGCTACCCTAGCCATGGGAATTGGCGCGAACACGGCTTTGTTCAGCGTCGTCGATACGGTTTTGCTTAGGACATTGCCGGTAAGCAAACCGGAAGAGTTAGTCTTGTTTGAATGGCAGGCTGGGAGCGCGTTTAGAACCAACGGAATGCGAGGCTCATTTTTGCCGAATGCTCCCGGTACTCGCGGCGCCTCGATGTTTCGTTACGATACTTTCGAAAAACTGCGACAGGCACAAAACACAAATAGCGCCAGTCCTCTGCAAAATATTTTTGCGTTTGCGCCGATCTACGAATTGACGGCCGTCGTCAATCACCAGGCCGAAGTCGTCGATGGGCAGGCAGTCTCAGGTGGTTACTACGCCGGCATGAATGTACCGGCTATCGTCGGCCGGACGATAACTTACGAGGACGACAGCTCCGCGGCAACACCGGTGGTGGTCTTAAGTCATCAGTACTGGCAAGAGCGCTTTGGCGCGAATCCCGCAGTGGTTGGCCAACAACTGGAGCTAAACAAAACTTCGTTCACCATTGTTGGCGTAACGCCGCCCGGCTTTTTCGGAACCTTGCAAGTCAATCAGAAGCCTGCCGTCACTGTTCCCCTCGCGTTTGAGCCCAGGTTGTTGGGCGAACGCACTGCACAGGGAAAGGGAGATAAGCCTGGCTATTGGTGGCTCCAGTTAATGGGTAGATTGAAACCCGGCGCCACGCTGGAACAGGCTCGAGACAGTTTGAGTGGAACATTCCAATCCGCGGCCCTGGAGATCATGCCACCGCCGCGCAAGGATAATGAACCCACCACTCTTGAGGCCAAAGACTATCCTCGCCTGCTGGCACAATCCGGCAGCCGCGGAGCGATGGAAACTCGCAAGCGTTACGCAGCGACGATCTACGGGCTGTTTGCTGTTGTAGCAGTTGTGCTACTGATCGCGTGTGCCAATGTGGCGAACCTATTGTTGAGTCGGGCCGCAGTCCGCGGGCCCGAGATTACTTTGCGCCTGGCCGTGGGAGCGGGACGCCGGCGACTCATCCGCCAGTTGTTAACGGAAAGCGTATTGCTGGCGGCACTTGGCGGCGCTGTAGGGGTTCTGTTTGCTGTGTGGGGAAAAAATGTTTTGGCGGCAATGGCTAGCCGGGATACGAGTTTCCTGCCGCCCGGCATCGAACCCAGCCTGAACTGGCGCGTCTTGCTTTTCACCACTGGAGTGTCGCTCGCAACGGGCATCTTATTTGGCCTGGCACCGGCGTGGCGTGCAACGCGACATGACCTTACTCTTGGACTGAAACACGGCCGTCGTAGCACCGGAGCCGTGTCTCACTTGAGTAAAGCGCTTGTGGTTGCTCAAGTAGCGTTGTCGTTGCTGTTGCTGATGGGCGCCGGGTTGTTCATTCGTACGTTGCATAACTTGCAACAGGTGGATATCGGTTTCAATCAAGATAACCTACTGGTCTTCGCTTTGCAGCCAGGTCAAGCAGGATACAAAGATGAGCGGCTGGTGGATTATTACCGTCAGCTCACCACCCGCCTGGATGCATTACCGGGCTTAAAATCCGCGACCTTTGGACGCATTCCTTTGATCGCTCACTACAGCCTGGAACACGAATGTCTTGTTGCCGGGTGAGACGGAGAAAACCGCCAGCGACCATCTGACAAATCGTCAGATGGTCCGCGAAAATTATTTCTCTACCCTTGAAATTCCTTTGCTGCAGGGCCGAACCTTTACATCTCATGATTCAGCAACCGCTCCCAAGGTGGCCATCGTCAATCAGGAGTTCGGAAAGAAGTTTTTTCCCAACGGCGATGTTTTGGGCAAGCGGGTCACCGACCCTGAATCAAAACGCGAATTTGAGATAGTCGGTGTTGTTAAAGACACCAAATACAACAGCCAGCGGGACGCGGTTGAGCCGCTGCTATTCACGCCGTGGTTGCAGGAGGTCGAGGAGATGGGCGAGGTGTACTTCTCCTTGCGCACCTCAGTAGATCCGACTGCGCTTGTGAGCGCGGTGCGCCAGACGGTCCGCGAAGTCGACAGTAGTTTGCCAATCACTGAAGTGTCGACCCAGGCGGACCGCTCCGAGCGATCACTGGCACAGGAACGGCTCTATGCGCGCTTGCTCGGGTTTTTCGGTGGGCTGGCATTATTGGCGGCAGCCATCGGCCTGGCCGGGGTGCTCGCTTACTCGGTGGCGCAACGCACCAATGAAATGGGCGTGCGGTTGGCGTTGGGGGCTCGCACAACGAATATATTGCAGCTCGTGATTTGGCAGGGAATGAAGCTGGTGTTATTCGGGCTAGTGGTCGGAGCAGCATTCGGTTACGCATTTAAGCGATGGATGGCGAGTCAATCTGCGGTTAGAGGGTCGTGGCAGAAGGAAATGACGGAGCAACTCTATGGCGTGACGGCAACTGATACTGTCACGTTGACGATCATTACCGTATTGTTGTTGGCGATCGCACTGCTTGCCTGCCTTATTCCAGCATGGCGGGCCACGCGGGTTGATCCGCTGGTGGCGCTACGGAGCGAGTGAGTTTGTGGAGTGCGGTGACTTGTAACCGCTTTGTCCGGTCGCGACCTGTCGCGACCACCGTTCGGCCGAGACTTCTAAACTCCTTGGGCGTCAAGCCGCCCAAAGACCAAAGCGGTGACAGGTCACCGCACTCCAAAGAGTTGTCGCCAGCATTGGGAGTAAATTGCATTGTCTTCGCCTCAGCGGAGCTGAGAGTTGAGTGCTTTAAAGACGACGATGGCTAGAATCTTGATTGCAGATGATCAAACGGACGTGCTCGCCGCGTTGCGTCTCCTGTTGAAGGGCAATGGATTCGAGATCGAGGCCGCCTCTTCTCCTGCCGGCGTGCTCGAGGCAGTGAACTCAAAGGACCTCGATGTCGTCCTCATCGATCTTAACTACGCGCGTGATACAACTTCAGGCAGCGAAGGGCTGGACCTGCTGAACCGAATTCAGGCTGTCGACGCGAGCCTGCCGGTGGTGGTAATGACGGCCTGGGGCAGTGTCGATCTCGCGGTCGAAGCCATGCGTCGCGGCGCGCGCGACTTCATTCAAAAACCGTGGGACAACGCCCGACTGCTCGCTGTAGTGCGCACGCAGGTCGAGCTGGCCACCGCTTTGCGACGCGGTCAACGTCTGGAGGCGGAGAATGTGGCGCTGCGCGACAGCGTCGCTGACGAGGGTGTAAAGCAGCCTAATATCATCGCCGAGTCACCGGCGATGAAGTCGGTATTGAAGCTGGTCGAAAGGATCGGACCTGCGGACGCCAACATTCTGATCACCGGAGAAAACGGGGCGGGCAAAGGAGTGATCGCACGTGCCCTGCACCAGACATCTTCGCGCTCAGTAAAACCATTGGTAGCTCTTAACGCCGGCGCGCTTGCGGAAGGTGTCTTCGAGAGTGAACTGTTTGGTCACGTGCGCGGCGCGTTTACCGATGCCAAGACCGATCGCGTGGGGCGCTTTGAGTTAGCTGACGGCGGCACTTTGTTTCTCGACGAGATAGCAAACGTTCCGCTGACGCTACAACCAAAACTATTGCGTGTTTTAGAGACAGGTGAGTTCGAACGAGTCGGATCGTCAACGACACGCAAGGTGGACGTGCGCGTGCTTTCGGCGACGAATGCAGATCTACATATCGAAGTGGCCCAGGGCAGGTTTCGTCAGGACCTTTTGTTTCGACTCAATACCGTTGAGATTCATATTCCACCATTACGCGATCGGCGAGAAGACATCGCGCCGCTGGCTGAGTATTTTCTGCGACAACATAGCGAACGATACCGGCGCGCGGTGATGAGTTTCACTCCGCAGGCGCTGGACGCATTGCGCGAACATTCGTGGCCGGGCAATGTGAGGGAACTGGACCACGTGGTTGAACGGGCCCTGTTGATGAGCACCGGCAATGTGGTCACCGCCTTTGACCTGGCCCTGCAGCCAACCTCGGACGGGCGCCTTTCGTCCCGGCTCGAGGAGATGAGTCTGGAAGAGGCGGAACGCATACTGATAACTAAAGCCCTCGCCCGCTTTGAGGGCAATGCGAACCGTGCCGCTGAAGCGCTCGGCTTGAGCCGCAGCGCACTTTACCGGCGCTTGCAGAAGTACGGGCTGTCCTGAAACAAAAGGGGGAAAAAGGGGAAAAGGGGAACGGGGAAGGTATGGTTTCCCCCGGACGTTCTCGTTACCCGCCGTATTCCCCCTTACCCTTTCCCATTTTCCTTTACCCCCGTCCCGCGTTGCGTGTGAGTTATCATAGTCAGCGTGAATCCCGTTCCTAAACCGGCAAAACATATCTCGACGATCACCAGCCTCGACCCGTCGATCAGGCGTGGCAGCCGGTTAAAGTTTGAGAAGCGCGTTACTTTCCTTGCTCTCGCGGCAGGTTTTCCCGCCGTGTGCCTATGCGCGTTTCTGCTTTGGTACGACAACTACAGCGCGCGCGTGCAGTGGACAGCGGATCTCTTCCTCGCGATCTTCTGGCTGAGCATCGCCTTTAACCTCAAGCAGCGCATCGTCCGGCCGCTGCAAACTCTTTCAAACATTCTTGCTGCCATCCGCGAAGGCGACTATTCAATCCGTGGACGCCGCGCCGCAATGGGCGATGCGCTCGGCGAAGTTATGCTCGAAGTGAACGACCTTGGCCAAACGCTGCGCGAGCAGAGAATCGGTGCACTCGAAGCGAACGCACTGTTGCGAACCGTGATGGCCGAAATTGACGTGGCGGTCTTCGCTTTCGATGGTGATCAGCGCTTGCGGTTGGTTAATCGAGCCGGCGAAAGACTGCTGGCCCAACCCTCAACGAGATTGCTCGGTCGCACCAGTAGTGAGCTCGGTCTGGCCGCCTGCTTCAGTCGTGAAGAAGGAGAGGGCCCACACACGATGCAGATGGTTTTCCCCGGCGGCTTCGGACGATGGGATATTCGCCACAGCACTTTTCGCGAGGGCGGCGCGCAGCATCAGTTGCTGGTGTTGACGGACCTCAGTCAAACGCTGCGCGAAGAAGAACGCACTGCATGGCAGCGACTACTGCGGGTGTTGGGTCACGAGCTCAACAACTCGCTGGCGCCGATCAAGTCAGTCGCCGGTAGTCTGGCTGACCTGCTGACATTGCAACCGCGACCGACCGATTGGGGCGAGGACATGCACCGCGGGCTTGAGGTTATTTCTTCGCGCGCCGATTCACTGGCGCGGTTTATTGAGTCGTACTCGAAACTCGCGCGCCTCCCGCAGCCGCGCTTTGAGCCGCTCAATATTGGTTCGCTGGTGCAGCGCGTCGTCAGCCTGGAAACACGTTTGCCCGTAAACGTGTTTGCAGGTCCGGATTTGGTGATTCAGGGTGATGACGTTCAACTGGAGCAGTTGTTGATAAATTTGGTCAGAAACGCAGTAGATGCTTCGATGGAAACGAAGGGAAACGTCGGTGTTGGCTGGACTCAAAGCAACGGTCAGGTCGAGTTGCGGATCAGCGACGAAGGACCTGGCCTGGCGAGTACTGCAAATTTATTCGTGCCGTTCTTTACAACCAAGGCCAAAGGGTCGGGCATCGGGCTGGTGCTTTCGCGACAAATCGCAGAGGCGCATGGCGGAACGTTAACTCTCGAGAATCGCTCAGGGAAACGAGGCTGCGAAGCATTGTTGAGGCTGCCGATCTAATTGACCAACTCACCAGTCACTACACAAAATCGGAACTGGGAGCGATAGCGACTAGCCGCTGATTCAATGACAACTTTCCAGAATTGCTATGCCTTGTGTGAGCTGTCCTGACGACACTTGCCTGTTCGGCTGGTCGCTATCGCTCCCAGTTCTGATTTTGTGCAGCGATTGTCGAGCAGCCCACTATAGCTGATCAATCGGATAAGCAAGTAAGCGATTTCCATCAGACACAAACATCAACGCGAGCGCTTCGTCGGTAATGAATCGTTCATCGAGCTGGCGCAGGCGAATCTCTCTAGCTGTTTCTCCGGTGTGTATGTTGACTCCCGCAAGACCATTGCCATCGCGACCCTGCAAATCCGTGTAGAAATACATCCAATTGCCTCGTAAGGCAGCCAGCCGATCGCGGTGCCACAGGAAGCGCGAGAGGCGTTCGAGTTGATGCGCGGGATCAAGTCTATCCAGGAGGCTTTCGTCTACCTCGTTAGGACGGCGGCGAACTAAATCAGCCGGTGAGGGAGCGGACAGTGTTCCGGCCGACAGGCGATCTCTAACGCGGGAAATTACGCCAAATCGCCTGAACCGTGCGGCCCCGTAAGATCGCACGTAGTTTCGAGCCGAGTTAGTTGCCAGGGCCTGCAAATTAACGGAAGAACGAACGGCCAGTCCCGACCAACTAAGTCCGCCCACCGCCCGCGTAATTTGCACTCCGCGAAAAGCTGTCACTGCCGAGCCGCCGTAACGGAAATATAACGACGCGGCGCGCGCCGCTACTGCGACAGCCGTGCGGAAGATACCGCGACCCGGTGGAGTATGACGCGCCCGCCATAACTCATCACCGCTGTTGACATCAAAAGCTGCGACTTCTGATTGTCCGCCGATAACAACAGCGCCGCTCTCGTTCAGTACGCCAAAGGATGCCTTTTCGATCCCGTGATGAGAACGAAATCGCCGCTTGCCGGTCGTTGAGTTAATGACGATTAAGTCGTCACGATCCGCTATGACAATGCTCGATGGATTTGGCAGCACGAGATTCGTTATGCCCTTGTCAGCGCCTTTGTAACGCCATAGCACTTTTCCATCGCGAGTATCGATGGCGCTGACGCCGTAGGATCCCCGCTCGACAGTTTCACCATTCTTAAGCCGAGTAAACTGGCCACCGGTACGGACGTATAAAACCTGACCAACCAGAATCATCTCAGGCGTCAAACCGAGGTCTTTAGCTTCCCACTCTGTGTCACCGGTTTCGCGTGAGATCGCGCGAACGCGCCCATGGCCGGAAGTGTAAATCGTGTCGGCATCGAAAATAGGCGCCGCCTCGGTAAGCGCCAAACCATCTTCGTTCACGCGATAACGCTCCCGCAGACGCGCCTTGCCGGTGCGAGCGTCGAAAGAGGTGAGGCCTTCGTAGAACGTGTATAGTCTGCCGTCGAGAAATACGGGTGGGTAGTAGTTGTCGAATGTGTAATCGACGTCGTCGCCTGAGTTTTCCGGCCAGCGTGCCGGCATCATCTCAACTTCGCCAACTTCCTGTTTCCAAATCTCGTTACCGGAGGCCAGGTCCAGAACATACAAAAGCGGATGACGTTTGAAGCCGTCGTCTGCCTGCGCTCTTGCGTCTTTGGCTAGCACAACTGCGAGCAGATTGGCGTCCGGATCGACTGCCATTTGCATTAGACCGCCGCGAAGTTTGTTGCTTTGCCAGATTCTGTCGCCAGTCAAAAGGTCAACGGCTTCAACTCGTGTCCGCTCACCTTTCTGAAAACTAAGCAGGAGCAGGTCGGAACCGGGCACCGGCGCAACGTCAGTCTCGTCCAGCGCAGCGTCCTTGCGACGCCATAAAATTTCGCCGCTTTGACCATCCACGGCGTAAAGGGACTTCTCGGTACCGATAACTACTACGCCGAGATCCGTGGTTTGGTAGAAGCGAACTGTTTTGTCCAGCTTGGCCGTCCATACTTGAGCGTTGGCCGCCAGCGTAGGAGAGAGGAAGAGAAAGCCAAGCAAGGAGACCACGAGTCTGAGCGAAAACACTTTCATGATGGAAGCATAAACGATCCACAAACTGACACAAAATTACGTTGACAATATTTCGTTGAGCTTGTGTCGCAACCATGCCTCCTTCAAGAGGGAAATGAGGTCAGTACCACCACGCGGTAGCGGGTGCGTCTTCCGATTGCCGAGTGTTAATGAGAACCCCACCCGCTACCGCGTGGTGGTACTGACGTCATCTCATCCAGTGAAAGTTCAATTAGACTCTTCTCAAGGCAATGCGAGTCCGGCCGCAAATCTGATATTCTTACTGCTCCCGAGTTGAGCTTTAGTCTCGATAGATTCTACCGGCTATATCACCATGCAAACCCTTTCAGCATACAAGACGATTGCCAGCGGCATCCGGATGCTTCTTCTGCTGGCTGCCCTGGCCGGATACGCCCGCGCGCAGTCAACTGACGTCGCGTGGCCATCGCCCGTCCGCGCCAATGAACTTCGTGGCATTATCTCAGCAAGGGATCTTGGCGACCCGCGAGTAACCGATCACTATTATGCTTTTATAGCTAACCCGGGCGATATCCTGATCACTGTCGATAGCCGAAACCTCAACGGCGACATCGACGTGTTTACTTCATCGAGTCTTCGACCGCTCTTGAAGTTTACAGTTTATGCCGGCAGTTCCTCCCCCATCACAAAGAGTCTCTATTTACGCAAACAGGAAAGCCTGCTGCTACGCGTTGAAGGTCGGACGCCCGACGATGACGAGGCGGTCTATCGACTGCGATTCGGCGGTGCCTTCGAAGCGATAACCTCAGGGCCTTTGGTAGAACACGAGGACGCCCTTGAAGCAACGACCGCCGCGGCCGCTTCGAATAAAGGGGAGAGGCGCGTGTCTTCTGTGGGTGCTCGGATCGATGAACCTCCGACAGAGGTGGTTGAGGCTCCCAAAGCGGCGCCTAGTCCAATTACGTCGTCCGAACCAGAATCCAGATCAGCTACTGGGAAACCTACGACCAGAAATACGCGTCCACGCGGAACAGTCGCTCGCAGAACGCGGCCGACTAGAACGCCGAAGTCAAAGCCCGCTGAGTCGCCAAAGCCCGCTGAGACTGTCGCGAAGGGTGAGACCGCAGAGAAGGCAACTGGCGAAGGCTCCGAGACTGATAGTTCCAATGCTCCAGCGCGCCCGACCAGAAGGAGTAGAGGCTCACGAGCTACGAAGCCACCGGCACCTCAGGAAATCGATGACAGCGGACCTCGGTTAGTTATTGAAACAAGTGACGGAACGCTCGTCGATCGTTCGATGGGAGGCGTGCGGCGAGTAACCGTCGAGAATGGTCAGGTGGTTGTGATCGGCAAGGATGGAAAGATCCAGCGAATCCCTCTAGCCAGCGTGGTGCGAATGACGATTGCACCCTAAAAAAGTGACAGTGGGCAGTGTGCGGTGTGCAGTGTGCAGAAAGAGCTAGACTAGCTAGGAGCTACGGGCTTAATCTTTCTGCCCACTGCCCACTGCCCACTGCCCACTGCCCACTGCCCACTATTTCTTCAATGCGGCTAACTTTTCCTTGAACTGCGGCAGATCCTCACTGGTTGGATCGGCTTTCTCCAAATTCGCGATTGCTTGCTCAGCTGCTTTGGCGTCACCCTTGCCCAGGGTCGCCGCGGCGAGACCTGCCAGGGTTTGGACGTCGTCGCTCTTTTTCATGAGCGCCGCCTTGTACCACTTTTCGGCAACATCGTAATGACCGGCATCCAGATTGACGAGTCCCAACGCCACGAGAGTTCCATAGTCATCGGGTTTCAGCTGATTGGCCTTTAGCAGAAATTCAATCGCCGGATCGTATCGTCCAATTTTGTAGTAGAGTTCAGCGGCCTTTACCTGTGCGTCAAAATTCTTAGGTTGCTTGCGCGCTTCGTCAATTTGGGCGGTAACCTCAGCCTGCATATTTCCCGAGGCAGGGCCGCCGGCGCCGACGGGCGGATGATCGGCCGGCATCTGACCGCTCGAAAGCGCCGCCGGCGATGCGCCCGGACCGTAGCGTTGATTCATCGTACTGGCGAAGAGGAAACCGACGATGAAACCAAATAGCACTCCAATAATTGCGAAAAGCAGATTGTCTCGTGTCATTATTTTCGTTGAGCGTTGAAAGCGGTCTAGTCGGAAGCGTCCTGTAGCAAGGTTCGCAACTGCTCGCGCAGTTCCGGGCTATTTGTATGTCCGTGTGCCGTCACCGCGTGTTGAGTTGCGGCCTCAAGCACTTCTTCTTCAGTTCCTTCTATTCGCAACGTGCAGCCTTTCTCACTCGGATAGAGTCTGCAGTCAACGGCTTTTCGATTTCCTTCGGCCATGAGCCCACTCTCCTCTTGAATCAAACTCTGATTATTCCAGCGGATTCTATTTCTCGGTTGTCCCGGCAAGCGACTTGGCCTGTTCAATTCGTTTAGATATTGACTGCTCTAAGTCGGGATTTCCGGAAGACATTTCCAGCAATTTTTGCCAATAGACGATCGCCTGTTGATAGTGCTTGGCCTCAAACTCAGCTGTGCCGGCGAGTTGCAATACTTTCGGATTTTCAGGAGCGATACTGAGCGCCTGCTTAATCAACTCAGCAGGTCGTCCCTCGAGTTTCCGGCCATTAGTCATGGCCAGTGCGAACGCGTACTCCGTCAAAATATCGGCGTCATTCTTTTTCAACTCAGCCGCTTTTGCGTAGGCGTTACTCGCATCATCATACTTCTCGAGGCTGACGTAGGAGCGCCCGAGCATGGCCCAGCCATCAGCGTCGCCAGGGTTTTGTTCCAGTCGTTTAGCCAACGCCGCAACGTTGGCTTCGATCCCTTGTTGACCCATTTGGCCAACAGAAAACGGACCGGAAGCGGACAAAGCCTGAGGCGGCACTCCTTTGAGTGCCGCAGAAGTACCTACAATTAGATAGAGAACTACGGCCAGGACTGGAATGCCAAAGCTCACCGCATAAACGGCGCTGCGACCGGCAGTCGCAGGCGCGGATTTTCGCTCTGCCGCGTCGGTAGGGGTGCCGACGTCCTCCAACAAACGTCGCTCGATTTCATCCCGATCCTGTCGATATTGTTCGGGGCTGACGATTCCGTTTGCGAGGTCTGCGTCTAACTCGGAAAGTTGATCGCGATAGACTTCGACGTTCACCCGCTCCTTGTCAGTATCATCATCAACTGACGTACGTTGCAGCAACGTAGGCAGTACGAATGCCAGTGCAATCGCAACCAGGCCGGCGCAGATGAGCCAGAAGAGTATCATGCGGTTTTTCCCTGGTCAGCATTTAGAAGTTCTTCCGCTCGTTGCCGTTCGTCGGTCGAAAGAGGCTGGTCGGTGATCAATTCACGCCGTTGCTTCACGAAGCGGAAGAGGACGAAAAGTGCCGCCAGCAGAAGAACGAAGGGCCCGAACCAAAGCAGGTAGGTAGTTGGATCGACCGGCGGGTTATAAAGAATAAATTTTCCGTAGCGCTGAGTCAGATACCCGACTATTTCCTTGTCACTCTTGCCTGCCTTCATCTGTTCGCGAATTTGGTTGCGAAGATCGTCCGCCAGGTCGGCACGAGAGTCGGCAAGGGTCTCATTTTGGCAAACGAGACAGCGCAGCTCCCTCGAAAGGTTCATCACGCGCTCTTCAAGGACTGGATCGTCCGAGGCGGGCTGAGCTTCTTTTGCCAGGCCTAGGCCGGGAAGGGAAGCAACGAGCAGCAGGAGTAGGAAAAAACGCTTCATCTTAAAAAATATATCCCGGTACCGATTTAGTTCAGTTTACGAATCTCATTCACACCGCGGCTTCAGCCCGATGGTCAAACAGCCTTTATGTTTTTCAACCGTTTCAACGGTTTCCCCTGAATCATCTAAACCGCAGAAACGGTTCCAGAAGAGAAGGAGTTACCGCCTGGTCACCGGAGCTAAAGCCGCGGGGTGAATAAAACATAAAGCTGCTCTCTCGATTTCAAAGTGCATCAGCGGTTCAATTCTCGAACCATTGGCAGAATTGTTTTCTCCATGATCTCTGGAGTTAACTGGCCGGGTTCCTTGTAGCGAATTACGCCGTTCTTATCGATCAAATAAGTCTCAGGTGCCCCCGTAATCCCGTAGTCGATGGCCACACGACCATCGAAATCGGACACCGTAAACACGTAGGGATCGCCTAATTCGCTGAGCACTGCGAGAGCATCATCACGTTTATCTTTCCAACTAAGACCGTAGATCGGCACAGCCTTGCTCCGGGCAATCTCCATTAAAAAAGGATGTTCCTCGCGACAAGCGACGCACCACGAGCCCCATACGTTTAAGAGCCAAACTTTCCCACGCAGCTGGTTGGGCGAGATGATTTTGCCGGGATCGCGCAGTTCGGGCAGGGCGAAGTCAGGGGCAGGTTTATCGATGAGAGCGGACGGCAGCTTGTGTGGATCGTGTCCCAGCCCAATGGCCAGAAAAACAATCAGGACAGCAAATAGAACAAGCGGAATTAAAAATAGTTTGCTCATGCTTCCTTCGCTGTCATCGCCACCGCCGGCACGGGCTGGTGAGACTTCTGTGCCAGCGCTTCGCGTTGCTTCTTTGCGGCCAACGCATAGCGACGATCGCTAAGAGCAAGGCCGCCGCCCATGGCCATTAGCACTGCGCCTCCCCAAATCCAGGAGACGAAGGGTTTGTAATACACACGCACGCTCCAGGCTCCGCCGCTCACCGGCTCCCCAAGAGAAATGTAGAGATCGCGAAACACGCCGCTATCAATGGCCGTCTCCGTCATCACATTTCCTGCCGCCGTATAGGCGCGCTTCTCAGGATACATGGTGTTCGTGACCTGACCGTTTTTGCTCACCTCAATCTCTGCGCGCTCAGCCTGGTAATTCGGTCCCGCAGTCCTGGTTACGCCGTTGAAACGGAAACTGTAACCCCCAGCGGCTACAGTGTCGCCAACGTCCATCCTTACATCTTGCTCCGACTGATAGCCGGTAACAATCGTCACGCCCACAATGAAAACTGCGACCCCAAGATGGGCCAGTTGCATGCCGTAATAACTGCGCGTTTGCATGCCCAGCTTTTGCAGCGGATTCAATTTACCGGACGTGGTCTTCACGCGTTCGAAGATATTGACGATAACCGTGGTAACGATCCAGAGGGCGAGCAACAATCCCAGGCTAACCAGCGGTTTCCATTTGCCGAGTATGAACGGCAATGCCACAGCCGTCACAACGCTGGTCAGAAAAGCCCAACGCAGCCGCACGGCTAGTTCCGGAATGCTTGCCTTCTTCCAACGTGCAATAGGTCCGACACCCATCAGGAATGCAGCGGGCGCCATTAGCGGCACAAACACACTATTGAAATAAGGTGGTCCCACCGAAAGCTTGCCCATGCCCAGCGCGTCAATGATTAAGGGATAAAGCGTGCCCAGCAAAACAGAGCCGGCGGCAACGACGAGCAGGACGTTGTTTGAAAGGAGAAACGACTCACGCGATACCACCTCAAACTTACTGCCCAGTCCAACCTGTTTCGCGCGCCAGGCGTACAGCAAAAGCGAACCGCCGATTACCACGATCAGAAACACCAAAATAAAAATACCGCGCTTGGGATCGGTGGCGAAGGCGTGGACTGAAGTCAGGACGCCGGAGCGTACCAGGAATGTTCCCAGTAGACTTAACGAGAAAGCGCCAATCGCGAGCAGCACGGTCCAGCTTTTGAACCCACCGCGCTTTTCAGTTACCGCCAGCGAGTGGATCAAGGCCGTACCGACAAGCCAGGGCATGAAAGAAGCGTTTTCGACCGGGTCCCAAAACCACCAGCCACCCCAGCCGAGTTCGTAATAAGCCCACCAGCTGCCGAGCGCAATGCCGAGCGTCAGAAACATCCAGGCGACCGTTGTCCAGGGCCGCGACCAGCGCGCCCAGGTCGCGTCGAGCCGGCCGCTGATCAAGGCTGAGATGGCAAAGGCGAACGCAACCGAGAATCCGACGTAGCCCATGTAAAGCATGGGCGGATGGGCCACCATCGCTGGATCCTGCAGCAGGGGGTTGAGATCGCGTCCATCGACAGGCACTGGAAACAGACGTGTGAATGGATTTGAAGTCGTCAGCATGAACAGTAGGAATCCAACGCTAATGACACCCATTACGCTCAACACCCGCGCGACCATTTCATCGGGAAGATGTCGGCTGAAGAGCGAGACTGCTACGGTCCAGAGTCCCAGCATCAGGGTCCAGAGCAGCAACGAACCTTCATGCGATCCCCAGGTGGCGGCGAGACGGTAGTGGAGCGGGAGCTGGGAATTGGAATTGGTCGCGACATTGAGCACCGAGAAGTCGTTAGTAATAAATGAATACGCGAGACAGCCGAAAGCGGTCGCCACAAAGATGAACTGTGCCTGCCCGGCAGGGACTGCCACAGCGATCCACGAACGGTTGCCACGGGCTACGCCCAGCAGCGGCAGCGTCGCCTGCGTTAGCGCCAGCATGAGCGCTAGAATTAGTGCGAACTGTCCAACTTCAGGAACCATAAAATATTATGAAGCTTTGCGGAATGCGCGCTCTGACGCTTTAGTAAACCACAGACTTCGCGGCCTCTTTCTCATGCTTAGCTGCGTCGATCGCGTGACCCGCTTCCGGAGGCATATAGTTTTCATCGTGCTTGGCCAACACCTGGTCGGCGTAGAACACACCGTCGGCTCCAATGTGGCCTTGCGCAACGCAGCCTTTGCCTTCTTTGAAAAGGTCAGGAAGAATTCCTTTGTAAACGACGGGAATGCTCTTGGCGGTATCGGTCACGGTGAAACGTACGGTCAAGCCGTCGTTCTCGCGCTTCAGAGTTCCGTTCTCGACCAGTCCGCCGACGCGGAAGGTTCTGTTAACCGGCGCCTCCTTAGCCACCACTTGCGAGGGACTAAAGAAGAAAACCAGATTCTGCTGAAAGGCGTTCAGGACGAGCGCCACAGCAATGCCCAACCCGGCAAGTCCGGCGACGATAAAGCCAATTCGTTTATGACGACGTTTCATGATTATTATTTCCGATCTCGCTAACGGGGATTCCGATCTCCGCGTTTACGTAAAGCACTTTTGCGCCTTTTAAGTAACATGACCTCTCCGCCCAATAGTATGAGCGTAGTTAGATAGGAACCCCAAACGTAGAATCCGTACCCACCCATTGAAAAGAATTCTGACCAATTCATATTCAGGCTGCTCCCTCGGCTACAAACGCCGCATTTTGTTCTCTCTCCTCAATGATGCACCTGACCCGCATCAAGACTGCGGCAACTGAATAAAGCCAGCATGCCGCCAACATGACCAACATTGCGATTAGCATTGGTGAAGTCATTTTGGGTTTTTCGAGGAGTCGAATGGTGGCGCCCTGGTGCAAGGTATTCCACCACTGCACGGAAAAATAGATTATCGGTACGTTGATAACGCCTACCAACGCGAGCACCGCGCCAGCCCGATCGGCACGTTTTTGATCGTCGATGGCTGATTGCAGGGAGATGAATCCAATATAGAGAAAGAAGAGGATTAAAGTCGATGTTATGCGCGCGTCCCATGCCCACCACGTTCCCCACGTTGGCTTACCCCACAAAGAGCCGGTCACGAGGGACAAGAAAGTAAACATGGCCCCGGTAATAGAGAGCGCCGAAGCCATCATCGAAGCGAGACGCGCATTGAATGCCCAGCCAATGCCGGCATAAATTGCCATCAGGACATAAAGAAACATTCCCATCCAGGCTGCAGCCACATGAATGTATATGATGTGGTAAACCTGATTTTGGTCGCCGGCGCGAGCGGGAGCTAAAAAGAAGCCGAAATAAAAAGATACCGCAAAAAGGATCGCGGCCGGTACGGCAAACCAGGGAATCAGTTTTCCAGCTAGCGGATAGAAGGCCGCAGGCGAAGCGTATTTGTATAGTTTCATTTTCTGCTCGAACCGCCAAGGCGCCAGGAGCGCCAAGAAAGAATTGGTCAAACCTTCAAACTCAAGAGGTTCATCACTCCGCGTATTGGCGAGCTTGGCGTCTTGGCGGTTAACACTACTCCAAAGATATCCGCAACGCTGCCGAAGTTGCCCACGGCGCAAAAACCAGCGACACGACCAGAAATGCTCCCAGCAAATAAAGATTTGCTTGGGGGCTCACCCCATTAATGCTCGCGTCAACTGCTCCTGCCCCAAAGATCAATACCGGGATATATAGCGGCAAAATCAGTAGAGCGATCAGAACGCCGCCGCCTCGCAATCCCAGGGTTAAGGCTGCTCCAATAGATCCAATCAAACTCAAAATCGGCGTACCAATCAGCAACGAAATGAAAAGTATCAAAAGCGTATCCGAAGCTAAACCAAACTGCACGCCAAGCAGCGGGGCGATTAAGACTAGTGGAACTTCAGACACCAGCCACTGCGCCAACACTTTGCCCAAAACAACTAAATAAACTGGCTGCGGGGTCAGCAGCATCTGTTCCAGCGTGCCGTCCTGTTCGTCGCTCTGGAACACGCGACCCAGTGAAAGCATGGACGCCAGCAAAGCTGCAACCCAGACCACGCCCGGTGCGATCGATCGCAGCAACTGTGTTTCCGGTCCGATTCCCAACGGAAAAAGACTGGCCACGATTACAAAGAAAAAGAGCGTCGACAAGACATCGGCGCGCCGTCTCCACGCCAGCATAAGATCGCGCACGACGATCCAGCGAAACATTGAAACGGGGGAAGTAGCACTCACGACGCCGAACCCAACGACGCCGTGCCGCCGGAAATAGGGGTCTCGAGCTCAAGCCGGTGAAACGAACCTGCGGAGATGTGGAGTTCCTGATGCGTAGCAACTATTGCCATCCCCCCTTTGCTCAAGTGTTCACTGATTAGAGATTCGACCAGCGTTACGGCCGCGTGATCCAACGACGCCAACACCTCATCAAGGATCCAGAGGACGGCGCTGCAATTAATAAGCCGCGCCAGCGCCGACCTTCGTCGTTGCCCCTCCGACAGGAAACGGGCCGGTAGGTTTTCCCGTCCTGCCAGTCCCACGCGCGCCAACGCCTGTCGAGCTTGATCGCGCGAAAGTTCGCAGCCAGCGAGTCCGCTGGCTATGCGAAGGTTCTCGAGCGAGTTCAACTCTTCCTTAACCGCGATGCGGTGGCCAATGTAAGTGATAGTTCGGGAATATTCCTCAGCTAGTGAGCGAATCTCCGCACCGTGCCATTTTATCTCGCCACTCTCTGGAGTAGTGAGTCCACAAATGATCCGCAGCAAACTTGTCTTGCCAGAACCATTGGGGCCCGTTATCTGTAGCAGCATGCCCGGGGTCAAAGAAAAACTTACGTCGCGAAAGAGCCTGCGGTCCCCACGGAGACATTCCAAATTGGCGACTTCCAGTATGGCCGTTGGCCCTCCAGCGTAAGCTAACTTCGAGCGCGGTCATTGTATTGAACTTTTGCGGGAAAAGCATGCGCGACCGAAGACGGGCCATATGCTGGTTTGAATTTTTTGTGCCCCCTCGGTTTCTCTTATGTCTCGGTGGTGGGTTCTTGTTAAGGGAGATTTACCCCAGAGACACAGAGGGCACAGAGGTTTCAGAGGTTTCAGAGGTTTCACAGAGAAAGCCCGGGGGAATCAGTGCCAGTTGACGTAAAAAGAACCTCACAATCCTCTCGGCCTTGACTCAACCTGCCCGTTCGTCTTTTTCCATGCCACCCAGCCGCCCTTCAGTACGCGCACGCGTTTGAAGCCTGCATTTATCAGCTCCTGCGCCGCACGAATACTCGCTTCATCGTTTGGGCAAGCGCAATAGCTAACTACTTCGCTATCACGAGGAACGTTCTTTAGTGGAGGAAGTGCCAGTCTCGACTTGAGCTTCCTCACTTTCACATGGATAGCGCCCTTAATCTTATTCTCGCTCTCTCCGAAATCAGTGCTCGATCGAACATCGAGGACGGTGACTGGTTCGTTCCTGGCGAGCTTTGCCTTAAGTTCCTCGGCAGTTACGAACTGAATTTGCGGGGACGACTGGGGATTCATGACTGGCAGGGACAGAGTTGCGAACGCATTAGTGCTTGCTAGTCCCAGACAAAGAACCAGGATGCACGCCGACATGCACGCCGACCATTGCTTGAAAACCATTGACTACCTCCGGAAAGCTTCGAAATTGGGTGGGATTAGTTTGCAAAAGAAACTATTTTTGCATTTTGCGATCGGCGCTGCCGTGACCGCGACGGGGGCCAGGTTCGCCGGTGAAAGTTTTCGGGTCGTACCAGGAGTACGTTGCACCTGAGTAATAGAGATAGCCCGATCTTCCATCAAGCATTTCGCCGATCAGGTCACCGCGCACTGCCGGCAGCTTCTTTCCCTGGTTGGCCGTAACAAATTCCTTCCCGGGGTGCGTCTCCATGGCTGATCCGGCTGCATTCTTGAGCAGGAAAGTTTGGGTAGCCTGCGGATCGCGCCAACCCTGGGGGCCATATCCGTGAATCACTGCAAGCAATGCATCAGTCACTGCCACGCGGAGCCGTGGGCTTCGAGCTTCTGGAGTCCCAAAAGGATCTCTTAGCATCCAGGCTGGATATTCCTCGTTTAGATCGGCAATCTTTTCCGGCGTAGGCTTCAGAACAACGGCGATATCCTCAGAAAGGTCGCCATTGAAATCTCCGGCCACGAAAGCCGGGCGCTGACTTGAATCTATCACTGCAGACTCCTTGAAAACGCGCTTCACTGCTTCCTGAACTTGAGAAAGATCGGGTGCTGGCAACTTTGCAACCTGGATTGGGGAATCTTCTGCCTTGGCGATGGGAGCGGGGGCAGCTTCCACCTTTGGCTTGCTTCCATTAGAACAGGCGAAGCCAAAGCAACAGGAAACAATGAGTAGCGTGAGCACAACCTTAAAACAGTGTGAGCTTGACTCCGCAACAATCGGCAGTTTGCTAGTGCTGGCTCTCACCGAAGTCACCTCCTTGTAATTCTGCTCTTAATCAGCCGGATGTTTTTCGAGAAGGGAAGCTCGCCGGTAACGCGCCCGGCGAGCTTCAGTTTTGAACTTTCGTCAACTCAATCGTCTGGAACTAGAGTGACAAGACGAAAGCGATTAAATCATTTCGTTGTGCCGCAGTCAGGGCGAAGTTGAAGTTGTTGCGCGACGCAGTTGCTTGTCCGGCGTGCAGCTGAATGACGTCAAAGATGGTGACGTTCAGACCCTGATGCAGGAAACGGTTGCGCGCACGAATGCCCCAGAGCGGCGCCGTGCGCATCTGGTTGGCCGATCCTTGACCCGCATTCTGCACGATGCCATCGCCGGTGCCGACGTTGTGCAGCGCGAAGTCGCTGAATGGGTGGATTATTTTGTTGCCAAGAGCTGCTGGAACCGCGAAGGCCCCGCCGTTAATCAATGTTCCGGGGGCCGCGGTCTGGAATGTACGGGTATGACAAACCGCGCAGCCTATGGCGTTGAAGAGAGAGTCGCCACGTGTTGCCGCGGCGGGAATTGGATTTTGACGGCCGGGAGCGCGGGTTGCAGCCATGAAGTCTGCAAAGGCCAGCACGTCGCCGCCATCATCTTCCGGATCTGCAACTGGATCGAAAGGAGCGCCAGTGCAGTTAATTACACCTTCGGCAGTACTGCAGGGATTCTCGAAATGTCCCGCGTTCGGATCATTTGAGCTTCTGCCGCCGTCGCCGGCGAATTTGTTGGTAATACCCATTTCATTCAGGTAAGCATCGCCGGCGAATGACAACAGACTAGCTTGTTGCGCTTTCCAGCCGAAGCGACCGATACGCAGCGCGTTGCCGGCTTCAGTTACCGGAACCGCCGTCAAAGTGCCGCGTTGGGCATCAGGCTGAGCCGCCACGTTATTTTGCAGCACTGTGTTGGAGATGCATTCGACGAAACCGTCGCCGAGTGTGCTGGTTGTGATTCTGAAAGCCTTTACTGTTTCAGCCGTGGAGATATGCTCGACGATGTCTGAATCAGTTCCGCGAGCATGGATTAGTTGACCGCCGGGCGCGTCGACAAAAGCGCCGTTGGTGATGTGGCCGGCCCTGAATTCCATTGTCTGGCTGAAAGCACCGACGTCAACAGATTGATGACACTCAACACAGCCGACGTCGTTATAGGTGGGTCCTAGTCCATCTTCAACAGTCTCGCGCTCGCTGAAGATGAACTTATTATCCTCGAACCTGCCATTTCCTCTGGCAGTCGGGGGCTGGGGTTCTGCTACGCACTCATCGATTGGGGTACCGAGGGCGCCAAAGCCGTTGAATAAATCGTTTGGAGTCTTGGCGTCCATGTCGGTTGTAAGTGCTTCAGTTCCTGTCTGACCTTCGACGGCATTCGGCATCCACATGGGCAATGCCAGCGCCGTCGCAAATAGAACCAGCGCTAAAACCTTCATAAGTTTCAACATTTGATGCTCCCTCCCTGGAGATTGAAGGTAGTTGTGTGGGCAGGAACGGCGAGGCTGCGGAGGCAAACCAGGCCCATTCCTCTATGCTGCTGGAAAAACCCCTAAGGTTCGTAAGGGCTGGTCGAAACGGCGTCGGGGGGGCCGGTTTCACCAGACGGAAACAGAGTGAGAAAGATAAGAGAGACCGAGCGCTGTAACAGTCATCTCGGACGCACGGCGAACGACCAAACAAAATACTGGGCAAGTTTTATGTGTCGGGAGTAAATCTGAGGTGGGCGAGAATCTATTACGAAAGCAGTTTGGTGTCAATAGAAAAATCATCAAACGGCAAGTGTTCATGAAATAAAAAAGGAAGCTCGCCGGCATTGAGTCGGCGAGCTTCAAGTTCGTGCTCTAGTTCACCACACCTTCGGCGGTACTGAATGGGTTCTCGAAATGTCCCGCGTCCGAACCTTTGAGCTTCTGCCGCCGTCGCAGGCGAATTTTGTTGGTATTCTTTAGTTGCGTTTTGTGCTGGTCGCTGCCGCTCCAGTTCTGATTTTGCGCAGGACGCGTTGGGTCTTGATCTGGTAATCTCGCTTGCGTTTCCTCCCACACAGAGCGCTAGCTTGCCCGCCTTCATGTTTTCAGTTAAAACACTGCCTTGGTATTAGGTTGCTAGTCTCCGGGGAATCGAGCACAACTCTCGCCATGACATCAAAGTTCAACTCGATTGAGCGTGACGCTAACGTCATGCGTCTTTGCGAAGAACTCAGGGAAATCGAACAGCGGTTGATCCCCACCGGCTTGCACGTATTCGGACGGCCTGCCGAGTTACAGGAAAAGGCAAGCATGCTTCGTATGGTGGCGTCGTTTGACAGGCCAGAGCAGGGCGCGCGCGCGCTACCGACTCTGATCGCAGAGGCTTTGAGCATTGATCGTTATGACGACCTGCTCCGGGACACGCCGACAAGTGAGATGCGGGAACTGGTCGATGGAATTGCATCGGAAGCAGTGGAACGATTTTGCGCAGACGGCGCGGAAGCGGCGGCTAGTTGGCTGAACGCGGCAGCTGGAGTAAAAAGTGAAATATCGCTTCCGACGTTTTCACTGCTCGCAAATATTTCAAACCAGCTTGAATCTAATAACGAGATCGAGTCACTCGTCCGAGCGTTGCGCGGCGAGTACATCGAGCCGGGTCCGGGAGCCGACATTGTTCAAAATCCTCTGGTGCTACCTACCGGCCGCAATACCCATGCGGTAAATCCTTATTCGGTTCCTTCACAAGTGGCGTTCTCCCGCGCGAAGCTTACTGCCGACGCTTTGCTTGGTCGTTATCTCGATGAACATGGGCGCTATCCGCGAGCCCTGGCTCTGGTTCTCTGGGGGTTAGACAACATCAAGACGCAAGGGGAAGGAGTTGCTCAGGCGCTCTGGTTGCTCGGTGTTCGCCCGGTTCGTGATGCGCTCAATCGCGTCACTGAAATCGAAGTGATCCCGCTGGAAGAACTGAAACGCCCGCGCATTGATGTGGTGATGACGGTGTCGGGCATCTTCCGCGACCTGTTTGCGCCGACCATGACGCTACTCGATAAAGCAGTACGCCGGGTTGCCACACTTGACGAATCGCTTGACCGAAATTACGTGCGACGCAACATCTCAGAAACCATGACGCATGGCTCGGCGGGGTTTGACGAGGCTGTCACACGAGTGTTTTCAAATGCACCGGGTAACTACGGCACGAACGTAAATTTCATGGTGTTGGATTCGCAGTGGGAAACGGAGGAAACACTCGGGGATTTGTTTGTTACGCGTAAGTGTTTTGCGTATACACGCGATTCCAGGGGACGCACCCTGGAGGGTCACGAAGCGCGCCACTTAATGGATGACGCGCTCTCGCGGGTGGAAGCGACCTACCAGAACCTTGATTCATTCGAAGTTGGCATCACTGATGTGGATCATTACTTCGAATATCTCGGCGGAATTTCAAAAGCAGTTGAAACGCGCACAAAGTCTCGTCCGGCAATCTACCTGGCCGATTCGCTTTCACCGCAAACGAAGATTCGATCCCTGGAAGAAACCGTCCGGCTTGAGACGCGCACCAAGACGCTGAATCCCAAGTGGTACGAAGGAATGCTGAAACATGGTTTCCGCGGCGTCGCCGAGATTGAAAATCATATAGCGAACACTTTCGGCTGGAGCGCGACGGCTGATGCGGTCGATCCATGGATCTACACAGAGATTTCCAAGACATTCGTACTGGATCCGATCATGTTCAACCGCTTATGGGAAATGAACCCTCATTCTGCGCGGTCGCTCACGAATCGCCTGCTCGAAGCGCATACACGCGGATACTGGAATCCCGATGAGGAGATAATCGAGCGGCTCCGTGACATCGTTGGCCAGCCGCATAATCCACTGGAAAGCGTTGTATGAGGGTTACCGTATTCTACGTCGGCTCGAGTTTGCTGGCGCCGCTGAAACAGGCGGAGCGCGAGCTCAATCGCCAATATGATCTCGATCTGAAGATTGCGGCGTACAACTTTGGCGCTCCGATGAGTGACGATGTTTGGCTCGAGATTGATCGAGACCTGCAAGCTTCGGACGTGGTTTTTGCCATTCATGTCATGGACGGTGAAAACGCGGCCCGTTTGATCACCGCGCTTGATCATCATGGACAACACCATGCTGCCGTGATCGTAATCAACTGCATGCCGGATCTCATGCGCCATACGCGCATGGGCCGTTTGGATGTGTCGCGACTAGTGGGCGCGACCGGGCAAAAAGGGGAAAAGGGGAACGGGGAGGGGGAAAGAAGAACGGCGGATGATGTGTTGGGATTGCTGACCTCGACTGGTTCGTGGGTAGGTCGCCAGGTAAGGCGAAGCAAATCGTCGGACGGAAAGAAGCACGGACATGGTCAGTATTTGAAATGGATTGACAAACTACCGGGCATCCTGAAATTTGTCCCCGCGAGCGGGCGGGCTACGAGACGTAAAGAACTACCTCAATATCTTCTGCTATTTCCTCCAGCCCACTCCAACCAACATCCGGACAATGGTTCTTTATCGCTTTGAAAGAGTACGTTGCTGACGACCGCCTGAAGAAGGCAACCGTGAAGGTGCCTCCACCAGAGCGTATGCCGGCAGTGGCCATTTATCATCCGGACGCGCCAGGGTTGTTCGAATCGTTTATTGATTACCGGAAGTGGTACGTGAGTCGTCCAAAGTCCAAAGTCCAAAGTCGAAAGTCCGAAAGCCTGGTTTTAAGTCCTGAATCAACCATTGGTCTGCTGTTGATGCGGCCGCAGGTGGTCAGCAAGACAACCAAACATTACGACGCTCTCATTCGCGCTATCGAGGCTGAAGGCTTAAGTGTTATCCCGGCGCTGTCGACGCTGATGGACAACCGGGAAGCGGTTAGCACTTTCTTTGTTGATGACATGGAGTCCAAAGTCCAAAGTCCAAGGTCCAAGGTCAAAACCAAAGGCCAACGATTAGAGACCGAAGACCAAAGCCCTAAGACCAAAGACCAAGCTATGGACCGAGTCCCGCGTCAGCCAGATCGTCTCGCTAACCGGCTTCAGCTTCGTGGGTGGGCCGGCGATGAACGACAGTGAAGCTGCCTCGGAGTTTCTGCAACAGTTGAATCGTCCCTATCGTTCGGCTGTAAGTTTGGACATGCAGACCATTGACGACTGGCGCACCTCGCAGACAGGTCTCAACCCCGTGCAGGCCGGAATGCAAATCGCCATTCCCGAAATCGACGGCGCCACCGAGC
This sequence comes from Blastocatellia bacterium, assembly GCA_963809065.1. Lineage (GTDB taxonomy): Bacteria > Acidobacteriota > Blastocatellia > Pyrinomonadales > Pyrinomonadaceae > PSRF01. The sequence goes on from CAWEIN010000008.1 coordinate 75,963, forward strand.
CGTTTATTTATGGAGGACTTCCGGCCCGCGGACTTGAGCCAATAGGTCTCGATAGACGCTGCGTGAGGTTTGCCCGGCGATTGCGACGCTGGAACCGCTTGCGGACGGCGTCGCGAGCTGAACTGAAACTCGCGCTAACGCTTTTTTGCTTTCCGCCCAACAAGGGAAACATCGGAACTGCAGCCGACCTTGATGTTTTTCCCGGTCTCTGGGACACGCTTAAGAAACTTCAAAGCGAAGGTTACCAGGTCGAGTTGCCGGCCGGCCCGGACGAGTTGAGGCAGATGCTTATTGGGGGAAATGCCGAGAGCTTCGCTTCCGCAGCTAACGTCGCTTACCGAATGAGCGTAGACGAATATCGCCGTCTTTGTCCCTATGTCGACGAAGTTGAGAGAGATTGGGGTGCTCCGCCGGGCCGCGTAAATACGTTTGCTGGCGAGCTGCTGATCCAGGGGCTTCAGCTCGGCAACGTCTTCATCGGGGTGCAGCCGACATTTGGTTACGAAGGTGACCCGATGAGGTTAATGATGGCGCGGAGCGGTTCACCACATCACGGATTCATGGCTTTCTACACTTATCTCTCGCAGGTACTGAACGTTGATGCCGTCGTGCACGTTGGTACGCATGGGGCGATGGAGTTTATGCCCGGCAAGCAAGTCGGTCTGTCTGCTGAGTGCTGGCCAGACAGATTGATCGGCGAGTTGCCGAACATTTACATTTACAGCGTCAACAATCCTTCGGAGGGCTCGATCGCGAAACGCCGTTCGTACGCCGAGCTCATTTCCTATCTCACGCCGCCGATTGAAAACGCGGGACTATACCGGCAACTAGCTACCCTAAAAGATCTGGTGTTGTCATATCGTCAGTCGACGAGTGAGCCGGAGCGTGAGCGACTGTTTGAATCGATTGAAGAATTTGCCTGCCAGTTGAATTTGAACACGGCAGCGAGGGCGAACCACGCATCGTGAGTTCACTTGAGGTTGAGTTGCCGAAGTTTCTCACGAAACTCTGCCGCAGTTAGCCTATGTCTGAAGGCTTCGTCGCCGTTGATGGTAACCACAGGAATGTCGTACTGATACCGGCGGAGTAGATCCGGATCGCTTTCAATATTAATCTCTTCCAGCGTATATTCGTTTTGACAACCAGCACTTTCAATCGCCTGCTTAGCTTCGTCGCAGAGGTGACAACCCGGACGACTGTAGACGGTAACTAGAGCTTTGGCTGGAGTCGGTAGCATTGCTTTTATTGTAACGCAAACAATTAGTTCGCGAGTGGGGAGTTTTTAGGATCCCAGGTGAGCTAAGACTGGCGAATTTGCAACACTGCTAACCACCGAGTGCAAATAACGAAGAGGAGATATTCATGTCAGAACAGAATCTGGATCAGGCGGCAGCAGTAGCTTTGTTGAATGAGATTTTGGAAACCGAACTTGCCGGGGTCGTTAGATATACGCACTACGCCCTGATGGTTTTCGGTCACAGCCGCATTCCCATTGTGAGCTGGCTCCGCAGCGAAGCGACTATCTGCCTGACACACGCCAATGCGGCCGGGGAACTGGTGACCCACTTCGGTGAACATCCTTCACTAAAGATCGGCTCGCTGCTGGAAACGCATAAACACGGGATTAACGATATCCTGCTCGAGTCACTGGACGCTGAGAAAAAGGGGCTGGAACTTTACAAAAGACTTCTCGATCTGGTTCGCGATCGCTCAGTGTTGCTGGAAGAGTATGCCCGCGAGATGATTGCCGAAGAAGAGACTCATCTCGGCGAAGTTAACAAGATGTTGCGCAAGCCGGGGGAAATAACTCAGTTTCCCACGTAGTCGTGCTATGAAGCTCTTCCCAAAATACGAAGGATACAAACAAAAGGTCGCGCCGTTATCGGTGTTCGCGCGGAGACTTATCTCGGCGGTAGGCTTGGCTTGCGGCATCATCGGGATAGTCTTGTTCATTGGCGTTGCCGGTTACCACTGGCTGGACGATTTGAACTGGATTGACTCGCTACTCGAGGCCTCAATGATTCTCGGCGGCATGGGGCCAGTTAACCCGATAAAAACCACCTCCGCGAAACTGTTTGCCTCCGCTTATGCGCTGTTCAGTGGTTTGGTATTCATAGGAATCATGGGCATCGTGCTTACCCCGATTGCCCATCGACTCCTCCACAAATTTCATGTCGAATAAGCTCGCAGCCGGTGTTAAGATAGATCCGATCGAACTTCGGATCCGCACCCGCCCAGACACTCACTGAAGAAGATGTCCTCCTGTCATCTTTAATCGGAAGAGCAACGGTTTTTCTGTGAGGTCCAACTATGGATGATCGAAGATCTAAACCGAGACTAAGTGTCAGACTGGATGCGATGTGGGACAGCTCGACGGAGGCCCACAGCGCGCGTGTCACCGACCTGTCGGAGGGCGGCTGCTTTCTTGACTCGGTCGGAGAAGTTAGACGAAGGAGAAATCGGTCGGCTTCCGCGTGTTGATGCCGGACGACGATTGGCTTTATCTGGAAGGTGAAGTCAAACATCACAGCATGAAAGGGTTTGGTGTTCAGTTTACCGAACTAAACGAAGAGCAGACGGAGAAGCTGCTGTGGCTCTTGCGGATAGCGCAGGAAGCCGGGCCAATGGACGCTCCCATCTCTGCCGACCTCGTTGAAGAATAGGTGATCAGGAGGAAACCTCATGCAGGAACAAAAAACTCTGGAAGCCAACAAGGCGCTGATACGACGCTGGTTTGAAGAGGTTTGGAACAAGGGACGGGTCGAAGCGATCGCCGAGATGTTCGCTGCTGATGGCGTTGCTCATGGCCTCTCGGACGAGCCCGGCAAAACAATGAAGGGCCCGGACGACTTCAGGCCATTTCACAGCATATTTCGCGGCGCCTTTCCCGATATCGAAGTAGTTGTTGAGGATACGATTGCAGAAGGCGATCTGGTCGCCGCCCGCTGCTCCGTGCGTGGCAGGCACACCGGCGATCATCTTGGAGTGGCTGCCAGCAATGCGCCGGTTAAGTTTACCGGAATGGCGATCGTACGGATTAGAGATGGAAAGATTGTGGAAGCCTGGAACAATTTTGACTTCCTCGCGATGAATAAACAGATCGGTATTATGTGACATGCGATTCTGGCGATTCTTAAGTCTATGTTCGCTGATGACCGTAGCGATGGTATCGAGTAGGTCGGGATCCCGTTCGAGCGATTTGCTGGGACCGCGGGCGTCCCGCCCGCCTGCGTACGACGGGCGCAACTATCGGAATTGACATTAACGTACCTCGGGCGGGCGGGACGCCCGCGGTCCCAGCAATCACTTGACCGCTTTGCGGCAAACCTAAATTCGGAACGGGCGGGAACCCAGCCTTCTGAGTTTGTACAGATGAAGGCGCAGTCAGCGAGCGCCGGACCTGCTGCAGCCGAATTCACTCTGCGCCAAAACTGAGCACATTATTTTCAGTTGCCTAACCAAACGCTCCGGAGTCTCTGCGTCCAGGAGTCCAGCCAAAATCGTTTCGCTTTGCGCTTCACGCGATCTCGATAAGCAGCGCGGTTACCTGCAGTATCGCTACGGGCTTCCGGGCAAGGTTGAGCTTGAGTTCCCCAGCGCGCGTACCGGAACGCAGCAGATGTTTCAATATACCCACTACATGCGCTATCAGGTTGATCTCACGGAGATCAATTTCGAAATCGACGGCTACCAATACCAGATCTTCGACGATTACAATGGCGAAGAGAAACCGCGAATTTCTACTGAGGGTGTCAGTGTCACCGCACCCGGCAAGCAGAAGGAGGTCAGCTTTGTTTGTCGTACCAAAGCGCAAGCTGACTACAGCATGTTGGATGAGGTGCTAACGCGAGAGCAGTGAGTGCCAGCTGTTCTGGCTCCAGAGGAGCCAAATGTGTATAGAATTCACGACCACCTTTGTCTGGCGCTCCAGCGGAGCGCGACGTACTGATAATTGAAATGTATTTCGCTCCTCTGGAGCGAAGAACCTTAGGAGACATGAGTTCTATAAAGATTCGGTCCCTCCGGGACTCTGCGATTTGGTTATCGACGTTCTGTCTGACTCTTGGCCAAGCCAGTTAACAGAATAGTAAGATTACGCATTTACACTGTGCGATTTTACGACTCAACAATTCATGTTTCTGACTTTCGGAGAATCAATTGTCTGATTTGAGCCGAAGACAATTTCTGCTAAGCGCAGGGCTGACGGGCGGCGGCTTGCTCGCATTTTATGGACTGGCAAAACGATATCGTCTTATTGAGATGCCTGTCTCGTTCTCATCTAATAAAGCTACCTATGGTTCGTTGTTGCCGGCGAAGACCAGGAATACCGGCGAGATGCTGCTGGCGTTGCCAAAAGATTTTCAATACACCGTGTTTGGGAAAACCGGAACGCGGATGCTTGATAATCATCCCACTCCACCTGAACATGACGGCATGGCTGCCTTCAAGGTAGGAAACCAGTTCAGACTGGTTCGTAATCACGAAGTCTCGATTAAGACTGGCGCGCCCGGCGCTGCCATCGGCCCTAATGCTTACGATTCGCTAGCAGGTGGTGGTACCACCACCCTCGTGATCGATCCAAATACGCGCGAGCTCGTCTCCCATTTCATCAGCCTCAGCGGGACACTCAACAACTGCGCGGGTGGCGCAACTCCGTGGAATAGCTGGATCAGTTGTGAAGAGACTGTGCTTGGGTACGGCCAAAGTCAAAAACTCCGAGGGCGTGTATGAAGGCGGGTTTGAAAAGGGCCATGGTTACTGTTTCGAGGTTCCTGCCTCAGCCAACGAAGCAGTCGCGCCCGTGCCGCTGAAAGCGATGGGGCGCTTCGTGCACGAAGCCGTCGCGATCGATGCTGAGACCGGAATTGTTTATCTCACCGAGGATCTGCCGAGCGCCGGATTCTATCGCTTTATTCCCGCGCAGCCCGAGCGACTCATAGCTGGCGGCCGGCTACAGATGCTGGCTATTAGAAATCGGACTAACTTCGACACACGCACGAAGCAAGAGGCGGGCGCCGTTTTGCCTGCAACCTGGGTTGATATTCCCAATCCGGATCCACCGGAAGCGGAAATCGACAATCTCGCCGTTTACAAACAGGGAATCGCCGCGGGCGCGGCAACCTTCGCGCGACTGGAGGGATGTTTCTACGGGAATGGCGTTGTCTATTTCACCTCAACCAGTGGAGGCGATAAGGAATTGGGTCAGGTGTGGCAGTATGTTCCTTCCGGAAAAGATGACGGTCAGCTCACTTTGCTTCTCGAACCATCCGACCCCTCGCAATTGCATATGCCGGATAATATTTGCCTGGCAGGCCGCAACCTGATCATTTGCGAGGATAACGATAAAGAAATTCACTTGCGCGTGTTAACTCCAGAAGGCCATGTTTTCAATCTCGCGAAAAACATTGCAGCTGGATTTGAGAGGAAAGAACTCTCCGGTGCTACGTTTAGTCCTGACGGCCAAACTTTATTTGTGAACTTACAAATCCCCGGAATGACCTTTGCCATTTGGGGCCCCTGGGAACGCCTTCAATCACTGTAACCAATCCGCGCTCTCTTTCGTTTCAGGACGTAAAACCTGCGACGGACCGGGTGCGTCAGATTGCGGCAGCGTGAAAGTTGACGTTCATTAAGCACATCGAAGCCGGCGGAATTAAAAAGAATGCGCCATTCAGATTCATTGCGAAACGTGCAAGGGCCGGTGCGTTTACGCCACTTCAAGTTGTGAGTCCAACAAACGAAACGATCCCACCAGACCGTGGGGATGTCCTCATAAATAATCGCTTGACCGCCAAAGCTTAGGACGCGTCGCAACTCCTGCATCAGTATGTTGATGTCCTGCGCGTGATGTAACACGTAACAGAGCAGCACGGCGTCGACCGATTGATCCGGGACCGGAAACTGTTGACCGTCGAATCGCCGATAGTCAATAGCAGCCTCCGTCCTGGCATCGAGATCAATCCCGATCGCCTTGGCGTTAAGCATCGCCGACAAATGATGCGCGATGAAGCCGTTTCCGCAACCGACGTCAAGCACACGCGATTTGACGGGCAGCACGCGCGCGATTTCCAGGGCCATGTCGTAGGCACGCCCGATCTTGCGACGGCGTCGTTCTCGTCGCCAGCGGCGTTTAACGCCATCCAGCCAGAAGTGCGTGCTGGGCAGATCGAGAAAACGCCGCTGATGCTTGCTGATAGATCCAGTCGATTCCGCAGCGTAGTTGGATGGAGTCTCTGAGATGGAAAGTGATGGCTGAAGCATGCTCAGCAAATGGCAATACGGGTGCCTAATCAAAAGGGCAATAATTTCGAAGGAAAGAGAGGCTAGATCCAAATATGGCGCGGGATTTAGGCGACGCGTGGCTGCAAGAATCATCGGACACGTAGTTCGCGGAAATGTCCCTAGAGTATACTCGCCGTCAAGTTAAGTTAGTTCAGTCAGGTGATCTCGTTTGGAAACCTCTGTGCCTCAGTGGTGAGTGTTGCCGAGTAAAGTCACCGCTGAGGCACAGAGAACACAAAGGTTGCACAGAGGATGTCACCTTTGGCAGACGAAATGGAAATCTAACCAACGTGGTAAGCAACTATGTGGAAGCAACTATTAACTATCGCAACTCTAGCCACCTTTCTTAGCACCGCCCCGGCGCAAACGGGTTCCCGAATGAAATCTTCAAATCTGCCTCCCGGATACTGGCCGCTTGAAAAGAGCCAGCCAATCATCGACAAGACGCAAACGATTCGTCTGGCGCCTGATTTGTCGCACTTGAGCGAAGCCGAGCGCAAGGCCATCGGGAAACTACTGGAAGTAGGAAATATCTTTCAGGGCCTTTATGAAAGGCAACGACATCCACAAGCATCCAACGCTTACCGCGACCTGGTGCAATTGGACAAACGCGGATCGTCGCCGGCAACTCAGAATCTGCTGGCGCTCTATCGTTTGAATCAGGGACCAATCGCCACGACTCTGGAAAATAAGCGCGAACCGTTTCTGCCTGTCGACCCGGTAGAGCCGGGCAAGAACATGTATCCGTGGGGTGTTAAGAAGGAGGATGTCGAAACGTACCTGGCCGCACATCCAGAGCAACGTGCTGCGGTCATGGGAATCCGTACCGTCGTGCGACGCGCAACGGTTGAAAACCTAAGTGAGGACCTGGGCGCGCTCAAGCGCCATCCCGCCCTCGCGACCCTGCATCCCGGACTGCAAGCAGAGTTGTCGGAACTCACGCGGCGCAAAAGTTCGCGCCGGTTCGCGCATGAGAGTGCCGCCTGCGCACGAGCAGTTTTACGCAGTTCCTTACTCCGTCGCCTATGCTGACGATCTAATGAAGGCCTATGCGCTTTTGAATGAAGCAGCTGACATCCTGCAGCAAGACGACGAAGAGTTTGCCGGATATCTGCGGAATCGCTCGCGAGATCTTTTGTCGGATGACTACGAATCAGGTGACGCCGCCTGGGTAACTGGCCACTTCAAGAACCTCAACGCCCAGATCGGATCATATGAAACCTACGACGACGAGCTCTACGGCGTGAAGACTTTCTTTGCTTTCAATGTATTGGCCACGCGAACCCAGGAGACAACGGCATTGCGCCAGGCGATGCGTGGCTTGCAGGCGCTTGAAGATTCGCTTCCTTACGATCATCACAAGAAAGTACGCGAAGACATTCCGGTTGGTGTCTATGATGTTGTTGCCGACTTTGGGCAAGCGCGCGGCGGTAATACCGCCACGATTCTTCCCAACGAGAGCTATCTGGCCCGTCGTTACGGTCGCACGATCCTGCTACGCGCGAACATCATGCGCGACCAGAGTATTTTCCAGTCAACTTCCGGAACCCTCACTGCGGCTGTCGGCCCGGAACAGGCTAAGGACTTAACCACGGAAGGAAATTTCTATCGCACGCTCTGGCACGAAGTAGGTCACTACCTGGGCGTGGATCGAACAAAGGACGATCGCGATCTCGATGAGGCCTTGCAGGAGGACTCAAGTGTTTTGGAAGAGATGAAAGCCGATCTGGTTTCGCTGTTTGTGGCGGAAGCGTTGCGCAAGCAGGGCTATTACACAGATGCGCAACTCAAGAGTGTTTATGCCGGCGGTATTCTGCGCGTTCTCCAGAATAACAAACCTCGCCGAGACCAGCCTTACAACACAATGCAGCTTATGCAGTGGAATTTCTTTCTGGAGAATGGACTACTGACATTTGATCCAGCCAACAAGACCATGCGGGTCCACTACGACAAGTACCACGATGTGGTCGGCAAGATGCTGGCGCAGACTTTAAACGTGCAGTATCAGGGCGACAAGGCGGCGGCGGATGGCTTTATCGATCAATACTCGAAGTGGGATGAAAATCTACATGGCGCGGTAGCCAGGGCCATTCGCGACAGCCAAAAATATCGCTTCCGTCTATTCAAGTATGCAGCGCTCGGTGAATAAACGTTTAGTTAGGATCGCGCATGAGTAGATCAGACTTGCAAGCCGGCTATGATCGCGTAGCCGAGCACTATGCGACGGAGTTCTTTGAGGAACTCAAGCGCAAGCCGTTTGACTGTCAGTTGCTCGATCAGTTTGCCGAAAGCGTTAGCGGGGCAGGCGTTGTTTGCGAGCTGGGTTGCGGGCCGGGTCAGGTCGGGCGTTATCTAAAGGATCGCGGAGTGGAAATGTGCGGCGTCGACCTGTCTCCCGAGATGGTTAGGGTTGCCGCACGTTTGAACCCTGATATTTCCTTCTCGCAGGGCGACATGTTAGCCCTTCATTTTCCCGACGAATCACTGGCCGGGATAGTCTTGTTCTACTCGATAATTCACATTCAAAGAGACGCCGTGACCCGAGCGCTTAAGGAAATGAGTCGCGTGCTCAACCCGAACGGAAAATTGTTTCTGGCGTTTCACGGCGGCGAAGGAGAACTCCATCGCGACGAGTGGTACGGAGAGAAAGTCTCGATCGATTTCCGCTTGTTTCAGAGTGCAGAGATGGCTGGTTATCTCGAAGAGGCGGGTTTCGACGACATAAAGATCATCGAGCGTGACCCGTACGAGTTTGAGCATCCCACGGAAACGAGTCTATGTTTTTGCAAGCAAGCTGTAATCGATCCGTGGTCGAGAAATGAAGAACCGGGAGCGGTAGCGACCGGCATTCAAGTTGGCACTTAGACTACCGAATAGATAGGTCGATGATTGATTCAGAGCTTGCATTGTGGGTTCAGAAATGCAGTACGGGAAGCAGTAGCACCGGGTTCGACTTGCGATAAAGTCGACCGATATGCGGTTTGTTGAATCTTAGCCGAGTTGAACCCGGTCGCTACTGCTCCCGGTTCCGTATTAGTCGACCCACACGTCGAATCAAGGTGAGTTCTGGCTCCAGAGAGCCGATGGATAGACTCACCACCCAAACCATGCTTGGCGCTCCAGCGGGAGCCTGGAAGGACTTTATTGATTAGAGGAGTCTATAAACATTCGGTCCCTTCGGCACTAAGCGATTGGCGAGGTTGTCGGTCATTTCCCAAAGGCATCGGCGCCCAGAAAATTCTCACGCAGGTAGGAAACCGTATCGTGCAGCGTCTCGCCTGGATCGCGTGGGCGGAAGCCCAGCTCGCGCGAGGCCTTCGCACAGTTCAGGTACCAGAAATACTGCGCCATCTCAATGGCACCCGGCTCGACGGGAGATGCGAAATTCCACTGCCGGAACAAAGAATCAACAATCTGCGAGCCCGCTACCATGAATTTTGAGGGTAAGGCAAACCTCGGAGCGGAGACTTTGGTGAGCCGCGCCAATCTGCCAAAGAATCTCTCGAAGGTCCAATTAGCGACGCCCAGAAGATAACGCTCCCCGTGCCGGCCTTTCTTCATCGCCATCCGGAAGGTCTCGGCCACATCGCGCGCATCCACAAAACTCAAACCACCGCTGGGAACGGCGCTAATCTTTCGCGCCATAAAATCGAGTACGACTTTCGTTGAACTTAAACGCTCATCTCCGGGCCCGAGCAACAGGCTGGGATTCATGATCACCAAACGCCGGCCCTTGCCATGGAAGCGCTCCAGCCCTGCCATTTCCTGGTAGGCTTTGCTGGCGTAGTAAGGCCAGCGCGCCACAATGTCGAGCGGTGGCGGATACGATTCGTCCGGTACCAATTCTCCATCTTCAGTGACAGCAATCGTGCCGCTGGTGGATGCGAGCACAATGGTCTTCACGGCGGCTGCATTAGCGGCGTCACACAACAGACGGGTGCCTTCGACGTGGACCTTGTACATTTCCGGCGCGTCGTCGCGTTCGCGCGAAACTTTCCCGGCCAGATGATAGATCTCGCTGATTCCCTCAACAGCTCGCTTTACGTCGTTCTCTTTGGTGATCGACCCTTCTAAAGTTTCCACGCCTAAGGCGACCAGCCAGTCAGGAATGGAAGTCGCCATCACGCGAATGTCTTTCGCGCCATTGGCGACGAGCTGTCGCACCAGATGCGAACCCAGAAAGCCTGTGCCGCCAGTTACGAGCGTGGCTGCGCGGGGCCGCTTTTCGATTGCGGCCCGTCGCCTCGTTTCAGCCTTAACCGGTGTCATTCGGGCAGTGCGCTTTTGTGGTTTCTTTGTAGGCATAAAGAGCAGTGGTCAGTGGCCAGTAATCAGTGGTCAGTAAAAAGGGAAGCTTGATTCGTAGCTCGTGTAAGCCTAACAGCCGGCCACTGATCACTGGCCACTGGCAACTGTTTTTTTTCGCTCCGCCTTCCAAAGTCTTCGCAATTCTTTTGCGTCGAATGGACGGCGAGCGCGATCGCGTAGGTTTTCAACTTCATGCTTAACGCGCGCAGCAATCAGGCGGTAGGCCTCTGCGCGTGGCAGGCCTTTCGTCATTGCCTCGAGGTCGGCTGCCTCGAGATAGTGGCCGATGCGCGCTCCGACTTTTCGATTCTTAATTATGTTTGAACCTTTGGGCATGGCATCGTGCGTGCCCTCCAGGTAAACGGGAAGAATGCCAACACCCGTGTGCAATGCCAGATAGCCGATGACCGGTTTGAAGTCGGCAATTTCGCCGGTCAGCGAACGCGTGCCTTCGGGAAAGATGAGCGCGTTGTAGCCGCGGTTGAGAAAGGAACTCGCGTGGCGCAAAGACTGTCGGAGCGAGCCGGTCCGTTCCATCGGCACCAGGTTCGTAAAGTTTTCCATTACGGCGCGCTTGTATTTCGTATCGAAGAAATAATCAGCAGCAGCGAGCACGACCATATCTTTGCCGGATTCAGCGAGCGCCATCTTGGTCAGGCCCATATCGAGATGGGAGGAGTGGTTGGCCGCAACAATAAAGTTCGTGTGTACTGGGATGTTTGAGCGGCCTTCATAATGAGTTTCGAGAAACCTGTCATAGAAGAGCCGCTGCAGAACGTCTCCAGCCCTGGTACCTGCACGACTGACAAGAGACGGTACGTGGATCTCCTCGTCTTCACTGCGACGGCTCTCGGCCCGCGCGGACGATCCCTCGCGAGCTGCAGATGCACCCGGACGACGGCTCACAAGGCTGGCCAGTTCTCTCAAATCCTGCGCTTCGTTCAAACGTTCCGGCGCCGTGATTGAACCGCCGGCATTTTCGATAGCTGCGGCCAGCTCTACAAACATAAGACTGTCAAAACCAAGTTCCGCCAAACGAGAATTTAGAGATATCTCGCTCTGCGGGCGGTTAGTGACGTTGGCGACTATGCCCACCAGCCAGCGTGTCTCAGAGCCGGCTGCAGTCTCAGTTTGGGCCGCTGCGTTTGCCTTGTTATTCGATCCCAGCGCCTCAAGCATGGTAGTTACTTCGGCACGCTTGACCTTTCTCGTTGCGGTTCGCGGCAGTTCGTCCTCGGTGAATTGCAGCACCTTCACGCGTTTGTAGTAGGGGAGCGAAGCCGAAACCTCACGGAAGTGCTCCTCAACTTTTCGTCGCAACTCCGCTCGCGACAGCGTGATGTCATATTCGTCGTCAGCCACAACCAGACAGGCGACCTTCTCGCCAATGCCATCAGGCAAGCCAACAATGCTGAGCTCCTTCACATGCGGTGAATTCGCGTAGATCTCTTCCAGCTCGTCGGGGTAGACGTTCTTGCCATTGGTGTCGACGATAATTTCCTTGGAGCGCCCAACCAGAAAGAGGTTGCCGTCGTCATCGAGTTTTCCCAGATCACCCGTATACAGCCACCGTTCGACCAGTGCCTCACGCGTGGCGTTTTCATCCGCAAAGTAGCCGAGCATTACATTCGGGCCGCGCGCGATTACTTCACCAACTCCGCTCGCATCAGGATCCGAGATCTTTACTTCCACGCCGGGCAACGGACGGCCCACGCTTCCGGTTAGCATGCGATTTTCCGGACGGGTGACGGTGAGCACCGGCGAGGCCTCGGTGAGTCCATAGCCTTCGAGAATCGTAAAACCGAGCCCCTGAAAGTCTTTCTGAATTGTTTCACTCAACGCCGAGCCGCCGCTGATGAAATAACGAATGCGGCCGCCCAGCCCCTCGTGAATCGGATAAAAAGCGACTGGGCCGAAATTGAACGGCGTGTTGTCTCTAACCCAGGCGTTTGCCTTAATCATTGCGTCGGCAGTCTTACCGATCCAGTCGCTACGCTCGTAAAGTTTGTTCTTGATGCGACGATGAAGCAGTTCCCACAATGCCGGCACTCCAACCATGCCGGTCACGTGGCCGTTTTTGATCGCCCGAGCCAGTGCGTCTCCGGTAAGCTCCGGCAAATAAGTTATCTGGGCGCCACGGCTCAGCGGAGTTAGAAAGCCCGTGGAAAACTCGAAGGTGTGATGAAGCGGCAACACTGAGAGCACGCCGTCTTTCGTGGTCATGTCGAACACGGAGGAGAGCATCGACACCATGCTGGTCAGATTGCGATGGGACAGCATCACGCCTTTAGGGCGACCAGTAGTGCCGGAGGTGAAAATCAAAGAAGCCAACGATTGCGCGGTAACGCGCGACGGCAACAAAGCCAGGCGTTCATCTTCCGTCTGTTCGTCCGGAATCTCGAATACTTCATCGAAGATCCAAATCGCGGGTGACAGACCTGCCGCGGTTAGTTTGGCTTTGAGTTCAGTGTGCTCATCATCGAAGCTTTGTGCTGATAATGATGCCTGCAGCTTCGCCAGCGCGCGCGAAGTTTACAATTTCATCAACCGAGCTCTCCGGATCGACCGGGATACAACTGGCGCCTGTCTTTAGCACGCCAAAATATGTCATGCCCCACTCCGGCGCATTATGACTGACGAGCATTACACGGTCGCCTGGCTTGATGCCCTGACCGGCCAGAAACCCGGCGGCGCGTGTAGCCAGCTCACGCATATCGGCATAGGTGTATTGCTCGTTTCGGCCGTCCCGCTCGATGCGCATGGCAACGCGTGTGGCGTGGCGCTTGGTGGATGTTTCAAAGAGTTCGAGCAGATCACGATACGTGTAGATTCGCTTCGGCTGCGCGCGCATATCCTCTTCGAGCGTGGGAAACACCCATTTCTTCAGGCCCGGCAAATGGACGTTCATCCAGTAGTCGTACCAGTCAAACTTCTCAGGATGCCAGCGCAGTAAGGCTTGCTCATCACCACTAATGCGATCAAACAAGGCCCGGACGTTGTCGGCACGAAACATATAAGCGTTCTCGATCGTGAACGGCCGGAATATCTCAAACGCTTCCGTCGTTTCATGCGTGATTTCCTCAACTCGATCGACGGTGGTCTTCATCCGATCGATTACTTCGACAACGCGTCCGCCACCCCAGCGTGGCCGCGCTCGATCGAGCAGCGACGAGGCCCGCTTCGCAGCGGAGTTAAACATCGGCACGGAAAACTTTTCAAAAGTTGAAGTAGAAACCGGCCGCGGCTCCATGCGCGCCACGATTTCGTTGACCAGTTTGAATCCCGTGTCTTTCTCCTGAAAATGCCGGCGCTTGTAGAGACCGACGAGCCCGATAATGCGGTCCATGTTATTTGGATTCGAATCGCCCGTGGCGGCTTGATGAACAAGCTTTGGTTCCTCAACACAAGCCTGAGCGGCGACTGCCAGCATCACAGACGCAACCTGATCGACGGGCGTGATGTCGAGAATCAATTTCTCGTTGGCGGGAATCTGCGTCTGACCTTTCAAGACCAGGAAAATGATCGGCGCCGTGGTGGTGAACCCTTCGTTCCAACCGGGAAAGGGATAGGAGAGGGCCGACTCGACGATACTTGGACGAACAATGCTGCGAACTATACCCGTCTCAGCCGCGACGAGCTGTTCACCGAGGGATTTTGTGTAGGTGTAAATATTCGGCCAGCCCCACCAGGCGGCGCGCTCTACGCCGAGGTCTGTGAGACGCGTGCGCGTCCAAACCTTTCGTTCGCGCGCAACGGCGAGGCCCAGAGCGTCCGGGTCGTCAGCGTCGCGGTTTTCTTCGTTGAGTCGTTTGCGTGCAAGGTCGCGGAACCGCGCGACCATCATGGCATCACGGGCTTCTTCGCGAACGCGTTCGGCAAGCTTGGCGCAGTCCTTGATCTCCTGCTCCGGATCGAATTCAACGCCTGGTAATTCATGTTTGACGAGGAAAATAGCCGAGAACGGAATCGTTTTCCCAGACCGGTCCGGAACGATTGCCGGCGACAAAGCACGTCGAGACATGAATCAGCGCCGGTCGCTTCATTCGCCTCGCAAAGGCAATCACGTTCTGCGTGCCGACCACATTTGTCCGCAACGCGCTCTCGAGAGTTGGATTGAAGGTAACGTTGCCCGCGCTATTGAGGATAACGTCGATGTCGTCAGCGATAGTCTGGGCTTGCTCCTCGGTGTAGCCAAGATTCGTTTCTCCGATATCGCCGCCGAGAATGACGACCTTGTCTCGAATGAACCCATCCAGCGCACTGCCGTAACGTTCGCGCAGCGGATCAAAGGGCGGCGCCGTGAGCACACTGTTCCAAAATCGCGACTCTGATTCTTCCTGCGATCGAGCGCGGACGGTTACATAAACCCGCCCGATGTTTGGAAAGTTATGCAACAGCATGCTGAGCGTAACTTTCCCGAGGAAGCCGGTGCTTCCAATCAGAAACATCTTGCGATCGTTGAAGATCTCAGTTGGTGAAAGGCTCATAACCGTTTCTCTATTCCATATCTGCGATTCCAATAATCGGTTGATGCAGCATGGTGATCTGCGCGGAACTGCCCATGAAGGTTCGTGCCATCGCAATCGCTTCGGTCAGATTGTCGGCGCGATCCCAGCCCAGCATTGCCGGGACGTGCGCGTTCTCAGCCCCGGCGGCAATTACTTTGCCGACATGCTGGCGCCCGTTTTCACCCCAGTACCACATGAAAAACGGATGAGCGCCGTGGTAGGCGTTACCGCGACGGTACATCTCCACATAACTCGGATTGTTAGCAAACTCCTCTTCATACTTATCGCGCAGCACAAACGCGTCGCGCGTCTCCGGCAAAAGGCGATTGAAAAACTCGATGTAGCTCGGATGGAATTTGTGGTCAAACTCGTCGTAACAAGGATGATGAATGATGAGCACGCCACCCTTCTTTAGCAGCGGCTTGTTGCGATAAAAATTGAAGTGATAACCGAGGCCCATCACCTGAACGAGCAGCGGGTTCAGGATCGAATAGACGTTATAAGGCGAAATGTCCGGAATGCCCGTGATCAGGATGTCACACTGGCCGCGTTACCGGAATCGCATACTGGTCAAATGCCTTTGGCGATAATCTTGTCGTGCACGGGCTCAGTCTTGCCCGCATGACAGGCAATCATCTCGTACTGGGCCGGCCGCGAGTGCAGTAGCTTCCGTCGAGCCGGTCGCGGCAGTTTGCTCATCGAGTAACGCATGGCTTCAAACTTCATGCGATCGAAGGCAGTGAAGTCATCTTCATTCCTGAGCAGAAAATCCATATCGCCTTTGTACATGCGATTGTTGATGGCAGTCTCGATATGAAATACGTTCAAGTGCTCATCGACAATTTTGCCCAGGCGGTGGACCTTGTGGTTCAGCTCAGATCTAGCCGGATCCATGTAACTGTCCGAATCGCGGATCGTTTGTGGTTCATGATGTGCTCGCAATGACTCGTAGTCACACAAACCGACGGCGACAGACTTGTGACCGCCGTCCATCGGCACGAGGTTGATGTTGACGTAAATCAACAAATCGCTCTCAGCGGCGCGGCGATTCAGGGTCAACGGTTCCTTGTGCTTCGTCTCGCCAAGCTTTATGAGGCCATCGGCCCACTCCGCGTCATGGTTGTAATAGCGATCGGGATAGTATTCGTCGAAGATCTTCTTCCCCACCATGCGCTTCATTTCCCACTCAGTCATCTTGCGGTGAAGGGAATTGGCAATAATGATGTGCACGTCGTCTACACCGTGGCCGGCGAGCATATCGAGGACGATCTCAAGTACGCTTTGGCGAATGTCAGGCGTCGCCATCGGCGGCAGCGGCAGACTGATATCGTCAACAGCCACTGTGACCTGCATGCCCGGTTCGAGCTGAGCGAATAAAGGATCGCAACCGAGTGGATGATTAAGCGCATAACGAATCGCCGCCTCGCGATTTGGCAGTCCCTTGATCGGCGGGTTGGGATAAAGGACCCGCGTGCCAATCGGGAGATCTTCAAGGATGAAGTCTTCGCCGGAGGGCATGATTCGAGGCGCGCTGTCGCGATCAATGTAGACGACCGATTCGTGCGTTTTCTTTCGTAGTTGTAAGGCCATGAAGTTTGGTAAGGTATACTGACTCGATTTACTTCAGATTCAAGATTGGCCAATCGTGATGCAGCGCCGTTTGACGCAGCCGCATGTCGGGATTGATCGCCGCCGGGTGACCAACGATGGACAGCATCGGCAGGTCACTCATGCTGTCGGTGTACGCGTAGGAGTCACTCAGACTCAGTCCTTCACGTTCCGCGAACACTCTAATCCAGGAAGCTTTGGTTGCGGCTGCCATCACCGGTGGCAAAAGGCGACCGGTGGCTACCCCGTTAACAAACTCCAGACGGTTCGCCACGTACTCTTCAATACCCAGATGCTCCATCAGAGGTTTTACAGAAACATCCAGCGCGCCAGTTACCACCACCTGGCGCAAGCCCAGGCTGCGAGACTTCTCAAGCAACTCATAAGCGCCCGGGAAGACCGCCGGCTTCAGCACCGATAGAAATAAGTCGTCGGCAAGGTAGCGGAGTCGATCTTCCTTCACTCCCTTGTAGCGCTTGAAGTAAAGGTCGTTGAAAACCTTGCGGCTGTACTGGTCAGTGACGGCGAACATCGGCAGGCTCAGCAACGTCGCCGCACTCTTCTTGAAGCTTCGGAAGAGCCCTGGCTCATTCCTAGCGTAGAAGCCGAGGGTGTGAATCAGGTTGGTGCTAACCAACGTCCCTTCGAGGTCGTAGAATGCCGCCGCTGCCAAAGCCTGCCTCCATAAATGTTACTGTCGACATCCCCAGGCCAGCGCCGGAACATCGAAGGAATTGATCAACGCAGGTTGTCACTATACCCTAAAGCGACGGTTTCGCGAAAACTGAAAACAAAGGTGTATAGTGTGACAATACAATCAGGCTGCAACTGTGAAGATTCCGCCCAAAAAGCTTAAAGAAATTAGGGATCTGGTGATTCTCTGTTCACTGATATTGGCTGTGGCCGGGGGCTCGGCCTGTCGTGAAAATGCTGCAAAGGGGAGCCCGGGGGGAATTGCGGACGGCGAAAAGAGTGCGGCTGAAAGCATCGCCGAAGCTGACGCCCTCTATGCTCAGCGAAAGGACCTTTCCAAGGTGCGATCGGGAATCGCTGTTTTGCGTCAGGTTCGCATTAACGATGACAGCAACTACGAAGCCGCCTGGAAACTGGCGAAATTCGATTACTATCTTGGTTTGCATGCCACCGATAATCGGGAGCGCGAAGCGGCCTTTCAAGAAGGTGTTGATGCTGGGAGGATTGCTGTACACCTGCAAGGTAATCAGGCGGACGGCCACTTCTGGCTGGGGGCCAACTATGGCGGAAGCGCGGAGATCAGCATGCTGGCTGCTCTCGCTGTGTTTCAGGATATCCGCACGGAAATGGAGAGAGTGATTGAAATAGATCCTAATTATGAGGTTGGTAGCGGCTACTTGGCCTTGGGAAGACTATATCTCGAAGTTCCCAGAGTGCTAGGCGGAGACAAAAAGAAGGCAATTGATTATTTGGAAAAAGGTTTGCGGGTCGGAAGCGGCAACGGCTTAATGCACCTTCGTCTAGCCGAGGCTTATCACGCGACCGGTCGCGATCGGGACGCTCGCAAGCAAATTGATTTCATTCTCAAGATGACTCCGGGGTCCGATTATCTTCCTGAGCACGAAGAAACTGTGGCCGGAGCGAAGGAACTTGAAAAGAAACTGAACTGATGGTCAGTGGTTGAAATTCCCACAAATCGGAATTGCGTTTTCACTATTCGGACCCGGAGGGTTCCGAAAAGTTACTGGTTCTTGCCGCTGATTCTCTTCAACTCCTCCAGCGTGCGTTTGTGTTGCTCCAGTTTCTGGCCGGCCTCGCCGAGCTTGCCCTGGGAAGTGAGCCGCTGATACTCGTCAAACTCCTGGACCGCCTTGTCTATGAGCTGCTGGACGCTGGCTGACTTGACGCGGCTGACCGGGTGAAGGTGATGCCGTCGGCTTTGGCAGAGCCTTCCGCGCCCGCCTTTTGGAGGGTTCCGCTTTCTGCTGCGTTGGGGGACGCGCAAGGTCGCCGAAAATACTGTTCATCGCATCGTCAAACGTCGGTCCAAAACCGAGACGATCCTGAGTTGCAAGAACCACCAGCCGTAACTCAGGCATGGGACTACTTTCCGCCTTCAGATAGATTGGTTCGACGAACAGCAACGACTTGCCGATAGGGATAACCAGCAGGTGGCCGCGCAGTACGTGCGAGCCCTGTTGGTTCCACAACGTGAACTGTGAGGACAACTGAGAGTTCTGATCGATGCGGGCTTCAATTTGTAACGGTCCATCAATCAATCGCGACTTCGGGAAGTTGTAAATCAAGAGCCTGCCATACTCATCACCGTCGCAGCGACCGGCCATCCAGCCAATCAGATTATTTCGGCCTGCCGGGGTGAACGGCAGGATCAATACAAACTCGCGATTGGGTTTTTCTCCTGGCAACTGCATCAACACAAAGTAAGGATCGATTTGCTGGACCTGTTTTTTGTCATTGTCGTTCAGGCCGACTTGTTGCGCGACGTTCCAAACGTCCTCGCGCTGGAAAAACGCCTTGGGACTTTGCGTGTGATACAGGCCGTAGACTTCACCCTGGACGCGAATCAAGGTTTCGGGATACCGAACGTGAGCGCGCAGGTCAGCGGGCATCTGGCTGGCGTCCAGAAATAAGGAGGGAAACGTGGCGCGATAAGTCGCGATTAAAGGATCGTTATTGTCGAAAACGTAAAAGTGCGTCGTGCCGTTATATGCATCAATCACTACCTTGACGCTATTGCGGATGTAGTTAACGTTGTTCTCTCCAACCGCGTGATGTCTGGAATATGGATAGGAAGATGATTCGGTAAAGGCGTCAAGCATCCAGAAGAGCCGGCCTTCATTACTCACCACTACGTAAGGATCGTTGTCGTAGATTAGAAAGGGGGCAATCCCGTTAACCAGTTCACGGATATTGCGATGAATCAGTACCCGACTCTCCGAATTGACATCGTCCGAGAAGGGAAGCCTTGAAAGGTCGCCCAGAGCCCAGGCGAGGAGCAGGCGTCTTGCGCGACCGCCGATTCTGATGCCACCTGAACCCTCGTAGCTGGTGACGGTGTTAGTTTCACCCTGCGGAAAGTCGAATTCCTTTAGACGGGTCTTGACGTAAATATCGGTGTTCGTCTCCTGGCCGTAGTAGATTTCTGGACGCGTGACCTTAATTTCAGCCGAGTTTGATTTCACGGGCATGTCGGAAATCACGAAGCGCGGCATGCCTTCCGGCGTGAACTCGTTTGCCGTGTTCATGGTTATACCGTAGCCATGCGTGTAGACCAGTTTCTCATTGATCCAATTTCGGGATGCCTCGGGCAGTTTGCCGACGTTTATTTCACGTGCGGCAACCATCATCTGGCGAATACCGCCATCCAGTGGATAACGATCTACGTCGACGTCCGGGAAGTCGTAGTAAGTCCGAATCGCCTGTATCTGTTTAAGCGTATCTTGCAGGGCATGCCAGTCCCAAAGCCTAATGTTGTCCAGCGTCGCTCGATTGGCATTTAAGTCCAGAGCTTCGGTTGTACCTTCGGCCTCAAAGTCGCGCAGCTCCACTTGCTCGAGTCCAAATGCGCGCCGCGTCCAGGTGATGTTTCGTTCAATGTAGGGCGTCTCGCGTGCCAGCTCATTGGGCTTGACTATGAAGCTGGTGACGTAAGCCGGCACAAGATAAACACCGATCACATAAACCAGCAGAGGGATCGCCAGCCCCAACAGCAGCAACCTAAGACTACGCTTTGAGAAAGCATTCACGGCTGCTATTGCGGCCGCAAGCAACAGGGCGATAGACACGAAGGAAAGCGCCGGCAGGAGATAGTTTGCTTCTGTAAAAGTAACTCCCGAAAAACTTTGATGATCCTCCCAGAGGTAAGGAAACCTCGAGAGATAAGTGCGCCACGCAAGCACGGCAAGAAACACGGCGAGCGCCAGCGAAACCGCCGCCCAGGGGGCGCGAGCAGCATCATTCCGCGCAGCCTTTAATACTTTTTGTGGGACGGCAAGAAGCGAGTAGGCAATGGCGGCGCAAAGGATGACGAAAGTCATCGTGACGGTCCAGCTACTTATCAAATCGTAAACCGGCAGCGAGAAAAGGTAGAAGCTGATCGGTTTGTTGAAAATCGGATCCGGCGAAGCCGCTGTTACCTGATTGAAGTAAAGCGCAAATTCCTTCCACTCGCTCTTCATAGCCAGGCCGTAAAACAAGCCGAAGAGCGCCGAGATAATCCAACCAATCGGCCGGACAAAACGTTCCGGGGAAAATTGAATCGGCTGGTTGTTGACGATGATCGTCCGCTTCTCCATTGGTTCGCGGGCGAAGGTACGCTCGAGCAACCAAAACCCTGTGCGCAGAATGACGAGAGTGAGCAAAGCAAACGTCAGAAACAGTGCAACTTTTAGCTTGAATATGTACCAGTAGACTGGTGAGAAACCGAGCGAGCTAAACCAGGCGGCGGATAGATAAATCGAGAGGCCACGAGACAGGATCAACAGCACCAAAACAAGAGCGGCGATCAGCCAACGTCTCCAACGGCGCCTCCTCGGCGTCCCGACGTCGATAACTTCATCGTCCAGCAAAGGTTGGGAATCACTCACGGGTGGTGACAGCATACGCCTGATTGCCTTGTCCAACAAACTTCCATTTGTGGTCAATTGCTACAAGGCTGGAGCTTAAGGGAACATTTGAGCGTTGATTTCGTGTCAGACAGTGCGTGTGTATAATGCTTTCGGTCTCCCCATCTGAGAAGTAATCCGAGAAATCGTAATGCTCGGCGCCGGAAACTGTCTTACAAAGTCGTTATCGCATCGTTCGCTTGTTAGGTCAGGGCGGCATGGGAGCCGTCTACGAAGCAATTGACGAGCGGCTTGAAACGACAGTGGCCCTCAAGGAAACTCTGTTTGCTGACGAACGGTTACGCAAACAGTTTGAGCGTGAGGCAAAGTTACTGGCAGGCATGCACCATCCCGCTCTGCCGCGCGTCAGCGATCACTTCGGAGAGGGCGAGGGGCAGTTTCTGGTAATGCAGTTCATTCCCGGTTTCGACCTTTCGCAAATGATGGCCCGCAAGCAAGCGCCCTTCCCGCCAGATCAGGTTCTTACCTGGGGTGACCAACTGCTGGACGCGCTCGATTATCTGCACACGCAAGAACCACAGATCATTCATCGGGACATAAAACCTCAGAACCTAAAGCTGACAGGCCGAGGACAGATCATTCTTTTGGATTTTGGCCTGGCGAAGGGACAGTCTGGCGGACTTTCAGTGGTCACAACTTCAGCCAGCATCTACGGCTACACGCCTAACTACGCGCCGCTTGAGCAGATTCAGGGAATGGGAACAGATGCGCGTAGCGACATCTATGCCTTAAGCGCGACGCTTTATCACCTGATGACCGGTGTGAAACCTCCCGATGCGTTAACGCGGGCAGCCGCGCTGGTAAATGGTCAACCCGACCCACTAATTCCCGCAAATGAGGTACTGGCCGGCATCGGACCGCAAGTAGCAAACGTTTTGGCTCGAGGGATGAGGCAGAGTCGGGATCAACGTTACCCGACTGCCGCTGCCATGCGCGATGCTCTTAATGGAACAGCCGAAGTCGCAACCCTGGCCGGCAAGAGCGAAGCGCCGACCGTTCTTCACGCGCCGTCTGCAGCGACGTTAACCGAAAGGGCACAGGTTGACTCTACTCCAACTATGCTCAAGACGGGCGAGACGACCGTAGTGCGGTCTCAAACGACAGTGGCCAGGCGGAAAGTTGCACCCTGGGCACTCGGCGTGGCAGCGTTGGTTTTGATCGGAGTTTTGTTTGGCGGGTTCTATGCCTACCAACATCGAAACTCGACGCAAGTGGCAGCACCAATCAGCGCCGGTGATCAGAACAACGCGAATACTGCGCCCGTTGAGCCTTCGCCGGCGGCGGAACACGCCAGTTCCGAACCAGCCTCCGGGAATCTGGAGCAAGAAAAGCAGTCTGTGGCTACTCGTGCGGCTGTTGTAAAGGAGTCGGCCAAAAAGATTGAGAAGGCCGCAAAGAAGAACAAGGTTGGCGAGGCTCCTGCAGATGCCGACGAGGAACCCGACACCAACGCCGGGGAGCACTCCTGATGCCGGTTACTCCGGAAGCGCCAGAAGTGTTCATTCCCAACATGCCGCGGTCCAGGACCTTGCCTGACGGCACTACAATCACGCCTCTGCCGGATGGCCGGCGCATGGTGACTTCGAAAGACGGAACTGTGCGTGTGTTTCCGTCACGACCGCGATTACTACGAAGAAGGCGTGTAAATTGATCTGGTCTTGAACTCGACGAATTTCCTTATCGCCAGCCTTTGCAAATTAGATTATTGATTCCCAGTCCAAAAGTTTCGGAGTATTTATGAGACCACTTGAATTAAAGAGAGCGATCAGCTGTGCAGTGCTGGTTTTGCTGCTGAACGCCTTACCGGTGGCGGCGGGAGAAGACTTCGCCGAACCCGTAAAGAGCTCCGTGATCAGGATGACTCCGCCGGCGCCGGCATTTGATGAGAATATGCGCCTGGCAGAGCTTGCCAGCCGGCGAGCCCGTGTGGCCCAGTCGATTGGCGACAAAGGGATTCTAATTCTTCTTAGCACTGAGCCACGGGTCTACACGAATGACGTGGATTACGAATATCGCCAGGAGAACAATCTCTACTACCTTACGAATTTAAAGCAAAAGGGTGCGACGCTCGTGCTCACACCGGGCAACCCAACCTTCCCAGCAATCCTTTTCCTCCCGCGACGAGACCCGCGTGCGGAAACCTGGACCGGCCACATGTATAGTGCGGAGGAAGCAAGTCAGGTTTCCGGAATCAAGGAGATTTGGGAGGCAGGTGAGTTTGAACCCTTCATGCGGAGCGCTTCGCAATCGCCAGCCTTATCGACCCAAGCCTGAAAAGATTTTGCTGTCATTCAGTTCGGCATCGAGCTGAGAGGTAGTGCGATTCCGAGTAGCCTCGGTTTTGATAAGTTATTTGCCGCAGCTCTTGATAATAATGGCGAGATTTATTTACTGGTGCCTGGCGCTGGTGACAGCATGGAGTATCGTCAGGAACAACGCTTCGCCTCGGAGTGGTCCAAGTCGGCCTCAGGCTACAGCATTAAGAATGCCACGCCGATTTTCGCCGAGATGCGACTCAGAAAGTCCGCGCTTGAACTTGTTTTGCTGCAGCACGCTATTGATATCACTACCGAAGCACATGAGCGCGCCTGGGTGGCGGCAGCCGAAGCGA
Source organism: Blastocatellia bacterium (assembly GCA_963809065.1). GTDB lineage: Bacteria > Acidobacteriota > Blastocatellia > Pyrinomonadales > Pyrinomonadaceae > PSRF01. The sequence goes on from CAWEIN010000008.1 coordinate 99,899, forward strand.
AGTGGGAATACGAAGTCGACGCGCAGGTGGCCTATACCTTCAAGCTTCGCAACGCCGATCACTGGGGTTATCCATCGATTGTCGGTTGTGGACCTAACGCTACCACGTTGCATTATGAAGAGTCGCAAGGTCAGGTCAAGCCGGGCGAATTGCTGCTGATGGATGTGGGCGCCGAATACGAGCACTATTCAGCTGACGTGACCCGGACTTTTCCTGTTAACGGCAAGTTTTCGTCGGCCCAGGCTGAGGTCTATCAGATTGTTTACGATGCGCAGGAGGCTGCGGGTTTGGCGTCGCGTCCGGGCGCGAGAATATCAGATGTGCATCGAGCGTCGCAGGAAGTAATCAAAGAGGGTTTGTTCAAACTGGGGCTGATCACGGATAAAAACTCGGAACAATACCGAATTTGGTTCATGCACGGTACCTCACATTGGCTGGGAATGAACGTGCACGATGTCGGCAACTATGCATCGCAATTGGAACCGGGAATGGTTTTCACTAACGAGCCGGGTATTTACGTCAGGCCCGATGCGCTTGAGAATTTGCCAAAAACAGCGGCGAACGAAAAATTCATCGCGGCCGTTCGACCGGCGTTCGAAAAGTACAAAGGCATCGGCGTCCGCATTGAAGATGACCTGCTGATTACGTCAAATGGTGTGAAATGGATGACTGCAGCGTTGCCGCGAAAGATGTCTGAAATTGAGGATTTCATCGCGCGCGCGCGGCGTGAGTCGAACAGGTAATTAAGCGCAGGTTTGCGCTCCGAGCCAAACAGCCGGTCTTAAGTTCTTTCCAGATTTGCCTCAGCCGCGTTTATCCGCGGCTGATTTTTCTGCGCGAAACCTTACCCGCCCTTAGCTGTTTATAAGAAGCAATGAAAAAATTTCTCAGAATTTTGGCGGCCATACTCGGCACGCTGATTCTGTTGATCGGACTGATCTCTCTTCGTATCTATTCTTATCGCAACACCGTTTCCAACGAACCAGCCGATGCGGCAATTGTGTTGGGAGCAGCTGTTTGGGGCAGCGACCTGTCGCCCGTTTTCAAGGAACGTATAAACCACGCGCTTGAACTTCGCCGCGCCGGTAAAGTGCGGAAAATAATTTTTACTGGTGGGCAAGGGAATCGCAACGAGCTGACCGAGTCGTCCGCTGCACGTAAGTATGCAATACAGGAAGGGATACTTCCGGCAGACATTCTGGTTGAGGAAAGCTCTCACACTACCTACGAAAACCTTGTGTTTGCCAGAGAGGTGGCCGTCGCCAGAGGTTTGAAGCGTGTGCTGATTGTCAGTGACCCGTTGCACATGAAACGAGCGGTTACCATGGCGCTTGGATTTGGGCCTTGATGCCTATCCATCGCCGACGCCGACAACCAGATATCAGGGCGGAGCAAAGCAGTTCGGGTTGTTGGCGCACGAGACCTATTACTACATCGGTTACCTGTTCCGCCGGTCTTTCATAAGACAACCTCCGCTGCAACCACGCAGCAAGTACGCACTGCTGATAGGCGCCCTATTGCCGGGAAACTGGGACCTAAGCGAAAGCAACAATGAGATCCTCCTGGTTCGCAAAGAGCAGGTCAGAACCCATGGCTGCATTGGACTCGATCTGTCGATACTCAGAGATGCTGATCTTTTCAAAGAGTTCGTCGACAAGTATGGAAATGATGAGGACTACAAGATTAGACTGCGATTTTCTCCTAAAATAGGGTTTGAGGAATATGTAAGGCAAAAGGAAATCAACGATCAGATCAGGCTAAGCAAGGGTACGCAAATTGAAAATCGCGATTTCTTTGAAGATGACGCCATGCGTTCGTTTGACCCAACCTATCGGGAATTACCCGAATACTACGATGAGCGTTCCAGCATCTATCAGGAAACCACGTTGTATCCGTGGGACTGCGTGTATCCCGAGGAGGTGGCGATTGATTGTGTCAACGTTCGCAAAGCCTTAGATACTCTTTTCCAACGTTACGATGTTTCTGAGGTTCGCAGCGATCACTATCGCGGTCCTGTTCCTTTAGCGGAGCGCGCTCCGTCTCCGCAGCAACCCTGAGAGCCACCTCAGGAGGGTGCGAAAAAAGCCGTGCTTCGGTGGCGGTTCCCCAACGTCAGTTTTAGCTTCCGCTTCCAGGGCTGTAAAGAATTGCGAGGCCATCATCTTGGCGGTGCCCTGGATCATTCGCTGACCAACGCTCGCTATCGTCCCACCGAGCTGCAGGTCACCGATGTATTTTAAAAGTGTGCCTTCGCCTTCTTCCTCTAGGTCGAGATCGCCTGAGCCTACTTTTTTGGGAGTGCGGTGACCTGTCACCGCTTTGGTCAGCCGCGACCTGTCGCGGCGATCGTTTGATTGAGAACCGGAAGAACTTTTGGGCGTCAAGCCGCCCAAGGCAAAAGCGGTGACAGGTCACCGCACTCCAAAGAGTTGCGCGTTGCTCTCAAACAGTCGCCTTATGTATCTGTCGCTTGAGGCGATGAATTGTTCTGCGCGCTACTTTGAGTTTTGGCGTGGTCGTGGGCGGCAATCGCGTCGTCGCGCTGCTGCTTCATCTCACGGATGCGCGCTTTGATCGAAGCTTTGTCGACGCCGACAACCTCATGGTGTTCGTGCTTGATTCCGAGGGCCTTTGAAAGAGCGACGAGCAGGTGTTCTTTGTTCAGCTGTGTGTAGCCTTGCAGCGCTTCGTGCTCATTGCCTTTGGCAATTTCGCGTAATTCGGCGACGGTCTTGTGCTTGAGCTGTTCGTAGGTGTAGTCCATTTGGAATGACCTCCTCTTTTCGGCTCACGAAGAAAACTGAAATTATTTCTGTGGAGGGCGGTAGGATAAAACTTTGCCGGCTATCTGACAAGGCACGGGCTAGTTTGATTCGAACTTCATCCGATTAGTAACAAAATCAGAACCGGGAGCGATAGCGACCGGCCAAGGACTCAACAGTACAACGGACGCGAGCAATGCTGAGTCTTTGAAGAACTTGAGTATTCGGCCGGTCGCTATCGCTCCCGGTTCTGATTTTGTATTGGCTTACTCGCCTTTTTCATAGAGGCCGACTCAGTTCAACAGTGAATGCATCAATACCTAAAAGATCGTGCTGATAATGCAACCTCCGTGTCTCTGCATTTAAATTAACTCCAGCAAGTCGCGCGTATCGTCACCGTACAAAAGCCTTTACAAAATCAATACATTCAGCTGGGATTCGCAAATAAATCATCGAAGCTTTCGCTGGCATCGTTTTTGCAGTTTCTGTTGTGCATGAAACACACATCTACGTTACGCGCAGCTGTTGTTGCTGTCGCTTTGGGGGTCTGCTTTGCAACGACGCTGCTGTCAACTACAAACGCGCAGGAGAAAGTTGTAAAACAAATTACGGCTGCTGAGGAACCGTCGGTTTCTCCGGCGGACAAAGAAACGATAAAGAGATACGAAGACCGAGTTAAGGACTATGTAAGTTTGCGCTCGAGCCTGAAGGCAAAAGCGCCGAAACTTTCCAAAGACAGCACGCCCGAACAAATCCAGGCGGCGGAGACTGCGCTCGTAGCAGTCTTGCGCACCAGCCGGGCGAGCGCTAAAGCCGGTGACATATTTACTCCGGACATTGCTCAATACATTCGCACGACGTTGAAGCGCGAGTTCAAGCCCGAAGAGAAAAAAGAAATACGCAAGATTGTGCTGGAAAAAGGAAACAAATATTCCGGTCACTCTCAAGGTTAATTATCCTTATCCCGATCCAAAAGAGTTTGTCGAGATGCCTGCGACCTTGCTGTTAAAGCTGCCGACGCTGCCTAAGGAGCTCAAGTATCGTTATGTCAATCGCAACCTCCTGTTGGTGGACAGCGACAACAACATGATAGTCGACTACATGATTGATGCCCTTCCGTAAGAACTCGGGATTAGGTTAAGGAGGAAGAAATGAGACGCATAACCCAATCAGTTCTAACAGTCTTTGTTTTGATTCTTTTTAGCTCTCTTAACCCGAGCTACTGCCAGAGTATTTCCAAAGGCGCGGTGGGCAACAAGGTCAGCCAACCCGCAAAGCCGGCGCTGCCTTTGAGCCTGCCTTTAAAGGAAGGTTCGATTCGCTTCGCGATCATCGGAGACACTGGTACCGGCAGCAAACAGCAGCAGCAACTGGCCGATCTCATGAAGCAGTATCGAGATGTTTTTCCCTTCGAATTCGTCTTGATGATGGGCGATAACCTTTACGGCAGTGAAACTCCGGCAGACTACAAGAAGAAATTCCAGGACGTTTATCAAAGGCTGCTGGATGACAAGGTGAAATTTTACGCCACCCTGGGAAATCATGACCAACCCAATGAGCGCTTCTACGAATACTTCAACATGAACGGAAAGGAGTATTACCGATTCACGAAGGGCAACGCGGCCTTCTACTCGCTTAACAGCAATTACATGGACAAGAAGCAACTGCAATGGCTCGAAAGCGAATTGGCAAAGGACACTTCAGACTGGAAGGTCGCCTTCTGCCATCATCCGCCATACTCTTCCGGCGGCAAGCATGGTTCTGATAAGCAACTGCGTGAAGTAGTCGAACCGATGTTTGTTAAGTATGGGGTGAACGTCGTGCTTGCGGGACACGAACATTTTTACGAGCGCATCAAAGCCCAAAAAGGCATTTACTATTTCATCTCTGGCGCGGGCGGCAAGTTAAGAGAGGGCGACGTCAACGAGCGCTCACCTTTGACTGACAAGTTTTTCGACACGGACATGTCGTTCATGCTCGTCGAGATTGTGAAAGGTGATATGCACTTTCAGGTGATCTCGCGTACCGGCGAGACAGTGGACTCGGGCGTGTTAGCCAATCAGAAAAAGACGCAGTGAGCGAGGGGCCTGTCTGTGGTTTCGGCGCGGCGGGGCGGGATGTTCATAAGAAGAAACCAACGACGTTGCAACTAGGTGGCGACGACCAAAGCGGCGACAGGTCGCCGCACTATACCTTCGGCTGGAATCCAAGCGCTATTTCACAGCCGCCCGCTGCCACTCTGCTCCCAGTATTTGACCCAGGTGTTTCTTCATGTGGTCAACATAATCGCGCATGAACCAATCCAGCGTGACAGGCTCATTCTCACTGAGACTGTCGGAGGCGATCTGATGAAGATTGTGTTTGTGGCGTAACTTCATCCGCGTTTCTTCGGGCGTACCTGCCATCAGGTGCAGAATGTGCTGATTGTATAGTTTCCAAAGCTGCACCAGTTCAGACCATTCTTCGCCCTGATAGTTCTGAGCACGAACCCAACCCTCCTGCTCATAACCAGCGAATACCAAATCGTCGGTAAACTGCGCCCGCACAAACCGCTGATGGTTGTTTGAAGCGGAGTCGATCAGGTGTCCAACGATCTCCTTCGGCGACCATTTGCCTGGAGCTCTGGGAGTTTGATTTTGCTCAGATGGAATCTGAAGCATTTGTTTTGCCGCAGCGTCGATCGTCTGGCGAAAATCGTTTAGAAAATCTTGCATGTCGTTCCTCGAAATAAAGTCGGCATCGAAAACCCAAGGCGCTGGTATCGCTGACCCGACAGAATTGTGAAATGCGGATCGCTATGATAATAACGCATCCTGGATATGAAGCTCCAAGCTGAAGTCTTTGAACATGGGAGTTAAAAAGAAGTTGCGCAAAAAACGTGTGTTAATGATCATCGGCCTGGTGCTGCTCGCTTAGCTACAGCAGTGAAGTTGTAACTCAAGTGATTTGCTGGGACCGCGGGCGTCCCGCCCGCCAACGCGCCGTAGGCGCGCAAGCTTTGGAGAAAACGTTTTCGCGCTTCGCGCTCATTGCGGGCGGGACGCCCGCGGTCCCACAAAATCGCTTGGCCGGTCCCAGCAAATCATTTGAGTGACTTCGTCATGCGAAAGGCCGGCAGCGACTCTCCGTCGGGCGTTTCAAGTTCCATCGCCTCGGCCTTTTCATAACCACGAGCGGCATACAGCGGTTCGCCGGGTAGCGTCGCTGCGAGTTCGATCCTGCTGAACCCGGCCGCACGTGCGGCGTCTTCACAGGCGGTCAGGATTCTGCTGCCGACGCCTCGTCTTGCCCACTGCGGATGAACATAAAAGGCGCGAATGCGTGCGGCTTCGGTTTTGGCGTCAAGAAGTGAATCAAGACGATCCGCCTTTGACTGGTCGCCGCCAAAGAGAGTCCTTCTCTTGCTCCATCCTCCGCTGCCTGCCAGTTGGCCCTCGATCTCGGCAACAAAATAGGTTCCGTCAGTTATCAGTTGAGTGTCGACGCCAAAAACGTGTGTCAGGGCGCTCTTGATCTGCTCGGAAGTGTAATGATCCGCGCTCAATGCAGTAACAGATGCGCGTATCAATTCCTCGAGCGCTGGAATATCTGCCATGGTTGCCTGCCGCAGTTCAATGTTCATGAAAACTCCATCACTCGACTGGGAACTAATTAAGGCGGTATAAAGTAGAGCTTAAACCAGATCAGAGGCAACAGAACAAGTTGAAGGGTTGAGGTGAATCACGTGGGCGATGAGCAGGTTGAAGATCGAATTGTAAGGCTGGCGTTTGACGGAGATGCGCTTAGGTATCGCGAGTTTTGCGTGAAGCTTAAGGCCGGACTGCCGCAAGGGACGGCCGTGGCGCTGCGAGGGAGTGTGGTCACCAACAAGCGCTGGAAAGACGGCAAGCCTTTTGACGCCGAGGGCCGCGGCAGCAGCGATCTTGACGTGACCCTCATCGGCGACAAGGTGATGGAGTTTTGGAGTGAAGACGCCTTCTATATTCCTGCGCTGCATACGAAGCCGCTTTGCGACGAGGACGCGGGGATTGCGCCGGCGCTCAATCCATTACGGGAAGAACTCCAGAGCCTGGCGGGCAGGCCGGTAAACTTTCAGGCCACTTCAAACCTGGTGCTCTACGCGCGCGACGTCTTGTTTGATGAGCCTTACTGTATCGTGATAGAGGCGCCAGCCTCGTGATTGTTAAGCTGCTTAGCTACAACATCCGCTTCGGCGGGCGCCGGCGCGAAACTGAATTAGCCGAAGTTATCCGCGCCGCCGCGCCTGATATTGTCGTCTTTCAGGAAGCCACCGATCCGAATGTCATCAAGCATCTGGCCACGGCAACCGGGTTACGTTTCTGGGCCGCGCGCCGCGAACACTCCATCGGTTACATCAGCCGTTTAGAAACAAGCCATCATGAATGGCATTATCCGGCCGGTGCGAAACACTCCTTTCTGGAAATTGTTATCAGCGGCAGCGAGGCGCGCATCTTCGGTCTGCACCTGAGTTCTATGTTTTCGAAGTGGGGCGAACGCCGGCGCGTAAAAGAAATTCGCGCCCTGCTGAAGGGCATAGAACGGCACCAGCACGGGTTTCACGCTCTGGTAGGAGACTTCAATACAATTGCCGTAGGAGAAATTCTTGATGTTCGGCGCATGCCTGCCTGGATTCGGGGAATGGTTTGGTTAAGCGGCCGCGACATTCAACGTCAGACAATTCAGATTCTGCGAGACTCAAAATATCTCGACGCCTACCGCTATCTGCACCCAAACGAGAAGGGCTACTCGTTTCCAGTGTGGGATCCCGCACTTGCGCCTCGACTACGTATTCGTTCCCGAAGTTTTCGCCGATCGATTGCTTGAGTGTGAGGTGTTGACCGGGTTGCCGGTTGCTGCCAACGCTTCAGATCACTTTCCGCTGCTCGCTAAGCTCGACTTCGGGTAACCAGCCCTTGAGGGCGCAACAACGCAGCTGAATCTTGAACGTTCGACAATGCTCAGACAAAATCAGAACTGGGAGCGTAGCGACCAACGAGGAAGTCAACTGATCATAATCCGGGAATACTTGCGTTCTTGAGTTTTGAGGGTTAATTCTTCGGCTGGTCGCTGCGCTCCCAGTTCTGAATTTGCGTAGCGACGTTGAATGGGTTCTGTCTAAAACTTTGAGAACTTACCAGTCACGCCTTGTCATACTTCGGCAGTCCTTCCACCAGGTAGTCAAAGGCCAGCCAAAAACTCCAACTGTGGTGATAGAAGGCGACGGGAAATAGCAGACCAAGGACGATGAGACCTGCCAGCACCGTTTCATAGCTGGAGCCAATCAAGATCAACCAAACAAAGCAGGCCAGCAAAATAACCAGCTCGGTTGTTAGTATGTTTGCCAGAATAGCACCGACGAAAAAACCCTCCTCGCGCTTGAATAGGGAACGACAGTTGGGGCAATGATGTCGTAGCCGGAAGGGGCGACTGGCAATTGACGCCTCGCCGCAGGCGGGGCAGCGCAAACGCAAAGCGCGAGACATTACCTTGAGAATTGATCTTTCACGGACGTTAGTATTTGACACGATTAGCCAGTATACCGGAACTGTGATTCGCAGGGGGGAGATCCAAACCGTCCAACGAGTCTGCGAACCTGTGATGCCGGGAGCCGCTATTCATAGCTGAGCGCATCAACCGCATCCTGGCGTGCAGCGCGAAGCGCAGGATACAGGGCGCCAATGCTGCCGCCTACCAGTCCCACCAGCAATGCGATTAGAACCCAACGCGCTTCTACGTCGACTACCAGAGTCGTCATGCGCATCACACCCAACCGGGCCGTAAAAGTTAAAGCTATCCCCACTGAAACGCCGAGCAAGCTGACAAGTATCGCCTCTTGTTCAATGACCCAGGCGATGCCGGTCTTCGACATTCCCAACGCCTTCAGAATTCCTATCTGGCGCGTGCGTTCAGTGACGGTGGTGTACATTGCCAGCAGAATTACCAACATGCTAATCGCCGTCGCCACACCTACTACAACTTTTATGAACACGTTTAATGCCGGCACGCCAGACGCATAGAGTTCCGGCAGATCGCGCGTGAAGATAATCTGATCGTCCGGAAATTGTTGCCGAATCAACGCCGCAACATCATCTTGCTTAGGTGGATCGTCGACCGCGACCAGAATCGCGGAGGCGCGGCCTTCAGCGCCTTCCTGATCTTGCCAGGAAGCCAGCGGAATCTTGATACGGCCCCCGCCCGGCGGCTGATAAGTGCCGACAATGGTGAAGGGCCTTTCAAACAATTGAACCGTGGAACCGATGGCAGCATTTCGTTGTTGCTGCCAGACTGGATCGACAATGGCCTGATCGCCGCCGGTTAGTTTGCTGCCTTCTCTAATTGAAATCCCCGTGACCCTGGCATAATCGTCAAACTCAATTCCGTCGATCAAACGCGTTCCAAAACCAGCGTCACTGCGATCGAGTGCCTGGCCAATCGGTGTAGCGGCGCGAACGCCATTAATCCGGCTGATCTCGCCCGCGCGTGAGATCGGTAAAAGTAACGAGCTGGTTCCGGTGAAGCCGATTGAGCCTGAGGGCCGCACCATTATCTCGGCGCCAATGTTTGACTCGCGGCGGCCGCGTTCACGTAGAACCCCATGGGCCAGCCCGACAGTGAATACGATAAGCACCACGCCAATTGCCGTTCCCATGATGCTGACGGCGGTGCGCGCGGGTCGATGCGCGATGTTAGAGAGTACGAGGCTATCCATAAGTCTTTGTAAGTGTGGACTTCGATCCAGAAGGCGACGCCACGCATTTGGCAGCGCGCGCCAGGTTAAGATTAACAAGCCGATTGACGTCCAGAAAACCGTCCCTGCTTTGCGAACCAACGCCAGCGCGACACCGGTGGCCTTAGCGAAGCCGAGTGTTTGCAGTACCACATAGGTACCCGTTTCATAGACGCCGATGGTGCCGGGAACAAAGGCAAACAGAAAATTGATTACTTTAGTGAGCGATTCGATGATGTAAGCCTGGGCGACACTGGGCCGGTAACCGAGCATGTTTAAGGTTACGTAAACCTCAAGAACGCTGGACACATGCCCAAGAAGGTCGCAGGCGATCATGCCGAAGAAAACACCGGGGTGATGTTTATAGAAATCAAAAACTTTCGATTCGATATGATAAATGTGCTGGCGGCGTTTAAGAATCACCTTAGGACTTAGACGCAACCTGGCCATCTGATCGAGTGACCAGGTGACCAACATGATCCGGCGCTTAGCCGCCAGACCGGCGGCAGCGATCCCCAGCGCCGCAACCACCGCAATCGCAACCAAAGAGTAATAAACGAGTGGCGGCAAGCTGTAGGTAAACAGCATTACGCAGGCGCCGCTCAGAATGAAGAAGACGACCGAGAGATTGTAGAGGAGGTTATCAACCACCAGGGCCGGCACACCATATGTCAGCGGTACGCGCTTACGTAGCAGCGCAACCTTGGTTGCTTCTCCCAGAAGTGGTCCGGTAAAAGTGAGAAAACTTATAGCTTCGCCGCCAAGTCGTGCGGCAAAGGCTTGAAAGAAATTGAATCGCCGATGTTCCTTGGGAACTGCGGCGGACATCGCAATGGTCCGGAAGACATGCCTCGATCCGCTGATTGCCAGCAAGATCAAAAACCCAAAGAAACCAATCCGGAGTAGCGCATCAAAGAGTGGTTGCAGGCCAACCAGATTGATGACGTAGATGAGCAGGCCGAGGCCGAGCAGAAAGGCGATCGCCTGCAGCCAGATGAAGGAACGGCGTGAACTGCTGGGACCGGTAGGCTCGCCTTCGTCGACGAGTTCGTCCAGGTCGCGAACTTCTTCTCCTTGCCACTGTTCAGGTAAGTGATTTTCGGAGGTGGTCAATGAGTTGCACTTGCTCCAGTAACGGCAATTTTTCGGTTCTACCGTGGCGTCAGGAGTTCTTTTATCGGACGGCCCGGAAAGTGTCGAAAACCCTTATCCCAAAGGATCGGTATTGGGTTGTTATCATCGCGTAAATTTCCGGTTAACGCCAGTACAGTTGGGACAAAGCTGAGGCTGTCGTATGGCTCTTCAATGACGGCGCCGCGTGGGACGCCGGTCTTGTCGCCGCCGGCCAACATAAGCGTTGAGTGAGTCGAGATACGAAAGAACGAACCATGATTGCCGCCCGGGTTAAAGCCACGAACATCAAAATTCCAATGATCACTTGCGACAACCAGCAGGTCGGCCTCGATGTTTTCGCGTTGCCGGCGCAGCAGGCGTCGCAGCAACCGTTCGTCCGCTGAGATTCCGGGCTCATCTACCAGTCTACCGACCATGTGTCGCGCCAGTTGTTCTTGCAAACCGATCAGGCCGTTGGAGTACCTGGTTCTGTGAAGCGCCTCGAACCACTCCAGATCGGTGTGCCAGCCGTTGAGCCAGGCTTCGCGACTCTGCCCCTGGGCGGCGGCGGGCAATTGCAACTGTGGGTCTTCAAAGATTTGCAAGGGAAATCCGGGCTGCCAGGTTGAAGACTGAAAATGTAAATGACCCGTTTCATCTTCGGTGAGGTTCTTTATAGGAAGGTAACGGAGACTCAACTGTCCCTCGTGGTCTTCACGAGCCAGAATGAGAGCTTGTTGCTCCGATCCCGCGCTTACCCAAACTACATCCGGGGCGATTTCAGTATCCGTAATGATTGGCCTGACCAGCTCAGCGGGTATTCTGAGAGCCAGCAGATCAACCGGATGATTTGCAACTCCGGCTTGAGGGTTATTGCGGACCGTGAGGTTATGCAACAGTGAGAAGTAGTCGACGTGAACGAAACTCTTCTCCATATCGAGAGTGCTGTCGGGTTTCAGGACAAGGCCACCGGGAGCGATGCCGGCCACATAATTCTGGAGTTGATAAATGCTGTTATGTGAGCCCATGGACCGGCCGGCTATCAGATCCTCAATTTTCACCGCCGCCGGATTGAAGTTCTCCTTCCGCAACGCGGTCAGGTTCGCAACTATCCGTATGTACTCGGAATAACTTTTCTCCCGCGCCAGCCAGATATCCTCCCAGACGCAAACGCGCTTGGCTTCATCATCCAGTCCCGCCGCGGATTGCTCCTTCGTAAACTTTTTCGGTTGGGCGGCGCATAACGCCCCCTGCCGCTCAATCGCGCGGTGGAGCACTGCCAACTCTTCCTTCACATCGTAAATGTCTTGTTGCCAGCCTGCACGTCTCGCGTCCAGCGTGCTAAAAAATTGATCGATCAACGCCTTCCTCAGAGATGCGGAGAGATCCGCATGTTGCAGTTGCTGCAGAATGATGTGAAGCAGGTTAAGGTCCGAATCTCTCAAATGCATGGAAGCGCGCTCATTCCCATCGAAGTCGAGCATTGCGGTTGGATACTCGTTGCTTTGTTTCTTGAGGTAGTAGGAATCGCTTGTCGTGGTAGTGATGTCAGGGACGAAGGGGTTGAGACCTTTAATGGCGTAATCGAGTAACAGCCGTCGCTTAGTAACCACGTGGTGGCCGCCACCGGCTGGACTACCCAGCAACTTAACGAGATTAAAGCCCTGGCTGTAGACGCGTTCATCTGTGTTAACGCCATGATCGGAAACGACAATAAGCGTAGTCTCCGAAGCAACGGGGACTCTTTTGAATCGCAGTCCAGATTTGGCCCAACATTGCATCGAGTTCTTTCAAGGCAAGGAGGTGTGTCTCGCGATCGTTGTTGTGATGGGCAGCGTGATCAAAATCGGTAGTCACAACTTCCAGATACCGATAGCGTGGATCGGCAATGCTTTCGATGAGTTCGCGAGTTAACTGGTCCGGCACGGAGCCTTTCAGAGCTAGTCCACCCATCGTCCACTCGTCAAACAATTCCTTCGGTCCCCGCTTGAACCTGTTTTCCAGCGCTTTCTGGAAAGTCACGTATCTGGGACCGCGCTGAAAAAGCGAGAAAGTCGCGTGGCGCTCGCTGTGCGGAAAGGCGTCAGTCAACAGAGGGATGCCGAGCGAGTCAAGCACTTCCACGCCCGGCATGTCGATACGCCGGCCGACAGTAGCGTTTACGTAGAAAGGTACAAAATTGAGATAGTCGTAATTTTGCAGCGTGTAGCGATCAAACTCCACATTGCCTTTTATCTGCAGATGTTGACCGGTATCGATAAGAGACCATGATGGCCCTGAAAGACTCATGCCTCGCACATAAAAATTAGAAAGACGGGTGCCGCGTTGGTAGAAGATGTAGTCAAACCATGGTAGCTGGCTCTTCCCAGTGCGCGGATCCAGCTCCTTAACGAAGCGGTCGACAACGTCATAAGGTAGCCCATCACACTGGACAGCAACCACGCGTTTTGTTTGCCCAAAGGAAAGCGCCGGCGTCAAAAGAACCAGCAATAGACCGAAGCGCATCACTCTTGTGATGGGAATACCCTGAGGCAGTTTTACGAGGAACCAATTCGTGCCGAGTCGCACCATGTCTATTGATCGACTCTGTTTCCGCTGGTCGTGGATTTTTCGCCGGAGACGGCAATGGGACCGTTAGGCTGGCGTGGCGCCTTTTGGTAAGAGAGAAGCAGTTCTCGTCCTGCCTGGTCGAGATCTTTCTTCTGCGAAAGGCGTAGCAATTCAGTTTTCGCTTTTGGAATAGTCATGTGCGATAAACTCTCGAGGCAGAAGCGTCGTGTCTCGTCGTCCTGCGTCCGCAAGAATATTGTCGTTGCTGCGCTGGCGCTTTTTGAGTCGGCCTCCGCCGCGTGCTCGACGATGAACTGGAGCGAGCGCTTCACCTCAGCAAGGTCCCAGGTAACGTCAATCTGCGGGCCTGAATTCGCCACCTGCCGCAGGAAGTAAGTGTGATAGGCAAAGCGGCGGGCGAGGTCGAGCTTTGATTCTAATTCCGGGTTCGCGTTCTCGCGATGAGTGTATTTACCGAAACTCAAAATGTTCGCGAGACGAAAGAGAATTTGCTCTGCTCGGCCATGGGCGAGCTTAGTCATTTCGGCGCGACGATCTCGATCAAGCTTCTGTGGCAAGCCGTCCGGGCGCTTTGCATAGGCGAGCAACGCAGCGTATTGCTCGGTGGCTAGTTTGGCTTCCTCCTCCACGTCGTTCTCCAACGGATTGAGAGAAACTCGCTCGAGCCGATTGCCAAGCTGTTCACGTAACTCCGGATTTAGCGACTGATTCAGGGAGAGCAGCAATTTCAACTGCGAGTAAGTGCGGAGCCGCGATGGCTGATTAATGTCCATACCCCGGCGGCCCGTCACAAAGTCGAAAACTGTCCGGCCAAGAAAGTAAGGCAAGTCGCCATATCGCGAAACTGAGAGAACATTGCGCGTAACGTCCTGCAGAACTCGTCCCGATAGTTCGCGCTTCTTGGGATTGAAAGTATCGCGAAAATCAACCAACAGGGTCGGGATCTTGGGACTGTCCAGTCCATAAAGCGCGAGTGGAACCAGTTCGATCCGGCGCGCGCCTGGCGTCTCTTCGGAAACAGATCGGTTCGCTGAATCCACGAAGCGCGTTTCGGTATAGCCTGGCCAGTCAAGCAGACGTTTGTCGTTCCAGGGATTTGAAATGTTCAGGAACCGGCCGTCATAGCGTTTACCCTGATTGGCTGCCAGATCTGATTTTGCAACCCATAGAATGGCGTGAGTCGTGCTGCCGTCCGGCATTTGCAAAGGCTCAAAAAATAACGACTCGGCTTCCGCATGCTGGCGTAACAATTCCCAGTTATGTCCACGGGTATCGCGCAGATCAGTTATCTGTTGCTCGTTGTAACGCTGCAGATTCAGCTCGCCTACCAGACCCCCAAAAGTCTTATCCGTGAGTTTCAGTCGCGCTTGAATTTCAGCTAGCTCAGGCTGCGAGAAAGCTGAGGGAGCCTCGGGGCCGGCCACGGCCTCATAAAGTGAGAGCACGGAAAGAGCACGGATGATGTGCGACTTGCGATAGTCGCTTGAGTTTTGCTGGTAAGAACGAGTTGAAGCCTTGACCGGCACACCGTATGGATCGAGCAAAAGACTCTGCAGGGCCATCCAAAAAACCTTGTTCCAAACGTCGCGGTCGGTGGCCGCGAGATCGAGAACGGGAGGCGGCGCCTTTCCTGAAGCTGACTTTCTACTGCCAACTCTGGAATACAGAAAAGGTACTGCGCCCGAAAGACGCTGACCTATCGTGGGTCGTGTGTAGGTTAGTGGCCAAACGTAGCGCAGACGATCGTTTTCGGGACTTGAGTCGCCGAGGGTATCGCGCAGGACTGTTACAAGTGGTACCCACCTGTCATGTTCCGTAGTTTGAATGCCGTCCAGGCGTGCATGAATAGTAATTAGTTCAGCGCCGCCTTCAACCGGAACTCGTTCCAGGCGAAATATCTCATCATTGGAGGCTCGTTCCGAGATTGCGTGATTTGTCAGGTGCTCAGCCGATGAGCGAGCGTTTTGAGCCAGGAGAGAGGTGGGAAATAGAAATGTGACTAATAAAACAAAAATAAGGACACTGGCTTCTCGCGACGATCTGTCGGGACAAATGCGCATCTTCCAGCAACCCTTGATAGTTTTCAACCTTATGAAATCCTTCTGATGGCGCGGCCTTGTTGCACCGCCCGTTCTATTTTCGCTGCAAAGCCTCGATTCTACATTCCAAAGCAAATAGCGCGCCGAGAGAATTCGTAAGACGGAAAGAATATAACATCGCTCAAAAGGAGCAGTAAATTCTGGCCCACCTGGTTCTGGTGAATAAGATGCGCCTACGATGCTCGAAAGGATTTGCAGCGTTGCCGTTAAGGACAGTGAAAAGTGAAGAGTGAAAAGTGAAGAGCTGGTAAAGTTTCTTACTTTTTACTTTTCACCTTTCACTCTTCGCTGCAGTCAGAGGCTATTTTGGTGGGGAGGGGGCGCCTTCTGGTTCTTTGGTGTCATTCTCCGGCGGAAGTTTCCAGCCGGCGCGTTCCAGCAAGGCGATTCCATAGCGAATTGGGACCGCAAAATTCGAGGCTTCATTCTCGGTAAACACAGCAAAGTTAACACCTATCACGCGGCCGTTTGGTCCAAACACAGGCGCGCCTGAACCACCTTCGGCGGTTCGCGCATCGTAGGCGATTCGCCGGTTGTTGACGTCGGTAATGTTCCCCTGCGTCGTCAGCGGTTGAATCCGCTGTGATTCTGCGAGGTGGCCGAGCAAAGCATCGAGTGAACCACCGTACCGTTGCTGTATGTTCCGTGATTCGTTTTCGTCCAGCAAGGCCAGCAAGCGATCGATTCCGTTTGGGAACCCCATCATGACTACTGTCTTACCAACCGCCAGGGCATTTTCGTCGCTTTCCAGCGGAATCACGGGAATATCAGTCGGCATGTCCTTAATATCGAGATAAACAACGGCGAGATCGTCTCGATTACCAGCAACCTTGAACTTCAGCGGAAACGGTTGTTTGTGATCAGGGAAGTAAGCATTGAGCTTCTTAAGCCGCGGTTGCCCGCTGACACTACTACTCAAACTCTGCGCGCGCTCATCGGCAATCCAGGGCTGGGCAATGTGACGATTTGTTACTACGAACCCATCGCCAACATAAAAGCCGCTGCCGGAAAACTGAAACTCGGCCACTGCCGCATTGCCTTCGGGCGTCAAGGTGGTGGGATCGCCACTGTTCTGGACGGCCGCACCGCTTTCGTTTAGCTGAGCCTCAGGATAACGAAGCGGTCGGCCGGTGCCTGCCTCAACAAAATAATATGTGCCCGCGATCAAACAGACGCCGCTGCCATAATCGCTGCGCAGCTTAACGGCAAGAGACAAGCTGTTGCGGATCTCTTCGTTGGACCGACCAATGTCGTTCAACGTTTGATTCATCTTCGACGTCTGTTCTTTTGCCTGCGTCAGCTGGGCGCGCTGATCGTCAATCAGGCGGCGTGTGCGCTGCAATTCTTTGAACATCGAGAAGCCAATGTAGAGACTGCCGCCAACAAGTATTACCACGATGGTCAAAGTAATCAGTTTCGTACTCGGATTGATCTCTTTTACCAACTCGCGGGTGAACTCGCGGAGAAACACTTTCGCGTCGTCGCGGCGCGCGGTGGCTGCCGATTCAATGGCAGCCTGTTCAATGAAAGGAGCTACGTGGGCCTCGTGTGCAGAAGTGCCGACGACGGCGGGCAGGGAACGAATTGGGTAGAACGTTATCAGCAGAGGCGAGTTGTCAATCCGAAGCTCGTCACCGTCTTCTATTGACTCGTTAAACTCCAGCGCTTTGCCGTTAAGTTTAAGATCAAGTGCTTCGTCAAAACCGGTTACGACGTAAGAACCATCGCGCCGTTCGAGCTCCAGCGCCGCGAGACTCTCGTCACTTCTTTTTGGTAAAGACGACGAACGCAGTCGCACCGCGCAGTCATCGCAGCTGCCGATGCGAACATGGTCGTCCGTCAAAACCTGGGTATGCTTGTCTTTACCCGAAGAGATATGAATTACGAGGCCGGTTGCCATAAACCTTAGCAGTCGTGTTTGCTCATTACATTATTTTGGGCGACCGAATCAAACCGCAATGATCCTGACGCGGTCTGTGAGAGCGGTCGCCCTTTTGGGCTTATTCTACAGTTATTTTCGGTGCTAGCAAGAGGGTAGGTAGTGACCGGTACTAGTGCAGTTTGGGATGACCACCGGGTAGGGGAGAGCGATCGTTGGGTTGCCCGAGTTATTGCGTGGTGGGTCGACCAATACAGAACCGGGAGCGGTAGCGACCGGGCTCAAGTTGAGTTGGATTCAACAGGCATTAATCAGTCGGTAGATCTTTCTTGCTACCTCGTAACCATGAGCCTCGCTCGAATGCCAACCTAAATTGAACCCGGTCGCTACCGCTCCCGGTTCTGTATTAGTCAACCCACCCCCCGTTGTGAATCCACTCCTGAACAACGCCTCCACCGTGGTAGCATGCGAACGTTTACCAGGGGGTTTGAAACTATGGCGGACAACTATTTTATCGAAGACTGTGAAAGGCTTGAAGGGCTTGCCCCAATCGTGAGTGCGCCAATCCAACATCATGTTTTTGTTTGTACTGGCAAATCGTGTTCGGCGGTGGACAGTGCTGCGGTGAAACTCGCGTTTGAGCGTGAACTTCTCTCCCGGCAGCTCCTCTTCGGCAAAGAAAAGAAAGGCAAGAATCCGAAGGGCAGCATCTTGGTTACGGAATGCGGCTCGGTTGGCTTCTGTGCGATTGGAGCAGCTGTGATGGTGTATCCGGACGGGGTTTGGTACGCCCAGGTTCGCGAGGGCGACGTAGCAGAGATCGTAGAGGAACACCTGTTGAAGGGGCGCGTGGTTGAGCGCTTAGCGTTGCTGAAGATTCCTTCCCAGGGTAAGAGCGGATCGAAAACAGACGAACAACAACATTGGGAAGCGTAGTTCCTCACTTCACAGAGAAATTGACCATTCAACAACGGCCAGACAAAATCAGAACTGGGAGCGATAGCGACCAGCCGAGTACTCAATTGGACAAGTTCGCCTGAAAGATCTAGTCAGTTGCGCTTTTGTCTGGTCGCTGTCGCTCCCAGTTCTGATTTTCCCTGGGTCACGTTGAATTTTGCCTGGTGAATACTTTGACGGACTTTTCCCCAGCCTAAGCGGTAGTTGCAACCTGCTTCGGCTTCCAGCGCAGCACTGGCTTACGGGCCGCGGCGGCTTCGTCGAGCCGGCCGATGCGCGTGTCGTGAGGCGCATTGATAACCAGCTCCGGATCTTCCAGGGCCTCCCGCGCAATCGCGCGCATGGCGTCGATAAATTGATCGAGTTCCTGCCTGCCAACTGATTCTGTCGGTTCGATCAGCATGGCTCCCTGAACAATCAGCGGAAAGTAAATCGTCATCGGGTGAAAGCCGTAATCGATCAGCCGCTTGGCAATGTCGAGGGTGTGCACACCTTTGCGCGTTTGGCGTTTGTCAGTGAAAACCACCTCATGCATCGGCGGTGCCTGAAAAGGCTTTTCGTAATCGCTGGTGAGACCATGGGCGATGTAACGCGCATTGAGCACGGCCGCTTCAGTTGCTTCACGTAGGCCGTCGTTACCATGCGTCTGAATGTACGCCAAAGCTCGCAGCATCATTCCGTAGTTGCCCAAAAAGGCTTTGACTCTGCCGATGGACTGCGGATAGCTGAAATCAAGTTTGAACTGTCCAGCATCTTTTACAATCCGCGGTACCGGCAAAAACGGTTCGAGCTCCTTCGTGCAACAGCAAGGTCCGCAGCCGGGTCCGCCGCCGCCGTGCGGAGTTGAAAATGTCTTGTGCAGGTTGAGGTGTATGACGTCGACGCCCATATCGCCGGGACGCGCAATCCCAACGAGCGCGTTCATGTTTGCGCCATCCATATAAACCAGTCCGCCGGCGTCATGCACGATCCGGCAAATCTCTTGAATGTTTCGTTCAAAGAGTCCCAGGGTGTTTGGGTTGGTTAGCATCAGCCCGGCAACGTCGCCGCCGGAGCAAAGTTCGCGGAGGTGATCCAGATCGGTTAACCCCTCGGCGTTCGAACGAATCGTCTTAACGGAAAAACCGGAGAGATGCGCCGAAGCGGGGTTAGTGCCATGCGCCGAATCCGGAATCAGCATCGTGCGGCGTTTGGCCGAGCCACCTTCGCCGTCGCGCGCGTCAATGAAGGCACGAATAATCATTACGCCTGTCATCTCGCCGTGTGCGCCGGCCGCGGGTTGCAGAGAAATGCCGGGAAGCCCGGTTATCTCCGCCAGATCTTCTTGTAGTTCATAGATTACCTGCAGTGCGCCCTGGGCGTCTTCGGCTTCGGATAACGGGTGAAGGCCCGCGAAACCTTGAATGCGCGCGACTTTTTCATTCAGGCGCGAATTGTATTTCATTGTGCAGGAGCCAAGCGGATACATCCCTTGATCGATCGAATAGTTCCAGGTGGACATGCGAACGAAGTGACGGATGACGTCTACCTCGCTGACTTCGGGCACTCCCTCAAGGTCGTCGTCTCTAAGAAACTTTTGCGGCACAATCTCACTCAGCGGTTGCTCATCTACATCGAGCGCGGGCAGGCGGTAGCCGACACGGCCCGGTTGCGAACGCTCAAAGATCAAAGCTTCGTTGGCGTTGATGTGAGTTGTGACTTTGGTGATGTCAGATTTCATAAAGCGAATGTTTTTACTGCAACTCAAACTGTCAGTTTGCTTTAGGTTTTGCCTGGCGAAGCAAGTCCATCGACCAGCGCGTCGATCTGTGCTCGTGAATTAATCTCAGTTACGCAAACCAGAAATTCATTCGGCCGATCCGGATAGTACCGAGACAAAGGCAAACCGCCGGTGATGTTTCTCTCCGACGCCAGTCGCGCCAGCAACTGCTTCGCGTCGCCAGGCGCGCGTACTACGAACTCGTTGAAGCGCGGTCCGGAGAAGGGAACTGAAAATCCTTCAAGTTCGCCAATTCTCTTCGCGGCATAGGCAGCCTTCTGAGCACACTGCGTGGCCGCTTCCTGCAGACCGCGTCGCCCCATCGTTTCCAGGTACACCGTTGTAGCTAATGCAATCAGCCCTTCGTTAGTACAGATGTTTGAGGTCGCCTTCTCGCGACGGATGTGTTGTTCCCGGGTTGCGAGGGTCAACACGAATCCACGGCGCCCTTCTTTGTCATAGGCCTCGCCAACCAGGCGCCCGGGAATCTGTCGCGCGTATTTCTCGCGGGTTGCGAACAGTCCAACGTATGGACCGCCAAATGAAAGCGGTACACCGAAAGACTGACCTTCAGCAACGACGATGTCTGCACCACAGGCGCCTGGCGACCTCAGTAAGCCCAGCGACATAGCTTCTGTGACCGTGACAATTAACAACGCACCTACTGCATGGGCCTTTTCTGCCAGCGCGGCGACGTCCTCGATACAACCAAAGAAGTTCGGACATTGCACGACAAGGGCGGCCGTCTTGTCGTCGAGTAAATCGAAAGCTCCTGATGTCTGTCCCGTTTCCTGGTCCGCCGGCGCATGGAGTAGCTCTATACCGGCATGTTGCACGTAGGTGGTTATGACTTCGAGATACTCGGGATGGATAGCACCGCAAGCGATCACCTTCGACCGCCTCGTGACTCGTTCCGCCATCAAGACCGCTTCCGCAAGCGCAGTTGATCCGTCATACATCGACGCATTCGCCACTTCCATTCCAGTCAGTTGGCAGACGAGGGTTTGAAACTCGAATATCGCCTGGAGCGTGCCCTGCGCTATCTCCGGTTGATACGGTGTGTAGGCCGTGAAAAATTCAGATCGCGAAATAATATGATCTACGATTGTGGGAATGTAATGCTGATAAGCTCCGGCTCCGAGGAAACTTATGCGCCGGGCTCCGGGATTGCGAGTCGCAAGGCGTTCAAAACCATCCAGCAGCTCAATCTCCGACAGCGCTGGCGTAGTATTGAGATTCCTTGTTAATCGTAAATTCTCTGGAATGGAATCGAAGAGTTCTTCCGCGGAGTTTAAGCCGACCTGATGAAGCATTTCGGTCCGCTCTTCCGGCGAGTTGGGAATATAGCGCAAGGTTACTCTTTCTCGGCTTTCGTGAAATCTTCATACTCAGCGGCAGTCAACATGCTGTCGACCTCTCCCGAATTCGACATCTGCACGCGGATCATCCAGCCGTCGCCATACGGATCCTGGTTAACTTTCTCGGGTGTGTCGGCGAGCGCTTCGTTAATGCCAACAATTTCTCCGGAGACCGGTGAAAATACTTCGGAGACCGCCTTTACCGATTCGACGGACCCAAAAGATTCGTTAGCAGCAAAGTCGTCACCGACTTTGGGCAGTTCGACGTAGACGACGTCACCAAGCGAATCCTGAGCGTAGTCGGTAATTCCGACAATGGCGACGTTTCCGTCGACGCGAACCCACTCGTGGTCTTTGCTGTAGTGTAAATCGTCTGGGATGTTAGCCATGATGCCTCCGCAGTTTCCTTTATTCCTATTTCTCTCGTCTGTAGAAGGGTGTCTTCACAATCTGAGCCCCAACTAATTTGCCGCGAACGTCGATCTGAATTTCTTGTCCCTCATTTGCAACCTCGGAGGGAACATAGGCCATACCGATATTTTTCTTCAGGTAAGGAGCCGGACTTCCGGAAGTAACTTTCCCGGCGCGCTTGCCATTGACTACGACTTCCTGTTCGTCGCGAGCAATACCTCGTTCGGTTACTTCAAATCCCACCAGGCGCTTGCGTACGCCGATTTCTCTTTGTTTTGCCAAAGCGTCGCGACCGATGAAGTCGCCTTTGTTCAACTTGCAAATCCAGCCGAGGTTCGCTTCCAGCAAGGTTGTCTCTTCATTGATCTCATGCCCATACAGCGCCAGGCCGGCTTCGAGGCGCAGCGTGTTGCGCGCTGCCAGGCCGCAGGGAAGCACGCCGGTATCGCTACCGTAGTCGCCGGCATCAAGCAGCTTGTTCCAGATCTGTTCGGCTTTATCGGCGGCTGCGTAAACTTCAAATCCGTCTTCGCCCGTGTAGCCAGTACGCGAGACAATCGCAGGCACACCGTCAACCTGCCCTTCGGTGAAGGTGTAATACTTAATACTTGCTAGAGGAACGTCGGTGAGCTTCTGGAGAATCCCGACAGCGTCCGGGCCCTGTAGTGCCAGCTGACAATAATCAGAACTTACATTTTCGAGTTGGGCTGCGCCGTCCCTGCGATGCGAAGTGATCCAGTCCCAATCCTTTTCAGTTGTGCCGGCGTTCACAACCAGTAACAGATGATCTTCGGAGAAACGATAGACAAGCAGATCGTCAACGACCGTCCCGGTGGGGGTGGTGAGCGCTGAATACTGAGCCTGGCCATCGACTAGTTTCGCAGCGTCGTTTGACACCAAATAGTTGACGACGGCGATCGCATCCGCACCCTGCACATCGATCTCACCCATGTGCGAAACATCGAAAAGGCCGGCATGCCTGCGGGTACGAAGGTGCTCTTCAATCGTACCGGCCGGGTACTGAACAGGCATGTCCCAGCCGCCGAAATCGACCATGCGGCCGCCCATGCTGCGATGGACGGAATTCAATGGCGTTTGTTTAAGTTCTGGAGCGACGGCAGTCACGCGTGTTCAGACTGAGTTTAAAGTCCGATTCAATCAAAGTTTACAGCTAGAAATAGGGTTAAGCCGCAAACTAACACGCGAAGTGCGGTGCGTCAAGCGAGTCGATCTACAATGTAGTGACGGACGTTTCGAGGTGGATCTTCGCAATAGGGCATAGGCCGGACCGGTAGTCATTAGGTGAACTCCCAGACGGAACATAAAGTCAGAACCGGGAGCGGTAGCGACCGGGTCAGTCTTGCACTAGTAATAGTGCCGATGAAACCTGAACCCGGTCGCTACCGCTCCCGGTTCTTTATTAGTCGACTCACTTTGTAAGAGGGCAAGCTAGAAACTTCTTTCGCGGACATCCACTTTCTGAACGGTGAAGACCACTCGCATCGTATCGGGACGACGATCAAGCGAGGCCGGCACGAAAGCCGCACTTTGTCGCAAAGCCACTTCAAAGTCGGCAAGCATTTGACGATCGCGCGGGGCTTGAACCACGTCCGCAAGTGAGGCCGATCCATTGCTGAACACATCCGCCACCACAATCATGTCATCCCCCTTCTGATTCGTATGCGGGCGTGCATACGAACTGGTTAGCGCTGCAAGGGCGCCACCGGGATTGAGGCTGGGTGACTGCTCGGCAAACGGAGCGCGGCGGTTGGAAAAATCTTCCGAGCTGACGGGCTGGTTCAGGTCATAGCCGGGACTTGAGCGAAACACCAGCACGGTGCTTAGTTGTCGTGAAGCTTGCTGCAAGGCCATGAAATGCGGACTCAGCGCCACAAACATCGCCCCAAAGAGAACCACTGACGCAAAAGAACCCACGCCATAGGGCATCAATCGAGGCTCAAGCCACAACGACAACCTTTCTGCCCATGAGCGCTCAGGCGACTGCTGTCGGGCCGCCGCTTCTATCATCAATGCAGCATTGATCGATGCCGCCAGGTCGGTTGGCGCCACTGGTCGACTAAGCTGTCGTAAGCTGCGGCTGACCGAGCGATACTCAGCGACGTGTGCGCGACAAACCGGACAATGATCCAGATGCTCGTCAACGGTGACGCGCAGTGACGGCGGCAAAACGTCATCGATAAACTGTGAAAGCAGATGTGTCGTTTCTTCGCAAGTCATAGTTAAATCCTGATTTCAGAGGTCAGAGGTCAGTACAAGAATTTTGTCCTGACCCCTGACATCCGCTTTCTCGAATGGCCGGCCGACCCCGGCTGCTCCGTTTGATTAAAAAAGAAGCAACTCCGACTAGTACCAGTGCGCAAAGGACGTTCGTTGATTTCGAGCGACGCTTCAACGGGTGTTGCTGGCCACGTTTCAAATTCGCTTTTCATCTTCGAGCTTACTTTCGTCTGGTCCCGCCGTATTCTCACTTCGACCCATTTGGCACCGAGTTTCATGTGAGCCGGGGCGGGTCGACCATTCGCCTGCGAAACTATTACAAAGATCCTTCTAACTTCTGCCGCAACTCCATGCGGCCGCGCGCCAGGCGCGATTTCACCGTTCCCACATTGATTCCCAAAGTTGTAGCAATCTCTTCATAACTGAAGCCTTCTATATCCCGAAGGATAAGAGTCTCGCGGTAAGCACGTCCCACTCTTTGCAGCGCCGCTCGCAAAACTACCTCGCGTTCATGAGCCAGCGTTTGCTGTTCCGGGTTTTCGGACGACTCGGCCAGCACTGCTCCAACTGTCTGGCCCGAAAGCCCCAGCGTTGCGTCGAGCGAAACGGTGGCATCGCGGCTCCGGCGCCGCCACCAGCGCCAGCGGTTCCTGGCCTGGTTAATGGCGATGCGATAAATCCAGGTTCTCAAGTCCGCTTCGCCGCGGAACCCGCCGATGCTCTGGAAGGCTCGCAGGAACGTTTCCTGGGTCAGGTCACGAGCTTCCTCGCTGTTTTCTGTCAGCCGGAACAGTAACCCGTAAATTTCGCCTGAGCGTTCAGCGACCAATTCCTCAAAAGCCGCCGCGTCACCTCGCTTCAACCTTTCAATGAACTCAGCCTCGGCGCGCGGCCGTACTTCACACAACTCCACCTCGCCGACTGATGCAGCTTGCTCTAACTCCATTTGCCGGAGCGCTATGGGCCCCCCGTAGCTCACTTGTTTCCCCCTGGGGACGGAATCGGAGTAGCTGATGCCGACTGCCCATTGCAAACTTCCGGTTGGGCAGTCGCGTCCTTAGACACCTGACCTCTTCCGTTTGTTCCCGATACTTTTCTAATCATTTTGCCCCGGCAGCCACCGACGCCCTATTAGTTTTAAAGCTGCAATACTATACAAACGCCCTGCTTGACAAGATTTCCGAGCCACCTTTACAGTGAGTGTTTCGGTAATCATACACCTTAAAGAACGCCGTCCCCTATACGGACTTGCGAGAAAGAACGACGTGGCCAAATACAAAAAGAAGCGTGCCCGGGAACTTCAGCACGACAAATTTCGCGATGCCGCCGGAAGAATTTTTGACCGCGTCGGCGATAAGCTCGAAGGCCAGGGCAAAAATCTGCTCTACGGATTAGCCGGAGTCATCCTGGTGGCCGTGCTCCTCGGCGTTTACTTGAAGTGGAGCAATCGGAGGACGGATGAAGCTCGCCGAGCTTTGGGGAGAGCTATTGCCATTGCGACCGCTCCAGTTTCGACCGTCGTCGCCAATCCCGGGTGCTCCAACTCCGGAGTTTTCAAGCGAAGCGGAACGCTCTCAAAGGGCAATTGAGGTGTTTCAACAAGTCGCCAGCAAGTATGGTGATCCTTATCGGACAGAAGCCCGCTATTTCATAGCCACGCTGTTGCTGAAAGGCGATCGGAATAAAGCGATAAGCGAACTTACGGAAATTGGCAACAGCAGCGTACCGGAGCCTGCTGCCCTGGCGAAATTTGCCCTCGCCCAGGCGCAGGAGGCAGATGGAAAGTATGATGAGGCCGCGAAACTCTACACCGAACTGGCTGCACGAAAAAGCGAAGTAGTTACCAGCGACACCGCTAATCTTCGCCTGGCTGGCGTTTACGAGAAACAGGGTAAGAAGAAGGAAGCGGTAGACTTGCTTTTCAATATTGTGGAGGCGTCGCGTAAAGCCAAAGACTCTGACGGTATGCCTCTCTCGCCCTCTGCAGCTGCGCGCGATGCGAGCGAAAAACTGCAAAAACTCGACGCAGATCGTTATGCGAAGTTGACGCCTGAAGCGCCCAACGATTCGCCGTTCTGATCAATTGGCATTCAAGTGATTGCTGGGACCGCGGGCGTCCCGCCCGCAAATGGCGCTGAAAGCGCGACAATATATTCGGAGACTACCTCTGAAAGACTTTCGCGCCTTCGCGCTCATTTGCGGGCGGGACGCCCGCGGTCCCAGCAAATCACTTGACTCGGTCGATGGACAATCTTACTCATTCACTAGTAGGACTGACAGCGGCCAAAGCCGGCCTCGAGAAGCTATCACCCGGAGCTACCGCACTTTCGTGTCCTTGCCGCAAATTCTCCTGATGTCGACATCGTCGTCCTGCTGTTTCAGGGACGCTGGGGGTATCTTCACCATCACCGTGGCATAACCCATTCCCTCGCCGGCGCTGCAGTGCTCGCGTTTGCCTTGCCACTAGTCTTCTATCTTGGTGATCGACTGATTGCTCAGATCAGGAAGCGCGAGCCGCGAGTGAGACTATGGGGATTACTATTAGTTTCCATCCTGACGACCGCCACGCATCCACTACTCGACTGGTCTAACAACTATGGCATTAGGTTTCTCCTGCCGTGGAATGCGCGTTGGTCCTACGGTGATTTTACTTTCGTCGTCGATCCCTTCATCTGGATGGTGCTGGGCGCGGTGGCATTCCTAATGACTGCAAAAACAAGGGCCCACGTCACCTTCTGGCTGGTGATTGCTCTCCTTCCCAGTTTTCTCATCTTCAGTCGTTTAGCAAGCTTCAGGCGGATCGTCATTGTTGCTCCCGCTCCTCTGGATAGTCGGTGTTGATTGCTTTCTGTTACCCTTTATCGACTGGGCTTTGGCGAGCGCGCGGGAGCGAAGACTGCGATCGCGGCGCTGCTAGTGGTCATGATTTACGGTTCCGGGCTTTTCGTCGCCCATGCCGCCGCGCTTCGCCGGGCCAAAACTCAGGCGGCCATGATCGCAAATAGTCATTCCGAAAACATTATCAACCTCGCGGCGATGGCAACGGCGGCTGATCCAACCGGATGGGTTTGTGTAATGAAGACTGATAGGGCGACTTACAGGTTTACCCTTTCGCTACTGCGAGATTTGCCGGCTTCGTCCGCGTTTGTTCGTTATGAAAACCTCGAGGGAATAGAGGCCAGGACGGCCGAGGACGCAGAGCGTGATTACCGGGCACAGGCCTTTCTCGGCTTTGCGCGATTTCCGGTTGATGCGCGTGGTGGGAGAAGATTGCCTGACTCAAACTCTCGTCCAGTTTGCTGACTTACGTTACACTGAACCAGGCAACGGACGAGGCACATTTTCCCTGGAGGTACCGGTCGACTGCCCGCTACCGGACAGGCAAAGATAAATGAACGACGCCGATCAAATAGAGACGCTGAAGGCACTGGGTGAAGTCGCGCGTGAAAGACAACGGCCGCGAAAAGGGCCGCGTCTGGCCAGAGTGCGCGTATCACCTGGTTCGTATCTTGCCGCCGCTAGCGTGTTGACGTTTTGCTCAGCCCTGCTGCTGCGGTCGGAAAGAGATCTGCTTGCGTTGGGAGGTGTCGCAGTTGCCTGGCTAATTATTCCGATATTGGCGTTGACGGATCGGATTGAGTTCGACGGGCAATTCCTGGTACGACGCGGTCCGATACCTTTCATTTTCCGGCACATCACCGGGCGCAAGAAAGAGCTCAGCGTTATAGATTTTGAGAAGGTCGACACACAGGCAGTGCGGACGTTACGACGCAGCGGCCGAGTGCGTTACCGCTACAGAACCCAGATTGTCGGCAAGAACATCGAATTTACTTTTGCCTCCGGCGGTCAGAGTTATCGTGGGATGGTTCGCAAATTGTTCCCTCTAATTCACCCGGACAAGCTTGATCTGCGGACGATTGAATTGCGCGACTACCTCTGCGAACCGAAACCGCTTAACACTGAGGTGCATTCTCTCAAGCTCGCTTCGGCGGACGTCCTCGAAGGCGCAACTCTTGATTTCAAGCTTGGCGGCAAAAAACAAAAGTCAGCTATCAAGACTGGTGAAACGGAAAATAACACCGCAGCCATCGATGACGAGCGGGCACTGCTATTAGGGCAGGTAGGGAACAAACTGAGAATTGCCGGGCGTTTAAATGAAGCGCGCGAGGCCTTTCGCCGGGCTTTAATCGTCATTCCCAAAGACGGACGCTTGATTTTTCAGTTTGCCCGCTTACTGCGATCTCAAGCGAGCAGTTTGAGCGATGCCAAGCTTTTGTCGAGAGCGCGAGCAGCCCTGCGACTGTCCGCTATGCGTGCCGGGAAAGAACCTGAATTGTTAGCGCTGGTAGGCGAAAGCTTTCTTGAATGGGGCGAGACGTTGCGGGCGCAGAATACCTTTAACAGAGCGGTCGAACTCGAGCCGAGAAATTTTCGCGCGCATATTGGTCTCGCGAACCTCGCGTTGCGCGACGGAAAGTTGGCCCACGTAATCCATCAGTATCGCGACGCTGCCCGATCAGCTTCCGATAAAGCGCTTTCGCGCCATGCCGTAAGAGAGGCTGATTACTACGCCCTCCTGAACGATGACGACGATTACCTGGTCTCGGAGTTACGCCGGATAAGCTTGCTGCAACACTCGCTGAAGGTGCGTCGCCTGGCGGCGCGCGTCACGAATGCCAGCATCCTGGTGGCTCTACTTGTCCCTTATGTCGACGAAGCTGTGGCAGGCCCTTGCTGGTATTTGGCGACTTCATCGCTAATCGCCTGGATCTCGAGCCTGCTGGCAATCAAACTCCTCGCCAAGAGACGAAAGCCACGGCTGGCGACTTAGGGGTACAACTGTTTTCTGATTCGTTCCGGTGGTTGCAACCACCGGCTACTATCTGCCAGCCCTCCCGGCTAATCCTCGGCCGCTGAAATTGCAATTTCAACAACCTACGTATTCTTCGAGCGAGATGATGAGCTCCCGCGACCACCTGCCTTGGGGCTGTTGGTGGCTGGTGCATTGGGCTGAATCGTGCGCGATTGCTGTTCGCTCTGAGACGCGACGGCGAAAGTCTTGTTTGGCGCGGGACTCAGCAGCGCGTCCCAGCGATAACGCGGCGACCTCCTGGGCTTCGCTAAGTCGTTTGAACACCAGGTCTGTGACGGCATTGCTAATCCAATTGTGATAGAACTCGCCGACTGAAGCCAACTCCGCGTCTGGCGCTGGATTCATGAAATCAATCGCGTAGGGAACTCCATCCTTGATAGCAAACTCCACCGTGTTGAGATCGTAACCAAGTGCCGTACACAAGGTGCGCACGTCTCGCCTGATGCGATCCGCCAGTTCAGGCGCCAGGTAGTCCGGATTGTGAATGTACTGTTCGCCCGAAAGGTATGCCTTCCTCGGGTCGTAGGCCATGATCATCACCTCTTCCTGGCCCACACAGTAGCAGCGTACAAACTGATCGAAATCGATGCCTTCCTGCAGCGTCATGCAGAGCGTGCCCGTTTGATCGTATTCCTTCCAGAGTTCCTCAAGCGAATTAACCTTCGACACATTCTTCCAGCCGCCACCGTCGAATGGTTTTAGAAAGGAGGGGAAACCGACGTAGTCAACAATACCTTGCCAGTCCAGCGGAAACTCCAGATTACGCAAGCTCTCGCTGACGATGCCGGAGATGTAATCCTTCTGCGGCAAGAGGACGGTCTTTGGAACAGCGACACCGAGCTTCGGGGCCAGTGAATAGTTAAAGAATTTATCGTCGGCCGACCACCAGAATGGATTGTTTATGATTATCGTTCCTTCCAGCGCCATGCGCTTTAGCGTGGCGCGATAGAAGGGAACTTCATGGGAGATGCGATCGATAACCAGGTCATAACGCGGCGGCGCGTCGTGCCTGATTCCACCCAGCGTAATGTAATCAGCAGTCACTTCACCCTGACCGCGTTCATTGATGTTTCTAATAAGGGCCTCGGGAAAGGTCTTTTCCCGTCCAACTAAGATGCCTACCTTCTTCATAACTCACCTGTCCTTCTCTGTAATGTTTCGTCTGCGCTGTTTTCAATGACCATCCGACTGACTGGACCAAAATGTCGCTACTTTGAAAACCAAGGAGACTACGATTTAACCGGAATGGATGTCAATTCGGCGAAGCGAACGTACTCGTTAGGGCACACCACTTGAGGAGCGTTAGAGTCAACAAACCGGTGTGGGTCGACTAATACGGAGCCGGGAGCAGTAGCGACCGGGTTCAACTCGACCTAGATCCAACCAACGTTTTGTGGGTCATACCAAAGACTAGATCTCGAACAGGCGCTAGTCTATTGTCCCAAATTGAACCCGGTCACTACCGCTCCCGGCTCTGTATTAGTCGACCCACAATGCAAGAACTCTGGCGCCAATCGAGGTTTGCTCCAGTCGACTCATTAAAGTATTTATCTATTCCCCAGCGGGAAAGTAACTTCTGCCGGATACGGATAGCACCTCTGGAACTGCTGCGTCTGAGATTGTGTTAGTTTCTACGATTTCTTCAGTCCATTATCGTTTAGGCCCGTTCTCGGCGTTACCAGGTCGATGCTGATCTGGCGTAGGCGCTACCTCAACATTGATGAAATAGCAGGAGCGTCTTCGGTGCCCTCTAACATGACAGAGTAGATTCGCATCTTTGGTTTGCGTTCATTGTAAGACCTTGAGTGGGCAGCGCACAGCACTTTAGGCTCCGAGGTCTGTTAACCCTCGCATTGAATGCAGGTTTCGCTATTCAAGTGCCTTCTTCCACAGGCATCTGTGCGGCCCCAAATCCGCATCAATCAAGCTGTTGCGCCTTAGCTTTCAGCGTCGCTGTGCTACAATTCGCAGGCTCGGATAAGCAGCTTTCCCCATTTCGCATAGCAATTATTCAATTGTTTCCACAGGAGAAATATTTCTTGCGCCGTTCATTGTTTACCTCCACAGTTGTTTTTGCGTTTCTCATTGGCTGCGGGATTACAGTGTTTGCGCAAAAGCCCGCACCCACTCCGTCACCTGCCGTCGATACTCCCCCGAAGGCCGAAGCGATAGATGCTAAGAGCGGGAAGGCAGTCACGGCTGAACAAGTCGCCGAATCCACGCTCTTCCTTTACGGAGGTCGGCAACTGCTGGCAAAGATACGCCGCAACGGGATCGAGCGCGGACGCATTTGTAAGCCAACTTGCGACGTTGGAAAAGCAGAGGAAGCCTCCTATGAACGGCGTTTCGTTCGCGGCGACAGCATGGACAAAGACAAGATCCGGCTTGATCAGAAGATGCCGTCCTTGGAGTACTCCCTAATCTATGGCAGTGGACAATTATTTGGAATCATCAACGGCTCTACGTTCACTCCCAGACAAGACGCGGCCGATACTTTCCTGGCGCAATACCGCCACAGCCTGGATACCTTGTTGCGGTATAAAGAAAACGGTTCAACCCTGAACCTGGTCGGCAAGGACAAGCAAAAGGGGTTGGATCTCTACGTCCTTGACGTGATTGATAAAGATAAGCAGAAGACCCGCTATTACATCAGCTCCAAGACGCTGCACGTCCTGTGGCTTGAGTACGAGGAGCCTGCTCCCGGAGGCTCAACCCCGGTGAAGTATTCGCGGAAATTCCTGGATTATCGCTATGCCCAGGGCACGCTTGTTTTTTACCGCACGGTATTGCTGGAAGAGGGTAAGCAAGTCCAGGAGACCCGGATTCTGAACGTCACCTACGGCGTGAAGCTGGACGACGCTCTATTCAAGGGCCCTGAAGCGTAGCTGTTGCGGGGTCTTCGTTTTCTTGTTAACAGCGAGCTTTAGCCGGTGGATCCAGCACAACTTGAAGCTGAAAACCGTTTAAACGGTTTTGTTTGTTTCAGAAACCAAAAACTCACCGGGTAAAGCCTAGGTGTTAAATAAGACTACTCGACTTCTGGTTGAGCAACGCACCAGACCCCGATCCCCCTTCCCGTACTCTTTCGGAACCTCCGCCAAACTTGAGCGTGTATAAACTGCGAGCGGCCACGGTCAGGGGTATAATGAGGTTCAAGTGACCGTTCCACATTGGCGGATTGATAAGTCGCCGAACTGCGGAGTAAACAGTCAAAACAAGGAACTCGTCAGCGGTGTGAGAGCCTACCTGCCCTGATGGACACACTAACTACGATCGACGTTAATTTCTCCGCAGGGTTGCGGCATGAGGTGGTTGCGGACCCCACCTCCGACCACGCGCTACTGGAAGCCACGCGAACTGGCGACGAGGACGCGTTTGCGGAGTTAGTAGGACGCTATCGCAATCCGATTACGAATTATATCTATCGGATGACGAGCGACTACGATGGGGCAGTCGACCTGGCGCAGGAAACATTTGTGAGAGTTTACCGGGCAGCGGATCGTTACCAGACGACTTACGCGTTTTCGACTTATATCTATCGCATTGCCACCAACCTTGCGATTAGTGAACTGCGAAAACGGAAGCGGCGCAAGATAGTTTCCCTAACCGGGTTCTTTCAAGCGAGGGATGGTGGCGAGCCTCAGGAGTTTAATCCGCCGGATCTGAAGCCGCTTCCCGATACGGAATTGGTCGACGCGGAACGTCGCAATGCGGTGCAGCGAGCCATCTGTACGCTACCGGAGAAGTACCGGGCACCGCTCATACTTCGCGACGTTGAAGGCAAGAGTTACGAGGATATTTCGCGCATTTTGGGAACGAGTGAGGGGACAATCAAGTCTCGCATCAGCCGAGCGCGAGGGTTTTTGCGAGAGAAGATGACAGCTTATCTCTGAGGAATACCATGAGAAATATGAACTGCCGAAACATTAGGCGCGAAATCGAGGAAGCAGGCTCGGCCGGCTTTCTGAGTGCAGCGGCACTCTCACACCTCGAAAGCTGCACCGCATGTCAGACGCTTTCCCGACAGCAAACTAATTTGCAGACGATTCTTTCCAGTCTTGGCACTGTGGAAGCGCCGGGAGATTTTGATTTTCGTTTGCGGGCTCGCCTCGCCGGCGAAAAGCGTCTGGGCGCGCTGTCCCTACCGTTTGGGAATTTGTCGTTGGGGCTTCGCTCTACCGCTGTCGCTGCGATCTTGCTGCTGCTTGGCTCGGCTGTCTTATTCGTAGCTTTAAAGTCCAACCCGAACACTACTCTTGCGGGGAGAAATAAGGTCATATCGACGCCCGGCGCGCCCGAACCACCTGCCGGTGAATCCGCCTGGTGGCACTGGTTCCAACGAGGTGGCAAAAGGGGGAAAAGTCGATGACCCAAAATCAAAAGATCACAACCAGTTTGCAGAGCGGCGGACGCCAAAGGGACCTGGTATGAGAGCAGCGGTTGCCACTGTGCGCAATGGGCGCCGTTTCGGTACCCGCGATTTAAGCCAGACGGGGGCGCCGGTTTTGACGCGTGAGCAGCTTGCTGGAACGTATCCGACCGCGGCGTTTCCAATCAACGCGTCGTATCAGCCCTTGAAGGTTTCCGTTGACGACTCGCGCGGTGCGTCGCGAACTATCTCTCTGCCTTCAGTTAGTTTCGGATCGCAAAAGACTCTCTCGCAAACTGCGTCTGCCTTGTTGGCAACAGCAAGAGACACCTGGTAATTGGTTTGGCCGAGAAGCGACAAGGAAGAATCTAATAAGCAATGAGAAGTACGCTGGTTAATAATTTACTGAAACTAACTTTCCCGGTTGCACTGGTTGTCGGCGTATTCTGCGTTACTACGCCGGCGCAAACGGCCGCGCCTTCACCCGAGCGGCACCGGACTCCGATTGCTATGCCGGCCGCTCGCGTCGTTGTGCAAAACAAGCCAGCGGCCCCCCAGGTAGTCACGATCCTGCATACGATAAATGGTCTTAAAGCAATTCGTTTGGTAATCGATAGGGAACAAGCGAAGACCCTCGCGGAACTCGGTGAGGGCTTTAACCTCGAGGGCGAGGTTTATACGAATGTCATCGCCGGCCTTGCCCTGGACGACGGGCACACGATTGCCGCGTGGCTGCCGGAGGCGGAGGCCGAAATGCCGCCTGCTTTCTATTTTCCGCGAGCGCCATTTCCCCCCAGACCGGTCACGCCCGCCGCGCCAACTACAGAGGGAGCGCAGTCGCCTAAGGCGCCAGTAGCGGCTAGGCCGCGAGTCTCGACAATCAATATTCCAGGCGTACCGCCATTCAACATTCCGGGGACCTTTTTCGAGCCGGCTGATCTCAAAATCATTACGCGCGACGGCAAGCGCATAGTTGGGCATTACATCGGATTAGATGGTCTGACCGGCTTGTCGTTGATCACTCTATCCAACGGTTCAAATGGAAGCTTGCCTGTGAGCGATGAATCCAAAGAAGTGACGGTAACCGTAGGCCAAAAGTTTCGCGTGATCGGGCCGCAGCCTGCCCCGAGCACTGAAAGTGTCGGAAGAACTCCGATGTATATTCGCATCGGCGAAACAGAAGCGATCGTTGTTAACGTATTGCGCTCTCCTTCAGGGGGAATTGCTCGTGTGAAGGCTAAGTCGGCGAAGTTTACGCCGGCTAATATCGGCGGCATCGCCATCAACGACAATAATGAGACGCTTGGAATTGTAAGCGCAGTTGAAGCCGGCGAAGCGACAATAGTGCCTTTGAGTCTGGTTCGCATGGCGGCCAAACGAGTGACTGCACGAAATGCCAGCGTGCCTCGGCCGTGGTTGGGTATTCAGGGCGAGCCTATCGGGGCCAAGTCGCTCGAACGAATTCTGCGCAATGGCTGGCAGGTTGATCGAGCTCGCGCTTTGACTGAGAAGGCCCAGGGGATTCTTCTGACCTGGGTCGCTCCGGGAAGTCCTGCAGCGCGCGCGAAACTGAAGCGGGGCGATGTAATCCTGACTGTCAATAACGACTTCATTCGCAACGCCCAGGAGTTCACCTTCCTTTTGGACGAAGCAACCCCGGAAGTTCCAGTTCACTTCACAGTGGCTCGACCCGAAAAGGAAGTTTCCGAAGCGATGGAGATTAAGCTCAGCGAGTCGCCCGATCCACTCCTGGGCCGGAGAAGGATCCGCACTGAAATTGAGAGAGGTTTCGGGCCTGGCTCACTCGTGGGCGAGGGCATTGAAGCAATCGCTTTGAAGCCGCAGGTCGCAAGGTATCTTGGCGCCAACGGCGGTCTGCTGGTTCTGTCTGTTCGTCCGGTGACTGATGCTTTCAAGGCCGGCTTGCGTCCTGGAGATGTGATCGAATCCATCGACGGACAACCCGTTCACTCGGGCACCAGCCCCAGGATGTTTCCAGTGACTCCGGGTGTCCGTTCAAATTGTATCGTCGTCAGGAATAAGGAAAGGATTAGTCTAACCTTCCAGTATTCGCCCGATGAAGACGACAAACCTGATCAGCCTGAGAAACCCTGACCGTTTTCAATAGGGCTTTAACTTGCTTTAGAACATCCCGAGTGGGTCACCTAATACAGAACCGGGAGCGGTAGCGACCGGATTCAAGCTGGAATGTAGACACCGCAACAGCATCAACCAGCGCTGTATCCATGCGGTAGTTTATATTCAACCTTGAATCCGGTCGCTACCGCTCCCGGCTCCGTATTTGTTCGGAGTTTGTCGAATGATAGAGCCCACCTCTTACTAAACTGAACAGTATCAGCCCTCCTCATACATGGCCGCCCCCCGAGGTGCTGTGGTAATCTAACTCACTCCTGTAGTACCGATTGTCCGGCAAGCTCTAAGTTGTCGAACTCTCTTATCTCGACCAAGAAAACTGTCCTACGCTTATGCTGAATGACGCAGTTTCGCGTTATCACGATTTGCTTCACGACGCTGTGCTGGCGGATTCGTCCCGCGCCATGCTCGATGAAGGCCTCGAGAAATCCAAGCTAATATTTGGCGGCCGCAGACTTTCGCCTTACCTGCGCCCGCACTTTGTCACCGAAGTGGATTTCTCTCGCATCGTGGGCATCTGTGAAACCGTATGGTCGGCAATACAGAAGGTTAAGGATGCGTCTCTTGTTGATCCTTCGATCGTCGATGACCTGGGCGTAACTGAATTCGAGCGTGAGTTAATCAGCATCAACCCTGGCTACCGCGCCGTCTCTCCAACGGCGCGGCTCGACTCATTTCTTACTGAAGCCGCTTACAGTTTTGTCGAACTCAACGGAGAGAGTCCTGCAGGCATTGCCTATGTAGATGCAGCTTACCAAATCTTTTCAAGACTGCCGGTGATGCAGAGATTTAGCGAGACTTACAACTTGCGCCCACTCTACGGTAGCCGTTATATGCTCGACGTGCTGCTTCACTCTTATGAAGAGTATCTTGGCCGCAAGCCCGACACGGTGCCCCAGATCGCCATAGTCGACCTCGGGGAAAGGCCAACCCAGAGTGAGTTTGAGTTATTCAAAGAGTTCTTTGAGAGAGAAGGATACCCGACCGTTATCTGTACGCCGCAGGAGCTTGAGTTTAAAAATAACACGCTGCGCGCCGGCGAATTTCCGATTGATATTGTCTATAAGCGTCTGCTGGTAAACGAATATCTTCCGATTATCCGCGAGTGTCCGGATTTGCTGAACGCGTATCGGGCCGGCGCAGTCTGCATGGTAAACAGCTTCCAATCCAAGCTCATTCACAAGAAGGCTTTGTTTTCAGTCCTGACGGACCGGCGACGGGCGGCGCTCTTTACCAGCGAGGAGCAGGAAGCAATACGCAAGCATGTGCCATGGACCCGGTTGGTACGGGAAGAAAAGAGCGATTACTTCGGGAAGGAAGTCGATCTAATCGACTACATCAAGGCCAACAGAAACACTTTGGTGTTAAAGCCGAACGATGATTACGGCGGCCATGGAATCACCATTGGCTGGAACAGCGACGAGGCTGCCTGGCAGTTGGCGCTCGAGGACGCGCTGGCGGATGGTGATTATCTGGCGCAAGAACGCGTGCCCACAGCTCGCGAGGTCTTTCCGGAGCTGACTGACGGCGGACAGGTAGAATTTTCGGAGCAGCTTGTCGACCTCGATCCGCTGTTGTTCAATGGTAAAGTTCGCTCAGCGTTTACCCGGCTCTCTTCAACGGAACTTGCCAACGTCAGCTCGGGTGGTGGTATGGTTCCAACCTTCATCATTAGTGAAAAAGGGTAGAGTTCTGATCGCGTGTACAATGCGCCTTGCGGTAATGAGGTTTTCCCTTGGTTGACGAGCTGGATGAAAGCCTGGAAGGACCGGATGAGCGACGGCGTTATGATCGCGCGCGGTTGATCGTCGACGTGTTCTTTGACGGGAAAGACGTGACCGGTATAGCCAGCACGAAAGACATTGGCGTAGGCGGTTTCTACATGAACACCCAAGCGACTCTGCCTGAGGGCGCAAACCTGCTGGTTCGCATTCGGCTTGGCGCCGAGAAGCAAATCGTGGCCAACACCGAGGTGGTATACAGCAATCCTGCGCAAGGAGTTGGCCTGCGCTTCGTGAATCTATCGGAAGAGAATCGCTTGTTGATTGAGCGTGAACTGGGCAGTGGCTGAGCGGATGACAGAGGTGGGAACCCTCGCCTGGGAGCACCTCC
The DNA here is from genome assembly GCA_963809065.1 of Blastocatellia bacterium. GTDB lineage: Bacteria > Acidobacteriota > Blastocatellia > Pyrinomonadales > Pyrinomonadaceae > PSRF01. The sequence continues at coordinate 137,302 of CAWEIN010000008.1, forward strand.
CGCGCGATGTGCGGGGAGCGTTGGCAGGCAAACTAACAGGCCTCTGGGGTGCGGCCAGTGACGAAGCTGCTTTCAACAGTTTTCCAGTGGATAAGCAGCAGACGCTGTTGATTGTGGTTTCCCGTCTGGAGGCGAAAGGCCTTTGGCAGTTGGTCAATAGAATAGATAATGTTTATGGTGAGGGCGGTGTGGGAATTGGTTTCTCTGCGTGGCCCTTTATCATATCGACTCTCAGGAGCCGCAAAGATTTCACCCGGTTGATGGCCAATCACAAAGGAACGACTGGCGGTTTTTACGAGCGGGGGCGATCCAGCGCAGTGCTGCATTTCATTTATGAAATTGGGCCGCCGCAAAAGTGGTACGTTCACTTCGACCTTTACAGCCCGGTGCATTCGCCGGTGAGCGCACTAAAGCACTTGCGTCACGAGTTTTTTGGAAAACTTACGCCAGACTGGCGAATAATTCAGGAGCGTTTACAAGCAGAGCCTTGAGGAATAGGAGCTCGATATTATGTTCGATCAATTCACGTTAGGGATCGAGGAAGAATTTCAAATTGTTGACCCTAAGACTCGTGAGTTGCGCTCGCATGTGTCCGAGTTTCTCGAGGAGGGGAAGATGATTCTCGGCGAGCAGATTAAGCCCGAGATGATTCAGTCGATGATCGAAGTCGGCACTGGCATTTGTAAAAACATCGAGGAGGCGCGAGTCGACATTACGCGCTTGCGCAGCATCATCTCCGGGCTAGCAGGGAAAACCGGATTGGCAATTGTCGCCGCCTCGACTCATCCCTTTTCTCACTGGGAAGATCAGAAGATTTATGACGACGAAAGATACTCGCTGCTCGTTCAGGAACTGCAAAACGTAGCCCGATCTCTTTTGATTTTCGGTTTGCATGTCCATGTCGGTGTGGCTGACCTCGATCGTCGCATTCACATTATGAATGCCGCGCGCTATTTTCTGCCGCACGTGCTGGCGCTGACGACCTCTTCGCCATTTTGGGTGGGACACAATACCGGACTTAAGTCGTATCGCTCCGAAGTTTTCAAACAATTCCCGCGCACAGACATTCCCGATCACTTCGATTCCTACAGCAGTTTTCAGCGCTACGTGGATCTGCTGGTGAGGACCGGTTGCATAAACGACGGTAAGAAGATTTGGTGGGACTTGCGGCCGCATCCGGTTTTCCCAACGCTTGAATTTCGCATCTGCGACATCCCGACACGTGTCGACGACACGGTTGCGATTGCCGCCTTGTTTCAGGCAATCGTCGCCAAGCTCACTAAACTAATCGAGAAAAACCTGGGCTTCCGTCTTTACCGGCGGATGCTGATTCAGGAAAACAAGTGGCGGGCAGTGCGTTGGGGAATTGACGGCAAGATGATCGACTTCGGCAAGCAAAAAGAAGTGCCGACGCGCGACCTGATCCTCGAGTTGTTAGAGTTTGTTGACGACGTGGTGGATGAGTTGGGGTCGCGCAAGGAGATTGAGCATATCCACACGATTCTCGAGCGCCGCACCTCGGCAGAGGAACAACTCCGCGTGTTCGAAGAAACCAAGGATCTAAATGCTGTGGTCGATCGCCTCATCGAGCTGACTATGGAGCACGTGCCGGTAACGACAGACTTCACTGTGCCCGCGCCAATGACGACTACCTCAACAATCTCCAAATAACTCGTTCCTCGATTGTCTGCTCAGTAACTCTGGCTCCAGAGGAGCCAAATGTTTATAGACTTCACAGCCAACCGCTGTTCCCGCGCTCCAGCGGAGCGCAATGTACTGGTAGAGAAATAGGTCGACGCATAAATTTCGAGGCCTATAAACATTCGGTCCCTGCGGGAATCGGCGATTTGCGGAAGTCTTTTTTTATTTTTCACCAGCCTTTGTTGCTGCCGCTGTAGCTCTCTTCCGAGCGCTTCGTTTCGCAAGATAAAACTGCCACAACATCCGCGCCGCCACGGAACGATAAGGTCGCCACCCCTCAGCCATTTCCAGGAGTTGACTGGTATTTGGCCGCTCGGGCAGCTGTTTGAGCTCGGCAACCGCGGTGACCAGGGCCAGATCAGTAGCGGGGAAGATATCGGGCCGGCGCAGTACCATTAGCAGATAAACATCGGCGCTCCACGAGCCCAGGCCTTTTATCTCCATGAGCGCAGCCTTCACATCCGCGTCGTTCATAAGTGAAAGTTGCGAGAGTCGGAGACGTTTGGTGTGAACCGACTCGGCAAGGTGCAAGCAGTAAGCCGTCTTTTGCCGAGTCAAGCCTTGCGACTTCAAATGCGCTTCTCCCAACTCAATCATGCGCGCGGGTCGAAATGGAGTAGTGTTCTTTTTCAGCCGTGCAAACAGGGAAGCCGCTGAAGCCAGGGATACTTGCTGTTCCAGGATTATCTTTACCAGCGTTGAAAACCCCGGTGGCCGGGCCCAGAGCGGCGGCGGGCCAAGGCTTTTAAAGACTGAGGCCAGATCTTTATCGCGCCGCGCGAGGGTTTTCGCGGCGCGGTAGAGACTGTCTTCCGTTAGCATCTGAGACTTCAAAAGATCACCACGATCGAATCATCGTCAACTCGCTCAGAGAACGTGTGAACATCAAACAGCTACAGGCTTTTCACGATTAACGAGGACCCTCGGAGGAGGACCGAGGTGCGTGGTTTCTGGTGGTCAGGAAGAACGGTCGAGCGCGAGTTGCAGGAAATTTTCAAAGAGAACGCGGCCGTCGCGAGATTCGTTTTGATGCTCCCAGCGCGTGCGGCTCTTATTCCAGTCTTCGAAAGACTTTTCCAAATGAAACTGGACCGTGTAAATGAGTTGCCCGTCGCTGCGTTTGACCATCATCTGATTACGGCAAAGATAAGAGGTGGCAAGCAGCGAAAATCCGTCCGGCACACGATCGAGCTGCAGTCCGTGGTTTTGCCAAACTCGAAGTACCCGCGCGTATTCGGGATAGTCATGCCAAAGCCCCGACGAAGGGTTATTGATGCCGCGGAAAATTGGATCCCTTGGTTCGGTAATGCGAATAAAACGATACTGATATTCCAGCGGGCGATTCTGCCGCTGCTCATGTTGCTCGAGCCGGTCGAGCGTTATCACGCGAGCCCCGAAGCTGAGGCCCACCAGCTGATGCCCACCGCAGATCGCCAGTACCGGGATTTTATTTGGACGAATAAACTCGCCGAAAGTGTCGAGCACAGCGGGATTGTAATAATCGAAATCGCGCAGGGTGCCGCTAAGTACGATCGCGTCCGGTTGAAACTCAGCGGCCGCCAGGGCAACAGAAGCAAACGGTGTGACTTGCGTTTCTGGCTCTTTTACCAACCGTTCGAGATTGCTCTCAATATTCTCAATCGCCATTTTGGCGATGCGCCGCTCACGCTTAATTTCCACCGAGGCGGCACTGCCCCATTCACTTCGGGCTACGTCTGAAAGGTCATCTTCATCGCGCAGCAGGCAATCAACTACCAGCACGCGAACTTTCTCGATCTGTTTCTCGATCGGCTCGTAACGACAAAACGCCTGCTGCTTATGGGGAAACGGGAGTGCGGTGACAGCTTCAGCCGGTGGTGGCTCTTCAATTGGGAATTCCCGCGGCTCTTCAATCATGCTGGGCTCTATTAAACTTCGAACTTAGTTGTAACGCAAGTCAAAAGCTTGGGAGAAGACGTGCGCTAACTGCGCTGTTCAGTACTCTGTTTGAATTCGGGAACAGAACTCCCCGCGCCAAGTTCCGAAATCTCTGTCCTAATCCTATTTAGTAACAGCCTTCCAACCCGGGTCCGGAACGTTTCAGATTTGTCTGCGGCCAGATGATCCACAAGAAGAAACATTCGATGCCATGAAGATTCCAGCTCATCGGCGAGTTGTGAAATCTTTGTAATATCATAAGGCACGGCTACCTGTTGTGAACCAGCGCGCGCGAAGACGGAAAGGTAACGCGCCGTGGCCAGATCGGGACAAAGGAACCGCCGCCGGCCGGCCTTTAATTCCACTCCTAACAGAGTGTGCTGAATCTCCACCCGGCTTTTGTTAGTCAGTCCTTCGAAGTGGTATGAGCGCGTGCGCTTATTCAAAATTCGCTGGCGATAAATGTGAGGTAACCAGGTCTCTTTGAGCTTGGCCTTTACCTGCGCCGCGTATTCTTCTGCTGTCATATTTGGAGTGCGGTGACCTGTCACCGCTTTCGTCCGCGGCGCTACCTGAGAGTAGAGATACGAAACAAAGGGCTGCGACAGGTCGCAGCCGACCAAGCGCTGACAACTCAGCGCACTCCCAAACCGGCGACCTCATCTGGTCGAGGCGGATACGACAGTCTTTGTCTGCAGCGCGTTAATGACGCGGTCAGGGAACAAGCCCAGATACAGAACTCCGAGAATGGTAATGACCAAAGCCACGCGGATGCTGGCCGGTACCAGCGGCGCTGTCCAGGCAGTGGTTCGCTCGCGGAAAAACATGACGATGATGAGCCGCAAATAGTAGTAGGCCGAGATTGCGGTATTCAACACCCCTATGACGACCAGTACGTAATAGCCTTGATCCAGAGCGGCGCGGAAGACCATGACTTTGCCGATGAAGCCGGCAGTGAGCGGCATCCCCAACAGACTGAGCAGAAACAACGACAAGCAGAAGGCCAGCCAGGGCGATTGAAAACCTATACCGTTGTAATCCTCCACCTCGGTCCGGCGATCGGCAGCACGCGCGATGAGTTGCACTACGGCGAAAGCTCCGAGATTCATAACAGCGTAAGTGAGCAGATAAAAAATCACGGCGGCGATCGCGGCGTCGCGTTGTTCCAGATTGCGTGCGGCGCCGGCTGCTACGAACCCGACCAGCGCGTAGCCAGCGTGTGCTATGGACGAATAAGCCAGCATGCGCTTGACGTTGTTCTGAGCAATCGCCACCACGTTGCCGACAGTCATCGTCAGAATTGCCAGTACCAGCAAAGCGCCGAGCCAGGTGGAGTGGATTCTTCCGGCGACGCTATCATTCGCGGTAATTACAACGAAGGGAAACGCGATCAGAAAGACCCGCATGAACGAGGCGAAGCCAGCGGCTTTTGGGCCGGCAGCCATGAAGGCGGTAACCGGAGTGGGCGCGCCTTCGTACACGTCGGGAGTCCAAATGTGGAAAGGTGCGGTGGCGATCTTGAAGCCGAAGCCGACCAGCATCATCGCCGCGCCCGCGAACAGGAGCATGGGGAATTGAGCGTCAGGAATCCGCCTGGCTATTTCTGCAATGTTCGTGGTGCCCGGCAGCCCGGCCGCGGTCGAAGTGGCGCCGTACGTTAGAGCAATTCCATAAAGCAGAAAGGCCGATGAGAACGAACCAAGAATGAAATACTTCATCGACGATTCGTTGGAGCGGACGTCGGTGCGCCGGAAGCCGCACATGACGTAAGTCGCGATAGAGAGAATCTCCAACCCGAGAAATACCATTACCAGATCGCCTGCTGAAGCCATGAACATCATGCCGGCAGTGGCAAACATGAGCAGGGAATGAAACTCTCCGGCGGGAAGCCGTTCATTCTCAACCCAGACCATGGACACGAGAATAGTGAGTCCGGAAACAATTAGGAATACGAACGTGAAGCCGAGTCGCAGCTCGTCCAGGACGATCATGCCGTTGAAGGCCTGACTGGCACCACGCCAGGATAGACACAACCAACCGGAGCTCCCGGCGGCAGCAATCAAGCCGGCTATAGAAATGCTGCCGGTGATCCAACGTTGCGTGGGTTTCGCAAACGCATCAACCAACATGACCACGACGCCGGCAATACAAATGATGAGCTCAGGCAAAATCAGCCAAAGGTTGACATCGGCGGTAGTCAGTTGAAAAGCGAAAAGATTCATAAGGTTATGTATAACTCGTACAATTTGGCACGATCGAAGTAACCCTCCTCAGCGTGCACTAATGCTTTAGCGCATTGGCCCGCGCCTTTTCGTCAACCGGCACTTCTGCCACAGTTCCGCCGGCGCGCGACTCCGCGAGACGCACGCGGACTTGCTCTACACTCGCCTGCGATCGATCTAAAAACACGCGCGGATAAACTCCCATGAACAGCATCAGCACCAACAACGGAATCAACAAACCAAGCTCACGAGCATTGAGATCGCGGAGTTTTGCGTTCTCCGGATTTGTGACCTTGCCAAACACGACGCGCTGCAACATCCACAGCATGTAGACCGCAGCCCAGATAACGCCGGTCCCGGCAAGCATGGTGGCAATCCAGATCCATGGATATCCGACCGCGAGAGAAGTCCAGGTCCCGATCATGATCAGGAATTCTCCTACGAAGCCATTCAGGAACGGCAGTCCAATCGAAGAGAGCGAGGCTATTACGAAGAGCGTCGAGAACCACGGCATTGGCGTGGATAGTCCACCAAAATCGCTGATCTGGCGCGTGTGTCTGCGTTCATAAATAAAACCAACGAAGAGAAAGAGCGCGCCGGTCGAAACGCCGTGATTCAGCATTTGATAGAGCGCACCCTGCATTCCCATTTCGGTGAACGAGAAAAGGCCAAGCACGACAAAGCCCATATGACTTACTGACGAATAAGCAACCAGGCGTTTGACGTCCGGCTGGACCATTGCCACCAACGCGCCATAGATGATTCCAATAACTGCCAGCGTGATCATTACCGGCGCAAACTTCCGCGCCATCCCGGGAAACAGTCCGAGGTTGAAACGCAGCAGTCCGTAAGTTCCCATCTTCAGAAGTACGCCGGCGAGAATGACGGATCCGGCGGTGGGCGCTTCGGTGTGCGCGTCCGGCAGCCAGGTGTGCAAAGGGAAGAGCGGCACCTTGATACAAAAGGCAAAAGCAAAGGCCAGGAATAGCCAGAACTCCGCGCGCTCGCCGAGAATCTGTCCGCCGCTCAGGCTCGCCAGGATCGTCGTGTAGTCAAACGTCCCAAACATGTAGTAGAGCGCGATTATGGCAACCAGCATCAGCAAACTGCCGACGGCGGTATAGATAAAGAATTTTACCGCTGCGTAGATTCTCCGTTCGCCGCCCCAAATGCCAATCAGGAAAAACATCGGTACCAGCGACGCTTCAAAGAACAAGTAAAAGAGCAGGAGGTCCAGCGACACAAAGACGCCGATCATGGCGCTCAGTAAGAGCAGGAGAAACATGTAGTACGAGAGTTGACGCTTCTGAATAGCCGTCCAGCTCGACAGGATCGCTATCGGCATCAGGAGCGTGGTCAGCAGCACTAACCAGAGACTGATACCATCAACGCCGAGGTGATAGTGCGCCCCTATTGAACCAATCCAGAGCACGTCTTCAACAAAACGAAAATCTTCGTGCCGGCGCCGATGCCGCGAATTAACAATAGGGAAAACCCGAAATCGACAATGCTGAAGGCAAGCGCAATCCATTTGTAATTTGACTCGCGTTTGCCGGGCAGCAGGCTGTAGCCGACCGTCGCGAGCGCACCGGCGACGGGGAGCAGGATGATGATGGTTAGTAGGTGCTGCATCATTTACGAGTTAACTCAGGGCCGCAAAACATAAACGCCGTAATAGGCGAAAGAACGCAACTACCGCCAGCGCGCCCAGCAGAATTATCGCTGCGTAGCCACGCACGAAGCCGGCCTGCAAATGACGAACAACTTTTCCTGTTTCCTTCACGGCATCGCCAAGCGAATGCAGAAAGCCATCGATCACGCCGACATCAAATAACTTCCAGAGGCCTTCGCGCGAGCCGACTTTGATTGGGTTGATGATCGCCGCATCGTAAATCTCGTCGACGTAATATTTGTTCTCAAGTATTCGTGGCATCTGAAGGAGTGGACGCTTCCTGAAGATCAGCCAAGCCGATTCCGATACCCACGGCCGCAATGAAGACTGACAGCAGGGCCAGCAAGCGCTCTTCGCGAATCTCTTCAGGCGAATGGTAGGCCTCTCCGGCACTATGTTCATCCAGCGACGTAAAGGCTGGAGCGCCATCCACCTCTTGCGGCTTAGGGGAAAGCCATTGTGGGCCCGGTCGCATGTCCGGCTGGCATCTGTCTCGCCACCTGGCGCTTTCGCAATCACCGGCTCCAGCACCTGCTCGATGTAGTTTTCGGGCTGACCGCGATAACTCAGTGCATAAGGAACTCCAATCAGCCCACCGATAGTGGACAGGATCGCCAACACAACTAAGGGAGCGGTCATTAGCCAGGGAGATTCATGCGGTTCGTGCACGTGATGCGAATCGGTTTTGAAGTGCGCCGCAGCGTCGTGCTCGTCTTCATTAACCTCGCGAAAGCGTTCGCTGCCCCAGAAGGTCATGACCATCATTCGCGTCATGTAGACAGCCGTGAGCAGCGCAGTCAAAGCCCCTACTGCCCAAAGCGCCTTGCTCCACATGGGACCGGGTAAGGCGCTGCCTGCGCTCCATGTCTTCCAGAGGATTTCATCCTTGGAAAAGAACCCGGCAAAGATCGGTATGCCGGAAATGGCCAGCCATCCAGTGAGCATGGTTGCGAAAGTGATGGGCATGTATTTCTTTAGCCCACCCATGCGGCGCATGTCCTGCTCGTGATGCATGCCCTGCGATTACCGAACCGGATCCGAGGAAGAGCAAGGCTTTGAAGAACGCGTGGGTGATGACGTGGAATATCGCCGCCGTGAAAGCGCCGACGCCGCAGGCCAGAAACATGTAGCCGAGCTGGGAGATAGTTGAATAAGCGAGAACTTTCTTAATATCGTTTTGAGCCAGGCCGATGGTGGCGGCAAACAGCGCCGTGGCTGCGCCAATCACCGCCACTATGAACATCGCGGTCGGGGCGTGAATATAAATTGCGGAACAACGGACGATCATGTAGACGCCGGCAGTGACCATTGTGGCCGCATGTATCAGAGCCGAGACTGGCGTCGGGCCGGCCATGGCGTCAGGCAGCCAAACGTAAAGCGGAATTTGTGCGCTCTTGCCGGCGGCGCCGATGAATAAGAGAACAGCAACTGAGGTAAGACCACCTGCGAAGATCGCGTGCCATCCGAATGGCTCAACCGGCAGCAGAACTAATTACATTGAAGGCGCTGGTCACGCCGGTTAAGGGATGATCAAAAAAACTGATTGAGGCATTACCGGCTGCCGAGGTGATAAAAAACAGCAGCATGACGCCCATCACAAAACCCCAATCGCCAACGCGGTTGGTAATGAAAGCCTTCTTCGCGGCGTCGCCTGCTTCCTTAAGATCGGTATAGAAGCCGATTAGCAGGTAGGAGCAGAGCCCGACTCCTTCCCAGCCGACAAACATCAATAGGAAATTGTCGGCCAGCACCAGCGTCAACATCGAAAACATGAACAGATTCAGATAGGCAAAGAAGCGATAGAAGCCGGTGTCTCCGCGCATGTAGCCGACGGCAAAGACGTGTATCAGGAACCCGACAAACGTAACGAACAGCGCGTAGGTTCCGCTCAAACGATCCATCGCCAGACCGAAGTCCGCGCGGAATTTTCCCACCTGGATCCAGGTCCAGAGATGGTCGAAAACGGGTTCTGTTGAGCGAAGGGCGCCTCCGGATTTGAAGGCGAGATAGAAAGCAACAAAGTGGAAATGCCGACCGACCCACAAGCGATAACGCCGATAAACCTTTCATCTCGCACAGCGCCGGCCGACAAACCAGTTGATGGCCGCGCCTGCGAGCGGAGCAAAGATGATCAGACTTAGGAGGTTGTTATCCATTCAGCGGTGCTTTTGGAACTTTGGTACTTGGAGCTTTGGACTTTGAGTCTTGTGAAAGTCATCGTTCGAGACAGACTGCAAGCTCAAAGTACCAAAAATCAAAGTACCTAAGTTCTACAGCTTTCAAAATACTCGCATCATCCACATCCAGCGATTCGCGATTGCGAAAGATGGCAATGATGATGCCGAGTCCGACAGCGGCTTCAGCCGCTGCCACAGTCATCACGATGAAAACAAAAAGCTGTCCGGTAACGTCCTGAAAGAAACTCGAAAACGCCACGAAACGTCAGGTTCACGGCGTTGAGCATCAACTCGATGCACATGAACATCGCGATCACGTTGCGCTTGATGATTACGCCGACCGCGCCAATCGTGAACAGGACGGCCGAGAGCGCCAGATACCAGGAAAGTTGCGGACCCATAATTCCTACTCCTGCTCGCTGCGGTCTGAATGAAAATCGACGCCCAGTAGATGGGCCGCCTCTTCAGTTGTTTCAGTCTCGACCAGTCGCAGATCTTCACCACGCGCCTGGGATTAGCGATGTCCATTGCCAGAACCTGAGCGCCTGGAACCACGCGCGCCGTTGCCGACAGGATTGTCGTTCGGCGTGCCAATGACATGGCGCCCACAATGGCCATCAACAGCAACACGGAAGTCAATTCAAACGGCAGCAGGTATCTGGTAAACAACCCCTCGCCAATCGAGTGTGTTAAGCCGACATCCGAGATATTGCCGGCGAGTTGGTTTTCCGTCGTTTGCACTGAATAAAGAATGAAAGCGGTTTCCGCGAGCAGTATTGCCGCCATGCCGATAGCCATGGGCACAAGAAACTTCAGACGCTTGCGCCGCGGCTCCGAATGTTCGACGTTAAGCAGCATGATTACAAAAATCACCAGCACCATAATCGCACCGGCGTAGACAATCACCTGTACTGCAGCGATAAACGGCGCGGCCAGCGTCACGTAGATCGACGCCAGCGAAATGAACACGCCAATCAGCGAGATGGCGCTGTAGAGCGGATTACTCTGCGAGACCATCGCGATAGCGCAACCAATCGCCATGCCTGCGAAGATGATGAATAAAAGTGTGGACACGAGAAACGGGTGCTAAGTAGTGAAATACAAAACCGTCGCGGTCAAAACGATGTTCAGGATTGCCGCCGGTAATAGAAACTTCCAACCGAAGTCCATCAGTTGATCGAAACGAAAGCGTGGCAAGGTGCCGCGCAGCCAGATGTACACAAACAGGAAGAAAATAATCTTTCGCGAAGAAGTAAATCACTCCCAGGAGCGGAACCTGCGCTACTCCTGGGCCGTTCCAACCACCCAAAAACAAAGTTGTCGCCAGCATCGACACAGTAATCATGTTGATGTATTCGGCGTTGAAAAATAACAAGAACTTGATCGAGCTGTATTCGGTATGAAAACCTGCAACCAATTCCGTTTCGGCTTCCGGAAGATCGAAAGGCACGCGATTCGTTTCCGCGATGGCCGCAATCAGATAAAGAATGAAACCAAACGGCTGGTAAAGAATGTTCCAATGCAGGCCATACCACCCGGACTGTTGCTCCACGATCTGATAGATATCGAGCGTGCCGGAAAGCAGGATGATACCGATGAGCGATAAGCCCAGCGCGAGTTCATAAGAAATCATCTGCGCTGAAGAGCGCAGGCCCCCCATCAAGCTGTACTTGTTGTTTGACGACCAACCCGCCAGCGCGATCCCGTACACGCCGACCGACGTGACGCCCAACACGTACAGCAAGGCAACATCGAACTGCGCTATTCGCAAAGGAAACGTGCCGAGGAAGGGGAGCGTGATGGTGGGGCCAAACGGGTAAACAATGATGGCCATGATCGCCGTGATTACCGCGATCATGGGCGCGAGCAGAAATACAAATCTTGTCGACTGATCCGGGACCAGATCCTCCTTCATCATTGTTTTGATGAAGTCGGCAAATGGTTGCAATATGCCGCCATAGCCCACGCGGTTTGGCCCCAGGCGGCCCTGAATGAGCGCCAGTACGCGCCGTTCGGCAAGCACTGTTGCCGCTACCAGCAACATGATCGCGCCGAAAGCGACGGTGATCGCGATGATCACAACCAGCGCGTGAATGTATTGGTTATCCCAGGCCATTGTCGTAAATAGTGAATCGTAAATAGTAAATAGGATACGCCTGGAGAAGCGACTCTATTTACTATTCACCATTTCCTATTCCTCTTTGATTCGTAAGCCAAAAGCAGTTCAGAGTTCAAGCTTTAGCTTGTTCGGTTCAACAGCAGCAATCTAAAGATTGAACTCTGAACTTCAATTCGGCATCGCCGATCATGAATTCCAATCTTCTCTTAGTCGGCCGCGACTGCGGTCTCGGGCCGCAGATTCTGGTCCACGGTAATCTGATACAGCGGTGAAACTCTGACGGTCTCAGGGCGCGGATTACCTTCCGCCAACAAGTGAAACTGCGGCACCTTATCGGTTAACGTGCCAATCTTGAAAAGTTCGTGACCTACTTTTGGAGTAACGCTCAATTTGTCGCCAGTCGCTGGAAGCTTCTGAACTGCATCGCGAAGCGCCGTCAATTCCGGCGTTAGATCGCGTTGTTCGGCAATCTTATACTTCGCCTGCACCGGGCTTGATTCATCCTTCAAGACCGGATACCGCAAGCCGGCGTATGGCGGAATGCGTTCGGCTATTTCATTGAAGACCGCGCTCGCTGACATTTCAAAACCGAAGCTCATCCCCAATTCGGTAGCCAACTGAGCTGTGATCATCCAATCGGCCTTCGACTGGCTGACCGGCGGAATCGCCTGGCGCACGCGCTGCACAAAACCATCGTTGTTCGTAAAGGTGCCGTCAACTTCGGCAAACGAAGCAGCCGGCAACACCACATCCGCAAAGGCAGTAGTGTCAGTTTCAAACAGTTCCTGAACAACCAGGAAATCAAGCTTGCCGAGTGCATCCTCACGACCACGCAAGTGCTCGGGCAGGAAACTTCCGGCCAGGTAGAGCGCGCGAATGCCTGCTCCGGCCCCGTCGAGCATTTGCGTCACACTCAACGCGCCATTGGCGAGCCCCATGTCATGGGCGCCGACACTGTTGTTGTAAAGCGGCAACGGATGAAGCAAAACGCGACGGCCATCAGCCCGCAGGGCGTAGGGCAATTGCGCCACGACAGCTTGCGCGGCTGCGCTTAAATCGGTGGAGAACATGATCACGAGATCGCCCTGGGTCTCTGTGATCGACTGTCGCAGCGTCTGAATCTCGCCGGCTTCGACACCAAGTTTGCCGGCAGCGAGATCGTCGTTCGAGTCGGCCGCGAGCGCCAGCACCAATGCTTCTTCAGATCTCGATCGGACATGAATGAATTGAGCGGACTGCTCGACCAGCCTGATCGGTGTGCTGTTAACCACAATCAATTTCGCGCCGCCGTTGCGTACAGCCTGGCGAATCTGTTTCCCCGTCAGCGGTTGCAGCTCTTCAGGTTCACCGCCAATCACTAGAATAGTTTTCGCATAACGAATATCGCGGTGCGTCGCCAGCGAGCCGCCGAGGTTGTCGAAGAACGGTTTCATACTCGTCGCGTCTGCGACAGCGTAATTAGTTGTACCAACGAGTTCAGTTGCGAATTTGTAGAGCAGGTAGTTTGCTTCGTTGGTGATTCGTGGGCTGCCAACCACACCTAGCGCGTCGCGTCCGTGCTCGTCGACGATGGCGTCCAGTTTCTTAGCAACGTGAATAATTGCCTCATCCCAGGTCGCCGGAATGAGTTTGCCGCCCTTGTTGTAACGAATCAGCGGCGTTCGTATGCGCTCTTCGTGGTTCACAAAAGGATGACCAAAGCGGCCCTTAATGCAGAGGAACTCGCCGTTAAGGCCGTTAACGTAGCGATCGCGCGCCACGATGCGCATCAGTTCATCGCCCCGCGAGCCGAGCGACATCTGGCAGCCGTCAGAACAATAGGTGCAGGTCGACTTTGTTTGCGTCAGTTCCCAGGGACGCGCCTGGTGACGATAGGTGCCATCAAGCAGAGTACCGGTGGGACACACCTCGATGCAGTTGCCACACTGTGAACAGTCAAGCCAGCCCCCGTAGGTGCCAATAACCGTGTTCGCTCCGCGGCCACCGGCTTCTATCGCGTCTTCGCCCATCCACTCATCGCAAACGCGCGTGCAGCGCTTGCAGAGAATGCAACGTTGCGGATCGTTGGCGACCATCGGCGAGAGATATCTTTCAGGCTGGTAATTCTTCTTCTCGGTGAAGCGTTCTTCGAGTCCACCCCAGTCAAACGTCATCTCCTGCAGTTCGCATTCCCCGCCACGATCGCAGACAGGGCAGTCGAGCGGATGATTGGCGAGCAGAAACTCAAGCATCGAGCGCTGCGCTTTTTCAATTTCGTCGCTCTCGGTCGTAACGACCATGCCGTCGGTGCATATGATCGTGCACGAGGTTTGCAACTTCGGCATTTTCTCGATGCGCACGAGACACATGCGACAGGAGGCTTGCAATGCGAGATCGGAGTAGTAACAGAACGACGGAATGTCAAAAGCCTTATCGCGGCAGACGTCAATCAGCCGCGCGCCTTTAGGCACTTCGAATTCTTTGCCGTTGATGGTGACTTTGATTACTTCAGTGGACATGTTGCTTTTCGCTTTAGAACCAATGATCGCACATCTGCTTTAAGAACTCGGGCGTTATTGGATATCCAGCAGCCGAGCCAAGTACAGAATCGATCCCACACTTGGCACAGAGGGCGGTTTGCCCGACACCTTCGTTATCCTCATCGACCCAGTCCATTATCTCGGCCGGGTCGTACACCTCAAGGCAATAGAAGCAGCCGCAGATGTCGCTGGCCAGCAATTGCCGCCGGTGATTTGACGAATACTGATGGGCGGCAACGGGGTTTGGTTTCGGTCGTAACACGGCATACATCTTCTCTGCGAAATCTCTGCTTTAGCTTAAGTGCTTTCTGAAATCTTCCGGAAACCTCTTAATGGCCGACTGAATCGGCCACGCCGCCGCGTCACCCAACGGGCAGAACGATTTGCCCTCTATGTTGTCGCAAAGGTCCAGCATTAACTGCGCGTCTTCCGGCCTGCCGCCGCCGTTCGCGATGCGTTTGAAAACCTTTACCAGCCAGTCAGTGCCTTCACGGCACGGGGTACACCAGCCACAAGACTCATGTTTGTAAAACTCAGTCAGGTTTTTGGTTGACTCGAAGATATCAACCGACTCATCCATCACAATGAACCCGCCGGAGCCAACGCTCGAACCACCGGCGACCAGTCCTTCGTAGTCCATGCGCACGTCTTTGCCGATGATTTGATCGGCGCGCATTATGTAAACAGACGATCCGCCCGGAATTACTGCCTTGAGTTTGCCGCCGTTAAGCATGCCGCCGCAGTCTTCCATGATGAACTTCTCCATGTCGTCGTAGCCCATCGGAAGTTCATAAACGCCGGGAAGATTTACGTGCCCGGAGACTGACCAGAGCTTCGTGCCGCCGCTTTTTTCCGTGCCCAGCTTTTGATACGCCTCACCGCCCATCTTGATGATGTCAGGCACGGCAGTCAGCGTCTCAACATTGTTCACTACCGTGGGACTCGCATAAAGACCGGAAACGGCAGGGAAGGGCGGCTTCATGCGCGGGTGGCCGCGCATTCCTTCGAGCGAACTCAGCAAGGCCGTCTCTTCGCCGCAGATGTAAGCGCCCGCGCCGGTATGCGTATGAATTTCAGAAGAGAAGTTTGAGTCGAGGATTTTTTCGCCAAGCAATCCGGCGGCCCGCGCTTCTGAAAGGGCAACTTCCATGATGTCGATTAGATATCTGTATTCACCGCGGGTGTAGATGTAATTCGTTTTCGCGCCCAGCGCATACGCCGCGATCAGTATGCCCTCAATCAGCATGTGCGGATCGCGTTCCATCAGGTAGCGATCCTTGAAAGTGCCCGGCTCCGACTCGTCAGCGTTGCATACTACATACTTCGGCTTCGGCGAGTCCTTGGGAACAAAACTCCATTTCATCCCCGTTGGAAATCCCGCCCCACCGCGTCCGCGCAGCGCTGACTTCTTTACTTCGTTAATAACGTCGTCGGGCGACATGGCCGAAAGGACTTTCTTCAGCGCCTCGTAACCACCGTGCTGGCGATACACTTCCAGAGACCGAGAGTTCTCCAGATGAACTCGCGCGAGCTGAAGAGGTTCACATCCGATGGCGCCGATGAACATTTTAGTGAATCGTAAATCCTAAACAGACTGGTTCTTAATATTGTACTTTGAACTTTGTACTTTGAATTTGGGCGGATTTGTCGGATACACTCGACCATCGATCAACGCAACTACAAAGCTCTAAATACCAAGTACAAAGTTCATTCATGTCAATGAATCCAGAATCTGATCGACCTTCGCGTTTGTCAGGTTCTCGTGGTAGTCAAAACCAATCTGAAACATCGGTGCGGTACCACACGAGCCCAAACATTCGACGAGCGAAACAGTAAACTTACCATCCGCAGTTGTTTCGCCCGGCTTGATGCCAAGTCGGTTGCAAACATGCTCGGTGATTCCGGGCTCGCCCATGATCTTGCACGAGAGCGTCTTGCAAATCTGAATGTGATACTTGCCGACCGGTTTGGTGTGCAACATCGAATAGAAGGTTGCTACTTCCCAGATGTCGGTGATCCGCAAACCCAAACGGTTCGCAAGGTATGCAACTCCAGGCGGATCGAGATAACCCCGTTCGCGCTGCACAATAAACATTAGTGGCAGAATCGCAGAACGCTTCACCGGATACTTCGCGAGGTGCCCGTCAATCTCCGCCTCGACCGCGGCGGAAAACGAAGCAGGCTCAGCGATATCAACCGGCTGCGACATTGGCTGGATTTGAGTTAACTCAGTACTCATTGGCCTTGGATCTTTGGACTTTGGTCTTTGTTTTCTGATGAACTTTGAATTTAATGCTTTGTAATTTGTTTTTCTTTGGTGCGCTTCTATGTCTCAAGGAACAACGCTCAAAGCACCAGGCTCAAAAGACAAAGACCAAAGACCAAAGTCCAAAGTCTAAAGACCGTTTTACCGATCAATTTCTCCCAAAACAATATCCAACGACCCTATGATCGCCACGATGTCTGCAACCATCGCTCCCTCCGACATATGCGGTAGTGCGGAAAGGTTTACA
This sequence comes from Blastocatellia bacterium, assembly GCA_963809065.1. Lineage (GTDB taxonomy): Bacteria > Acidobacteriota > Blastocatellia > Pyrinomonadales > Pyrinomonadaceae > PSRF01. The sequence continues at coordinate 154,142 of CAWEIN010000008.1, forward strand.
AAACTTGGTCCCCGGAAATGCACTCGGGCCGGCTTTGGTCCGCCGTCGGATTTCACGTAAACGCCAAGCTCGCCCTTTGAAGCTTCTATTGGCTGATAGACCTCGCCCTTCGGGACGTCGAAACCTTCCGCCACAATCAGGAAGTGATGAATCAGCGCGTCCATATGCGTCTTCATCGCTTCGCGATCCGGCAAGACAACCTTGGGATCGTCAGCCTTCACTGGTCCTGGCTTCAGTCTCGCGAGCGCCTGCGCCACGATCTTGTGCGACTCCTTTAGCTCGCGCATGCGCACGAGGTAGCGCGCCCAGACGTCGCAGTCACTCTCGGTCGGCACTTCGAAGTCGTAGTGCTGGTAACCCGTGTAAGGATTCGCGCGACGAATGTCCAGGTTTACTCCGCTGCCGCGCAAACAAGGTCCGGAAAGTCCCCAGTCGATCGCGTCCTCTGCCGAGATCACACCAACACCCTGCGTACGCTTCTGAAAAATCCGATTGCCCGTAAGAAGTGTATGAAACTCTTCAACTGACTTAAGGAAGCCATCCTGAAACTGTTGCACACGGCGTTCGAAACCTGACGGCAAATCCATCATTAAACCGCCGATGCGGAAATACGACGGTGTCAAACGCCCGCCGGAGGCAGCCTCTATGAGGTTAAGAATTTTCTCGCGCTCGCGGAAGCAGTAAAAGAAAACCGTCATAGCCCCGATGTCGAGCGCGTGGGTGGCCAGCCACACCAGATGCGACGCAATTCGCTGCAGTTCGCACATCAGGATCCTGATCGTTTGCGCTCGCTCCGGAATCTCCAACTCCAGCAGCTTTTCGACTGCCATTACGTAAGCAAGGTTGTTGCCGAGCGGATTGAGATAATCCATCCGATCGGTAATCACTATCCCTTGCTGGTATTTCTTGTACTCAAAGAGCTTCTCCATGCCCGTATGGAGATAGCCGATGTCGGGCGTCGACTTAACAACCATTTCGCCGTCGAGCACCAACTCAAGCCGCAACACACCGTGCGTGGACGGATGCTGCGGTCCCATAGAGATCGTCATCTGCGTGTCGAGCGGACGATCGACTATTTCAAACTGCGGCGGAATGCTTATGGAACTCATAAAGTTTCAAGTTTCAAGTTTCAAGTTTCAGGCTCGTCCTAACTTGGAACCTGAAGCCTGGAACTTGAAACTACTTCAGCGAATACGGCTCATACCCGCGTAAAGGAAAATCCTTGCGCAACGAGTAGCCCTGCCAATCGTCGGGCAAAAGTATCCGGCGCAAATCCGGATGCCCATCAAAGACAACGCCGAACAAGTCAAACGTTTCGCGCTCGTGCCAGTTTGCCGTGCGCCACACTCCGGTGACGGTAGGCACATGCACGTTCGCTTCGTTGAGTAAAACCTTTAACCTCAGCCGGTGATGCTATGGTGGTGGAAAATAAATGATAGTTGACTTCAAAGCGCGGTTCCTCTTCTACGCCTCGATCCCCACCGCAAAGGTCCGCCAGGAAATCAAACCGGGCGTCCGCGCCGGCCTTGAGAGCGGCACACACGTCAACAATATGCTGCGCTGGAACAATGGCGGTAACTTCACCATGTGCCTCGATGACTTCGGTTATCCAGTCAGCGTGTTCACGCTGCAACGCCGTCACCAATTGGGACGGCGTCGATTTTTGATCTGAATTTGTCGTCGGCTCCGGCAAGCTGCTCTCGTTGTTTTCCCCTGTGGTCATGAAGCAATTGCGCTCGCGCGAACAATTTAGGAAGAGCGTCGTCGTTCGTGTTTGGACGCGATGGAATACGGTCGCGTTTCACCAGGTACATTATGAACTGTCGAGCCATCGGTGATGGGCAGAGTCCCCGGGCCTGAGGCGCCGCGCGCTTCGTCCTCAGGAATGTCTTTGCGGTCACGTGACGATTCTTTCATGACCTTGTCCTGCAACATCATAACCGCGTGAATCAACATCTCCGGGCGCGGCGGGCAGCCGGGAATGTAAACGTCAACGGGAACGATCTTGTCCACGCCCTGCACGATCGCGTAGTTATCAAAAACGCCTCCGGAAGTCGCACAGGCCCCCATGGAAATAACCCACTTCGGTTCAGGCATCTGATCGTAGATGCGCCGCAGAACCGGCGCCATCTTTCTGGAGACGCGCCCGGAAACGATCATCACGTCCGCCTGGCGCGGGCTGGCACGAAACACTTCTGAACCGAAGCGCGCCAGGTCGTTCCTGGAGGAGGTGGCGTTCATCATTTCGATCGCGCAACAGGCCAGGCCAAAGGTCGCCGGCCACAGCGAAGACTTACGCGCCCAGTTGATTAGCGAATCGAGTCGCGTGGTCAACACTTCAGGCAAGGCTTCGGCAATTATGTTCTCGAGTCCCATTCAATTTCCTAACTTACACTTAAGCCGCTGTGCGCGCACGCTCACGTTTGCGATTTTCCATGTCGTGAAGCAGCCGGGCTTCAGCCTCAGCTTCACGGCGCGCCGTCTCGCCCCAATCAAAGGCGCCTTTCTTGACTACATACACATAACCTACGAGCAGCAATGCCACAAACACCATCATCTCCACGTAGACAAGTGTACGCAGACCATAGACCGGTCCGGCGAGAGTTTTGAAGACGACGGCCCAGGGAACCAGAAAAATGACTTCAATATCAAACAGAATAAAGATCATTGCGATCAGATAAAACTTGACGGAGAACCGCTCGCGGGCAGTGCCTACCGGATCCTTTCCACACTCATAAGGCATCATCTTCGTGCGCGTGTGTTTGCGCTGGCCGACAAACTGTGAAAGCACAATGTTGCCCGCGGCAAAGCCTCCTGCTACTACGAACATCAGCAGGATGGGCAGGTAGTCGTTGAGATGAAACGCCATTATCAGTGCTGCGTACAGATCACACTACCGCGTCTGTCGACGCCGTCAATCGGCGAAAGACAAACCCGTTCGAGTTCACTAAAATCACTCGAAGACATGCTAGATTGAGAATCATTGTACAAGCCGAATCCTAGTCGAAGTGATCTGGGGTGTCAAGCAACCTTCCCGGCGCCGATCGATGAAACAATTTCGTAATTGACCCTGCAAAAATGGCTGTGTTAACTTCAATTTAGATTCAGGCAATCTTACCTGACGACAACTCCTGGATTATCTGACATCCACTAATCAAAATTGTGATCACTGGCTTCAACACTGACATAGAACACGACGGAGTCGTCTATCACGTGCAAACGGAGGACAAAGGCCTCGAATCGCCGTTGATCCTCTCGTTGGTGTACGTAGGTGGGGCAATTCTCGCCGCCAAGCGTTCGCGCTACGAAGACCTGATCGAGTCGGGAGACTTCAGCGAGGAAGTGTTGACTAAGCGCCTGAAACGTCAACATCAACTCATCTGTGCTGCTATCAATGCGGGCCGGATTGAAGATTTGAAACGCATGAGCATGGGTGGGGCCAGACCCCTGAATGGTTCTCCCGAACCACTCTTAACGGATGACACACCGGGCGCTCAGATCTCTCCACCTCGCGACACTGCACCTTTGGATGAACCCCTCGCTGAGCAAACTGCGCCTGCCGGTGCTGTGGAGTCGGCCCATATCGGTGACGATCAGCCGCGTGAATGGCCGCAGAGTGAAGTTGCTCAGAACCAAGGCGGTCTGACCCTGACCATATTAGAGCAGGAAGAATTCCGGGCCGGAGAGACGAGAACTATTCGAATAGAGCTGGCAGACCGAATGGGAAAGAGACAGAAGCCGCTCCCGAACATCACTCTGTCGGTGAAAGTCCTGGGCACTGCTTTTCGTCCGCAAATATACTCTGTGAAAACCGAGCGGGGCGGAGTTGCAACGGTCACCGCAACACTGCCAAACTTTACTTCGGGCCGCGCTGCGGTACTGGTGCGCGCAGTGGTCAAGGGCGAAACAATCGAAGTGCGCCGGGTGATTCATCCCGCCGAGTGAGGTCCCGGTTTGGTATTCACATCAATGGCGAGCCTCGTGAAGTTGAGGATCACATCTTACTTCCGAAGCTGGTTGCGGAGTTGAATCTCAAGCCTGAACAAATAGCAATCGAACTCAATCACAACGTCGTTCGTCGCGCCCAGTGGGAGAATACTATCCTGCAGCCCGATGACAAGGTGGAAATAGTGCATTTTGTCGGCGGCGGTTGTTGTGATTCGCAGGAGCAGTAGGCGCCAGACGCTGCGCGGAATATAATTTATTCATGTCAACACCAGCAGTAGCTACTTCTGAGAAGTTTGAAATTGGCGGTCGTGTGTTTACCTCACGACTTATTATCGGCACTGGGAAATACCGAACGTTTGAAGAGATGAAGGCGGCACATCTCGCTTCAGGGGCGGAGATGGTCACCGTTGCAGTGAGACGCGTTCCGCTTGATCGCAGCTCTGAATCCTTTCTCGATCACCTCGATCCTTCACTGGCTATACTGCCCAATACCGCCGGATGCTACACAGCCGAAGAGGCAATTCGCACCGCGCGTTTAGCACGCGAAGCCCTCGGAACTGACTTGATCAAGCTCGAAGTGATCGGCGATCAGACCACCCTGTTCCCGGATAACGAGCAAACGCTCGAAGCCGCGCGCGTCCTGGCCCGGGAGGGGTTTATTGTCCTTCCTTACTTCACAGACGATCTGATAATGGCGAAGAAACTCTTGGACGCAGGTTGTCCGGCGGTAATGCCTTTGGCCGCACCCATCGGTTCGGGGCTGGGTATTCAGAACCCTGCAAACCTGCGCATCATGCGCGAGCAATTGCCGGATGCGACGATCATTGTTGATGCCGGAGTGGGCACAGCGAGCGACGCGGCGATTGCAATGGAACTGGGCGCCGATGCCGTACTTATGAATACGGCGATTGCTGAGGCACGTGATTCAGCGAAGATGGCGGAAGCGATGAAACTCGCTATTGAGGCCGGACGACTTGCGTATGAAGCTGGCCGCATGTCGAAGAGGTTGTACGCGAGCGCTTCAAGTCCGCTCGCAGGCGTGGTGAGATAGACCTTCAGCGCTTGGCGGGGGCAAGCCCCCTTCCTAACCTGGAGATTAATTACCATAAAACGAACCTTCGAGGTAAAGAGCCGTTCAATCCTCTAGTTAACAGCGCAACTTGATGAATCTCTGAGGTCGGGAAGTGGGCTTGCCCCCCGCTGCTTCATGCGCCCTGCAACGCTTAAATCACAGCGCCAGTTTGACCTGCTCCTGCTCACGCATCACTCGCTCGCCTAACTCAGTTATTGAAACAGTCGGATAGGTGCCGGCGCTGACACGTAAACAACCACTGCTTAGCAGCGCCTCGATGTAAAGCAGAATGTCCTCCTGTCGCATGTCCTTAAGTAAACCGTAGGTAGACAGCTGGTTCAGATGTGCCTGCATGACATTCTTGGCGGCTGAGCCACGCAGGCTCGCTGCCAGCACGTGTTTGCCAAAGCGCCCTTTCATCCGGGCCGCGCACGCCAGGATCTTTCGCACACGCAGACTCTCTTCAGTCGTCAACGCGCGAGCAGAGACAGACTGTGAGACCTTAGGCACTTTTCGTCTGCTACGCCCAGCGGTGGCCGAGTCGCTTAGGATTTCATCGCTGGTGAGCGGGGTCCGCGCCGGCGAGTGTTGCGAGCAGTTTCCACAGGTGCCGCACTGGCGCGCGTGATGTCGATCGCCGAAATAATCGAGTATGTGCGCGCGATAACAATATTCGGTGTAACAAAACTCGATTATTTCACGCAGCTTGCGCCGCTCAAGGTTGGCACGCCGGGTTACGTCGGCGGCGTCGATGCGAAGAGTGGTTGCTGGAACACTGTCGAGCATGATGATTCCGCGTGCACGGCGCGTGGCATTGCCTGAAGTTGATTCGGTCGCAGATGCGGGTGAGACGCCCGCGGTCCCGGCAGCGACGGACCTGGCTTCCCATGGAGGTGGTTCGTTTGCCGATCCGTAGCGTTCAACCTTCGCGGTGCGGGCGATGTGTCCCGCGCGTTCGAGCAGGTAGAGCGACGACTGCACGGCCATTTCGTTCCGAGCGCCGGCACGCTTCGCAATTTCCGCCGCCGACAGTTCTATGCGCTTAAGACCCGTTGAAACCAGAGCGTTGTAAATGTTCCGAACGAGCTCGGGCGTAGGATAGGATCCTTCGATAAAGAAGTCGTGCGTGTTTTTGTCGGCGTAGTTGAACAGCAAAACGCACGACGAGGGCAGGCCATCGCGTCCCGCGCGCCCGATCTCCTGATAGTAGGCCTCGATCGAACCGGGCATCTGATAGTGGGCGACAAAGCGAATGTCCGGCTTGTCGATGCCCATGCCGAAAGCATTGGTGGCCACGATCATCTGCGTGCGGCCCGACATGAATTCTTCCTGGGCTTTGACCCGCGCCGAATCACTCAGGCCCGCATGATAAGCCGAGACCTGCAATCCCAGGGCGCGCAATTCTGTTGTTACCTGTTCCACGGCCTTACGCGTGGACGCATAGATGATTCCTGAGCCATCGTGAGTCTTTGCCAGGCGTTTGATCCGCGCGACCTTTTCGCGCTCCTTCTCGGTGTGCACGACATCGATCGTCAGGTTCGGCCGGTCGAACCCGCTGACGAACGCTTCAGGTTTCACCAGTCCAAGCTGTTGAATTATGTCGGAGCGAACATAAGGGGTAGCGGTGGCAGTGAGCGCCAACGTTTGTGGCTTTCCCAGTAGCGGAATAATGCTTTTCAGGCGCAGGTAGTCGGGACGGAAATCGTGTCCCCAGGTTGAGATGCAATGCGCTTCGTCAACTGCGAAGAGCGAAACACTGACTGCCTGGAGCGCTTGCGAGAAAGCGGCTACTGCGAAAACGCTCCGGGGCAACATAAACCAACTTAAACTCACCGCGCCGCAATCCCTCAATGCGCGACCATTGTTCGCGCTCGGCAATCGAACTATTTATGAACGTCGCCGGAAGTTGCCGGGCATGCAGTGCGTCCACTTGGTCCTTCATCAGGGCAATCAGCGGAGAGACGACGATGCGTGGCGCCATTCAACATTAGCGCCGGCAGCTGATAGCAGAGAGATTTGCCGCTGCCGGTGGGCATGACCACCACCGCATCTTTGCCTTCGAGGATAGCGGCAATCACTTCGCGCTGGCCTTCGCGGAAATCGTCGAAACCGAAATGTTCGCGCAGCGCTGCTACGGCATCGGCAATTGAATGCATGTGCCGGAGTCTAAGGTTTGTGAATCAAGCGGGCAAGAGGCGCCCAATTCACTTCAAGGAATACCGCTAGCAAGCATGCTGGTATCGTTTTGTTTGGGTTACTCGCTTGTCACGCGTAGAAACACGGATGCAAACCGGGCTGCAAAGACGCCGTGCGCAGTTGCAAAGATGCCGTGCGAGCTGCAAAGATGCCGCGCGCAGCTGCAAAATCCCGGCGCAGCTGCACAATCCCCGTGCGCAGTCGCAAAAACTGACGTTTTAGGCACAAACCGGCAAAAAATTTTGCAAAATCGCCAACCGCTTGCACCCCTCAGTTGCAATGGACGCGGGCGTCCCGCCCGCAACGCGCCGCAGGCGCGAAGCCTCTGCAATGAGTAAGCTTTAAGGTTTCGCGCTTCGCGCTCATTGCGGGCGGGGCGCCCGCGGTCCCAGCAAATCACTTGATGCCAGGTCAGCGCACTCCAAAAGAGATCTACTTCCAGGTGCGTCTAATCGGGTGCGCTTCGGTATTGAAGATCACTTTGTTAAAGTCGAGAGTCCTTGCCGGCGCAAAGAGCAGATAGAAGTACTTGAAAGTCTCAGCAAAGAGAAAACTCTGCATTGAGTCAGTCTGCTCTTTAGTAATCACACTCTTCAGTGCCGCGTAGCCCTCGTCGGTGCGGCAATGCTTGACGAAATCACTAAAGAGATGCTCGCCCATCCGCAAATAGACAGCGCGGTCGGCGTAAAGCCGAAACTTTGTCGGGCGACTCCAGTCGCAGGCGCCTTCGGGCTCGCGTAGTGGTGAAGATAGTAAGTCGATTCGACGATCTCAGGTCTCAAAGGATAACCGGGATAGGTAACCTTCATAGTCTTGTAATCAATCTCTTCCGGCTCGATACCGTGCAGATCCCACATCTTCATTGACGAGCCCTGCAAGCGCCTCGCTCGTTCCAGATCGCCGGACAGGGCCAGCACCGCAGGAAAGAAAGCATCGAGCGCTCCGTAGGCGGTGGCTGAGCGTTTGCCCGTATTCATCTCGGCATGACCGTACCAGAGATACGGGTCCAGTCGCCCCTGCAAGTCGCGTTCGATTTCGTCAGGAAGGTACTTGTTTATCGCAGCGATGCTATCAAGCCACATCCGTCTGCAATCCTCATCGTCGAAGAGCAGCCAACACTTCAAGAGGTATTCGTAATAACTGTCAATCGCGCCGCTAATGTGACTGTCAGTGTCTTTCCATTCACCGGTTTCGACATCAATCCAGGTACCCACCAGACCAATGGCCGATCGCCGCTTGTAGATCCCGACTGAGGCGCGTTTTGCTTTGTCGTAAAAGATGGGCCGGCCGGTAAGCTTGCTGAGAGTGCCAAACTCAATCAGCAAAGTACCCGCTTCCGCGGGATTCGTTTTCGCGTCGCGCACTTTTCCGGTCTTGAGATTCACGTAGCGGTAAGGCAAGCCGGTCGGCGATTCGAATACCGGCAGCAGGCGGTTACCCAGGTCCTCAGCCAGAGCCAGCAGTCTTTTGTCGCCTGTAAGCTGATAGCTCGAAAGCAGTCCGCCTAACAGCCGGATCGTGACCTCGAAATTCTGGACCGAGATATCTTTATCAAAGGAAAGGTTTTTGATTATGTAGTTCTTCGTATCCGTGGCTTCGTCCTTTAGCCCCATGAGAATCATCGTGTCGAGCGCATCGACCGGCGTCATCAATAGCGGCTCGGCGTACCAATCATGATAGCCCTTGCTCAGTGGCTTCAGGTCATCGTGACCCCAGGCATATTTCTTGTAACCGTTCCAGGCATGAAGAAACTCCGCGCGTACTGCAGCAGGTGTCGCGGTCTTACCTGGTTGTGGCTGGCTCGACTGCGGAAAAGCAGCCGGCGCGAACAGACAAGCAAGCAGCAAGAGCAACGTCGGCCTGCGGCAAACGCTTTTGAATTTGGCTACGGACATGTGGTTGGTGTGGTGATTGAATTACGCGCCACCGGCGCGGTCGAAGGATTACTGAAGTCGACAGAATTGTTGTTCGTGTCTGTGCAGCTTGCGCTTCGGATTACCGACCGTGCGTTTGAGTTGGTACCAGAAACTGCGATTGGCAAAGTCTCAGAGCAGTTCGCGGTAGTTCCATAGCCGAGGAAATCCACTATGGTTGCAGCCAGGGGACATCCGTTTCCAGTCAGCGCCGTGGTACCGGAAACCAGCGCCACCTTGCCGGCTGTTGCGGCTATATTAATCGTGCCCGTTGAGACATCGGGCGCCGGCAACGCTGCACCCGCAGCGCCTCCGGAAGCTTCCCGAATCAGAAAGTAGTGACCAGGCAGAAGCATTCCCGAAGTGATGTCGGTCTTGTTAGTCGAGAAATTGCTCGTCGCCGACGCGTATTGTACCGAGTAAGGCGTCACTGAGAAATCCACTATGGTTGTGCCACGATTGAATATCTCGATGAAGTCATTGTTGTAGGTCGCACCGGCGTTGCCGCCGCCACCGTAAACCTGACTGATGACAAGATTCGCTGTGTCGTCGTTCTCAATTGTTCCCTGGCCCTGACCGTCAAACACCGTGGCATTGGAAACATTCGTGAGGTTGACCATAAACGTTTCGTTGGCTTCCACCAGCGTGTCGCCGTTGACCGCAACGTCAAACGTGTAGCTCGTGTTGCCTTCGGTAATGGTCTGCGCCAAAAAGCTGCGGGCCACATAGTCGTTGTCTTCGCCTGGCGGCGTATCGTCGTGAGCAGTGCCGTCGGAGGTCGCGATGTCAAAGGTGATGCCACCCGCCGGTGCCGGCAGCGATGACGTCACAGTGAACTTGAAGGTCGTTGTGCCGCTGTTTGTCTCGCTCTGCGATATGTCATTGATCGACAGACCGGGCAGCGGGGCACTGTCATCGTTTTGGATCGTACCAACTCCCTGACCGTCAAGCAGTATTCCGCCGGTAACGTTGCTCACATTAACGAAGAAGGTCTCGTCGGGCTCAACAGCCACGTCGCCATTAACCATTACATTGAATGTGTAACTCGTATTTCCGGCCGCGATGTTTTGCGCGACCAGAGTTTTTGGCTCGTAGTCGTTATCACCGGTGGTGGCTGTGTCGTCCTGCGTGGAGATGTAGAACGTCACACCTGCCGCCGGCGCCGGTTTTGAAAGGCTCACCGTAAAAGTCGCAACTGCCGCACCAGCGTTGCCCTCTGCGATCGTTACGTTATCAATCGTAACATCCGGAGGCGCGTCGCAGTCATTAATGGTAGAAGCGGTGTTACGCGGAGTGGGCGTCGTCGCAAGGAAATCCGCCGCATTGTCGTTCGTATCGGTGCAGCCGCCAACCTTGCGCAGGGCTGAGGTTGTGTTGCCGGGCGCAGGTGTGCGACCAGCTCCTTCAAAGCAGTCGGGCGTCGTACCATAGCCGACGAAATCGGCAACTGACGCTGCGAGCGGACAACCGCTTCCGGTCAACGCGGAGGTGGTGGAGACGAGCGCGACCTTGCCCGCTGTGGTAGCCATATTGATACTGCCGGTGGCGTCGGGAGCAGGCAGCGGCGAACCAACGGCGCCACCGCTCGAGAGTCGAACCAGGAAATACTGCCCGGGCCCGATCGTTCCTGCCGTTAGATCGACTTTGCTTGAGCCGAAGCTGCCGGTCGCGCCGGCGTATTGCAATGAATAAGGCGTAGCGGCAAAACTGATCGTCGTCACGCCGCGATTGAAAATTTCGACGAAGTCATTGCTGAACGATGCGCCGCTATTGCCGCCTCCGCCATAGACCTGACTGACAACCAGGTTTGCAACGTCGTCATTCTGAATCGTCCCCTGGCCCGTTGCGTCGGATATTCCGGCGCCCACGACATTCGTCAAGTTCACGAGGAAAGTTTCATTGCCTTCTACCAGCGAGTCACCGTTGACCATTACCTCGAAGGTGTAGATTGTGTCGCCGGTATTGATCGTCTGACCGGTGAGATTCCTCGACAGATAGTCGTTGTCTTCTGTCGCCGGATTGTCATCCTGGGCGGTGCCGTCGGCCGTGGCAATATCAAACGTAATGCCACCTGCAGGTGCAGGTAAAGACGAGGTGACCGTGAACGTAAAAGTCGTTGTGCCGTTGTCGCCTTCGCTGGAGGCAACATCGTTAAGATTCAGAACCGGACTGTCGTCGTTGAGAATCGTGCCTACTGCCTGGCCGTCCGCAATGGTGGCGCCAGTCAAATTAGTGACGTTAACGAAGAACATTTCATTTGACTCGACGGCGATGTCGCCGTTGATGATTACATCAAAACTGTACGACTGATCGCCGGCTGCGATAATTTGTCTGGTGAGACTCTTCGCTACGTAATCGTTGTCAGCAACAGTGGCAGTGTTGTCAGCGGTGGCGATATCAAACATGGTGCCTCCGGCGGGAGCTGGCGCTGACAAGCTGACAGTGAAGGTCAGTGTCGTGGGTCCGGCATTACCTTCATTCATCGATATGTCCCTAACAGAAAGCGTGGGTGGAGGCGTCACCACGAGGCAAAGGTTCGCACCGTCCGGTGTGGGCGCAAACTGATTATAAGTCAGGGTGTTGCGCGCGCCGCCCGAGCCGTTCGGGCACCTCTGGTTCGAATTCGTCTCGCCGTTGCCGGCCGCATCTTCATTGATCTGAGGTTGGCCGGAGTTCAGAAGCGTCAACAAACCCGGGTCGTCCGCGTCGTTGGTGTCATAGACCAGCGCATCGATCAAATTCGTCAGGGTCAGCTGTGTGCCGTTAGGAAATGTAGACGCATTCCCAACGTAGATCACAACAGCGTCGGCGCCGTTTTGCATAGTCCCACCGTTGAAAACTAGATCGACCCCGGGTACCGCCGCGTTTCCGAGCGTGAAGTAACCGCCGGCGTTGGTGCTGAAACCATCCAGATCAAACGCTGCATACGACTCGTCGTTAGAGCCATTGAAGAAAACGACAACCAAGCCGCTCAAAGAAGTATTACCTGTACCGCCATCATAGAGTTCGACAAACTCAGTCGTGTCCGTGCCGGCCTGGTCAGAATCAACTTCGTTAATAACAACATTCGGTGGCGGGATAGGATTCACAGTTAAGATAACTGGCGGCGACTCAACCCCTCGCCCGCTGGCCCGAATCTCCGTCGATCCCGCAGAGACGCTGGTGGCCATACCATTCTGATCAATACCGGCGACGTTAGTGTTGCTCGACTGCCAGGAGAAGAGCACGCCGGGCACTTCATTATTGCCGGCGTCGAACGCGCGCGCCAGGAACTGCTGCGTTGCGCCAGCGGTAATAGTCGCCGATGTTGGCGAAACTTCCACGCGAGCGATCGGGGGTGTGCACGAAACAAAACTGGCGCTACTTATTTGGGTGCCGGGACTGAAAGCACGTGCTCCGCCGCTGGCAGTTAGGTGCTGCGCAAAGCTACCGGTGAGATCCGGCGAGCGAGTAACAGATTGGTTGTTGTCCGCGTTGATCGCGCTCGCGCCGCCATAAGCAACAAGGTTAACGATAGCCCCGCTGCGATCCTGCAGCGAGACGACGCCGGCAGAGTTAACCAAGGACAGGCTGTTCGTCGACGCTTTGACAACCTGCGCACCGCCAAAGGCAGGGTCGCTTGGGTTGAAGGCCGTTGTGCTGCCGCCGAACACCACGATTGAGCTGCATGAGCGCAGAATTGTATCGGCGGCAAAAACATGGCGCAGCGTATCGGAACCGGTGCCACGCGAGAAGATCTGATAGTAGCCTATGTCAATGTCGCTGGTTGTCGTGTTTACCAGTTCAATAAATTCGTCATCAGCGGAATCGCGCACGCCGTCGCGATTGGCATCGCCCGCTGCGCCGTCAGGCGGATCGGCCAGAAACTCATTTATCAAAATATCGCGCAACGCGTTGCCACCGAACTCAACGCCGGCGGGATTACTGTCACGGCCATCAGATCGCACTACAAGATCAACATTGCCGGTGCCGCGCAAGGCTCCGGGAACCAGTACATGCATCTCGTCCAGACCCGGCAATGTCGAGGACGGAATGATCGATTCCAACTTTAAAGCGCGGCCGCCCGCAGCTACCGACACTACCGTGCCGTTGCGCGCGCCCGTCGCGAACACGATTAAACGCAGGCTGCCATCGGTGGGATCGAATGGTCCGGCTTGCAAAGTGTCGGCGTTTAAAATTGTGCCTTCCCCTAAACCGTCAGCCGTTTTTGTGAAGACACCCGGTGCGGATTTTAGCGTGTTTATGTAGCCTCTACTTTGAAAGCCGTCTGAGTTTGTAACCACAACCTCGACGATTCCCAGCGCAGTCGCGGCGGGCACCTGGAAATGGACCTCTTTGGGAGAAATGAAAAATATTTGTGCGGGCATGCCGTTGACTGTGACGCTCGTGGAACCCACCGTCGTCGGGAAGTTGCCGTCAGCTTGTCTCTTGGCCTGTTGGGTCGTGAATGCCAACGCTCCGCCGAGGGCTACGGCAATACTATCTGGCGCGACGGCTTTCGCCGCGGACGGCTCATGACCCAGAGAAGCGCGATTTAGAACGGTTAGTTGGCCGGAAGCAGGGGGTAATGGTGTTTCGCTCAAATAGATTTCGGAATTGTTACCAAAGTTCTCCTGAGAAACAGGACCGGACAACAGACGAGGAAAATTGAACACGACCAAAGACCCATTATCGTTCATTGAAGAGACAACTTCTGCGGTCGCACCTGACGCGTTCACATTAGTGACGCGGCCAAAAGTCCCCGAAGGAATATCGAAGGTGTAGAGCTCAACGCTTGTATCCGAGTTACTGCCCTGACCGGTAACTGTCCGTCGCGTAGCGAAAGAGATTCTGGTTCCGTCACCGCTGATACTCGGGTGTAGCGGCACATCAATAGCCCGCGATGCCAACGTTGTAATCTGCCGGGTCGTATTGTCATTCCGACCGTCGAAGAGAAAAACCTGAGTGGTGTTGTTGGCAGTTTGCGCTGACCAGACCACCCGTGCGCCGTCATCGCTGATCGCACGCCCGTAGCTAATGGCCAATAGAGGTGTATTGGCCACAAGAGTGCGAACTGAAGGTGTGCCGAGACGGCTCTGAAGCAGTAACTCGCGATTGGTGCTGGCAGTGATTCCGGTATCGCGGATGTAGGCCACGCTCGCGCCGTTCCCGCTGATTTTCGCATCGGTCGTGCCCACGATTCCTGTTGAATTCGTCAGCTGTGTGAAGCTGAGCGTTGCCGAATCAAAAAGAAATATCTCGAGATTGCCGTCGGCGTTCTGGTTCGCCAAATCACGATTTGAAGAGAAGGCGATGAACCGCCCGTCGTCGCTAATCGAAGGCTGAAAATTTCCGTTGGTTGTGCGATTTGAAAGGTCGCCAGGAGACGTATCAGTAACCTGGACCAGTCGTGCACCCTCATAAAGAAATATTTCGGAGTTGCCATCGTTGTTAGTTCCGAGAGGATTGTCCTTTGCAGCGAAGGCGATGCGCGATCCGTCCTGAGAGATCGCGGGCGCGGGAGCGCGTGACACTGCAAGTTGAACGAAAGCTGCTGGATCGAAGCCAATGTTGGCGCGAATCGCGCGAAATCCTTCCGGACCGCCCGCCGCTGCGATGTCTTCGGACGATTCAAACGACACGATACGTCCGTCCCCGCTGATCGAAGGGTTGATGCTGATCGCGGTCTCAGCGGTGTTAGTGACGCGGCGCAACGGAGACTGCATTCGCGCGCTTTGCCATACGCCGGCGCCTACTGCTGCGGCAGCGAGGAACACACAGCTGAGCCTGCTGTATCGACGTGGATGCATTTGACTAACGCAACTCGATCGAGCGGGAGGTTAAGCGGAGACGTTCCTTTAGACTGGCGGCGACCCAGGGTTCGGGTCCTTCCAGAAATGATCAGCGGCAGGTCTGTTAGAATAATGCCGGACTAAAATATCGACAGAGAAAGTCCGCTGGTCTCTCTGAAGCAAAACGGATTCTATCGTTGTCTCAAAGAAAGACAACCCCAGCGCGGAGGAAGCCAATCCGCGTGCTTTGCAAGAACAGTTGCATCAGTGGTGGAATTGTAAGTCGAGTACAGGAGCTTAATTGATGAAGATTCTGATAGGTGGCTCGCACGGGCTCGTGGGGACGGCCCTAATCAAATCGTTGGAAGCTGAGGGCCATGAAATCTTTCGTCTGGTGCGTCATGCGCCCACCTCAAAAACAGAAGTTGAGTGGAGTCCGGATCGCTACAGCATAGCGCTGGCACGCATTGAAGGGTTCGATGCGGTTGTGAATCTTGCAGGCGAAAGCATTGCCGAAGGGCAGCTGGACCGACGAGAAGAAGCGCCGCATCCGTGAGAGCCGCGTGAAAGGCACGAAACTGCTGGGTGATGCGCTGGCTAACTTGACGGTGCGGCCGAAAACTTTTGTTTGTGCTTCGGCAATCGGCTACTACGGAAATCGCGGGGATGAACTGTTGACGGAAACCAGCGCACCGGGAGATGACTTCCTGGCGAAGGTTTGCGCTGAGTGGGAACAGGCTACCGCCTTGGCAGCAGAGAAGGGGATTCGCGTCGTTAACGCTCGCTTCGGAGTCATACTGGATAACAATGGCGGCGCGCTTAAGAAGATGCTGCCTCCCTTTCGCATGGGCGTCGGCGGCAGGATTGGTAGTGGGAAACAATGGATGAGCTGGATCGCGCTCGATGATGTAATCGGTGGGATCAAGTTCGCGCTGGCGAACGAGTCAGTAAGAGGTCCGGTAAATTTTGTCTCGCCCAATCCCGTGACCAATGCGGAGTTTACAAAGACGCTGGGCAAAGTACTTTCGCGTCCGACGATCTTCCCGATACCGGCGTTTCGCGATCAAGTTAATGTTTGGGGAGATGGGTGAAGCTTTGTTGCTGGGTGGCCAACGCGTCGCGCCAGTGCGGCTGGTAGGCGGGGGATTTGAGTTTAGCTACCCGCAATTGCAAGCCGCACTTGGTCACATTCTGGAAAAATCGGACAGTTAAGATAGCGATAAGTGGTGGCGTCACGTTAACTCTCTGTGCCTCCTCCGTGTTCTCCGTGCCTCTGAGTTGACAGTTTGTTTATCGGTTATTTACCACAGAGACACAGAGAACACAGAGGTTTCACAGAGCAAACTGAAATTCGGTCCCTCTGGGACTGAAAACAACTCTCAGGGCTAGATTTGCCTCAAAGATCTAGAAAGCATTTCGTAAGGAGCCTCAATGAAAAAGCTCATTTCGATGATCGCCTGCTGCCTGATAGTTCTCTCCATCGGCTCCACGGCGTTAGCGCAAAAGACCGCGGAAGATTTCTACAAAATTAGCGAGAAGCGCTTAAAGGATCGGGATCTGGACGGCGCGATTGCCGCTCTTGACAAGGCCATCGAAATCAACCCCAACATAGCGTTCCTCTATGGTAAGCGAAGCGATCTGCGAATGATAAAGGTCTGCTTGATGCCGCGCTGGCCGACCTGGATAAGGCCCTACTGCTTGACCCCGAGTTGACACCGGCTTATGCGAGGCGTGGAAACCTTCGCATGATGAAAAGTGACATGACCGGCGCGATGAATGATTTTGATAATGCGATCGTCCGCGGTGAGCGGTCTGCAAACGTCTTTGCAATGCGCGCCAGGTTGAGAATGATGCTCAATAACCCGGAAGGAGCTTTGAGTGATTACAACGCTGCCATTTCCATGAATAGCGGCCGGGTAGGGAACTATCTCGGCCGTGCAGCCGCACGTAGTCAGACCGGAGATAAGGCCGGAGCGCTGGCCGACTACACTTACGTAATAGGCACCTTTGAACAGGCGGAACGCGACGGCAAAGCGCCTGATAAAAAGGCGCGTCAGATTCGTGCTAATGAGATGATCTCTCCAGTGATTAATGGCCCAGAGACCACCAAAACGGGTGACTCGAAAGCGACGACGAAAACCACAATGGTGGCGACTATGAACCCGGAGGCCGAGGAGACGATGACCGCCGAGGAAATGGAGTACCTGCCAAACGTCGCCGGTGCCTACATGAATCGTGCGCAGATTTATAAGACAAACGGCGAATTAGACGCCGCGCTGGCAGATTTGAATAAGTCCGTTGCTGTCTATCCGCACTTCAGTGCTTACCAAACGCGAGGGGAACTGTGGCGGACGCGTGGGGATCTAAATGCCGCTCTGGCGGACTTCAATAAGTCAATCGAGTTGCAGCCCGGAATGGCGTTAACCTACATCGAGCGCGGAGTAACGTTGATACTATTCGGGAAGGACGATGAAGCGGAAAAAGATTTCAGCAAGGTGCTGGCGGAGAACCCTGAATATAAAACTATGGTGGAGAACCGTCGCGCCGAAGCAAAGCAGCAACGAACAAAAGCTCCGTAACTTGCAGACGTGTAGTTTAGAGTTCAAGCTTTAGCTTGTGTTGTTATTGAGCCCAAAGCAACAGCCTAAAGGCTGAACTCTGAACTACAGGCCTTCACTTGCTGGTAGCAAGCGTTTCTCTTGCTTCGCCAAATCCTTCGAGCACCTCAAAAACTTCGAGCGCATACTTCACGTTGCCAAACGGCGCCGACACCTGCACTCCCTGAATCACGTCACGCACTTCCACCAGCGACTCGCGCGCGATCTTCAGCCCTTCATCGCGTCCTGCTTCTTTGCTTACAGCCGAGGCGGCACGCATTCGTTCCATGATTTCTGGAGTAACGCGCACGCCGGGAACTTCATTGTGCAGAAACTCCGCATTGCGAAATGAGACCAGCGGCCAGATGCCGGCGACTATCGGAATGCGACAGTGCTCGATCCGCTTGAGAAAGACATGGAGTTGCTCAATATCAAACACCGGTTGGGTAATGGCATACTCGGCGCCGGCTTCGATCTTCCATTCGAAGCGTTTGATTTCTTCATCAAGATTCACCGCGCCGGGATTAACGCCGACGCCGATCGAGAAAGCGGTCGGTTTGCCAGTCGGGTTATTCCCCAGGTCCAATCCGTGGTTCAGCTTGTTTACCATGTTCGTCAGACCAATAGCATCAATGTCGAATACGGCTGTAGCATCCGGGTAAGGCCCCATCTTCGGCGGATCACCAGTAATCAAAAGTAAGTTATGCAAACCGAGCGCGGCTGCTCCCAACAAGTCAGACATCATTCCCAGCAGGTTGCGATCGCGGCAGCAATAATGGAGCACCGACTCGATTCCTATTTCGCGCTCCACCAGAATCGCCGTAGCCATGGCACCCATGCGCGTCTGCGCACGCGGCCCGTCCGGAATATTGACGCCATCAACTCCGGCGGCTTTGAGCAATTTGATCGATTCGAGTGTCTTCCACGGGTCGCAGCCTTTCGGCGGGAGCACTTCGCAAGTGGTGACAAATTCACCTCTGGCGATTTTGCGTGACCAGTTTGATCGCTCTTCCGCAGGTACGACAGTCACGTCAGGCGGTTTCAACTCGTGAACCGCCACGGGCACTGCGCTGACCACAACTTTCTGGGTGCGCGGACTAAACTGACGAACAGCGTCGGCAATCCATTTGATATGCGCCGGGGTTGTTCCACAACAGCCACCGACAAATCGCGCGCCTGCCTGGATAATTCGTCGCGAGTATTCGGCCATGTACTCCGGTGAACACATGTAGAACTGACGACCCTGCACGTCGCGGGGCAGGCCTGCGTTTGGCTGAGCCGAAAGCTTGCGAGTGGTCACCGGACGCATCTTTTCGATCGCGTTGAGCACGATCGCCGGACCCACACCGCAGTTGAGTCCGATAACGTCGGCGCCCCATTCGTCGAGTTGGGTCGTGAACGACTCGGGCGTAGCGCCAAAGACGGTATTGCCGTCCACCTGAATCGTCATCTGGGCCACAATCGGCAAGTCACACAATTCGCGCACGGCCCTGATTGCCTGATGCAATTCGGAAAGATCTGCGAACGTCTCCAACACGAACAGGTCGACGCCGCCTTCGAGCAGCGCTGATATCTGTGCGGTAAACATCTCCTTGGCTTCATCAAACGACGTTGGCCCATAGGGTTCGATTCGCAGACCGAGTGGACCAACCGCTCCAGCTACATATGCTCGATTTCCCGCCGCCTCACGCGCGATGCGAGCGGCGGCGACATTGATTTCGCGCAAACTGCCTTCAAGACCGTACGGTTGTAGTTTGTTGGCCGTGGCGCTGTAGGTGTTGGTTTCGATGATATCGGCGCCGGCGCGAACGTATTCGGTGTGCACGTCGCGCACGAGGTCCGGCGCAACCAGGTTCAGTTCGTCGTAAGAGCGATTGATGTAGATGCCCTTCGAGTAGAGCATCGTACCCATCGCGCCGTCGAAGACCTGAATGCGATCCTGCTCGAGGATGTCTCTGAAAGCGTCCATAAATACCTAGCAAACAGCAAACAGTGAACAGCAAACAGCCGAACCGCTTTGGCTTGGGTGGGTTCGAATCATTTTGGCTCTTTCGTCTCCTTCAGGCTGTTTGCTGTCTGCTGTTTGCTCGTCAAAAGAAAAGTCCCGCGCTAAACAACGCGGGACTTCGTTACTACCTGAAGTTTTTCGGGTCTGGTCCTTCTTGGGCGTGCCCGAGCTGTTTAGCCGTTTGTTTTGCGTGGCCGCAAGTCGCCTTAACTCACCACGTTTTCCAGTTGTGCTTATACGCCGCTCCAAACGGGACTGTCAAGCAGGGACTGGTGACATCTCGAAATGCCGTTGACCCCGCATCTAGGCGACCGCCCTTACTGGGACCGCGGGCGCCCTCGCCCGCTAACGTTGAGGTCATTCGCGCGGAAAGCAAATACACTGTCGCCTTGAGTGAACCCCCTGCCTCGAGCGTGCGAGGGCGCCCGCGGTCCCGGAAAAACGAACGCGCCTGGCAAGCCCGAGAGTGGCTCCGGAATTTTTTTCTAGAACACATACCCAATGCTGACTGTTCCCCGCACGGAGGGCTGGTAACCAACGCGTCCCTCAGGTGCGATGAAGAGCCGCTTGGTCAGGAACATCTTCACCCCACCACCGGCGCTGACGGCAAACGAAGTGTACGAAGTGTCAAAAACACGAGGCTGCCCAGTGTCGAAGTCCGCGCCAAAGAACTTGCTGCGATGCCGCAAGACACCAGCGCCGGCGACGACATACGGCACGAATCGTTTGCCCGAGTCGGCAAAATCGTAGGCAACACTCACCTGTCCAAGGTAGTCCCGATCGTTGGGGTTGTTAGTCATGTACAGGAACTCGGGTTCGATGCTTACTCGACGGGTAACGTAGACGCGAAACGATCCTCCAGCAACGCCATGCGGAATCTCGCCGTCGTCACCAGTAAATCCTGAGGCACCTCCAGTCAATCGTATTTCAGCTTTCTGCCGCGGCGTATCTTCATCCTGGGCCAAGGCGGGAACGGAACAGAACAACAGCATTGCGGCGCTAATAAACAAGTAGCTAACAGCTGGGGGCATTCGGATCGATGACAACATTAGTCGTAACTCCTACGGTCGGGATTAAGAACAGAACCGGAGTCGACATCGCAACTGCCATGCCCAGTGGAACCTCCTACAAAAACAGCTTCCGCGAACGGAAAGCTCGGGTAAGCAAACGATCAAATTGCTCCATCCGAAATATCGTGAATACCTGGGCAGGGATTTTCGCGCGACTGGGCCATCGCATTCGCCTTGACAGACCAACCGTATTTTGGCTGAATGCTCGCGTTCTTCCAGTTCCTTTGCGCTTTGGTGATTCTCCAGTGCAAAGATCTCCCTAATAAAGTGGCGAGTGCGCGCCGATGGTCTCCGGTTTTACACGTCGAACGATAATCGGAAAAGGACACTGCTATGAGCACACCAGTTGATGCCAGCGGAGCTAGTTCAACGGCCGGGATAGATCGCGGATTCTTCGGACATCCGCGAGGACTGTCGACGTTGTTTTTCACAGAGATGTGGGAACGCTTCAGCTATTACGGCATGCGCGCCATCCTCACGCTCTACATGACCAAGGCGCTGGCCGAAGGAGGTCTGGGATTCGATGAGAAGTATGCGGCCCTGATTTATGCCACTTACGTTTCCTCAGTCTGGTATTTGCCGCTGATCGGGGGCTGGTTGGCGGACCGCATCTTTGGCGCCCGCCGGGCCGTCCTGATCGGTGGCATCATCATCGCCTGCGGCCATTACTCAATGGCCATCAATACGCACTTAAATTTCTACGCCGGCCTGATACTAATCGCCTGCGGCACCGGCCTGCTAAAGCCAAACATCAGTGCCATGGTGGGACAGCTATACGCCGAGAAAGACCAGCGCCGCGACGCCGGCTTTTCAATCTTCTACATGGGGATCAATCTTGGCGCTTTTCTGTCGCCGATAGTGGTGGGCTTTCTGGCCCAGCATCCGTGGTTTCGTTCATTCGTTACTTCGATGGGCTTCAATCCAAACTCAGTGTGGCATTGGGGCTTCGGCGCGGCCGGCGTGGGCATGACGTTGGGTCTGATTCAGTATGTGTTAGGAGGCGCGCGGCTGAATGACGTCGGGAAGAAGCCGGATCAAAAACAAAGGCAGGCGAACCGGGAAGCGCCCTTCGATTTCATAACACTGGGCCTGGCGATGCTTGGTGCGGCTCTGGGTATAGCTCTCGGCTATTACTTTGGCGATGCTGGCTTTGTCTCGGCCCTGTTTCCGGGAGTGGTTGGCTTCTTTGCCGGTTACCTAATCGGAACTACCAGGCTTTTGAATGGCGATGAACTCAAGCGCGTCCTGGTTATCTTCATCCTGTTTATTTTCTCGATTTTGTTTTGGATGACTTACGAACAGGCCGGCTCGAGTCTGACTCTTTTTGCGGATCGTTTGACGCGAAACACGATCTTCGGGTGGGAGTATCCGTCGAGTTGGTTTCAGTCGGTACCGGCGATTTTCGTAATCATCTTCGCGCCGATGTTTGCCGCTCTGTGGCAGAAGTTGGGTGACCGGCAACCGTCAAGCCCGGGAAAATTTATCTACGGGCTGTTTTTCGCCGGCATCGCATTTGTCGTGGTGACCATTGCGTCGATGCTCGGCGGCGGGGGCCGGGTAAGTCCCTTATGGCTGGTGCTTGTCTACCTGCTGCAGACTTTTGGTGAACTCTGTCTCAGTCCCGTCGGACTTAGCACAGTGACTAAGCTCTCGCCCGCACGGATGGTTGGTTTGATGTTGGGCGTTTGGTTCCTGTCAATATCAATTGGCAGCTACATCGCCGGACTGACCACACGATTGTTCGAAGGCAATGACAACGCCGTGCTGACGAAAGGCTTCGCGATCTTCGCGGGCATCACGCTGGCTGGAACACTGGTTCTGGCGATCTTGACGCCTTTCATCAAGAAGCTCATCCCGCGAGAAGCTATCTAAAGATTGAACCGGGGAACGTTTTAAGTGGGTCGACAAATACAGAACCGGGAGCGGTAGCGACCGGATTCAACGTTAAACTCCGAGCGACGTAAGAGCTGTAGCAGTACTGATCCCATTTGAGCGTTGAACCCGGTCGCTACCGCTCCCGGTTCTGTATTTGTCGACTCACGACGGAACACTGGCCATACTGATAACCAACTACCAATTAGGAGACCAACGTGCGAAATCGCTATTTCCTGTTTCTAGTTCTGGCGCTGATCTTTCATGCTCCGGGCGTCCTGGCCCAGAACAAGCTGCTCACAGTCGACGACATCTTCGATCCGGTGAAAAAAGTTAATTTTAGCGGCACTACCCCAACCGTCCGTTGGCTCAAAGATGGCAGGCACTATCTTCTGTCTAGCTCGACGAAAGACGACGCCGGGAAGATTCAAAAAGTTGATGCCGCAAACGGCGAGGCTGTTCCCTTTTTCGATGCGTTGAAGATGCAAAAGGCACTCAACGCGCTCGGCGGTGTGACTGAAGCAGACGCTAAAAAGCTCGCGAGTCGCAGCACTTATCAGATGAGCAATGACGAACGGGCAGTCCTGATCAACTGGAACAACGACCTCTTTTATTACCAGTTGGGCAGCGACAAAGCCTTACGCGTGACGAACGATCCGGAAGAGGAAGTCGGCGAGACCTTCAGCCCTGACGATCGCATGCTGGGCTTTGTTCGCAATAACAACATTTACGTTTACGACCTTGCGGTGCAGCGCGAGCGCCGACTAACAGCTGACGGCAGCCCGAAGATTCTCAACGGCCGGCTCGACTGGGTCTATCAGGAAGAATTGTACGGACGCGGAAACTTCGAGGCTTACTGGTGGAGCCCCGACTCTACCAAGCTTGCCTATCTGCGACTTGATGAGAGGCCCGTGCCCGAGTTCACCGTCGTCGATCACATTCCTTACGATCAGACTTTAGAGGTTACGCCCTATCCCAAGTCAGGCGATCCGAATCCCGTTGTGCAGCTTGGCATCGTAGACGCAGCAGGCGGAGCGACGCGCTGGGTCGACACATACAAATATCAACCAAGCGACTTGCTGATCGTGCGCGTGACGTGGACGCCGGACGGCCGTAAGGTCGTCTACCAGGCACAGAATCGGGAACAGACTTTTTTGGATGTGAACTTTGCCGGCGACGACGGCAAGTCGACCACCATTCTGCACGAAACATCTAAAGCCTGGGTCGGGATAAACGACAATCCAAACTTTTTAAAAGACGGCTCGTTTCTTTGGCAGAGTGAACGCTCCGGTTGGAACCATTTTTATCACTACAGTGCCGACGGGAAGTTGTTGGGACAAGTAACGGATGGCCGCTGGGAAGTGAGTTCCTTCGACGGCCTTGATGAAGCTAAAGGGCTGCTTTATTTTACCGCCACCGAACACAGCCCCATCGCGCCACAAGCGTATCGCATCAAACTCGACGGCAGTGCGTTGACCCGCCTAACTGCGGGCGAAGGTTCCCATAAGGTAGCTATAAGCCCTGACTCCAAACTCTTCATCGATACCTGGAGCGATGTAAACACCCCAACACAAACGCGTCTCTACGACGTTGATGGCAAGCTCGTGCGCGTCATCGCCGAAAACAAAGTAGACGCACTGAGGGAGTACAAGCTTGGTGCAAGCCAGTTGCTGCAGGTGAAAACTCGAGACGGCTTTGAGATGGAAGCGATGATGATTAAGCCACCCGATTTTGATCCAAAAAAGAAATACCCCGTGCTGGAATTCACCTACAGCGGACCACACGCGCCCTCGGTGAAGAACGGCTGGGGTGGTTCCGCCTACATGTGGCATCAGATGATGGCTCAGAAGGGTTACATTATCTGGATCTGCGACAACCGAACCGCGAGCGGAAAGAGTCTCGAGTCAACCTGGCCGGTATACAAGAACTTTGGTGAACTGGAACTGCGAGATCTGGAAGACGGCATCACCTGGCTGAAGAGTCAGCCTTACGTTGATGCGTCAAGGATCGGAATCTGGGGTTGGAGCTATGGCGGCTTTATGACCAGTTACGCCTTGACTCACAGCCAGAGTTTCAAGATGGGAATTGCCGGCGGCACAGTTTCGGACTGGCGCAACTACGATTCTATTTACACCGAGCGTTACATGCTGACCCCGCAGAACAATCCGGAGGGTTACCGGAAGAGTTCGCCAGTGCACTATGCAAAAGACCTGCATGGGAAGTTGCTGCTGATTCATGGCGCGATCGACGACAACGTTCACGTGCAGAACACGATCCAGTTTGTCTATGAGTTACAGAAGGCGGGGAAGCAGTTTCAGCTTATGCTCTATCCGAAGTCGCGCCACGGTGTTACTGATCCGCTGCTGGTGAAGCAGATGCGGCAGATGATGACGGACTTTGTGCTGGCGAATCTCTAACTCCCTGGTATGACAAACAGGAAATCTCTTCCCAGACTTTAGTGAGGACAACCGTTTCATAGTCAAACGGAACATGTTCTTAGCTCCGGAGGAGCCGAATGTTTATAGACTCTGCGATCATTCCAGGACAAAAGCTCCGAAGGAGCGAAATGTCGTATGAGAGATTTGACCGGAGCAACATTGCGCTCCTATGGAGCTGCGAAAACTCTTAGGGAAACCTTACACTATAAACATTCCGTCCCTCCGGGACTGAAGCCACAACACTTCGCCTTCGTTGTCACCGTTTCTGACACTTTGGACAGTAGTAAGTTGACCGGGCGCCTTGCACGACGCGCTTTATCTTCGTGCCGCAGTTAACGCAGGGTTCGCCCTCGCGCTCATACACGCGCCAGAAGCGTTCCGTGGTTCCAAAGTAACTTCCTTCTCCGTCAGTCAAATCAATCCTCAATGTTGAGCCGGCGTCTATTGCTTCCTGGAGTATGTCGCGAATAGCCTGGTGCAGTTTGAGTGCTCGCGCCTTCGATAATCTGTCGGCAGCTTTTAACGGACTGATACGAGCAAGGAAGAGCGCTTCACTGGCGTAAATATTTCCCAGTCCCAGAATTCGCGTCTGATCAAGCAGGAGTTGTTTCAGACTGCGGCGAGACTTCGAAAGTGTCTGCCAGAAATAGTCGAAGCTGAAGTCATCAGCGAATGGTTCGGGCGCCAGAGCTTCAATCTGCGGGAGGCTGGGAAGCTTTTTCATCGCCAGCAAACGCATCCGGCCAAACTGCCGCATGTCCGCGAACACCAGCCGGCGATTGTCATCCAGATAGAAAACTACGTGTGGGTATGGCGGCAACGCTTGCTCAGACCCTATGCAGAGAAACTTACCGGTCATGCGCAGGTGAACAAGCAGGACATCAAGAGAATCCAACTCGATGAGGATGTATTTGCCACGCCGGCTTACGCCATCAATCCGGGCGCCGCGTAGTTTGCGTTTGAAGGTTTGGGAAGAAACACCCGACAGAAGACGCGGGAGGTTAACGTCCACGGCAAGTATTCGTTGTCCGAGGACGGCCCGGCGGAGCCCGCGCACGACATGTTCAACCTCAGGTAGTTCGGGCATTCGTGCGCGCCAATTCGCTCGCAGTCGTTCTGCTGCTCAACGCCGGTCGGGCGTTGGCTCGGTCCGGCTACTAGATGACCCGCAGCAGCAACAGAATGAGAACAATCAGCAGTATTAGACCGATGCCCCCGCTTGGTCCGTAGCCCCAATTTCTGCTGTAAGGCCAACTCGGAATCGCACCAAGCAGCAACAAAATCAAAACTATCAGAAGTATCAAACCCATCGCCACACCTCCGCTAGAAGATCGTTTCGATTGGGGGCGTTCAACTACTGGATGTAAGGGGACGGCAAAAGGTAACCAGTTTTAGGTCGGCAGTCAACTATTTCGGCGTCACAAATTCATGGGCAAAGCTTGACGTGGGTCGATTAATACGGAACCGGGAGCGGTAGCGACCGGGTTCAACTTGCCTTAGATTCAACGGACCAAAGTGGGCGGCTACGACTCCAGAAACGTGCGGCGGTCATTTTCCCGTGAATCCAAGGCTCGCTTTGATCATATTCAACATCCACCACAGCATTAATCACTTCGGCCGGTCTATATCGTAAGTCGAACCCGGTCGCTACTGCTCCGGTTCTGTATTAGTCGACCCACAGTGCGAGAGGTCCCGCACGTGGGTTCTATTGATGACGCGCCAGTCCCTCGCCGGCAGCCAATAGAGCGTTCGCCTTTTCCACGCTCGTCGCCTCCGAGTAAATTCGTAGCATAGGTTCCGTTCCTGATTGCCGGAACAACAACCACGACTCGTCGTCAAACAGCAGCTTAGTTCCATCAGTGGTTTCGACACCGCTGATAGCGTAACCGGCGAGGTCAGGAGGTGTCGCCTTCGCAAGTTGTTCGATCAGTTCCTGGCCCACGGAGGTCTCTACCTGAAGGTCTCGTCTGCCAAAGTGGAATTCGCCGAACTCCCGATGAAGGTCGCGGAGCATTTCCGACGGCGGTTTACCGGCAGTGACTATTGCTTCCAGGAAGAGAAGGGAATTGAGAATGCCGTCACGTTCAGGGATATGGTCCTTGACGCCGATGCCCCCCGACTCTTCAGCCCCGATGAGAATGTCGTCATTGAGCATCAGGTCGGCGATGTACTTAAATCCAATCGCCGTCTCGTAAAGTTTAAGATTGTGCGCCGCCGCAATTCGCTTTAATAGGACTGACTGGGAAAAGGTTCGCACTACACCGCCAGTCATTTTGCGCGCGCGCACAAGGTGCAGGAGGATTAGCGGCACAACGTCGTGCATAGTCATCGTCTCGCCGTGCTCATCAACAGCGCCGACGCGATCCGCATCGCCGTCCGTGGCCAGTCCGACCAATGCTTTAGTTTCGATTACACGCTTTTTCAAGGCCCCGAGATTGCTATCAATCGGTTCAGGATTGACGCCGCCAAATAGTGGATCGCGGTCGGCTCGAATAGTTTCAAGCTTAAGCGTCCCGCCATCGAGAAAGCTCTCGACCCAGGTGCCGCCCGCGCCATGCATCGGATCGACAACAACAAGCGCCGGCGTTTTTCGCAGGCGATCGAGATCGATGTAGGAGGCAATCTGCGCTCGATAGCTTTCGATCACAGGCTGAAGGAATTGATGAGTGTCGGTGGGAATGTCGGCGCGCTTAGGCTTGTTTGCGTCTATGAGTTTCTCGACGGCTGAGGTCGTTTCCGGCGCCGCACTGCCTCCCCAGGGAGCCTTGATCTTGAAACCATTGAAGTGCGCCGGATTGTGCGAGGCCGTGATGACGACTCCGCCGGCGGCGTTCAGTTCCTTCACGGCCCAGGAGATTAGCGGGGTCGGGGTGGCTTCGTTGAAAAGAAAGACTTTTAAATCGTTGCCGGCAAGTACTTCAGCTGCGCGTTCGGCGAACATCTCGGATTGGAAGCGACGGTCGTAGCCCACTATCACCAGCATTGAACTTAACGACACTGCCTGCTCAACTACATTGGTGAATAGCTGATCGTTCGCCTCGGTCTTACTGATTTGTCCGACCTCGACGAGTTGGGTAAGGAGAGACTCTTTCTTGCTCGCGTTTAGATAATCGGCGTACGCCTGGGTCACACGCTCGAGATTAGCAAACGTATATTCGCGCGCGATTACTGCGCGCCATCCGTCCGTGCCAAATCTAATCTTTGCGAGGTCGCTCATGGATAAAGTGTAAGCTTCGCAACCGACAACACGCTTCCAATTCTCTGGGACCGCGGGCGGCCCGCCCGCAAATGAGCGCGAAGCACGAAAAATGAAATGAGAGAGCTTCCTCTCAAAGATTGCGCGCCTCCGGCGCGTTTGCGGGCGGGGGCGCCCGCGGTCCCAGCAACTCTCTTGCGTGATTACGGCGTCTCGGGTTGTCCAGTGATCGTGTAATCGGTTAAGGACGTCTTGTCGCCGAGAACTGATCCTGGGCCTACGACAGCAGACCGTCCGATATGGCATCCGCGCCCTGCGATTGCCCCTGAAACTACAGCTGCGGTGCCTACGCGCGTATGTGGCCAGATGACAGAATTCTCAACTCGTGCCCGCTCCTCCAAAAAACAACCCTGGCCCAGCACCGAATTAATGATTTGCGCGCCGGGCTTAATCTGGCAGTCGTCTCCAATTATCGAGATGTCATCAACTTCGGCGGCCGTAGCTGAGTCAAATTCACCACGGCGCTCCTTCAGATGAATCCGGGCTACGCGGTTGGCCAGCAGATCCTGATTCACCTGCAGATATCGCTCGGGCGTGCCGATATCGATCCAATAGGTACGCGCAGGAATGTGCGCGAAGAAGGCTTCCTTCCGTTTTAGCAGTTCAGGGAACAACCCGTACTCGAATGAATGGTTCTCACCAGTTGGAATGAAATCAAGCACTTTGGGCTCCAGGATGTAGGTGCCGGCATTGATCGTATTGCAAGTGATCTCCTCAGGCTTTGGCTTCTCCAGGAACCGTCGAATGTGGCCGTCGCTCTCAGTCTCCACCAGACCGTAAGCTGACGGATTCTCCACCGGCGTCAGTACAACAGTTGCGGTCGCTTTTCGCTCGGTATGTTCACGAATAACTGCCTTGAGATCGAGATCGGTAAGGATGTCACCGTTGAAGACAACGGTCGGCTCGCGGAGCAGGTCCTCGGCGAATTTGTAAGCGCCTGCGGTTCCCATCGGCTGCGGTTCGACAGTGTATTTTAGCTTCACCCCGTATTCGGAACCGTCGCCCAGCAGCTGCTCGATCTTGTTTGGCTGATAGGAGAGCGAGAGAGTGATGTCCGTAATCCCCGCGCGCCGCAAAGTGTCGATCTGGTAGAGCAGAAAAGGACGATTGCAGATCGGCACAATCGGTTTAGGAGTGTAGACCGTCAGCGGGCGGAGGCGCGTGCCCTTACCGCCCGCAAGAATTAATGCTTGCATGTTTGATTAGTGGGTAAGTTGTTTCGAAGTTTAATAGCGAGGTGAGTCTAGCATTCGCTTGGGGCGCTTTTCAATTCAGGCACTTTCCGAGATGACTCACTCCGGGCTAATCCGCGATACACGTCAATCCTCCGCGACCTCGACATCGCTCCGTGGAATTTCACAGCGTGCCAGCTCAGCAAGGACGTAAAAAGCAATAACATACTGGACTGCGCAAAAATCAGAACTGGGAGCGATAGCGACCAGTCAAAAGCTCAACTTGCCAAGTTGCAACCGCAACCCCTTGAAGTGGATTCTGTGGCGGGTCGCTACCACCACCCCACGCGGGCTGCCCGCGCGGGGACCCCGGTTCGCTCCCAGTTCTGATTTTGCGTGGGCCAGCTAGTTGGATGTTAACTCCGCTTCCTTGACACCCTCACAGGTAAATAGTAAATCGTAAACAGCTAATAATTTTTAAGTCATGCGGGAGTGTTAATGAGCGAACCCAGGCAACCAGTAATCATCAGCGCGGTTAGAACGCCGGTCGGAAAGCTCCTTGGTTCCTTAAAAGGCTTTACCGCGACTCAGTTGGGCGCGATCGTAGTGCGTGAAAGCGTTAAGCGCGCCGGTGTGGCGCCCGAAGATGTCGACGAAGTGATCATGGGGTGCGTTATTCAAGCAGGATTGGGCCAGAACCCCGCGCGCCAGGCGGCTTTGCGCGGAGGATTGTTGCCCGCGGTTTCGGCGGTTACAGTCAATAAGGTCTGCGGTTCCGGCCTCAAAGCCGTGATGATGGCGGCGCAGGGAATTCAACTCGGCGACACCGAGGTGGTGGTGGCGGGCGGAATGGAGTCGATGTCCAACGCGCCTTATTTGATTCCCAAAGCGCGCGAAGGTTACCGGCTGGGCAATGGCGTACTCGTTGACGCCATGATCAATGACGGCCTCTGGGATGCGTACAACGACTATCACATGGGTTGCACCGGCGAAGTTGTCTCGGAAAAATTTGCGGTTAGCCGTGCAGAGCAGGATGAGTATGCGCTGAACTCCCATCGTAAAGCAGGGGCAGCGATCAAAGCCGGCAACTTCAAAGACGAGATCGTGGCTGTAGAAATTCCGCAACGAAAAGGACCCCCGATCGTTTTCGACACCGATGAAACAGTCCGCGAGGACACATCGTTGGAAGCGCTCGCCAAATTGAAGCCGGCCTTCAAACAGGAAGGTGGCACAGTCACAGCCGGGAACGCGCCTGGCGTTAATGACGGCGCGTCGGCGGTAGTTGTTACTTCGAGTGAGAAAGCCAAAGCGCTGGGGATTGAACCAATGGCGAGAATTGTCGCGCAAGCGACCTCGGGCGTTGAGCCGGCGCTGGTGATGATGGCGCCCGTGGAGGCGATCCGAAAAGTATTGCGCAAGGCTGGCTGGTCTCTTGCCGAGGTTGATCTAATAGAACTGAACGAGGCGTTCGCGGTGCAGGCGGTCGCGATCACAAGAGAACTGGGATTAGATCCCGAGCGTCTGAATGTAAACGGTGGAGCCGTGGCCCTGGGCCACGCAATCGGTCAATCGGGGTCGCGACTGTTGACTACGATGCTTTACGAGTTGAAACGCCGGGATGCTCATCGTGGCATTATTTCGCTCTGCCTGGGTGGCGGGAATGCGGTAGCGATGGCGGTGGAGCGGTGAAACGCGCTCAAGGCATCATTATTATGGTTGGGGGCCTTCAATCCTCGCGCCGCCTTAGAGGGTTGCTTTGTGTATTACTGCTCTCGTTGTGTTCGGCTCCTGGAGGTTTGGCTCAGGAAAAGCCAGCTCTCCTCGTTCACATCGAGCGCGCTTTCAAAAAGAAGCCGCAAGGTTGGAAGGTTGAAAGAATTGACGCGAAAAACTCCTCTGACCCGGCAGCCGAGGACATTTTCCTGCGCTCTGGAGGGAAGGCTGCCAAGATTTCTATCTCAATATGGAAACGTGCCAAGGATGCTCACGACGTATTCGAGGCTTTTGCGGGCTTGGGCACAAGACCTCAAGGTGTCGAGAGGGAGACTATCAAAGATTTCGGTGACGAAAACTACACTTGGGCCTCACCCGGTAGTTCAGGTCAGAAGAGCCTCACGCTTCGAAGAGCAAACATTCTCGTAATCATTCATGCGCCATCACTACTCATTGCCAAGCAGTTTGCGGGTAGAATCCTGGATGAGATTGAGGCGGAAGCTGTCGCCAACAATTCAAAATCGGAGCAGTGAAACGTGGCTGAGACTATCGGAGTTATCGGCGCAGGAACAATGGGCAACGGTATCGCCCAAGTGGCAGCGCGAGCTGGCTACGGCGTCGTTATGCGCGACGTTAAGGATGAGTTTTTGGAGCGTGGGCTGCAGGCTATCGACATGAGTCTGCAAAGAGATGTCGATAAGCAGCGACTGAGTGAGGAAGAGAAGCAGTCGATTATCAAACGCATCAAGAGCACTACGGAACTTGGGGCACTCGGTGAAGCTTCATTCGTTGTAGAGGCAGTAACGGAAAATCTTGATGTGAAGACAGAGCTCTTTAGCGCGTTGGATAGAATTACACCTCCGGAAGCCATACTTGCTTCGAACACGTCGTCGATCTCGATCACCCGCCTGGGCGCCGCCACCAGCCGTCCCGACAAAGTAATTGGCATGCACTTCATGAACCCCGTGCCGGTGATGAAGCTGGTTGAAGTCATTCGCGGCCTTGCAACCTCCGATGAGACATATGAGCGAGTGCGGAGTTTGAGCGAAAGGCTTGGCAAGACCGCGCTCGACTGTAATGATTCCCCGGGGTTCGTCTCCAATCGTGTTTTGCTGCCGATGATCAACGAAGCAATTTTCACGCTGCACGAGGGCGTGGCCTCGCGCGAAAGCATCGATGGCATTATGAAGTTGGGTATGAACCATCCGATGGGTCCATTGCAACTCGCGGACTTCATCGGTCTCGACGTATGTTTGGCGATACTTAATGTGTTATACGATGGTCTCGGCGACCCGAAATACCGCGCCTGTCCCTTATTGAAGCGTTACGTGGATGCAGGCTGGCTGGGAAAAAAGACCGGCCGCGGCTTCTATGAGTACTAAGAAAAGTGATGAGTGCTGAGTGCTGAGTGATGAGTAATCGGTTGATGAGTCCTGCAAGAGTATTGAGTTCCTATTCTGACTCCTGAATTCTGAGTCCTGAGTCCTGTTTCCAATGTCCCAAATAGCCCATTACTGTCAGAAGTGTTTGGCGGCTAATCCGCTGGGCCAGGAATTCTGTGCGCGTTGTGGCACCAGGCTGATGATTGTGGTGGAGCCTGCGTCGGCTCGTTATGAGGGACTCGATTCCGGAGCTCCTAACGAAGAGCACCTGCTCGAGCGAATTTCAGCACTGGAAAACAGGCTGGGACGCCTGACTGAGAAACTAGAGCGCGGCCTCGACCTGCTTTTACGCCAGGCGCAGAACGCACACTTCGACCGCGCACTGGTCAAAGCGCTGGTGGGTGTTTTAACTGACGACGGCTTGGTCGAAGGTGAAAAACTGGAGCGACTATGGCTTGACCGTTGTCAGAAGGACGCTGAAGAGCAACTCGAGAGTGAGCGGCGTGAGGAATTGCGTCTACAAATCCTAGCCACGTACCGCGGTAAAGAGGCCGGCGCCTTCGAGCAAAGCATCAATGAAGGATTTCTGTTTATTGACGATGATCAGGCGAACGTGGCATTCGTTCACTTGAGCGGGCCGCCGAAATGGCTGCAGGACAATGCGGCCCTACAGTATTTCCTGGGCGAGCATTTCTTTAAGACTGGCAAGACCCGACGCGCTCGTAATTACCTGGCAAGGGCCTACGAATTATCGCCGCGAGACCGACGCGTTTCGCTGCTGCTTGGTTTGACTTGCGCCGACGAAGGCGACGTTGAGCGAGCGAAGGAGTTGTTGAGTAGTGCCACACGCCTTGGCGGCTCGACCTTTGCCGCGCACTACGGGCTGGGAAGGCTATTCATTGCGGAAGCGCAGTGGCGTGAGGCGCTTCATGAGTTTAAGTTAGCGCTCGCCAGCAAGGTTTCACCGGAGGCCCACTACGCGCTCGGGTGTCTTTACTACCAGATGTCGCGCGACGGGCTGGCCGCACGCCATTTGCGGAAAGCCCTGGAGTTGGACGAGGACTATGGCGAAGCGCTCTATATGCTCGGGTTGATCTCGGAACGGGGCGGGCACAAAAAACTCGCCGAAGAATATTTCCAAAAGGCAGGCGCCGGAGCGGTTGTTCGCAAGACTGCAGCGGTCAGAGGGAAACAGCAGAATTCGGCCCGATCGCCAGCCGCGCCACTTTTCCGTATGTCAGCAGCGAACGTTCGAAGACTCATCACCGGTGGGGATCGACGTTTGGCAGAGGCCCTGCGGCAGGACGCGCTGAACGCATGCAGTTCGGCGTATAGTGACGGGCGTTAGGCGGGGGCCAGCAGTTTGAGGCCGCAGTTCAGAGTTCAGCCTTTAGGCTGCGGGTCTTCCTGGCATCGACGGGACAAACTAAAGTTTGAACTCTAAACTGCATCAGTGCCGGGCCGCCCCTCTCGTTGACACGCCGCTTCTCGTAGTTATAATGGCCTTTTGCGTTTCAGGCGCTAAAATGTGCTATTCGCAATAGGGTGTCAGTCAATGCGGATCGAGCTTGCAAGTCTGGAGAGCGGAAAGGGCGTGTTCGCCCATAAGTACGCGCCGGATGAGCTCGACCTTGATGATGAGCGGGTAAAACTGATCGAGCCAGCTGAGGTTTCCGGAAAGGTTCGCCAGCAAGGGAATCGAACTCATGTAAGTGGACGGGTCACAGCGCGAGTGCAGGCTGAATGCGATCGCTGTCTGAAGTTAGTTGAATTGCCGGTCGATTCTCGCTTCAAGCTCGAGTATGTGACAGCAGAGGATTATCGAGCTCAGCAGGCCGTAGAGCTTACCGAAGAGGACCTTGATCTCTCGGTGTTTGACGGGGAAGCGATTGACATCGACGAACTGGTAAAGGAAGAAGTGCTATTGGCTGTTCCTGACCATGTTCTTTGCGCAGAAAGCTGCAAGGGGATCTGCCCCGTTTGTGGCGCGAACAAGAATTCGGTGGAGTGCGGTTGTGAAGGCCGGGAAATTGATCCCCGCTGGGCGGGACTGAAGAAACTAGTGAATAGTAAATAGGGGAGAATGAGTAAATGGTAAACAGTGAATAGAAGCCCGAACGCTACGGTGGTCTATTTACTATTAACCATTTACAATTTACGGATTTCCGATTGGAGTAATTATGCCAAATCCTAAGCGACGACATTCAAAAGCTCGCCGCGGTAAACGCCGCGCACATGATGCTCTGCGGGCCCCGCAGACCAGCCTCTGTCCCAATTGCCAGGAACCTCGCCTGCAACACCGCGTCTGCCCGAAGTGTGGCTACTACAAAGACCGGCAAGTTGTACGTGTAGAACAAACTTAGCCTGATTCAGAGTATCGTCTGTGCGAACTCAGTCGAAGGATGAAGCCCGGCTGACGGGAAAAGTCGTTCTCGACGCGATGGGCAGCGACCACGCGCCGCACGCAGAGATTGATGGAGCGTTGGCCGCCGCACGCGATTTAGGCGTTAAGGTAATCCTGGTCGGCCAGCCGGAGAAACTGGAGCCGGAGTTAAAACGCTGCGGTTGGCGCGGCGATGGCGATCGGGGAATTGAACTGGTTGAAGCTGCTGAAGTCATTGGCATGGGCGAGCCCGTAATGAGTTCGGTACGACGCAAGAAGAAGAGTTCCTTGAGAATCGGCACGCGCTTGGTAACTGAGGGAAAAGCCGACGGCTTTGTTTCGGCTGGTAACACTGGTGCCGCAATGGCCACTGCGAAGATGGTCATTGGAATGTTGCCCGGCGTCGATCGTCCCGCACTTGCCGCACTAATCCCCACAAAGTCAGACAAGCCGACGCTGTTGCTGGATGTCGGCGCGAACTCTGAATGCAAACCGCATCACCTGGTGCAGTTTGCTATCATGGGCGACGCTTATTCGCGTGCAGTGCTCGGGACAGTTGGTCCGGTTGTCGGATTGATGAGCATCGGTGAGGAAGAAGCTAAAGGGAACGACTTGACCAAGGAAGCGTTCCCTTTACTGCGCGAGATGACGAGCCTGAAATTCATGGGCAACGTCGAAGGGCGCGACGTCTTTTCGGGAGCAGTTGATGTAATTGTGACCGATGGGTTTACCGGCAACGTGATGCTCAAGCTTTCTGAAGGTCTGACGGACGCAATGCTGTCTATGATCAAACGAGAGCTTACGGCCTCGGCCGTGACTAAGGCAGGAGCAATGCTTGCGAAGCCGGCGTTTCGGAACATTAAGAGGCGGCTGGACTACTCCGAACATGGCGGCGCCCCGCTGCTGGGGGTTCGGAAAATTGTGGTAATCGGACACGGTAGCTCGAATGCGCGAGCCATTCGAAACGCGATACGGAGCGTCAAGGAGTTTTCCGAAAACCGCGCCGGTGAAAGAATTGAAAAGGGAATTGCAGAAACCAACGCGCTGCACCTGGTGAGGCAAACTGCTGAGGATTCTGCACGGAGTGTCTGACGAGTTAAGGTCGTGCATGGGCGTAATAGCAGACTAAAGCGTAAACCTGAACTACATTGCGTCAGCTGCTTGGTTTTCAGGTTGCTAGTGGATAGTATTACCGACCGCAAATAAGCAATAGAGGATTTGATGGGAAATATTCGCGCTGCGATTCTGGGTACCGGACACTCTTATCCGGAAGGCATTCTGACGAACGCCGAGCTGGAAAAGATGGTCGAAACCTCGGACGACTGGATCACCAGTCGCACCGGAATTAAGCAACGACGCAAGGCTGCGCCGGGCGAATACACTTCACAGTTCGCTGTTCGCGCCGCGCGACAGGCAATCGAGCGCGCCGGGTTGCAGGCAGCAGACATTGACTTGCTCCTTTGTGCCACGGTCAGTCCGGATCAGATCCTGCCGTCAACGGGTTGCATCATCCAGGCGGAGTTGGGGGCCAATAAGGCTGCGGCTATGGACGTTGTGGCCGCCTGCTCCGGGTTTCTTTATGGCTTAACATTGGCGGATACGATGGTCCGCACCGGCCAGTCAAAATATGCGCTGGTAATCGGGGCTGAGATTCTGACGCAGTACGTTGACTATACGGATCGCAATACCTGCGTTTTGTTTGGCGATGGAGCCGGCGCGGCCGTGCTCGGGGCCGTCGAGGGAGACCGGGGCATTCTCGCGGCTCGGATAAAGTCAGACGGAAGGTATGAGGAACAACTTTTTTCGCCGGGTGGCGGAACGCGACGACCGGCCACCGCCGAAACGCTGGCTGCGGGCGACCATTTTTTCAAGATGAAGGGCAATGAGCTCTTCAAAGTTGCGGTGCGATCGATGACTGACATCTCCCGAGAAGTGTTGGAAGAAGCCGGGGTCACCGCAGCCGACGTCAAGCTTTTTATTCCCCACCAGGCGAACCAGAGAATCACGGATGGTGTGGCCAGTAAGCTTAATGTCGAGAGTGAGCGCGTCTATTCAAACATTGCCATGCATGGCAACACTTCATCCGCGTCGATTCCGATCGCGCTGGATGAATGTGTAGAAGCTGGAAAGATTGGTCCGGGTGACCTGGTGCTGATGGCTTCATTTGGTGGTGGCGTAACCTGGGGTGGCGTGTTGGTGCGCTGGTAGAAAGAGAACAGTGAAAGTGAATGGTGAAAAGTGAATAGTTATTAAGCAGGCAGCAGTCTGGTAAAACGATCGGACGTCGCTGCCACTGTTTACTGACCATTCGCCTTTGCCTATACACTCTTCACTTTTACTTTTCACTTTTCACTGTTTACTATTTACCAACATGTCACTAGCGTACATTTTTCCCGGCCAGGGGTCGCAGTATCCAGGGATGGGGAAAGACCTGTTTGACAATTTCCCCGCAGCTGCGCGGCTCTTTGAAGAACTTAATGATGCCCTTGGCTTTTCCGTTTCGCAGTTGTGCTTTGCGGGGTCTCCTGAAGATCTGCAACTGACGGAGAATACGCAGCCCGCGATTTTCAGCGTTTCCGCGGCGGCCCTTCGGGCCATGGAAGAGGAGGGATTCCCGCAACCGGATTTTGTGGCGGGACACAGCTTAGGCGAATATTCAGCGTTGTTTGCGGCCCGTTCGCTGACGGCTGCTGATGCGGCCCAAACGGTAAGATCGCGCGGCCGCTACATGCAGGAAGCTGTGCCGGTGGGCATCGGCGCGATGGCGGCGGTAATCGGTGCCGGCCTGAGCGAAATTGAAAATGCCTGTGCGGAAGCCGGGCAAGGTCAGGTCTGCGCGCCGGCGAACATTAATTCCGCCAGTCAGGTTGTTATAGCGGGAAACACGGAAGCGGTGGACCGGGCCAGCGAGTTGCTGCGAAGCGGCGGTGCGAAGCGAGTTCTAAAGCTGAACGTCAGCGCGCCGTTTCATTCCGCGCTTATGATGCCGGCTCAGGAGCGCCTGGCTAAAGACCTTGACGGCATAGAATTCCTCGATTTGGCAGTAGCGCTGGTCACAAACGTTGACGCCGCGATAGTTCGCAGCGGCGCCGCTGCGCGAGAGGCACTTGTTAGACAGGTATCATCGCCAGTACGCTGGCTGGAGTCGATGGAGTTGTTGATCAGGGAAGGTGTTGATACCTTCGTAGAAGTCGGCCCAGGCAAAGTTCTTAGTGGTTTGATGCGACAGATAAGTCGCGAAGTAAAGTGTTTCAATGTCGAGGACGCCGCCAGCCTGAGGAGCACTGCAGCGAACCTTGGTGTTTAGTAAGACAGGCATTCTTGCCTGTCGATGTTTTAGGTGCTTAGATGAGGACAGACAAAAATTTCTGTCCTACCGTGAATTGATATTTTAAAGAGGAGCAAAACGAAATGCCCGATCCAGAAATAGAGAGTAAGGTCAAACAGATTATCGTCGACGAATTAGGTGTTGATGAAAATGAAGTTACACCGAATGCCCGGTTTATCGACGACCTGGGCGCCGATTCTTTGGATACCGTTGAACTCGTCATGCGTTTTGAAGAGGAATTCGGCATCGAGATTCCTGACGAAGACGCGGAAAAGATCCAGAGCGTGCGAGATGCCTACAACTACATCGACCAACACAAGAAGTGACAAGTGATAAGTGAAGAGTGAAAAGTTCAGACGGTCGAGCACCGTCCTTTCTTTCTCACTTTTCACGATTCACGATTCACTTTTCACTTCTATTCAAGGAGTTTTGATTTGGCACGACGTGTAGTTGTCACAGGGTTAGGCCTGATAACACCGGTTGGCAATTCAGTTGAAACGACGTGGGCCGCGCTCATGAGCGGCCGCAATGGCGTCGGTCCCATTGAGAAATTTGATACGGAGAAGTTCTCAGTCAAATTTGCCGCCGAAGTTAAAGACTTCGATCCGCTCAAGTTTATCCCCAAGAAAGAGGCGCGCAAGATGGGCGCCTTTATTCATTACGCCATTGCCGCCGCTACCGAAGCTATGGCTGACAGCGGCTTCGAGCTTACCGAAGAAGGGAAGTTTCCCGCGGAGCTGGCGGAGAATGCCGGCACCTACATTAGTAGCGGCATCGGCGATTTCTGGGCGATTGAACGAGAGCACTCGAAGCTCTTGAATGATGGTCCCGACCGTGTTTCACCTTTCTTTATAGTTTCGGCGATTGTAAATCTGGCCGCCGGTCAGGTTTCAATTCGCTATGGATTAAAGGGCCCAAATTCCGCTACCGCAACGGCCTGCTCCGCCGGCGCTCACGCTATTGGCGATAGTTTTAAGATCATTCAGCGCGGTGATGCCGATGTTATGATCTGCGGCGGCGCTGAGTCGGCGATCACGCCGATGAGTGTGGCGGGTTTTGCTTCGATGCGAGCACTATCGACGCGCAACGATGATCCCGAGCACGCTTCCCGGCCGTTTGAACGCGACCGCGATGGATTTGTTATCGGCGAGGGCGCCGGCATAATGGTTCTCGAAGAGTTGGAAATGGCCAAGCGTCGTGGCGCCAGGATCTATGCTGAACTGGTTGGCTACGGGATGACCGCCGATGCGTTTCACCTGACCATGCCTGATGAAACCGGCTCGGGCGCAATTCGCGTCATGCAGAAAACAATTCGTGACGCCGGTATTCAGCCGGAGCAGGTTGGCTATATCAATGCTCACGGGACCTCGACTCCCTACAACGATAAGTTTGAAACGCTGGCGATCAGGCAGACGTTTGGCGACCACGCGTACAAGCTGGCGGTAAGCTCTACAAAGTCAATGACCGGACACCTGCTCGGCGCTGCCGGCGGAATAGAGGGTGTGTTTTCCGTTCTCAGTCTCTACCGGAAAGTTTTGCCGCCGACGATCAACTACGTAAATTCGGATCCCGATTGCGACCTTGACTACGTACCCAACCAACCGCGTGAGGCGGAAGTTGAATATGCGCTTTCGAACAGCTTTGGATTCGGGGGCACGAATGCGGCGTTGTTGTTTAAGAGGTACGATGAATAGCATTGGTCTTGGGCCTTTGGGCTTTGGTCTTTGACTCATTATCGATCGATGCCTGATATTCTTATCAAAGACCCAAGACCAAAGACCCAAGTCCAATAATGAGTATCGGCAAGTGAAATCAAAATGAAGATTATCGTAATGATGAAGCAGGTCGCGAATAAAGACGCGATACTGCGAATCAATAAAGAAGGAACCTGGATCGAAGAGGGCGACCTGTCTTTCGAGGTTAGCGAATCGGACGGCTATGCCCTGGAAGAAGCACTGCGAGTCAGAGAGAAGCTGAGTGGTGAGGTGGTAGTCTGTTCTATGGGGCCGCAACGAGTGAAGAGTGTGATCAAAGACGCGCTCGCGCGCGGCGCTGATCGGGCCATTCATGTAGTCGGTGATAACCTTGGTTCACTCTCACCCTATGCGGGAGCCAGCCTGCTGGCGGAGGCGATTCGCGAAGAAAAACCGGATCTGGTATTCACAGGTTTGCAGTCAGACGATTACGGTTATGGGCAAACGGGCGTGATCCTGGCGGAGTTGCTCGGGCTACCACATGCCACCATCGCTATCGAGGTCGACGCTTCCGGCGAGAAACTCCGCGTCAAGCGTGAATTGGAAAGTGGTTGGTATCAGTGGTACACAATGCCGATGCCTGCATTGCTTACCATCCAGTCAGGCATAAGCCAGATTCGCTACGCAACTTTGAAAGGCATCATGGCGGCGAAGAAAAAAGAGATCAAGGAAGTCACGCCGCCCGCGGAAGTGGTGGCGCGTCCTTCGCACCAGCGGATCGAGAAGATCTACTTGCCGCAGAAGACCAAGCAAACGCAGTTGCTCGGCAATGGCGATGCCAAGTCCGGTGCAGTTGAGCTGGCGCAAAAGTTACATACAGAAGCTCGCGTTTTTTAAGGAGCAGCTACACCATGACTAGCAAGAGACGCAGCGCTCGCGTTATCCAGGCGATGCTATTGGTCGTGTGTGCGAGCTGCGTTTTGGGGGCTAGTGCCGGCGAGTGGCGGCTGCAATCGTCGCCGCAGGAGAAGGATGAGGTTCTCGAGCCCGCGAAGTTAGAAGACATCCTCAAATCGCTCGGCACTGCTATTGAAGGAAACAGCGCTGAAGTTGGCCAACGAGCTGCAAGGTTTGATTCGTACAAATACCAGGACTATAGCTTCGAGAAGTGTGCGATCGAGTGGCGTGAGACGCATGAATCATCCGAGGCTGGAAAACTCTTATCCAAAGAGACTGCTCAGATCACGATTCCGTTAAAAACCTTGAACCAAACTTCAGTTCGCGTAGACGAGATCGGTGCTTCGGCTTATGTCGTTTCTTTCAGCACCCTGAAACTGAAAGAAACGATCCGCGCGCGTGTGAGAACAACCTATGAGGACAACATTGAGCACGAATCGGGGCGACTTGCGAGTGGCAGCGGAATTTATTTTCAAAACGAGGACGGCGCGCAACGCTTAATGAAGGCGCTGGTTCTCAGTATTAAGCGCTGTCAAAAAGACAACCGCAAATCGGACAAATGAAACGGACTAATCAATGGCTGACGGAATTCTCGTTTTTATCGAACATCGTAACGGCGTATTAAACAGGACATCGCTGGAAGCAATTGCCGCGGCGCAAAGTCTCGCCTCTCAATTGCAACAGACTGTTCGCGCAGTTATTCCGGGCGCGGACGTCGCCGCACTGGCCCAGGAGATCGCAGCCTACGATCTTGCCGGAGTAGTTACTGCAAGCAACGGCAAGCTGGCCGATTACACGCCCGACGGTTACACAGATGCGATGGAAAGCGTCGTGCGCAAACTCGACCCGCAGCTGGTAGTAATGCCCCACACTTACCTGGTTCGCGACTATGCCCCAAAGCTCGCAGCACGTTTTGGCAAGTCTCTAATCAGCGACTGTATTCGCGCACAGGTGAACGGGAGTGTGATTACCTTCACCCGCCGAATTTTTCTCGGCAAACTCGACGCAGACGTAGTTTCAGATGGCGCGGCGCCGGTGT
The DNA here is from genome assembly GCA_963809065.1 of Blastocatellia bacterium. GTDB lineage: Bacteria > Acidobacteriota > Blastocatellia > Pyrinomonadales > Pyrinomonadaceae > PSRF01. Next base: position 195,951 of record CAWEIN010000008.1, read on the forward strand.
TTGCAACTTTTCAATCCGGCGCCTTCAGACCGGATCAGGCGCAGAAGGGAAACGGCGCGCAAATTGAGGACATGCCGGTCGAAGTAAGTGAGATTCGCATGACACCGGAAGCGCCGTTCCAGGAAGTCAAACAAGCCGTCGACTTGAGCAAGGCCGACGTCATCGTGGCCGTGGGCCGTGGCATTAAAAGCAAAGACAATCTGGCGCTGGCAGAAAAATTGGCGGAGGTACTCGGTGGCGACCTGGCTGCGTCGCGTCCAATCTGTGACGCAGAGTGGCTACCTATCGACCGTCAAATCGGATCTTCGGGCCAAACAGTTGCTCCCAAGCTTTATGTGGCCCTGGGAATATCAGGCGCCATCCAGCATCTCGTCGGCATGAAGAACTCGGGAACAATCGTAGCCATTAACAAAGATCCTGAGGCGCCGATTTTTGATATTGCCGACTATGGAATTGTTGGTGATCTGTTTGAAGCTGTGCCGGTGCTGACTGAAGAGATCAAGAAGATCAAGGGCTTGAGTTGAGATTCGTTCGCGAAGGGTGCGCGGCAAGTCTTTAAGTTGCCGGTTCCCAGTTGGAACAGCCGGTCTCCGGCCAGGGTTCGACGGTCACAGACCGTGATTAGCATCGAGACTTTTCGGCAAGTCAGAGACTTGCCGCGCACCGGAACGGCATAGCCGGCTACATTTTAACCGTAAACACTCCCTGCACATCCTTTATCAGATCCTCAGGTTTCCACTCATTTCCCCGATAGACCTTAACGATCTTGCCATCCGGCCCGATGACCGCTGTACGCAGCGAGTGAATAACCTGCTCCGTTCCGGAAGAAGTGTCCTGGTAATAGCGAAGTCCGAAAAATTTTGCGATGCCTTTCACTTCGTCTGCGCTTCCGGAAGCAAACTCCCAATGAGTGAAGGTCTCGTCTGAATATTTTCCCGTGTGCGCGGCGCCGTAGCTACGCAAGACCTTCGGTGTGTCGTATGCCGGATCGAAACTAATGCTTAACAAATGCGTCTTACCGTAAAGGTCGGGTTGCTTTTGCAGTTCCTGATCGATGGCCGCGAAGTTACTACTCATCAGAGTGCACTGATTGGGATCCTGGCAACGCGTATAAATGAAAGTCAGCAGCAGTACCTTGCCTTTGTAGTCCTGCAGTCGAATGGTCTTGCCATCCTGATTGATCAGACGGTAGTCGGGTACCTGGTCGCCGACGTTTGGATCGGCTCCCTCAACCGCCGGCGCGCCGGATACAGGTGTGCTGTCTTCGGTGATTACAACATCTTCAAGCCACGACTGTGTTCCGTCCACTACCAGGGTGGCGGTGATTTGGTTGCCAGGAGCGGCAATCTCATAAACCCACTCGTCCTTGACGCTGAAAGCCATCGTCATGCCCGACATATAATCTTTTATGTCTTCGTGGGCGATGGTCAGTTCACGTCTTTCTTTGTCTATAGTTATGACCTTGCCTTTGAGATCGTAATGTTTCTCGGTCGGCGAGCGCACGCGTTGTTTCGGTTGACAGCTTGAAAACCCCAGCAAGGCGAAACTGAAAAGAAAAAGAATGGCGGTGGCGAGAGATCTTTGTGTACTCATTTTTTGCTGTAACTATACACGCTCGTGTAGCCGGAGTCTGCCTAGCTCCCACTTATGCTACCCGTTCGCTACCCAACTCGTCGGCAATAACAGGCTTTGACTCTTCACATGGATCTGGGTCAGTTCGAACCCTTCGAAGATTTAACGTGGCCCAAGCAAAATCAGAACTGGGAGCGGACCGGGGTCCCCACGCGGGCAGCCCGCGTGGGGTGGTGGTAGCGACCAGCCAAAGAAGTTACTTGAAAAGGCTCAAATTGAAACGGGTCGGTTGAAGTTCTTCGTCGTTTGCATTTTTGGCTGGTCGCTATCGCTCCCAGTTCTGATTTTGTCAGGACGATTGTGAATATTCAATTGTTCAGTCAAGTCTCCTTCCGCTTATCGCGAGCACGTATGCTAGGATGCCGTTCACTTGAAATTTAACCTGAGCTATTAGTCAATACTCTTTCATGAACAATGCAAAATCTCCGGCGCGGGCAAAGATGCTGGACGGAGCGGCAGTTGCCGAACAGATTAAGCAGGAGGTTGCACGCGACGTCGCGAAGTTCGTTAGCGAGCACCAGGTCGGACCTTGTCTGGCGGCAGTTCTGGTGGGGGACGATGCGGCTTCAGCCGTTTATGTAAGAAACAAGATTCGCGCGTGTGAAGAAGTTGGTATCCGCTCCGAGCATCACGCGCTCCCCGCGACCACCACTGCGACCGAGTTACTGGATCTTATTAAGTCACTTAACGGACGCGGCGATGTGGATGGGATTCTCGTGCAGTTACCGCTACCGGCAGCAATTGACGAGAGCGCGATCATTGAAGCAATCGATCCTGAAAAAGATGTCGACGGGTTTCATCCGGTTAATATCGGCCGGTTATCAATGGGCCGGCCTACGCTTGTGCCATGTACCCCGGCGGGAATAATTGAGCTGCTCGTCCGGAACAATATCCCCATCGCGGGCGAGAACGTTTGCGTGGTCGGTCGCAGCCAGATCGTGGGCCGTCCTATGGCCCAGCTGCTTTTACAGCGGGATGCTACGGTTACAATTTGCCATTCCCGCACACGAAACCTTCCGGCAGTCACCCGTCAGGCGGATCTGTTGGTGGTGGCAATCGGGCGTCCCGGTTTCATCGCGCGTGAGCACATCAAGCCGGGCGCGACGATAGTTGACGTCGGGATGAACAAGATCACCGACGTGGAAACGGTGCGGCAAATGTTTGGTGACCAGGCCGAGAAGCGGCTGGAAGTCGTCTCGAAACGTGGCTACACGCTTGTCGGTGACGTTAATCCCTGTGAAGCGGACGAAGTTGCCGGTCGACGAACGCCAGTCCCTGGAGGAGTTGGCCTACTCACCGTAGCGATGCTGATGCGCAATACTCTAAATGCCGCGCGGCAACGAAGAGGGCACGCCTAGCCACTAAGCATTGAACTGTCTTTTACAAAACTTTAAGGAGCACTAAACGAACATGAGCAGAATTATTGTTATCGCGGCGGCGTGCGTAATCGCGATCGGCGCATCTACGCCCACCTTTGCGCAGGCACGTCCAGCTGCGACCCCCACACCTACGCGACCAGCCGCGACCCCCACACCTACGCGACCAGCGGCGCCGCAACCAACACCAGCACGACCAGCGGTGACGCAACCGGCCCCTGTTGCTCAACCGGCAAATGTCCCGGCAGCAAAGATTGCGGTCGTCGACACCACCCTTTTCGGCGATGAAAAAGCCGGCATCAAACGCTACCTCGCTGCAGTTAATACTGTACAGAAAGAGTTTGAGGGTAAAAATACCGAGCTTCGCAACCTTCAGAGTCAAATCAAGGTGATAGCAGACGACATTACCAAACTTACCGGCAACAACTCGATTGTGAGTGCTGAAACCATCAGGGCCAAGCAGGACCAGGGCGAACGCCTGCAACGTGACCTCAAATACAAGAAAGAGCAGGCCCAAGCCGAGTTTGAGAAACGCTACAGCGATGTGGTGGGTCCGGTTTCAAACGACATAGGAAACGCGCTGATTCAATATGCGAACCAAAACGGTCTAACGATGATCCTTGATATCAGCAAGCTGATGCCGGCCGTATTAACTGTGAACCAAGCCATGGATGTTACTCAGGCGTTCATTGCTGACTACAACAGCAAACACCCCTAACGGCACACTGATTAATGCTCAATGCTGCGTGCTGGCTTAACAGGATCGATCGCCACGGGAAAGTCGTTCGTTTCGGGCGTGCTTGAGGAGCTCGGCTGCCGCGTGCTCGATGCCGACGAAACAGCTCGCGAGGTTGTGGAACCAGGTTCGCCGGGCTTGCGAGAAGTCGAAGAGAAATTCGGTGAGAGTGTTGTTAAAACCGACGGCACACTTAATCGCGTAGCTCTAGGCGCGCTCGTCTTCGCAGATGCTGGTAAACGCGCTGCGCTGAATTCCATTCTCCATCCGTACATCATCGCCCGGCAGGACGAGCGGTTGCGCGAATGGGAAGCCCTGGACCCGGATGGAATCGCAATTGTCGACGCTGCCCTGATGATCGAGTCCGGCGGCTACAAACGTTTCGACAAGTTAATCGTGGTCCATTGTCGTCCGGACATTCAACTTGAACGTCTGATGGCTAGAGACAAGCTACAACGTGAGGAAGCGGAGCGACGAATTGCGTCGCAAATGCCGCAGGAAGAGAAGAAGAAGTTAGCCGACTATCTGATTGACACCTCTGACGGATTTGAGGCGGCCCGGCGCAATGCCGTTTATGTTTACGGCAAACTTCGGCAGGACCTGGACCGGAAGGGTAGGGCAACAGGTTGATTGGTGATCTCTTCGACGCGTGGCGTCGGCATGAATTCGGCCCGGCGTTTCGACACCGGAATCCAAGGGACTCGTAGCCTCCGTCGTGTAGTGACGGTTGAGACACATTCGGGTTCAAGCGTCGCTACGCGCCGATGACAACAAGCTTTATGCTTCCCCGGGGTTCAAACGCCGGGCTAAATTCATGCCGGCGCTGCGCGCCTATGACCGGCAAAAATCTTATTACAAAGTCACTTTAGGTCGTGCGCATAAATGACGTTAATCCGAAGGCTTTTCAATCACAGGAAACTCAAGACTTTCGTCATCAGCCTGCTCTTGCTGGCGCTGGCGCTTAGTCATGCCGGGTGCTTTCTGAATGAAAAACTCGAGCGCTACTACGGCCGAATTGTGGTTCCGCGCGAACAGAAGTTCAATTGGAGTGACGGCGGCCTACCGCAAACCTTCGATCCCGCTTTCGCGGCCGCGCCGCCCGATACAGATCTGGTGAGGGCGATTTTCGAAGGTCTCACCGACTACGATCCCCATTCTCTAACCCCTGTCCCTGCGGTTGCGATGCGCTGGGAAGCTTCGATGAGCGGCCGCGTTTGGACGTTCTATTTACGTGATGACGCCCGCTGGTCGAATGGCGACTCGGTTATTGCGTCTGACTTTGTACGCTCGTGGCGCCGCACCATGAGTATTGGAGACCTGGCTCCGCACACGGAACTGATGGCTAACATTGAAGGGGCGCGACAGGAGAACCCCGCTAATGTGCTTGCCTTGCCCGCTTCCATTGGCCCACTGAAGCCAAACAAGCCCAGTACCTTTGGAGTCGAGGCTATCTCCGATCGGGTGCTGCGCGTCCATTTGCGCCGACCGGACATGAACTTTCCTGCGCTCGTGGCCCATCCGGTTTTTCGGCCGGTAAAAGTCAAGGACGACGGCAGCAACAACAAGTTAGAGGCAAGAGGCCTGATTTCAAACGGCGCGTTCTCGCTCGCCGCGACTGAGGGCGCTCGGGTGCTGCTGGAACGCGCCAACACTTACTGGGACAAGGATCAGGTGTCGCTGCAGCAAGTGTCGTTTGTAGGCGAGAAGGATGCTGAGTCGGCGCTGGCCGCATACAGAGCCGGTGAAGTTGACGCAGTTACCAACGCCGCGTTTGAACCGTTGGCGATTAAACTCCTAACACCTTACGAGGATTTCCATCGCACTACTTACGGCGCTCTGACCTATTACAGTTTCAACAGCGCCCGCGAGCCGTTTGACGATGTGCGTGTGCGCGAGGCGTTGGCCATTGCGATCGATCGCGACCGCATTAGCGCTGATGAGATGGGTGGCGCCACCGAACCGGCCAAGCGCTTTCTTCCCGAGACGGTTTCCAACACCCAGGCGCCCGTAGTTAATAAATCAGAGGTGCTGGAAAAAGAATACGAACGCGCTAAGGAACTGCTGACAGAGGCCGGCTTCCCGGGTGGCAGAGACTTTCCCAAGGTTCGCTTGCTTATCAACCGAAATGAGCAGCAGCGTTTGGTTGCGCAGGCGGTGGCGACGATGTGGCGCAACGTGCTGGGCATTGAAACTGAGATCGTAATCAAGAACTGGGATGAGTACGAAGCGGCGATTCGTGAAGGTGATTATGATGTCGTTAGACGTGGACTCGTGATGCAAACCACCGACGAGCTGACCAACATTCGCATGCTATTCCCGGACGGCGCCCGGGCCTCCCAAGCAGCTCCCTCGCCGGGGAAAGACGCGGCGCCTTCCGCTGACTCAGCGAAGCTGAAAGAGAAAGGTTTACTCACGCAGCAACCGATTGAAACTGAAACGCAGGCCTTGAGAGAGTTGAGCGCGATGCCGATCTATTTTGCGTCGTCATACTCTTTGGTGAAACCTTACGTGTTGGGCTTTGATAGCAATGTGCTGGATACGCCTTCGCTGAAGGCGGTGCGAGTAAATACCGATTGGAAACAAGCTGGGGCAGGCAAAGGTAGTCCCTAGCCGCCGACTACTCTCAGTGTAAACACAGAGAATCTCAAGCCCGGCAACCACGCTTAAATCTTGCTCAATTGACTTTTCGCGTGTTAAGTTCCGCTTGTGATGAAAGCCTTGCAACGCGATTTGTTCCGAAGAGTCTATCTAAAAAAAATAATCGCGGCGGTTGCGATTGCTTCTTTTGGGTTTGGCACCATATCCTGCCGTGTGACCGCAACTACCGGCGACTTCTACGGCAGTACGATCCCCCCAGGCAAAACATTCTGCGTTACGTAAACGGTGACGAACCCGGATCGCTCGATCCTCCGATCAGCACCGGTCAACCCGAAGCGCGCATCTACATGGCGCTGTATCAGGGATTGATTGATTACGATCCCCGAACGCTCCAGCCGATTCCCGCCTTAGCCGAGCGCTGGGATATCAGCAACGATTCCTCGGAATTCGTTTTCCACCTGCGCCACAATGCCGTCTGGTCAAATCGCGATCCGATTACCGCTCAGGATTTCGTCTACAGCGTTCGTCGTGGCGTATCGCCGGCTTTGGCATCCCAGAATGCCTACCTTGCTTACTACATTAATTACGCAGAGGCTTACAACCGTAAGGCCGTCTTCGCAAGAGATACAAGAACCAACCAGTTTGTCCTGGAAAAGGATGTTGCCGACAGTGCGCCGGCGGAGGGCTCGACTCCGAACGCCGGCACGACCAGCGCGATCGCCTCTGAGTATGCCTCCGGGGCGATTGGACCAGAATCACTTCAGGGTCCGGATGTAAAAGCATCCGGAGCCCCGGATTCGGCTTTTCATCAGTTGATGCATGCTCCCCCGAGGCTTACTCTGCCGGGAGATGAGGCTGCCCGCAACAAACTGCTGGCAGGGAATGCGAAACTTCAGGCGGCGCTCAAGGGCAAGGAGTTTGTGCCCGTAACCGGCGAGGATATTGGCGTCGAAGCTGTTGACGACTACACGGTACGCATATCTCTTTCTCAACCCGCGCCTTATTTCCTGGGCCTGCTTGGACATCAGCTCTTTCGTTTGGCGCCGCGCAAAATCGTTGAAAAATACGGCGAACAATGGACCCAGCCGGAACACATTGTGACCTGCGGCCCATTCAAGATGAAAGCCTGGATCCCTTATAGCGAGCTCGTAGTCGAGCGCGATCCGCTCTACTGGGACGCGGCAAACGTCCATCTGGATGAAATTCATTTCTTTGTGTCTCAGGACAATCCAACCAGTCTGAATCTCTATAAGGTTGGAGAAGCTGACGCCGTCCTGAATCACGCTGTGCCGAACGCATGGCTGCAAGTAGTTCGACCAAAAAAGGATTACATGGACGGCGCGGAGGCAGCGATTGCCTTTGTGAATATCAACGTCACAAAGCCACCGATGAACGACATTCGTGTTCGTCGCGCCTTCAACATGTCCATCGACAAAGTCAGCTATGCGACATCGCGATTGGTTACCAAGCCTCTGTCGGCGTTTACGCCAGAAGGAATCTTCGTAGGTTATCCGCAGCCGAAGGGCGACCCGTTCGATCCGGAGCAAGCGCGGAAGTTGCTGGGCGAGGCCGGGTTTCCGGTAACCAAACAAGGCAATGGCTTTCAATGTAAGGACTTTCCGGTCGGGGAAGTTGAATATATTTTCAATACCAATTCCTCCAACAAAGCAATGGCGGAGTTTATGCAGGCACAGTGGAAGCAGAACCTCGGGATCACCGTGCCGCTGCGAAGTATGGAGTTCAAGACGTTCCTGCCGGCGCGAAACAAGCTTGAGTACAAGGGCTTCGCGGTTGGATTGTGGAGCGCCGATTACATGGATCCCTTTACCTTTCTTGGACTCTTTTCGACTCCGGATGGCTCCAGTGGCAGTGGTTGGTTTGATCCGAAATATGTGGCGATGCTCAACGAAGCGAATCGCACTCTTGATCAACAAAAGCGTTACGAGCTGCTGGCGAAAGCCGAGAAGTATCTGTTAGACAATCAACCTGTGATTCCGATCGAGACTTTCGCGGTTAACTGGCTGAAGAAGCCGTATGTCAAGGGAATGTATCCTAATGCTGCGTCTCTTTACCCCTGGAAGTTTGTCTACATCGAACGCGATTCGTCGAAGTGGGACTACGGAGTTCCGAGTTTGTCAGATAAGTAGGTCAGCCCTTCCTGGCTGTCCAACCTGGGGCGACGCTCGAGGATCAAGAGGCGAAAGATTTCCATTAGTCATTGCCCAGTTTACATTTTTCATCGCCTGACCCATGCGAACCTGGTGATGGTTCCGTGATATGGCAAATGAGAAGTGCGAAAATGGAAAACCGCCCTTCATGTTGCCATTGACCTACGACTAGCTTAGACAGGCAGCAATGCTTGTCCCACAAAACATGCTTCGCTTCATCATTCGCCGGCTGCTAATCACCATCCCAACGATCCTGGTGGTAATCACAATTACCTGGGGACTTATCCGCCTGGCCCCGGGAAATTTCTACATAAGCGAAAAAGCCATTCCTGCGGCTATAGAAAAAAACATTCGCGAAAAATATGGACTCGATAAGCCGTGGTACGAGCAGTATGGTCATACCATCTGGAACATCGTGCGGCATTTTGATTTTGGCACGTCATTGAAATACGAAGGCCAGTCAGTGAACGCAATCATCGCCCGCTCTCTTCCGGTCTCCGCCACGATCGGGATACTCGCTTATCTGCTAGCCTTGGTGGTGGGAATAACTGCCGGCTCAATCGCAGCTTTGAAACCAAACTCCAAGCGCGACTATGCCTCGATGGCGCTGGCAATGTTTGGGATTTCAGTTCCAAACTTCGTGCTGGGACCGATCCTGATTCTTATCTTTTCGCTTACGCTCTACTGGTTCCCGCCCTCGCGCTGGAATGGTTTTCCCAGTCGCAATGTCGTCCTTCCCGTCTTGACCTTGTCGGGTCTCTACATGGCCTACATCGCACGACTGACGCGCGCCGGCATGCTTGAAGTTCTTCGCTCTGATTACATTCGCACCGCTCGCGCGAAAGGATTGAGCGAAGCGCAGGTAGTAATTCGACATGCCTTGCGAGGCGGGCTGATGCCGGTCGTTTCTTACACCGGGCCGGCGCTGGCGTTTCTCGTTACCGGTACCGTTGTAGTTGAGCGCATTTTCGTATTGCCCGGCCTGGGAAGCTATTTCATTCAGGCATCGCTAAATCGCGACGAGCCTCTGATTCTCGGCATCGTCGCATTTGTGGCCATCACGCTCTTGCTGATGAACCTGCTCGTCGATATCGCTTATGGGTATCTCGATCCGCGCATCCGCTATTGAAGTAAAGCAGACCGCTAGTTTGCTTCTCTTGGAAAGTGCACAGCTGAGCGGTGACAAACGACGAGCAAGCTGACAGTTTGCTTGACGATGGAAATGAACGAAGACAGACCAAGAATTCCCGGCGACCATGACCAACCCGAACCCGGGTTGACACCGGATCCCGCACTCAGTTATCGCGAGGGTGACATCATCCACACTGCGCCGGAGTTTGCGTTGGCAGATGCGGACGTGCTGGCAGCGGAACGAGGCGACGTGATTGCCGGCACTTCGCTCTGGCGCGATGCCTGGCGGCGCCTGCTAAAAAACCGGCTCGCCGTATTCGGCATGATTGTAGTCCTTCTTATCACGACAGCGTCGGTGTTCGGACCCTTCGTTATCAGGAAACTCACTGGAATAACGCCGGATCTGATTCCCGCCGGCGCGAGTCACTTACGGTCGACTCCACCACTAAGGGCTTCTGATGGTTCGTTCTCCTGGCTGCACCCAATGGGTACGGACAACCAGGGTCGTGATTTGTTGGCGCGCGTGCTGCAGGGTGGCCAAATCTCGCTGATGGTCGGCATTATTGCTACGCTGGTTTCGCTTCTCATCGGCGTCAGCTATGGAGCGACCGCAGGCTATCTTGGCGGACGCATTGATAATCTGATGATGCGCGCGGTCGACGTCCTCTATTCACTCCCTTACATCATTATCGTGATCGTTTTGCTTTCGGTGTTTAAGAGCCAGACTGCTCGCGGACAGGTGATCCTTCTATTCATCGCGCTCGGTTCTGTGTCGTGGTTGACGATGGCGCGCATTGTGCGCGGGCAGGTATTGTCGCTGAAGAACCAGGAGTTTGTACTGGCGGCGAGAGCGACAGGCGTTTCGACTCCGCGAATTATTTTCCGGCACATCGTGCCCAACACCCTCGGTCCGGTTATCGTTTATGCCACCCTGACCATTCCGACCGTGATGCTGACCGAGGCCTTCCTTTCGTTTCTGGGCTTTGGCGTTCAGGCGCCACTGGCTTCGTGGGGCAGTCTGGCCAGTGACGGTATTCAAAACATCGGTATCTTCCCGTGGCAACTTGTCTTTCCGGGCGTGACCATGGCGTTAACGCTCTTTTCTTTGAACTTCCTGGGCGATGGTTTGCGCGACGCGCTTGATCCGCAGGGAAGCAGACAGTAAGCAGGAGTTCTAATCTGAACTTTGTAATTGGTTCTTTGTACTTTGAATTTTCGTTGACGTTGGCCTAAGAAAGTGTTTAAGCCGATCCGAAACAAACAAAGTTCAAAGAACTCAAAGTTCAAAGTACAAAGTACCAAGTTCAAAGTATCAGTTCAGTTCGTATCAGGTATGACCAACACTAACGGAAATCTTCTTAACGTTAAGAACCTGCGCACTTACTTCGACACCGAAGACGGAGAGGTGAAAGCCGTCGACGGCATTTCGTTTCAACTGCAGCGCGGCGAGACACTGGGAATTGTGGGTGAATCCGGATCAGGCAAGTCAGTTACAAATCTCTCCATCATTCGCTTAATACCTGAGCCGCCCGGACGAATTGTTGCCGGCGAAGTCCTGCTTGACGGAGTCGATATCCTCTCGCTTCAGGAAAGCGAGGTGCGCAAAATTCGCGGCCGGCGCATTGCGATGATCTTTCAGGATCCGATGACTTCGCTGAATCCGTTCATGAAGATTTCGCGACAGATGATGGAAGTGACTCGACTCCATCTCGGCCACACAAAGAATCAGGCCTACGAGCACGCCATCAAAATGCTTGAGACAGTTGGTATCCCTGAGGCGCGAGCGCGCGTTGATAACTACCCCCACGAGTTTTCCGGCGGCATGCGTCAGCGCGTGATGATAGCGATGGCGCTATCATGCGAGCCCGAGCTATTGATAGCCGATGAACCAACAACAGCACTCGATGTCACTATCCAGGCCCAGATTCTTGAGTTGATTAAGAAACTCAAGCAAGTAACGGGCACCAGTGTGATCTTGATTACACATGACCTCGGTGTGGTTGCCGGCATGACTGATCACCTGATCGTGATGTATGCAGGTAAGATTTTTGAACAGGCGCCGACAGTGGAATTGTTTGCGCGGCCCGGTAATCCTTATACCCAGGGGTTAATGCGTTCCGTGCCCGATCCGCTGAAGGAACAAGGTGAGCTCTACCAGATTCCCGGCTTGCCGCCCGATGTGGCTCACCTGCCGCGCGGGCTGTCCGTTTGCGCCTCGCTGCCAGCGCGCTGAGGAGATTTGCACGCGGGAATTTCCACCGTTTGTAGAATTAACGTCGGAACATTTCTCGCTCTGCCATTTCGCGCAGGAAGTTTATGAGGAGTCAGTCTCGGAAATGTGAAGCAGGAGGCAGGATTGAGGAACGGTGCAAGTGATTGTCTGGACGGAGCGTCCTGCCGCAAGGCGCCGAAGGCGCGCAGGCTAGAAAGTTCCCCCAATTTTTCGCTTCGCGCCATTTGCGGTCGAGACGCCAGCGTCAGACAATCACTTGTCGGACCGATGATCTAGAGCTTGAACTGCAACTTATGCAGGTTCCGTTGAACCAAGATGAGTATTAGCGAGACAGACTTGAACATGACCCCGGCGCCACCTGCAATTAACGATGGCGGCGGCGAGCCTTTGCTTGCCATACGCGATCTCAAGGTTCATTTCGATATACGTGGCAGCCGCAGCGGCGTAGTCAAGGCGGTGGACGGTGTAACCATTGACATCTATCCCGGCGAAACACTCGGTCTCGTAGGCGAGTCGGGTTGCGGCAAGTCAACTTTCGGCCGCGCGATTCTCCGTCTCACTGAGCCAACTTCCGGGCAGGTGCTTTATCGCGATCAGGATCTCGCGCACCTATCGAAACGAGAAATGCGAGAGCATCGCCGGCACCTGCAAATAATTTTTCAGGATCCGTACGCCTCACTCAATCCCCGGATGACTGTGGGACAAATCGTTGGTGAACCTCTCGAAACATTCAAACTCGCAAAGCGGAAGGGAAGCGGACCAGCGAGTGCAGGAGCTTCTGGAGACTGTCGGCTTGAGCAAACGCTTTATCAAGCGCTTCCCCCATGAGTTTTCCGGTGGGCAGCGGCAGCGCATCGGCATTGCGCGCGCACTTGCCGTCGACCCGGACTTTATCGTTGCCGACGAACCGATTTCGGCCCTCGACGTTTCCATCCAGGCACAGATAATGAATCTGCTGGAAAAGCTGCAGCGCGAAAAGAATCTCACCTACCTGTTCATCTCTCATGACCTGCGGGCAATTCGTCACGTTTCGAATCGCGTGGCGGTGATGTATCTCGGCAAACTCGTCGAGATTGCCGACGCGAAGACAATCTATGCAGATCCCTTAATGCCTTATACGAAGGCACTCATCTCCGCGGTGCCGGTGCCGGATCCGAAGGTGGAGGCAAAACGCCAACGAATTGTTCTTGAGGGCGACGTTCCCTCGCCGATCAACCCTCCTCAAGGCTGCCGTTTTCATACGCGCTGTCCCTACATGATCGAAGCTTGTAAGCAAATTGTTCCGCCGCTGGTTGAGGTGAAGCCAGCTCACTTTGCTGCTTGCATTCGTATCAGTCCTGAGCAGCCTGACATTGAGCGAGTGGCTCCAGGCGACGCCCCCGGACTCGTTGCCGCTCAGCAAGCCACGGAACAAGAGATGATCGCTTGATCCGCCCCTATGTGATACCCCGTTGGGCCTAATCAAAACTCAACTGCCAGATAGTGCATTTCGACTTTGAGGCAAGCCCTTCTCACACGGCGCTTCATCGGTACTGCAGAACTGAGAGAGATTCAAGAACCCTAAACCCGCTGGAACCGTTGTCAGCGAGCAGTTCCTCACGCGGATCAGCAGCTGAAGCGACGGTGTGAATAGGGGAGTCATTCACATTTGCGACAAACCCCGGAAAACAAAGGAAAACCCAGCCCTTTCCAGTCCGTCGACAGATGAAAAGAGGCCTATATTGGTCGTATACCAATAGGGTAACTTGTGTTGTCTATTAATCGCGCCGGATTTTCAGCTATCCAGTTGCGATTTCAAGGCGATTGTTAGCGTCTTTAACCGAATCTATACTGATTTACCGCATGCCCCAGCGAAACCGCCCAGATTTGACCAATCGGCAAAAGGAATCAAAGAAGAGTGCCTCCAGGCGCGTTGAAGAGTCGCGACTTGAATCGACCAGGTCGGTTCCGGAAGTAGCTGTTCATCACGAATTGTCTCCCATCGAGCAGGAACATCCCGAGGATGCTCCGGCAGGTTGGGTACCGGTACAACAAAAACTCGCCGCGACAACCGGCCTTTCCGTTCTACTCGTAGACGGCCGACAGCCTCCCGCCCTGGTAGCTTCAAACAACAATTCAATCTGCCACGCCTTCCAGTCTTCAATGGAGTACGTTGCTCTTTGCGATCCCTATTGCGGCGACGCTCATCGGCGCGCGCTTAGCGCCGGCTCGGCAGTTAATTACAAATGCCACGCAGGACTGCAGTGTTTTACGATGCCGGTACACATCGGCAAAGAACAGAATCTCGCCGCAATCGGTGGCCGGGCATTTGTGAGCGCTGAGGACTATCGCAATCTGGTCGAGCGGTTTCGCGCCGGCGAGTTAAACGACCTGCTTGCCAGTGAGCCATTTGAGAATGTGATATTTGCCGAGCCGCAGCGTCTGGATCAATTGTCCGAGCGATTGCAAAAGGCGGTTAGAACTTTTAACGCCGCGACTCCCGCTCCCGCAGCAGCGGCGCCTGAGCCGGACGAGGCGATAACCGCTTTGACCCCGGGCGCTGTGGCTCTGCAACTCAGGTTGAACGTTCGCCCGATCTGCAAGGCGAAGTCGATCGGCTTCGCAGTGAACTAGATCATCGTTCGCAACTAGCTGAATCGCTGCAACGCTTCCTTGAGCGCATCAGCTCGCGCGAACCGGAGAAGACTTATCAGGCAATTCTCAAACACTCAATGGAACTTCTCAAGGCGGAGCGCGCTTCGCTGTGGGTGTTCGACGAGGACTCAAGCGAAATCAGTTTGAGATCTGCAGCAGGCTTTTCCGTACCGATTGATCAGGTCATCCCGCGCCGCATTGGCGAAGGCATTTCCGGTGGCGTCCTGGAAACGGGAAAAGCGCTGGTGGTCAGTGATCTCGAAACCGCTGGATTTACCGCGGCGCCGGCTGAACGAAAGTACCGAACCAAATCTTTTATTAGTTACCCGATAACGATGAGAGGTCGGAAAATTGGAGTACTAAATGTTGCTGACAAAATCGGCGACGATAAGTTTGATGATGTCGACCTGAGCCTGCTGGAGATACTCGGGCCGCAAATCGCCGTGGCACTGGAAGGTGCTGAGTGGCGTGAACGCGCTACCCAATTCCAATTGATGTCGATAACCGATCCGCTCACTGGATTGCTTAACCGTCGTTATCTTGAAGAACGCTTGACCGATGAGCTGAACCGTTCAGAAAGATACGACTATGCCATGAGTTGTCTGATGATCGACATCGACGACTTCAAAAGTTACAACGATCGCAACGGGCACCAGGCGGGTGATGTTGCGCTCAAGATCACAGCCCATGCGCTGAAGGCGGCGCTGCGCTCCGCCGACGTTGCCTGCCGCTATGGCGGCGAAGAGTTTTGCATTCTGTTGCCGCAAACTTCGCTAAGCGAAGCGGGAGTAATCGCTGAGCGCATGCGCCAGCGGGTTGCAGAAAAAGAGTATCCGTTCGGCAAATCCCAGCCGAGAGGGAATGTCACGATCAGCATTGGAATCTCTACCTTGGGCAAGCATATCGACACTGGAGAAAAAGTAATTGCGGCCGCCGACCGCGCGCTCTACACAGCCAAATCTCAAGGTAAGAACCGGATCGAGTTTTACGCCGATAATCTTCCGAGCTTAAGCGGCCGCTTCATGAACCACAACCGCAATAATGATGGATACCAGATTCTCGGCCGCGTTAGGCGCGACGAGTTTATTGGCAGAACGGCCGAGCTTGAGCGGCTCGTTTCGCATGCCCGACGGTCGAACGGCCAGGGACGTTCCGAAGAAGCTCGCGAAGCTCATGGGCTCCTCATTCTTTTGGCGCCGCTGGCAGGTGTTTCAGAGTTGCTGCGGCAGACGTTTGACAGCCTGTTTAGTCGCCGCGAAGAGGTTGTTCCAATCTATTTTGCCCTACCGCAGGCTGAAACGACTGTCGTCAGCGCAGCGATTGAATTCCTCAATACTTTCCTGCTGCAATACATCGCCTATCGTCGCGATGAACCGGAGCTCTGCCGCGCTTCGTTAACGCTAAACGATCTCGTCAAACTTGCGCCGGCAGCGGATGTTGTCTGGATCGAAGAGCTGGTCGACGCTTATAACCTGCAACGCTTCGGCGAAGACGATAGGGAACTGGTGCGGTTTTGTCTTACTGCTCCGGACCGCGTTCCAGCAAGGGATGTGCGGCCCTTTGTTATGTTTGACGCCGTGCAATTGGGTACCTACTCCGACTCTTCCATTCCTTTTGCAATTGAAATTGTCAGGGCACTCAGGTCAGGCGGCAATCCATTCGTGCTTGCCGGCTTGCGACGAGAGGTACTCGATGCGGTGGCGCGCGCCGGATGCAAAACGGATGCGCTGGCGCTGATGCGACTGGAACAACTCGGAGATGATGACGCTCGAAATCTGATTACCGCGACGGCGCGCAGACAACAGGTTTCACTAACGGACGAGACGAGGGACCTTCTGGTCCAACAGTTAGAAGGCAGTCCGTTCTTCATCACGTCAATACTGCAAGCAGCCGGTGAAAAGCGTCTCGCACTCGATTCTTATCTCGCCTGCGAACGGCTGTATGTGGATGAGTTGATGGGCGGGCGACTCAACCGGTACTTTTCATCGGTGCTTGAGCACATTGCTCCGGACCCTGAGATTAGAGCCTCAGTAATCCGCCTGCTTTGCGAAGCAATGCCCGAAGGCAAGCGCGGTGCGCAGTTTGAGGGTCTGCGCCGGCGTTTGAAGCTGGACAGCGCCAGGATCGAACAGCTGCTGTGGCTACTCCATATCCAGGAGCTCATTAACTGTGACGGCGAGACGATCGACATCACCAGCAACTCCACGCTCTGGCGAGATTATCTGAAGAGTCGCTTTCGACTGGACGCCCTGCGCGAGCCGCGAGCGCTCGTCGTAGCGGACGTAATGGCCGCTGCGCTCAAGCGGGCGCCTCAAACCATCGCGCACCACTATCGCCGCGCCGCCAGCCTGCCGCTGCGCGAGCTGCTCGGCAAATTCAATTCGCAGCTGGTGCCCAGTTGTCTGTTTCATTACGCTGAATTTGCTGCGGCGTACAAAGGGACCAGTGCGGAAGAAACGGCCGCCGGTCTTGACGCCGACACAAATCTTGTACGCCTGCCCCAGGTCTTTCATACTGCGAGTGGCGTGTCACTTAGTTCGGCACTGCGACCATTCGGTGAAGAGAGTTCCGTCGTTGCGCACGCGTTTTCCGGTGGTGTGTACACGAACCAAAACGAGATTGTCTGGCTGGTGGCCAGGGTCGAGAGCAAACTTGAGGCGAATGCCGCACTGGTCCAGAAGTGGCTTGACCTCCTTGATGGCCTGGCGCGTAAATCGGGTCTTATCAGAGCGCAAATCTGGCTGATAGCCAACGAAGGCTTTGCACCGGAAGCCATTGAACTGCTGCTGTCGCGCAATGTTTTTGGATCGAGTCGGCAACAGTTTGACATCCTGACTGACCGTCTAGGCACGGGCGAATTGCGACAGTCGGACGCTGCCAATGAGTTTCAACTTGTTTTTCCAATGGGTGCCGACAATGAACTGTTAGCCGCCAGCGCCGTTGAGCAAGTTGCTCGCCGGCTCAACTTTACAGCGGAGGCAATCAACCAAATAAAGACCGCCGTCGTCGAGGCGTGTATTAACGCCTCGGAGCACAGCCTGAGTCCCGATCGAAAAATATATCAACGATTTCAGGTCGAAAATGATAGATTGTCCATAACGATTTCTAGTAGAGGCATCCTGCCCGTTAATTTTATGGGCAATTCTCAGGGCGAGGAAGAGACGACCACAGGTGAATCGCAAGCGCTTGCCGACCGCCGAGGTTGGGGATTGAAACTCATCCAGACACTGATGGACGAAGTTGAGTTTGAACGGGTGGACGAGGGAACTAGTTTGCGGATGACTAAGTATCTCCGCCAGAGTTCGTAAGAGTCAGTTAGAAGAGACAATGGGAGAATCCATCAAATCAAACGTTCGCTCGCACTGCGTCGGCACCACCGCTGTTGTCTACGCCAGCGACTACTTGAATAAGCTGACCGGGGAAAGAATCGAGCGGGAATGCAAGAAGCAACTCGATTCCGGGGCCCGCGCATTGGTCATAGATTTCAGTGACACCGAACTCGTTAATAGCATCGGCATCTCCATTCTGCTGGGCATCATCGACATTGCAGAAAAAGGCGGAGCGCTGGTGGTATTCTCTGACGTAAATAACGAGACGGTCCAACTTTTTGAAATGCTGGGACTGACGCGACACGTTGTGCTCGCCGCGAATGAACAGGAAGCTCTCTCAACACTGTCTGCCAGCTCCTCTCAAAGTCAGGCGATGGGTCATTAAGATTGTCTTTGGTCTTTGTACTTCGTTCTTGTACTTTGGGGCCAGTCGTTTTGACAAATGGCGCTTGAGATAACTACAAAGTTCTAAGTACCAAGCACAAAGTTCCAAGTACTAAGTACTGAATGGAATCTAATACACAGAAACTTATCCACTCCTTTGGCGCGCTAGCCGATCTCGGTCAGGAGATTGCTGACAGCGGCGACTTCATGGAGATGGTGCGTACGTCGCTGCACTTGCTGCTGGGTACACTGGCAATCCGTCGCGGCGCCGTGCTCGAAGTTCCGGCACATCTGGAAAGGACCAACTGCCTCGCGACCCGGGGTTTGAGTCCGGATTACGGCGTCGACTACCTCATAGATACTGGAACCAAAACAGCGCTCGTCAATTCCACTGAGGGCGTGCTCGACGCAAACAAAGCAGACGCGCCGAGCGACGAGGCACTTAGCGGTCTCCGCACACAACAAATCGAACTTATCATTCCCATGGTTGTGCGTGGGCAACTGACTGGACTGGTAGTTCTTGGAGGCAAAGCCAGTGGCGACCCGTTTACGCCAGATGACCTCGAAGTGGTTCAGGCGATGGTGCGGCATATCGGCGTCGGCATTCACACGCATCGCTTGCTGGCGGAAGTGAAACAACAAGCGAAAGACAACCGCCGGCTGTATTTCGATCTGCGCGCCATCTATCGCGATACGGTACGGGCCTTTGCCGCGGCGATCGACATCAAAGACAAATACACGCAAGGCCATTCTGAACGCGTAGGGAAATACAGCGAGATGATCGCGCGCGAAATGGGCTGGGGCGAGGAAGAAGTTGAGGGCATGGCGATCGCCGGGTACCTGCACGACGTTGGCAAGCTGGTGGTGGAACGCGACATTATCAACGCGCCTTACAAGATTGACGCCAAACAGTCGAGCGAACTAAACCGTCACCCAGTCGCCGGCTTTGATATTCTCTCGCCGATTCACCACCCCTACGCCGACATTCCGCTGATGGCGAAGTATCACCACGAACGCATGGATGGCCGCGGCTATCCTGATGGGCTAACCGATCTGCAAATTCCCATCGGCGCGAAGATTGTTACCCTCGCGGATTCGTTTGACGCGATGACTACCGATCGTCCTTACAAGACCCGCCGCACGTTTGCGGAGGTTATAGTCGACCTGCGACAGAACACCGGCCCACAGTTTGATCCGGTGGTGGTGCAGGCGTTTTGTAGAGCATTGTTGAAAGAGTTGAACGGCGAGACGGCGGAACGAAAGTTTCGCAAAATGCTTGGTAAGGACTATCTTGATTCCGAGCGCGATACGCCACTCGTTGTCGAACTACTCTCCGAACTGGATCTGAGCAGCAAAGTTGCCAGAGCGAGCAGCTGAAGATTCAGGCCATTCGCACTTGAACCTTTATCTAATTAGCACCGGGCCTCTCCATAGCATTGGACCATCTCACTTCGCACCTGACCCATCTCATTAGCACCTGACCCATCTCATTAGCACCTGACCCATCTCATTAGCACCTGACCCACTCATTAGCACCTGACTTCAGTCAGGTGATCCCATCAATACAAGAATTTCGGCAAACCGTTTTAACGGTTTCTTCGCGCCGAGGCTGGTCTCTAAAAATCTCCTATGGTAGAAGGCCAACATGTCGATACATTCCTACTCCCGCTGCTGGGTTCACCTTGTTTGGGCAACGCTTGATCGAGAGCCTATGCTGACCAAGCCCGCTGCGGCGATAGCGTCCAAATTCATAGATGGTTATTCGTTGAAGAACGGTATCTACATGAAAATCAATTACGTCAATCCGGAACATGTGCACGCGCTGATCGACCTGCCAACCAGCAAATCCATAGAGGAGGTAGTTAAGTTATTGAAAGGGAGTTCGTCCCATGACGTTAACGAGCAGCGCATTCTGCGGGGCAGGTTTTCATGGGGTCGCGGGTATGGGGCCTTCTCGGTATCTCATTCAGACGTCGGTCGAGTGGCGGCATACATAGCCAATCAGGAGAAGCATCACCGCAAGAAAACGTTTGGTGAGGAGTTTAAGCTATTTGTAAACAAGTATGGCCTGGAGTGGCACGATGTCTGAAACCGTTAAAACGGTTCGAACGCTTGCTCGACCCATCACACCTGACTAAAGTCAGGTGCTAATGAGATTGGCTCTTCTTAGCTTATCGAAATCACCTTGGCTGGATCCGCAGCACGAAATTGCAAATCGCAATCTTCTGATCGGGCATAACTTCCGTGCGTTCCTCGCGCGGCAGCTCGCGGCCGGCCACCACCGTAGGATTGCGGCCTTTGGCAAGCAGGTAATAGCGGCCGTCGTTCTCGCGCGTGAGGGTGGCGTGCACACGGCTTATTTCCGGATCGCCTTTCAACGGTAAATCGACAGTGATCGAACGTGAACCACGCCCAATAGTGATCTCCGGCTTGCTAATCGGAACCACTGACTCACGTACGCCATCTTTCCAAACTTCAATTTGATAAAGAGTGATGATCCGCGGGCGCACCACCGTTTGTTCACTCGGCCCGCTTTCACCATCTGATTCAGTATCACCCTGGCTGCCGTCGGCACGTTCGCGAATCGTGTCGTTGAGGTTTATCGGCGGTGCTGACGCTGGCGATGAGCCGACGCGAGGGTTAACCTGAGTGTGGCCGCTTTCAGTTTCGTCCCAGACAGCCTGCACGCGAAACTGACCTTTTTCCAGCGTGCCATCGACACGCAATTCCACCGCAAACGATTTCGCTGCCAGCTGATTTGACCCGCTCAACTCGCGAGCGCGTTCCGAGAGCACATGAAATAATCCCTGCTCGAGGCCGCGGCGCTTGTCACCCTGCCAGTCCTTATCGTCTTCAGCGCTGAGATAGACGACGTATTCGCGCGGTATATAGGTCAGGCCACCGGGCGGCGTAAACATCTCGCGCTGCATGACGGCTTCAACTTCACGCGCGATCTTTACCAGGAACTCCTCCCAGATGCGACGCGGTTTGGAATGCTCGTCAGCCGCTTCCAGCAGGTCCTCGCCCTGCTCACCGTCGATCCATTTTCTGATTGACTCTAATAGGCCCATAAATATCAGCCGTCTTGGGACTTTGGTCTTTGGTCTTAGGTCTTAGGTCTTTGTACTTTGTTCTTTGAGCTTTGAACTTTGTTTATTTTCGGAGGCGGCGAGCCGAAGAGCCAAGAAAAAAAGTTCTAAGCACCGAGCTCAAAGAACCAAGTACGAAGTTCAAAGTACAAAGCTCAAAGACGCTAAGTCCAAAGTCCAAAGCCATTCCTAATCAAATCGAACAAACTTCTTATTGATCCAACCTTTGTCGGACGTGAACGGGTCGGCCTTGGCCCGTCCGTGTTGTAACACCTGAACCTCATACCAGTTATCGCCGGTTGACAAGATCTTTACCCGCGAGCCCGCTTCAGCCAGACCGATAGGAGCATTGGCAACACTCGCTTCGGACCGCAAATTTACGTCCGTTGTTGTAACACCTTCGCGCCCGATTACAAAAACGTCCGACAGCACCGGCAGCCCAACAAACGGATTCCAGTGGGAAGTAACATACTTGTGCGTCGCCAGCAACATTCCCACGAAGCCAAGGATCAGAATCGCGGCCACCAGATAGGGTCGAGCCCTGCGCGGGCCAACCGGGCGGCGCTTGTGTTCCAGTCGCGCGACCGGAACTCTGCCGTTCCGTGGTTGATCAGGTAGCGCCGCGATTCTATCCCGCGCTGATTGTCCGGCAAGGACTTGTTCACGACCTGCGACCTGCCTTGCTTTCGCGTGCATTGTGCTCACGGGCACAACAATCTTCGGCCGTCGCGGGTCCGGCTGCACTCGATACGGGATTGCCGTGGGACCGGATGCTTGCTGAGGCGGCGTACTGACCGGCTGAAAGCGTGGCTGTGGCGGCGCTTCGGTCAAATCCACTGGTTCCACACTCAAATCGAGACTCGGCCGCTGTCGAAGTTCAGACTGTGTTTCAACTGGCAACGCCCGCCAGCGAGCGTGTGGGCGGCAGGGTTGCATCAGCCAGGTCATCCCAAAACTCCTGCACCGTTTGGTAACGATTCTCGGGTCGAAGCTGCGTTGCCTTTTCCAAAACCTGCAACACAGGCGTGGACCAGAAGTGGCTCGCTACCACGGCCGGCATTTCCTGAATCGAATGCTGGGCAAAGCGGCGCGGGGATTCGCCGGCGAGCAATGCGTAGGTAGTTTTCGCGAGCGAATAAATGTCCGCAGCCGGCGTCAAATGTTCGTGACCTGCTGCAATCGCTCCCAAATCCAGCGACCCGGTCTGAACCAGAGGGTTGTGTTCCGGCGCCGCATAGATGTTGGTGCCGACGCGGGTGATGGCGCCTTCGTTTGCTGCCAGGCGGGCCACGCCGAAGTCAGCAATTTTGACAATTTGCCGATCCGCAGTTAACAGAAGGTTCTGCGGTTTGATGTCACGGTGAATTACGCCACCCTCGTGCGCATGGGCCAATCCTGAACAAACTTGCTCAAGATAAAAAAGCGCCTTCTCAATCGGCAAGGGCTTACCGCGGGATAGCGCGGCCATATCACCACCGGAGAGGTATTCGAGCACGATGTAGTGAAAGGTGGTGCCGGCGAGATCGATTGCGGTGCCGTGACCGAGCCGGCTGATGATATTCGGATGACGGACGCGATCGAGCGCCACCGCTTCGTTTTGAAAATTTTGTATGAGGGTGTGTTCCAACGCCTCGTCAGGGGCGTCCTGCAAAAACATGTTCAAGGCTTTGATGACTACGGTCTCCGGAGCCTCGTCAAAGGCGGCATTGTCGTGAGCAACGTAGATCTCGGCGTAGCTGCCGCGTCCCAGACATTCAATGATGTCGTAACGACCGTCGAGCCTGCTCTGTTGTAGCTTGAGTTCCGCCATCAGTTTGCCCGAGCGACGCTTCCCGTAAAAGCGAGAAGCTGAATTTCTAACTTAAGGGGAAGGAGAACCCGTGGGGGAAGCGGCCGACGGCGAGGGAACAGGCCGCATGGTTTCGTCGAAGCGCGCCATGGCAGCCGGCTTATCTTTTTCTGACTTCAGAGCGACCGCAGCCAATCCGAGGGTCGCTTCTTTCTTAAGTGTAGCGTCGGCCTGAGGGGAAGCCAGGTTAGTCCTGGCGATTACTTTTTCAAACGCTCTGGCTGCTTCGTCGCTGTTACCAGTGAGCAGGGAGGCGCGGCCATAGAGATAAAGGAACTCTCCTTCGTTTGAGTCCAGAGGATTCTGTATTGCCTGCCGGGTCTGTTCGTTCTTCAACTGTGTTGCCAGCCACGCGTTTGGATCGTTATCAACTTCGCGCCGGCTTCTCTCAAACTTCAGGATCGGATCGTCGCCCACTGCCGGCGTTGGTGAAACTTCGACAACTGGCGCGACGCCCTCAACGTAAGGAATCGGCCCTTTGTATTTCCTACCGGCGTAAAAAGCCGCGCCCACAACCGCGAGGAAGAGGACGAACATAAAGAACCGCGTCATGGTTCTTTCAACCCCACTCTTGGGCGGTGGCTCCGGGACGATAAGTCGATTCTCAATTGCGTTCTCGTTCCGAGTCTTCAACGCGGCAATGCTCTCTGCCCTGGCCGCAGGGATTTCAGTGTCATCAAGGGAATTGCCGAAGTCTGGTGTAGTCCTAAGGGAATCCAAACTGCTCCCCAACATCGTTTGCGAAGCCGGCGCAGCAGCGACGGATGCAGCAGGCAGGGCTTCCGGGGTCATCGTTCTCTCCAGATCGTCCACTCTATCCGCAGCTGAAAGCGGTTGCCCAACGCATACGACCACTGCTGTGAGGTTATCTTCCGCACCGCGCTCATAACAAATCCGCTTTAACTCACCACAGAGTGTGGGCAGATCTGAGTGCGTGATTAACAAGTGCCTGAGTTCGTGATCGGGAATGTGCCGGGTAATTCCGTCGGTACAGAGAAGGAATTCCGTACCGTCGTCGACTTCGATCACTTTCATATCAACCTCGACGTCGTTCTCAGCGCCGAGCGCCCGGCTAATAACATTCTTGCTGGGATGATTAGCTGCCTGTTCCGGCGTCATGCGTCCAGCGCGCACTTCTTCTTCAACCACGGAATGGTCGGCGGTCTCGCGAAGCAATTGGCCCGCTGGGGTCAGGCGATACAGGCGCGAATCGCCGACGTGTCCAATGGTGGCGACATTTCCCTGAACGTGGAGGGCCACGATGGTGGTGGCCATCATCGAAAACTTCGCGTGATCCTGGGCCATCTGGTGGATGGAAGCGTTTGCCCGTTGAATCGCAAGTTCCATCAAGTCTTCAACGTCCGCGCCATCAAGCCGATGACGAAAGGCCTCATCCAGCACTTCGATCGCCGTTTGCGAGGCAACTTCGCCCGCCTCCGCGCCACCGACGCCGTCCGCCACGGAAAAAATTCCGCGTTCGATGTCTGAAAGAAAAGAGTCTTCATTCAAAGGACGCTTTTCGCTGAGACCGCGATCGGTGATAGCGAAGGATTGCAGCGCAGAGCTACCCGGCTGCGTATCAGCAAGTTCGTTATTGGGCTGGCTCATTCAACGGCCTCCAGTTTCAGTGACGAACGCGGCTCGCTACGCGGCCCTTTGGCCAGCATCGTGTCGCGGGCGTTGCGATGGGAAAAGGCCATCAGCATTCCTAACATGGCAAAGCTTGTGATAAGGCTAAACCCGCCATGACTCACGAAAGGCAAAGTGATTCCAGTCATCGGTAAAGCCCGCAAAATGCCTCCAATATTTACCAGAGCCTGAAAACCGATAAACGCTGTTAGGCCCGCGGCGCACAGTTTAGTAAACATATCACGCGCATCCAGCGAAGTACGAACACCGGCGATCACAAAAATGATAACAGCGAGAATAACTATCGCGCCGCCTACCAAACCTTCTTCTTCCGCCAGGGCGGCGTAAACATAATCCGAATCGGCGATCGGTATGACTTCGGGATAACCGAGTCCCAAACCTCGACCCGTATTTTTTCCGGAGGAGATCCCAAAAATCGCCTGAGCCGGCTGAAATGCAAGCTTATCAAACCAGATATCCGTGTTAACAATCTTTTGCATCGCCGGACTCTGCTGGGCAAGTTCTTTCAGTTGCGGATCCTTGTTTACGGCCTCGTCATAGTCTTTTTTCCACCAGGAGACTTCCGGCGACGGCGGATCAAACCCATCGAGCCACAGATGAAAACGTTGTTGGATGCGCGCCGGCAGCATAGCCTGAATCGGCTTCGCTACAGTCGGCAGCAGCGGCACTTTTTCCTGCACGTCTCTTGGCAAGGCACCGACTACCAGTATGCTGATCACCAGGAGCACTGAGCCCACAAATAACAACAACTGCGGCCAACGTCGCACGGCGACCAGGTAAAGCGTGGTATAGGCGCCGCTGAAGATCAACATCTGGCCAAAGTCCTTCAGCGCGAAGAAGGGAACAAACGGCAACATCGCCATCGCCAACAGCGGCACGATGTCACGCGCGCGTGGAATGCCCCAGTAAGTTTCAGCGAGATCTTTGTAACGGGCTGTCAGAATTCCTGCGAAGCCGAGGAGAAACGGAATCTTGGAAGGCTCCCAGGGAGTCATGTTGCCCAGCGCCTTGCCGGCACTCGAGGTTACGACGGCCACCGCCAAAGGCAGGAGCGTTAACAATACAATTATGAAACTGTTCCTTTGAATCCAAAGCAGGAAGCCGTCGCGCACGCAGAATGAA
Organism: Blastocatellia bacterium; assembly: GCA_963809065.1. Taxonomy (GTDB): domain Bacteria; phylum Acidobacteriota; class Blastocatellia; order Pyrinomonadales; family Pyrinomonadaceae; genus PSRF01. The sequence goes on from CAWEIN010000008.1 coordinate 221,882, forward strand.
TAAGCCAGAACAAAAGTGATGATGGAGAAAATCGGGATCCAGGTGTAGCCGGCAGTGAGCGCGTTCCAAAGAGTGTATGTTGATGGGCGCTTGGGAAGTTGCTCTACATCAATGGCCTGAGCCGGGGTTGGCGGCAAACCCATCAGTTGCTTCTTGAGCGGATCGTAGTTTTCGATTATGTAGCGCGTTCTCAAGGCCTCCATCTTCGCCTGTCGCGCCTCGGATTTGTTGCGGGCGTTATATTCTGGGTCGCTGTAAAGCCGATACTGAATCAGCATGCCGATAGAGAACAGCAATACCGCGGCGGTAAAAAGGATCCAGTTGCCGCGGTACTTCATGGAACGTGAAAGGAAGATCACTACCACGAGCAGCGGGAGAAACATGAAGAGATCGCGCACTGCGCCGATAATCGAAGTTTCATAACCACGCAGCAAAGCTGCGCGATGTATGCCCCAATAGCCCACAATCTCAAGAATGAGCAGCAGCAGGATAATGAGCAGATGTGACGATGCGCGGTTCTTCATTTTTTGGAGTGCGGTGACCTGTCACCGCTTTTCTCGGTCGCGACCTGTCACGACCACTGTTTGATAGAACTCAACCCGCAGCATCGGGCGACAAGTCGTCCGGGACCAAAGCGGTGACAGGTCACCGCACTCCAAATGTCTGCCTCGGCGCTGGTATCACTTGGTCTTCGCCTTCTTCGGTGCCGGCGCGGTGGCCACTTTGAAATACCCCAGATCCTTCGCCTTCATCACCAATGCCGCGGCAATCGGCGCCGCTGACTTCGAACCATAACCACCGCCTTCGACGATCACGGCGATCGCCAGTTGCGGCCGCTCGAGGGGAGCGATGCACAAAAACCAGGCGTCAATTCGTGGATGCTCCTCGTCCATGATCGTCTCTTCATACTCACGAATGATGTTGCCCTTGTTGTCCTTTTCTACGCGGTGTCGCGTCTTTGGTGCGCCGGTTTTCGGATCGTAGAGCGGCTCGGTTTTCTGCGCCGTTCCGGTTTTGCCGCCAGTGTTGATGCCCGCTGCTTTAACTGGAGCAAAGACCCCGCGCGCCGTCCCGCTTGGGCCACCCGTAACGAGACCCATGATTCCGCGCATGGTGGCTGCCTGTTGCGGCTTCATCACCTGCTTGAACATCTCCGGCGGGCGGTCAAACTCGATTTTTGGTTTCATTAACTTCCCATCCACATTCGCGATGGCGGACGCGGCCAAAGCCATCTGAAAGGGAGTCATCTGTCCCGCATAACCCTGCCCATAACCTATCAACGCCAGATCGTATCTAGTGACCTTGCCGGTAACGATGGTCGCTTCTCTTGGTGCGAGAGCTCGCTTAACTGCGTCGGTGCTGGCGTTCCAAATCTCAGGTTCCTTGCGGCCTCGCAGAGCTTCAGCGGGAGTGTCGTAGGTTCCTATGCCCAGGAGTTGCGCCGCCACCTTCAAGCGCTCAGCGCCGAGTTTCACACCCATCTGTGCGAAGTATTGGTTGCAGGAAACTTCATACGCCGTGTCGATTCCGATCCGTACCGTGCACTTCACCGGCGCCGCCGTCATCGAAGATCACATTGGCGCCAGGCGCAGCGTAGTAACCGCCGCCACTGCAGGTGAACTCGGTGTCTTGTTCGCCCGCGAGGAACGCCGCGGTCATGGTTACCGTTTTGAAGGTCGAACCGGGAATGTAGTACGCACCCAGGGCGCGGCTCACCAGCGGCCTATCGCGTTGGTTTGCTTCAAGCTTAATCCAGGTGCGTTCGTCGTTGATTTCTTTAAGGCTGTAGGAAGGTTCGCTATAGAGAGCCAGCACCTCACCGGTTTGCGGATTCAACACAACTACCGCGCCATGCTTTCCCTTCAATTGATCGACCGCCGCCTGTTGCAGATCGTGATCGATCGTCAGGCGCACATCCTTATTGCCGGTGAATTCGACCGTCTTTCCTCTGACAACCTCCAGCGCCTCGGGGAGGGCGCCGCTTTGCACACCAAAGAGCGCGCGTTCGAGTCCGGGATCGCCGAGGTCTGTGCCAAAGAGGTGGGCCATGGCTTTGTCCATCGGATAGTCTCGATAGATATTGCCGCTTGAATCGCGCCGGTACAGGGCCAGGGCGTTTTCGAGTTTGCCGCTGCGATCCAGCAACCAGCCACGCAAGGTAGATTCTGAAAGTCGCCGGTTTCGCAGATCCTTGTAACCCAACTCCTGGAATTTTTCGTTGCTTTCCGGAGCGTAGCGAGTCCAATAAATATGAGCGCCAAAAACGGAAAAGGAAAGTAGAACAAATATCCAGCGCAGAGCGCGCAGGCCGCGGTTCGTGGAGGTTGATCCAAGCCGGCGCCTGACTTCGGTCGGCAAGTCTTCCGGAACTGCAGCCGGCACGGAGACTCCGCGGCGACGATTTCGGAAGAGCGAAAAAAGTAAGAGGAGGACGACAAGCAGAGGCCGCCAAGATAAATGAGCGTGAGCAGAGCTGGTGTTCGCTCCGGAACCTGAGCGACAACTTGCGCGGGCGTCGGTGATTGAAGGAGCAAGAAGAAGAACATGTCCATGAGATGGTGCTACCGCGCATACAAGGAGCGGGGGCAAGCCCGCCTTCCCAACCTTAGAGACTTTCTCGAGTCCTCGTTAAGTCTTCCTCTAAAAGCCATTCCATCACAAATTGCGACACGACTCTAATAAGCTCAAGGTCGAGAAGGCGGGCTTGCCCCCGCTTTCACCCGGCCTTTTCAGTCTTACGAAAGCGCACCTCAACGTCCCCGAAGCTGACAACGTCGCCGTCTTCGATCTGGCGCGCCTCGCCGTACGCGATTCGTCGTCCATTTATGTAAGTACCGTTTGTCGATCCTGTGTCGGCGACGAGGAGAGTTCCTTGCGCGTTCATAGTTAGCGCGGCATGAATCTTGGAAACGCTGGCATCGTTCAACGATAGTTCGTTGTCCGCCACTCTACCGACACTCAAGCGCCGCCCGCCTGGAATTAAAGCCAGCGGAACTTCGCGCGGGTTGTCCTGAATCGTAATGCGAGCTACGAAGTTAATCGGCGCAACTTTTTCAAAGGCGCTGCGTTGAGGTTTTTCCAACTGTGCGGCGCGCCTGGCTTCGTCGGCCGCCCTCAGTTCTTCCTCAAACTCGCCAAACGTCGGATCGACCGAGATACCGGTAGTAAAAATATCCACTTCCGTTTCAATGTCCATCGTCGCCATGGTTCGATAACGATGATCGTTTATGTGATCGATAGCGGCGGCCAGAACTTCGTGTTCTAACTCCTTGATGATTTCCGGCGGCGCTTCGGAATGGGTGCCCCATTCGATCTTAAGCCTTAAGTGGTGCGGCGCGATGCGGCCTTTGCGTCCTTCGTCGCGGACCCGTTCGTCAATGAGCTTCTTCATACGCTCAATCAACTGTGAGGTAGTCAGCCCACCTCTGGGGTCGACGGTACGGCCAAACTTGCGATCCACGACATCGCCAACCCGCTCGAGTGCACGTCGCAACAGACGCTCCGGAAGCGCTTCCTCGCGTTTCTTGGCTGCTGGTGGTTTATGCTCGTCAGTCATCTTAGGTAATGCAAACTGTTAGTTTGCTTCTTATAACGCGAACGGGTTACACGAAGTTCGGCATTCCAGACGTCTCTCGCGATCAACGGACGCAAACTAACAGTTTGCGTTACAGTCAAAACGCAGTCTTTCCTGATTGCGCGATAACAACAACTTTAATAGCTTGGAACGGTGGTATTCTAACTGAAAGCGATTGTGGTTAGTAGGGCCAAACATGACTGGCCCGACAGGCCCGAGCGAACCGTGACAATTGAACAGGGATAAGAAACAGCTCAAGCAGGATTACCAACAGACACCGCGGGCTATCGGTGTCTTCTTAATCCGTAACAACCTCAACGACAAACTCTTCCTGGCGGCCGGCGTAGACCTGCGCGGCTTGATGAACCGCCACAAGTTTCAACTTACCAACGGGAACCACGCTAATAAACAACTGCAGGCGGATTGGAATGAATTCGGCAGCAACAACTTTGCTTTCGAGATCGTGGACGAGTTGAGTCCGCGCGCTGACGCCGAGGCTGATAATCGGGCTGAGGTGGCATTTCTCGAGGATCTCTGGTTGCAGAAGCTTAAGCCGTTTGGCGAGCGCGGCTACAATCTGCCAAAGCTCAGCAGGGAAGAAAAGTTGGGACGAATAGCAGCAAACCGTCGTAATGAATTCTAATTGCGCTTACTGTCTTCACTGATCCGCTACCTGGTTTTCTTATTAACCTAACCCATGTCGTTTGGAAGAAATCATTCAACCAGCCTGCGGAGCTGGGCTCATTAACGTCGTTGCCTCGCCGCTTCGTATAGCATGACTCCCGTAGCCACAGAGACATTAAGACTCTCAACCGGTTCCCGCATCGGAATGCGAATGGCGTCATCTGCCGCGGCGATCTCTGCGGCAGAAAGGCCCGCAGTTTCAGGTCCCAGGATCAGGGCGCAGGGAACGGTCCAGTCAAACTCCGTGTAGTCCTTTTTGGCGTTTAGATCAGCGCAGACAGTTTTTATTTTACGTTGCGCACACCATTCGAGCGCCTGCCGATAACTGGGGCGATACCAAACAGGTAAACGAAACGCCGCGCCCATTGCTCCGCGTAATGCCTTCGGCGAAAAGGGATCGGTGGCGTTCTCAGTAGCAATCGCGCCGGTTGCGCCGGTGGCTTCAGAGGTACGCAGGATGGCGCCCACATTCACCGGGTTGGTAATGCGGTGCATGATCACTATCAGCGACGTTTCCAGTTGCTTACTGGCGAGTTGAGCTTCGGAAGAGTCCGGGCGAGACGCAAGCAACAGGATGCCCTGCGAAGTTTTGCTGTAGGAGACATACTTCAGCAAACTTTCACTAACGCACACCAGGCGATCGGAAGCGGCAGAGAGTCTTTCAATCAGCGCGGCCGGCTTTTCCTTACGCGCAATCTCGTCGGAGAAAACAACAGCGTGAATTTTTAAACCGGAGATTAGAGCTTCTTCGCACAGCCGCATACCTTCAACGAAGATTGCCTCGTCGACACGGCCGTCACGTACAGCGCGCACGTGCCGGAGCAGGGAATTGTCACGACTGGTAATTATTTCAGCTTGCATCGTATCGGAATTCAACTTGGCAGTGCATCCGATTTTTAAGGTCGACAATGATCATAGTCTGCTGCGATCAATCAGGAGCGCGCGCCGATGCAGAACCGCGAGCGGTAGCGAGCGGATGCTACTGTCAACCATGACTAGAAACGTTCGGGCGGATTCAACCTTGAGTACTTGCATCGGCTCGCTACGCTCGCGGTTCTGCATCTGTGCACTTACCAGTTGAATCCACCATTAGGCAACTACTACTTCCGCCCAGATTGGCCAATGGTCCGAAACACTCAACGGCCGCGCGACTCCCCATCGCGAAAGCTTCAGATCACGATAGAAGATCCAATCGGCGTGCAAACGAATTCCCATCCCGCGCCAGGTCGCTGTGCCGGAGGGAAACGGCGTTGCGTAACCATGCCGCTCGAAAAAGCTTCTGGTTTCCACGACTTTTGTTTTGGACAGCGTATTGAAGTCTCCCAGTATCAGCGTCGGGCCGCTGTTCTTATCCGCCTCTTCGACCAAAGCCTCGAGTTGCTCAAGTTGTCCACCTAGAGCCGCATGGGGATCGACATGCGCATTGATGATGCGAAGGCTTCGTTGATCTACAGTAACCGTCGCCGCCATAGCGAGCCGCGGCCGCCAGGGACACTCATGCCACGGTAAATCAATTCGCGTAACGCCGCTTAGTGGAAAACGACTCAACAAACCAATTCCTGTGTCGCCAGAATCGTGCAGGTCGATAGGTTCTTCAAAGTCCAGCCACCATTGACGAGGTTTTGGCTTCACGCCGCGCGGCAGTCCCGCCGGGACATGAATCCAATCCAGGTCAAGCTCCTCTGCCAACTCGCGGGCAACATGATGCTTGCCAGTTCGCTTTGTTTGCTTGTCAGCTTCCTGCAAAGCCAGCACATCCACGCGCGGTAATAGCTTGCCCTCAGTGAACGCACGTGCCGCGGCTTGGATGTTGGAGCCAACTTGCCTGGCCCGATTCCGGTCTCCACTCAGTCCAATCTTACGAAGCAGTCCATTGGAAATCAGATATGAACCGACGGCGTAACGAATGTTGTATGATGCGACGATGATGCTTGAGGAGCAGCGTTGTTAGTGAGTTTGCTCTCAGCGTGAGCGTAGCCAAACTCAATTTTCTCGGAATCTTTGAGTGGGGGAATCGCTGTCGCCATCGACGTTAGTGTAGCAAGCTTCGTATAATGTGCCGCGTAGGGCGCGGGGCAGTAGCCCGACAGTAATGGAGGGCTCCGACGTCCGCACCACGCGATCAATGAGTAACTCCAGGCGGAGCCCTCACTGTCGGGCTACTGCCCCATTTAATACCCATGACTCGAAACATTCTCGCAGCCGTCGACGACATGTTCTTTGCCGCAAAAATTCGCGCTACGGCCGAAGCTCTGGGCGTGAGTATCAAGTTTCACCGTAAACTGGAGGGCTTGGTTAACGCGGCCATTGAACAAACTCCCGTCTTGATCCTCGTCGATTTGCACAACGAGAAGCTCGATCCAATTGAACTGGCGCGGGAACTCAAGGCGAATGAAAGTGTGAAGGATATTCCGTTGCTCGGCTTTTTCTCGCACGTGCAAACGGATTTACAGCGCTCTGCACACGACGCAGGCTACGACCAGGTGATTCCTCGATCAGTTTTTTCCCGAGACTTGGCGAAGATTCTCGCCGGGATAAGACTTAGTTCCAAGTTTCAAGTTAAAAGTTAAGAGCTTCTGGGAATCCTAGACTCGAAGACTCGAATCTTCAAGTCGAGTCTTCAACCTTGAAACTTGGAACTTGAAACTTGGAACTAACTGACAGGCGCCGGCGCAATCACCTCATGAATCGCGCGCACTTCGTTCACCAGTTGTTGATACTGCTCCAGGGTTAGCGCCTGTGCCCCATCACAAAGCGCGTGATCGGGTTGAGCATGAACCTCAATAATCAAACCGTCCGAGCCCACTGCAACCCCTGCACGCGCCAGTGGCGTCACCATATAGTTTTTTCCTGTTCCATGCGACGGATCGACGATGACCGGCAGATGCGAAATGCGACGCACCGCCGGGACTGCGGAAAGATCGAGGGTGTTTCGGGTGTGCTGCGCGAAGGTACGAATGCCTCGCTCGCAGAGTACGATCTGATAATTGCCCTCTGCCATGATGTACTCTGCCGCCAGTAACCATTCATCGAGAGTTGCCGACAGGCCACGCTTCAGGAGCACTGGCAGACGTGACTTTCCCACGCGGCGCAGGAGCGTAAAGTTTTGCATGCTACGCGCGCCAATCTGTATTACGTCGGCATAGCGTTCGACGAGATCAACGCCTGCTTCGTCCAAAGCTTCGGTAACAATTTTCAATCCGTAGGTTTCGCGGATGTCCTCCAGTATTTTCAAGCCGTCTTCGCCAAGACCCTGGAACGCGTAAGGAGATGTCCTCGGTTTGAAGGCACCGCCGCGGAAAAACTTCGCGCCACTTCGCCACACGGCTTCGGCAACCACAAACGCCTGATCGCGGGTTTCGATCGCGCAAGGGCCCGCAATGATTGCCAACTCCTCGCCACCGATCGTCGCGTCCCCAACCTGCACCACGGTCTTCTCGGAACGGAGATCCAGGGTAACGAGTTTATAAGGCTTACTAACGCGAACTGCTTCAGAAACACCTGGCAGATTTTCAAAGTGCGAGGGGTCAACGGCGCCGGGATTACCAGTGATGCCGATGGCAGTCCTTGAGGCGCCGGGCATCGGATGCCCGCGATAGCCAAGTTCTTCAATGACGCGCAGAACGGCTTTGACTTGTGCTTCCGTCGCGTCGGATTTCATTACGATTAACATGACAGTCTTTTATACTCTCTGCTTTTACGAAAAGTACAGTTCAGACCAAAGACTCCCCAGGTGGCTGCTCGAGCGGGTCCCTATACAAAATCAGAACTGGGAGCGTCAGCGACCAGCCGAACGCTCAACTTTCCAGCGTTCCAGGCGCAGTATGACAGCGTCCTTTCGTGAGTTGTCTCTTTTGCTGGTCGCTGTCGCTCCCAGTTCTGATTTTGTGTGAGCGTGTAGCCTGCCAACTTTTGTGCAAGCCGCTCTGGACAGAACATTGATGCCTGTCCTACATTCGCTCGGGCACGGCGATCCCGAGCGTTCCGAGCGCAGCAGTTAACCGTCGCCGCGCGATGTTCGCAGCGACTATCAATACCGCGCGCTTAGTTTGATCTTCTTCCGCCAGAATTCGATGACGGTGATAGAAAAGGTTGAACCCGCGCGCGAGCGTGAACGCATACTTGGCAAGATTCGCGGGCTCCGCTGACGCGGCACACTGCGCGATCATTTCATCGAGCCTCTCGGCGAGCATCACCAGCGACCAGATCTCAGTTCCCGCCTCATCAGCAAAAACTTCAGAGACCCTTGAGCCGTCGTTCGACGCGGCGCCGGCGATTAGCTCTTCAGCCCTGGCGACCGCATCAGCGTCCAGCTTGCGAAAGATCGAATTGGCGCGCACCGCCGCATACTGGCAATAAGGTCCGGTCTCACCTTCAAACGAAAGCGCTTCCTTAAAGTCGAAAGCGATAACCGAGTTGCGCGTAAACTTCAGCAAAAAATAACGCAACGCTCCGACCGCGATCTCGTGCGCAGTCGCACTCTGTTCTTCAGTTGAAAGCTCAGGATGTCGGGTTGAAACTTCGCGTAGCGCGTCGGCTTCCAAACGGTCGATTAGATCGTCGGCCTTCACGCCCAGGCCCTTGCGTCCACTCATCTCAATGAAGGGCCGCGCGCGATCTTCTTCGCTCAATTCAATACCTAATTCTGCGCAAGCGGCCGGCGAAAGGGCAACCATCTCGTAGCCGAAGTGAACACTGGCATCGGCTCCAACTTCGGGGACCACCGCAGCGACCCCCTGCGCGACTATCTCCTGCGGGTACGCCTGCCGCGAGTCAATCACGTTATAGACCTTCACTCCGCCGCCGAAATTAGGTCGCGGCACTTCGGGCAAACTCTCGGCGTTTGGCTCGGTCGTGGTCACCCAGGCTACATGCCCATCGGCGTATGAACGGAATGGCTTGTAGTTGAAATCCAGACCCAGCCGTCCCAGTTTCCACAGTTGATAGGCAATGTCCTTGCCGGTGTAAGTGACCGTACCGTTGGAACGCACAATGATCTTGTCCGATTCGTGCTCGTCCGTTCCCGTGTGCGATTCAAACGGCATCACCCAACAGCCCGCGTGCTTTCCCTGAGTTTCGAGGCGGAGGACCCCAGCGCCGTTCATCAGTTCAAACGCGCGATCCCAAAAATGCAGGTGCAGTATGTCTGATTCGCGGGCCAGCAAGTCGTAACGAATGCCGAGGCGCTCCATAGTGTCGAGAATGCATTCAACATTTCGCGTAGCCACATAATCTGCGAGCTCAGCGATAGGATTGTTTCCTTCTTCGAGCGCGTGTAGAACGTCTGTGCGTAGCTTCAGGCGCTCGGGATTCGGCGTGCCAGTCGGCTCGCCATCACGATAAAAGAGTCCGACTCGCGTATAGAGATCCCAACAGTAGTAATCAAACGGACGATCGGCGGGCAGGGAACTGTCCAGCGCCCTGATGTCGTCGAGTTTCATGTCTTCGATATGCATGAAGCCGACAACTACATCCGCTACCTGAACACCGGTGTTATCGATGTAGTTCTGAACTTCCACCCGTTCAGCCGCGCCCTGTAGAACTCTTACGAAGGTGTCGCCCAAAACAGCATTGCGTACGTGACCGATGTGCGCCGCTTTGTTCGGATTGATGCTGGTGTGTTCGACCATTTTTTTCGGCCGATCCGGAACGGCGGCGGCCTCGACGTTCACGAGATTTTCAGAAGCAAACAAAGATAACAGCCTGGCGCGATCAAAAAAGATATTGAGATATCCGGCGCCGGCAACTTCGACGCGCGAAACTTCTGCTGAATTCTCAAGCTTCCCTTTCAGTTGTTCAGCGATTGCCCGGGGCGCGGTCTTAACTCCGGTGCTTTGCTTGATACGTTTTGCCAGCTCGAACGAAACCGGGAATGCCAGATCGCCTAACTCCGGACGCGGCGGAACTTCGGCACCGACCTGCTCAAGCTCAATACCGAAAAGCTCAAGCGCAGCGGTGCGCGTCTCCTGCTTCAATCGATCCTGTATTTCGAGTAGGGTCACTTTCGTGATAGTCCTCGATCTGCGGCTGCTACAAAAGTGCTGAGTATAACGTAGACCCGAATTTACCGCGAACCAGCACCCTCAAGGGATTTGCTGGGACCGCGGGCGTCCCGCTCGCAATGCGCCGCAAGCGCGAAGTTTGTTGAATCTTGCTGCCTTAATCGCATTTTCGCGCTTCGCGCTCATTGCGGGCGGGACGCCCGCGGTCCCAGAAAATCACTTGAGCGTTGTCAGAAGCCATCCTTGACACTTCCGAGCCGCGCTCTGTTACCATCCAAGCAAAATGCAAGGTCATGCAGACAGATCTTATCTCGGCAGAATTGCGCAGCCGGTTTGAGCCCGCCTCGCGCGTATTAGTGCTCACGGGCGCGGGCGTTTCTGCGGAGTCAGGCGTGCCGACTTTTCGCGGTGGCGGAAACACTGCCGTTTGGAAGGGAATGCCTTTCGACGTAATTTCTTCGGCGAGGATGGTCGAGCGCGACCTGCCGGCAGTTTGGGAATGGTTTGATTACCGCCGGAATCTTCTGCAAACACTACGCCCAAATGCGGCCCACCATGAACTTGCCCGCTGGGCGGATCTGTTTCCGGAATTCACTTTAGTTACACAGAATGTGGATGGTCTTCATCAAGCAGCCGGATCACGCGACGTGATTGAATTACACGGCAGCGTGTGGCGGGCACGTTGTGTCGACTGCCGCACAAGTTATGAAATAGTCCCGCATGAACAGCGACTAGATAACTGCGCCGGTTGCGGGTCATGTTTGCGTCCGGACGTGGTCCTGTTTGGCGAGATGCTGCCGCCGGGCGCGTTCGAAGTTGCCGCTGAGGCGGCGGCCGAATGTCAACTCTGCTTTGTAGTCGGGACCTCGGCACTGGTTTATCCCGCGGCAAGTCTGCCTGAAATTGCTAAAGCCTCCGGCGCCTACCTGTGCGAAGTTAACCCCGAGCGCACACCGCTCTCAGCGATTTGTGATGAAGTGTTGACCGGGAAGGCTGGTGAAGTGTTGCCGCTGATTGGTAAATCGTAAATAGTGCATGGTAAATAGAAGACCTGCGTACAACGCGCCTCTATTTACTATTCACGATTTAGTATTTACCTGCTTATGAAGACTCTTTATTTCGACTGCTTTGCCGGCGCCAGTGGTGACATGATTCTGGGCGCCTTGATTGCCGCCGGCGTTGAGCCGGAGGCTTTCAAGCGGCAACTTACGTTGCTCGACGTGAAAGGCTACTCAATCGACTTCGAGTCTGTCGATCGTTCCGGCATAAACGCGACCTACGCGCGGGTGCAAACAGCGCACGAACATGCGCATCGTCATCTTTCGGATATTCTCAAGATCATTTACGACTCGCGACTATGCGACGCGGTGAAGGATCGCGCAGCGAAAATCTTCTCACGGCTGGCGGAAGCTGAAGCCACTGTGCATAACAAACCAATCGATCAGATCCACTTTCACGAGGTGGGCGCACTGGACGCGATTATCGACGTCGTTGGCGCCGCTATTTGTTTTGATCTGCTGGGTATTGAACGGTTCGCATCGTCGGCGCTTCATGTCGGTAGTGGCACGGTCGATATGGAACATGGCCGCTATCCGGTTCCGCCACCTGCAGTCGCCGAGTTGCTAAAGGGAGCGCCCTTTTATTCGACTGACATCCCGGGCGAACTGGTAACCCCGACGGGCGCTGCAATAATTACAACGGTCTGCACTGACTACGGACCAATGCCGCTGATGAAGCTGCGGCAGACTGGCTACGGCGCGGGCACGCGACAATATGAAAAGTTTCCGAACGCCTTGCGCGTATTAGTGGGAGAAGATCAAGTTAGCGCTTCTGACACCGAAGCGCCTGCCGATGAGCGTCTCTGGATGATTGAGACGAACATGGACGACATTTCGCCGCAGATACTTGGCCACGTCATGGAGCGCGCGTTTGAACTCGGCGCCCTGGATTGCTACTTCACTTCGGTGCAAATGAAAAAGAATCGTCCGGGAATCCTGCTGTCCATCCTCTGTCGCGCCGAACAGCGGCCGGTGCTTAGCGAATTGCTTTTTTCTGAGACTACCACGCTGGGAGTTCGCGCTTACGAAGTCGAACGGCGCGCTCTGGAACGCCGGATTGTTGCGGTGGAAACGCAGTATGGGCCAATCGATGTTAAAGTAGCGCAACTCAATGGACACATTGTTAAGGCGATGCCGGAATATGAACAATGCCGGCGGGCCGCGCGCGACGCGAACGTTCCGTTAAGAGTGGTTGAGGAAGCAGTGCTGGTTGCTTTTGCAATAAGCAGATGATACCGCGAATAGAAGCGGGGGCAAGCCCCCTTCCCGACCCTGAGGTGATTAGAGTGGAGCTCGAAATTTGTGATGGAATGGCTTTCAGACCGGATTTAATGAGCGACTCAGAAAGTCTCTAAGGTTAGGAAGGTGGGCTTGCCCTCGCTCCTGATCTTCTCGAATCATGGACTTGTGGAAGAGTATGGCGACGAAGTTTTCCAGAAGATAAGGATGACAACTCACCAGAGCGCGATCTATCGCCGGTTGATCTGGAGCGTATCGCGGAAGGCGTGCGCATGATCCTGACGGGACTCGGCGAAGATCCGGAGCGCCCGGGCTTAAAGGAAACGCCCAGGCGAGTGGCGGAGATGTATGCCGAGTTGACCTCGGGGATGCGTGAAGATCCGAGGCAGCATGTCGTGCCGTTACCCGGCGACAAGCACGACGAGATGGTGATCGTTAAAGACATCAGCATCGCTTCCATGTGCGAACATCACCTGGCGCCGTTCGTGGGTAAGTGTCATATCGCCTACATCCCCAGAGAGGGACGCATCCTCGGGATCTCAAAACTGGCTCGTTTGGCGGAAACCTTTTCGAGACGTCTGCAATTGCAGGAACGACTGACAACGGATATTGCAAATACACTCTTCGAAGGACTCAAGCCGATTGGCGTGATGGTTGTGATTGAGGCGGCGCATACATGCATGACGCTTCGCGGTGTGAGAAAGGCAGATGCCAAGACTGTAACCTCCGCCGTGCTGGGCGGATTTCGCACCGACCCGCGCACGCGCGCCGAAGCCATGGCGTTAATTACCGGTCGTGAATAGTGAGGACATCAGGAATGATTAGTACCCGGAAAACTCCTTTTGGCGTTGCAGTAGTGGCGGCCCTCGTCGTTGCTATTTGCGCCGTCGGATTTTCGCAGCAACGTGGCCGCACCAGCGCGGCATTGAACGAAGATGCGATTCGCGCGCGCATTAAGTTCTTATCCAGCGACTTGCTGGAAGGACGCGGCACCGGCGCGCGCGGTGGTGAGATAGCGGCGAACTACATTGCCGCTCAAATGGAAGCGCTTGGCTTGAAGGGCGCAGGCGCGAATGGCAGTTTCTTCCAGCCCGTATCGCTTGTCGGAGTCAAAGCCGATCCGAATACAAAGCTGACTGTTTCCGGTCGCAACGGAAAAGAAACTTTCAAGTTCGCGGACGAATACGTCGCCTTTACCGGTTCACAAACTGAAGAAGTCGACGTTGACTCCGACATGGTTTTCGTTGGCTACGGCATAGACGCGCCGGAACTGCGTTGGAACGATTACAAAGGCGGACCGGACGATTATCGCGGCAAGATTCTCGTGATGCTGGTAAACGATCCGCCGGCCACCACTGACGAACCAAACCTGTTTGGTGCGAAGGCGCTCACGTATTACGGCCGCTGGACCTATAAGTACGAAGAGGCAGCCCGGCGCGGCGCGGCAGCTGTCATCCTGCTGCACACGGATCAGTCGGCGGGTTATCCCTGGAGCGTCGTGCGCACTTCGAATGGATCGTGGCGCTTTGATATCGCCCGTAACCCCGGCGACAACTCCCCATTTCTGAAAATTCGGTCGTGGGTGACGGATGATGCAGCCCGGAAAATTATGAAACTTGCGGGGCAGGACCTCGACAACCTGCGTGCGAAGGCTGCTTCAAGAGATTTCCAACCGGTCGCCCTTAATCTCAAAGGCAAGATAAGTCTTAAGAGCGAAGTGAAACGTGTGGCGGCGCCAAACGTCGTCGGTATTCTTCCGGGACGCGATCCTAAACTGCGCGACGAATACGTAGTCTACTCGGCTCATTGGGATCATTTGGGTGTCGGCGCTCCCGACAAGAATGGCGACACGTATCTACAATGGGGCGCTCGACAATGCCACTGGGGTTGCATCAGTACTAGCGATCGCTGAGGCGCTGTCAAAATTGCCCCCGGCACAACGACCGCGCCGATCCAGTCTCTTCCTGTTTCCCACTGCAGAGGAACAGGGACTAATCGGGGCGGAATGGTATTCAAAACATCCGCTGGTGCCGCTCGCAAAGACAGCCGCAAACGTAAATCTGGACTCCATGAACGTGCTGGGTCCCACGCACGACTTCGTGCCGCTTGGGGCTGAGCGTTCTTCTCTGAAAGCGGTGGTTGAAGCAGTGGCTCGTGAACGAGGACTGCGCGTGTCACCGGACGCGCGGCCGGAACAGGGATCGTTTTATCGTTCCGATCACTTTCCCTTTGCACGCGTCGGCGTTCCTTCGATCAGTTTGAAGGAAGGGAATGATTATGTGGGACACACGAAGGAGTGGGGCGAAGAACAATTCAAGGCCTATAACACGGCACACTACCATCAGCCTTCTGACGAATACAGCGACTCCTGGGATTTTCGCGGCATGCTACAGGAAACCGAGATTGCGATGGCCATCGGACGCCGCATAGCCGATGCCGAGCAAATGCCGAAGTTCAATCCAAACGACGAATTTGCGAAAGCGTCTAAGCGCTGACGTCAGGTGACAATTGCAGGTTACCGATAAAGATTTTCCATTTCGCAATGACATTTCTCAGTTGTCATTGCAAAGCGATAGACGACATTGGAAACCGTCACTTCACCAGGCAGTGATCGCGGCCTTGCGCACCGCTCTTCGTTTCAATGACAAATGCAAATCATGAGAAATGGAAAATGGTTTTCGTTCTCTTATACGGTCAACATTCATCAATGAAAACCTTCTACGTCACTACTCCTATCTACTACGCCAACAGCCTGCCGCATCTAGGTCATCTCTACACGATGATCGTGGCAGACACGATTGCGCGCCACAAACGTCAGCAGGGAATCGAAACGTTCTTCCTAACCGGCACAGACGAGCACGGCATAAACATTGAACGCGCCGCGCAGCGAAATGGTCGCACGCCAAAGGAACAGGCGGATTATGTAGTCAGCTATTTCAAAAAGATGACTAGCGAGTTTAGTCTCGACACCGAACATGGTGGCTACGACATATTCATGCGCACCAGCGAGCCTTTCCACTATCAGGGCGTTAGTGAACTCTGGCGGCACATTGCGAGAGCGAAGACTCCGAAGGGTAATGACGCGATCTACAAGGGCCATTACGAGGGTTGGTTTTGCGCTGCCTGTGCGGAATACAAGACGGAAGATGAATACGCGAAACCCGCCAAAGCAGGCGACCCGCCTACCTGCCTGATTCACGAGACGCTGCTTGACCGCATTTCCGAAGACAGCTACTTCTTTCGTCTTGCTGATTACGCTGACGCACTGCTGGACCTTTACAAATCCAGGCCGGACTTCGTACAGCCCGAATCAAGAAAGAATGAAGTAACTAGTTTCGTTGCGCGGCGGACTTCAAGATCTTTCCGTTAGCCGTTTGCGAACCTCTGTAAGCTGGGGCGTTCCGGTGCCAGATGATCCCGAACACACGATGTACGTTTGGTTTGAGGCACTCACGAACTACATCACCGCTATCGGCTTTGGCAATGAAGAACGCGAACGCGCCGTAGGCTTCGAAAAGTTTTGGCCGGCTTTGCACCTCGTCGGCAAAGACATTCTGCGATTCCACGCCGTCTATTGGCCGGCGTTTCTGTTGGCCGCGGGCGTGGAACAGCCGCGCGCGATCGTTGCTCACGGCATGTGGCTCGACCCGGTCGGGAAAAAAGATGTCGAAGACGTTGGGCAACACGGTTGAGCTGGATGTGCTGAATCGCTATTTCCCAATCGATGCGATCCGTTACTTTTGTCTTCGTGAAATGGTCTTTGGGCAGGATGGGCGCTTTGGTTATGAAGCTTTAATCGATCGCACCAACAGCGATCTAGCGAGTGGCCTGGGCAACCTCTCAAGCCGCACCTTAACGATGATCGCGCGCTATTGCAATGGACGAGTTCCCTCCGGCTTTATTCCCGAGGACAAGTTGTTACTGGCAAAACGTGCGGGACTGGACACCGAGGAGACTGCGATTTCCGGTTTCCTCGAACATGCACGGGATCAGTTCCTGCAACACCTCGAAGCGTTTGCGTTCAGCAAAGCCCTGGAAACTGCGTGGTCAGTCGTGGCCCGTGTGGATAAGATGATCTCCGACGCGAAACCGTGGGACCTCGCCAAGGATGAGAACCAAAAGCAGACATTGAATGCGGTGCTGTATCGCGCTGCCGAAACCTTGCGCTGGCTTTGCGTGTTGCTTTTTCCGGTTATGCCCAAGGCGACGACGGAGATTTGGAATCAACTTGGACTGGGAAATTCAGCAGATGCGTCAACGCCGGGAAGGATCGATCCGGCAAAATTGACATGGGGCGAGCTTAGCGAAGACACCACCATCGGTGAAGTAAAACCACTCTTTCCAAGAATCGACAAGGCTAAAACTATGAAGGAAATCAATGAACAGGGGCAGGGATAGCTGCAGTAGGCAGCAGCGACCAAGGGAGTTCTACGGCCGAAGCCCAAAGTCCGCTCGCTTCTGGTAGCGCGAGCGAATCTACCGCGATGCCCTCCATCGTCGAGCAGAGTGCGTCAGGCGGATCTGGTCAACACGCAACTGAAGCTGATGCTGGTGCTGTGGGGGTAACGAGCTTCATCGACATTACTGACTTTACCAAAGTCGACTTGCGCGTCGGTGAAGTGCTCACCGCCGAGCGCATCCCCAAAGCAGACAAACTTCTTTTGTTAACAGTTGATATCGGGGAAGAGAAGCCGCGTCAGATTCTCGCTGGCATCGCACAGTTTTACAGCCCGGAGCAGTTACTCGGCCGCAAGATCGCCGTGGTCGCTAACCTGAAGCCGCGCAAGCTGCGTGGCCATGAATCGCAGGGGATGTTACTCGCGGCCTCAGTCGGGGAAGAAGGCAAGCCCGTGATCGCTACCTTCACGGAGGACGTACCCAACGGTGCGCGGTTGAAATAGCTGTCGGTTTCTCGCGCTGTAACCTGGTTCGTTAGGCGACTGCTATCTCTCCGATTCCTCCTCTTCGGCAGGCCCAATAGTCTGTCCCACCAATTGCCAGCGGCCATTTTTTTTGGTCCACAATCGTTTGACGTGGACATCCGCTTCTTTTTCAGCTCGGTTTTTCTCGTGTTCCGGGGCGGCGGCCTTACCCTCTACGGTTACGATGTCAGCACTGAGGGTGATGGTTCGTTCTGCGTCAATTCTATAAAAGTGAAGCGAGCCATCTTTACAGCGGGCCAGGGTTGCTCTCTTGTTGATGGCTCGTTCGCTGCCCTCAAACGCATCTGCATAATAGTCGGTAAGGAGTTTTTCGAGTGCAGTCGCATTGCGACCGGCGATCGCTTTTCCCAGCAACATTTCCGCCTTGAGAATCTCACGTTCGAGCTTTTTGTCGGAACCGGTCTTCGGTTTCTTTGAAACGCCCCCAGACAAAGGCGCCTGCGAAAACGCGGAAACGGTCGTCGTCAAACAGAGGATTAGTATTACTGTAAATAATTTCATTTTGTCTTACGCTCGATTCGCAGCGATAGCTGCCCGGTAATAAGATTCTAAAAAATGGGGAAGGGAGGGGGTAATGTAACCAAACGACCGCGGTGCGTGCAATACTGCACTAACTCTCGGCGTGTGAATTGGCGAAACTGAAGAGTCCACCTAGAATGCTCTAAACATGAACAACGCTTTCGTTCTAATAGCCATCGCGTCGATTTCATTTTGCACTCTGCAAGATAATTCGTGCAGAGGCAAGTCGACGAACTCGAACGTGGCAGAGCGCAAACCGATCGCTTCGCCGTCAACTGTCAATACCATGAGCCCGGAATCCAGTGAACCGCGTCAGTCGGGAACGCCCACAACCTCCGGGGGTCAAAAACTTTCAGGCCTGTGGGGCGGCCTTCACGTTAGTCTTGAAATCTCAGATCAGGGATCTACTTTGGAATTTGATTGCGCCACTGGATTGATTAGCGAACCCATTTTGCTCGACTCTGCAGGACGTTTCGACGTTACAGGCTCTTATACGAGGCAAGGTCCCGGCCCCATACGTCAGGGGGTGCAACGTGATGCCCGCGCAACCTATTCAGGCAGCGTCACCGGTGAGACTATGCAGCTCAAGGTTCGGCTAGAAGGTTCTTCCGAACCGGTGTTCGACCTTTCGCTGACCCGGGGCAAGCAGGGAAAAGTCACAAAATGTTATTGAACTCACCCGGACCTGGTTAGCGATTTCGGAAGAGCGGCACTCAACAATGAAAGTTGTCTACTAGCACTCGACGTATTTTTCTATTTACATAACGACCGTTCGAAGATATAGTCCGCACATTCTTGTAGGTAACGAGTGCCAGCACCGTCTCCCTGTATTTGTCCAGCCGTTGGCAAAGTCACCCAAAACTTGAGACCGCGGTAAGTTCACTTGATGGCGAAAATCTGAACCTTCTTAACCCGGCCCACTACATTTCCGTCCACGGCACAGAAACAACATCTCAAAATATCCAAAGGGGAAGATCTGACGAGGAGTTCACGCATGAATCGAAGAACCGCATGGGTTTCCACTACACTCTTGGTAATATTCCTATCCTTACTACTCATTCCAATAAGTCACGCGACGCGCTCGAATCGAGCCACCGCGGCAGTTGATAACCAGCAGGCCCAGGACGGACTTGATCTTAAACGCATGGCTAGGCTAAGCGTCCCAGCACTTCAGGGCGACCAAACCGCTCAATCACTGAAGCCCATCTCAGGGAAAGCCGTCGGCTTTGCCGTGTCGGATCCAGTCACGGAACTGGCAGCTGCCTCAAGACTGGAAACTGACGCGAAAGAGGACGCTGAAAGCGCAGAGCATGAAAAGAATGAACTGAACGCGCGCGAAACCAAAAGCCAAAGGCCAGAGGTTGCAAAGATGGCTTCTCTGGACGCAGCACTCCAAAATCAAAAGCCGCTCGAATCTGAGACGCCGAGTCTGCCATCGCTGAACTTCGACGGTCTAGCTGATACCGATAATATTCCTTTAATCGGTGGAACGGTGGCGCCTTCAGATCAGAATCTCGATGTCGGACCCAATGATGTAGTTCAAACTGTTAACGACGCGTTCCGCATTTGGGACAAGAACGGCAATCCTCGAACCGCGCCCACACTGATCAGCAAGTTATTCACCAAGCTCGGCGGGATTTGCGCTAACGCTGACCGGGGAGATCCGGTGGTGCTGTACGATCGCATGGCTAATCGCTGGTTTATTACGCAGTTCGCTTTCCTTGGTGCCGGCCAGGCGCCGCCGTTTCACCAGTGCGTGGCAGTCTCGCAGAATGGCGACCCGGCGGGTTCATATTACGCTTACGATTTTGTGACGCCGGGTGCAGAGTTTCCCGACTACGGCAAATTTGGTGTGTGGCCTGACGGCTATTACATGACCGTCAACCAGTTTACCGAGCCGGGCGATCATTTCAATGGCGTCGGGATGTATGCTCTGGATCGCCAGAAGATGTTGGTGGGAGATCCGACGGCAGGCTTTATCTATTTCAACCGGGACGGTGTGCATTTTCCTGAGTTCTTCAATTCCGCTCTTCCCTCGGATCAGGATGGATTGGAAGCCCCGCCGCCGGGCGCGCCAAACGTTTTCGCTTACTTGATTTCGGATGAATTCGAAGACGTGCCCTACAATAAGGATGCCCTAAGGCTCTTTGACTTCCATGCCGACTTCGCGAATCCGGCGAATTCTACTTTTATAGAAAGGCCTGAAAGTCCCGTTCTCGTTGCGGCTTTCGATCCGCGCTCCGCTCCCGGGAGAGCTGACATTAAGCAGCCGCCTCCAGCCGGGGCCGGTGATTCGCTTGATTCTATTCAGTACCATCTGATGTATCGCCTCCAATACGTGAACCGCGGCGGAATCGAAACATTGGTTTCAAGCACTACGGTCAACGTCAGCGGAGTAGCTCCAACGAGTCTCGCAAACTATCAGGCGGGCGTTCGTTATTTCCAACTACAGAGAAGTACCCCTGGCGGTCCGTTTCTGCTTTACGATAACGCGACCTTCTCACCGGATGCCGGAACTCCAGCGACCGGTCTCAATCGTTGGCTGCCCAGCGCGGCAATTGACCACATGGGAAATCTCGCGGTGAGCTATAGCACCTCGAGTACGAGCGTTTTTCCATCTATCGCGTATGCGGGGCGCGACTTTAATACCCTCGGCGGACTGACGGGCGAACTAACAATGTTCACCGGCACGGCCGTCCAGTTGGGCAGCTCCAATCGCTGGGGCGATTATCAGTCTCTACAGGTTGACCCGTCGGATGACTGTACCTTCTGGACAACTAATCAGTATTACAACGTCAACAGCAGTTATAACTGGCGAACCAGAATCGGCCGCTTTAAGTTTCCCACCTGTTCCGCGCCCGCGCAGGGAACGGTCAGCGGAACCATAACAGCTTGCGATTCCGGCGTCCCGCTGGGCGGCTCTATCATTGAGCTCTCTAATGGATTCTCGACTACTACGAAGGACGATGGCACTTACTCTTTCAACGTAGCTCCCGGAACCTATACGGCGACGGTCAGAGGGAATATCACTCGAGATTGCACACCAACCACCAGCAGCGTGGTAAGTGTGACCGCCGGCAACACTACTACCTTTAACACCTGTCTGGATGGAGTTGCCAAGCTGGCCGTTGACACTGCAGATCCCACCGCCGTAGTAATCTCGGGAGGCAACGGGAACTCAATCATCGACCCAAATGAGTGTTTTACGATGACCATCCGCCTGGATAATATTGGATGTGCACCGGCAAGAGATGTGCAGACCACGTTGACCACAATAACGCCGGGAGTCACTATTACTCAGTCGCATTCACCCTACCCAAACATACCAATTGGGGGAAGCGCTACCAACCTCGTTCAATACTCGATTAGCACCGATCCGAGCTTTGTGTGCGGAACTACCATCCAATTTACGCAGGCTGCGACCTTCACAGGCGGAGCCGACGCGAACATCATTCGTCTTCCGACGTGCAACGAGACACAACCGGATCAAACAGTTAATGGAAGTATTGATGCCGCGGATCCTGACAGTGCTGCCGGCCGGATCGGACGGAATGGCTTAGTGAGCAGTTGTGGAACTCCCAAGACGTGTCCTGGTGGACTTGGCGCCGGTGGTCGATCATTCGACACCCATTCATTTGTTAACACTGGACCTTTGCCGGCCTGCGTGACCACCACGTTAACCTCGGCAACCGGCAGTAACATTATCGGAAGCACTTACCTCGATAGTTATAATCCGGCAGACACAACCTTCTGCAATAACTATCTAGGCGATCCTGGTTCAAGCATTAACGGAAGCATCAGTTGGCAATCAACTGTTCCGGCTGGCCACACTTTGGTTGTTGTGGTCATGGAAGTAAATGCCGGTTCGCCGTCGACTCCGTATAGCGTCACCGTTTCCGGCCTTGGCGCGCCGAGTCCGGCAACTACGGGAGTGTGCCAGGCGTGTGCAATCACGCCGCCGGCCAACATCACTGTGTCCAACGATCCAAACCAATGTGGCGCAGTCGTCAACTTCCCGGCCCCGACGACGGGCACTTGCGGTGTCGTCAGCGTCACCCCTGCCTCGGGATCATTCTTCCCCATGGGCACAACTACGGTAAACATCTCCACGACCTCTGGGGCAACCTCGAGCTTTACGGTCACGGTGAATGACACCCAAGCACCTACGATTACATGTCCGGCAAACATTACCGCTCAAACGGCGCCTGACGCCACTTCAGCGGTGGTGAACTACGCAGCGACCGGTACCGACAACTGCCCTGGCTTTGTACTTGGTTACAATCCGCCTTCGGGTTCAACCTTCCCGCTGGGCACAACAACAGTTACGGCCACCAATACCGATGCTTCCAACAACACCGCGACTTGTACGTTCACAGTAACCGTGAACCAACCCCAGTCAATTCAATTCAATGCTCCAGCGCTTAACGTTCCGGAAAGCGCGTCCGGAGTCAACCTGATCGTAACCAGAACCGGTGGCAGTGTTGGCGCGGCTACTGTTGACTACGCAACCAGCGATGGCACGGCGACGCAGAAGGGCGACTACACCATCAAGCTCGGCACGCTCAAGTTCGCCGAGGGTGAAACGTCGAAGATTATCTCCGTGCCCATTGTCAACGATGTCTTCGTTGAGGGTGATGAAACGTTTACCGCTACCTTAAGTAATGCTACGGGCACCGGTGTCTCCCTTGGCAGCCAATCTATAATTACCGTAACGATCATGGATGATGATCTTACGCCTGCGACGTCGAACCCGATCGATGATGCGCAGTTCTTCGTACGCCAGCATTATCTAGACTTCCTTAACCGCCAACCGGACAACCCGGGGCTGAACTTCTGGTCAAACATAATTACGGCTTGCGGCGCGGATGCTAACTGCACGAGCGCAAAGCGCGTTCAGGTATCGGGTGCGTTCTTCCTGTCAATTGAATTCCAGGAGACCGGGGCTTTCGCCATCCGGACAAACCGGGCTGCCTTTGCCAGAAAGTCTGCAGAGCCGGCCACGCGCCTTACTTACCTCGAGTTGATTCGCGCGCAGTCACAACTCGCGGAAGGTGTCATTGTTGGTCAACCTGGGGCCGAGACAGCGCTTGAAGCCAACAAACAAGCGTACGCCCTCGCGATAGTCAACAGCGCGGCGTTCATTACCAGGTACGCGGCTGCAACCACCGACGCCACGTTTGTGGATGCACTGTTCGCCTCTGCCGGCGTCACGCCAACAACTACAGAGCGTTCAAACGCTATTGCCGCATATAACGCTCAGGGAACCGTTTCCCTGGCGCGTACGGCGGCGCTACGCTCAGTCACAGATTCGAATTCGGCGCGGACGGCGGAGTTCAGTCCGGCGTTTGTACTGATGGAATACTTTGGCTATCTAAGACGCAATCCAACTGATGCGCCCGACACGGACGACAGTGGTTATCAATTCTGGCTCGCCAAGCTAATTGCATTTGGTGGCGACTTCCAGAGCTCAGATATGGTCAGGGCTTTCATCACCTCTCCGGAATATCGCCATCGCTTTGGGCCGTGAGACCAATATGCCGCCGAATCAAGCTATGAACCATTGCTTGATGATGAGGTGTGTTAGCAGAATGTATTTCAAACAAAGCCCGCGACTATCGTTGCGGGCTTTGTTCTTTTTGCGGAGGTGCTCTCGGTATCACGCGCCTGAGAGCAGTGACGCTCATTTTTTCTAGAGGCCGTGTTTTTGTTTGTAATCGTCTAAGATGCGTGCGGCGCTCTTTCGCTCGTTCCTGGTCGTGTCAATTTGCGGTTGGTCCGATTTTCCCAGGAGCCGCCATGCTATGAAGGTTCCCAAACAAAGGACTCCAAACAAGAGGACATAGAACAAAGCGGCATAGACCAGGCCAATCACCGCCAACGCAACAAGCGCGACGGAAATTACCGCAATGAGCGTCAAGATTGTTTTCAGTTTACTCATGCGATCGGCCTGACCACTGGGATTAGCGTACCCCAGTTCATTTCCCCGCATTCTAGCATTGCTGTATATTTCGATCACTCAATTGGGACGCATTGAATCGCCGTAATCTCAGAATAAATGCTTGAATCTACATTGCCCTCACGTGTACTCTGTGACCCAAGGTCAAATTTGTCCAAATCTAACTTGCCGATTTTTTCCTATAAGAAATTGAACGAAATGCCAGCCCTTCGACGCCGCCTATTTGGGTTTGCCAGACACTTATCGAAATGACCGGAATCCAGGGCAACCTCTCGACAATGAGTGTCTCCGATCTGCTGCAATTCCTGGCAGTGGGCCGGAAGACTGGCAGGTTAAAATTCGATCGGGCGAAGATCGTCAAGGAAGTCTACCTCGAGAACGGACTGATTATTGGCGCTACCTCCAACGATCCGAAAGAGTATCTGGGCCAGCTTCTGATTCATTACGGTAAGCTCGATGAGCCCCAACTCAGAGCGGCCTTACAAAAGCAGAGAGAGGGTGAAGGCAGGTTGGGTGAAATTCTGGTTTCGACCGGAGTTCTCCCTCATGAAGACGTGTTGCAGATCTTACGCATTCGCACCCTGGACATAATTTACGATCTGTTCCTCTGGGAAGACGCTCACTTCGAGCTCTTCGCTGATGAGGCGCCGCCTGATTATTTCGTGCGTATAGAAGTACCGACGACGAAAGTCATCATGGATGGCGCTTACCGAATCGACGAATGGCAGCGCTATCGCGCACTAATCCCTTCCGATCGCTGTCTGTTGGAACTGGGACCTGGCTGGACGTCGCAACTAAACGCGAGCAAAGAGGTTCGTCAAATACTGTTCTTCGTCGAAAAGAAAATGTCAGTGGCTGAAATCAGCTACAACATGCACGCTTCTCCGTTTCACGTCTATGGGCTGCTTTACGATCTGGTGAATCAGGGAATCGCGCGTGTAGCGGGTGATGCACCGGAAAGCTTCCAGGCGCCGCAGGTTCCGCCAGAAATACAGGAGACAATTCCGAACTTACTGGAGGCAGCGCGGACACACATCAAGGCCGGCGACGGCGAATCGGCCCTTGCTACGGTTCAGATCATCCTGGAGAGAGAACCAAACAATTCGGAAGCGCGCACTCTGCTATTCACAGCGGAAGAAACCGTTATCCTGCAGCTTTACGCCGCTCCTTTGCTGCCAAACGCAGTGCCAAAACTCGCAATGTCAGAGGTCGGCCTAACGCAGCAAACGCTGGAGCCACAGGAAGCTTTTGTGCTCTCGCGTATCAACGGTGACTGGGATGTTAAGTCGATCCTCTCGATTTGCCCGTTCAAGGAAGTCGATAGCCTGCGAATGATAAAGGCCTTGCTCGAGCGACAAATCATCAGTTTCTGACGGCTCAATTCGCTTATTCAAACCGCGGGAAAGGAGAGCTAAACCGGTGCCACTCCTCATTCTTGTTTCGATCCTGCTCGTATCTGGATTGGAAGGTGCGGCCCAAACAAAGCAAACGCGTCCAGCCCCTCCCAACGCGAGACACTCCTCTGGTCCAGCCTCCAAAAAGCCGCTGCCCAGATCTCTCGCTGGAGACTAAGCTCTCGAGGGTGTGCGGACAGTGGGCAGAGTATTGGCGGCAAAAGAAGCTCGACGACGTAGTCGCGCTGTACGCGCCGGACGCTGTCTTCCTGACGGGTACTGGTGACAGGTTTAGCGGGCGCGAGGCAATTCGTGCGATCTTCAAAACAGCGATGGGAGGCCACACCTCTGACCTCACGCCGCGGAGTCTTGTTACGGAAGTCTCAGGCAAGCTCGCCTACGACAGCGGAGACTATCTCGAGACAATCATCCCGGTTTCGGGTGTTGCCAGAAAAGAGTTGAAGGGAAACTACGTCATCGTTTTCAAGCGCCAGCCCACGGGGAGGTGGCTCATCATTGAACATGTGTGGACAGATAAGCCGGCGCAATAAGGCAACCACACAAGTGATTTGCTGGGACCGCAGGCGTCCCGCCCGCTCTCTTTGAACAAAGAGTCTGACTTGAATGAGACATGTGATCTGGTTTTGATGGCCACTATTGCGGCGGGACGCCCGCGGTCCCAGCAAATCACTGTGCCGGTCCCCGAAGATCTCTTCTAAATTCAAGAAATGTTTGTTGATTCGCACGCACATATAGACGGCCCGGAATTTGACGGCGATCGCGAAGAAGTCATTCAACGGGCCCGTGCCGCCGGCGTCTCCACCATTCTCAACATTGGCACCGGCGATCCACACGGCGGCGCCCTGGAGCGCGCCATTGATCTGGCCGAAGCTCACTCTGATATTTACACCGCAATCGGTATTCATCCGCACGACGCTCGCTTGTTCGATGACGAGGCCGAACAACTAGTTCTAAAGCTGATAACCCAAAGCTCGCGCGTGATCGCCTGGGGCGAAATTGGACTGGACTTCCACTACGATAATTCACCCCGCAACGTGCAGATCAAAGTATTCCAGCGACAGTTGCAGCTCGCTGGAGACGCCAACTTGCCCGTGATCATTCACACGCGAGAAGCGGAAGCTGAGACTATCGACATTCTCAAGTCTCAGAGTGCGAGCGCCGGCCGAACCGGCATAATGCACTGTTTCAGTGGTAGCAGTTGGCTGGCACAACAGGCGCTTGATTTGGGCTTCTACATTTCCTTGTCCGGCATTGTCACTTTCAAAAAAGCGGATGAGCTGAGGGCAACAGCGAAACAGGTACCCCTGGAGAGGCTACTCATCGAAACTGATTGCCCATTTCTGGCGCCGGTACCCTATCGCGGCAAGCGTAATGAACCCGCCTATGTCGTTGAAGTGGCGCGCTGTCTGGCAGATCTGCACGGAAAGACCGTCGAAGAGATGGGGCAGATTACGAGAGGGAATTTTGGGAGCATTTTCAAGTTAAAAGCTCATTAAGCGATCTCGAGGTTGTAGAATTAACCTCTGGCGACCTTAGGGCAAAGCGGCTTTGCCGCAGCACAGTGCGGTAAGGCTCTGCCTTACCGCAAATCGCCAGAGATCTCTTGAGGCTATGCCTCGGATTCATGAGGCGGAGCCTCAATTCAATATCGCCTGACGGAAAGGCCAAGCCTTTCCGCACTGTAAGGCGGCAAAGCCGCAGTTGATTGAATTGAGCCCTCGCTGGATTAAGCGACAACTTTCACATGCTGACAATTTGGTGTTATCCTCACCGCAGGTAAAGCCATAAAGTGAAACACTGCCAACAAGACTTAGTGCAACATGGCCCAGCAGAATTCGTTTGATATTGTGTCGGAAGTGGATCGCGCAGAGATAACCAACGCGATCAATCAGACCGTCAAAGAAGTGCGCCAAAGGTTCGATTTCAAGGGCAGCACAGCAACCGTTGCGCTTGAAGCAAATGAGTTGATTCTGACTGCGGAAGACGAAACCAAGCTGCGAAACATGAACGACATCTTTCAGCAGAAGTTGGTGCGCCGTGGCGTTCCGCTCAAGGCCTTGAGTTATGGCACCGTTGATCCGGCCGCGGGCGGAACCGTCAGGCAGAAGGTGCAGATCCAGCAGGGCATTCCTCAAGAGAAGGCCAAAGAAGTTGTAAGGTTCATTAAGGATTCGAAGGCGAAGGTACAGGCCTCGATTCAGGGCGACATTGTGCGCGTGTCAGGCAAGGATCGCGATACGCTGCAGGCAGTAATCGCCGACCTGAAGAGCAAGGATTTCGGGATTAATATGCAGTTTTCCAACTATCGTACAAACTGAACGGGTGGTCGGTAGTCAGTAAGATGCAAGCAACAGAACCCAGCGCCGTGCTCGACAATGTCACGCTTACCGCGAAGCGTATCTTTAGTCTGATCGCCGCCGAGCTGGCGCAGGTGGAATCTGAATTTGAACGCCAGGCACGTTCAAATGTTCAGGTCATTGCCTACCTCGCAGACTATCTTCGTGAGTCGGGTGGCAAACGCGTTCGTCCGGCCCTGACAATCCTTGCAAACTATGCCGTGGGCGGCGATGGTTCGCGTTATAACTCCATTCGCATGGCAACCGTGATGGAGTTTCTTCACACCGCGACGCTCGTTCATGACGACATCATTGATAGCGCCGACACGCGGCGTAATCGTCCTACCGTCAATGCACTCTACGGCAACGAGACCGCTGTGCTGATGGGGGATTGGCTCTACATGTCGGCCTTCGAAACCAGTCTCGCCGAACGTTCACTGCCAATTCTCGATATCCTGACGCACGTGACGCGAAAAATGACCGAGGGCGAACTACTGCAGTTAACGACTCTGGGAAAGACCGACATTTCCGAACAGCAGTACCTCGATATCATCCAACGAAAGACGGCTTTTCTTTTCAGCGCCTGTTGTGAAGTCGGCGCCATTCTTGGCGGCGCCAACGAAGCAGAACAGAAAGCGCTGGCGGACTATGGCATGAATCTGGGGATGACTTTTCAACTAACCGACGATCTGCTCGACTTCACTTCCACCGATGACATCATGGGGAAGAGTACCGGTGTTGATCTTCTCGGAGGCAAAGTAACTCTGCCATTGATTTACCTGATGGCTGCTGAACCGTCCACGCGAGAGATGGTGCAAACGGTGATGAGCCAGGCTAGTTACGAAAGCATTGCTCGTCACGAGCTTCATCAGGCAGTTGAACGAGTTGGCGCGGTTGAACGGGCGCGCTTACGGGCTGATGAATACGCTACTGCGGCTCGTACGGCGCTCGATAACCTGCTGGACTCCGAATATCGCGAGGCCCTGGCGGCAATACCAACCTACGTGCTCGACCGCGATCGCTGAAATCTAAGAAGGGGAAAGGGGAAAAGGGGAAACAGAGATTCACTTTTCCGTCGCCCTTGGCCGTTAACGATTTTTCCATTTCCCCTTGACCCATTCCCCTTTCCTCTTTTTTTCTTTACCGTTTCCTCTTTTTTCTTTAAGATTCGACCCATGTCAGACCGTCCGAGCGAAAACCTTCTATCCCGTCTGGAGCAGAGCCTGCGACAGTCTCGCGCTGCGCGGATGCATCTTGCCGCGCGTCTGCGAGAGCTTGAGGTAGAAGCTGATTCCGTTCGCGCCGAACTGGCCGAGATGGATACGCTGGCTACCCAATCGGAAGCGGCCATCTATCGACTGCTGACTTCGGTCCTGGCATCGGGCAATCTTTCCGGCAGCAATTTTTCCGGAGGACTTCCTTCTGACGCGGAACTCGAGGCGGCCATGCAACCAAGACATACGCAGGCTCGAGCGCCGTTCCCCGTGGACAACCGGCGGCAGGAGATTCCCACCCTAAGGCCCAATACCGAAGCGATGAGCGATCGCTTCATGGATCGCACCATTCCTCAGGCTGTCACTCTCTTATTGCGTGAAGAAGGCGGAGCACTTCATGTCAATGAGATTTACAACCGGCTGCTGGAAGGTGGCTTTAAGTTTACCGGTCAAAACCCGACCATAAGCATTGCCGTCTCCCTCAATCGCAACACGCGCTTCCGAAAAACCGCGCCCGGTACATTTGACCTCATGATTCGCGATGCGTCGCGAGCTTCCTGATGAATCGGTAGCGTCAAGCAGTTCAGAGTTCAGCCTTTAGGCTGCGAGTTTCGTCGCTACCTAAGGCACAAACTAAAGTTTGAACTCTAAACTGCATGAGTGCCTATTGGATCGTCATTACCGCTCTCGGTTGTGAAATAGAATAGAATACCGTTCATGCGTGCAATGATTCTCTCCGCCGGCTACGGCACACGTCTGTGGCCACTCACCGAAGACCGCACCAAACCTGCCATTCCGATCCTGGGCAAGCCACTGGTTGGTTATGTAGCTGAATACCTCGCTCGCTACGGATGCGACGAAATTATTGTCAACCTTCATCATCGTCCAGAGTCAGTGCGGCGGGCGCTCGGGGACGGCAGCAGGTTTGGAGTGAAGCTTCAGTACGTTGAAGAGCCTGAAATTCTCGGGACCAGCGGAGCTATGGACAACGCGCGCGGCCTACTTGATGGAGACACCTTTGTCGTAGTCAACGGAAAGATCATTACCGATATAGACCTCAACGCGGCTTTTGCAACGCACCGGCGGTCGAATGCCATAGCGACATTGGTTTTGTTGCCCAATGTGGCGTGCGAGAAATTTTCCATCGTCAAAACCGCTGACGGTTTTGTGCAAGGGTTTAGCGGCATGCCGGTCCCCGCGGACTACTCGGCTAACAATCCCCCGCTAATGTTTACCGGCATTCAGATTCTTGAGCCGAAGATATTTGATTACATTCCCCACGCTGTGTTTTCGCATTCAACGACCGACGTGTATCCCCAGGCCATTGCGAATGGTGAAAAGGTGGCAGCACATGTGGCTGAAGGTCGTTGGTTTGAGCTGTCCACCATACCTCGATATCTTGAAATCAGTCTGTTGCTGTTGTCTCAAAACGGCCAAACTGTGAGCGCAGGTGTCGGCTGCGAACTATCGGAAGCAGCGAAAATCAGCGATTCGGTTCTCTGGGATAACGTAGTGATTGAGCCGGACGCGCGGGTCAAACGAGCTGTCATCGGCGACAAAGTCAGGATCGGTTCAGGAGAGATCGTCGAGAACGCCGTCGTAGTTTGTGCATCGTTGATTCAAGGAAAGACACCGCCACCAAAAGCTCTCAAAGGCGAGTTCAGAGGCGACAATTTTGTCGTGCCTCTGACGGAGTGATACAATCCGGCGCACACAAAAAGGCCTGAATGGCGAATGGATTTGCAGTTTCGCCATGTAAGGGTTGAATGCGCCCTTCTTTCCGAATGAACTCAGCAAAACAGGTGACAACGAGCACTTTTGACGTTTCTGCTTCGGAGCGCCTCCTACATTTTTTGGAGGGCCAGGGGATCAACGACAAGTCGATTGTGCCCCTGACACCTGACGCCTCCACCCGTAACTACTTTCGCATTCCCTGGCTGAAGGGAAGCGCAGTGGCAGCAGTTTACCCTGAGGCCTTCGATCCCGACTTCCATCCCTATCTGGACGTGACGCGCTTGTTCTCGCAAAACGCTTTACCGGTGCCGGAGATTTATGCGGTTGATGGCCAGAGTGGCGTAATCGTCCAGGAGGATCTTGGTGACCGGCAGTTGTTTCGCATCTTTGAGGACGCGTCCCGAGAAGAATGCGATGAATTTAAAGAGCGAGCGGTGAAGCTAATTGCCGAAATCCAGAAAGCTACCGGCAGGGCCTTCGAGCAACAATCCATCGCGAGCCGCCTGGCCTTTGACGAGCCCAAGCTCTCCTGGGAATTGGATTTCTTCGTTGAGCATTACTTTGGTAGTTTGCGAGGTGAAGAACTTCGCCATGCGGAAGCGGCTGAACTTAAGGCAGAACTTAATGACGTCGCTGCAGAATTGGCGGCACGCCCGCGCGTCTTGTGTCACCGCGATTTTCACGCTGCAAATTTAATGGTAGGTAGAGACGGTCGTCTTCGCATTATCGATCATCAGGATGCACGCATGGGCCCGGTCACTTACGATCTGGTTTCCTTTCTGCTCGACCGGCGATTGGAGCCACCATCACTGGCCGAATTACGAACCTTTCGTCTGCTGCTGTTGGAGGAACGCCGGCGGCTGGGACTTGACGCTCTGGATCCCGATGAAGTCGCGTGCGAGTTTCGACTGATGACAATTCAGCGCGGCCTTAAAGCGATTGGAACATTTTCTTATCAAACGGCTGTCTGTAACCGTGGCGAAGTTTATGAACAGTTTATTCCGCCTACCATTTACATCGTGCTGCAGGCGGCGGACTGGCTTGACAGATTTCCGGCATTGCGCCGGATGCTTAGAGAGCGAACGAATTAGTCAATTGCCAGGTATCGCAAACTGTTAGTTTGCGTCGTGGCCTGCTGGTCAAGACTTGAATTGCAGAACCACGCGCAAACTAACAGTTTGCGTTACCAGAGACTTAAACAATAAATGGCTACTGAATCACAATCACTCGAAACGACAACTCCGCCGCGGACTTCAATCAACAAACTCGCAGAACATGTTGGCCGGGAAGTTACGATCCACGGCTGGCTCTATAACCTGCGCTCAAGCGGTAAGATTCTCTTTCCACAGCTACGCGACGGCACCGGTGTAGTGCAATGCGTTGCGTTGAAGAATGCCATAGCGCCCGAAGTCTGGGACGCGCTTAAGGGACTCGGGCAGGAATCTGCGCTCTCGATCAGAGGCACTGTCAGGGAAGATAGTCGCGCACCGGGTGGTTTTGAAATTGATTTACTGCATGCCGAAGTCCTGCAGGAGGTGCACGATTATCCGATCACGCCCAAGGAACATGGCGTTGAGTTTCTCATGGACCATCGCCATCTTTGGCTAAGGTCGCGCCGCCAGCATGCAATTCTTAAGGTTCGCCACACGGTAGTTAAGGCCGTACGCGACTTCCTGGATAACGATGGTTTCACTCTTGCTGACTCGCCAATCTTTACGCCCGCAGCCTGCGAAGGTACGACTACGCTTTTTGAAGTCGACTATTTCGACGGAGAGAAGGCTTATCTCACGCAATCGGGGCAACTCTATAACGAAGCGACCGCTGCCGCTCTGGGAAAGGCTTATTGTTTTGGGCCAACCTTCCGCGCTGAGAAATCGAAGACGCGACGGCACCTGACCGAGTTCTGGATGGTCGAACCTGAGATGGCCTATGCACATCTGGACGACGTGATGACGTTGTCAGAGCGAATGCTTTCCTATATCGCCGGACGGGTGCTGGAAACTCGGGGCGAAGAGTTAACGATATTGGAGCGCGACCGCGCCAAACTCGAGGCGATTGTCCCGCCGTTTCCGCGCATGCATTACGACGACGCTGTAAAACTCCTGCAGGAGGGCCACGCAAAAGGCGCGCTCGAAGCGCGTTTTGAATGGGGTGGAGATTTCGGTGCGCCGGATGAGACCTACTTATCGGCCAACTACGATAAGCCGTTAATGGTCCACCATTATCCGGCGGCAGTGAAAGCCTTCTACATGGCCCGCGACCCGGAGCGAAAGGAGTTAGCGCTGGGAGTTGATGTGCTGGCCCCTGAAGGCTACGGCGAGGTTATTGGCGGAGGAGAGCGCGCTACCTCGCTTGAGTTTCTAAAGGAGCAGATCGCGCTGCATCAACTACCGCAGGAAGCTTTTGAGTGGTATCTCGACTTGCGCCGTTACGGTAGCGTTCCTCATGCCGGATTCGGCATGGGCATCGAACGTTGCACCGCGTGGATGTGTGGCATCGAGCACATTCGCGAAACCATTCCATTCCCGCGGCTGATGAATCGGTTGCGCCCGTAGAATCTACCCTTCGTGAACCGTGACCCTCGAAAGGGTCGCGAACAGATCGCAACCGGCTTTAAGCGGTAACAGGTCACCGCACTTGAAAAATTATGGACGAACGCTTACGACTCGAATTTAACGATTGGGCCAGAGCCGGTCGCGGCGCCGGCATGGAAAAAGGTCACCGTCCGGTCGGTGAACAGGCGATTGAACTGATGGCCCTTACAGCCGACGCCCGCGCGCTCGATGTTGGTTGCGGCTCCGGTTGGGCGACGCGCTTAATGGCTGAAAAGGCGACCGATGGTCGAGTAGTAGGCATAGACATCGCCGACGAAATGATCAAGCTCGCTCGCGAAACTTCGACGACGTTTCCCAATGTCGAGTTTCAGGTGGCCAGCGCCGAAAAACTTCCTTTCAGCGATGGCGAGTTCACACACGCGTTCTCAATGGAGTCGCTTTATTACTACGCGGACATGTTGGCGGCTTTACGCGAGATCAAGCGAGTGCTGAACGATGGCGGTCGGTTTGTTACCGTCGTCGATCTCTACAAGGAAAACGCTCCATCCGGCCAGTGGATCGATCAGTTGAAGGTGCCGGTGCAGTTTCTGAGTATCGCGGACTATCGTTCGGCCTTCGAGCGGGCCGGCTTCGTCAATGTTTCGGATCGCAGACTCTACGACCCCGCGCCCATCCCGGCGGACTACAGCGGCGGCTCTTTCAAAACGCGCGAAGACTACATTGCTTACAAAGAGTCGGGCTCCCTGATGGTGAGCGGGGAAGTTTAACAACGACCAGCGCCTTTGGCGCGAATCTACTGAACCATGGCCCACGAGATCCCAGAACGCATCGTTACAATTTTTGGCGGCGCGAAGTGTAGCGAACTGGATCCTGAATACGAACAGGCGCGGCGCGTGGGTCAGATGCTCGCTGATGCAGGATTCACGATTTGTACCGGCGGCTACCTCGGAGTGATGGAAGCTGCCAGCCGTGGCGCACACGAGCGCGGCGGCCGTGTGCTTGGTATCGTAATGAATCAATTTAAAGCCGAACCCAACCGCTATCTCACCGATAAAGTCGCCACCCCACACTTCTACGAAAGACTGCAACAGCTTATTACCCGATCAGTTGGCTTCATCGCCATTCGTGGCGGTATGGGTACCGTTACCGAGTTGTCACTGGTTTGGAATAAGATTCAAACGAAGGTTATTGGGCCGCGACCGCTCGTGTTGTTGGGCGAGTGTTGGCCTCCAATCGTGCGCGAGTGGCAAAAACATCTGGTGGTAAGCGAGACAGACGTTGCGGCGCTGGACTTTGCAAGAACACCGGAAGAAGCTGTAGCTATCATCAGGGAAAAATCTCAAGGAGTAACTTTATGAACTGTCCGAAGTGTGGGGCACAATTACTTCCGGGAGCCGGCTTCTGCGGCGGCTGCGGTTATCGACTGGATGCAGCAGGCGCGCCGCCGTCTCCCCTCGCGCGGCTGCTCCGGCCGGAGGTTTCGCGCAGGCCCACGGCATTCACATCGACGAAGATTCACGCGGAATGGGAAGTGGGTACAAATATGAAGTGCTGCATCAACCGGCTTTCTCGCTTGCGGTAATTCAACTTCAAGCGGAACAGTCGATTCAGGCGGAAGCAGGCGCCATGGTTTCGATGTCTGCGAACATCGAGCTGCAGTCGCAGATGAAGGGTGGATTGTTTGGCGCCATCAAGCGAGCGGCCGGTGGCGAGTCGGCGTTTGTTTCAACTTTTACGGCTCGTGGTGGACCGGGTGAAGTTACCTTTGCACCCGGAGCGCCGGGCGATATCGCAGCCATCGAACTCAGCAATCAAACGTTTTTTGTGCAGTCCAGTTCTTACCTTGCCGGCGATGCTGGTTTAACTGTCGATACAAAATGGGGTGGGGCGAAGTCGTTTTTTGGCGGCGAAGGTTTGTTTGTTTTGATGGTGCAGGGCCGCGGACTCTTACTCGTCTCATCCTTCGGCGCGATTCATCGCAAGACTTTGCAGGCCGGCGAGCGTTACGTTGTTGACACCGGCCATCTCGTAGCCTGGGAAGGAACGACGCAATACACGCTGCGCAAAGCGGCGGCCGGATTCTTTCGCAGCATCGTGAGCGGCGAAGGCATTGTCGCGGAATTCAGCGGGCCGGGCGAGATCCTGATTCAGACTCGTAATCTCGCAGCCTTTGCGGGCCTCATGAAGCCTTTCTTCCCGACTCAGGGCGGAGGCGGCAGCGGTTTTAACATCAACCTTGGCGGATAGAAACGGGGAACGGATGTCGGATACAGTCGTCGCCGAGGAACCGCAACGCTGGTCAAACTCTAAAGCTAAAAAAGGAGTTGGCGTTATCGGTGTGCCGCTGGCCTATGGCGCGAGCATGGCCGGCGTCGAGCTTGGCCCAGCCGCGCTCAGAGTTGCAAAACTCAATCGCAGGATCGCTCAACTTGGCTACAAAGTACGTGACCTGGGCGACCTGGAGGTTGAAGAAGAGCAAACGGCGCCCGACCCGGCCGACAAGCTCAAGCATCTACTGGAAATTAGCAGCGCCTGCGAGGAACTGGCGCAAAAAGCTGAAGAAGTTTTGAATGCGGGCGAGCTGCCTTTGATTCTTGGCGGCGATCATTCAATTGCGATTGGGTCGATCTCCGGCTTTGCCTCTTATTGTCGCAAACGGAATGAGAAGCCAGGACTAATTTGGTTTGACGCGCACGCCGACATGAACACGCCGGAGACCTCGCCGTCGGGAAACATTCATGGAATGCCTTTGGCAGTTCTGCTGGGATATGGAGCACCCCAACTTACGAGCATCGCCAACTTTTCTCCCAAGCTTGATCCAGCATTGTGTGTCCACATAGGCGCGCGCGACATCGATCACGATGAACGGGAGCTGGTGCGAAAACTCGGAATTCGTTTCATCACCATGCGCGAGATCGACGAGCGCGGCATGAGCGCTTGTATGGACGAAGCAATTCAAATCGCGTCGCGAGCCAGCGGTGGTTATGCGGTCACCTTCGATGTGGACGCACTTGATCCGGGAGACGCTCCAGGATCTGGAACGCTTGTGCGAGGTGGCCTGACGTATCGCGAGGCGCATCTGGCAATGGAAAAAATTGCTGATGCGGGCGGCATGCGCTCGCTGGAAGTCGTGGAAATAAATACCGCGCTTGACATAAACAACAAGACAGCCGAACTTGGCGTTGAGTTAATCTTGTCGGCATTGGGCAAAACAATTCTTTAAAACGTTTCAAATCTTTAATCAATTTCGAGAGGAGTATTTATTTGGCGAAGAAGCTCCGCTTAGGAGTAATTTTTGGCGGCCAATCTGGCGAACACGAAGTGTCGATACGCTCGGCAGCTTCGGTGATCGATGCGATCGATCGCCAGAAATACGATGTAGTGCCTATCGCCATTTCCCGGGAAGGGAAGTGGCTCTCACCCGCTGCCGCCTATCAGCTGCTGCCGGCAAACGCTCAATCACTCCTGCCGGCGACGATAGCCTCAGGTTATCAGGGGGCGGTCGCGATCCTGGGAGATCCGTCACACAGCGGGCTGCTGTCCTTTGAACAAAGCGGTAGCACTCTGACTTCGCAGCAGCTCGATGTTGTGTTTCCCGTGCTCCATGGACCGTTCGGTGAAGACGGAACGCTTCAAGGATTACTGGAGATGGCAAACGTACCCTACGTCGGGTGCGGCGTGCTAGCTTCGGCGTGTGGCATGGATAAAGTGGCGATGAAGTTGTTGTTCCTGCAAGCAGGCTTGCCGATGTGTAAATACGTTTGGTTTCTGCGGACGCAGTGGGAAAGCGATCGCGCGAAAATCATGCAAACGATCAAGCGCAAACTGGGGCTGCCTTGTTTCGTTAAGCCCGCGAATCTTGGTTCGTCGGTTGGAGTTTCGCGAGCGGATGATAAGAAGTCACTGGAACAAGCGGTGGCGTTGGCTGCTCAGTATGATCGAAAGATAGTTGTAGAAGAGGCAGTTGATGCACGGGAAATTGAGTGCGCGGTAATCGGTAACAATGAACCGAAGGCCAGCCTGCCGGGCGAGTATGTAATCTACGACAAGGCGGCATCATTTCTTGACTACACCGAAAAATACACCAAGACAGGGCGTGTCGAATTTGTAGTCCCAGCCCCAATTTCGAAGACCTTAACCACAAAGATTCAAAAGATGGCGATTCAGGCCTTTCAGTCGATCGACGGTGCTGGTCTGGCACGCGTAGACTTTTTCCTCACCCGCGGCTCGAAGCAAGCTGTTGATAAATGAGTTGAACACGATGCCAGGACTAACTGAAGTTTCCGGCTATCCCAAGATGTGGGCGGCCTCAGGCTTGAGCTACAAACGAATGCTTGATGTATTGGTTGAACTTGCGTTGGAGAGACACCGCGAGAAGTTATTGAACAAAACAACCCGCGCCTGATTTTGGCGCGTAGCGTCAGCGTAAGACGTCAAGCCCAATTTCCAGCCTGGATTCAGAGATGCTTTTTGGCACTGTTTGACGGAAGGACTAACCCTTCGGCGCGCGATACCCCTTACGAGATCGCACTACCAAATCACTTCGAGACGTCTTTACGTCCAGCTTGTGCCATTTGCCATCTCGTTTTTCATTCAGCGGACGAAAGGCGATGGTGTATTGGTGGCCCAACTCGTCCGCGATACTCGCAAACGCGTCGCGCAACGCCGGACCTCCCGGTGTAGCCACAAATCTTCCACCGCTCTTCTCCGCAAAACCTTTCAAAACAGCAGCGCTCTGCTGATTGCGTGATGCGTTCCCATCGGTTGCTGACATGTCGACAGCATAGATGCTGGCACCAATTGCGAGCGCACTCTCAATGGCTTTGTCAGCTGAAGCTTTACTGAAAGT
This sequence comes from Blastocatellia bacterium, assembly GCA_963809065.1. Taxonomy (GTDB): domain Bacteria; phylum Acidobacteriota; class Blastocatellia; order Pyrinomonadales; family Pyrinomonadaceae; genus PSRF01. The sequence continues at coordinate 259,960 of CAWEIN010000008.1, forward strand.
ATCCAGGCCATCCGATAACACCACGATTGCTTTGCGTTTCTCCGGTCGGGCTCGCCAGTGCTTTGGCCGCATCGACAATCGCATCATTGAGAGTGGTCATGCCGGTCGCTTTTACGCCGTAGGCCATCGGCGCCAAATCTCTGCCACCCGAGAATTCCTGCACCTGTTCCACCTTCGAATCGAATTTGTAGACGGCAGCCACATCTTCCTCGCGCAGTCTGTCAAGAAAACGAATTGCGGCGGACCGAGCCAGGGAAAGGCGACTTTCCATGCTGCCGGATGTGTCCAGGAGCACAACCGATGCGAAGGGAGATTCGTGAACGCTGAAACTTGAAATCACTTCGAACGGAACCTGTTTCCCATCTTCGAAGATGGCGAAGTCCGACAGCCGTAATCCTGGAACGTATTGTCCGGCCTTATCTGTAACGGTTACGTTCAAGACCACGAGCTCGGTGTTAGTGCGAATCACCTCGTCATCTTGTTGGGCGCGGAGGATTGTAGGACAAACAAAGGCCATCACCAGCAAGGCCATTGCTTTTGTTTTCAGATGAGTTCGCGGCGCGAATTTTTGGAGCAAGTGTTACACCTTGGCAGGTAGAGTACGAAGAATCCGAATTAGCTCAAGTAAAACATTAGCCTCATCGATCACACAGGCTGAGATTACGTGTTTTGGGGTCTTCTCGACCTTTTCTTTTAAGGATTGACTCAGGTCACTCAACATCTCCATGGCAGATGTAAGGTCCTTAGGTGGCTGCTCAATTTCAACTTTATCTTCGGAGCCACCGGCGGCGCGGCGTATCCCCTTCGCGAGTTTTTCAACCTTATCAAGCTTCTTAATGTCGTCATGATCGAGTCCGTTCTTCTGCTTGAAGGATGTGACGATGGCGACGCCGAGAGAAGAGAGGTCGCGCGCTCGATCTAAGTTCTCCTGGTATTCGCGATCGGCCTCTTTAATGGCGCGCTTGGCCCTCATTTCTTCTTCGACCACCGTAAGCGGCTCTTCATTGTCTTCTTCGGGTTTCGTCTGCTCTGAAGGGGGTCTTTGCTTGCGGACAACACTTTGACCGGCAGCAAAATTTAGTGGAGTTGCTATGAGACTAATGACAATCAGAGCCTTGCCCAGGGTTGCTGCGGGATTTGACAAACTATCAGTCCTCATTCTCAAACGAAGTGACGAACGGCGAAAGGGAGTCATTACGACTGCTCTTGGACGAGTATCGGAGCCTGCGCGTTGCACCCACGCCGTATCGTGCCCCGATCCGACTCGACAAAAGTAGTCACGCTGCTAACAAGAAGCATTAACTTTCGTCGCCATGCCGACTTCTAATCGATAACATGAAGCGAATCGATTTACACTGGGGATATCTCATTCGAACCTTAAGAAGTTTCTTTAGCCATCGTCAGGGAACGCGAGCTGGATTATCCGGCGAGTTTAGAAATTCACCACCCTTGCCCGACGGGCGGCCAACTATGATCGTCTTCGGTTCCAGTCGCTCGAGGGGTCGCTTCTGTCCCTGAGCGGTCGCATAAGGCAAGGGTACAGCGTTCGGACCTGCTTTCAGTCCGACCAGCCGAGCCGAGCTATAGTCCTGAGCTTTCAACTCCAAAAGGTAACGACCTTCTTGTTGCGACTCAAGATTGGCTGGAGCCAACGGTATCGCTCGAGTTTCGATCGTTGCGTCCTTGCGACGTCTTAGCTCCAATTCGACCGCCAGTCCTTCCAGTTTTTCGGAAGAAGTGTTTCTGACTATGCCGCCGATGGTCGTCTTACCCCCTTGCAGAAGCGCCTCATCAATTATGATTAAAGCCCTCGGTGGCTTTGCTTCGGTAGTGGACGCGGGCTGCGACGATACCAACGTGCCGGCATGACGCTTCCTTAACAGCGCGTAGCCAGCGAAGACCAAAGCTGTCACGAGCAGGGCCGCAAGCGCAGCTAACAATTTTGGTCCAGCTGAACTCTTGGGTTCAACGAACATTTCACTCTGGTGAGATTCGATCATCGTTCGGCTTCAGTAACTAATTCAAGTATCACCTTAACTGGAAAACTCGAGCATATTATTCAACGTGCCCAGGAGGCGGAGCGCCGGTAATTTTCGTGATCAGAGCGGAAAGGAATTCCTGTTCAGCGAGTCCGGAAGTCGGGAGAGTTGCCCATTCTGCGCCCGTCGCCCCGTCCGTGCGGCCTTCGATCCTGGCATTCACCGAGACGTTCGCATTGTTTCCGTCGATCGGTTGGACCTCCACAGTTATCGTATAACGGCCACGCGTCCAGCCGCGGGAAACGTCGGTTGTAATGTTTGCATAACGGCCCAATTCTGATTGACTAACCACCGCGCCTTTGATGAACGTATAAGGCTGACTCACTATTATTCCCTCAGCGGGTTTGGAAGCCGCTTCGTCCACAATCAACTTACGATCCCCCATAAGTTCAGTAATGGCATTCAGGATAACGTCCCTGCGCGCAGCGAAACGATAGGGGTTAGGAATCGGTGGAACCTCAGGAGTCTTGCCCTTGCCAAAATCAATGCCTCGACCTGCGCCAGTATCGGTCTTGGTGCTATTACTGCCCGCTGTGCCGCTGTCTCGAACGCGCTCTCCAGTCTTGTCGACACCCTTGCCTTGAGCCCATGCCGAAACCGCGCTAAGCGAAATAATCAGAGCCAGGATTACAAACTTCATCATAGGAAACACCTTTATGGATTAATAACGGTTTGCCAAGACTGCAGGGGAGATCGCAAAACGAGAATAGATTAACGACTCATGAATTTCAAGGAACCATCGTTCGATGTTGCTTCGGTGCCGACGAGGCAGCACTACTCGTTTGAAAACTTGACCTGCCATTATCGCAGCGTATCAGCGTCTCTTTGCTGCTCCCAGTTTCGTAGTGCTCTAACACCGGCTTCAAAATCGTTGCTGTTGCTATAGAAGTTGTGCTTACCGTCATCACGTGATGGTTCACGTACGTAATAGATGTAGTCAGTTTGGGCCGGGTTGAGTGCCGCCTCCAGTGAACTCCTGCCCGGCGCGGCAATTGGTCCAGGCGGCAGGCCTGAGTGCAGGCGCGTGTTGTAAGGCGATCGTCGTTCGACGTCGCTGCGGTATACCTTGCCATCGTTCCGCCATTTTCCTTCGAGCTTCGAGGCATAAATAACCGTCGAGTCCACAGCCAAAGCAATTTGTTTGTGCAGGCGGTTGTAAATCACCGAAGCGATCAGCGGACGATCTTCGTTGAGCTTGGCTTCCGTTTCTATCAACGAAGCTATCGTAACCACTTCGCGCGGAGATCGGTCCATTGCTTTCGCGCGTTCTGCCCAGTCCGGCTTCCACTCTTTGCGAAAGCGTTTCACCATGATAGCGATTACTTCCGCTGGTTTGGTGTCCGGAGGAAAGTCGTACGTGTCGGGGAACAGATAACCCTCGAGATTCGTAGCTTTTGGATCCAGGTCGCTAATGAGGCTCACGTTATCCATTAAAGGTAATGCTGAAGTCGGCTCTGCCAACTGCAATTCCGGAATTTTGTACATTGCGTTGGCAATGTCCCAACGTGTCCAGCCTTCCACTATCGTGAGCCGGGTGAGACGTTGCTCACCTTCCCGAAGCCTGGCAAAAACGCCGAGCGGTGAGATCGGCGAAGGGAAGTCATACTCGCCGGCTTTCAATTGCGAACCGTTGGAGGTGAGCTTGAGGTAAAGCGTTAATGGCAACCTGTGCTTGATAATACCTTCGTCCGCCAACTTATTAATCACTGCTGCCGGCGAGGAGCCACGCGCGATTTCAACATACTGCCCGTGTTTTGCGTGCTTCACTGGCGTATGGAGATCCTTATAAACCCAGACTGCAGAAGCGCTCACCGCTAGTAATACCAACAAACCAATTGCCAAAAGAATTCGTTTCATGTGAATTGTTTAGAGAGTTCCTAGGCTTAAAGAGTTTGCTCCGCAGGCGAGACCGGGAGCCTTTCCTGATCGCTTACGAGGAAATCTCTAAGAATCAGCGCCGCTGCTTCGCTATCCACCAGCGCACTAACTTCCTCCGTTTTATGCCCCTCGATGCGAAGATTTTCTTCGGCTGCCACCGAACTGAGGCTCTCGTTCTGTAAGTAAACCGGCACATTCAGAGAGCGCGCGAACTTCAGCGCCACCGACTGAACTTCCAAAGCTGCGTCGCCCGCAACACCATCCAGGCGCAGCGGTAAACCAATTACCACGGTTTGAGCGTCAAAGAGACGTACCAGATCGTCGACGTCGCGAAGCAATTGTTTCCAGTTGGTGCGCGGAAGTGCCTCAAGACGCTGAATCGAGATTGCCAGGGCATCTGAGACCGCTACGCCGACGCGCTTTTTACCCAGATCCAATGCGATGATTGGAGCCCGAGGGGCTTCCTTCGCGTTTTTCTGATCGGTTATCGGGATAACTGCTGGCATAAATCGAGCACGTTAGCGGGCTCCGGGTTAGTTGGGTAAAGCGCAAAAAGCCTGAACAAATGCCCAATAAAGTTAAGTTGCACCGTTATCTAACCGCCTGTATGATACGACTGGCTAACGAAAAGCGCATGCTTGCAAGCGGTTTTTCACCTTTCGTTATAACGCAAAGCACGAGGTAAATGATGTCATTTCGTACGAAGTTCGCACTAATTCTTGGGTCAGCCACTTTGGCTCTTTATACTCTGGTTGGCGGCTTGCTGTCCTCGCGAGCGCAGCAGCCGGCCAACGACCCCAATGCGCAGCTCAGGATTTTTGAGAGCGTGCTCCAGCATATTCAGAATGATTATGTTGATGAGCCGAACATGGAAAAGGTACGCGCGGGCGCCCTGCGTGGCCTCGCCTACGGACTCGATCCGTATTCGACTTATCTAACACCCGAACAGGTTCGTGAGTTTGGCAAAGACTCCAAAGACAATGAAGTCGGTATCGGCGCTGAACTTTCTCAGGTTGCGTCTTATCTATATGTGATTGCGCCGATGAAGGGCTCACCAGCTGACCAGGCCGGAATTCGTGCCGGCGACATCATTGAATACATCGACGCGAAAGCTACGCGCGATATCTCGCTCTATGACGCGAAACAACTTCTGAACGGCCCTGCGGGGTCGGAAGTCAAGCTGCGCGTTCTGCGCGCGAACAGCCGTCCGCTTTCGCTGGCTGTGAAACGAAGCGCCTTTCGTGCTCCGGCTGCAGAGGCCCGAATGGAAGCAGGACGAATCGGTGTGTTGCGAATTAATAGTTTCGCAGCGGGAGAAGCCGCCGACGCCCGCGCCCGACTTCAAGAGCTTATCAAACAAGGAGCTCAAAAGCTGGTTGTTGATCTGCGCGGCAGCGCGGGGGGTTCAATCGATGAGGCCGTTGCGGTAACCAATCTGTTAATCAAAGATGGCACTCTTGCTCAGACCTCAGGTCGCGAAGGCAAATCATTAAAGACGTTTACTGCTGACCCGAAGGCCGCGATTTTTGCCGGCCCGGTTGTGGCGTTAATTGACTCTGGGACCGCGGGGGCCGCGGAAGTTGTCGCCTCTGCGTTGCTTGATCGAAGTCGCGGACAGGTCGTAGGCGAGAAGAGCTTCGGGGCCGGCGCGGAACAGCAACTCTTCACCTTGCGAGGCGGTGACGGCCTGCTGCTAACCACAGTCAAATGGGCATCTGCCACGGGAAAACCTTTTTTGGGTGAGGATCGCAGCCACTCTGGAGTCGAGCCTTCAGTCAAAGTAGCGCGGCCTGAACTTGCTGACGCAATCGATCCCGAAGATCTGACCGGTAATGATGACGATCCTGGCGTCAAACCGAGTCAATCACCGGAGAAGCCCCCGGTGGCTCCAGAGCCCGCTGCTCCAAAGGCGCCAATCGAAGATGTTCAGATGAAGAAGGCACTCGAACTTCTGCGTGAAAGCAAACAGCCTGCACAGCGCGCGGCCTAACAACGCGTTGGGGATTTAACCGGAAAGGTCAGGAGATTTCTCCTGACCTTTTTTGCTTTACGAACGAGCCATCGAGAAGCCGCCGAAGTTGCAGAACCGCGAGCGTAGCGAGCGGATTGCCAAGCTCAACTTTGTTCTGAGCGTTCGGCTTTAAAGCAAAGTAATTTGTCGCATTCGCTCGCTACCGCTCGTGGTTCTGCGTCATCCGCCAGTTCTGCGGGCCTCGTGATCGAACCTGCCGGGACTTACGTACTTGATTAGGGGCGGGGACAGACAGGATACCCTGGTTCGATATAAGACATGGAACGACTCCATATCGGGTACTGGTTGCTCCTATCGTGAAGACCCTCAGAGTCCCTTATGTTGGATTTGGATTGTGAACTCTTTGCATTTTGGGAAGTTTATTCAATTGAAATGGGAATTCATCATAGAATCTCGGCACCTGCACTGATAACAATCGATCGAGGAACGCGTGTTGCAGAATTGCACCAAATGTAAGACTGCGAACACGTCTCAGTTAAGGAGAAATAGAAAAATGATCATGACAAACAAATTGCTTCCGGTCGCTTTGGTTGCTGCCCTGATTGGTGGCTCGGTGGGTGCTGTTGTAATGCATTCGAGAAGTCAAGCCCCCACGACTGAGCCAGTGAGCACAACTGCAACCGTGCCGGCTACTGACGCACAATATCAGGCTGCTAGCAGGGATTCCTTTGTTCCGGCGGAGTTCAGTTCAGCGACTGAACAGAGCGCGTACAAGACTGGGTTTGCCGACGGTTTTCGAGCCTGCTCATCTGGGGCGGCGGGAAATCAGCTTAGCAGCTCGGGCTATCAGACCACTGCGCCACGGGTAGTTTACCGAAACGCCGGCCGCAGCTATGCGCATACTACTAGTTCGCGGACCGTCTCTTCCTACTCGACAAGACCGCAGGGTCGTAGCTTCTGGCAAAAACATCGTGACAAGCTCACGGTAGCCATGGGCACCGGCGGTGGCGCCTTAATCGGAGGTTTGATTGGTGGCAAGAAGGGCGCGGCGATTGGTGCGCTCGGTGGAGCAGGTGGTTCTGCTTTGTACACCTACAAACTTCGCAATCGAAACCGCCGCTACTAGTCAGCCCATTGCGACGGTATAGCATGAGAGCAGTCCTCTTCATCGTAGTGGGCGCTCTAATAGCAATGTTGTGGGCAGTTCCCAATATGGGAACTGCCCGTTTCGTTGTTCACGCAGCCCAGCTGGAATCTTTATCGGCTCCTCCGGCGGCGAGTCCCACTCCTCCAAAGGCGACGCCTGAACCGGAGGCCGAGGTTATCCGTGTCGAGACCGATCTGGTTAACTCACTATTCACAGCCACCGATAAAGATCGTCACTTCATAACTTCGCTTCGCGCTACTGACATCGCTATCTTTGAAAACGACGTCCCGCAAACCATCAGTCTTTTCGAACGCGAGACTGATCGCCCGCTGTCGCTCGCACTCCTCATTGATACCAGTGATTCACAAAGGGGTGTGCTGAATGAGGAAAAGAATGCCGCGCGCGCGTTTGTCGATTCAGTGATCCGGCCTGCCAAAGATCGGGCCGCGATACTTTCGTTCACCGGCGTGCCCAAAATTGAACAAGACCCAACAAACGACCTGGCGAGCCTGCACCGTGGAATCGCACGGGTCAAGATCGAGATATCACCCGAGAATGAACAACGAATCGCCAACGGGGATGATCCATTGCCGAAAGAGCAGGATCCAAGCGGCTACACAGGAATCTGGGATGCAATGTGGACGACGATTGAAGACATCTTATCCAAAACTCCCGATGGCACTCGTCGGGCGATAGTCTTGCTGTCAGACGGCGACGATACCAGCAGCACGATCAAGAAACAGGACGTTATTGATTTTGCCGTCAAGTCTGACGTAGCGATTTATTCGATTGGTTTTCGCGATCGAGATTTCCCGGAAGGGAAGTTGGACACAGGTGCTTTGCGCAAAATCTCCGACCGCACCGGCGGCCGCGCTTTCTTTCCCACGCAGCCCGACGAATTGCAGGCGTCATTCGCGCAAATCGATCAGGAGTTGCGCTCGCAATACCTGATCGGCTATTCACCAACTAACAAGAACCGTGATGGATCCTACCGGCGCACCAGGATTGAAATCATTAACCCGGTGCTGCGACAGAATAAGGCGCAACTGTTCTATCGTCAGGGCTACTACGCAAAAAGAAACTAACTGCAACGTGCGCGGACGTGATTCGAAAAAGGCATGGTTCAGTTTGTAACGAATCAGGCGTCGCAATTCGACGAACGCCGCACAAATAAGGAACCGGGAGATTTGAAGAAGGCCCCGATCGCTCGGGGTCTTTTGCTTACCGGACGAGCAACCAGCATTTACTTCGGCAAGAGGTTGCACTGACTCGGTATGTCGCCATTAAACTGGAAGTTCGCGCCGACGACGATCGGTTGGTCTGAAGTTACCCTGACGCTGAAGGCCACGTTAGTGAATGCCGGTCCGGCGTCTACATCAGGCATAACCCAATCAACATCTCTTGTGTGTGCCGGCAGGAGGGCTACTGTGGCAGCGCCGGCTACACCAGGAGAGATGTTGATTGGGTTATGCCTGATGTAGACGCCGGACCGGCATTCACTAACGAGGCGGTTAGCCGCCCGGCGAATTTAAGATACACCGGGGGTGGAGAATGTGACGCACGTTTCGGTTGTCAAGATTTTTTCACAATGCACGCGAGAGGAGCGGCTCATGCCATTCGCGACGTTCTTTCTGTGTCTCAGCATTCTTGGTTGTTCAATAACTTCTAGTTCATCGGCGCAAGTGGCTACCTCGGCCACCTCGCCTGCTACGAAAGCGACCGCTGGCACAAAAAATCTCCTGGCGCCAAAACGCATAGTGATTGCGGCGAGCACCGTGCTCAATGGCAAAGGCCGCGTGCTGCACAATACTCGCATCGTGATCGAGGGCTCAAAGATTGCCGCTATTGATCCAAAGGCTGGACCGGTGGACTACGATCTGCGCGGCCTCACTGTTTTACCAGGTTGGATTGATGCTCACGTACACATCACCTGGAGCTTTCGCAGAGACGGAAAGAATGCGGGCCCAGCGGGAACGACGCAGGAAGCTGCGTATGAATCAGCTGCGAATGCGTGGGTAACACTAATGGCGGGCTTCACCACCGTCCAAAGCGTAGGTTCGCCGACTGATCTTCCACTGCGTGAGGCAATCTCGACCGGCAAACTTCCGGGGCCGCGTATCCTTACGGCCGTTGAGCCACTCGTGGGACAAGGCGAGAAGACCGGCAGCCCGGACGAAATTCGCGCTTTCATAAGAAAGCAAAAGGAAGCCGGTGCCGATCTGATCAAGATCTTCGCGTCGCAAAGCATCCGGCTCGGAGGTGCGATGACGCTTTCCCAGGAACAGTTGAACGCGGCCTGCGGTGAAGCAAAGAAACAGGGACTGCGCACACTGGTGCACGCCTACAAGGATGCTGTCCGGGCTGCATCTATTGCCGGATGTACCGAGATCGAGCACGGTACGATGGCGACCGACGATGATCTGAAATTGCTGGCCGAGAAGGGAACTTACCTTGATCCACAGGCCGGGCTCGTTATCGAGAATTATTTATTGAACAAGGAAAAGTTTCTCGGTACGCCCGGCTATACCGAAGAAGGCTTTGCAGCGATGGAAAGGGTGCTGTCGCTTAACCACGCGCTGGTGCAACGAGCGTTGAAGATTCCGGGATTGAAAGTCATTTTTGGCACAGATGCGCTGGCAGGTTCACACGGCCGCAACGCGGAGGAGTTTATCGATCGCGTGCGCGATGGCGGAATGGATCCAATGGCAGCGATGGTTTCGGCTAACTCACTGGGTGCAGAAGCGATGGGCCTGGCAGATCAACTTGGATCGATAACGCCAGGTTTTCAGGCAGACATTATTGCGCTCGACGGCGATCCGTTAAAAGATATCACCGCAGTTCGGCGAGTCACCTTTGTGATGAAGGGCGGTATTGTTTACAAGAATGCATCTACGAAATAGCACGACTTACGCAAAAGCCTAGTCGTGTCGTTTCGTGTCAGTTCGTAGATCGTAAGGCAACTACTCAACAGTGGTTGGACAAAATCAGAACTGGGAGCGATAGCGACCAGCCAAAGACGCAACTGACAAAGAACTGCAGCCTCAGCCGTTTCAACCCTGCACTCTTTTGGAGCGAATCCTTTGGCTGGTCGCTATCGCTCCCAGTTCTGATTTTGTGTGCGCCACGTTGTCTTTTCCCCGATCGTAAACTTCCAGGTGTTTACAGAATCACGACTTGCCAAATGAATACAGCGCGCTGCGCGTCCTGATGTAGATCCGCCCATCTGCGATAGCGGGCGTTGCGTAACACTCGTCATCAAGTTCGTTCACCGCCAGTACTTCCCACTCGCCTGCTGCTTTCAATACCGAAACCTGGCCGCCCTGTCCAATGAGAAAAACTTTATCGTCGGCGGCGACAGGAGACGAAAAGTATTTATCAATAGCACCGTGGAGGCGTCCTTGTTTGATCGGTTTGCCGGTCGCTGGATCAAATGAAATCAGAATGCCGCTATCGTTGATCATGTAGAGTACGCCCTGGTAGAGGAGTGTCGAAGGAACCTGCGGCACCGGTTTTTGATAGCGCCAGCGAATCGCCGTTGCCGTTTGATCCCCCTGTCCGCCCATTTTGATTGCCAACAGCCCATTCTCTGAAGCCATCATCGCCCGAAACACTTCCCAATCCCTGTCGTTCAACTTATCGTTTCGATCCATATCAAAGGCTTCAAATGCCGCATTCAACATCTTGTCCATTGGCTCTGTGCCCGTAGTCTCCGATTTGGCAACCTGGTGATCGCCGTCCTTGTCGTATCTGGCCAGACCCTCCTTGAAAGAAACCGTTTTGACCTGCTGGCCGGGTTGATTTTGCGGGAAGCCCCAGCCGTTAATGTACAGATATTCGCCATCGTTGCTGGCAATCGATTTCATCTCACAAGCCAGACCACGTACCCACCAAACTCTTTTGCCGGTTTGCACCGAGTAAGCTGAGAGCTGAAACGACTCGGGAACGACGATTTGCTTGGCGCCATGTTTCGGTTGATAGATGATCGGCGTGGAATAGCCGGAGATAACTATGGGCCGTTCAACCTTCCAGCTGACACGTCCAGTGTTCTTATTGACTGCGATCATGTATGAGCTGGGATTGTCCTGATCGATTGGCAGGATTACTTTGTCATCAACGAGGATAGGCGATGCGCCGAAACCGTAGAACATATTGAACGGTCCCAGCGGCAGTCGCCATCGCTCCTTGCCGGCCCCGTCGTAGGAAATCAACCCAAACTCCTGGAAGAAAACATAGACATTCGAGCCGTCGGTTACCGGGCTGGGCGAGGCGGGTCCGTTCACATTTTGCAGACGGCCTTCGCGCGCGCGCGGCACTTCGCGTTGCCAGAGGATCTTTCCTGTTTGGCGGTCAAGACTGATGACTAGTAGCTTGTGATCCTTCTCTTTCTCGGCTGCCTTGCTGTAGGCCGTGACGTAGATGCGATCCGCGGTTAACACTGGCGAGGAGTGGCCGGGCGGTAGATCCGTTTTCCAGATCATATTCTTGCCGGGTCCGAACTCGACCGGTAGATTGTTGGTTACCGACACGCCGCTTCCGTTTGTAGAAACTGTGTTATCAACTGGCTGGAGGCGACGACGGCTGCGATCAGCAATGCTGTGGCTATGGATCGAAGATTTTTTTGAGCATGACACCCGTCCTGAAACGAAGAGTTAGCAAGTGGCGTGGATTCTAATTGATCAAGGGTGGAAACAAAATGCCCAGCGGCTTCTATCTTGGCGGAGGTCTTGTTTGCGTTGTCTTTGACACTCGGTGCGCGGCAAGCCTCTAACTTGCCGAAACTCTTGCATAGTCTTTGACCCAGCGGTGCGCGGCAAGTCTTGACTTGCCGAAAAGAGTTAACTAAAAGCCTTGAAGGTCTATGACCTTCAAGTATGTCGTATAGAGTTTCAATAGATACGCCCGCACTATTCATAACCGCAGTCGGCAAGGATCGACTACCGGTATTTCAAGCAAACAAGATAAAGCAGATCACCTGCGATGCAATCGACGAGGCTCGAACGTCTTCCGGTTTTTTACTATTTGCGTACGTGCTAATGCCGGATCACCTTCATATATTGACCGATTCACCACTGAAGCCCTCTGTTGTCCTTCAATACATCAAGGGAATTGTCGCGCGACGCGTGATCAATCACTTGAAGGCTCAAGACTACCAAAGCTCGCTACGAAAGCTGCGCCACGCAGACTGGAAACGCAATCACCGCTTTTCACTTTGGCAACATGATTCGGACGTGTTTTCTGTCACCAGCGAATCAAAGTTTTATGGAAAAGGTAAATTACATTCACTTGAATCCGGTGCGGGCAGGCTTGGTCGAGCGCGCTGAAGATTATCGCTGGTCAAGTGCTCGCTGGTGGAGAAGAGCGCCAGCCGAGGATGAACCCCTTCGGGTCGACCTGGATGAGATAGTCTGGCGACGGTCAGGGCGCTAGGTCGGAGACCGGCCAACTAACCGAGCCATGCGGCAAGTCAAAGACTTGCCGCGCACCAACAGGTCAAAGACCATGCAAGACTTCAGGCAAGGGAGAACTTATCGCGCGCCGGGTTGAGGCGCAACGATCACTTTCCGATACCAACAAAATAACTGACAAGACGACACCCATTCATGATAATAACTCCCCACGGAGAAACCCCATGAAAACCACAACCATTCTTTTGCTCCTCTGCATCGCCTGCGGCAATTGCCTCGCGCAAGCCCCGCAATCCGACCGCCAACAATTCATTCGCGCCGAAGCACCGGTGATAGCACTGATGAGCGTACGCGTTATCGACGGCACTGGCGCTGCCCCGCGAGAGAATCAGACGATCATTATCGCCAACGGCAAGATCCAGTCGATAAAGCCAGACGCTGAAGCGGAGTTGCCGCCAAACGTCAAGCTACTCAATCTTAGGGACTACACCGTCCTGCCGGGCCTGGTAGGGATGCACGACCACATGTTCTTCCCGATGGGCGGTAACCCGCCGATCTACTCAAACATGTCGAGCAGCTTTCCGCGACTTTACCTCGCACTCGGAGTCACTACGATCCGAACTACCGGGAGTGTGTCGCCGGATAGCGATCTGGAGGTCAAGAAATTAATTGATGCGGGCCGCATGATCGGTCCGAAGATGCACATCACTGCGCCATATCTGGAAGGCGCCGGTTCCTTCACTCCCGTAATGCATACTCTGACAGGACCTGACGATGCTCGTCGCATGGTTAACTTCTGGGCTGATCAAGGCGCGACTTCTTTTAAGGCTTACATGAACATCACCCGGGACGAACTGCGCGCCGTGGTTGAAGAAGCGCACAAGCGCAAACTCAAAGTTACCGGCCACCTTTGTTCAGTCGGTTACCGTGAAGCGGCGGAGATCGGAATCGATAACCTCGAGCACGGCCTGCTTCCCGATTCGGAGTTTGTGGCCGAGAAGAAACCCGATGTGTGTCCTGCTGGAGTCGGCGCCAGCCTGCTTAAGCTCGATATCAACAGCGACGCCGTAAAGGAGACTATCCGCCTTCTGGTGGCGAAGAACGTCGCGATCACCTCGACGCTGCCGGTCTTCGAAGCCGGCGCGCCTCTGTTGACTTCGTCGCAAAAGGGCATTGGAGCTCCTGCAGCGATCATGAATCCGCGCGTACTTAATGTGATGTCAACTGACGCGCGCGTGCGTTACTTGACGAATCGCGGACGAGTGCCAGCCGATTCGCCCACTGCGGCCCTGGTGCGTAAGTCGATGGACTTCGAACGCGCGTTTGTTGCTGCCGGCGGTTTGCTAATAGCTGGACTCGATCCAACGGGTAACGGCGGTATCGTGGCGGGCTTCGGAGATCTGCGCGAGGTCGAACTGTTGGTCGAAGCAGGCTTCTCACCTGTCGAAGCGATTCAGATTGCCAGCCTCAATGGCGCCAGGTTTCTCGGAGAGGACGCGCGCATCGGCTCCGTTGCCGTTGGCAAACAGGCTGACCTGATGGTGGTGAAAGGAAATCCTGCCGCTGACATTAACGACATCGAAAAGGTCGAGATCGTTTTTAAAGATGGGGTCGGGTATGACTCAGAGAAGCTGATTCAGTCAGTGCAAGGGTTGGTAGGGATTCGTTGAGCATTCAGCGTCAGCGGAACGGACCTCTGTCGTTGCAGAACCGCGAGCGGTAGCGCGCGGATGTTAAGCTCACCATTCACTTCATAGGTTTTGGATCGTGCAAAGTGCTTTTAGGACCAACCTCAGGTTGAGCTTAGCATCCGCTCGCTACCGCTCGAGGTTCTGCAACTTGGGTCTTCTCGCGCGGCGCTACTTCCCCCCGTCCATGTGCCAACCGGGATTGACCCATTGCCCGTTGCGCAACACGAAGACTTCCGTGACTCGTCCGGAGCGGCTAATGTGCTGGCTGCCGACTTCCAACTCATAGACATAATTTGAGTACACCACAGCGGTAAAGCCATAGACCTGAATTTCCGTTTTGGGGAACTCGAGCTTGACAAGCTTGCCGCCGTTCTTCGCGAACTGCGCGGAGCCGTCAAAAATTGTCTGACGGTTTGACCAGTTATCATCGTCCGCCTCGATGGCCACCGTCTCTTCCGGGATTAGCTTTTCGAGTGTGGCGCGATCGCCAGCGAAGAAGGCTCGCCAGACTGCTTCGCGCGCCTCCAGTAAACGCTTCTTCATTTGATCCGGCAAAGGTCTGAGCGACTGTAACTGCTGTTCCACAGTTTCCGGATGGAGTGCGGTATCGCTACCGTTTTGGATCCACTTACCATTTTGCTTCGTGTAGAAATCCGAAATCCGCAGCACTCGATGGTACGGACCGTTGGGCGTATTCGACTCGACCTCGGCGACGAAGCAGACAAACGCGGCGTCGCCTTTGAAAATCATGTCGAACTCGCGCATCTTGTAACTCTTCATGCCGTAAGGGTTCTTCGGATCGACGGAGTTCCAGTCCATGTAGCCATCGATGCCCTTGATCATCTCGCGTGAGCCTTCAAGATAGCCAAGCCAGTTCTCTGCGTGCGTCGCACGCAATGCGGCGGCGTCTTTCTTGATGAAGGCCTGAAAGATGCTGTCGATATGCGCTCGAATCGCTTCACGATCGGCGGCGCGGTCGTCCTGAATACTTTGAGAGCTGGCGGCAGACGCCCCTGACGTCACCAGCACCATCCCAAGAGCGCATGAGAAAAGGTAGATTCCGAAATTTCGTAAAGTCATCGACTTCACCTCCGAATAAGTTGTTCCAGGGTCGCCGGCAGTGAATGTCATTACGTATGGATCGGGCAGAAAGTTTTCCACGCGAACACTTGTCTCTGAAAGACTCAGCTCGGGATCAGGAAGCCGGGTTCACCCCCGCTCCTGGCCGCGCCCATCTACTTTTTGTGCATGGCTGTAGTCGCCCATTCACCCAACGCCACAATCGCTTCGGCCTCAGTCATAGACTTCGCTTGCCTGATAACCGCGGCCGGCACCCAACGCGGGAAGGGAACTTCTTTGTTTACATGCCGGCCACTTGAGGTGTGTTCCTGTTTTACTTGCGCGATCTGATCCGGAGAAAGCCTTTTGGCAAGTCGAACTAAGGCCGGCCACAGGCGACGATGCACGAGCGTAATTTTTCCTTTTACTAAACGACAAACGAGCACACTCTGGGATTCTGTAACGGCTTCGAGGATCAAGAAGATCTGCTGGCCTTTCGGATGTCCCCACCAGCTTCCTTTGATCGGTTCGCCGGCAATCGCTTCGGTCAGCCGCGGGACCGGACCTTTCGCGGATGCCAGCACCACGCCGTGTTGTTCGATGAACACCAGTGCCTCAGCAGCGGTCATCTCGATTCCTCACCCGCATTCAAAAACAACTCAAAGATGGTATCGCCCCTTGAAATTAAACCAAACACACTAACTGCGCGACTGATGCATTTGCTCGGCATTCCATTTCACACGCCGCGGTGTGAATGAGATTCAAACTGCATCACTACCTAATAGTCGTTCGTGTGGCTCGATATCTTTGATGGATCGCATTCTGCCCCTGGCCTATCAACAAGACAAGTTAGGATCAGGACGGGTAAAATGCTCACAAAGATGAAACTCATTTCGCTAAACGTGGGATTGCCACGCATCGTCGAATCAAACGGCGAACCAGTCACGACCGGTATTTTCAAAGAGCCGACGCAAGGTCCTGTTATGCTGCGGAAGCTCAATCTTGATGGCGACCGGCAGGCTGATTTGACGGTGCACGGCGGGGTCAGCAAAGCAGTTTATGGCTATCCAGTAGAACACTACGAGTTTTGGAGGAGGGAACTGCCCGATAAGGAGTTGCCCTTCGGTATGTTTGGTGAAAATTTTACGACTGAAGGATTGCGCGAAGACTCGCTCAACGTTGGCGACCGTTTTCGCATCGGTGAAGCTGAGGTGATTGTGACCGAGCCGCGCCTGCCTTGCTACAAACTCGGAATTAAGTTTGGCCGCAGCGACATCCTACGGAGGTTTCTGCAAAGTCGTCGCACGGGATTCTATTTTGCGGTAGCGAAAGAGGGACAGGTCGAAGCAGGAGATGAAATCGAACTGCTCAGCCGGGATAGCAACAACATCACTATAGCTGACATCACCCGACTATACGCGTTTGAGAAAGACGACGTCGACACGCTGCGGCGCGCTGTGAAGCTGGAAGCATTGTCCGAAAGCTGGCGCGAATACTTTCAGAAGCAGATCCACAAACTAACTCCTCGCATCTAAAGCCTTCCCGGTTCACCTGGCTGACCTTCAGCGAGACGTCGCAGTGCCGCATGGACCTTGACAGATGTGAACTAGTAGCCAAAGAATCCTGCGCATGGCCAACCGCAAACATGTGGCGCTGCTCGACAGCGGCAAATCGTTAACCGTTCCCGAGGTGACAGCGGAGTAAAGCAATGCGACGAAAAATCATATTTACCTGGCTGGGGATTGCCGTACTTATTTCTTTAAGTGGATCGCAGTCGATGGGCGGGCCACAATCGCAGCAGGATAGGGGAGTGGGCCTGGAACAGAACAAAGCTCTCGTTCGACGTTGGATAGAGGAAGGCTTCAATAAAAGAGACGTGAAAATAGCCGACGAACTGTTCGTCCAGGGTTTTATTGTGAACGGACAGAAGATCGGGCGCGAGGGTCTGAAGCAGAGTATGACGCGGCACCTGATCGCATTCCCTGATCTTCGCGTGGTGATTAATGAGATCATCGCCGAAGGGGACAAGGTTGTGATCTGGTACACGGTTCAAGGGACGCAGAAAGGTGAGTTTGATGGTGTTCCACCTACTGGCAAGCAGGTAAACTGGTTTGGAGCTGATCTATTACGCATCGAGGGGGGCAAGATCGTTGAGGCTCGGTTTGTCGATGATTCGTTAGGACGCCTGCGGCAGCTTGGCGCGAGAGTTTCGCCACCTCCGAGTCAGTAGTAGGCAAAACGCCCGGCGGGAGCACGGCCCTAACAATTCGTTGCACCGAAAGTGCAGGGTCATGTTTCTTAGCTTGATGGATTGAATCGGAGTTTGAGAAATGCGGATGACATTACCTTTATTAGTGCTTCTGGCCTCGCTTCTTTATCCGACTCCTCACCTGGTTGTCAGGCCACCCTCAGCTCCTGTTGCGTGTGGCAAGCTCATCATCGCTTATGATGCCCAAAAGAATGAAACGCAAGTTCAGCTCAGGCCGTTGATTCTCGAAGGGGTGTTTCAAACCGCTCCAGGTGAATCATTGATGGGAGAAAATCACCTCCCTAACGATGATCACGGTGTAGCATTGAGTGCGTTGTATTCATATCCCGGTAAAGTGCCGTCAAAGCCGCAGGTGATTGTGATTGTAATCGAGTCTGAAGCTACGAATCCCAGGGATGAGAATGATAGAAAGCTGTTGCTGAAGTTAGACGCGGCGGCTTTAGACTTAGGTATCCCGGAAAGGGCAGTTTCGCGTACGAACATGGGGCTCACCCGCGAAGATCTATCGACCGAAGTTTCATATGAGCAGTTTCTAAAGATCGTAGAAGCAAAGAAGGTAAAGCTGAGTTTGGGTCCAAACACATTTACGTTAACGCAATGCCACAGCGAAGCATTGCGCAGGCTCGCGAACAGCATTCCAACGTGAACTTTGATAAGGGTTCTTATCGTAAATACTGATCGCGCGCGCGCCGGGAGCGTTCTGTTGATTGGATTGAAGGTGTTTCTTCAAATGCGTTCCTCATTTCGCATCGCCGTCGGGCTCGTATTGAGCTGTGTTCTCTCAGTCTGCACTTTCTGGTTAGCCGGCTACTCCGCCGGACCATTTGCTGCTGCGACAATACCGAGCGCCAATTACCACGTCGTACACGGCTGGCCTGTGCTGCCGGAAAACAGCGTTCTTAATGAAGTCTCAGCCGTCGCAGTGGACTCAAACGGCAATGTCTTAGTCTTGCAACGAGGCGGGCGGCAATGGCCGGACTCGGACGTGCTGGATCAAACACCCATCCTTGTTCCCACTGTATTCGTTTTCGACGGACGAAACGGACGCTTGCTCAAGAAGTGGGGTGAAAAACTCTTCGCTCTACCGCACTCGGTGACAGTAGATCGCCAGGACAACATCTGGTTAACCGATGTAGCGCTGAATCAAGTCTTCAAGTTCTCTCCCGAAGGCAAACTACTGCTAACCCTCGGTGAGCGTGGTGTCGCAGGAGATGATGGTTCGCACTTCAACCGCCCGACTGATGTTGCTGTCGCGAGCGATGGTTCATTTTATGTAAGCGACGGGTATGGAAACAACCGGGTGCTGAAGTTTGCTCCTGACGGAAAGTTACTTTTGCAGTGGGGAACAAAGGGAAAGGGGCCAGGCCAGTTTGATTTACCTCACGGCATCGCGCTGGATGCCAGCGGACGTGTGTTCGTAGTTGATCGTAAAAATGCGCGTGTGCAGGTGTTTGATAGCCGCGGTAAGTACCTCAGCCAATGGAAAGGTCCGCCGTTTGTGAGTCCCCAGGACATCGCGATCGGAAGCGAGGGCACTGCGTTCGTCACCGATATTGGGGAGCAGGACACATTGCCAGATCGATCGGGAGTTTATGTAATGAAGCTCGAAGGGTCTTCTCTCGGGCGAATTGGCCGACGTGGTAACTACGACGGCCAGTTCATAATTGCTCATGGCGTCGCAGTTGGAAGTGGAGGGGAAGTATACGTGGCCGACTTTTTTGGCAGGCGAGTTCAGAAGTTCTTGCGTGGCAGAGGATAAGAACAACATGGCCGCTCTGGAGCGCATATGGCGTCGCCCTGCCACTGGCGATCGTTTCTCTCAATCGGAAGCAAACACGCGATCCGGTCCGAGGAGCAACGAACTCGCCAATCCTGAGAGAATCATTCGCTTACACCTCGCAGTTAAGAGCCTTGTGACCGTGCTTAGAAAAGTTGAGGAGGCGTCTATGAAAAATCCTGGTTTCTGTTCGACCACCTTCATTTCGCTAATTCTTTTGGTAACGTTCTCTTTTCCCGTTGCAGCGCAGACCACGAATCCCAGGTGGATAAGCGAAATGCCCTCACCGGAGCGAATTTTTAATGAAATAAAAGGCAAAGATGCCGCAGATACCGCGGAGCGGCAGATGGGCGCCTTCAAACACCTGATGGAGATCATCGATAGTATGGCCTACGGCCTCGAACACAGGTTTATGCCAAACAAGGCTACGCCGGATGAAATCCGGATCAAGGACGTGTACTGGAAGGCTTATGCTGTCGTCTGGTACAAAGCAAAAAATAAGAACGACAACTACATTCACGATGGGGACCTGCACGACGAGATGATGGAGAAGTTTTTCTCGAAGGGATTTCGCGAGTTGCTTCTCAAGTCCGACAATAACCGTAGCGCAATCTACGACAGACATCAGAAAGAAAGCGCCGGGGTGGTGTTTAGTGTCGGCCCGAAGGATCAGTCCGCAGGCGAGCCCAATACTGAAGAGTTGCTTACGGGCGGGTTAAAAAAATTCCTTAAAGGGTTGAAGTTTGATCCGTCCGCGCCCGGCCTCTCGCTGCGGGGCTTTTATAAGACGCCGAAGTTTTACGCGAATTTCTGGTCCGAACGCTTCACGCAGGTCGGCTGCTCCGGTGTTAATCGAAATTCTACGTACACTTTAGAGAGAAAGGGAGGCCAAATCCTCGTCCACATCGAGAATGACGGTGAAACCGTCACCCTCGCGTTTCGGCCCGATCTGGCGCTGGTCGGTCCCGGGCCGTTGGCAATCCACGGATTCGTTCCGGCGGGTTCGACAACCACAACCACACCCGGCGAAGCACGTCAGGTAACGACGACCACGCAAGTAGAGATGAACCGGACCGATGTTATGTCGGCCGGGCAACAGCAGAATGCGACGCAGACCGGAGCGCAAACCTACACCGTTCCGCAAACCACCACCTCAACCGAATACACTCCACCCACGACGACGACGGCCCCTGCGCCTTACATTCCAAAAACGGTTCGCTGTATGGCGGGCACAATTACCCCAGAGCCCGCCGCGAAACCATCTAACGCGCCCAAAGAAGAGTCGACCGGTCTGCTGAAGGTCGTTGAGGACGCCTTGGGTGGTGAGGAGGTGTATGTGCCGAACGGGCTCAGAATGGGAGGGACTTATTACGGCCAGGGCGGAGCGAGTATCGAATTTCTGGACCACAAAGCGATCGTCGGTTGCCATGTTACGCGTGACGAAAACCCTTACACGGTTGCGTTCCGAAATGGCGAGGTGCTCGTGAATGTCGAGGGCGCCGGCTCTCCTTTGACATTTAAGCTGAACCTTGACGGCACGCTGGTCGGAAGTGGCGCGCCCATTCCAATCTATGGACAGAAGGTCGTCGGCAAGAATCGGGATGGCGATCCCGTCTATGCCTCAAGCTCGGACAGCTGTGCTTATGGAGCGCTCTCGCCGAACGGAGAAAACTCGGCGCCAACCGTCGCACCACCAACCAATGCACGCGATACTAACTCCGCGCCCGCAATTACAAATGCCCGACCGTCGGTGCCGCTTACCTCATCGGCCTTCGGGTCACTCGCCCTATTGAACGGCTTTGCGGGCGAAAATCCGAACCGTTTCGGCAACGTCTCCCTGATCGTCGTCAAGCAGAGTTTCGAAGAAATCTTGAGAAACGCGGGCTTCGGAAACTCGACGACACGGCAATCGGCAATCGCCAACTGGGGCGAAATGTGCCGGGCACAAAGCCCGCGGTGCAAGCAGGGGTTAGATGCGATGAAGGATTCTTACCTGCGGATGATCAAGCTCGGCCCCGACGGCAATGTGTCGTTCAACAACGTTCCCGCGCAGACGATGTGGCTGGTTGCGATCGTGCCTTACGGCAAGCAGCATTTTGTCTGGAATTTGCGGGTCGATGTGAGGGCAGGAACTAACTCGGTCACTTTTGATAAAACTAATCTTGCAACTGTTTATTGATGCAATCGTTCCTGCGGCAAGCGGAAAACCAATGGGTACACGCATTCGGGAACTCGAACCCATCTCGCTGGGGTATGCCGCAGTTCTGCTGGCGCTGACTCTTTCCTGGTGTTGTTACGCACAACCTCCTGCAACAAACCGCTTGGCGGCAGCTTTTGTCCACCGGCCCAACCACACATCGCGAGCCTACAGCGTTGCCTTCAGTCCTGACGGAAAAATTCTCGCATCAGCGAGTTGGGATGGAACTATTAAACTTTGGGATACGAAGTCCGGACGCGAGTTGCGAACGCTGGCGGGTCATGGGTGGGGTATCTACAAAGCGGTGTTCAGTCCAGATGGCAAGCGCCTGGCCTCTGGCAGTAGAGATGGCACGATCAAGATTTGGGACGTGTTGACGGGAGCGAACACACGAACTTTTGTGGCTGACGGTCTGGCGGTGAAATCCGTAGCCTGGAGTCCGGACGGACGATTGTTAGCGTCCAGCGGAAATGACGGCGTGGTCAAACTCTGGGACGCCGCATCCGGGCAGGAATTGCGCGCACTGAAACACGCGTGGCGGGAAGGACGCGTTGGTCTCGTTAATTGCGTGCTGTTCAGTCCTGATGGAAAAACTCTGGCCTCGAGAAGTTGGGACGGCACCGCCAGTCTCTGGGATGGAAGCACCGGGGCCGAGTCGCATATTCTTCCTCTCGTCAATAATTTCGAAGGCATTGCGTCGCTCGCTTTCAGCCACGACGGGCGATTGGTTGCAGCGGCAGATGAAGGAACGAAGGTGAAGTTTTGGGATGTCGCCTCCGGCCAACTCAAACACACGTTAGCTAGCCCACCTGTAACAGGCATGACCGTGCAGATTGTTTCCCTGGCCTTTAGCCCTGAAGGGCGCTTACTTGCTACGGGCGAAGCGAGAGTTGACGACGCCCATAAAAAATATTACGGCGTGGTGAAACTTTGGGATTTGGAGTCGGGCCGGGTTGTGCACGAAGCATCAGCTCATGCGATGGAACCAGATTCGCTGGCGTTTAGCCCGGACGGGCAGCTGCTTGCCTCGGGTGGAGCAGACGGGGGCGTTAAGCTTTGGGATCCAGCGTTGAAGGAACTGAAGACTTTGAGCGTTAGTCCGCTCGCCGCCAGGGGCCTGAGCGCTTATTCTTTCGACACGCCGAATCCCGAACTCATCTTGCCGCAAACGGCTCCCGGTCTGCGCATGCTCGAGTGGTTGGGCGAGTTCAATAGCGGCAACGTGTATCTGATGAACGGATATGCGCAGGCAAGATTTGCAAAGACCGCGTTAGCTCGTAAGTCAGCCGACGATCGCGCGATCGAAGATCTGAAACTTTACCAGGAGTTGGGAGAACTGGAACTGGGTGGTGTCGAACGTTCCTCCGCAAATGAAGTAGTCGTGTACACACAATCGTATCGCACCAAAGAATGGCGGAGCATCACGCTTCGAACGGAAGAGCCGCACGGCGTGATCGTTATTGAGCTGAAGAGCATCCCCAATCGGCCGAAGCCTGGGGTTCAATGAGCTGAGGTCATACCAAAACGCGGTAGCGGGTGGGTCTTCGGATTGTGGATTTCCGATTTCCGATTGCCAATTGGCTTTATCGCCAGACGCCAATCGCAAATCGGCAATTGACAATCGGCAATCAAAGAGGCCCACTCGCTACCGCGTGGTGGTACTGACTTCGTTTCAATGCCGGGTTGCTGTTACAGCGGAATGTTACCGTGCTTCTTCGGTGGGTTCGTGTCGCGTTTATTTTCGAGCAGCGCAAGAGCCTTGATGAGTTTGGGTCTTGTCTGTGAGGGTTCAATAACTTCATCGATGAAGCCGCGTTCGGCAGCGACGTAAGGGTTCGCAAACTTATCTTCCAGCTCCAGGATGCGAGCGCGCCGCGCGGCATCTTTGTCCTTCGCCTCGTTGATCTCGCGCCGGTACAAAACGCCAACCGCTCCCTCAGCTCCCATCACGGCAATTTCCGCAGTCGGCCAGGCAAAATTAACATCAGTACGAATATGCTTCGAGGCCATCACGCAATAGGCGCCGCCATAGGCCTTCCGGGTTATCACAGTCAACTTCGGCACGGTCGCTTCGGCGAATGCATAAAGCAACTTCGCCCCGTGTCGGATGATGCCGCCGTGCTCCTGCTCAACACCGGGCAGGAAACCGGGCACATCTTCGAAAGTAATCAGCGGAATATTGAAACAGTCACAGAACCTCACGAAGCGCGCGGCCTTGACCGACGCGTCGATATCCAGCACTCCGGCCAGAAACGCCGGTTGATTCGCAACGATGCCGACCGAGCGACCATCGAGCCGTGCGAAGCCTACGCAAATGTTTGGCGCATGATGTTGTTGCACTTCAAAGAAGTAACCGTCATCTACGATCTCGTTGATAACTTCGCGAATGTCGTAGGGTTGATTCGAAGCCTCCGGAACAATCGTGTTCAGTTTCGCTTCAGTCCTATCGGGACGGTCGGTTGGATTTACGCGCGGCGCGTCTTCGAGATTGTTTGAAGGAATAAACGAAAGCAGCTCGCGCACCATGCGCAAAGCATGTTCGTCGGAGTCGGCCGCGAAGTGTGCAACGCCAGAGGTTCGATTATGGGTTAGCGCGCCACCCAACTCTTCTTTCGTTACATCGGCATGTGTCACTGTCTTGATCACGTCAGGTCCAGTGATGAACATGTACGACGTGTCCTTGACCATGACGTTGAAGTCAGTGATCGCCGGGCTGTAGACGGCACCGCCGGCGCAGGGTCCCATGATGCAACTAATCTGCGGGACGACCCCGCTCGCCAGCGTGTTGCGCAGAAAAATGTCGGCGTAGCCTCCCAAACTTACCACGCCTTCCTGAATGCGGGCGCCGCCGGAATCATTTAAGCCAATGACCGGAACGCCGACCTTCATTGCCAGGTCGAGAACTTTGCAGATTTTTTCCGCGTGCGTTTCCGAGAGGGAACCACCGAAAACTGTGAAGTCCTGAGCAAACACAACCACGCGCCGCCCGTCTATCAGCCCATAGCCGGTAATTACACCATCGCCCGGATAGAGTTGCTCGTCGAGACCGAAGTCCTTTGAACGATGCACCACGAGTTTGCCAAACTCTTCAAAGCTCGCCTCGTCAAGCAGGAAGTCGATCCGCTCGCGCGCGGTCATTTTTTTTGCCGCGTGCTGCTTTTCGACGCGCTCTGCGCCGCCACCCTGTTCTGCCTTCAATGAGCGTTCTCGCAGAACTTCGAGTTTGGTTTTCGACTGCTTGGGCTGTTGTTTGGTCATGGCCGGCTAATCAACACTAACAGTTTCCTTCATAAGTCGGTAAACGGGAAGGCACGACTTTCGATCATCTTTTCGAGGTCTTCCAGTGCCTGCCGCGCGCTAGCCTGCACTTCCTCGGTGTAGCCATAACGCCTGGCATTTGTTTCAAAGTCGGCGACGTCCAGTACTCTGTAAGAAAAGTCCGGATCAACCAGAACGTCCAGGTCCAGGTCCACGTAGCTCAATGTTTCGCCATCAAAGCTGGCCGGCACGTTAATGTTGCAATAGTAGTTTCTCAGCGTGCCATCGGGCTGCGCGAAGCGAAAGACGTTGTACCAACGATCCAGCCAGTAGTATTCAAGACTCTGCGTACCGCTCGCAATCGTCCCCAGAAGGTCGTGAACAATCTCATCGGGAAACTTTGCGTCGAGGACAACCAGCGAGCCCTCCTGGCGAACCAACTCCGCGCCCCAGGTTCGGTGAAGCACGCCGTCATACTTGTAAGAACGGACCAGGACGGGACTTCTAAGGATCGGTTCTGTACTCACCCTCTGAGCGCCGTTAGACGGCAATGTCTATAGCACCAGGTTTCAACATTTTCTCCGTGCTTTAGCGGAGCGCAAAACGTTGCGCTCCTTCGGAGCGAATGCCTGGATGGATTACGGTGGCTATAAACATCTGGCTCCTACGGAGCCAGAATTATCACACTCCAACCAGGCCTTGACCTTGCCGCGAGTAGGCTCCTGCTACTTCCTGCCGCTCTTATGCCAGTCGGCCAAAAACTGCGATTGACCTTTATCCGTCAGCGGGTGGTTAAACATCTGATCGATTACCTTAAAGGGAATCGTCGCAATGTCGGCGCCCATGCGCGCCGCTTCGATCACGTGGATCGGGTTACGCATGCTCGCAGCAAGCACTTCAGTTTTCCAATCGTAGTTTCTGTAGACCTCGATGATATCCTGCAACAACAGCAAGCCATTCTCACCGATATCATCAAGGCGGCCCAGGAAGGGACTGATGAACGAAGCTCCGGCCTTCGCCGCAAGGATCGCCTGAGCGGCAGAGAAACAAAGAGTAACGTTGACCTTTATTCCTTCATTCGACAACTTGTTCGTCGCTTTCAAACCTTCACGCGTCAACGGGCACTTGATAACCACATTCGGCGCAATGGTCGCGTAATCACGTCCCTGGCTAATCATCCCTTCAGCATCTTCACTGGTGCACTCAGCGGAGACTGGACCACTCACAATCTTACAGATGGCCGCGATATGTTCCTTGAAATCGACGTTACCCTCTTTGGCGATTAAAGAAGGATTGGTGGTAACTCCATCCGCAAGGCCGAACGCTGCTGCATTTCGTATCTCGTCGAGATTTGCCGTATCGAGAAAAAACTTCATATTACCTCCAGGTTATCAAGCACAAAGAACAATTCCGAATTCGGTCCAGTTTGAATTTCATTAACACCGCGGCTTTAGGCCGGTGATCTCGAACCTGACCAAACCAGGAAACCGTTTAAACGGTTTCTCACTACTTTTGGGGCCAGCGACCACCGCGCTAAAGCGGCGGTGTGAACCAGAGCTATCCACGAAGCGTCGTGTCCTAATCATACCAACACACCCGCCTTCCATTCACGCCACATCGCGCACAGGGTTTCGCAGTTCTCCAATTCCTTCTATCGCAACTTCAACAATGTCGCCATGCTTCATTGCTGAAACTCCCGCCGGGGTTCCCGTCGCAATTAGATCTCCGGGATAGAGCGTCATGATATTGCTTATGTACCTGATCAAGAAGGGAACTGAAAACGCCATATCGGCGGTGCGTCCGTTTTGTTTTACCGCGCCGTTAACGCTAGTCGTCACCAACAGGTTCAAAGGGTCCAGTCCGTCCACAATAAAAGGACCAACTGGACAAAACGTGTCGAAGGATTTGGCGCGAGTAAACTGAACATCTTTGCGCTGCAGATCGCGGGCAGTCACATCGTTCACACAGGTGTAACCGAGAATATTGCTGAGCGGGTCGTCGCCGTCGCTGAGTCTTCTCGCCACCCGGCCAATCACAACGCCAAGTTCGCCTTCGTGCTCCACTTGCTGCGACTGCGGCGGCCGCTCAATCGACGCTCCATTCGCGATAATCGCTGAAGGCGCCTTGAGAAAAAGCAGCGGTTCGTCAGGCATTTTGTTTCCCAGCTCAGCCGCATGTTCTTTGTAGTTTCGACCGACGCAAACAATCTTTGAAGGTGAAACCGGTGCCAGGAATTCAACTTCAGCGACAGAAATTGGCTCGCTGGTGCGTGGATTGGGGAACGACTCGATTGTCTCACCGTCAGCTAGCGGCAAGACGAGATCAGCTTCGAGAATGCCGAAGCGTGGTGTTGGTGTTGTTAAAGTTTTGAATCTACAGATACGCATCAACTGTTCCCGCTTCGCGCTCTTACGCGGGCCGGGGCGCCCGCGGTCCCAGGTCCCAGTATTACGGTTCGCGATTCAAGTTATGGGACAGTTTCCGAAACGACTTCCGACAAAGGACTAACGTTACCAGCCTGATCGACTGCGGTCAGGTAGTAATAGTAACGTCGGCCCGACTCGACCTTCTCATCCTGGAAAGTTGTTCGCGTTAACAACTCCGCGTTTAGTTTGTCCCAACGGTCCTTCGGGAGATCCGGATCGGTGGAGCGATAGATGTTGTAGCCGGCGATATCTGGTTCCGGATTTGCCGGGAAGAAAACTGAAAGTCGGCCGGGCGCAGCGGCGACGGTTATCGATGCCGGCGCCGAAGGCGCGAAAGTATCAATCGGTGATACGGAGATCGAGTTTGAATTCAGACTTTCAACCTGGCCGCCCTCAGTCCCGAGCGAGACGGCGCGTACTATGTAGCGATAGGTTTCGCCAAATTTGAAGTTCCGATCCTGATATTGTCTGCCGGAAATCGGGGTATCGTTTAAGGGCTGACTACCTTCGCCGTCCTGCTCGCCGCTTAACCGGTAGAGGTTGTACCCGAGCAGGTTCACGGGCGTTGAGCCGTCAATGTTCGCGGCCGGCGGCTGCCAGGTAATCGTGATTGCATCTTCGCTGACTTCCTTGCCCGTGGTGATCATCGTGGGCGGCTGCGAAATGCGCGCGGCCGGCTCGAGCAGCAGGAAGTTGGAAAAGGCGGCACGTTGGCCAGCAGCATTCACATAGCGAATGGCATAACGCAAACGGGTTGGCTCTCCGGCAAGTTCGAGCGTGTCAGTGTAGGTGAGAACCTCACGCGGTTTTTTGATCTCGTCGTAGGTGACAGAACCAATGAGCGTCGAGCGGGTCGCGAACTCTTCCTCGGTTAAACCAAGCGGAGCCCGCGGCTTTTCTGCGAGCCGGTAGACATCAATGCGCCGGATGCTCTGCACGCTCACGTCCGAGGCGTTGCGCAACGGTGCGGGCCAGCTAAGGATGACTTGATTTCCACGCTGCACCCCAGACAATAACTCCGTGCGCTGTTGTACTCGTTCGATCGGAGGAAGTGGTGGCCGTCGCTTACCGCAATTCAGCACGCCGGCGGCAGTTAGCAGGAGGCAGCAGATGAGAAAGACTGATCGCCAACGCGCGAGCGGTGCGTAGCGGTCACACCCTCGTGCGGAGTTTGCCTTAAACTGCCTTTTGCCTGCGTTCTGCCTGCTGTTTTTCACAGAATGTACCGGCTGAGGTCCTGGTCTTTGACAGTTTCGGCAAGCATCGCCTCGACATAGGCAGCATCAATTCGCTGACTCTTTGGTTCCAGGTCAGGTCCTTCAAAACTGATCTCTTCAAGCAGCTTTTCCATGATGGTTTGCAGCCTGCGGGCGCCGATATTCTCCGTGTGCTCATTGACCTTGAAAGCAAAGTTTGCGATGGAGTCTATCGCTTCGTCCGTGAAGTCGATTATCACATCTTCAGTGGCCATCATCGCCTGATACTGTTTGATCAAAGCGTTCTTTGGTTCAGTAAGAATGCGTTTGAAGTCGTCGACGGTCAGGGACTCAAGTTCCACACGAATGGGGAAGCGCCCCTGCAATTCCGGAATCAGGTCTGAAGGTTTCGAAACGTGAAACGCCCCCGCCGCGATAAAGAGAATGTGATCAGTACGCACCATGCCGTAGCGCGAGTTTACGGTTGTACCTTCCACGATCGGCAAAATGTCTCGCTGCACGCCTTCGCGCGAAACGTCAGGTCCATGGCCCGACTCACGCCCCGCAATCTTATCGATCTCGTCCAGAAAAATAATGCCGGAAACTTCGACACGTTCGATAGCGGCGCGCGCCACTGCGTCCATGTCAACGAGGCGTTCTTCTTCCTCCGCCATCAGGTGTTCGATGGCCTCGTCTACCGTCATCTTTCGTTGTTTGGTTCGTCCCTGGAAAAGATTGCCCAACATGTCCTTCATGTTGATGCCCATCTCCTCCACACCTTGCGGCCCGGCAAGCTCAATCACGGGAAAGTTTCTTTCGCGAATTTCAATTTCCACCAACCGGTTATCGAGCTTCCCGCTGCGCAGTTGCGTGCGGAGTTTCTCGCGGGTGCGCTGAAACTGATCCTGAGTGGTAGCGTTCGCAGCTTCAGGTGTTGCAGATTCTGCTTCTGCAGCATCCCTTGTGGCGGCGTCGAAATCGTAGAAGTTAGAACTCGATCGCGGCGGGGGCAACAGAAGATCGAGGATTCTTTCTTCCACATTCAACTCCGCTTTTTCCGCGATCTCGTCAATCTTTTCCTGGCGGGTCATGTCCACTGCGATTTCCGTCAAATCGCGAATCATGCTTTCCACATCGCGACCCACGTAACCAACTTCGGTAAACTTCGACGCTTCGACTTTCAGAAAAGGGGAGTTAGACATGCGCGCCAGGCGTCGCGCGATCTCGGTTTTCCCGACGCCGGTGGACCCAATCATGATCATATTCTTCGGCATCACGTCTTCAGCCATCTCGGGAGGCAGCTTCTGCCGGCGAATACGATTGCGCAGTGCAATTGCCACCGCACGCTTCGCGTTGCGTTGTCCCACGACGTGTTTATCAAGCTCGGTGACAATCTGACGCGGAGTCATATCGTCGAGCTTAATTTCTTCGTCCACTTCACCTTCTAAATAAATAACCATCTTAAATAAAAAATCCTACTTCAATGAGTTGCAATTCGGCTGCTCTGGATTACAGTTCTTCGACAACAATGTTCTGGTTCGAGTAGATACAAATGTCGCCGGCGATCTGCAGCGCTTTGACGGCGATGTCGCGGGCCGACAATTCAGTGTGCTCCATCAAAGCCCGGGCCGCCGCCAGTGCATAGGAACCGCCCGAGCCAATTGCCAAAACGCCGTCATCCGGCGCGATCACGTCTCCATTCCCCGACAACAGAAATGAACTTTTGCTATCAGCGACCACTAGCAAAGCCTCCAGATGCCGCAGGACTTTGTCAGTGCGCCATTCTTTGCTTAGCTCGATGGCAGCGCGCTCGAGATTTCCATGATACTGTTCGAGCTTGCTCTCAAATCGAGTCAGCAGGGAAAACGCGTCGGCAGTAGCTCCGGCAAAGCCCGCAAGTATACTATCGTTGTAGAGGCGGCGAACCTTTCGGGCATTGGCCTTCATGATAGTTTCGCCTAATGTAACCTGACCGTCCCCAGCGAGCGCAACGTGGTTTTCTTTGCGGACCAGCAGCACGGTGGTGCTGCGAACGATTGGTGTTTCTTTGGGCATTTTCGGTAAGGGTCACTATAGGAATTCGCTTGAAGGCAAGTCAAGCGCGGGTCTAAGGAAGGTTGTGGACTAATCCTACTTAACTGCTATTGGCTTGCATCATCGGGCCAGTAACCCGACTGTCAAGGAGGGCTTCCTTTGAAACCGTCGCCCCTCCCGACAGTCGGGTTATTGACCGTTTGCTGGAAGGCCGCGGGAGATTGGAGTCTTGTTTTAAGTTATGATAGCAGGAGTGATGAAATACAGAGTGCAACGTGAATGGGAGACCAGGGAGCAATGAGCGGTAAACGGCCGCGTATCGGCATAACAATGCGAATCGAATTGGAGACTGATCGCTTTTATCTTGCGCGCTACTACAGCGAAGCGATCGAAGCAGCCGGGGGCGCGCCGGTACACATCAGTCTCATTCCAAATCCGGATTATATAGCTTCGGTGATGGATGATCTCGACGGCATATTGCTACCCGGAAGCGATTCTGATATCGACCCTTTACGATACAACGCCGAGCCACATCCGAATTTAGGAAGCGTCCATACCGTAAAGGACGAAACAGATTTATTGGTGCTCGATGAGATCGAGCGGCGGTGCCTGCCATTATTTGCTATTTGCTTCGGCATGCAAGCACTGAACGTTTCCCGTGGAGGCACACTGATACAGGACATAGCCTCCCAACTACCCAATGCAATTAAACATCAACAGGGCGTACCGCGTGATCGTGCGTCGCACGCAATCACGCTGGATAAAACGAGCCTGCTGTCATCGCTCGCAGCAGACGAACCGGTGCTGGTAAACAGTCATCACCACCAGGCTGTAGACAAAATCGGCCGCGATTTAGTCGCTACTGCCTGGACGTCTGACGGACTGATAGAAGCAGTAGAGGATTCTCGACCGGAGCGCTTTGCTTTTGGCGTGCAGTGGCACCCGGAGCTCGGCTGGCAGCGCGATCGCTTATCGCAGACGTTGTTCGAGCGGTTCATCGCCGCAGCAAAAGAATACGTCTTTGCTCCAGACATCGAACAGGAAACCACCAGCGTTAATTCCACGAGAGAGAAGATTTCGAGTGCATCCAGATGATTTGCAACTGCGCGGACGTGTGGCCGTCGTGACCGGCGGCTCGCGCGGAATCGGTAGAGCTGTGGTTCAGTTACTTTCAGAATTAGGTGCACACGTTGTAGTTAACTACCTGAAAGATCAGAAAGCGGCTGAAGCAACTGTAACCGCAGCACGGGGAAGAGGAGTGGAAGCGATTTCGCTGCGGGCCGATGTTTCCAACCCTATCGAAGCTCAGCAATTAATTGACGCCGCGGTCGCGCACTTCAAACGCGTGGACATCCTGGTGTGCAATGCCGGTATTTGGGAAGGCGCTCCACTCGACGAAATGTCTGAGGACCTTTGGGATCGGACCATGAACATAAACCTTAAAGGTACCTGGACCGTATGCCGAGCAGTGGTTTCGCAAATGAAGAAACAGCGAGCGGGGAAGATCGTTATGCTGACGTCAACCGCGGGCCAACGCGGCGAGGCAAATTACTCTAATTACGCGGCCTCCAAAGGCGCACAAATCGCGTTCACGAAGTCGTTAGCTGAGGAACTGGGCGAATGGGGAATCAGCGTGAATGCCGTCGCCCCAGGTTGGGTAAGTACTGAGATGACTCACGAGGCGCTTGGGAATGTGAGGCAGCGTGAGGCGATTGCCCGGACGATTCCGCTTGGCAAGATTGCGGTGCCTGAAGACATCGCCGGGCCGGTAGTCTTTTTGTGCAGCGACTGGTCCCGACACATCACCGGGGAAATATTGAACGTAAACGGCGGTTCGGTTCTCTGTGGTTAGAGGTAATGATTTACATTAACTGTTGGGCTTTAGAGGTTCAGCGCCGGTGCAGTAGCCCGACTGTGAAGGAGGGCTCGTGTTTGAACGTTGGAGCCCTCCTTAACAGTCGGGCTACTGCCCCGACGATGCAAGCCAATAGATTCGTAGGCTTCGCCCAGAGGAAAACGCTGACTAGGCTAAGGCATTTTTTATAGCATGACGCGAACACGTATCAAGCTTGGTGTTGAGAGATTACTTGAAGAGCAAATCGGCTTATTGACCGGCGCCCGAGTTGGGTTGATCTGTAATCAGGCTTCGGTGAATCACCAGTTGCGGCATGCGGCTGACCTGTTTCATGAAGAGCCGCAGGTTGATCTAAAAGCGCTGTTTGGACCCCAGCACGGAATCCGCGGCGACGTGCAGGACAACATGATTGAGACCGAGCACACCACCGATCAAGAAACGGGTTTACCCATACATTCTCTTTACAGCGAGACTCGTGAACCCACCGAGGCAATGCTGCATGACATCGACGTTCTCGTTTTCGATATGCAGGATGTAGGCTGCCGGATCTATACCTTCGCCTATACGATGGCAAATTGCATGACGGCAGCGCGCAAATTTGGCAAGAAGGTCATCGTGTGCGACCGGCCAAACCCTATCAATGGCCGGCAAGTCGCCGGCAATGTTCTCGAACCGGAGCAAGCTTCTTTTGTTGGGCTATTTGCGATTCCGACCAGGCATGGAATGACTCTCGGCGAGCTCGCTCGTATGTTTAATGAGCATTTTGAGATTGGCTGTGAGCTGCAGATCGTGAAAATGGAGGGATGGGAACGGCAATACTGGTTCGACGAAACTGACGCTCCGTGGGTGATGCCATCACCAAACATTCCCACGCTGGATTCGGCTACTGTATTCCCAGGGACAGTTCATTTCGAAGGCACACAACTATCGGAGGGGAGAGGAACGACGCGGCCGTTTGAGCTAATCGGATCTCCCTACATCAACCCGGAGGAGTACGCTGGCACTCTGAACAAAATGAACCTGCCCGGCGTTTACTTTCGCAGTTGCATCTTCCGGCCTACTTTCCAAAAGCACGCCGGCACAAGTTGTGGCGGCGTACAGATTCACGTTCTCGATCGAAATGAGTTTGAACCGGTTACCGCCGGGGTTGCGATGGTTAAAGTTGCCTATGAACTTTACGGTTCCGACTTTCGTTGGAAGGAGCCGCCATATGAATATGTCTATGATCGAAACCCCTTCGACGTGATTGCCGGCACGTCAAGTATTAGAGAAGCTTTTGAGCAGGGAAGCGCCTTAGGAGAAATTCAAAAGACCTGGGTCGCGCCATTCAATGAGTTTATCAAGGTGCGTGAACGTTACCTGCTTTACTAGTAGTGTTAAGGTGAATGTTTAGACGTCGTGGCGCCGACCGTTAATGTCCGAAGTTAGGTTTGGCGAGTCCAAACAAAGTCGGCTTGAGACAAAACTTTAAGAACTGAACGACCGCGACTGCGACGCACGACATTGTTTGAAGAAGTATGGAGGGTTGATTTGACTACGGCTGATGCGAAACACATAGACTTCGAAAGCGCTCCACCCAGGGCTTGGCTGATGGGTGTTGTGGCATGGCTCGTCCCTGGCCTCGGGCACCTACTTCAGCGGAGATGGTGGCGTGCCCTTTTACTAGGCGGCGCCGTTTGGATTTGCTTTATTGCAGGCTTCCAGATGGGAGGCCACTTGTTTAAGTACTCCGGAACTGAACCGGGCTTTTCCGCGTTGTTGCAAATCCCGCCGATGATTGGCGACCTTGGCAGCGGCCTGCTCTATATTGTTTGCTGGCTTTGGGACTATGGATTTGCGCACGGCGAGCAACAGGCAGCTTTGCCGACTTTTGAATATGGCTGGACCTTTCTACTCATTGCGGGCCTGCTTAACTATCTTGCCATGCTTGACGCTTTTGATATCGCCGCCGGGAGGAAATCATGAGGCATTTTCTAGTTATGACAGCCTTCGCGGCCCTGGCCAGTATTGTCTTCGGAACTGTTGCCAAAGACTCCAACCGGGACAGGTTAATGTATGGCCTTAAGGTTTTTGCCGAGTTCATGCTCATCGGCCTCGTGTTGGCATGGATACTCTACTTCATTCCTTTCTAAGCACTAGAGGTTTGAATGGCAATTCTCGAGACAGAGGCGCTCGTTCTACGAACCTACAACTTTGGCGAAGCCGACAAGATTGTTGTCTGCTTGACGCACACCTCTGGACTTATTCGTGCCGTCGCCAAAGGCTGCCGCAAGCTAAAAAGTAGATTCGGTGCCGCGCTTGAACCCTTCACTCTCGCCAAGATCGCTTATTACCAAAAAGAGCATCAGGAGCTTGTATCGCTTAATCACGCAGAGATAGTGAAGTCGCACTTCGATCTCTCCGGCCAGGCTGAGACACTGACTGGACTGGCATATATGGGTGACCTGGTAATCGAGTTCTCGCCTCCGTACGAACCCAACGAACGGTTGTATCGCATGGTCAAAGCCTGTCTCGACGCTATTTGTGAGTCTCAGTCTGATTTGCAGGTGATTTTGCGATATTTCGAGATCTGGCTGCTAAAGCTCGAGGGTTATCTTCCTGATATGAGGCGATGTGGCGAGTGTCATCGGGCGTTCGATCTGACAGAAGCTACCTTTGTGAACACGGATCTGGTTTTTCGCTGTCGCACTTGCAGCCGAGGCGCGGGTAGCGCGTTGTCAATAAAATTGCAAACCCAATTACGGGCCACACAGCGCCTGGCGCCTTTTGTGTTCGCACAGGAGTCGCGTGCAATACCCGAAAGCATTCATCGTGAAATGGCTGAACTTACTCATCGGCTCATCGGTCGAGTGCTGGAGAGGCAACCGCGACTGCGATCCACTTTCCAATGAGCCGTTAGAACAGGACGCAGGAGCAGGCGGCAGCAGCAGGTGACGTGTTGCCAGAACCACTGGCTCCGCCTCCTGCCGCTGATTCGCTCAGAAGTTACATTTAATGTTGCGCGGCAAGAAGCTAATAGCAATTTACGTAATCCAGGGGGCGCTGCCCTACGTGGTGCTCTCGCTCGTCCTTCTGACCGCCATTCTCTTCACACAGCAGACTGGTCGCTTCGCCGAGTTAGCTATCTACACGGATCTGCCACTCTCGCTTGCGGGCCAAATCGCTGCTGCTCTTTTGCCCAGCGTCCTGATTCTCACTTTACCGGTAGCGGTTCTCGCCGGCATCATGATTGGACTCGCGCGGATGGGAAGTGACAGCGAAATCGTCGCTATTCGCGCTGCAGGCGTCGGCACCTGGAGCCTGCTGTGGCCGGCGCTACTCATTGGCCTGGTAGCCACCACCGCAACTACCTTCCTGCACCTTAAGGAGGCGCCTGAAGCTGCGCGCGATCTACGCCGGGTTGCCTTGCAGGGCGCGCTGCGAAAACTGGAATCTCCGGTAGACCCGCGGACATTCAACACTGATATTCCCGGCTACGTTATCTATGTGCGCGATGGTGACAAAACGCAGGGAACGTGGGGACGCGTCTTCATTTACGCTCAACAAACAGACGGCTCCACCAGAGTGGTGACAGCCAGTACCGGAAGAATCGATTCATCAAGCGACCGCTCCGAGCTCGTCTTGAGCGATGCGGTTGCTATGAAGATTCCCAAGCCGGAAAGCGGCCAGCATGATTACCGTTGTTGAGCGCCTGGACCAGCTGCGGATATCGATTGACACCGGCAGGGCGGAGTTGCTCGAAAACTTCAGCAAGAAAGACGTGACGACCGAAGAATTGGACTGGAGTGAACTGAGACAACAGCTGCACTCGGGTTCTCTCGCAGAACAGAACGACGCGCAGCGAACGCTTCATCGCCGTCTGGCACTATCGGCGGCGCCGCTCGTATTTGCTTTGTTTGGTGGTCTCTTGGGAATGCGCGTGCGACGCGGGGGCCGAGGCGCTGGTGTTCTGCTGTCGATCGCTGTGGTGATTGTTTACTACCTGATTACTTTGTTGGGTGAGTCGCTGGCCAAAAGTAATTCCGTTTCGGCGATCACCGGTGAGTGGATGGCGACCGCCATAATGCTTCTGTTAAGTCTCATCCTTTTGCGCTTCGAAGGATTTTCAAGGCTTAGCTTTGCCAAAAGACTCTGGAAGCGAGGCGGACCCGCCCGGGTACAATACCGCGAGACTACTCCAGCGCATACAGTCGGTGCAGGACGCTCGGGATTTCCCAGTCTGCTCGATACCAGTCTCTTCCGTACCTTAACTACAAGCTTCCTGATGGGCTTTGTTTCCTTAGTCTCCATCTTCCTAATCTTCACGCTGTTTGAGCTGTGGCGTTTCATTGCCAGCAACAACGTGCCCGCGGCGATAGTAGGAAAGTATCTTCTGTTCCTTCTTCCGTTGGTAGCGGTGGAGCTTTTTCCGGCAACGATGCTAATCACAGTTCTCATAACCTACGCGCTGCTGGCGCGCACCAACGAAGCGATCGCCTGGTGGGCGTCGGGTCAGAGCGTTTACCGGCTCATGATGCCGGGGTTGCTATTTGCGGTCGCGGCGGGCGCCGGCACCTGGTTGGTCCAGGAACACTTGATGCCGCCCGCAAACGTTAGACAAGAAGCATTACGAGCGCGAATCAGGGGCGGTCAGCCGCGTGCGATTACAGGCACCGGGCGGCAATGGTTGGCGTCAATTGAGAGCCGGCGTTTGTACTCTTACGAATTTGATGAGCAAGCGGGAGTCTTGAGTGAGCCAACTGTTTACGAACTGGATGATAACGCTGTTCATCTGCGGCGAGTGACTACCGGCAAACTCGGGATCTGGACCGCGAATCAGGAATTGCTTATTAAAGACGCCGAGACGGTTAACTTAAACGGGATGGTAGTTGAGAGACAACACCAACCCGAGACAGCGATAGCCGGCGTTGACTCGCCGCAGGTCTTTCGACCCACAGTAGACAAGCCTTCTCAGCTGAGCGTGCTGGCTTTAAGGAGCTATCTAAAGGCAGCCAAACAGCGTGGCGTTGATGTCTCCGCCCTGGCGCTGGCGCTGCAGCGTAAATACGTTAATCCGTTCAGCGTTCTGGTGATGGCCTTTATCGGAATGCCATTGGCGTTGGCGTTTGGAAGACGCGGGGCGATCGTGGCGTTGTGTGTAGCAGTTGGCGTCAGTGTCGCCTACTGGGGAATTGGGGGCGGTTTCCAGCAACTGGGCAATCATGGATTGTTGCCACCCGAAGTTGCGGCGTGGGCGCCGCCCGTAATATTCGCCGCCGCCGGAACCTATTTCCTCTCGCGAGTCCGCACGTAATAAAGGACCAGTCAAGTGACTTGCTGGGACCGCGGGCGTCCCGCCCGCAATGAGCGCGCAGCGCGAAATAACCTGGAGAAGCAGCTTCTGAAAATATTATGTACCAGGGGAACGATGCGGGCGAGACGCCCGCGGTCCCAGCAAATCACTTGACTGGCTTCCCAAAGGAAAAGGCAGGAAGCCTCTCGACCTCCTGCCTGCTGCTCACTGCTTACCGCCTACTGTTTACGTTCCCGTTTCCCAACTCCCGATGTACTCGAGTTGTTCGGCTGTCAGCGTATCAATTGCCAGGCCCAACGCTCGAAGTTTCAAGCTGGCGATTTCGGTATCGACTTCCTGCGGCAGCAGGTGGACGCCCGGCTTTAGTTCGCCCTTCTTCCTCACCAGGTACTCAACCGAAAGCGCCTGGTTGGCAAAACTCATGTCCATCACACTCGCGGGATGTCCTTCAGCTGCGGCTAAGTTAATCAGCCGGCCTTCGCCCAGAACCATCACGCGATTTCCGGAAGCTTTGATCTTGTACTCTTCAACAAAAGGTCTAACGGTTACGACATCCGCAGACATCTCGCGAAGAGCGACAAGGTTGAGCTCGAGATCAAAGTGGCCACTGTTACAGACCAGCGCGCCATCCTTCATTTTGGCGAAGTGCTCGCCGTCGATCACATGGCGGTTGCCGGTTACGGTAATGAAGATATCTCCCAGCGACGCCGCTGCAGCAATTGGCATAACGCGGAAACCGTCCATCACCGCCTCGACTGCTTTGATCGCGTCGACTTCGGTAACGATTACGTTTGCGCCCATACCGCGCGCTCTTAGAGCCACGCCCTTGCCACACCAACCATAACCGACAACCACAATGTTCCGGCCGGCAAGCAGAATGTTCGTAGCGCGAATGATTCCGTCAAGGGTGGACTGGCCTGTGCCGTAGCGATTGTCGAAGAAGTGCTTGGTCTGCGCGTCGTTAACGGCGATTGTTGGAAAAGTTAGCACTCCGGCGATTTCCATAGCCTTGAGTCGCTGAATGCCGGTGGTTGTTTCCTCAGTCGATCCGATCAGCTCCTTAATCTGATCGCCGCGTTCTTTGATAAGCGTGGCAACCACGTCAGAACCGTCGTCAATAATGATGTCCGGATGGAAATCGAGCGCGGTGCGCACGTGTCGATTGTAAGTCTCGGTTGACTCGCCTTTGATTGCATAGACTGGTATGCCCCAATCGGAAACGAGCGACGCGGCTACGTCATCCTGAGTCGAAAGGGGATTAGACGCGATCAGTACTGCTTCAGCGCCGCCGGCCTGCAGGGCGCGCGCGAGGTTCGCGGTTTCAGTCGTTATGTGAGCACAGGCTACCAGCCTGACTCCCTGGAGCGGCTTCTCTTCGCCGAAGCGTTCACGAATCAATCTCAATACGGGCATTTCCCGTTCGGCCCAATCAATTCTTTGCTTGCCCTGTTGGGCCAGGCCAATGTCTTTCACGTCAAAATCAAGCGAGCGTGTTGCACTCATTACGTAGTTATCCTTTGCTGTCCGGTTATGAATTATTTAATGCGAAACTGCTGAAAATCTCTCGGCGAGTTACACTCCAGCGGCATTGCGCAGCGCTTCGGCCTTGTTCGCTGTTTCCCAGCTGAAGCCGTCTTCATCGCGGCCAAAGTGGCCGTAGGCAGCCGTCGCCTGGTAGATGGGCCGGCGAAGATCTAACTCTTCGATGATCCCGCGCGGCGTTAAGTCGAAATTATTGCGCACCAGGTTTGCGAGCGCATTTTCACTGATGCGCCCGGTGCCTTTGGTGTCAACCATTACTGAGACTGGTTCGGCAACACCGATGGCATACGCCAGCTGGACCAGACAACGATCTGCGAGTCCCGCGGCCACGATGTTCTTGGCAACATAACGCGCCATGTAAGCAGCCGAACGATCGACCTTCGTCGGGTCCTTTCCTGAGAAGGCGCCGCCGCCGTGCGGTGCATAGCCGCCATAAGTATCAACGATAATCTTGCGACCAGTCAGACCGGCGTCGCCTTGCGGACCGCCAGTTACAAACCGTCCGGTTGGGTTGATGTGGATCTTGGTATCGCCGTCCATCAGTTCAGATGAGACAGTACTGCGAATGACTTTCTCTTCAATCTCGGCGCGCAGCTGTTCGTTTGTCACGTTGTCAGCATGCTGCGATGAAATCACGATGGCACTGGCACGAAACGGGCGGCCGTCCCGATATTCGATCGTCACCTGAGATTTGCCGTCGGGCCGCAGGTAGGGAAGGTCGCCGGATTTGCGAACTTCTGATAAGCGACGCGCCAGCAGGTGTGCCAACTGAATCGGCAGCGGCATCAACTCCGGAGTTTCGTTGCAGGCAAACCCGAACATCAAGCCCTGGTCGCCGGCGCCGCCTGTGTCCACGCCCATCGCGATGTCCGGCGATTGCCGATCAATGGCTGACAGAACACTGCAAGTGTCGCAGTCAAAGCCATACTTTCCTCTGGTGTAGCCGATGTTGCGAATCGTCTCGCGCGCCACCTTGCCATAGTCGACATGGGCTTTGGTCGTTATCTCGCCGGCCATTACGACCAAGCCAGTCGTGATTAGAGTTTCGCAGGCGACGCGGGAGGTTGGATCCTCAGCCAAAGCCGCGTCTAAAACCGCATCGGATATCTGGTCGGCGATTTTGTCGGGGTGGCCCTCGGTGACAGACTCGGAGGTAAATAAAAAACCTGATTCAGTACTCAAGGAGACTCCTTATAGTAAACACTCGGTAAAATCTGTAAGTTGAAAAAGACCGCGTAATGTAACAGTCAGGTTTCAGGCGTGTCAAGGAGGGCGACCTAAAGCTTTTACTGCTGCAGTTGGACAAGCGTATTATGTATCCCAGTATTGAGGCCATTGACCATTCACTGTCTAGATGAGGTCAGTATCACCACGCGGTAGATATTTATGGCGTGGTTTCTTGAAATTGCTGATCTTCCGATTGCCAAAATTCTCAATTGCCTTTATCGCCAGCAGTCAATCTGTAAATCTAGGCAGTTGACGAATCGGCAAATCGGCAGACTCACCGGCTACCGCCTGGTGGTACTGACTTCATTTCACAATGGGATGAATCATTCCGAGGCCCCATCCGTCTGCGACGTCAATCGTTCGATATGGTCTCGGCCCCAAAGGCGGACCTCTTCCAGCAGCGGTAATACTGATCGGCCATAGTCAGTTAGCGAATACTCGACCGGAGCGGGGACCGCGCCTTTCGGTTGGCGTTGTACGATGCCGTCACTAACCAGCTCGCGAAGTTGCTGCGTGAGGACCTTCTGCGAGATGCCAGACATGGCCCGTTGCAGAGCCGCGAAGTG
This sequence comes from Blastocatellia bacterium, assembly GCA_963809065.1. GTDB lineage: Bacteria > Acidobacteriota > Blastocatellia > Pyrinomonadales > Pyrinomonadaceae > PSRF01. The sequence goes on from CAWEIN010000008.1 coordinate 300,791, forward strand.
TTTCGGTGATTCCGCCAGCCAGTAGAGGATGATCAGTTTCCACTTCCCACCAATCGCCGCCAGAGCGGCGGTCAACGGACACCCGCTCACTGGATTCGCTCTTCGCGGTAGAGACTCAGGCCAACGATCGTTACCTACAGGTAACTTCTTGACCGGAGGCATAGGCCGGACTACCTTCCTGCTGTATTGCTGCGAAAGTATTTTTGCTTGTTTGCGTTACTCAGGCAAGCAGGGCATAGGGAGGCGTCCGCGCTGGGGCGGTAGCCCGACAGTAATGGAGGGCTCTGACGCGCGACACTCGATCCAGGTTGAGTGTGACCTCAGCGAAGCCCTCTTTCTGTTCTGATACCTGCTAGCCGCGATTCGAAGAGACGCAGAGTCTGGAATTAAGGACATGGCAACAAACAAATTCAAACACCTACGGACCTTTCTCCTATTGAGCGGCTTCGTTGCCGCCTTGCAATCGGTGCAAGGATTCGCCCAGTCAGCATCAAATTCACACGCCATTGCATCAGGCCAACAACAGACTCTCAAGCAACGAGACGGACAACACGATTTTGATTTCGAGATCGGTACCTGGAAGACCCATCTGAAACGCCTCTTGCGACCCTTAAGCGGATCGACTACGTGGGTTGAGTATGAAGGCACGACCGTAGTCCGAAAGGTCTGGAATGGGCGCGCCAATCTGGTTGAACTAACTGCGGATGGCCCGGCAGGTCACTTCGAGGGCTTGAACCTGCGCCTCTACAATCCCGAATCGCACCAGTGGAGTTTGAATTTTGCCAACAGCAATAGCGGTAGCCTCGGCATACCCACAATCGGAGAATTCAAAAATGGACGCGGTGAGTTCTACGACCAGGAGACGCTCAACGGTCGAGCCATCTTTGTTCGCTTTGTTATTTCGGACATCACTCCGAATTCATGCCGGTTCGAACAAGCCTTCTCTGACGATGGCGGCAAGACCTGGGAAGTGAATTGGATCGCGATAGATACGCGAGTGAAGGAGTGAGTACAGATTTTCTCTGTGCCCACTCCTGTTCTCTGTGGCTCCGTGGTGAACTAACTCAACACAGAGACACCGAGGTGACACAGAGATTGAGGAGGTAAGTCGTGATAGTCGAAGTGCGAAGCTATCGGATCAAGCCCGGCCGCCGCGCCGAGTTCATCGAGTTTTTTGAAACGCGATCAATACCCGCTTTGCGCGCACATGGCATGCAGATAATGGGGCCGTTACTTGATCTCGAGAATCCCAACAAGTTCGTTTGGTTGCGCAGTTTTCCATCCCTCGATGAACGAGAGCAGATGAAGAGCGCTTTCTACGAAGGCGAGTTGTGGAAGAATGAACTGGAAGCGATCGCAATGCCAATGCTGGAGAGTTACGACGTCATACTTTGTGAGACTTCAACCGGTTATGTGTTTGATGGACCTCGCGAAGGGTCATGACGGTTCGCGGCGTGCAATGATCGCCACACGCTGTGTAGCTCAAGGGCTCAACCATCTCGCAATTAAAACCACAGCCGTCATCATGAGTGCGCCCACTATTGAGGCCAGGGCTATTGCCCGCCTCGGTACGCCGTCGCGCCAGGCGCCCACAAAAGCTCCTGAGGAGAAGGGCAGGTAGAGCAGCACAGCACTATAAACCCCAGGTGACACGCGGTTCTGCGCGATAGTTGGAAGAATGTGAAAGAAGATTGCGTTGACCAGAGTCGCTGCTGGAATGATTAGGCTGAGCGTTGGGCGTTTCCAACCTATGCTTGCGAACACAGCGGCGGCACTGACGAGTAGGACGTTCATAAAAAGAAACCGCGCTGTAGGCATGGCAATACGCAATGTCTCGCGAGCCCAGGGTTGCCAACCGGTGAAGTACTCCTCCGCCACATGAAGCGCACAGGACAAGGCGACGACCCAAAGCGTCCATTCACTCGTCGGCCTGCGAGAACTGACAGCGGTTGACTCAACCAACATGTGTTTTCTATGTAGCTGTGTGGTCAGTCCGGTTTACATTCCTGGTAGCGTTCAGGGGCGTATCGGTGGGCCAGCAAACCAGTCGCGTCCTCTGGGTTGATCCTTTGCACGAGCACACCCTCCTGTCCATAAGGTAAATACGCCTGGCACCGTCCCGTTGGATCAATCAAACTTGTCGCAGACTCCTGGAAGCGCAAAGCATAATTGACGCTGGCAAAGTAAATCGTGTTCTCGATACTGCGCATCATCAACGCCTTCTCATAGTAAGGTGCGCTGGCCGCGCCCCATTCCGTCGGCGGAACACCTTCTCTTTCACTGCCCGTGTGTTGGGGATGAAAGACAATTTTGGCGCCCCGCGAGGCCGCCCATCGCACTGTCTCGGGATAGCGCCAGCCCTCATGGCAAATCGCTACACCAAACTTGACTCCGTTGATTTCGAAGAGCCGTCGTTTGTTTCCAGGCACATAGAACCGATCTTCGGTAGGGTCCAGTTGGTTCTTGGTTTGATAGCCCTGAACCGAGCCGTGCGAATCAATAACGAAGGCGACGATCTGCCGGCCCGCATCTGTCAACCTTTCCATTCCGAGGATAGTGGCGACTGTATACTTCTGCGCCAACAGTGCCACGACCTTGAGCGCATATTCCTGCTGCGACCGATCCCACGGCAGTACTTCAAAATCCTGTCCCCGTAAACCTGGCAGATAGGCTTCAGGAAAACACACCACCTCCGCACCCTGGGCCGAAGCTTCGGAGAGCATTCGCTTGATCTTGTCTAAACCGTCATCAAGAGTTGCGGCGATACGAGGCGAGGCGAGCGCAATGATCATTTATGACCTTCGAGAAGTGAATTTAAGCATTCCGAGAACTAGCCCCATAGGGATGGAATGTTGATAGAACTTATCTAGTCTGAGAAGTTCTTCGCTCCAGCGGAGCGAAACCGATGGCTCGGATATTCCTCTAAGCACATTGCGCTCCGATGGAGCGGTCTACAGTAGTTGATCGCAAAGTCTATAGATATTTGGCTCCTCTGGAGCCAGGAACATCGTTGCTGTCTCTCATTCACCGACGAATGAGCCTTCGGGAGCCAAAATAAAACTGTCACTTAGGGGACAGAAGGCGCGCCAGCCTCCGTCATCAATAGACCCCATAACCAACAGCGTCTGACGCGACACGTCGTCAACGAACACTTGCATTTCGATTTGATAAATGACGCCTGATGGACCTGTTCGCTCGAAGGCCTCACCCTGGTCAATCAAGGAAAAAAGCTCCGCATAACGAAGCTCGCGATAGCGACACAGCTCCTGGCTTAGGAGTGTTTTTGCTTCTGCCTTATCCATTGTTCGGCGCAGACGTAGCGCTTGCTTTGCGCCCTCGACCCCTTCGCCCGTATCGTTGCTTTTGCGGCCTTATTAGTTTGTTAAGAGCGTTCTCAGATCTTTTACGATCTTGCTGGGGCGAGGGTACAAAAGCCGATTCGTATCAATTACTTTCCGACTGTCGATAGACACGCTGAGCTCCCCAAGCCCGCCTTTTACTAACTCTACCTGAACATCACGATCGCTCTTGAATTCAGCTGCCACACGGGCAGCAATCATCTTTTTGATCGGTCACACCGGGCAGTAGTGGATTTCTACGTTCTTCATAAGGATATTACCTTCCAGCTTTTTCTGTGAACCTAGGTGGCCTCTTGAGAGTTCATACGAGGGCGCTGTCTGACGAGTTTCCAAGATTGAGGTGTTTATTCGCTGATGACGCGCTTTTTCTGTTTCCGGCTGGGCCTCTATAACCACTTCCGCGTTTCGAATTTCCTCTTTCGGCGCATTGATAAACTCGTCGACCCCAGGAGTCAACTTGTACGATTGATCCAACATAACCACGTTTAGTATTAGTGAGTGGATCGCAAAATCAAAACCCGCGCCATCGATGCTGCGTATTAGCAGGACAATTAGCGAGTCTGATCCTGCACACCTTCGAGGTGACTAATGGAAACTCTCTGGCAAGACCTTGACTATGGCTTCCGGATGCTTTTCAAGAACCCGCGCTTTACAGCGGTGGCGGTTTTGTCACTGGCGATCGGCATCGGCGCGACCAGCGCTATTTTCAGCGTTGCCAATGCTCTCCTGTTTCGTCCCTTGCCTTACAAAAATTCGGATCGCCTGGTGATTCTCTGGAACCGCTCACCCGGACTGAATGTCGAGCAGGATTGGTTCTCACCCGGACAGTATCTGGATATTCGCGCGGAGAACAAGGTCTTCGATGAGGTGGCCGTCACCATTGATGGCAGCTTCAATCTCACCGGACAGAGCACACCGGAACGCGTCGAGGGAGCCAGAGTTTCCTCTTCGCTCTTTCCCCTGCTGGGTGCTCAGGCGATGCTCGGCCGCGTCTTCACTCCCGAAGAGGACGGGAAGGGAAGTGCGCCGGCGGCGATTCTCACTTATGGATTCTGGCAGAGACATTTCGCCGGCGACCGCGCGGTCATCGGTAAAACTCTGACGCTCGATGGAAACGCCGTAACCATTATTGGCGTAATGCAGCCTGAGTTTTCTTTGAACAAGGAGGTGATGCCGACTGTTAACAAGATCAATAATGCCGACTTGCTATTGCCCTTGCCGATGACGGAAACAATGCGCGCGACGCGTTCACATGAAGACTACAACATCTTTGGCAGGTTAAGACCGGGAGTCAGTCTCACTGAGGCACAAGCTGACATTGATCGAATTGTCAGCATGATGAAGCAACAGTATCCGGCTGAATTATCCGCCCGCCAGCGGTTTCACGATTAGTGTGGTGCCGTTGTTGCAGCAGGTTGTGGGCGACGTGCGCCGTTCACTGTTGATCCTGCTGGGATCGGTGGCCTTTGTGCTGCTCATTGCCTGCGCCAACGTCGCCAATCTGCAATTGGCTCGCGCCGCCGTGCGGCAGAAAGAGATCGCTGTGCGAGCGGCTGTGGGCGCCGGCCGCGCACGACTGATTCGGCAACTGTTGACCGAGAGCACGCTGCTATCGCTAATGGGCGGAGGGCTGGGGCTGTTGCTGGCATTCGGTGCCACCCGAGTGTTGCGACTGTTTGGTCCTGACACGCTGCCGCGTCTCCACGAGATTGGTCTGGACAGTCGAGTGCTGCTGTTTACGTTTTTCGTTTCACTGGCGACCGGAATTATCTTTGGCTTAGCGCCCGCGCTCCGAGCATCACGCGTTGACTTGAATGAGGTGCTCAAGGATGGCGGTCGCGGACCTGCGGGCGTTGGCACGTTCGACGGCGGTCATCACCGAAAAGAGATCTGCTAATTGTTGCCGAAGTCGCTTTGTCGCTGGTGCTTCTGATTGGCGCCGGGCTCTTGCTGCGCACGTACCAGCGCATACAGGACGCCAATCCAGGTTTTGACATTCATAACGTGCTTTCGTTCAGGTTGGCATTACCTGCAGCCAAATACAAAGGCGAGGCCATCAGCAATTTTTACAAACAACTCAACGAGCATATCCGGGCACTTCCGGGAGTCGAGGACGCCGGCATTGCTTATTCTTTGCCGATGAGTTCAGTCGCGCTTGCCTGGGGACCGGTAACCATAGAGGGCCACGTACCAAAAAACTCGGCTGACTTTGTGATGGCGAACCAGCGCTTCGTCAGTCCCGGATATTTTCGCGCCATGGGCGTGCCGCTAACCAGGGGAAGATACTTCGACAATCGTGATGTTAAGGATCACCCGCAACAGTGATGATCAACGAAAGTTTGGCCCAACGTTTTTGGCCTGAATCAGGATCCGCTGGGCAAACGTGTGGGTCTGGGCGAGAAGAGTCCTGGCGCACAATTGTCGGCGTGGTTCAGCGATGCCAAGGAATTCAGCGTGGATAAAGATGTGCCGATCGGTGTTTACTTTCCGGCGGAACAGATTCCGATTCGGAGCATGTTCGTAGTGGTTCGTACCTCGTCGGCTCCTGAACCCATGACCGCAACGATTACCAAAGAGATACAGACGCTGGATCCGGAAGTACCTGCCTTTGATGTGCGGACCATGCAGGGCCGACTCTCGGACTCGCTGGCGCGGCAGCGTTTCGCAACTTTCCTATTGGGTGTATTCGCTGTCATTGCATTGCTGCTGGCAGCCATCGGCATCTATGGCCAGCTGGCCTATTCCGTCAACCAACGCACGCACGAAATCGGCATACGCCTCGCGCTCGGGGCCCAACCTGCTGATATCCTGCGAATGGTCGTGCGCCAGTCGATGATCCTTGTGACCGTTGGTACCGTTATCGGACTCGCCGGAGCAGTGGCATTGACACGAGTCATAGCCAGCATGCTTTATGGTGTCAGTGCCACCGACGCCAGAGCTTTTCTGATTCCAACGCTGGTGCTGGCTGTCGTCGCATTATTCGCCAGCTATCTGCCCGCACGTCGAGCGGCACGAGTGGATCCGATGATTGCGCTACGGTACGAGTAATCAGTAACTAATGGGATGGTTAGTGTCCTTGTTTTATTTTAAATCGTTTTATTGACGTGCTTCAGGGAGGGTAACTAGAATGCGTAAAAGACCCGACTGTTCCGCGTGGGTACCAATGTGAGACATTGGGTCAAAACGGCGGCACAATCTTGCAGGGCGATCCCCTTCGAGGTTGTGCCGCTTGTTTATGTGCGAAAGACAGTTTCTATCCTAGCGCACTGATCGTGACGTAATACCCATCCGGATCTCGGAGTGAGAACTCCGTAGTTCCAGTGTTCGGATTTAGATGAGGCTCCTCCTCGAGCCGAGCGACAAGAGCCCGTGCCCTTGGTAGCGCCATGTCGAAATCATCGACACGGAAAAACAAGAGCAGGCCGTTACCGGGCTGCGCACTATCTGGGCTCATCAGTGAGGGATGCTCATGGTCGCCCCAATGGTGAAGGCATAGCAAGACCGTTCCATCCGAGTCGAGAACTTGACCAAAGTAATCATGGGCGGGAGCCGACTCCGGCAGGCCAAGGAGTGACTGATACCACTTGAAGCTGAGAGTGACATCGCCCACACCAATGATCGTCCAAATGCGCTTCATGCGCGTCATAATACGCTTGCCTGGGGTATTTGATAATCGTGATGAGGCGCTTTCGATCGAAATGGACTTCGCACTATCGGGATCTGCGCCATGGGAGGCTCCATAGTCCGCGCGCCGCGAGGAGGGCTGAGAAGAGCCCCAACACGCCGATCGCGAGCAGCGTCCAGACGAAGAAGAAGTGTCCGCTGTAATTGGGGACCCTGCTGGTGATGCCGACACCTCGCCCCTTCATGTGGACGATAGGGACGACCAACGAAAAAAGCGACCCGAGCAGCATGATGATGTACCCCGATCGCCGTTCGAAGAGCACGGTGGTTCCGTACAGGAAGACGACGGAGATGAGCACCCCGCCCACCAGGTTTGCGAGTCCGCCCGGTTCATACCCGCGCCTGATGTCATCCGCCAGGTGAAACGTAAGCAAGAGGATCAAGAGTAGAAACGTGATGCTTAACATAGAACTATTTTTCATTGATATTCTCCTAAAGAAGATTTGCGTGCGCTCTGCCACGTGAATACGTCTCCGTTCAGTCGGCCGTTCATTAGAATCGTAAGAAAGACGACCACCTGGCCCTGAACGCAAGTTTCCTCGCTTGCTTAGCGCGGACAGAAGAAAACGTAAACCTTACGGTTCCGGAACTTACATAACCACGCTGAAGCCGGACGTGAATGAGGAGTTCGCGGACTTTTGAATCAAAACCTTTCGACCTCATGAACATAATATGTATTATCAGACGCAGGCTATAATGGGCGTTGTTGTGAGGTTTCGGTTCCCCTTCTGCTTCTGGAGGCTACGGATGTGGCTTAGGTTGGTACCTCAACAAGCTGCCCTGTTTGTGAGGTGAGGTTGGAGTTTGCTTAAGCAGCGTCCGTTCAGAGCGGTTTTTGGAGCTTAAGGCAGGCTTTGGTATGGCCCCGTTCGCCGCAGGCCCGCACGGGCGTGCCGTTCAGGTAGATATGGCCGGACCGGCGAGCGCGTTTGGTGTCGCGAGTTCAATCGGCGTATTCGATAGTGCCCTGCCGAAGCAGTCGCGCCAAGGTGGTCGCAGGAAACGTTGAGGCTCAGTAGTGTTTTGACCGGGGCGGGTTCGTACAGCGCTTCCCAGACGACTATTTCTTCTGGTGCGGGTGTGTTACACAACTGCGGCAGGCCGGGGCTGAACATTAGAATCACGGGTTCAGACGATAACGGCGGCAAAGGCTTACGAGTCTGCATTGACTCGATTAGGAGACTCGGATCCAGGTAGAGGCGAACCAGGGAGGCATATTTCCCCTGCTGCAGGTTGCAGTCAGCATTGGAGAGTCCGGAAACGTCCGGCAAAGTATAGGAACTGGCGCCGTTGCTGGCCTTAAACGTGGCTTGTTCGAATTGACAGACTGAAAGTTCGTGCGACGGGTCGGTTAGGCGTTGGCTGATAAAGCTGAGAAACGACTCACCCTCGGCGTCGAAAAACGAATTGGTACCGGCGCCGGCATCTACCCATTCGTTAAGCAGTGCTTGCCGTTCCAAGTCTGGCAGGAGCGAGAGGGTGAAGTATGCCGACTTGGCTGCGCGACCAATGCACCACGACCGCTGGATGCTCGCACAGAAACGGAAACCCGGCGGTTTCTTGCAAAGTTTCAAAGTATCTCTTTTCGTTCGCATCGAGACTGATGCCGTGCAGCGGAGCTCTGCTCTTCTGCTCCCGCAGCAATCGGCCCAGTCCTGTTTGAAACTCAATCAGCGCCATATCTCGACGATCATCTCAAGGGGCTCGATGCGCATTCCAGATCTTCCAGGCGTGCTGCAACTCATCCGCAATCGCCTCAGGACCGAGGCTGACAGCGTGTTCTTCGAGTAACTCGAATACCACGCCCGCCACGTGAGACACCTTTGGCAACGTATAGTCCAACATCTCCCAGACTCGTTCCGGCACGCGCCCATCATGGGCGTCCATCCAGAAGCCATCGCGCCAGGAACCACCTGCGACATGTATTTCAGTCACTTGGTCGAGCGGCATTTGATCGATTGCTTTGAACGGGTCGAACTTGTGGTTGACTGCGTTGCAGTAGAGGTTGTGTAAATCAAGCAGAAGTCGACAGCCACTGCCTTCGGTAATCGAGTGAAGTAGTCCGATGTCGCTTCCAACCTCCGGGTCGGTAGGAAGATCGGAAAAGTAGTGAGCTGGATTTTCTAACAGGAACGGTACGCCATAACGCTTCAGGATTGCGTCGCTGCGTGAAGCGACGAGTGAGGCTGCTTCTTTCGTGGGCGGCATCGGGAGCGGAACACCTACCTCAAGCGTTGCTCCGTTATCTCCGGCAATTGTTTGAAATCCCAGGTGCTCACTATGCCAGACAAAGGGCCATGACTGCTGGAAACTGTCGAGCATTCTCAGATATGCGTCGTTCCAGCCGTGGGCCGAACCGATGGACAGTTCGACGCCATGGATGACCATGGGGAGCTCGCCACAAGTTTCTTGGGCGAGCTCCATAAGGTCCGGCAGAATTTCGATCTCGGTCGTTTTTCCATTCCCCCGCTGCCGGCAGATTGTCTCGGGAGTAACCTCAACAAAAGCCACCATGTCGGGCCGATACAAATCGGCCGGCAACACCGCATAGTAAGGAAAGCCTATGCCCAGGGGCTGGATTTCGTTTCCGCTGGTCGAAGTAATTGCTTATCCCTCCCCGATCTCCATCGAAATACCGCCTAGCTTGGCAATATCCGGACCGGGATCACCCAAAAACTTAAGATCCAGATAAGGCCAGGCGGCCGCATCCTCGCAGCCAGCTCTACCGAGCAGTTCGCGACTAACTTATTAACTATTTCAATGGTTTGCTTCTGCGGGGCGGGGGGCCGCGGCCGGGTTGATCGAAAGGCTAATACTGGTGATTTTTCTAGCGGTTGGCATTCTTCTACTCCTTTGTTGAATATGAAAAAAGTGCTTTTGACTCGTTGAGGGAGACGAGGACAGCACTGGCTTTGACTTGCGTGAAGCGATACTAACGAGGTCTAGCTGACTCGCTTCATATCGCTCTGAGTTAACACGTAAACTCAGTTTAGCAGATGGTCTCTCGGCGCGCTAGACTATTACAGATCACGATAATTGTTCCGCCCAAAATTTTAGCCGTCGCTTGACCGGCTTTGCTATGCGCCTTAGAGTGGCGCTTCATTCTATTTAACTGATGAGTAATTAAATGAGGTGTTCGCGTAGTGGCAATTAAAATTGAGAATCAGGCTGAGCGAAAGTTGCCCAGGGATACTGAAAAGCATCTGGAGGCCGCCTTCGACAGTTTGCCGCGTGAGCATACGCGCGGGCTCGAACGAATCAGGCTGGTTGAGTTCATATCCGATCCGCGTATTAGAAATACTTTTCAGGCCTCTGAACTGCCGGGACTTTATCATCCGCGGCAAGGTCCGAAAGGTGCCTGGTTAGAAGTCGCAGTGGGCGTTCTGCTTCCGGGTAATAAGCCGGCGCACAAACGGATCATTCCCCGGCTTTCGTTTAAGGGTAACCTGGCGGCGACAGTCTTTTCGCTGGTTGGCCAGCACTACCATTTCACGCTAAAACATTCGCTTAAGAAGACGCAAATGGAGCCGGCGATAAGGGCGTACACGGAAAAGCATTTGAAAGCCTGGAACGAGAAGAAACATACTTTCCGCGCACGTCTCTTTAAGCCACTTCAGCCAACGCTCGAACGCTGGGCGAAGGGATTGCAAAAACGCGCGGCTGCGGAAAAGAAAAAGAGTTTGAGTTCGAAGTAGTTCGCGGGGAGGCCTTGGCCCCCAAAAGTCGCGGTCGCGGGTAGAGAACGTTGAACTACAGAGGCGGCGACAGACTAAGAGCATTCATGCAAAGCCTTAGTGTAGGAGGTTACCTCACTTTACTCGTCAGGTTCGTCGCCGCCATCAATGCTCTTGGCAACAGACCGCAGCGCCTGGGCAATCTCGACGGTGTCAACGTTTGAGCGCCGGAAGCGGAGCTCAAGACTGAAATCCTTTCTTGGGTGAAACGTATTTGAAGGTATAGGGCTTGGTCTCCGAAGCCACGCGCGGACCCATCTCCTGACGTCTCACTTCCCTCGCATCATCGCGTGTAAGTCCACGAGAAGTGATTTCTTTTGCAAGCCGTCTCATTCCCTCCTCGTCCGGTTGACGGACTATCTGGAGTAGCATCGACTTTGCGGAAACATCGGCCTGGCGGCAAAGCTCGCGCACATCTGCGGGAATCGCCGCGATCGAAAGCGCTTCAGTAACCGTACTCCTGCTCTTACCAACTTTTCTCGCCACTTCTTCATGCGTATAGCCAAACCTGTCACACAGCGCCAATAACCCGTCAGCCTCTTCCCACACAGTCAGATCTTTTCGCTGCATGTTTTCGATTAACGCAATCTCTGCCACGCTACCGGCATCGATGTCCATTTCAACGCATGGCACTTCAGTCAGGCCGGCGGCGCGCGCTGCTCTATAGCGGCGCTCTCCAGCGATGATCATCCAGCGTCCGGTTGCCCGCGACGGCTTTACCAACAAAGGCTCCAGCACACCTTTCTCAGCGATTGAGGCAGTAAGCTCCGTCAAGTCGCCAAATTCCACGCGTGGTTGTTCCGGATTCGGATCGAGCTTTTCCAGATCGATCATCCGCCCCACGGCAGCGGGCTGATGTGCCGTTAACTCCTCAACGTAGTGGGAGTCATGGCGCATTTGCAGTCCTGTCGGTAGTCCCCTTTTAGACACGTTTCATTACCTCGTCACATAGATTTCCATATTCGATTGCGCCTGATGAATTCGGAGCAAAACTAAAAATCGATTCTTTGTAGGCAGGTGATTCTTCCAGCCTGACGCTCTTGGTTATCACCGTCTCAAATAACTTTGGTCCAAAGACTTTCTTGATTTGTTCGTGAACTTCGCGCGCCAGCGTCGTACGCTTATCGTGAAGCGTGACCAGAACACCCAAAAGTTCCAGGCCGGGGTTGGGACGCGCCTTCACCTTCTCGATCGTTTCGAGTAAGTCGTCGGTTCCCTCGAGCGCGTAGTAAGACGACTGAATGGGAACGAGAACGTGGGTCGCGGCAACCAGCGCGTTTACGGTAATCAATCCTAAAGTAGGAGGCGTATCGATAATGATAACTGAATACTCGTCGCGGAACGGCGCCAGACGATCCTTCAGCCGAAAGGGAGCGTCAAAGTCGCCGATCAACTTCGCCTCCAGCTTGGCAAGGTTGATGCGCGCCGGAATCATGTCAAGATTCTCTACCGGCGTCCGGTACACTGCCTGCTCCATCGGCAGCCAGCCCGTCAGTCATCAATTCATAGGCGGACCGTTCCACAGAAAGCGGATCGAGAAAAGAAATTGAACTGTTTGCCTGGGGATCTAAATCGAGAAGCAGGACACGTTTGCCGAGCCTGGCGAATGCCGCAGCCAAATTGATGGCGGTTGTAGTTTTCCCCACGCCACCTTTTTGATTTGCGATCGCAATAATCATTCGTTACACAATAAGAACTTCAACCTGTTCTCATCGGATTAACTATAGGGAAATCAACTTCCCTGCCCTACATGGGAAGATCGCCGGCTTCGCCTATCACATCGGGCCACTCTTCTTCGCCCAGGGCCGACTCTTCCCCGCTCTCTTCGCCCGTGGGCACGGTGTTCTTCGATGCCTTGATAACTTCCTCGTCGACATAAATGGGACAATCGGCACGCAGCGCTAACGCAATTGCATCTGAAGGCCGGGAGTCAAGCACCATACGGTTGCCGTCGCTCATCTGCATTTCAATAACAGCGAAAAAGGTGTTGTCGCGCAAACTGGTAACCACAACTCTCTCAACTTGAATACCCAGTTCGATGATCAAGTTCCGAAGCAAGTCATGCGTCATTGGCCGTGGCGGTGCGATCTTTTCGATCTCCAGGGCTATGGCGTTGGCCTCATAAGCTCCTACCCAAATCGGTAGCATGGTGTCGCTTTCGACGTCCTTCAAAATTATGATCGGTGTACCGCTATTAGGGTCCATCATCAGTGCTCTGATTTTTACTTCAATCTCCATAATCAACACCTCTGCCCCAGATCCTTGCTATCTCCCCGAGTCAATTTGCCAGTTCACCATAAAGGCTGTAGGGCTTGGCCTCAGAAATCACGACGTTCACGATCTCTCCGGGTTGGGTTTGCCTGGCCCTGAAGTTGACGACTTTATGGCAAGTGGAGTGACCGGTCATGTCTTCACTTGATCTCGCGCTCTCCCTTTCTGCCAGTACACTTACCGTTCTGCCGACATACCCACCATACACTCTTTGCTGCAGCGACTCCTGCAGTTCCTCAAGCGCCAGGAAGCGTGCCGTCTTCTCGGCTTCTGGCACTACATCCTCGAAAGAAGCTGCGGGCGTCCCCGTTCGTTTGGAATATTTGAAAATGAACAAGCCGTCGTATTGACAGTTGCGAACAAGTCGCAGCGTGTTCTCAAAATCAGCTTCCGATTCACCAGGAAAACCAACGATGATGTCGCTCGTCAACGATAGCCGCCGCTGCGAATTCTTAATAACCTCAACGCGTCGCAGATAGTCGCCAGCGCTATGACCGCGCCGCATAGCTTTCAAAATCCGGTCACTGCCCGATTGCACCGGCAGATGAACCCAGTCGCAAAGATTGGGAAACTCTTCGAGCGCGCACACTATATCAGGATGGAAGTCTCTAGGAAACGAAGTTGTGAATTTGATTCGCTCCATGCCGGTCGCGGCAACGGCTCTCAGCAAACGAGAGAACGGAGTTGCTCCTGAGAAGCGTTCCAAACCCTCCTGAGATTTCGGTCGATAGCTATTGACGTTCTGGCCAATTAGATGAACTTCCTTATAGCCGAGAGATTTTAGCCGGTTGACCTCACTCACTATCTCCAAAGCGCTACGACTTCTTTCACGGCCACGCGAGTAAGGCACAATGCAGAAAGAACAAAACTTATTGCAGCCTTCAATGATGGGAACAAACGCCACGTAAGGAGATCGCCTCTCCGCAGGCGATACGTCCCAAACCTCGCTCTCCTGCCGTTCCTCCAAATCGATCACTGACGCTTCCCCGCCGCGCGCGCGTTCAATCATCGTTGGTATTCGATCAGTCGCCTGCGTGCCTATGACGAGGTCAACTGCCGGCGCGTCCGCAAAAATCCCCGCGCCTTCCAACTGCGCTACGCAGCCCATGACTCCGATCAAAGGTTTCTGATGACCGGAGCGTTTTGCCTCGCTGCGAATCTCGCCGATCCGCCTGAAGACCTTTCGTTCGGCGCGCTCGCGAACCGAACATGTATTCAACAAAACCACGTCAGCGCCCGCTGCAACTGTAGTCAGGTCGTAGCCTGCCTGGCGCAAACCAGTCGCCGCGCGTTCGGTGTCAGCGACGTTCATCTGGCAGCCAAAGGTCTCGATGTAAACTTTGGATTTCATTAACTTGATGCAACAGTGCGTTCGGGGCGGTAGCCCGACCGCTTGGGAGGGCGAGCTTCACACGAAACCAAAACGCTATCAATTCGCAGGTAGTCTAACAGAAAATGTAAGCCAAGCGCGATACCGAGATCTTTGCATCTGATCGTGTGGAACGCTCTGAATCGTCCCGCTTGACCACCACTTATCCGACGCGTAGGATGACGCTCGAAGTTTCAAAATTCAAAGAATACTGAGAGGTCCCTCATGTCCTTCAACAAGGTGATTCTCGTGGGCAATCTTGGCCGCGATCCGGAACTGCGCTATACGCCGCAAGGCACGCCTGTTTGCAGCTTTAGCATGGCGACTAACGAACGCCGCAAGGACAAGACAGGTGAAATGCAGGATCAGACAACTTGGTTTCGCGTAACTCTCTGGGGACGCCAGGCGGAGACTGCCTCGCAGTATCTGACGAAGGGGCGGCCGGTTTATATAGAAGGCAGACTGCGTGTCGAAGAGTGGACTGATCGCGACGGCAAGCCACGGCATACCCTTGAAGTTCACGCGACTGACATGCAGTTCATCGGCGGCGGTAGAGGAGAAGGCGAACCGCCAATGGAAAGAGCCGCCGCAGCGAGCGGCGGTCCATCGGAAGCGCAGCAACCGGATCTTGCTGACGACGATATTCCTTTCTGAGTTTCCGCGGTTTCTCTAATCCTTAGCTTCGTTTTGATTTGCAGGTGAAGTCTACCTTGCCCACCTCGGGTCTTTTTAGACACCGACTTATCCCTGTAATCTGCAATTCACCCCACGCTAACCGCAATTCGCTGCAAACGCGCGTACTTCATTGGAAAACGTGCGTATCATTCGCGATAGCAGAGTGCCAGCTATTACTTCCCCAATTCATTTCCGGCAAGGAGAAAAGTATGAGGAGAACGCAATTAATAATCGCCGCGCTAATACTGTCTGCTGTTTTTAATCTCGGCCGTGCAGTGAGAACCCAAGCGAGTGTCGCTCAACCAGGCGCACCGCAGCAGCAAAAGACAACGCGGAATCTCGCCATTCTGATCTTTGACGGCGTGCAAATCATCGATTACACCGGTCCCTACGAAACTTTTGGTCATGTCTATAGCGATCCTGGGCCGGCATTCAATATCTACACTGTTTCAGAAAAGTCTGACGCGATTACCACCAGCATGGGCATGAGCGTTAATCCCAGGTACAACTTTGAAAACGCACCTGAACCTGATGTGCTGGTCGTTCCCGGTGGAAGCGTGGAAGGGCAGGTTGAAAACGCGAAAGTCATTAGTTGGATCCAGGCGAAGGCGAAGCGCGCCGAGATAGTGATGTCTGTCTGCAACGGAGCTTACATACTTGCGAAAGCCGGCTTGCTTGATGGACTCGAAGCAACCACTACCGCCGGGCTAATTCCCGGTTTGCGGCAGGCCGCGCCGAAGGCGAAGATTGTGAACGACCGGCGTTTTGTCGATAACGGAAAGATAATCACCACAGCCGGGTTGTCTTCAGGAATCGACGGATCACTTCACGTCATCGAGAGACTCTTCGGCCTTGGCACCGCACAGATGGCCGCGCTGGGAATGGAATACAACTGGGACCCCGATTCTAAATTTGCGCGTGCTGCTCTGGCAGACAAGTACATGCGTTTTAACTACGACGTGAAGGTGCTCGATGGTGGCTGGCGACCTCTCAGCCGGGCGGGTAGCCGTGACCAGTGGGAAAACAAGTGGACCGTAAAGACCGAAGGCTCTGCTGCTGAAATTCTCGAGAGCGTAAACAAGGCCATTGCGGCTAACAAGGTTTACGGTAACGAATCGGAAAACAGCAAGTGGGTTCGAACCAACGTTGAGGCGAACAAGACGGCGAACCAGAGTTGGTGGCGGTTTACTGACGAAAAGGGCGCAGCCTGGAATGGCGTAGTAACCGTTGAGCCCAGGGCCGGTGAGCAGAATCAATTCATCCTGTCGGTGAGGATTGCTCGCAATTCCTCCAGCGCAAAATCAGCCAAGAATAACACACTTTCGGAGTGCGCCGAGCTGTCGGCGCTTTCGGTCGCTGGCGACCTTCGCCAGAGCGCGTCGCGACAGGTCGCGACGGACGAAACGCGTGGTGGTACTGATCTCATTCTCACAGTTAAGCCGTGCCCCAGCGGCCAAAATCTCGTAGCTTGTTATAGCGTCTGGCGAGTCTTTCATCCTGACTACAGCTAACTGCTTCTGCGAGGCGCTCGGTCAAAGCCACGTCGAGATAATGTGCCGCCTTATCGTAATCCATGTGAGCCCCGCCCGTTGGTTCCTTGATGATTTGATCGACGATCTTTTCCGCGAATAAGTCCTGGGCGGTCAATCGCAACCCCGTCGCCGCCTGGTCAGCAAGCTTCGCATCCTTCCACAAAATTGCCGCACAACCTTCAGGCGAAATCACCGAGTAAATCGAATTCTCCAACATCATCACCTGATCACCAACGCCAATAGCCAGTGCGCCGCCCGACCCCCCTTCACCGATTACGGTTACAATGACCGGGACTTTCAACTTAGCCATTTCGCGCAAGTTATAGGCAATTGCTTCAGCCTGACCGCGCTCTTCAGCATCGATGCCCGGATAGGCACCGGGTGTGTCAATCAATGAAAAGATCGGCCGCCCAAATTTTTCCGCCAGCTTCATAACTCTAAGAGCCTTGCGGTAACCTTCGGGCTTGGGCATGCCAAAGTTGCGATACTTTCTTTGCCTCGTATCGCGACCTTTTTGATGGCCGACAACGACAACCGGCAACCCGTGGAAACGCGCCGAGCCGCAAACAATCGCAGGATCGTCAGCGAACCTGCGATCACCATGCATCTCGACAAACTCTTCGAACAATCGCTCGATGAAGTCCAGCGTGTGGGGCCGATCGGCATGACGCGCCAGCTGCACTCGTTCGATAGCCGTTCGCGAGTCTGGCTCGGTTCTGGTTTCGACGGTCGTTGACTCTTCAGTCGCTTTTGCCTTCTCTTCCTTCTTCGCCATGTTCTCCTAGCTAAGTATTATCAGACTCACTTCGAAAGGGCCATTTTCTCAATCTTAAGCACACAGCCCATTTTACGCACCGCCGTCTCAAACTTTTCACTACGTTCAACCCGCAGGTTCGAGCTTACCTTCACCCGAACGACGAGGTCTTTTTCGATGGCAGTCTCCAACATTACGTCGCAGTTTCCGGCGTTTGAATTGATCAGGTGAAGAATGCCGTCAAATAGTTCGGCAGGATCACTCGGGGCCGGTGGGACTCGCAATACGACCAACTCCTTAGCCTTTACAAGCTCGTCCAAACTCTGCACCTGATCCACAATTATTGACGGTGGATTGTCTTCGCTCAGTTCCAGGCGTCCGCTTATCAACACCGGCAGCTCATTTTTGACTAGCGACGCATACTTGCGATAAGTCTCGGGCCAGAGCACGCACTTTGTTCCCCCGGCCTCATCCTCGAGACGCAGAAGGGCGAACCTGTCACCTTTCTTGGTCGTCCTTGGCTGGAGGTCGTTGATGATGCCGCCAGTTTGCACACGAACCCCACTGGACAAATTAGGTAGTTCGACAGACTTAACGGCTTTGGCTGCCTGCAGAAGATCGAGGTAGCTTCCGAGCGGGTGTGATGTGACGTAAAACCCAAGCGCAGCTTTCTCCGCAAGCAGAAGCTGTGAACGAGTCCAGGGTTCGCCGGTCGTCATTGGTTGTGCAACAAAGCTGGCGTCTTCGAGTTCGGAACCAAAGAGACCCGTTTGGCCCTGCAGGCGCTCGCGCTTAGCGCGCTGAGCTCTGGCCAGCGCCCCGTCAATGGAACTGAAGAGAGCGCCGCGCCATTCGTGCAGTTCGCGTGCGTCGGTCTGGAGCGAATCAAACGCGCCCGCTCCGACCAAGCCTTCCAACACGCGTTTGTTCAAGCCGTTATGTGCCATCCGTTCAGTGAACTCAAAGAAAGACTTGAAAGATCCCGCCTGGCGAACTTCGATAATTGAATTCACCGTGGATAAACCGAGTCCCTTGATAGCAGCCAGCCCATACCTGATTGCGCCCGTTGTTGGCGTAAATCCTGCGTAGCTTTCGTTTACGTCAGGCGGCAGGAGCTTTATACCCTGACTTCGCAGTTCTTTTGAATACTTGAATACTTTGGCTGCATCCTGCGCTTCGCTCGAAAGGACTGCTGCGTAAAAATGCTCTGGGTAATGAGCTTTGAGATAGGCCGTCTGAAACGCCAGGTAGGCATAGGCCACAGCGTGGCTGCGAGGAAATCCATAATCAGAAAACTTATCCATCAGAGAAAAAATCTTCTCGGCCTTTTCTTTCTTGATGCCTCGCTCAACGGCGCCATTCACAAACTTCTGCTCGTGAAGCGCCATTTCCTCGCGCTTCTTCTTACCCATCGCCCGGCGCATCAAGTCCGCCTCGCTGAGCGTATAGCCCGCCAGCTTCTGTGCCAGCTGCATGATCTGTTCCTGATAGACAAGCACTCCAAAGGTGTTGCTCAGAATGTCCTTCATCTCGGGTACGAGATAACGCACCGTCTTCAGACCGCGATGGCGTTGAATGAACTCCTCGACCATGCCGCCATCCAGCGGGCCTGGCCGGTAAAGCGCATTTAAGGCTGAGAGATCTTCAACCGTCTTGGGCTTAAGCTTGCGGCAGATCTCCTGCATCCCCGAAGACTCGAACTGGAACACCGCATCCGTTCGCCCTTCCCCGAAAACAGCCATCGTTTTCTCGTCGTTAAGCGCTAAATCCGCCCAGTTAATCTCCATGCCAAGCAGCTGCTTAATGCTAATTAAGCAGTCATTTATAACGGTTAGAGCGGTAAGCGCTAAAAAGTCCATCTTAAGCATGCCGGTCTTTTCGAGATCAGACATCACGTATTGCGTGGTGATTTCTTCCTTCCCCGAAACAGCAATAGGTATTAATTCCTGAAGGGGAACGGGGGAAATCACGACACCGGCAGCGTGGACTGACGAATGGCGGGCACAGCCCTCGAGGCGCTGCGCTATCTCCATCAACTCTTTAACGTTCGGGTTGGTTTCAATCTCCTTGCGCAGTTCCGGGACCTGTTCCAATGCCTGAGTGAGGCTTACATTTCGGCCTCGAACCGGCGGGGGTATCATTTTCGCGATACGATCGACTTCCGAGTAAGGCATTTCCAGGGCTCGCCCTACGTCTTTGATAGCAGCGCGAGAGGCCAGCGTGCCGAACGTGATTATCTGGCAAACCGATTCGCGCCCATACAAATCGGCGACGTGATTGATGACGTCTCCGCGGCCCCGTACGCAAAAGTCGATATCGATGTCAGGCATGGAAATGCGGCCGGGGTTAAGGAATCGCTCAAAGATAAGGTCATACTCTAAAGGATCTACATCAGTTATTTCGAGGCAGTAGGCTACCAGTGAACCGGCCGACGATCCGCGGCCCGGACCAACCGGGATGGAGTTTTCTTTGGCGTAGCGAACAAAGTCCCAAACGATGAGGAAGTACCCAGCGAAGCCCATCTGCTTAATCATCGCAATTTCGCTGGCCAGGCGCGTCTGATAATCCGAGATGGGGTGCCTCAAGGTGCCACGCGACTGCTGCCGTTCCCAAACTCGCTGGCGCCGGCGTTCGAATCCGTCGCGCACAACCTTCTCGAAATACTCATCCGGCGACGCGAGCTCGCCGTCAGGGATGGGATAGTTGGGCAGATGGTTGATGTTCTCGGGAAGCTTGAGCTCGCACCTCTCCGCAATTTCTACCGTTCTGGTAAGGGCTTCCGGCAGCTCATTGCCGAATATTCGCCACATCTCTTCCGGTGACCGAACATAAAAATTTGGACTCGCATAACGCAGTCGATTCGTGTCAGTCACGGTTTTGCCCGAACCGATACAAAGCAGCACATCATGTGCTCGGGAGTCTTCTGGTGTCAGGTAGTGAGCATCGTTTGTGGCAACGAGTGGAACGCCCGTCCGCCGCGAAAGCTCGACCAACGGCTTGCGAATTCTTTGCTGGGCATCAAGGCCATGTTCCTGGATCTCAAGGAAGTAGTTCCCCTTCCCCATGATCTCTTCAAATTCAATGGCCGCGGCCGCAGCTTCGTCGCAGTTGTCGCGCGCCAGCGCCGCCGACGGCACGCCGGACAGGCAGGCAGAAAGAGCAATGAGTCCCTTCGAGTGTTCGGCCAACAGTTCCTTGTCGATTCGAGGCTTGTAATAGAAGCCCTCGGTGTAAGCCTTCGAAGTGAGGCGGACGAGATTGCGATAACCATCCAGGTCTTTCGCAAGCAGGATCAAATGAAAGTTTGCCTTCTCTCCCGGCGCTGAAGCCGCGCGGTCTTTTCGGCTCCCACGCGTGATGTAAGTCTCACAACCGATTATCGGGTTGATGCCGCGACTCTTCATCGTGTTGTAAAACGAAATGGCGCCAAACATATTGCCATGATCAGTCATGGCGCAGGCCGTCATGCCCAGCTCCTCGGTTCGCTTGGCAAGCGGCTTAATCTGAATTGCGCCGTCTAAGAGGCTGTAGTCTGTATGGAGATGGAGGTGTGCAAATCTTTGATCAGACATAACAATAAATGAAACCAACTGACCCGTCTGGCGACGGCTACGACAGGAATAAGTTGTGATCGACGTGCGCAACTATAACACGCTCGTCCGCTTCGATGCTCAGTGCATTCCCCATTCCGAAGTCTTGATTTGCGATTAAGCTACGCCAACTCACAAACTTCATCGCCGTTATGGAGAAAATGCTTTAAGGCTACGCGTGAGGAAACTCTCGGCCGTCATTCCCACTCGATCGTGCTCGGCGGTTTGGAACTAATATCGTAAACGACTCTGTTAATTCCGCGAACCTCAGAAATGATCCGTGAAGACACGCGCGCGAGCAGGTCGTGAGGCAGTCTCGCCCAGTCAGCAGTCATACCATCGACACTCGTCACGGCCCTGATGGCCACCACCTTTTCATAAGTGCGCTCGTCGCCCATGACACCTACAGTTGAAACCGGCAGCAATACCGGAAACGCTTGCCAGACAGAATTGTAGAGCCCAGCGGCACGCAGTTCTTCGTCGAGTATGCGGTCGGCAGACTGAAGCAAACGCACTCGTTCGTCGGTTACTTCCCCGATTATTCGCACAGCCAAACCAGGACCCGGAAACGGATGGCGCGTGAGTATCTCTTCCGGTACGCCCAATTCCCTCCCGATCAGCCTTACTTCATCCTTGAAAAGTTCACGCAGGGGTTCAATCAACTTCAATTTCATCATCTCTGGGAGGCCGCCGACGTTGTGATGGCTTTTTATCACAGCGGAAGGACCGCGCACCGACACCGACTCGATGACGTCTGGATATAACGTACCCTGAACAAGAAAGGCGACGCCCCCGACGCGCCTGGCTTCTTCCTCGAAAACGTCGATAAAAACCTTGCCGATTAGTTTGCGCTTCTCCTCAGGCTCAGTGACGCCGGACAGCGCAGAAAGAAACTGCTTGCCCGCGCGGACGCCGGCAATGTTCAGTTTCATTTGCTGGCGTAACAGAGCGATTGTCGACTCAAACTCGCCGTCCCGCAAAAGCCCGTTGTCGACAAAGATACAAGTTTGGCGCTCTCCCATCGCCTGATGTACCAGGGCTGCAGCTACAGTCGAATCGACACCGCCCGACAGCCCGCAAACGACGCGTCCAGTTTCTCCGACAACTTCGCGAATACGGCCCACCTGTTCCTCTATAACGGCCTTTGGGGACCAGTCGCCGCGGCAACCGCAAATCGAGAATAGAAAGTTGCGAATGACCTGTGCGCCCAGTGGCGTATGCGCGACTTCGGGATGAAACTGCACGCCATAGATGCTGCGTTCCTTATCTTCAATCGCATTCAGTGCGTCGTCGGTTAGGGCCGTGACGCGGAAGCCGTGAGGCACGGACGTCATCTGATCGCCGTGGCTCATCCAAACATCCATCTCGTTTGGCAGTTCTTTGAATAATAGACTGCTCTGGTCGACAACCTTGAGCCTGGCGTAACCAAATTCCCGATTGGGCGACGAGGCCACATCACCACCCATATCGAAAGCCAGAATTTGCAAGCCATAGCAGATTCCCAGGAGTGGGCTGGTGAGCGATTCGATGAGGTTTGTGTCAGGGCGTGGTGCTCCATCCGCGTAAACCGAAGAAGGGCTGCCTGACAGAATAAGCCCCTTCGGCCGGCGCGAGATGATTCTTTCGACAGGCGTATTGAAAGGCAGTATTTCGCAATACACCCCAGCCTCACGCACGCGGCGAGCTATCAGCTGAGTGTATTGTGATCCAAAGTCAAGTATTATGACGGTTTCGTGTTGAATTTCCGTTATCAAAAGAAGACCTCGAGGCACTCTTGATGCGTCTAACAGATTAGAGAAAAAATAAGGAACTGTGGATTATACGATTCGATATGAATAACTCAAGAACCGGGGGCGATTTGCAATCGATTTACTCAAAGTAATGTTAAGACTCACCAGGAATTGGACGAGGACAGCGCGTTTGACAGGAGTTTGGCTTTTCGTACTGACTGCCCTGCTGCCCTTCAGCCTTGCCCAAACAAACGACAAGACCAATGCTCACTCAATTGTGAGTCGACGGAGTGGACTTCTCGCAGCCTTTAACTATCAGCTGGAAGTATGAGTCAAACTCTACCTTAAACCTTACTCCAGCTTTTGACGAGGAGCGCATTTATTTGCCGTTGGCGGGTGGGACGATTGTCTCGCTAATGGGAGCCAGCGGACAGCTTAACTGGCGCTCGGAGGTGGGTGGCGAGCTCTCGGCTTCGCCCATCGCCGACCAGCGCGCTGTGTATGTCGCGTCGGAGACAGGCAAACCCGAAAGCGGAGCGCGGCGGGCCACGGGCGCTTTACGGGCCCTTGGCCGCGAGGGTGGCGTAACGCAATGGATGAGGACACTGGCAATGCCACTGCGCGGCGCGCTTGCGCTCAGCAACGGTAAGCTCTTTGGCGGTGGCAGCGACGGAACTATATACGCGTTTGACAGCGCGAACGGTCAGGCGCTTTGGGTCCACGAGTATGGTGCGCCGTTCAACTCACAACCGGTGGTCTCCGGAGCGCACGTTTATATCGGCAGCGAAGACGGTACTTTGCTCGCACTGGACGAGCAGACGGGAAAGCTACTCTGGCACTATAAGACGAAAGGCGCGGTCAGGGGCGCCGTGGCTAATGGAAACGACATTGTCTATTTTGGCTCAGGCGATGGCTACGTTTACGCCGTGAATGCGTCCAATGGTCGTTTGCTCTGGCGTAAACGAACTGGCGCGGGGGTTGCAGCAGTAGTTCGGACGAATGAGGAGTTGTTGGTGGCCTCACTGGACAATTTTGTCTACAAGTATTCGTTGACGGGAGCTCGCTTATGGAAACGAAGGCTGCCCGGAAGAATTTCCTCGCAACCACTTGTTTCCCGTCTCGGCGCGCTGTTTATGCCGTTTTCGAGTTCAGCCGGCGTGGTGCTCGAGCTGCGAGATGGACGGCAGATCAATCTGCTTCCTACGGGCGAAGAGATCGCTACCTCTGCTTCGCCAATAGCAGTAGGAGCAGTCGTACTGCTGACAACCGAGCATGGACTGCTCGCCTTCGCGGCCCCGCGCGAGAAACCACCATTGAAATGAGCGGGGTTTGTTGAGTCGGGCGTGAGATCAACTCAACGAACTAAGGTCAACCGATTAGGGTTGGTTCGTCTGGACGCTGGCTTCACTGGACTCCGTCGGTTCAACTCGGCGCCGAAACATGCCAAACAGCCGGGATAGAAGCCCGTTGAGGATATATCCGATGACTATCACCAGCAGGACATAACGGGAATAAAGAAAGATCAGCATGCCGACTGCCACGGCGAGAATTATGGTTCGCATGCTGCGGCTGCTCGTACCCACCGTCTTGAAGCTGGAAAATCTCAGCGTGCTAACCATGAGGACTCCCAACGCACCCACCAGCACCATTAGCAGCAGCGAATAAACCTGAGCGCGCTCTGGAGCATATTGCACCAGAGGAACTGGCGCGAAGTGGATAATTGCCGCGATCAGCCCACCGGCAACCGGAATAGGTAAACCGACAAAATTCTTCTTGTCTGTTTTGACCAGGCCTTCGGCGAGAATCCGTGGACGCGAAGCCTGAACATTAAAACGAGCCAGACGGAAACCTCCGCACATTAAGTACATGAATGACAGGAACCACGCGAGGCTATGCAAGCCACTTCCCTCTTGCAGGGTGGCGCCGTATCCCCAGACATATGCCAATACCGCGGGGGCGAGACCAAAAGTTACAATGTCCGCCATCGAATCCAGCTGTACGCCAATCTCTGTGGTTGTTTTGGTCATGCGCGCAATGCGTCCGTCAAGCATGTCAAAGAGAAGCGCCCAACCAATTGCCTTGGCAGCGTTGTCGAGGTAGCCGGCGGCCAGCAACAGATCAGCAGGTGTACCGCTGCCAACAAATTGAAAAGCGCGTACTCCGGCCATCACGGCGTAGAAGCCCATACCGATATTGGCGGCAGTAAAAACGGAGGGTATCAGGTAAACACCTTTCCGCAAGCCGCGACGTTCTGGGTTTTTAGTTTCCATATCCAGCTAGTCACAAGTTCGGAGCGTCATCGTATCCTGCCGATGACTGTGGTGCCACCTTTTACCCTGGCTCCCTCTGCTACCAAAATTTCAACATTCGCGGGCAGCAGCACATCTGTCCTTGAACTGAATTTTATCAACCCGAATCGCTCACCCAAACTCACGCTTTCACCAACCCGCTTCCAGCAAACAATCCGGCGAGCGAGGATACCGGCAATTTGTTTACAGACGACAGTGATGCGCTCTCCTTCAATCGTGAGCGCGTTCTGCTCGTTAACCATACTGGCGTTTTCATCGGTGGCCATCAGAAACTTACCGCGCGTATAAGCAACATTCGTGATCCTACCGGCAATCGGCGCACGATTGATATGCACGTCAAACGGCGATAAGAAAATACTGACGACGTTGGCGGACCGCTCGCTCAAATCTCCCACGGGCCTAACGCGCGTCACCCGGCCGTCAGCCGGCGCCACTACGAGGTCCGCGCCAGTCGGCGGCTGCCGTCTCGGATCGCGAAAGAAGAAAGCCATGAAGGCAGCGAGCACGACGAACACCAGGGCTACCGGCCAGAGACCCAGAATGATCAAGACCACCGCCAGCGTGCCGGGGACTAAAACATAAATGATGCCGTCGCGAACTATTTGTGACTCCTTACTTAGCCGCCGGTCGACGCATTGTAATCTCGTAGCTTCATACCGCGTCCAAGTTGTGAGAAAGGGGACGTAGAACACCTCCACGTCCCCTACCAGGTTCAGATCTATTCAGGAGAGTTCCTCTCCCGTAAATTTTTAATGACTCACGCTTTGATTCTTTTGGTGTTGCATTATGAGCGCGTACATTTGATCCTTAAGAGCCAATTTCTTTTTCTTGAGAGTAACCTCTTCCAGTTGTTCTTCGTCGCTCGGATAAGCCAGGGCTGTCAATTCACTAAGTCGTTCTTCGTATCGAGTGTGTTCACGGGCTAGTTCCCGGAACTCAGGATCCCGACTCATCAGCTCTTCCTTAAGCATATCCGCAGTTGTAATGTCCATGTTCGTGCATGTCTCCTTTCAGACGATGGGACTGGCAAGATTGGTTGAGGAGGCGTTTGGAAACCTCCTGGGAATGTTGGGACACGAAAAAATGGTAGCCCAATTGTAGCAATCGATCAAGCCTCTCGCTTGAGTTGGATGATCATGACCAGGGCGTCTTCCACTGGTTCTGAGTAATACTTACTGCGCCGGGCAGTGACACGGAAACCACAGTCCTCATAAAGTGAAAGCGCAGCAGTGTTTCCAGCCCGCAACTCGAGAAAGGCACAAGGAACTTCAGAGCGCTTGCCTTCCGCCAGAATGCGATCCATGAGACGCCCTTCCAATCCCCAGGCGACGATAAGCTTCTCGCACCGCCACATTATTAATGTGCAGCTCGTCCGCGCCCATTCGCGCGACTATGTATCCAGCGAGTTTAGAACGACCTCGCTGGTGTTGTCCGTCGTTGACGCGCGCCACCAGCATTAAGTGGCGGTTACTGCCTTGCAGCTCGGCATAGTATGCAGCCCAGCCCCAGCGACTCAGTCCTGAGCTTTCCTCAATCTCAACAACTTCCAGCAGGTCGTGCTCTGTCATTCTGCCGATGGAAACGCCCTGGCTCGCCGCTGGTATCGCCTGCTCGGTTAAGGACATTTTTGATTCAATTCTGCGTCCGACGGTCGAACGTAAATGGCTTTAAGAGAATGCGGTAATTGTAGCGCGGCAGACTGAAAAAGTTGTAGGGCCAGCGCCGCCACATGCTTCGCTAAATTTGGTTCGGGCGCCGCCAGCTCCCAGATACCGACGTTGTGTTCATTTATCTTTTCTCCGATCAGATCCTCGAAGAAATAAATGCCCTGCTCGTCCGCATACTTCGCCAGCAGGCTGCGATGCAGGTGGGCACCGTTGCCGGCCCACTTGAGATTCTTCAAAGCACCGTACCTGGTGAGTAGCGCCGCCGGCGACAGATGAGCGGCGGAGTCGAGCTCAACAACCTTTCCATCCTCAGCAACAGAAAACTTTTGCGCAAAAACTTCGCCCCGGCCGGCAGGTAGGAGTGCGACAGTTGCCGCTGAAATTCCTGCGGCATGAGCGACGGTTTGAAGCGTCGGGATTCCAACGCAGGGGCGGTCCAGTGATGCGGCCAGAGCTTTCAAAGTCGCGATGCCAATTCTCAAGCCGGTAAAACTTCCGGGTCCTGAAGCGCAGGCAAAGAGATCTACCTCAACTAAGCTTTGCGCCTGCTTCGTCAAAACATTCACTGATGTCTTTCAGCAGAGTAGCTGACTGCGAGACCTTGGGATCGCCGATTCGAGTAGCTAGTTCCACTGTTCCATAACCCAGCCAGACACTGCCGCCCATCGTGGCCGTCTCTAAACTTAATATGAGCGGAGTGGTCATTTACGCCGGCTGCAAAGTCAGTGTTCCGATACGCCATTCGGCGAAGTAAACAGGAGTCGACTGATCCGCGAAACGCAGTTTGCCATTTGATACGGCAGTCGGGGTAAGTTATTGAATTCGCCGTTAACGCTGATAGTCGCGATGATTGGATTCGGCCATCGCTGGCGCAAGCCTTCGAGCAATCCCGAAGGATGCCGAAGCAAATCTGTCATCGGGGTGGGATGACTCATTGGCGGCTGATGGATTGCAAACGGCCTATGCCACTGCCTCAGCACATTGTCGATCATCCAGGCGGGCACTTCTGCGTTTAGTCTGGCCGGAAGTGCATCGGTGTTTGCACGAAGCAAGCGCTTTGCGAGACCAATAGCACAGACGATCCAGTTGGCACGCGTTTGCGTGTTTCCCAAACAAACGTCCCAGTCGAAGTTTGGAGGCAACGACTCAATTGTTACGCCAACATCGCACAGCCATAGAGGGCGCCAGGCGCCATGTTTCAAAAGATGAATGCACGAGAGTGCCAGTTGGTCTTCAGGACCCAATATCCGAAACTGCTCTTTTCCCAGACTAACTGTTCGCGATCTCGCGAACAGTTCATCAATAGTTCTGTCTTCAATCTCAGAAAAGTGTTCGTGCAGATCGACCCAGCAATCATTGGCGTCGGGATCGTTCAAA
This sequence comes from Blastocatellia bacterium, assembly GCA_963809065.1. Classification (GTDB taxonomy): domain Bacteria; phylum Acidobacteriota; class Blastocatellia; order Pyrinomonadales; family Pyrinomonadaceae; genus PSRF01. The sequence goes on from CAWEIN010000008.1 coordinate 328,842, forward strand.
ACTTCTTCAGCTCGTTTGTAGTGTTCAGGTCTTACGCAAATATCGATGTCGCCATAAGGGACGAAGAGTTCTGTCGCCGTACAATCCTGCCGCCGCCCAACCTTTGGCCAGAACCCCTTCTATTCTCGCCTCGCGAAATAGCCGGAAGACCTTTTCAATTTTTTGTTCGTGAATCTCCGACTGCAGCGACTGCAGGCGATAGGCCTGATGCAGCACCTCGGCTGATGCTGAAGTTCGAAGCGGAGTCTGTTTAAGACGATGCCAACCGAGGGCGGCCGTGCCGGAGTCGTAGAGCAACGGTGTTACCGCGTCAAGCTCAATCTCCGTCATCCGAAGGTTAGGGATGCCCGAGTTGCGCCATGATCCGGCCAGCACCTCAGCCACCAGGTTCCCCTTGCGTAACGCTTCTTTAGACTTCATTTGAACAGACAGGACTAAGCGACCTGGTCTTTCCGGAAGCGACTTCCTTCTACTCTCCTGAGCAGCGCGTCTACAACTTCTGTCGCGTTACCTCTAACCCCCTTCAAGACATCGGCTTGTTCAGCCACCCGGTGCAGGGTAGCAAGAGCCCTTTCCGGACTGCGTCGTGCGGAGACGGTGTTGAAGAGCATCTCTAACACACCACGGCCCGCCGTGAGCTTGCGTGGGCGCCAACGCGCACCGCTCTTGAATTGCGTCATTAAAACCAAACCGACCGGAAGCGGTTTGGTTCCTGAGTGCCCCCCGAGCTCGGCTGCCGTAATCTTCGTTTGCGTGAACTCGCCCTCTTCGCGAAGCTCGAGCGGCTTCGCAAAAGGGTGAACCCGGCCGCGCGAATCCAGCACCGCATATTCGTCTGAATAATAAGTTGCACCGGCACGAACGAGCTCGGCCACCAGGGTCGATTTACCGCTATAGCTGCGACCGGGGATTACAATCGCCTGTCCCTTCCAGCCAACCACGCCAGCGTGAACAAAGACCCGGTGCCTCGCCAACTCCGCTACAAACAATCGAAGGTCGGATTCCAACCTTTCATAAAGCTCGTCCAAATCAAATGAGCGCGCGAGCCGAACGTTATCGCCATAAAGTTGATTTAGGCGCCGGCCGTTTGCGTGTGAACCTTTACGGCCAATCAATATCGAATAAATGCGATCAACCAATGGAGAGCTGACGGCTTCCCAGTCACTGGGAAGATGTCGACGAGCAGAAACCAGCGCAGTCGGATCGTTTGAGCGAATGCCGATCCGCACGCCATAGGATTTTAGAGAGAAGCCGACCGCCCAGCCGAGACGATCCACCCTGCTCATCAAACCAGACGTAACCCTCAACCTGGGTAATCTTGATTCCGGCATGTGCGTTTAGCGGTGCTAGCCCGACAGTAATGGAGGGCTACTGCCCCAACTGCTCCACTGAGAAACTATCAAGCGAGATCGAACCAAAGATTGGACATGGCGCCGTCGTGCAGCTCTCTCGTTGCAGACTTAGCACAACAGCGGTAGTTGCAGGCGTAGTCGTAAATTCAAAACTGATGGACTGCCATTCGCTGGTGCCCTTTGCCAGGGGTGCAGACTGTCCCAAACGCTTCGAGTCGCCGGCTGCCTCGCTCACCACCAAAAACGGCAAGCCACCGGTTACCACGTCTTCCGATCGACTGGCGAAGTTGATCCGATAGCGGTGGATTGGGTTCAAGCAGAATTAGTTGAGATATATTCGGATTTGAGTTCCCTTTAAACTCTATTCTCAGGTTCTTCGAGCCACTATGCGGCTCGCCCGAGTCCAGCGAGACCGAAGTCGCCGGCAGGTCACGCGGCACTCGCCAACCAAAGCCCTTTTCGCCAAAGGACAAGTCACCTTCAAAGCCTCCATCATAAATTGCAGGTCCGGCCTGTCCGCCTGACGTACTGAAGTCCTGGCTTGCCTTTCCAGATTTCAAACGCTTCTTTGAAAGCGCCTTTGGCCAACAATTGATCAGTCAGCTCCTGCCTCACAGCCTCAGGAACGTTGCCGGCTTCACGAAGCTGCGCGATAGTTTCCTGCCCTTTGCCGCGTCGAGCCAGCAACCTCGCGAAAGCCAGACGCATTTTGTCTCCCTTGATTTGCGTCAGCTCTTCAGTCAACTTCACGTCGCCGCGCGAGATTCCCCAGGCAAGATCCATCAGGATAGGAATCAGGTCGGGATTACTTTGCGCCGCCTGGTTCAGATCGACGAAAGCAGCCTCGAATTGACCGCTTCTCAAAAGTACATTGCCGCGATTCCAGCGCGGTTGAGAATAAAAAGGGGCGCGTCTAATAGCTTCGTCAAACGCGGCCACGGCTCCGGCTTTGTCGCCACTCTGATCGCGCAAGAGTCCGAGCTGTTGCCAAAGCGTGTAGTCGGCGGGTCTCAGAGCCACGGCCTGCTCAAGTTCAGGAGCTGATTTACTCGGAGTATCAGACATTCCCAGGACGACCGCATCGACGAAGTGTGCTTCTGCATCCTTCGGTGTTAGTTCGACGGCTTTTTTTGCCGCACCGAGATGCCGCGCGGTCAACGAGTAAGTTGCCAGCAGACGCGAAACGCCAAACGCCGCCGCGAATCGGATTGCGAACAGACAAGCGCCAATCGCAGCCACAACCAACAGCGACCGCAGATAGCGATGGGAAAGAAAACCAGGGAGCGGGTTTTGCAAGATTGACCCGAGAGCCGAGCGTGGATTTGAAGGATTAATTTCACTCAAAGAAAAGCGTGCCTGCTCCTTTCGGAGGGCACGCTTTTCAGGATCCGCAGATCAATTAGTGGTTAGCTACCGCTGGGGTTACCACCGCCGCCATGAAATGCCCAAATCAAACCTGCAGCGAGTGCGCCGCCGCCTGCGAGAATCGCCACCAACGCGGCGGTGCCGATACCTTCGCCACCGACTCCACCACCTACGGCAGCAGTCGTCTGAAGTGGATTGAGGCCGCCATTGAGATAGCAGAAGCCCAATCCCCTGCGCTTACTGTTGGTCTTTTCTGAAGCGCCTTCGGCAGTATATGCTTCGGCCTCACCGGGACCACTCTTCTTTATCACAGCACAGCCGCGCAGGATTTTGACACGCACGTTTCCGTTGTCGTCGAAGTCAAGTTGGATGGACGAGTTTGGTTGCAGTTCAACCGTGCCGAGCGCACCCAAATCAATGGTGGCGCTAACAGCGTCCGGTGTTTCAATTGTGGCGCCTGTCAACAGACTCGCGCCGCTGGCTGCACTGGCGCCATTGACAGTGATTGGCTGATTTCCGGTAGTGGTCAGCCTCGCGATAAATTGTTGAGGCACGGCCGGGGCCGCAAAACTCAATTGAATGCATACCTGAACAAGAGCGAAAGCAAGGAACACCGCGATTGCTCTGGAAGTGCTTCGACGTTGATTGGTCATAATGTACTGTCCCTTCAAAAATTCACGCGCGTAAATTGAGAGTTGGAGCCCTTAGCGGCCCGAAGTTTACTTGGCTTCAGCAAGAAGGTCAATGCTTTTTCTGCCAAAGGTTAGTCTTTTCGAAGAAATTTGTTGTTAACTGACATGGCAACTGCATGTCAGTTCCCTTTTAGAAACGTTGCGGCAAATTTTTCCGCCAGGGCAGGATCGATGGTCTTTAGAGTCTTGTATTCTTCAAGCACTCCTTTTTTATCTCCCAGCGCCACGTAAGCGACCGCAAGATTGAAGTGTGCTTCAGCAAAATTCGGCCGTAAGGCAATGGCAGCCTTAAATGAAGCTACTGCCTCCTTGTTGCGCTTGGGCTCGATAGTAGACTTTTCCAAGATTGTTGTTTGTCTCCGCGTTAGGTTTGAGCGAAAGCACCTTCTTGTAAGCCTCGATCGCCTGATCAAATTGCTGCGATTGGTAAAGGGCCGAGCCAAGACTGTTGTAGGCATCAGCAAAATCCGGCTTCAGTCGCACCGCCTGTTGCAGTGCTGTTACGGCCTCGGCGAACTGGCTCCGATTGTAATACGCGGTTCCGAGATTGTACTGCGCCTCGGGAAAGTCTGGTTTCAGAGTAGTCGCTCTCTTCAGACTCTCGATAGCTTCCGGATAGCTTCCCAACTTGTTGTAAACCGCACCCAGGTTGTTGAGGGCTTTTGTATAGTCAGGCTTTAAGCGAATTGCCTCCTTGTATGAAGCGATGGCCTTGCGGTAGTACTCCGGAGCGGCAGCCGGACTGCTGCTCTCCGCTATCTTTGCGTAAGCGTAACCAAGATTATTGTGAGAGATAGGATTATCGGGTTTTAGCCGGATGGCTTCCTGAAGTTCAGTGACCGCCGGATTGAACTCATTCAGCGCAATCAACAGACTACCGAGGTTCGTGCGCGCTTCGGAGTAGTCTGGTTTGATCCGAATTGCTTCACGATAAGCATCCGTAGCCTGGGGATACTTCGCCAACATGTAGTAAGCGTTGCCCAGATTGTACTGGGCGTCTGCAAAACCGGTTCTGGCACTCGCCGCTTTCAGAAAGTTTTCAAGCGCCTTAGCGTATTGTTCGGTGATGTAGTAGGTCGCACCTAAGTTGTTGAGTGCATCTGCGTCAGCGGGATTGAGTTTAATCGAACTCGTGAACGCGGCAATTGCCTCGGGATAGCGGCCGGCTTTGTACAGGCTTGCTCCGAGGTTGTTATAAGCGACGGCGTCGTCTGCCTTGAGCTTGACCGTCTTTTGCAGGGCCTCAACCGACTGCGCCAACATTCCCAACTTGTCGTAGGCAAAGCCGAGGTTACTGAAGGCGACCCCATTGTCCGGCTGGATCCGCACTGCCTGTTCATAGGCTTTCGCCGCTTCAGCATAACGATTGAGACTCAGGTAGCTGTCGCCCAGGGCATTGTAAGCCTCGCCCCAATCAGGTTTGACTCTGACAGCATCTTTGAACGCTGCGACAGCCTGTTCGTGTTTGTCAGTCGAGCTATACGCAATACCCAGATTGAAAAACGCGTCAGCATCGTTTGGTTTGAGACTCAGCGATTTTTGAAACGCTGTAGCGGCTTCAATACTCTTCCCAGTGCTGAAATAAGCAGCGCCGAGATTGTTGTAAATGACGGCATCCTTGGGCGTGAATTTGAGCGCGTTGAGATAGGCTTCGATTGCTTTGGCAAAATCGCCCAGGTCGTAATAGGTGTTGCCCTGGTTCTTGAATGCCTCACCCTTATCTTCGTCAGACAGTTTTGGTTCGGTGACGGTCTCGCCCGGCTTCGGTCGTGGCCGGCGCCTATCGGGAGTGGTTCGCGCAACTTCGGTGGGTCTCACGGGCGGCTTGGGAGAACGTTTGACGACCAGCAGGGCCGCGCCGCCAACCATGTCCCTAACGCGCTGTGGACGCTTAAACACGATCGCCGCCCCACCCATGATGTCCTGCCCCTGAAACGCACTGGCGCCTCCGACATTCTGAGGTGGCAATCCGCTAACCATGGCCGCCCCAAACGAAATCGCCAGCACCGTAGCAATCGCGCGATGCGGGAGGAGTTTAGTCATAAAGTATGGTGGGCTCGTTTGCCCATTGCGGCTTGGACGTAGCAATAACTATCAGGGTGGTAAACACGAGCGCATTCACAATCGCGTGCAGGCCAAAGTCAACCAGGCTATGAACCGCAACCCCTGCAATGCCGATCGTCGCCCCCAAACATGCGGCACGCCGAAAACGATTGCGTGCTCCGAAGTTTTCACGAGTCCGGAGAAAAACAACCACTGCAAACCAACCACCGAGCACCAGTCCAACCAAACCACCGCTTGCAAGCAGCTCGAGGTAATCATTATGCGCTTCCTGCGGGGTCACGGATCCGGACGCGTCATGATAAGCCGGTATGGCGGTCCAGTAACCACCCATTCCCACTCCCAGCATAGGATGGGCAGCGATCAGCTTTAGCGTTGCTTTCCATATTTCACTTCTACTGGCGCCCTGCCGCGTACCGGCAGTATCAAAGCTAAGCTCGTTGCGCGATTCCTCAATCCGCATCGCCAGTTGGTCGCCGCCAAGCCAGATCGTTCCCAGAAGAACTCCCGCGACCAAAACGAAAATCAGCAGCAGACGCACGGGCCGCGATCGCGTCAGTCTTAGCCATTTCGAATGGGTTTTACTTGAACTGCCACCGCGAGCGACCACACTGAACAGCAAAGCGGCGACGACAAACTGCGCCATCATCGCAACCAGGCCGCCGCGAGAACTGCACAGCACCAGTCCTATCCAGAGCGGGAGCAAAGCGGCTAAGTAAATCAAAGCTTGCTCGCGTTTGACTCCGCCGCCAAGAATCAGTCCCAGTACTAATCCGAGACTCATCTCCATGAGGTAGGCGAAATGGTTCTTATTAATGAACTGGCCATAGCCCACATCAGGTAGCAGGAGTGGCAAACCAAATCCGGCGCCTCGCTGTGTAGTTTGTCTGAGAATGCCGAAGATGGCGCATGCCGCCGCCAACAGAATTACAATGTTAATTAGAATTCGCAGTCGCTTTTCCGTGGCGACGTAGCGAGCCAGCATCACTCCCGATAGAGTCAGCGCCAGCAGCTGCAGCACGAAGAATCTTGTCTGGTAGGGATCGGCGCTGACAGCGTTCCAGGGGGAAAAGCCGATTCCTCCAGGAATGCTGCTTTGTTTGCCCAGCGGCAAGGTTTGCAAAAACGAGAATAGCGCCAGCGCTGCTAACGGCAGAACCAATGCCCCGGTCTCGGCAAACCACGACTGCGTGATTGAACCTTCGACCAACCAAAGAATCGCGAGGGTGAACACTATGGAAACAAATGCCGCCTTCCACCAGGCTTGCGTGCTTCCATAAGGTATGGCGGTCATAACGATTAAGCACAGCAGCGATACGAAGACCGTTGTCCCCAGAACACTCGCTATCCGCAACTTAAAAGACGAGCGATCCGCCGCAGCGATTGCGTCGATTTCAGCAGTGGTAGCCTGCGACATCAACTCGCGATTTTTCCTGCAGTCATCGTCAGCCGTACTTTGGTCGCGCTGGTCGAGTCCTCAAGGGAACCTATCACGCGGTCCGCGGCTTTCGACAACTCGATCCGCAGAACTCCAGACAAGTAGTCCATATCAAGGAGCAAAGGAGGGCCACTTAACGGGCGATAAAGATTCATCCAGCCCCAATCGCCACTTTCGGTGCTAAGCGGAAGTCGAAAACACCAGTAATTGGTTGATTCCACTACGTCATCTTCCTCAACACCGTCTCTTCTCCAACTCCAGCCAATTTGTCCTCGCTGAAACTGCACCTCCTGCCTGGGTCGGACCAGCTCGAGAGTCCGGAAGGCACGTTCAGCGGCGTCTCCTCGTCCCGTCTGGCCAAGCTGAACATTCGCGTAAGCAAATTCCTCAAACTCAAGCATCCTTCTGAGTGCTTCGAATACTTCGTCAAGACTGGCGGCCTGCGAAAGTGCCACGCCGGCCCGGCGCACGCGAATGTTGTTAGCGACTCGCAGGCGGCGATGACCGACAGTTCGTTTCACGCCCGCGCGCAATTCATCCACTTCGTGATAGCGAAGATGGCCCACTGCAACGATCACTGCTGCGGCAATAACGAACAATACAAACCCGGTCGCTGGTGAGGACGTCTTGGTTGACAGCGCGGCGAGCAAACCAAAGACTGCGCAGACGGAATAGAGTATCAACACCACGCGTCGTTGAGACCAGCCTCGCGCCAGCAGCATGTGATGAATATGTTCGCCATCACCTTCAAATAAGGCCCTGCCGCCGACCAAGCGACGGGCCATGGTTACCGTGGTATCAACAACCGGCAGGCCGAAAGCCAGGATGGGAGTGATCACCGCGATTGCAGTAGTAGCTTTCTGCGCGCCGAGGAGCGATAAAGACGCCAGCAGGAAACCTACAAACAACGCGCCCGAGTCTCCGAGGAATATCGAGGCGGGATTAAAGTTGTAACGAAGAAAGCCGGCCAGCGCACCACAAAGGACTATAGTGACTACAATCATCACCGAGTGGCCCCCAGACAAGGCAACGACAAGAATAACAATTGATGAGAATAGAGCGGCTCCGCTGGCAAGGCCGTCCATGCCGTCAATGAGATTGAAGGCGTTGGAGATTGCCACCAGCCAGAAGACGGTTAGCAGAAATCCGATCACCGGCGGCAAATGCACCATGCCCAAAAACGGTATCGCCACCACCTCGATTCTTCCGCCTAGCGCATAAAACAATGAGGCGATCAGCCCTAACCCCAGAAATTTCACCGCCGCATTCGTTCCTCGCAAATCGTCGTAAACACCGAGGAGAAGTACCAGTGAACAAGGAATCAATACTTTGAATAACTGTGGTCTGTAGAATGCGAGCGTTTCCGTCAAGACATTGGAAACCAGCAGAAGACTGGAGAGGGCAAGCAGCAGTGATAGGTAGATCGCGACCCCACCCAAACGAGGTATTGCGATCCTATGTACTCTGCGTCCGTCCGCGGGCACGTCTAGCAACTTGAAGCGCTCGCATAAGCGGCGAATCAGTGGCGTAATTATTAGCGATGCAAACGTGGCGATTAGGAAAAGAGCGAAATAGGTCTTCACAGGAGGGTAACCTTTCTCGGTGTGGGTAACAGATCCAACGAGTCAGTGAATTGCTGACAGGCGCTTCGCACTTCCAGATGAACTGGGCTTTTCAGTTTGGGGCGCCACCTGGCATTCTAATAATTCAATCAGGCGCGGCAGCAGCTTCTCTTTCGAAAACTCATTTTTGATTTGCGGCACCCGCCTTACAGTTTCCAGCGACTGTTTCTCTGCTTGTTCCAAAATATGCTCGACCACGGTCTCCACGTCACCATGGCTCGCGCTGTAGGAACGATAATCGCCGTTCGCGTTCGCGACGATCTCACTGAGGTGTGACGGTTCGGGTCCGATATACAGAAAAGGACTGCCCACTGTCAGTATGTTGTAAAGCTTGCTGGGATGGACGATGCCCACAAACTCATTCCCCATCACAACCACATGCAAGTCGGCGGCTGACAGTGAAGCTGACAACGCATCCAAAGATTGGTAGGGAAAGCAGCGAATGTTTTTCAGGCCATGACGAGTTGCAAACGTCTTCACCTTCAATTGTTCGCTGCCACCGCCGACGAAGCAGAAAACTATGTCCCTTCGACTGGATAAACGGCGTGCTGCTTCAACTAATGTGTCGAGCGGGTGACAGGGGCTGTGGTTGCCAGCGTACATTACCACAAAACTTTCCTTCAGCTTGTGTTGCCGGCGAAAGGCCATGCGCCCCTGCTTGATCAAACTTGACGGCGGTCGTCATGTGCCCAAGGAGGCAAGACCTCTACTCGCTGATCGGGAACGCCTTTCCCGACAATGCGGCGCTTCATGAAGTGATCGAGCGCAATCACCTTTTCCGCATTCATCAGGCTGTAACGTAAAAGGCGGCCGAGGACTCGCGCTGACAATGAATCCGGCTTGAGCCAACCGGCCGCCATCGCTTCATCAGGATTGAGGTCCATGACCCAGAAGAAAAACTTCCCCCCTTTTAACTTAACGAACAGAGCGCCCAGAAACGAAATTAACGGCGGCGAAGTCAAAGCGACCACGACGTCAAAGCGTGGACTGAGCGACAATCTTAAGGCGCAGTTAGCGAGGAAGCTTGCGAAGTTTGCGGCCCGCTGCCAACGCTTCTGCTTCCCAGGCGTCAACGATGAGATGCGCACGATCTTGACGCCGTTCCAGGTTTCACGACGTGCAAATCGTCGAGAGGGATCGTCGTAACCACGATCGCTCGTGATGACCGTTACGCTGTGTCCCTCCTTTACAAGTCCAACCGCCAGATCACTAAGCTGCTGGGCAGTGGCCATCACGTCAGGATAGAAACACTGATTCAGTAGGAGGATCTTCATGAAAGAAAAGTGATGAGTAATGAGTGATGAGTGATGAGTATTTACCCTTCTAATGCTTGTGTGCCTAACGACGTAGGGACTCTCGTCTTCGTTCAACTGCTTGCCGCAACCCGCCGAGTATCTGCCCTACCTCCGTGGCTTGAGCCATTAATCTATCAAACGTCGACAAGCTTATGTAACCTACATCCAAAGCCGACATACAGTTGAGCGCGAAGCTCGGCGCAAGATGCTTTTGCAATCGAAAGAAACTGATGAAACTCGGCTGGCTCTTCCTCGTTCGAGCGAGGTTCGACATACTGGAAACTGCGGCTCGTCTGATTTGATCCTTGAGCCCAAAATCTCGCGCAAAACGGCCCTCGCTCGTCACGCGATAAATATCTGCAGTAAGCTTTCGTGCTTTTTGCCAGGCGATAAAATCTTCAAACCGTTCAATTCTCTTTGCCATATCTCCTCCTCAAAAGTAGTTTAAGCGGAGGGTGTTTCAGCGGTTTCACTCATTACATTACTCATTACTCATTACTCATTACTCATCACTCATCACTTTAAGCGGTCTCTAAAGTCCGCCACTGTCTTTGTCAGTCCTTCATTCAACGGGATCGTCGGATTCCAACCGAGTAAGGTCTGTGCCCGCGAGATGTCAGGTTGGCGCTGTTTGGGATCGTCTTCTGGCAGCGACAGGTACTCAACTCCGGATTTCGAGCCACAGATTCTCACCACCTCTTCCGCCAGCTGCTTGATCGTAAACTCGCCGGGATTGCCGAGGTTTACCGGGTCATGTACGTCAGCGACATTCATCAGCCTGATCAAAGCCTCAACCAAATCGTCTACATAGCAGAACGAGCGGGTCTGGTCGCCGGCGCCGTAAAGCGTAAGCGGCTCGCCGCGCAACGCCTGCACAATGAAATTCGAAACCACGCGTCCGTCGTTCTCCAGCATGCGCGGCCCATAGGTATTGAAGATTCGCGCTATCCTGGTATCCACCTTGTTTTGACGGTGATAGTCCATCATCAAAGTTTCGGCGATGCGTTTTCCTTCGTCGTAACAGGATCGCAGTCCGATCGGATTCACATTGCCCCAATACTCTTCCGGCTGCGGATGCACCAGTGGATCGCCGTAGACTTCCGACGTCGAGGCTTGCAAGATTCGCGCACGCACGCGTTTCGCCAGGCCCAGCATATTGATCATCCCCATCACGCTGGTTTTCACGGTCTTCACCGGATTGTATTGGTAGTGAATCGGGGACGCAGGACAGGCGAGGTTATATATCTGATCGACTTCCAAGAGGATCGGTTCGATCACATCATGCCGAATCAATTCGAAGTGATGATTGTCGAGCAGGTTGATGATGTTTGCGCGCCGCCCGGTAAAGAAGTTGTCGAGACAAAGCACGTCATGATCGTCTGCCAAAAGGCGTTCACAAAGATGCGATCCAATAAAGCCCGCACCGCCTGTCACGAGTATTCTCATTCAAGCTCCTAGTCGGTTTATCCACAGATTACACAGATTACACAGACACGATAGCCCGGCTGAGGTACTTTTTTGTGTCTGTGTAATCTGTGTAATCTGTGGATGATTTTCAAGCGTTTGTTCGGCGAACTACTTGATTCCCGAGATACAAAACGTCCATCCGCGTCTTCAGGAAACAATCAATGGCGTGTCGCGGCGTGCAAACGATCGGCTCGTTCTCGTTGAACGACGTATTCAACACCACCGGTACGCCCGTCAACTCATTGAAGTCGGAAATAAGCTGGTAGTAACGCGCATTAACCTCGCGCGAAACCGTCTGTAAACGTCCCGAGCCATCAACATGCGTTACTGCCGGAATCTCGGCGCGCCGCTCTTCTCTAACCTGATAAACCATCAACATCGTCGGCGCCGGATGACTCTGCTCGAAGTAATCCGCCGTGCGTTCTTCGAGTATCGACGGCGCAAACGGGCGGAACGGCTCCCGTTTCTTAATGCGATCGTTAAGAATGTCTTTCATGTTCGCGCGCCGCGGATCGACCACAATCGAACGATTGCCCAACGCACGCGGCCCAAATTCCATACGCCCCTGAAACCAACCGACCACCAGCCCGTCTGCGATATCCTGAGCCGCGCGTTTTGTGACCAGATCATCTGACAAAGTCTCAAAGACAAGTTCGCTTGCTTCCAGCTCTCGCCGAATTTCATCGTTACTAAACTCCGGACCGGTGTAAGCTCCGAGCATTACTTCGCCGCGCGCTTGCTTGAGAATCCCATTATGAATTTCATAGCAGACGCCCAGCGCCGTGCCACTATCACCCGCGGCCGGCTGCACATAGACGCGACGGAATGGCGTGTTGAGCAAAATCTTGCCGTTCATTACCGAGTTGTAGGCGACGCCGCCGGAGAGTCCGAGGTCAGTCAAACCCGTCTGCTCGTGAAGGTGATTCAGGATGTGGAAACCGACTTCCTCGAGTCGCAGTTGCAGGCTGGCGGCGATATCGTGTTCGCGCTCAGTTAAGGCTGCGCCGCGCTCACGGGCCGGACCAAACGTTTGCACAAACTCATCGGAAAAAATCCGGCCGATGATTGGTGAACCCTGGTCCCAGGTCATGTCTACGCCTTCCGCATGATGGCGGAAGTAATCGAGATTCAAACGAAACTGCCCACGATCTTCAGTGCGAATGATGTCGCGAAATTCCTCCATGAAGCGCGGCCGGCCGTAGGGTGCGAGGCCCATCACTTTGCCTTCGTCGCCGTAATGTGGAAAGCCGATAAACTGCGTCGTCGCGGTATACACGATGCCGGTTGAGTGTGGATATTCAACCTGGTCCAGCACATTGATCGAGTTCCCTTCTCCCACTGCCCACATCGTTGAGATGAAATCGCCAAAGCCATCGATCGAGAGCAACGCAGCGCGTTCAAAAGGTGAAACATAAAATGAACTCGCCAGGTGCGCGCGATGATGTTCGATGTTATGAAACTGCGCGCGCAAACTGCTTTTTGGTGACCCGAGCGCGCTGGCGAGATCGTCTTTCAGGTCGCGCACCTTCGCCGCGTTGTTCAGCCGGTCTTTTACCTGACGAAAAATTCCCGGTCCACGCTTGTTACCATTCCCATTGCCTGCTCCGTTGCTCGCGTCTACAGATCCTCGACGCGATCGTCGTCGTCCAAGGCCAGCACTTCTGCCTTACCTATTTCCCTCTTCCGCCTCTTTAACTGATCCCGTTCCTACCGCCCACTGCCCACCCTGCTTCGCCGCGCGCGCGGCGGCGAACAGAATCTTCTTATGCAGGTGCGCGGACGGATCGCGCGAGATACCAATATGCGCAACATCTTCGATCCGGATCCCCGCCACCTTCAGACAATAGCGCACCGCCTCCGTAGGAAAGCCTGCGCAATGTTTCACGCGATTGAAGCGCTCCTCTTCAACCGCCGCCACGATCCGGCCATCTTTGATCAAAGCCGCGGCCGCGTCCCCGTGATATGCATTAATCCCTAGAATGTACATAAGAATTTCGCGTTTCGTGTTTGAAGAGGAACTAGCCGCGGATTAACGCGGGTTTACGCGGATTCAAATACGGCGATGAGAAACGCGATATTGCCTTCTGCTTACTGCCACTGCCTTCTGTTTTCCTGATCTGCGTTCATCCGCGTGAATCCGCGGCTGACTATCCTATGTTGCGTTTCACCCACTCATTCAACACGTAAAGACTCCACGGTCGCGACCAGGTCGTCTTTCCGTCGAGATAACTCTGCCAGATGCTTTGCGCAGTCTTAGAGTCAACCAACTCCTGCAGTGCCGGCGACAAGCCAGAAAGTCCGTTTTCGATAGTCGCTTTCAAAGGCCCTCGCAACCACGTCTCCCAGGGA
>CAWEIN010000009.1:0-51584 GCA_963809065.1 Blastocatellia bacterium
ACACCAACCAGTCCGGGCTCAGGACCCGTCCCTACGGAGGCAGCTTGGTATGCGATGTCCCGCGTGCGGAGCCCGTTATCAGAACTTTTCGATTAGGTGTCCCGAATGCGGCGCCGTTCAGCAAGAGAGTTCAGCGGAAATCGCCGTACAAACTCAGTCAAGTCAGATAGATATCATGAAAGAACCGTGCCGAAAACTACTCAAGCTTCCCCTGCGCCAAGGAAAGGGCCTTCATTGATTGAGTTTCCGGCGTTAACAGAAGTTCCCTGCCTGAGTGGCGAAAGGAATTGGGCGAGCGGGTACGCGAAGCCCAGGAAAAACGGGCCCAAAAAGCGCTGAGGGAAGCTGCGGAAATTGAACCTCTGTTTAGCGAACTTGAACCTAAGACGGCGCCGATGTTGAACTCTTACCGCAAGCTGAAATTGCGCCGATGAATCCGCTGGTTGTAGCAGCCTTACGACGAATTGAACGTGCGCATTCCCAACCCGGGGGTAATGTGGCTGCAGCGACCGCACTTGCTTATAAGGAACAACCGACATTGGACCTTAATATTAGCCCCACCCCTTCCGCGGTCGATGAAAGGGTTTCCGACGAAGTCGTTACGAAGCCGGAACGGGTTCACAACCTTGCCGTCGTTCCGACACCTGAAGTCACTGCATTTGAGGCTCCGCCCGAGACTGCGCCCGAGCCGAGAAAACCACGAAGACTGATCGACGATCGAAACGATCCTTGTCTTAATTACCTGGATTCAATTTCGACCAGTGTGTTAGTTGAGAGCCGCGAGTACGACTCTGCGCCTCTCTTCCGGCGCCTGCTCAGCGCCGTCACAGATCTACTTGTGGTCGGATTCTTTCGTCGCCATTTTTGGCGTTAACCGGTTTGACGAATTTTCAGTGGCAAAACCCTCGGGTGATTGGCTTTGCTGCCGGAACATTGTTGGTGGTTGGTTTTCTCTACCTAACAGTCAGCGTAGCTTTCACCGGGCGAACACTGGGTATGAAGCTTTTTGCTCTGCGTGTGATCGACGCGCGTACCGGACTGATCCCAACCGGCAGCCAGTCAGCTGGGCGTTCACTGGTCTACCTTCTTTCTCTCGCGTCCGCCGGCATCGCACTGATGTATCTATTCATCAACCATGAAAAACACACTATGCACGATCGTTTCACACGAACCGCTGTAATTCGAGCGTAACCTTGCTTTATCGATTAGAATCGGCCCTGCTCCGTACGGTGAGCAGGGCCTTTTCCTTGAACAAAGGGTGAGGAGCGAATGTGCACGAAGAGACACTCAAAGAGATTGTTAAAGAGTTAGGCGAATTATTGCCGGGACGATTCCTCGGCAGGGTCTTCCAGTTATCTCCCTTTTCTCTCGCGATTGACTTCGGCCTTAAAGAGAACGGCTTCCTCTTCATTAATATCGAACCCGTCGCGCCTCGTCTCTACCTAATCAAACGCACAATTCGCCAAATAGAAAAATCTTCATTTCCACTTTCGTCATTTACTCAATCAGTTCGTAGCGTGCTGGGCGGTGGCATTGTGAAGTCTCTGAGTAAAGACGAAAACGAACGCGTGGTCAGAATTACTCTTCTCGTGGAGAACGATTTGGGCGATCTGCTCGCTCACTCGCTAATTGCCCAACTAACCGGGCGGTCTGCAAATCTCTTCTTGCTTGATTCTGAGAGCCGAATCAAACACGCATGGCGAACCCCCCACGGCGCGGGGCAACAAGTTGGCGAGCTTTACAATCCGCCCCTATCGGGCCAGAAAAGCTATCGCGCTGAAGGCTGGTTCAAAAACGCTCTGCCCGCGAAGGCGCAACTTCAATCTCCGCGGCTGCTGACAAATATTATTCTGAACTTGCGGATGGGCATGAGTTTGACCGCTTAGCTGGACATCTTGTCGCCAACCTACGCAAGGAAATTGCCCGTCGCAAAAAACTGCAGGTGAATCTCAGCAAAGATCTGGCCGCGCACGGTAGTCCTGAAGAACACAAGCGAGTAGGGGATTTGCTGCTCGCAAATATCGCCAGGGCCAGGCGAGTTGGCAACAAAGTCACCCTGACGGACTACTACGCTGAAGGCGCTCCACTGATTGAAATGGAGGTCGACGAGAATCTGACTTTGCCGGAAGCGGCAAGCGCTTCGTTTTCGCGGTACACCAAAGCGAAACGAGCGATTGAGGAGATTGGCGCCAGGATGGTTCTACTTGAAGGCGAACTCGAGAAGCTCGATGGGAAGCTCGTGAAACTGGAAAAGGCGATCGCTAGTCGTGATGTGGGAGCTCTGGCTCAGTTCGAAGAAAAGAAGGCAAGACCGGCGGCCGGCGGAAAAAAACAAAAGGCGTCGCTGACCCTGCCGGGCATGCGACGCTACCAATCTACTGATGGATATGAAGTGCTTGTCGGAAGAACTGCGCGCGATAACGATCAGCTGACTTTTCGCGTTGCTCGCCCCAACGATCTCTGGCTACACGCCGGCGACTATCCTGGATCCCATGTGATAGTCCGTAACTCGAGCCGCAGCGACATTCCGCATCGCACTATCATCGAAGCGGCAGAACTAGCGGCGAAATTCAGTCAGGCGAGGAAGGACTCGAAAGTCGACATTCATTACACGCGGCGTAAGTTTCTGACGAAGCCTAAGGGTTCGGCGCCGGGACTGGTGCACATGTCCAGCTTCAAAACAATTACAGTAGAGCCCGGCGAGAATCTCGAACGAATCAAGTAGGCTTAAGGGCCCTTCTGCTCCGCTCGCTGGTCTTGCCTGCTCCCTACTTGTAACGGTAGGTGATTCTGCCCCGCGACAAGTCATAGGGCGACATTTCAACGCTTACCCGGTCACCGACGAGAATTCGAATTCGGTTCTTGCGCATTTTGCCGGACACCGCTGCCAGCACGACGTGCTGGGTGTTGTCGAGTTGTACTTTGAAGAACGCATTGGGTTGCTTGTCAATAATGGTCCCCTCTGCCGGAATCAAGTCGTCTCTGGCCAAATAAATTCTCCTTTGGTTTCAAGTTCCAAGTTTCAGGTTTCGAGTCAGGAGTACTAAGCGTCGAGTCCCAGGTTTCGAACCTCAAGCTTGAAGCGAACTTGAAACTCAAACTTGAAACTCGAAACTTTCTTACCTGCTTGCGCGTCGCGGTCGGAATGAACGCGTGAAGGCCGCGCGCGGCGCTGTCGCACGCGCGAATGGCTTGCTGGCTATTTCAGTCTTCCTGCCGCCAAATGCCGGCAATACTACTCGCGCCACCGTCTGTCCGGTTAGTCGCTCGATCGCGCGCATCGATATCTCGTCAACCGGGGTAACGATTGTTATCGCGCGGCCTGGTGTTGCCGGCTCGCCCTGTTCGACCAATGCGGTGCACATAGTCTTCAGGCGCGGCCGGTACGTCGTAGTTAATGACATGTGAAACCGAATCAACGTCCAGGCCACGCGCCGCGATATCAGTCGCCACCAATACGCGCGTGCGACCGTCGCGAAATCCGCGCAGAGCGGCTTCACGCTGGGGTTGTGTTCGATCCGAATGGATCCGATTCACGCTATGTTCGCGTGCAGAAAGAATGTGCGACAACCTTTCGGCGCCTCGTCGCGTACGAGTAAATACCAGCACCCTTTCAAACTTTTCGCGTTCGAGTAAGTCCAGCAGCAGTGCTGTCTTCGACTCCTGGGCGACTGGATAAGCAGTTTGTTCGACCATTGTCGCGGCTTGTCCGCGCGGGCTGACTTCAATCAGCTTGGGGTCCTTCATGGTCGAGCGCGCCAACTTCTCGATGTCGGAAGACATCGTGGCGGAGAACAAAAGTGTCTGCCGTTTTGCCGGCACCATCGCGAGTACGCGGCGAATGGCGGGCAAGAATCCCATGTCCAGCATGCGATCCGCTTCATCCAGTACCAGGACTTCAACGGTTGAAAGGTTGATTGCGCCGCGCTCGGCGAGATCAAGCAAACGCCCAGGCGTGGCAATGACGATCGCCGCGCCGCGTCGCAAATCAGAAATCTGGGTGCGAATGTTGGCGCCGCCGATCACGGTGACACCACGATTGGCCTTCACGCGATTAAGCTCGCCATAGTTCTTTTGAATCTGCATTGCCAGCTCGCGCGTTGGCGCCAGCACGAGAACGCGAACGCCGGGGCGTGCCTTCTCGGTCATCCTCTGAATAAGGGGAAGCAGAAATGCGGCTGTCTTGCCTGTGCCGGTTTCAGCACAGCCGATCAGGTCCTGGCCGCTAATGACAACAGGTATTCCCTGTTCCTGAATCGGTGTTGGTTCGGTGTATCCGAGAGACTCGCAACTCCGCACTTGTGCGGGCGCCAGTCCCAGTTGAGAAAAATTCATAGACTCCTACTAATCTGTTTGTGGGCGCTCAAGCCTGCTTAGGCGGGCGCCTCCTGTTGTAAGCGTAGTGAGTATTTAGCTCACCGAGAGATCGCTCTCTGTGCAACCTCTGTGTTCTCTTTGACTCTGCTGGTGAAACTCTTTAAGCAAGTTTCACCACAGGTTTACAGAGTTCACAGAGGACGCACTGAGAGTTAGTTGTTGGGAAGGAAAACCCTTACCAGCGTGGCTCGCGATTGCCGCCGCCACCGCCGCCGCCGTAGCCACCGCCACCGCCGCGATTACCACCGTAACCACCGCCGCCGCCGCGACCACCGCCACCGCCGCCGCCAAAGCCACGACCGCCACCGCCGCCGCGATTTTCGCGAGGCTTGGCTTCGTTAACGTTCAGCGCCCGACCGTTGACTTCCTTACCGTTAAATTGAGCGATAGCTGCCTCGCCCTCTTCCTTGCTGGACATTTCGACGAAGCCAAAGCCGCGCGAACGTCCAGTATCGCGGTCTTCCACGACGCTTGCTGATTCAACCGTTCCGGCCGATGCAAAAAGCTCCTGCAGATCCTGGCTGGTGGTAGCAAACGCGAGATTTCCCACGTAAAGTTTCATAGACATAAAGATGTACCTTTCCCCTTGTGGGGATAAAAGAAGCTGCGAATCGGATTGGCTTCGGTCGAACGGTAGGAGCGAAGGGCCGGTTTTCGGATGCTCTGAGAGCGCTTCTGAAGTTGAAATCAGCCTGCTCTCGAACTATCCAAAACGCCAGCGCTTGACTGTCTTTTGCGCGGGGCGCATCACCGTCGATGCGCGAGAGAAGGATTAACCGTGGTTGACTATGCACTATTAAAGGCAAACTGGCAAGGCGAGAACGTCAACTGTCCTGAATATCGAAGCAAAAACCTGGCGAAACCCCCGTATTCAGCAAGCTAGCGACACCAGGTGTACAGGAGGATATCTCAAGGCCTTGCCTACCGAGAGTCTCTGAGCAGGATCACGTCGTCGGTTTGAGTCCCTCGCGATAACGCGATTTGTTTCCCATCTCGAGATACTTGAAAGGCAAAGATCAATCCTGAATCGAAGCGGGTTAATTGCCGGGCGGCTCCGCCCTCGATAGGCAAACTCCAAATGTTATCGGCATTGTCCCGCGTGTCCGCGTAGACAAGCGAGCGGCTATCCGCCGTCCACCCAAGTCCAACATCACGAAGGCTGGTCGGGACTTCAAGATTCTTGAGCGGTTCACCGCCGGTAAAGGGTACTACGGCGACTTTGTTTAGTGTTGGTCTGATCATCAAAGTAACGCAACGCCACTAACTTGCCATCCGGTGAAATCGCCGCCCACTGCGAATACTTATCCGAAACTTGTTCGGGCGTACCCCCAGATACCGGAACGCGCCAAAAAGTCGACTTCCCTTGTCTCCATGATTTAAACAAAACCCATTGGCCATCCGGGGAACACTCGGGTTGAGAATCGAGTTCCGTTCCCTGCGTTAGTTGGTTTTGTTCGCCGGTCGTTAGGTCTAATTTCCAAATATTAAAACTGCCCAAACGATTCGAACTGAAGATGACGAAACGCCCATCCGGAGAGACACATCCGAGACCTTCGGTAAAAGAGTCACCAGTCACCTGCTTGTTTGCCGAGCCGTCGGTGTTGATGCTCCACACGTCTGATTGCTCGCCTGATGGTGCGGTATAAAGAAGTCTTCCGTCACCGGTCCAGGCGAGACTGTCGCCGTCATACTTACCGCTCGTGATCGGTTTAGCCTTACTCAGATCTTCACCCGGGTTAACTACCCAAAGCTGCGCGGACTTCTCTGCCTGCACGGTGACCACTGTCCTGGAGTCGGCGGTCAGGCCAAGACTACTCGTACCGTAGGCGTTCAGATCGTTGGTGACTCTGCGTACTTCGCCGCCCGGATAGGACACGTGCCACAATTGCGTACCCGTCGAAATCAATTCCGGAACGGCTGCGACTATCAAACCGCTGCCGTCGCCCAACCAGAGAACGCGAGATACGGATACCCAATTTTGAGAGGTGATCGTTTTCTCCGGGCCACCTGCAGCAGGTACCGACACAATCGTCGCCGAGAGACTGCCGCTATATGCGCCGGCGCCGCAGGCGATCGTTTTTCCATCAGGCGACCAGGCCGGTCCGCCCACAAATGAAAAGTACGCAGGCAGTTTTCTTGACGCGATCTTTCGCTCGCCGGTGCCGTCGCTGTTTGCAACGAATAGATTTGATTCGGAAGACGACGGCCTTACAAAGGCAAGCTGTTTACCATCAGGCGAAAGAGTTACCGGGCTGGTTACGCCGGCCATTATGCGTCGCGGTGATCCTCCAAGGACGGGGACCTGGAAAAGTGTGCCCAGCGGGTTGTCAAAGACTGAGTAGTAGACAAACTCGCCATCTCGCGAGAAGGCGGTCGGCCCAATCTTGCTTTCTGAATCCGGCACTATCTTCACCAGACTACCGGTTGACACCTGTCGTACCCAAAGGCTGTCCTTGCCCGATTCGGTAGTTCTAAAAACCACGTACTTGCCGTCTGGAGAAATCGAGGTGTAACCCTTGATGGCGGCGTTGCCGATTTTACCGCCCGTAGTCAATCGGGTGATTTTCACATTGCTAAACGGCGCCACCCTGGGAGTACTCGAGGATTTCCACCAGATTATGCCCGCCACGCCGGCGATTAAAATCAACCCAACTGCCACGGCGAATCCACCTTTGTGTTTCTTGACTTCGCCCAGGATGATTTCAGAACTAGACATCGTACTTACCGCGGACACGTCAACAGTACTGCTTTGACTTCCTATGGTCGCCGTGGTCGACACCTGCGAACGGGACACGTCTTCCATTTGGCTGCGCAGGGAAGAAGGCGGGATAGTGCTGTCAAGCTGTGATCCGCCCTCCATTTCGCGACGCAGTTCTTTTAGTTCCAGCGCCACGTCCTGGATCGACTGATACCTCTCGTCGGGATCTTTCTGCAGGCAACGTCGGATTACTCTTTGCAACTCCGGTGAAGCTGAAGGGTTGAAGTCTTTCAACAGGGGCGCCGGCTCGTAGACGATTCTGTATAACGATTGGACGTTAGACTCGCCCTGGAACGGTCTGTTCCGGGTAACCGCCTCAAACAACATGCAGCCAAAAGAAAAAATGTCCGAGCGATGATCTATCAGACCGGTCTTTCCCTGGGCTTGCTCGGGAGACATGTAGCCAACCGTCCCCAGCAGTCTTCCCGGTATGGAGTGAGGTTCAAGCGCCACGGTTGCGGCGTCGCTGATCGTGCCCCCGTCCGGACCAGGGGTTGGAATCTCGATCAGTTTGGCCAAACCAAAGTCCAGGATCTTGGCATAACCATCGCGCGTGATCATGATGTTATCTGGTTTGAGATCACGGTGTACGATTCCCGCGGCGTGAGCTTTGGCTAACCCACTGGCGACCTGTTGCAAATACTTGAGCAGTTTTCTTAACTCAGTCTGCTCGTAATGAATCTTCTCGCGCAGAGTTCGCCCTTCCACATACTCCATCGCGATAAAATTCAAACCATCGTGCTCGCTGATCTCGTAGACGTGGGCGACGTTCGGATGGTTGAGGGCCGCGGCGGCCTTCGCCTCCTGCACGAAACGAAGCATGCGCTCGCGACTGGACGCCAGCTCCGCTGGCAGAATTTTCAACGCAACGTTGCGATCAAGCTTAAGGTCCTTCGCCAGGTAGACTTCACCCATCCCGCCCTTGCCAAGCTGGGAGAGAATCTCGTAGCGACCAAACTTTGTGCCTGCATCGAGACTCATCGCCTTAAATCAACGCTCCAGTTCGCCACAAATGTAGTGGAATGTTTATGTTTACCCCATCCACAAGGTTGTCGAGGAGAAATCGTTGTCAGTAACGACCGAGAGTTGTGCCCGCGGCCAGCGTCATCTTATTTCTCCGCGGATTTCTTTTCTTCTTCCTTGCTTTCCTTTTTCGGCACCACCGGACTGGCGAAGTCAGGAAGCGGATCGTTCCAAAGATAGTGATTGAACCAAGCCAGGTTGTGGCTCATCACGGCGCGCATGGCTTTGGGCTTGGTGATCGGATGGCCGAAGCCTTTGTAAACAATCATCTCGACGCGCACGCCCTTGTCCTCCAACGCCTGCCGTAACTCGTACGCATTGGCGATGGGTACGCGCCGGTCGAGCTCGCCGTGCTGAATGAGAGTCGGCGTGCGCGCGTTTTTGACGTAAGAAATCGGCGACGTCTTCTGGTAGATTTCGGGATCGTCAACCGGATTTTTGCCGAGATAGTTGATGGTAAACGGCGTGATATCGGTGTTGTAGTAATAGGTAGCCCAGTTGGAAATGCCCGCGCCCACGGAAATGGCGACGAAGCGATCCGAGGATGCCGTCAGAAACGCGGAAATGTAACCACCCTGGCTCCAACCCATGCACCCAACTTTGTCTTTGTCGACCCAACCTTTGCTGATTAAATAATCTACTCCCGACAACACGTCCCAGGCATCGCCGACTCCGAGATTGCGCACGTTAAGCTTGCGAAAGTTCTCGCCATAGCCGGCACTGCCCCGATAATTCACTTTGAGCACCAGTGCGCCGCGTGCCGCCCAGATATCAGACGGATAGTAGCGAGCGTCCGGCGTTAACAACGCGGGCCGATCGATGCCAGTTGGTCCGCCGTGAATCACGCAGAGTAGTGGATATTTTTTTGTAGGATCAAAGCCAGCGGGCTTTATCAACACGCCTTCGATTGTGGTTCCATCGGTGCTTTTCCAGGAGATGACTTCTCGTGTTCCCAAAACCAGTGTTTTCGTTTGCTCCGTCATCTTTGTTAGGGATTGCGGGGCGAATTTCTGCGCGTCAGAGACGAACACTTCATTTAGCGAGGATGGGAGACGCGGCTGTGAACGCCAACTGCCGTCCATCCCGCGTCAAAGAAAATGAACCCGCCATCAAACTATCCGGGCCGGTTACGCGTGTGACCTTGCCGCTCGCGGGATCTACTCGGAACAGATGCGAAGCGGTTTTTTGTTGTCCGCTGAAATAGACGCCATCCGGCCGCCAGTCGAGCAGGTTGGGATTCTCATCGAAGCTGTCGCTGATAGAACGCGGCGTGCCGCCGGCTGCGGGCACAACAGCCAGACGAGAGTTGCTGGCGAAGAAGACAGTGTTTCCCATCGCTGATGAAAAGACGATCTGCTTGTCGTCGGGGGACCAGCGAGGACCACTATCCGGTCCGGGCTGTGTCACTAATTTGGTGACGGCGTCGTCTGCGATGTTCAGTAAGTAGACATCGGAAGTAACACCCTGAATAAGATCCGGATTAACGGTGGCACTGAACGCGATCTTCGCTCCGTCGTGCGACCAGGAAAAAGAATCTACGCTGAAGTCTTTCTTTTTCGTTCGCTGTTTTCCAATCAGGGGCGCCTTCATCGCTTCGCCGACGTCAAACGTCCACAGGTACGCGAAGTTGTAGTCCCTGCGCACCACTTCGTAATCGCCCAGATAGTCTTTGCGATCTTTGGAAAGCTGGGGCACGGGCTCAGTAGCTGTATAAGCGATGCTGCGTCCGTCTTCCGACCATGCAAAGTTGCTGATTGCGGTTTCGGATTTAGTCAGTTGCACGGCTTCACCGCCGGCGGGATTAATCACGAAGATTTGATTCTTGTCTTCGATGCGGTTGCTGGTGAACGCCAACCATTCACCGTCAGGCGACCAGCGAGGATTAGTCGAGGACTTCTCCCCGCGAGTAAGTTGCAACATACGACCGTTGTTGCCCGTTTCGGCCAGCCAGATTTGTGTGACGAACCCATCCTGTTTGAAGTCGGCATTGGTTACTGTGTAGGCAACCCGATGACCGTCCGGCGAGATTTGCGCCCCGCCAATGGATTTCAGAGTCAACAGGTCGTCGATTGTAGGTACATGGCGAGTTCCATCCGCAGCGTGGGTAATGAATGAATTCGCAAGTATCGAAATAAGAAAGAAACTACCGACCAGGATTCGGGTCAAAGTGGCGATGGGGCGCTTTTTCACAAGAAACTCCTTTCACACTGCACAGCATGCTTGCGGCTTGCCACCGTTCCTGCGGCTTGCCGCGGCGAAGGTCGCAAAGCTGCAAACAGTGGGTTACTACCAACCCAGCTCATTACGAATTTTTCCACAACTCGCTACTGATCCTTCCATTCCGGAATTCGGCCAGGTGTCCACGGCGCGCCGGCGGCTTCCATCTGTTTTTCGAGTCGAGCAAGATCGCCCTCGATCAGCTGTCGCAACTGCGCGAGCGTTTGTTCAAAGTCCTGGGCGGCCGCGTTGTATTGACTGACTTGTGTTTGCGTCGGGCGAGCGGTGGACAAACGTTGCGTGGCCACGATGCCGCTTACGCGTTCGTTGATCGACGGCGGCAAGTTGATATTGCGGGCGCGCAGGGCGGTGTCACCGCGCAATGCTCGCAGGATATCGTTGGTGCGTTTATCCAGCGCCGCCGCGTCGTCAAGTAATTTGTCACCCGCCGCCGGCGTTTCGAGCAAGGCTCGCCTAATAAGCGCCAGCCGTGGCTTCAGAGCGTTAGTAGCGTCGAGCGCGCCCTGCACCGCACGCTGCAACCTTGCGGCCTTCTGCTGAAATTCAACCAGCGCGGCGCGATCGCCGGCTGCCATAACTTCCTGACCAGGCACGACAATATTGAAATCTTGTGGCGGGGCCAGCGGCGTCATCACGCCATCAACGCGCCTGGCAATAGAAACTTTGTAAGCGCCCGGCATGACCAGCGGACCACCGGGTCCATCGTCAAAAGGATTCTCGTTTTCCGGGTTTGGCGGCGGCGGCAAGGAAGTAGGTGGATACCGCAAATCCCAGGTAACCCGTTGCATTCCTGCCGTCACTGGTCCGGTCAATCGCCTGACCACGCGTCCGCTTGAATCCGTTACCGTGAAGATGATGGCCGGCGCCTCTTCTTCTTCCTCAGCGCTGAGGTCCGCCAAACGCGGAAACGTCATGGGAGTATTTTTCTTCGCTGCTTCCTTCTCGGCTTCCTGCCGCTTTGCCTTTTTAGTCTTCAGTTCGTCCTTCAGGTAGTAGCTGAAGGTGGCGCCGAAGGGCGGGTTCTCAGCGGTAAAAAATGATTCGCCCTGGAAGCTCTTTCCGCGCAGGCCGAGCGGCTGCGACTGGATATACATCAATGCATCTTTAACAGGAAAAAGCTGTGCTTCCTGCTTGAGCATTTCGGGCTTGAGAGTGCGCAGCGGCGTGTAGTTATCGAGAATGTAGATGCCGCGTCCAAACGTGCCGACAACCAAATCGTTTTCGCGCTTCTGGATATTGAGGTCT
This sequence comes from Blastocatellia bacterium, assembly GCA_963809065.1. GTDB lineage: Bacteria > Acidobacteriota > Blastocatellia > Pyrinomonadales > Pyrinomonadaceae > PSRF01. Next base: position 11,642 of record CAWEIN010000009.1, read on the forward strand.
CGCACCTGGATCGTGGGCAGCCCGCCCTTCAGTTGAGTCCATTTCTGTCCACCATCTATGGAGAAGAAGAGTCCAAACTCAGTGCCAACAAAAAGCAGGTTGGGGTTTACGTGATCTTCAGCGATGGCCCAGACCGGTTGGTTCTTTGGTAGATTGCCGACGATCGAGATCCACGTGCGACCGGCGTTGGTGCTTTTCAAAAGATAGGGTTTGAAGTCTGCGTTCTGACGATTCTCAAGGGCAGCGTAGACGGTATCTGCATCGTGGTTGGAAGCAAAGATACGGCTCACGTAGGCCATGGCGGCCACACCTGGAAAAGTTTCAATCTTACGCCAGTTTTTGCCGCCGTCCTCCGTCACTTGAATCAACCCGTCGTCAGTGCCGACGTAGATCAAGCCCTCTTTTTTCGGCGACTCAGCCAGCGCGGAAGCATTTCCGAAGAAAGCCGTTGATTGATTCTTGGCGACCGCATCCATACTCCAGACTTTCCCCATCACCGGTAACTTGTCGCGGTCCAAACCGCGCGAGAGTTGTCCGCTAATGACTTGCCAGGTATCTCCGCGATCGTCGCTGCGAAAAAGTTTATCGGCTGCAAAGTAGACACGCGTATGCAGATGTGGACTGATCATCAATGGTGAATCCCAGTTCCACCTGAGAGGTTCTTCGCCGCGGCCGGGTTGCGGCTGAATGCCCATGCGTTCGCCGGTGCGTTTGTCGAAGCGCACCAGACCGCCATTTTGGAGCGAGGCATAAATCGTATTCGGATCTTCGGGATCCACGCGGCTGTGAAAACCGTCACCGCCATTCGTGACAAACCAATCGGAATTAACGATGCCGGAAGCGCTGCGTGTGCTGGCCGGACCACCAAAGCTGAAGTTGTCCTGCGTGCCACCATAGACGTTGTAAAACGGCGCGGCATTGTCAGTGGTTATATCGTAGAACTGCGTGATGGACAGGTTGCTCTTGAACTCCCAGTTCGCGCCGCGGTCGTAACTTTCATAAACACCACCGTCGCAACCGACCAAATAATGGTTGTTATCTTTGGGATCGATCCAGATTTCGTGATTGTCGACGTGCTTCGACTTCTCGCCGAGCCGCCGCAACGTTTTTCCGCCGTCGTCCGAAACCATCAGGAAGACGTTCATTACATAAATTCGATCCACGTTCTGAGGATCAGCGACGATGCGCGAGTAATACATGGCGCCTGCATCGAATTCATTTCGTCTTTCCCAACTGCCGCCGCGATCGTTTGAGCGAAAAACGCCACCCTTTCGATCGGCAGCTTCGATAGTCGCGTAGAGAACGTTTGAATCAACCGGAGAGATTGCGAGTCCGATCCGCCCGAGATCTGTCGTTGGCAGGCCCGCCTTCAACTTATTCCAGGTAGCACCGGCGTCGGTTGATTTATACAGCGCGCTCTCCGGACCGCCGTTAATGAGCGTCCACATGTGCCGACGGCGTTGATACGACGCAGCATAGATCGTTTCCGGGTTTTGGGAATCGATGACAACATCGGTTACACCGGTGTTGTCGCTAATAGAAAGAATTTTCTTCCAGGTCTTGCCGCCGTCGGTTGTTTTATAAAGGCCACGATCTCCACCGGAGCCCCAAAGCGGTCCCTGTGCCGCAACATAAACTGTTTCTGAATCTTTCGGATCGATGGCGATGCGCCCGATGTGTTCCGACGCCTTGAGCCCTACGTTCTTCCAGGTTTTGCCGCCATCGTCTGAACGATAGACGCCGTTGCCATACGAGACGCTGCGCTGGCTGTTGTTCTCGCCCGTGCCGACCCAAACAGTCAGGGGATTTCTTGGATCCAACGCGATCGCGCCGATTGAGTAAGAGCCTTCCTTGTCAAACACCGGCGTCCAGGTTGCGCCATTGTTTATCGTCTTCCAAACGCCCCCCGAAGCCGCGGCAACGAAATAGCGCGCCGCGTTGTTTGGGTCAACAGCAAAACCAATGACGCGACCAGACGTGAACGCCGGACCGATGGCTCGAAGCTTCAATCCATTGAAGGTCGGCGACGACATCGGGTCAGCCGGCTTCTTTTCCTCTTCTCCCTTTTCCTCTTCAGACTTCTTCTCGTCAGATTTTGCTGGCGCCGGCGAGGCTTGTTGTTTTGCTGCAGCCTCCTGTTTCGCTTTCTCGACCGTTGACTTCTCGAGAGCTCTTTCTTCCTGCGCAAATGCCGCAGCCGGCAGACTGATCAAGAGTGAAACTAAAACGAAATGAACCACGAGGCTCACCTGTCTGAGTATGAGAGCGGTGGCGGGGGCACAGGGAACCATAAAAGGGATGACCTCCTGGAATACTTAGTGTTGATTTGGCGATTACACTCAGAAGACGGCTAAGGGTTTAGCGATCTCCAGGCGTTGCAGAACGGATGGCACATCTTACCAGACGACAGCATTCCGCGGATAGATTGCTTGAAATCCTGGTAACCAACGACCCACGTCAAGTTAGAATTGCGTTATGACAACCCGCGAGCCTTTCAGTAGTGAACTTCGCCGGCAATTGATATGCTTCGTCTATGTCTACGCCAGGAAAAACTCCGGATAAATCTTCCCGACTCTTTGAACGCGCGCTCGAGCTGCTGCCGGGCGGCGTCAACTCGCCAGTGCGCGCTTTTCGTGGCGTCGGTGGCACGCCGCTCTTCATTCAGAGCGCCAGTGGGCCAACCATTACCGATGTCGATGGTCGCAGTTTCATAGACTTTGTCGGCTCGTGGGGACCGATGATCCTGGGGCACGCGGACGCGGAGATTGTGGCCGCGCTGGCGGAGGTCGCCGCTAACGGCACCAGTTTTGGCGCTCCCAACGAACTGGAAGTCGAGCTGGCAGAAGAAATCATCGCGGCAGTCCCTTCGATCGAAATGGTGCGCATGGTTAATAGCGGCACCGAAGCCACGATGTCCGCAATCCGGTTGGCCCGCGGTGTAACCGGTCGCGATAAGCTCGTTAAATTTGAGGGTTGTTATCATGGCCACGCCGACAGCTTGTTAGTGAAGGCTGGTTCGGGTGTAGCCACACTTGGGTTGCCGGATAGCCCGGGCGTCCCCGCATCGCTAGCGCAACACACGCTCACAGTGCCCTTCAATGATCCGAACGCGCTGGAAGATGTTTTCAAACAACACGCAGACATTGCCGCGATCATCGTCGAGCCCGTCGTCGGGAACATGGGATGTGTTCCACCTGCGGAGGGCTTCCTGAATGCGCTTCGCGAACTAACAACAAGACATGGAGCGTTGCTGATCTTCGACGAAGTGATGACTGGCTTTCGTCTGGCTCGCGGCGGCGCACAGGAACTCTTTGGTATAGCGCCAGACATTACTTGCCTCGGCAAAATAATCGGCGGCGGCCTGCCGGTGGGTGCTTACGGTGGCAGCCGCGAATTGATGCGCAATATTGCGCCGGTCGGATCTATTTACCAGGCGGGCACGCTCTCTGGAAATCCGCTTGCAATGACAGCGGGACTGTTGACGTTGCGGCGTCTGAAAGACAAGCAGATCTACGAACAACTTGAACAGTGCTCAGCGAGACTTTGCGCCGGGCTGTCGCAGGCGGCAGCAGAAGCTGGGATAAAGACGGTTACGAATAGGGTCGGTTCCATGTGGACTGGCTTTTTTACCGACGAGCCGGTCACAAACTGGGAAAGTGCCAACAAAAGCAATCGAGATCTCTACGGCAGATTTTTTCACGCCATGCTTGCTGAGGGAGTTTATCTGGCGCCTTCGCAGTTTGAAGCCGCGTTTGTCAGCATCGCCCACACCGATGCGATCATCGATCAGACGATAGAATCTGCCCGCAAAGCCTTTCGCGTGCTGGCTCAATCGACTGGCGTGTAGTAATAAGCAATTTGAACAACTCAGGGATGACCGGACAAAATCAGAACTGGGAGCGACAGCGACCAGCCTAAAGCACAATTGATGGCAGCCCGCGCGGTTTCAGGTCCCATTCCTCTGGATGAATCTATGGCTGGTCGCTACGCTCCCAGTTCTGATTTTGCGTGGGCCTCGTTGAATCTTTCGCTGGTCACTATAGGTTTGGGCTCACGAGGAGCGGGGGACAAGCGCGCCTTCCTGACTGAGCATTCTTAACCTTGACGCTATTACTTAATGTTGATTCGGTTAGAGCGGAAGTTCGATCACGAATCGAGTGCCTTCGCCGAGCTTGCTGACAACGTTTATCGTGCCGTCGTGTTGCTCAACGATCTGTTTCACAATGGCCAGCCCCAACCCCGTGCCGCGCTTCTTGGTTGAGAAGAATGGTTCAAAGATGCGATCGACTGTCGCCTTGTCCATACCGCTTCCTTGATCTGCGATCGTTACCCGCGCTCGCCGCTTTATTACCCGCCCCCCATCTTCACCGTCGTCATCTGCTCTGAGGTCCTTCACTTCAGTTGAGATGACTACGGCGGCGCGTTTTGGACTGGCATCAATCGCGTTCGCAATTATGTTAACGAAGACCTGGCTTAACTGATCAAAGTCCCAGTGACCGACCAGCTTCTCGTCCACCAGTCTCGTTTCGATCGGAGTTTCCTTCTCGTTAATCTTGTCCGCCACCAGATCAAGACTGTGATTGATGAGCTCATTAAGCTCCACCTTCGCCTGTTCCAGGGCTTTTCGCCGTGAGAACTGAGCTACATCAACCACCAGCTTGCTCAGGTGTTTGATTCCTCGCTCGACCAGCTCGATGGTGCGCAGGCCTTCGTCATCGCTGACGCTGTCGCGCAACATGGAAACACCAAGTCGAATGCTGCCGAGCGGATTCCTAATTTCATGGGCGACCTGCGCGGTGGCCTGGCCGACAGCCGCCAGCGATTCCTGTCGCCGCAAACCGCGCTCAGCTTCGGCAGCTTCGGTTACATCAACCAGCGTCAGGATTTGTCCGCGTGAACCATTGATCGCCAGCGGTGACGAGTAAACATCAAAGGTCCGCTCCTGTTCGCGATCATCATCAGCGGGACAATCCCAACGCCCGCGATAAGAAGCACGATCTACCCGCGAAGAAGTTGCCGCCTCCAGCATCTTCAGGGAGATGTCCGACGCGAATTTCTCGTAAATCGAGGCTCCGATAGTTGCGCGGGGAAAGATGCGGAAGAAAGCGGCATTAGCACTGCGAATACGATCGTCTTCATCAATTGCGGCAACAGCACTCACCATGCCTTCAAGTAATTGACTGGTGAAGTTGCGTTCGCGTCGTGCTTCTTCCACGCTCCTGCGCATTTGGCCAAAGCGACGTTGAATCTCCCAGATCGTTCCGGCCGCCACCAGGGCGCCGAATATCAGCGCAATCACGCTCCAGGTGCGAATCGATCGTGAAGCCGACTGCGCAATGTCGTCGCTGCTCTGAAAGGCATCGTTTTGTTTTGAGTTTGACTCTGCCAACAACCGGTTGACTTCTTTATCGACGACGTCAAACTTTCCGAAACCTTCAAGCGAATACCTCCGCAGATCTTCGGTGGCTGTGACGTAGTCGTTCAGGTCGTTGCGAAACTTATTCCAGACTGGATCGCTGGCTAGTGGCGGGCCTTCAAGCTCGCGCAACAGTTGTTTAAGTTCACTTCGTGCTGTATTGAGCCGGATTTCGAAAGGAGGTTTTAGTTCACGGCGCGCGTCTGCTTGTGCTCGCAACCGTGCTTCGCTGTCCAGCTTCGTGACCGCAAGGCGAATCTGAAGCAACAGGCTTAATTTGGCCGCACGCTGGGTTTCCAAATCCAAAACCGCCCTACCCACGTCGTCCATACGTGTGACGCTTAGGTACCCAATCACTGCAATCAGGATCAGCAGTGATAAGAAGCCAATAACCAAAGGAATGATTGCGGGCGATAGCTCGCGCGTCCAGATACTTCTCGCCCGCGCTACCGACTCGGACACAGGAATGTTGACAGCAGCCGGTTCCGTGCGGCGATAGACAACTCTGGAGGGCTCTGGCTCAACCGGATCATTCGGCAACGACTGAGTCTCGTCGCCAACGACAGGTGCGTCGCGCTTGCCAGTCCGGTCGCGCTTGCTTTCTTTTTTGTCAGCCATTTCCTATTGACTTGGAACTCTGGGGGACATTCACAACGGAAATCCCTTGCTACGGTTTCGCATCCATCCAGTTGTCGGCAATACCGACGTCTACGATCAAAGGCACATCCAAACTAACTGCCCCTTCCATCTCGCGCTTCAGTATCTCTGCAACATGTTCGGCGGCCGCAGCTGGTGTTTCAACCAGCAATTCGTCGTGTACCTGCATCAGGAGCTGTGCATCGAGTCCCTCACGCCTGAATTCTTCATCAACTTTTAGCATTGCGATCTTCACAATGTCGCTGGCCGTGCCCTGAATCGGCATGTTAATGGCTTCCCGCTCGGCTGCCTTGCGAATGTTGGCATTGCGATCACTGATGCCAGGAAGCGGACGAATGCGCCCATAAATCGACCGGACATACCCATGCTCGCGCGCTCTTAAGGGCACCTCTTCCATGTAACGGCGCACCCCTTTATAGGTATTGTAGTAGTCTTCAATAACTTTCTTCGCTTCCGGCCGCGATATGCCAACCCGCTGCGAGAGTCCCCAGGGCTCGATCGCGTAAGCAATGGCGAAGTTCACTATCTTGGCAAACCGTCGGGCCTCTTTTAATTCTTCATCAGTCTTGGCGCCAAAGACCAGACGTGCGGTACGGGCATGAATGTCCTCACCGTTTTGAAACGCTTCCAGCATGACCGGATCCTGCGTGATGTGTGCGAGCAGGCGCAGCTCCAGTTGGGAGTAGTCCGCCGAGATGATCTTGTTTCCTTTTTCAGCCACGAACGATCGTCTGATCCGGCGGCCCAGCTCGGTGCGAATGGGAATGTTTTGCAGGTTCGGATCGCTGGACGAAAGACGCCCGGTTGCCGCAACGGTCTGATTGAGCAGGCAGTGAATTCTACCATCGGCCGCAATTTGATGCGGCAACGCATCGGTGTATACGCTCTTTAATTTATCAAGCTCACGGTAATCAATAATCATCCGCGGCAGCTCATAAGTTTGCGCCAGTTCCTCGAGCACTGCCTTGCTGGTCGAGATCCGACCAGTCGAAGTTTTACGGCCCGAAGTCATCTCTAATTCCGAGAGTACTTCGCCAACCTGCTTCGGAGAACCAATGTTGAATTCCCGCCCGGCGAGTTCATAGATCTTGACCGTCAACTTCCTGAGCTCCAGACCAAGATAGTTCGAAAGGTCTGACAACGTGGCGCGGTCCAGTTTCAAACCTGCCTGCTCCATCCGATAGAGCAACGGCGCCAGTGGCAGTTCCATCTCGCTGTAGATTGTTTCCAGTTTCTTTTCGAGGATGCGCTGATGCAGAACCTTGGCGGTGCGCGCAGTCAGGTCCGCGTTGGCTGCGGTTTCCCACTGCATGTCTGACCAACCGTTCGCGGGCTTCTCTATCCGCTCGACGTTAACCGCTTCGCGCGCAAGATCGTGAAGCTCATACTTGCTGCGATTAGGATCGATGAGATATGCGGCCAGAAGGGTGTCGTCTTTAACGCCTTCCAGGCTTATGTCGAGCTTCGCCAATAAGCCGATGGCTCGTTTCAGATCGTGAACCGATTTTTCAATCAAGCCGTTTGCCAAGACCTCTCGCAAGGCCGCGAGCGCAGCGTCACGTCCTTCAGCAAATTTATTCAGGTCGACAAAGGCGGAACTGCCTTCAGCGATTGAGAATGCAATGCCATCGGCGAGTTCATAATCGATGGCACACTGCTCGTCGAGTTGCAGTTCCCCGGAGTGCTCGTCCTTCGCTATCTCGACTGACTTATCAGACATTCGGTTCGGTGGCGCAGAATCGGCGATCGCTATTCCGACGCTCTCAGCATCCCAGAGACTCTTGATCAAGTCATCGAGGGCAGCACGCGAATCAATGATTCTATAGTTGAGCTTGTCACCAACACCGGCAGGGGCGGCGGTCGCCGCATCGGCAAACTCCCGCGTCAGCGCGGAAAACTCCAATTCCTTAAACAACTCGTAGGCGGCGGCCCGGTCCGGTGGTCTGGCTTTGACCTGATCGAGATCTAAATCCACCTCCAGGTCCAGCCTGATTCGCGCGAGCTCACGCGATTGACGAATCAGATCGGCGTTGTCGCGCAAAGATTCACGGTAGGTTTTATGTTTGACTTCCTCCCAGCGATTGAGCGCTTCTTCAATCGAACCAAACTGAGTGATCACCTGCACCGCGCCTTTTGCCCCAATACCCGGAGCGCCCGGGATGTTATCGATTGAATCCCCCATCAGGCCCAACAGGTCAACCACTTTATTCGCGGGCACGCCAAACTTTTTTTCGACCCAGGCTTCATCGCAGAACTCAATCGGCGGCACATACTCCTTGCGCTTTACGACTTGAGAATTAGTACGCATGCAAACGATGTAAGGGTCGGAAACCAGCTGGCACATATCTTTGTCGTTCGAAACAATCACGGCCTGGAGTTTCTGGGCGGCGATCTTTTTCGCCAGTGTGCCAATCACGTCGTCCGCTTCAAAACCCGGCGCGTTGATTACCGGAATGTTGAACGCCTCGCAGAGTCGGAAGATATAGGGAAGTTGCGAGGCCAGGTCTTCAGGCATGGCCAGTCGATTCGCTTTGTAGCCGGCAAAGGTCTCGTGCCGAAACGTCTTCTCCTTCGACTCAAAAATTGCGGCGATGTAGTTTGGCTTCTCATCCTGAAGTAACTTGCGCAACATATTCGTGAAGATATAGACGGCCTGCGTGACCTGCCCGCTGGAGGTTGCGAGCGGCGCCGCGCGATTCGCCAGCGGCGCAAAAAAGGCCCGAAAGATGTGCGACATCGAATCGATGAGAAAAACACGTTCGACTGGTTTGTCGTCGGGAGAAGCTTGCATAGTTGGCATGTGTTTCGATGATAGAGAGGCGTTTTAGGAGTGTCAATGAAGCAGAAAAAGCATCGTGGTATTCGCCTAATATACGAAGATTCCACTCCAGCGAAGTTCTGGGACCGCGGGCGCCCCGCCCGCAATGAGCGCGAAGCGCGAACAATGTCTATTCTACCGGTTATTAGTTTTTTTGAACCCGGCACGCCTAAGGTACTAAAAGGAAGATTGAGTTTTTGCATGAAGACTGTTCGCGCTTCGCGCTCATTGCGGGAGAGACGCCCGCGGTCCCAGAACTTCGCTTGAGTCGGAATCCAGGAACCGTGCAGCACCCTGTGTCTACTGTGGTATTTGCTCCAATGATTCTGCGCAGGTTGTAGCAGGAACGACCAGCTAACGTTTGGCAGTCCATCTATTCCGCCGTTCCCTAAGCGGCATGATCATTGCCAATGATTTGGTGTTATCACAGCCTATTCGCATTCGCGCGAGGCCCGACAAAGTTGATCAAACAAACTACGCTCGGTTCCGCCGTCGAAACAAACGGCATCGGATTGCATACTGCAGTGCCGGTGAATGTGCGCCTGACCCCGGCGCCGCCCGACATTGGCTATGTTTTCCGTCGTACGGACCTCGGCGGTTTTGAGATTCCGGCGACGGTCGAATCAGTGGCTCACTGCGGTTATGCAACGACGCTGATGCGCACCGGTGTGATGCTTTCAACAGTTGAGCATCTGCTGTCAGCGTTGCGCGGACTCGGCGTGGACAACGTTTACATTGATGTCGATAACCTCGAGATTCCTATTCTTGACGGCTCAGCGGAAGTGTTTGCGGAGATGATAGAGAGAGCGGGTATAGTCAGTCAGCCTCTGGCGCGGCGCGGGTTGCTGGTGCGCGAGAGAGTCTCGTTCGAACAGGGGAACCGGCGCATCAGCGTTGAGCCTGGCGACCACTATCGGATCGACTGCCTGATCGATTTCCCTCACCCGATGATTGGGGTGCAACAGTTTTCAATTGACTTAAACAACGGAAATTTCAGCCGCGAGATCGCGGCCGCACGCACCTTCGGCTTTACGGATGAAATCGAGGCGCTGCGTCGGGCAAACTTGATCCGCGGCGGCTCCCTGGACAATGCCATTGTGCTGACACCAGATGGCATGCTGAATAAAACCGGTTTGAGGTTTCGTGACGAGTTTGTGCGCCACAAGATTCTGGACATCATCGGTGATCTGGCACTGCTGGGTATGCCTATTCTGGGCAAGGTGGTGGCGGAGCGAAGCGGTCACATAATGCACGCGGGGTTAATGTCTAAACTGCTGCGCGTGCGTTCAGCGTGGGATATCGTCGATATGCCTCAATTACCGGTCCAAAGTCCAATGTCCAATGTTCAAAGTTTGCTTTCCGCGACGTAAGGAAGCTGGACTTGTCTACAGCCCGCTTCTAACAATATCGTGCAGCCGAATTAGTCCCACGCAAACTCGATCACCATCGACCACCGGCAGTACCGAAATCTGCGAGGGACGGTCCTCCATCAAGCGTAATGCGTCATAGGCAAGCAACTCCGGACTCGCGACAGCGGGATTGCGCGTCATAAGTTCATCCGAGCGCAGTTTAGCAAGCGAGGCGGGGTCGCTCTTTTGAATCGCCCGGCGCAGATCCCCATCAGTAATAATTCCCATCAGGCGTCCCGCATCATCAACAACAGTTACCGCACCGAGGCCACCGGCGCTGATTCCCTTCACCGCGTCGACCCACACGGCTCCCAAAGCAATTGTCGGATTATCCGTCCCACTGTGCATGAGATCCGCAACCGTCAACGTCAAACGTTTACCCAATTGTCCTGCGGGATGGTTGACGGCAAAGTCATCCGGCGTGAGTCCTTTAACCTGCATCAGCGTCATAGCCAGCGCGTCACCAAGAGCCAGAGCCACGGTGGTGCTGGTGGTGGGCGCCAGGTTTAGGGGACAGGCTTCCTGGTCTACAGATCCATCGATAACGGCGTCAGCCCGACGAGCCAAAGTAGAGTGAAGATTTCCTACCAGCGCGATCAGTGGTACCTGCCGTCGCTTCAGATACGGCAGCATCTCGATTATTTCGTCAGTCTCCCCGCTGTTGCTCAGGATCATTACCGCATCGTCGGCATTTATGATGCCGATGCCTCCATGCAGCGCGTCGGAGGGATGGAGATATAGTGCGCCAGTGCCAGTGCTGGTCATCGTTGCGGCAATCTTCTGCGCAATTATTCCAGACTTACCCACTCCCAGAATCACGATTTTGCCTTTACAGGCGGCCAGCAGTTGCACGACTCGCTCGATTTCATCGCGCTGCAAACGCCCCGCTGTCTGAGCTATCGCTTCCGACTCAAGACGCAAAAAGCCCTGGACTTCGGCAAAATAGTTTTTGTCAGTCATTCGCTACCTTTGATATACGACCACCCGCGCCTTTTGCAAGTCGATCCAGTCGGAAACTGAGCTACAGGGCTTACAGAATAGGGGTTCCATCGCCCCCGAGAGCATCAGCGCAACACGTCCGATTCAGGTTTAGTTTAGATGATATTCAGATAGACAACCTGCGTCCGCTCGGCTATAGTGCGCATTCCTCCAAGGCAAAAAGTAGATGATTCTCCATAGTTAGGAATCCAACGATGGGCTTACTGAATTTTCTGCCACGTGAAGAGCAGTACTTCGATCTCTTCATTCAGATGACGCTCTACATCTCCGCGGCGGCGCGCGAACTCAAGGAGATGCTGGCGGATAAGAACCACGATTACGCCGAATATGCACAACGCATCAAAGGACTCGAGCACGCTTGCGACGAACTGACGCATAACGTTTCTACGCGCCTGAACAAGTCGTTTATTACCCCCTTTGATCGCGAGGACATCTACACGATGTCAACCGCGCTCGACGATATTGTCGACCTGATCGACGATGCCGCACGCGCGATCATCATCTTCGACGTCCACGAGATTACCGACTACGCCCGCGCCTTCTCCGACGTGATCGTACGCATGGCCGAGCAGCTGCAGGAAATTGTGGCTACCCTGCAAAAGCCGAAGAATGTAACGCAAAGACTGGTTGAGATTCACCGCCTGGAAAACGAAGGTGACGACCTGTATCACGCGGCGATTGCCGAGCTCTTTCATGACTCACACGATGCGCTGACAGTGTTGAAGTGGAAAGAAGTTTACGAAAAGCTCGAGGCTGCGGTCGATCGCTGTGAAAACGTCGCCAATATTATCGAAAGCGTGATTATCAAACACACGTAAGGAACAGTGATGAGTGATGAGTTATGAGTGATGAGTAACCAAGACACGGACTAATTCCACTCAGTTCGACTTCGTTACTCCTACTCATCACTCATAACTCATCACCTATCACTTAGATATGACCGCCACCTTCGCCTTCGTTCTGATTCTCGTCGCCCTCGCACTCGTCTTCGATTACATCAACGGTTTTCACGACGCCGCCAATTCCATTGCCACGGTGGTTTCGACAAGGGTGTTGTCGCCCGGATTGGCCGTTCTCTGGGCGGCTTTCTTTAACTTCATCGCCTTCGCTGTTTTCGGAACTCGCGTCGCAAAAGCAATCGGCGACGGCGTGCGCATGGACTTGATCAGCGCCGACCTGCGACTCTACGTTCTCATGAGCGCGCTCCTGGGAGCCATCATATGGAACCTGATCACCTGGTATCTCGGACTGCCGACGTCCAGTTCACACGCATTGCTGGGCGGATACGCCGGCGCCGGCATCGCTGCTTTTGGCACTTATCACGGGTTGCTCAAAACCGAGGTCTGGATACGCACCATCACGTTTATTGTTTTGTCGCCGCTCATTGGTCTGCTACTGGGATTTTCTTTAATGGTAGCCGTCCATTGGATATTCCGCCGCGCCACGCCGAAGACAGTCGATAAATTCTTCCGCAAGGGCCAGCTGTTCTCAGCCGCCGCGTTCTCGCTTGGTCATGGTGGTAACGATGCGCAAAAGACGATGGGTATTATCACCTCGGTGCTGGCGGCCGGGGGAATTCTGGCTTACGGAAACAAGGGAGAGATTCCGCCGATTCCTCTCTGGGTGGTGCTCACTGCGCACGCCGCGATTGCCCTCGGCACGCTTTCCGGAGGCTGGCGCATCGTCCACACGATGGGTTCAAAAATAACGAAGCTGCGGCCCATTGGCGGTTTTTGCGCCGAGACCGGCGCGGCGATTACGCTGGCTTATGTAACGCTCACCGGTACGCCGGTTTCAACCACGCATACAATCACTGGCGCCATCGTCGGCGTAGGCGCGACGCGCCGGCTGTCCGCGGTCAAGTGGGGTGTTGCCGGAAGAATCGTGTGGGCCTGGGTACTCACCATCCCGGCTGCGGGCTTGATAGCTGCCGTCTCTTTCTGGATCGTTCGCGTGATCCTTCACCTCTCTTCATGAGCCGAAGACTAACCGCCAAAAGGCAGGGGCGAGAGGCCGAAGAAAGCTATCCACAGATTACACAGATTCAAACCAGTTCGACTAAAGCTCATGGCTGTTTGAGCATCGGACAAAGTTAAAAGCCGTAAGCCAATTACAGTCGCCGCCCTCGGTGAATTCAGCTGCTTTTGATATAAGGTTTACTCTATGAACCTTGAGTCAACTATCACCTGTCCTGAATGCGGCTTCTTAAAAACTGAGGAGATGCCCACTAACGCTTGCGTTTTCTTCTACGAGTGCGCGGGCTGCAACACTAGGCTAAAACCACGTCCCGGAGATTGCTGCGTATTCTGTTCGTATGGAAACGAAAAATGCCCACCTCAACAATCGGGACAAGATGCATGCGGTGGACCGTCCAACATAGTTCTAAATTAGAAACGCCCGGTGGTTCGTTTGACGGGTGCCTTGCTTTACGGTAAATTCCGACCGAAAATTGAGCGTTCGCCTAGTGTCGATTTAACGATGTTTTAGTTCCGCTAAGTCCTTATTTGTAAGCCAGTATTGCCCGCGTAGCTCAGTGGATTAGAGCGTTCGCCTCCGGAGCGAAAGGTCGCAGGTTCGACCCCTGCCGCGGGTACCACACACCTCTAAGTGCCATTCAAGATCGAGTGCGGTTAAATTTTCTGAGTCAGCTGAAGCTGTCGGCAAATCGTCGTGTCACTGTCGAGGTCAATTCCTCGGGAGGAAGGATTTATAGATAGCAAAGCCCACGCACGCACCAAGCGCATTCAGAATTACATCATCGATATCGACAGCACGCGGATTCCCAAAAAACCGCAACAGGAATTGAATCGCCTCAACACTAACAGACAACATTAGCGCAAACAGCAGCACGCGCTTCAAACTCAAGAATCGATTGCTGACGAGCGGCAGCAGAATGCCCAAAGGCACAAAGAGGACGAGGTTGCCGAGCGTGTTTCGCAAACAGAACGTAGTGATGTGTGGAGACTGGTTCGAATCCTGGAGGAAGCAGGTGAAAGAATACCCAAGCGGAATTACGTTGATGTGATACGAACGCGGATTCCTAAAACCCGAGAGGTGAGTGGGAACGATGGTAAAGGCAAAGATGACGCCGATGTAGAGCACGAGGGTGGCGACGAGAAGCTTCGTTTTGTTCGAGGTGGCCAAGATCTAGACAGGATACAGAAGTGTAGGCGGAGAGTAAGGAAGGCACGGAAGAGCCATTTTCCATTTGTCATTGGTGGATTCAAGTTTCAAGTGCAACTGAAACTGCTCTTCGCTCCGTAGGAGCAACATGTTTATAGCAACAAATCATCCTTTCAGATACTCTTCGCTCCGTAAGGAGCAAAATGTCTGACTTCAGCCGACTAAATGTTGCGCTCCTTCGGAGCGCGAGCCTAATAGCGTGACGTTGGGGCTATAAACATCTCGCCCCGCTGGCGGTTCGAAATCAGACCGCATTAGACTTGTTGCACTTCCAAACAGAATCCACCAATGACAAATGGAAATTTTCTTTGTACTTTACCATGAGCGGACCGCTACGCTAACGTAGCCTCATCGCCGGGTCGCCAAACAGCGTCCAGGTGCGGCGCACGTCACGGTCAGCTGTAGTTAACTTAGCAAGGCGAGCCGCATCGCCGAGGGTTGCCGGCTGTGCTCCGAAGAGGAGCCGGTAAAACTCCTGATCGATAGCGTTTTGTCCCGCAGGTTCAGTCAGTGTAGTAGAGGCCCAAACCGCCACTGCTCCTCCCGGAGCCTTTAATAATGCTTCCGCCAGACTATCGTTGTTGGCATCCTGAAAGTAGCCATTGAAACAGGTCATCATGGTGAACACTGACAGGCGATCTGTATTCGTCAGGACGGGCGCATCAAGATTCGACAGCACCGGGCCGCCGGTCCAAACGCCATTTGAGCCGTGGCCGAAGAAGTTCGTTATGCGCGGTCCCTGGTTAATGGCGCCGACAATCTGATCGTGAATGGTCGCATCGTCAGCACTACGGCGGTTGATCGTCGCCACCTTCATACGCCGTGGCAACAGGCCCTCCAGGACACTGCTCTGTCCTTCAAAGCCTGTGTCAGCCACGAGCAACGCGCCGCGTGATGGATCCGGCGCAGCATTCTCGTAAGCCAAAATCTTCGCGACCAGCGCATTCATGTCTGCTATGGTCCGCACCGGCAAGCGGCCCAGGGCAATGTCAGCCAGACCATCATCATCAAAGTCGGCCAGCCAATCGTCACTTGCAGCTTCCAAAAGATTCGTATCGACAAGTTTCGTCGGCACCAGATCGTTTAGTCCCTGGCCGAGGTAATTCTTCGGATCGTAGCTGGCATCGCCTGCCAGCAACACGTAATGCGGCTTTCGCGTCCAGCCATTCATCGCGTGCGCCAGATAGTCGTGAATTGCCTGCGGCGAATGGCGGCCGAAGGTGAATCCATCGTAGAGATCTTCGACGTCAACGACCTGGGCCACCATTCCCCGATTGCGTCGTAGTGCGGCCAGGGGTTCAACTGCCGCCTTCAGTACGCCGCTCGCGATAATTACATAATCAGCGCCGGAAACCTGCGAGCCCCAGCGTAGAGGGCTGGTTCTGTTTCACAGCGTCTGCGCTCGAAACGGAATTATCAGCAAACACCAGCAGCTTATGTATTTGACGGAAAGTAGCGCCCTCGACCTGCAGGTTTACAGAATAAGAGCCATCGGTTTCGCTATTCACTTTTGCTGTTTGAGTGATCTCGATCACGTCATCCGGTTTGGTGATATCAACGATGCGAATGTTATTGCTGGTAAAGCCCTGCACTCGCCTGGTCGATTCGTTGTCGACACTAATCACAAGGGCGTTCTCGTCAGCCACGAAGGCATGCGCATACGTAAGCCGAAGCGTGTCAACCAGGCTTACGTCCGCGGTACCTCCGAGCGAAGTAAACTCGACGGTGTTATCACCGTTGTGCAAGCAAGCGGAGGGAACTGCAAAGGCCCCCGTCGCGTGATCCATATTGGCAAAGCTCAAAGTCCCCAGATCAGTTCCGTTGAAGACGACGTGCACCAGGTGGCTCTGGTTCGTTACACCTTGCAGCGAGACTTCCAGCTGCGCTTGCGTGCCCGCGGCTACAGCAGCCGCATCAAAATTCCGAACCGGGATTTTCGAGCTTACGGTCATATTAGTGATGACCTGGCCGAAAAAGTTTTCCGAGTCTCCATTGCGCAAGCCGGAGAAGTAGATCATTCGCTCGCGGCGCTCAACGGTGTATTCAAAGCCGTTCGGCCCGGAAGGCGTAGGCAGCGGTGCTGGATTGCGATAGACAAGATCGCGAATGCGCGTGCCAAAGCTGTGCGGCTCAAGAACGAGATAATAAGTTTGGGTTTCGTCGGTAGGCGACTCTGCGCCCTGACCGTAAAATTCGATGTAGTCCGATGAGGTGAGGTGTACTTTGTCGCCCGACTGTTTGATCGGCACGCTGCGGCCGTTTGCGTAGAGCTGCAGCTGCACTGCGTTCACGTTCGGATCGAGACCGGCGGCCAGCAGCTCTGGCTGCGTGATGCGATACCAGCCTGGTTGGCTGACGGTAATCTTGATGCCTGGCCGGGATTCGATCTGTTGCTGCAAGGCGATAGCATCGGTATTAGACACCAACGAACTGGCAACGTCCGCGCGTTCTTCAGCGAGCGCCTTCGGGTAAGCACTTAACCGAACGCCGCCCTCGTCCGTTCGACGTGTTACTTCGTTGAGCAATACCGCACGCTGTCCGCCGCCTTGTTTACGTTTTCGGTATTGCACAAGTGACACAGTGGGAGCGATAGGGCCATGCAGAGTGCGCTGGCCATCGATGTCCACGTCTTCGAGCCAGTATGTGACTGAAGACGGTTGCAGGTTGACTGAGCCACCTTCATCGGTTTGCTTTAAATCGTCGTACCAGGTGTAGTTCAACCCGGATCTCAACGCGGTTTGTCGACCGACTATTAGCGCTGAGCCGGAAACGAGCGAAGGTGTAATACAAACACGCTTGCCGTTGCGCTCACGATAGATGTTGTACCCGAGGTTGCGCGCTTCGTAACCTGTCTGCCAACGCAGCACCACTTCGTCTCCGTTTTGAACGGCTGCAAAACCGGTTAACCTCACTGCCGTCGGCTCGGCTACCGTTACAGATGTGTTATCAAAAAACGCCGGCTGAGAGCTTGCAGTTGAGCCCTGCCACCAGGCGCCCATAAGAGGAAGCGATGTGGCGGTACTGGTGCTGTCAACAACCGTTCCCTGCGACGTCAGGGTTCCGGTTGCGGATCCGCAAATGCCGAGGCCCCGTCGTTCCTCAAGAACAACTCCCATGTTTCTGTCGCGGGCGTATAGGTTACTTTGATACTAAGATACTCCGCGCCAAAGTCTGTCAATCCGGCTGTATTGGAAACAATAATGTTCGTTAAGGTGCCCTGAATTCCGCTGGCATATCTTGCTAACCTAATTGGATCTGTGGAGCCGCCTTGGCCCAGCACGACCGCGTAACCGCTGCCGGTGTTGTTATTGGTATTCGACGTGCCGGCGAGGATGAAAGCCACACCATAGGAACCAGAACCAAAGCCGGCAGGATCGGTCCTGACCTGCTGCATATTGAAGGTCCAGGTAACGAGGCCGGGATTAGCATTCAGTATCGAGTTGTAAGGACTGGTGAATGAGGAGGAGGGCGTACTCGCCAGGACCCACCCGTTTACGTTTGTGGTGGCGTCAACGTCATTCGTTAATTCCAGTTGAGCCGGGCTTGTATTTCTGCGCGCTCCAAAATCCGCGCCGGATCTCGTCACGCTCCAGACGCTCGCGCCAATTGCCCCGCTGGTCGTATAGGTTGCGCTTTGATTGGCACTGAAGTCGTCGGTGAAGACCGTTGTTTGCGCCTGGGTTTGGCCACTCAACAGGAGCACCCAAAACACCATCAACAAAAACGCTGTCTGTCGCATCGTCTTATTAGAAGTCATTTGAAGATCCTCATTAGTCAATAATCAGATACAGGTAGGTCCACCAGGGCCGGTCGGGTTGCAGCTCGTACAGCAAAGCGTCACGGGACTGCATGGCTGCCCTGGAGCGAGACAGGTTGCGGCCTGCGCCGGCGTAGGCACCAGTATCGAAGTGATAACGGGCAAGGCTACCGCGGCCGTCAGACCTAAGGATCGTGCCATCTGCCGCCGCGACATTCCGGCAAACAAACTGGCTTTGTTTTCCCGTCGTTCGAGTAGATGAATCTCTTCGAGTTGGGACAGGGCGAGCAGGACCAGATCTTCAGAGACGGCGACAGCCAATTGCACGGTAAGCTTGCGTGCAATTTCCTCAGGTGCGCGTTGGCCATCACAAGCGCGCCACACAAGTGCGGCAATCTGATTCAGGCAGTGGGCCTGATCCCTTACTTTGTCGTAGACCAGGACCTCATCAGGCAGCTCATGAATAACCAGACCATCCGCGCGGAGACGCGGGAATTGCGAAAGGGGTGTTCGCTTCATAGGTTCTCCTGTGATGAAATGGCGGAACAGAGACGATTCAAGAGGCTTTCTCAGTCCCTCAAAGCATTTCCTAATGAAGCGGCGTGACGGAAGGGTGTCCGGTCCAGCGGCGCAGCGGGTGTTCTGCAGTTTTACTACGGCCGATTCTAAACGAGCCTTGGTGTATTAGCAGCATGCCGGCGTGAAAGTGCGTATTTCGTCTTTTACAAGGTTTCTTTTAATCTCGGAGTTCATCGAGTGGGACTGCCAATTAGCATTACCCTGGACGCGAAGCAGCTAGCCCGACCGTTAGTGAGGGCTCGGCACGACAAGAGCCCTCCCTTACGGTCGGGCTACTGTCCGACCCTGGCAACGTATCTTTAGGACAGCGCGCATCTTCGCATTGCGTTGGCATGGGTGAGCGAAAATGGTAGGCTCAGGCCATGGCCGCCCAGTTGAGGGATTCCAGAGATACCCGAGGCACGATTCTCGTCGTCGATGACTTCGATGACACCAGACTCCTGCTCCGAACCTGGTTGCAGAAAAAGGGCTTCCGCGTAGTTGAAGCAGAAAACGGAAATCACGCGATCGCAGCCGCGGAGTCCATCCATCCCGATTTGATCATCATGGATGTGGAAATGCCGGAGTTGGACGGATTGGCGGCGACGCGTAAGATTCGCGAGCTGAAAGGTTTTGCCACCGTCCCGATCCTGGCCGTCTCCGCCTATGGCGCCGATCAGTATCGAGACCACGCCCTCGCCGCCGGTTGTAATGAATATCTCTCAACTCCTTTTGAGCCGGAGGAGTTGGAACGGCTAATTGGGGCGCTGATCAAATGATCAACAAACACAGTAATGAGTGATGAGTGATGAGTAAAAACCTAAAGCCGTGATCCGTCGAGGTGATTGTTGTTACTCATCACTCCTTACTCATGACTCATTACTTTTTTTGTAAAGACATGCGTCTAACCTTCGTCCTTTTCCTGATTCTGTGCTGCGCCATCGGCTGTTTCGCGCAGGAGAACAAATGCACGCTGAAGCTGGCTGACCTTCCCGCCGCGCCCGAGTTGTTTGGGTTTCATCTCGGCATGACAACCGAGCAAGCAAAGATGCGTGTGCCACAAGTGGACCTCGGACGCGTCGACCCTTTCGGCGTGTCAAAAACAAGCATTAACCCCGATTTCGATCCGCGCATCGACAAGGCAAGCCTGAACGGAGTCAGAACTATTTCACTCGACTTCCTCGATGGTCGACTGACTTCGCTGTGGTTCGGTTACGACAGCACGTTCAATTGGACAACCGTGCCGGATTTCGTTAAGGGCATCTCGAATTCCCTGCACCTGCCTGATGCCTGGAGGCCCTGGAAAATCCGCGGCCAACAACTTAGCTGTGCCGACTTTGGAATGACCGTGATCATAGTCGCGGAGGGCCCGAGCTTTCGCATCATTGACGAGTCAGCCGAAGAAACCATTGCCGCGCGCAGGGCAGCCAAGGAAGAACAGGACTTAGCCGCGGAAGAAGCAGCAACTGAAATAATCGCCGACAAAAAAGCGAAGATCTACTACCTGGACGGATGTTTACCGACGGAGGGCATCAAGGAAGTAGATCGAGTAGCGTTCAACTCGAGGGAAGAAGCCGAAAAGGCGGGATATAAATTGGCGAAGAATTGCCAGTGAGTCACCATCGTGGGACGACAAATACGTAACCGCGAGCGGTAGCGACCAGTGGCCCGATTCGTTAAGCTCAAGTAAATCCGTTAAACCTGAAGATAGTGGTTGCGGAGCTAAGACCCGGTCGCTAACGCTCTCGGTTCCGCATTCGTCGTCCCACAAGCAGTAACTTTGAACTGTCTGAAAGGAGCCCAAGATGCTGAAAGAATTTCGTGATTTCATTGCCAGGGGGAACGTGCTCGACCTGGCCGTGGCGGTGATTATCGGCGCTGCATTTGGCAAGATTATCACTTCGTTGGTTGAAGGCGTGATCATGCCGCCCATTGGTTTGGCGCTGGGTAAGGTTGATTTCTCGAATCTCATTATCGATCTCTCGGGCCAGCATCCCGCCTCCCTCGCCGATGCGAAAGCGAAAGGCTTACCAGTGATTGCCTACGGCGCTTTCCTCAATGATGTCATCACATTTCTGATTGTGGCGTTTGTGGTCTTTCTGGTCATAAAAGCCTTTAACAAAATGAAGCGTGAGCAACCTGCGGAGGCCCAACCAAAGATTGTCCGTATTGCCTTTCCTCGATTCCGATCGCCGCGACGCGTTGTTCGGGATGCACCTCGGAACTGCCGGCGGTTTAACGGTCCAAAGTCCAAAAGTCTGGCCTCCAATGCTGGAACTTACAACTGATTCGATTTTGGACATTGGACTTTGGACTTTGGACTTTTAATTCATGCGCGAGTGTCCCCGTTGCGAAAACTGTTATGAAGATGACGTGGTTGTGTGTCCGCTGGATCAGGCAAACACCAAGCACACACTACCGGGTCCGACCCTGCTGTCGTCGCGTTATCTGCTTGAGAAGCGCCTCGGCCGAGGCGCTATGGGCCAGGTTTATCTCGCGCGCGATCAGAACCTTGTTACTCGCCGTGTCGCCGTCAAGACTGTTCGTCCGGACATCCTCAGCGACGAGATGCTGCAGGAGGGTGAAGCAATCGCGCGGTTTGAGCGAGAGGTTCGCGCTGCCGGCATCCATCCGTCATCCCAATGTGGTTGACGTCACGGACTTCGGCAAGAGTCCTGAAGGCGTGTTTTTCCTGGTGATGGAATACGTCGACGGCGAGAGCCTTTACCAGCTCTTGCGGCGCGAAGGCACTCTCGACGTACAGCGCACCGTAACAATTCTCGGTCAGGTAGTGGCGGGCGTTGAAGCGGCCCATGATGCCGGCATACTCCATCGCGATCTCAAGCCCGCCAACATTTTCATCATGCAGCGGCTGCGCAGGACCGGCAGCGCCGGCAGTCACGACGGCTTCGTGAAAGTCGGCGACTTTGGCCTGGCCAAAATAATCCACGCCGATAAAACGGGAGCTTCATTCCGAGACTGGCCCTGAATCGCGCGGGATCATTGGCACGCCTGAATACATGTCGCCTGAACAAATGCAGACTGGCGTGCAATTAGATGCGCGGTCAGACATCTACGCTCTGGGAGCCATTGCTTACCACATGCTGGGTGGTCGTCCTCCGTTCATAGGTGATCTGCCACAGCTGGTCGCGCAAAAATTGATGCAGTCGCCGCCTTCCTTGCTGAGCCTGCGCTCTGACATTTCCGCGGAAGTCGACAAGGTGATTCTTCAAGCGTTGGCGCGCGATCCGGCAGAGCGCCCGAAGGATGCCAGCGAATGGTTTGATCAGGTCGAGACCGCCGCCGGAAAACAATTTGAAGCGCCCGCGCAAACTGAGTCGCGCCTGGTGGTTATGGCGCCACAAGGTTCGGAAGTTTATGTGAACGATGAACGACATGGGAGCGTCGGACGCTCTGGTCGCGTGATCCTGAATTCAATTCCGCCTGGGCAACATCTATTGCGCGTAGCGCGAAGTGGTGAAGTTGACGACGAACGCGTCATCGAGATTCGCCCGGACGGCATCGAACAAATCATTCAGGCACAGTTTAAGAGCGCGCCGACGAGCGCGCCGTTGACGCCCTCGCGCGGGGGAAGCCTTGACAGCCGGACAGGAGCTGACGTGGATTCGCCGCGCATAGTAGCCTGTGCTAATTGCGGCTCACGCTTCGCCGAAGGAATAAAGTTTTGTGGTCGCTGCGGCAGCTCAAGATTCATATTTGTAACCAACGAAGCCCGCGGCGTTCAGAATATCGGCATTGGTCCAGCGGCTGTAGCGCCTGCTGCAGTGACCTGCCCCCGTTGTAAACAGCAGTACCCTGGCACCATCAAATTCTGCGGAAAGTGCGGCATTCCCATTGGGGTATCGGCGTCACTCGATTGGAGTCAACCGCGGCCGGTCGAAGTAGTTTGCAAGGCGTGTGGCAGTAGTTATTCGAGCGGCACAAAATTCTGTGGCCGCTGTGGTAAACCTATCGGCCCTCAAAGTCAGAACTGGGAGCGATAGCGACCAGCCAAACGAGTCAACTGATCAATACCCTCAAGTCTTGAGGACCCATTATTCTGCACGTTTTGATCCATTTATTCTTTGGCTGGTCGCTACGCTCCCAGTTCTGATTTTGTGTGCCGACTGTGATCGTTCATCGAGTCACATCGCTTGCGGTTTTGATTTTGTCTTTTACTTCCACACTATTCACCTTGTTCGTCCATAAACAAATCTTGCTCCCACGCTTGGCCCAAGGACTTTCACCATCACAATAGCCAGCGGTTCTTCTAAACGCACCGGTTTATGCTTGAGCCTTTCGAGGTTCAGCCGACGTCGTCGTTCGTTTGGCATCAGACGTGGGGTCCAAACCGGTTGTGGTTTCTGTCCACTGAGCCGCGCTTGTCTCCGTGAAGCCACGTACCGTAGCCTCGGAACGTTATGAAATAAGCCTGTGGAATATTATTAAATTCAAAATCGGCCTTCTGCATACAACCATCGTAGGAGTCAAGTAAAAATTCTGCCAGCACGTCGGCTTTGCGAACCTCTACCGTTTGTTGCAAGAATTTCGACATCGCCCAGTCAAAGTCAGAACTGGGAGCGATAGCGACCAGCCAAAAGAGTCAATTGATCAATACTTGCAGAATAAATGCGTTCTTAAAATTTGAAGGTATTGATCGGCTGGTCGCTTGAGCCCCACTCGCGTTTCCCTAATAATAGCGCTCAGTCCAAAGTTCAAGGTCCAAAGCCCAAGTCTGTTTCGCCAAGCTCGACTTTGGACCTTTAGCTGAACGAGAGTCAGCGGCCTTTTTGTAATCGCCACCAGGCTCCTGGTCTCGACTTTGGACGTTAGCCTTTGGACTTTAGACTGTGAGCCAGAATGAAAAGCTGCCCAACTTGTAATCGTACTTACACGGATGCCTCGCTAAACTTCTGTCTGGAAGATGGCACCCCACTGGTAAGCAGTCCCCCGCCCGGCTTCGATCCGAATGCCACGATTCGCTATACCGACCCACGCGATACAGGACACCCACCAGCTGAAGTCGTCCGTCAGGCTGCTCCGACTTACGAGGTTTCTGCTCCCGTTGCCCGCCATGGTTCTCAGTTTGGTCAACAGCAGTCGCAACTTTCAGTGCCGGGACAGGTTAAGAAGTCACAAGCAATCTGGTGGATTCTGGGCGCGGTCGCCCTGGTTGCACTCCTCGGCATCGGCGCCGTGGTTATGATCATCGCACTCGCCGGCATGGGCTCTAATTCAAACAACAACTCAAATCGGGCGAACGTTAACCGGCTCGGCAACCGCAACATAAATACAAACGCCAACGCCAACGCGAACATTAGTAATGTCAACGCAAACGCAAGTCTTCCGGCGACTACTTCCGACGATTTTTCAACCCAGAAATGGGGCACAGGCACTTACGATTTCGGCGACATCTGGTATGCCGGCGACGAATACCACATGCGGGCCAAGGCAGATAAATATCTGGTGATGTATGCTCCCTCTCAGGATTACAAGACAGAAAATGCAACGGTTAGTGTAGCGTTGCGCAGCGTTGACGGGACGTCGACGGCGGCGGGGTTTGGTCTTATCGTGCATGGTGAAAGATCGGCGAGCAATGAGCTTGAAGACTACGCGCTGTTGATCTACACCGGTCCGGAAACGAAGTATGAAATAGTGAAGCACAAAGGCGGCAAACAGACGGCGCTGGTCCCCTGGACTACGTCCAGCGCCATCCACAGCGGCGCGGCGTCCAATGCGCTGGAGGTGCGGGCCCGTGGTTCCGAACTCACGTTTTATGTCAATGGCCAGTACGTCAATCGCATTACCGATAAGGACAACTTCAAGGCCGGCATCGCCGGACTCTACACCAGCGGCACAACCGAAGTCGCGTTCGACGATCTCGAGATCCGGAGGTAATCGAAGACAGGACTCAGAACTCAGGACTCAGGACTCGGAAGTGAGGAGGTCTGAGGTCTTAGGTCTTTGGGTCTTAGAAGTAGCTGACTAATTACGACCACAACGCCGCATTTTGACATTCAATCTTCCGACTCTGAATCCTGACTCTTGAGTCCTAAGTCCTGATATGCAAGTTGACCTCAAAGTTTTGGCAGGACCTTACCAGGGTCGGGTCTTCTGCTTCACCCAACCAGACACTTTTCTAATCGGGCGCAGTAACGACGCTCACCTCTGCCTTACCAACGACAAGTTTTTCTCGCGTAATCACTGTCTGCTGGAGATAACTCCGCCGCATTGCTTCCTTCGCGACCTTGGTTCTACCAACGGCACCTATGTTAATGGGCAAAGAGTATCCGAAGCGTTTCTTGAGAATGGCGCTCAAATCCAGGGAGGCGAAACGGTTTTGCTCGTTGAAGTGAGTACGGGCTCAGTCAGCGCTGCGGGTCTGAATTCGCGAGGCGAGCGAGTGAATTCCGTTGCTAATTACCCGGTTAAGCCCACGATCATCACAGTGGCCTGTTTGAATTGCGATCGGCGCGAAGAAGCGCAGGCGGCTTCCGCGGAAGAACATTTGACTTTCCTTTGTGAGGACTGTCGTATCGAGCTGAAGAAAAGTCCCCAGCCGATTCCCGGCTACGACATGGTGAGGGTGCTCGGCCGTGGCGGCATGGGATGCGTAATGCTAGGGCGACATCAATCGACCGGAAGCGCCGTCGCCATCAAGACACTGCTTCCGGAGTTTGCCGTAAGCGACAAAGCAATGCGCCGCTTCATGCGCGAGATCGATGTAGCTGCGTCTCTCAAGCATCCCAGCATTGTAGAGTTCAAAGATCGGGGCGTGCACAACGGCGTCGTCTATTTGGTAACTGAATTCGTCGATGGAGCCGACGCTGCGCGACTGGCTGACGCGCGTGGCGGTCGTCTGCCCGAACGAGAAACGCTCGAGATCGTGTCGCAGATTCTCGATGCTCTCTCATACGCGCACGCTCAGGGCTACATTCATCGTGATATCAAAGATCAGAATATTCTGGTGAGCGGCACGTGGCCGAATTTATCAGCGAAGTTGACAGATTTTGGACTGGCGAAGAGCTTCAAACAATCAGGCCTGAGCGGGGTTACGGTGGCTGGAGAAATGGCGGGCACTCTCGCGTATATGTCGCCCGAACAACTGAGAAATTTTCGCGACGTAAGACCGCAGTCAGACGTTTACGCGGTCGGGATGACTGCCTACAGCTTGTTGTCCGGCCGACTGGCGCTGAACATCGGCAGAGGTACCAACATGGCTGAAACGATTAAGGCGATTTTCGAGCAGCCCACGATTCCACTGCGGCAGCAGGCGCCTCACCTTCCCGAAGCCGTCTGCGAAATCATCGATCGCGCACTCGTCAAAGATCCGACGCAACGTTGGCAATCAGCAACGGCGATGCGCAATGCGTTAAAGCATGTAAGTTGAAACTGTCGCGCCAACCTGGGCCATGCCCAGGCTCTCACCTTTCGCGCCTTTGGCGCTGGGAATGCGAGCTTTTAGCGAGCAGTCACCGGTTCGCTGCTGCTCGTGATTGCAAAGCTTCCAATTCTCAATTGCTGTGCCCTTGGTTTGTAGATTGGAAGTCAGGTAGTAAAGCCGCTGCGTTGCCGGTTGATCCGGAGCCTGTTTGAAGCGGTCGTTCAAGATAATATGGCGGTATGCTCTGGTAGTAGAGCGTCGCCTTCACTGTCAGGTTTGCCGGATCCAATCCTGCCCTGCCGGCAATATCATTTCATATCTGACGACGTTGGTGCCACTACCGTTCGCGTAAGCCGGATCGGCCCCCACCTTTACCGGTTGAGTTTCATGCAGAAACTCCGCCGGGATGTATGGCGTCTTGTCAGCTCGAAGCGGGCCGGTGCTGGTCCAGCCGTATGGCAACAGCCGATTATCCTTGAGTTGATAATCACGCCGGATGAAGCTGGTGGTTAAGGCGCATTGGTTATTCAGGTTCAGCTCTTCGTAAATCTGTACCTGATCCTGCCGCGTGATTGCCACGCCGGTTTCTTTGTCGAGATCCCAATAGAAATGCGGCTGGTAATACTGCGGGTTAATGCCGGGTAAATAGTTGGCGTTGCAGGGGACTGGATAGTCATGGTTCGCAGGCTTGCTGCCGTCGTTGTAAACGTCGAAGAGTTCTGACGGCAGCCGTTTGTTTTGACTGCTGCCGCCATCCACGATGACGCCCAATTCATTGGTGCAGCCAGAGCACCACACGGTTCGTCCGCTGCTGTTTTCGATCACGCGCAACTCCAGAAAGGCACGGCGAAAGCCAACACCGCTCGGTAGACGGTGTCCGGTTTTGTTTGTGACCAGAACGTCGGCAATGAGTTTCTGGTTGCTGATGGTAACCGGCGATAACGCCACCTCCGCCGTTGTGTTTTTTGCCTGTTCCTGAAAAGCGTCGATTGCCGTCGCCAGATCGTCCAGGCCGGACATATAGTCATTCTGTCGCACGCCGAGTATCTGATTAGCCAGCATCGTGCTGCCATTGGATTGATAGCCCTTCATAAACTGGCGAAACAACTCCAGTAACGAAACATTCAGACCTTGAAGTTGATGACGGGCAAAACCCTTCTCTCTGAAACGAACTCGAATTTTATCCGAAGGTAAACGGTTACCAGCCTGCGGATATTGATCGTCCTCGATGATCGCGATCGGTTGTTGAATCAGGGGCACGTTCAGAGTTCCCTTAAAGTTGGAATACTTCGTTTCCATGTGACAATCCTGACAGGTGCGCGCCTTCGGATTGTGTCCAACTTCATTTTGATAACCGCTGTTGAGCCACTCCAGATAAGTTAACTGTTCGAGGTGTGGCTTGCCGGGATTGAGTGTCGGGTTGTCCATCAACGGCAGATTGATGGTGTGGCAGTTGCCGCACATCCGTGAGCTCCTGATATACGGATCATGTTTGGGTTTGATCCCGAGCGAGTTGTTCATCGGGTCAGTGACAATTTCGTCGTCCTTAAAGGGACCGAAGATTTGATCGGCGGCGCCCACCGTGAAGTTGCCGGTAATATTGTTTTTCAGAAAACTCGTCAGCGGATCGGTTTCATTTCTCGCCAGCTTGTCTTCAACGGTCCGGTGACAAGCCATGCAACTTACGCCGTCGCGAGCCAGTGCGCCGTAGACATAAGCCTGGGGATTGTTTGAGGCTGGATTGTCATAAGTAGCGAAAATAAATTCGGGCCTGAAATCACCTCGGTTCGTTCCGCCGTGATCATCGTCGATTCGCCGCTTTCCCATGACGCCATGACACTTGAAGCAAATGTTGCTGACGCCTTTGATCGCAGCGTCCATTTTTGGCTTGTTGTCTTTGAAGAAGTTCTGCATGAAAGCGACTTCGCTTTCGAGTTGCGCATAAAAGATCGGATCACGTCCGGCCAGGCCCATTGGTGACCAGCGCCATTCACCGAAAGGCGAAACGTTCATCTTCGGCGTCGAGCCATCTGGCTGCGCGCCGCCGGCGTAAAGCATCACGTTGCCGTAGGTGCCAGCGCTGTGGCAGCCCATGCAGGCATCCGACGTTAGAAACTGATTTGGATTAGGTGATGGCGAGGGCGACGGCTGTGAACCGAGATTTTGCGCGACGATGTGGTCATAAGTCTCTCCGGGAAATTTGCTCACCTTGTCCAGTGGCACGGGAGAGATTGATTTGTAAAAGGCCACGAACTGCGGATCCGCGGTTAACGACGACGGCAGCGCCGACTTTTCTTTGAGGATCTCCATGGCGAGTTGTTGCCGCAAATCCACCGGCGGTTGATTGTGTCCTCCGGTAGGCACGACCTGATCGCTCGCGGGAGCATCGCAGGGACCAGGCAGCGGCGGCGGTGGCGGTGTAGGTTCAGCGGCCCACGAAAGGTCAACAAAGAAAGTGTCGTAGTCGCCCGGAAAGCCTTTGATGTTCTTCGTATAACTAAACGTCAACTCCTTTTCGGCAGAGGCATGACAACGCGTGCAATAGAGCCCGAAGCCTCCATAAGGAACGGCAAATGGCGGGTTGTCGTTGTCCACGCATTGCGCGGCCCAACTCTCATCCCAATACCAACCATCCTTTGCGCCCTTCGCATCCTTGATCATGATGGTCCAGCCTCTGAGCAAGGGCGGCCCCTGCAGTTGATAACGCGCTGCCGGAGCGGCGTATTGCTCTTTTACAATCATGGCGCCGTCGGGAATGACATCGTCGGGATTTTTCCTGAGCAGCCAGTTGACGACCGCGGGCGAATAGTAAATCTTTACCGTCGGGTGGACGCCGTAGCTGGTGTTATTTACGTACGGGCCGGTATCGCGCAGTCCCTTGTCTTCACACCACTTCAGTTC
The DNA here is from genome assembly GCA_963809065.1 of Blastocatellia bacterium. Taxonomy (GTDB): domain Bacteria; phylum Acidobacteriota; class Blastocatellia; order Pyrinomonadales; family Pyrinomonadaceae; genus PSRF01. The sequence continues at coordinate 40,724 of CAWEIN010000009.1, forward strand.
GCGATACACGCCCTTGGTAAGAAAAGACTTTAATTCCGCCTGGAAAGCCGGAAGCCTGTTCGGCAAAAAGGTACTTGGCAACGGCAGTCCACTCTCACGACCACCAGCGCATGGCGAAGTCTGAGGTGCGACAGTTTCGATCCTGACCGGCTGGCTTGTGGTAACTGCCGACCTCTGCCCGGCATTCAAATTAGAGATTCCTTGAAACGCTGAAAGAACCAGGAACAAAATCGTGAGTGTGAGACGTTTGCAGTAGCCGGACATCTTCCAGACTCCTTTGTTAATTTTAGAGTAACCCCTGCCAAGGCCATGGTCGGGAACGACGGCGTTAGTGAGATTCAATAGACTGCGCTAAGGACTCGCAGCGGTTCAAGATTGAGTGCCCTGTGGATGAGTAGTGCGCACGAAATCTACCGCAAGAGTCGCGGGTGTACAAGGATTTTCTACAGTACTGGTTAGTTTGGCACGGCGTTATTTCCCTGCCAGGTAGATCGCAAACTCCCATTGCTTAACTTTTAATTTCGGAATAAGCTCACGCCGCTCTCAGACTCAACCACTTCAATCCTCAACCTCGAAAAGGAGACTCATAAGATGACTGCGCAGTTTAACCCGGCAACTGACAAATTGATCGTTTCCTGTGACGGCGGTGGCATTCGCGGCCTTATCGTTGCCCTGCTCTTGCAGCAGATAAATTCCGACAACCCAAACTTTCTCGGTCAAACCTATCTGCACGCCGGTACCTCGACCGGAGGAATAATCTCTCTCGCCATGGCGTGTGGAATCGATTTGACGGAGATAGTGAATCTCTACCAGGACGATGGCGGCAAAATTTTTACGACCAGTGCCTGCCTGGGAAACACGCAACTCGCCGCGGACATCGCCAGCGCCAAAGCCGCGAATGCGTCGGCCAGTAGTTGGTGGACGTACATTCTGGATCACATCATGGAACTACTCTGTGCCTGGTATGACAACAGCGGTCTAAAGCAGGCGATTGTAAACACGCTCGGCAGCACCGCCACGGCAACGCTCAATAGTCTGGTGCCGGCTTCACCGGCAGCTCCGCAATATGTACTGGTGAACACGCTGCAGCTTTGCGACTCGAACAACACCTGGGTCCCGCTGCAACTGACCAACCTGCCGAACCTGCAAAATAACAATAGCGGCGTAACACTGGTGATTGATGCGGCCATGAGCACGAGTGCCGCGCCGATGTATTTTCCGCCGTACCAGCATCCCACGTATGGTTATTGCGCTGACGGTGGACTCTTCGCCAATAATCCCGGCACCATCGCGCTCACCAGTTTGATGGCCTCCGGCGTTCCGCTCGATAACATCTGGATGCTATCGATTAGTACGGGCAACATGCTTGACTGTTATCCGGCATCAATCATCAATACTGTCGGCGCGGGAAATTTCGGTCCGTTGTTCTGGGTGTTCCCTACTTCGCAACCTATCGACGCTATCGCCAATCAACCTTACACCCCGTCGTTGCCGCTGATGTCCGCCTTCTTCGACGCGACGTCTGAGCTTGATGACTTTCAATGTGCACAATTGTTGGGCGGCCAGTATGCACGTTATGTCCGCGCCCACATCCCACTCGCCACTCCGATTGCATTAAATGACTTTTCCAGCGCTGCAATTCAGGCGATGCAAGCAGCAGTGACTAGCTACACGGCGCCGTCAACCACTTCCGAGTGGGCGCTCATTCAGAAATGGATAAGCAGTAATTTCGGCTGAGGTGGGATCCAATCCCGATCCAGTTCCTCTGTGCGTTCTCTGTGTTCTCTGTGCCCCTGTGGTGGGGCTAAGGAAAAACTCACCACAGAGGCACAGGGAGCACGGAGGGGCACAGAGAAATCGGGCTGCCACCAGCTCGAAAAAGCTCAACAAAATAGGGCTTTACTTAAGCAGGGTTGGGCCCCATAATACGCCCCAACACCGGCCGAAGAGCCGGTGAAACAGTCTAAAAGACAGGCTTGAAAACCGACTTTAAAAGCCCCGACCCGCGCTTGAAACAGGCAAAAGCCTGCTGCCAGGAGACACTGAAATGAGATCCATCTGGAAAGGCCACATTCGATTCCTGTTGGTAGCTATCCCGGTTCGCATCTACAACGCCATCGAGACGGCCGAGAAGATTCAGTTTAACCAACTTCACCGTGAAGACTACGGCCCAATCGGCTACGACAAGCGCTGCAAAAAATGCAGCCAGGTCGTGAGCAACGACCAAATCACCAAGGGCTATCAATATGAGCCTGACCGCTATGCGATCGTCGAGCCCGAAGACATCGCCAAAGTCAAAATCAAAACTACCAAAGCGGTTGACATCGTCGGCTTTGTAGATAGTTCCGAGATTCCGACGACGTTCTACGATGCCCCTTACTACGCCGGACCGGACGGTCCCGTTTCAGAAAAGCCCTACGCATTATTGCGCGAGGTGATGAAGCAAACGGGCAAAGTGGGAATCGGCAAGATAGTATTGCGAGATCGCGAAGACATGGTCGCACTGTTCCCACACGAAGACGGTCTAGTGATGCAGAAGCTGCACTACCCAAATGAGATTCGTAGCATGAAGGACGTGCCGGAGCTGGCCAGCGCCACTAAGGTCGACAAAAATGAGATGAAGATGGCGACGATGCTGGTCGAACAGATGGTCACAACGATGTCGGAGATTGATACTGTCGACCAGTATAACGTTGCGCTCAGGAGCCTCATCGACTCGAAGATCAAGGGCAAGAAGGTAGTTGAATTTGAGGTTGAAGAACTGCCCAGACTTGATATTATGAGCGCGTTGAAGAAGAGCTTGCAGCAGTCGAACCGGAAGCCGATGGTTAAGGCGGCTCCTGCGGCAGCAAAAAAGAAATCGCTTACGTTGGTTAAGGCAGAAGCTAAGCCAAAAGCAGTCAAGAGACGAAAGGCTTCCTGAGCATCTCTTGTTTAGTTTGCTTCTTTCGTAACGCAAACTATTAGTTTGCGTGTTTTCTAGAAAGCGAAACTCTCAGTTTGCGCAACGAAATCCGATGGACGCAAACGAACAGTTTGCGTTACATCCAGCGTTATAGATGAAAGAAAACAGCAATAAGGTTTTGTCCTTCCCCTCACGTGTTCCCGCGAAGGCTGACTACCAGCGCGTTAAGGCAAACTATTCCGTTCGTGAGATCAAAGAGCTCTTCGGATTGAGCGAACGTACGATCCGCCGCTGGACTGAACAAGGCATCATCCAGGGCACGCCCACTCCCAACTCGAATGAATTCAGCTACGACTTCCAGGCGCTGACGCAGTTTAGACGTGTTCGCGAATTGCGTGCCCAGGGCCACACCATTCGCCAGATTGAGGCGGAGCTTCAGGGACAGTTGAGTCTTTTTCGGGGCACCGGCGAGGCCAGAGTTTCGCGGCTCCGGACTCCCTTTGAAGAAGCGTTAGTCCTGGATGATCAGAACGATCCGAAGGCGGTTGAGTCATACCTCGAAGCGATCACCGACGGCGACAACGTGGCTGAGGCCTATTGCAACCTCGGAATCATAAATAAAGACCTCGGAAACGTCGCCGCCGCGCTCGACAACTTCACGCTCGCGCTAAAGCACGAGCCGCGACACGTCGAGGCCCATTACAACCTGGGCAATCTTTATTTTGACGCCGGCCAACTCCCGCTGGCGCGCCTTCACTATGAAGCTGCGGCGCAAATCGAGCCGCGCTTTTCCCTTGTTTACTTCAACCTGGCCCTCGCCCATTTCAAGTTGAACGATCTGGCCGCAGCTCTCTCCGCCATCGCGAATTACAAAGAACTACGCCAGCCCGACGACGAGGAAACTGAGGCGATCAATCAGTTGCTCAAGGCGATGCAGGATCCCTGGCGACCGGTGGATCCTAAGAGTTGACGCCCCAGTTATTGCGGTTCCGGCGCCGCACCGATCGATATGGAAAAGGAATCCAACCCACGACTGATGGTGGCTAAGACCAGCCGGTAGGAATCGTCAGCCGCCGCTGGTGCGTGGGGCCAAATAATTATAGAATCCTTGCCCTCTTCCCTCAGTTAGCATCTTCAAGGAGGTTCCCCTATGCCCAACGTAAAATGCCGTGTCCTGATCATCGATGACCACGATGATACGGCTGAAATGCTTAAAATTCTGCTGGGAGATGAAGAGTACAAAGTTACAACTACGGCGACGATGCAGGAAGCGCTATCGCTCGCAGCGAGTAAAGAGTTTGATCTCTACGTTCTGGATAAACGATTGCCAGACGGCAATGGCGTCGAATTGTGCACGAAGCTGAACCAGATAACACCTGGGGTTCCGTGCATCTTCTACACCGGCGACGCCTATGAGATTCATCGGGTGGAGGCTATCGCAGCGGGCGCCGACGCTTACGTAGCAAAGCCTGATATCGAAGGATTGATTGAAAACATAAGCAAGTTGCTGGCGAAGGCAGAGTGTGCGTCAGCGACGAATTAGGACAGAGAGAAAAGCGAAAGTGAAAGGTGAAAAGTGAAAGCGAAGTGCTTTACTTCTGACGCTTTCACTCTTCACTTTTCACTTCTCACTTTCTTGTTGCCTTGACACGTCAGTTGACCGACGTATAATTCCATTCCGCTTAATGGGCCGATAGCTCAGTTGGTAGAGCAGCTGACTCTTAATCAGCGGGTCGCAGGTTCGAGCCCTGCTCGGCTCACCATTATTTTCAATTAGATCAATGAGTTAATATGCGCGCTCCCGAGAGAGCCCCTGTTGATTTTAGTCAGCAGGTCCACTGAGAACAGTTCAACCTCGATCCCGCTTCGAATCAACGATTTGACGACCGGAACAATTGCGATCAGCGACTGGGTGCCAGACAACTCTTCTTCATTTGTTCTTACCTGATGCTACTTGTTGGCAGGTAGTCTTGTCACAAGTTTGTCTCAAGAAAGTGGGGCAGACTGAAAGATCGATCGCTTAGGAGGTGCCGCAAGGGCAGCGACGTTGACGACCGCTAGACGCGTAATTACTGGTATGGATCGTTTTCGTAAGACCAGGTGATACCGATTTCAAAGGACTTAAAATCCGTTGTCCGCAAGGGCGTGCGGGTTCGAGTCCCGCCCTCGGCACCGTTCATTTTGCTCAGTTGACGGAATTTGGCTCTCCACTCTAAGAAATACACCTTACCGCCGAGTGTACCAACCGAGTTTGGATTAGCTGACTCAGAGTCTGTTGTGGATCTGCCTTGCTCTTTCTCCGCGCGAAGAGTCCCAGCCTACGTGAGACTTGATTGCGGCTACGACTGGCTCACCTTGTATTTAATGAGCAACCAGAGCGCCGTGAGGTGGTCACCGCTCGCCGAGGACAACTTAAATGACTCGCCGAATGTGAGCGACGGAAGTGACGGCGCGGGCGCAGTAGGATCCTTTACGCTCGCGAACAGACCCATCGACTCCTTCCAGGTGATCTCGACTGGCGCGTCCGTTCCGGAAGGTTGCAGGGTGACGGCAGGTTCGCTCTTCGTGTCCATTTGGGCAAGCCAGTCGGAAGCATCAATTGTAAGATTCATCAGGCTCGTGAAATAGGGGAAGCGATCGTAACCGAGAGACAGCGAGACCGCTTTACCTTGTCGCAACAGGTTCCATTCGTTTGGGAAGTCGTGCCGGAACTCGAACGCTGCGTACAGTCCAGCTGATCCGGCTGTCCCTGACAATGTGTTCTTCAGCTCGGACTCGCGGCCTTGTTTGAATGCCGCGCCTCCCTCCAGTGCCGTGTAGCTGAGGTGAAGAATGACATCGGATATGGTGTCGTAGTCGAACTGCCTCGCTGTCGTGGGGAGCTCGATGCGCCACTTGCTGACGGCGCCGGCGCCCTCGAACGGAAGGCGACGTTCGTCGTGGAAGTTCAGCTCGAACAAACCCGCATCGTTTCTGCCGGCGCTGGTTGCAATTGACTGCGACAGGCTGAATGATTCCTCCGGCGGTTCCTTGACTGAGGCTTTCGTGGATTTGCGCCTCACCGAGTGCTTGAGTAGGGTTAGGGTGCAGCTCACATTGGTGTAGGGCCCTGTCACGGACGGAATCGTGAGGCTCACTGACTTGATCCGGCGCAGGTAATGGCCCGGATAGTCCAGGTCGAACAGCGCTTCCGGGATATCTACTTCACACGCACTGGTCTGTCGCAGACTGATGAGCGCGAGTGGATCGAGCCGGGCGAGCGACACGTGTTTAGTGAGCTCATAGGTCCGTTTGTTCTGATCGAGGTAGACCGCTTCGAGCCGTCGCAGGTCCAGCGAGAGCCGTTCGCCTGCCAGGAGGCCTTTTCGCAGGTTGTCCCATGCGCCGAATTGAATGAGATGGGAATCCGGGATACCCAGTTCGTGCCTGTACATCCGCTCGGCACGCTTCGCTAGATCATACGCCAGCTTGTAAGCTTGGAAGTAAACTGCGGACACCTGCGAACACATCCAGGAGTAGAGATCCTGGTTCGTGAACTTCTCGCGGAGAAAGTCCTCTATTTCACTCGCCTGCTCCATTTGTTTTTCATGATTCGTCAGCTCGTTCTCGGCAATCTGGCGGCGAAAATCCGCCGCGACCATCTGCTTATCGATTTGCTTAATATCCGCGCCGGCGATGTCGACCTGAAGTTTCCAATCGTCAGCACGCCTCCGATATCCTGCAAGGATGCCGCTAACACTACCGCGCGCCTGTGCCACGGCCCCGAGGATTTCGAGGGCACGACCGGCGCTCTGAAGGGCGGCGCCGCTCGAGGACCCACCCGCAATTCGACTGAGCCATATTGCACCTCCGCCGGTGCCCGTCACAGACCCGATAAACTGATCCGGCCAGCCATGTGCGAATGATGCGGCCAGCTGCAAACCCTGACCGCCCGTTTGGAGTGCGGTCGCAAGCGTAAGCATTGCGAGTTGCTCCTTCTCTCCCGCTATTGTGAATGCCCGATTGCTATAGAATTGCTTTCTCACCGACGCTTGGGTTCGCGCGTGCTCAAGACTGGCGAGCGTATTCTCTGCTTCCTTAATTTGCTGACGCTTTACCTCACGAACTGCTTCAAGCAAAGCTTTCTCATGGCCCGCACGAAGCTGAGCTAGCTTCTCGACGTCCTTCTTCTCGAGCGCAGACAGTAGCAGACTTCCAAGCTGCTTCAGTTCCTCGCAGAATTCCCGAGCCTTTTGCAGCATGAACACAAAGCAGTAATGCGGTAGGGGCGCGGCGAGATCGTCGAGCACCTGGCTGAGATCCAGCCCCATGGCGGTAGCCCGAACGAGCAGTGCGGGGTCGATAGGCGGTTCGAACAGCGGCAGCTCGCGAACCACCCCTTCGATGTTCATACAGTGGCGGATCTTGAACAGGCGGTCTTCGACCGTGTCCCAGTAGCTGAGCAGCTTGTCGTTGTGGGGAATGCAGAAGGCGAGATTGGCAAGCCCAAGAATATTTTTGGTTCCCCCTGACATTCCGTCTCCGCCAGCGCCAAATGAGAATGGGATCAAGGTCTCGACTTGCACAATGCCATTGGAAAAATCGTCGAGTGTTTCTCGCAGCGTCGAGTACGTCGGCGGAGATCCCTTCTCTTTCACGACTGGCGGCACACTGCGCGGCCGTATCCAAAGCAGATTGGCAGCAAGAATGTAGAGTTGAGTGGCCTCGTTGATCGATTCGATGGTATCGCGGCTGAAAAGCTTGTCTCCCCACGCGATGAGGTTGTCGAGGCATTTCATCACGACCGTTTTCATGTATGCGCCGGGTCGACCGCGCGCGATACGGTGTGGCTGGAAGGGGTGCTCGCGCCAGTTGGCGATCGCGGATTTTACATCCTGCTTCTTCGTTTGGGCGGCTGTCGGATCTTGTAGCGTCCATAACAGATCTTGTATGCGCTCCGGCACACCTTGATCGCGAAATGGTTTGAAGTTCCAGTAGCGTTCAGGAACGGCGGCGGTGTCATCCGTCATCGGATTAAAGATGTATTGAAACCATTGCATCGCCTCTTCATGACGCTGGTCCTGCATCAGACGGGTGGCGATGAAAAGGGGGATATGGAAAAAGAGTTCCCAGTTGTATTCGGAATAGGCACCCGAAAGATCGAAGTCAACATTGAAGCGTGGATAATCTTTATCAACTATGTCTGTAGGGGAGTAAATGTACTCGAAAAAGTTGCTTTTCTGTCCAGGTTTTGGAGGAAACGCTCCCCAACTAATGTCGTTATGGGAGGGGTTATCTCGATACAACCTTTGGTTGGCTATGGTCAGTAGTTGAGGAATCCCCGCCTTCTGCAATTGCTCAACAAATGTACAGACGTAGGGATGTTGAAAGGCGTAGAAGCGAAGTTTTTCTTCGTCGGAGACGCCTCCTGGCAATCCATTTGTGGCCATAACAGTCTCCTTTCCTAACTGCCAGACATCGTATTGCCTGCAAGTTCAGCGACCTCGTCAGACGATTGTTTTGTCCACCCTTTCTTGGTATCAACCTCCGCAGGTTTCTTAATACTCGCGTTCGCTTCGCTCCAGTTCTCTGTATTCTGAGGAACAGTGCCAGTTTCAAACACTGGCCGGACGAAGTAGGTCTGTGAAGGATCTTGAAGAGCAAATGCGTATTGTCCGCCAACCGCCTTCCAGTCTCTAGCAATCTCGTACCGAACTGATTCCTTCGAGATAAGAACGTTCTTCCCGTTGGTAGGAGAATTGGAGGCGGAGAGTGCCAGGAGTTGCGTAGCGGCCAGACGCTGATCCGACGAGCGAGCGAATGCCGGCCTCATTAGAGAAATTGAGGGCGCATTCTGAGTTGTATGCGCTTTACCGTTACACGGTGGGAGAGTGAATGACCCCAGGCTAATGATGGAAAGCTCAAACTGCGGAACGATTTCATAGGCGTCTCGGTACAAAGCGAGCACTAAGGAGTCACTCTGCTCTACCGGCACGAGAACGTGGCTCGCTGGTGAATTAAGCAGCTGGCCAATCTCGTTTTTCGTAACGACGTTTGGAATGCTCAGCGAGTCTTCAACGAGCACCTTGCTTCTCCAGGTCTCTTCACTGCGCTCGCTCCAGGCGAGGCGTACGTCCCACGAGCCCGTCGCTTTGTCCTTCGTCGAACTCTCGGACTCATTTGGATCAGGCTTTTCAGCAAACATCAACCAGAACAAGCAAAGTCGTCCGTGCCGCACAAGCGGCAAAATGTGATCCCCTTGAATGTCCAGTTCCAACCGCTCCCATGGTGTCCACTCGTCGGCAATGGAGCCGTCCTTCGGAAAAAGCCCTCGCCGGTAGTAGTACGAGTACGGGGGATTCCATGTGCGTCCAAACACGTGGTAGATTTCTTTTGCTTCGTGGTTTTCCTCTTTCTCCTCTTTACAAAAGCCACGAATATCCAGCCGGGCAACCTCGTCCAGCTTGTACAAGTAATTGATGAGCGCCGACTCTACCGTCTCGTTGGTAAGTTCGTCCTGCAAAAGCTCCGTCTCCAGCTCCTTAAAGAACGGCGTCTTGTCATCACGCAGCTCAGGCTCGATCCAGTTTTCAGGATAGAGGAAGACTTTGCGGTTTGCTTCCCATACGCGATAGTTCTTCATCCACTTCCACTGGTCCGCGTCGATGTCGTCCGGACTGACTTCGGATTCCAGATTGAGCAGGCAACGCTGCACGAACATCTGTACCGAGGAGATTGCTTGCTTGATGCGAGAGGTGAGCATACAACTGCTCATCTCAATATCGATCAGGAAGTGTCCCAGGAGACTGTTCTTATCAAAGACATCACCGACCGCTCGATCGAGGACAGCCCAGGTCACGGAATCCGCAACTCCTGTCACATTCAAGCTGTTAATCTGCTGCAAAGATTTCACAGCAAACTCGGTCGGGTTATCAAAAGTACCGGTCACCTGAATGCCGACACCGGGGATGTCACTGAGCGCAACATTGAGCTTGCGCTGGAGTTCGGTGACAGACTCTTTGAGCGAACTCCAAATCTTCAACTGAGGATGGGGCGACGACATCCGCGCTACGAGAAAATCTACTAGAGCTGCTCGCTGCTTTTCGCGAAGCGGATCGTTTAAGGCGCGTGCCACCTCTAGCCATTCGCTTTGCACATAACGGGATTTCACGGTCTCGATCACTTCTTCAGCGTAAGCGTGGTCTGGCTCTTTGTGGGACCAAAGAAGCAGGGTTTTTGCCGGAGCGCCGGTGCGCTTGATTAACGCTATCGCGCTGCGCAGCTTCACGAGATCAGCGACCGTGAGATTGGCGAGTCCGATACCGAGTCCGTCCGGAAGAGATTTGAGCAACGAGTCCACCCACTGCTTATCCCATCCCGTCGCTTCCACAATTGTTGGGACTGACTTGTCCTTGAGCACATCTACCAGAGTTTTCTCGCTCTTGGGCAGGCTGTTAAGCATGCGAAAGAACTGCTCGAGGGCGATCCAGCCGAGGAATAACGCTTTGGTCAGCGTTTCCGATTGCGTAAGCTCCAACGGAAGTTTATTGAGATTGAAATTCTCGAACGAGGAAGCATTGTCGGACAGATATGTAAGCTCCGCCTCTGTCATTTCAAACGCCTTTGCCACTTGAGCGGCTTTAAATACACGGATGAATGAGAGCACGGGCGGAGTCTTCTGGTTCAGGATGTCAAAGGCCTGCGGTCCGCCCTGGTCCTTAACCAGTTTCAGCAGATCGTTGAGAGCGGATTCATCGAGGAAATCCGTCAACGCAGGCTGGGCCTTACCCGCGCCGGGTAATGGAGCTGTGGAATCGAGTACTCGCTCGACCAGCGTTTTGGTGATCGATTCTTCGAGGCCAAGCGCGGCAGCGAGGGTTTGGGAAACAAGACTGCGCTGCAGCCGGGCACGCATCCAGGGGAGGAGCTTGTCGCGAAGATAGATGATATTCTCAGTGAATCGTTCATCCTTGGTCT
>CAWEIN010000010.1:0-590000 GCA_963809065.1 Blastocatellia bacterium
ACCGGCCGGATTGAAGCGCGCCTTGGTGAAATAATCACGCAAACTAAAGGCGCGATTTCGGCAATCTGAGCGAACGCTTCGCGCAACTCCTTATCAGTAAACGACCGCCCTTCCCGAAAGAGTTCTGAAAAATCTTCCAGAATTCTTTGTGCGGTGACGACATCTTCCGGGTCGCCATCGATAGAGACGTCCTGCCCGCGAGCATCAATACGAACGTCGAGCAGCGACTCCAGGTATTTGATGTTTTGATCATGAACACCAAAAAGCGTTTCCAGGCCGCGAGGAGGAAGTTCGATTTGTTTCAAATGCTGTCGCGCTCTCTTTCTGCCGGCGACAAACTTCGAGATGGGGGGTAAACAAAGGTGCGTGAGCGTGCTGGAATTGCTGGCATATGCTTGTAGGCCTCGACGCTACTACACCACTGCAATAGGTGTCAAATATTGCTCTACTCGAGCACAGTCGCTCTCATTCCGGGGCAGTGTCCTAATTTGGTTTTCCAGTAACGCAAGCTGTTAGTTTGCGCGCGCGTTGAATGCCGCTCAGCATCGCAAACTAACAGTTTGCGTTGCAAATTAAGCCACACCCTCCTTCGGGCGCAGCTTGACACTCATTGAGGTCGTCCTTATACTCCTCCACTTGCGCAACGACCATCATTGTGTAAACTGTTCCATGTAAAGACTGCGAAAGCACGAGTTAGTTGTAACGGATAACGGAGATTTGCATGCCCAATCACAAGTCAGCTGAAAAAAGAATGCGTCAGAGCGAGGCGCGCCGAAAGATTAATCGGGGCAATCGCAGCCGCTTGAGAACTACGATAAAGAACCTGCGTGGGGCGATTGGCTCTGGCGACGCCAAGCAGATTCAAGAACTTTTGCCGATGACAATCTCAACCATCGATAAGGCAGTGCAGAATGGAGCATTGCATAAGAATGCGGCCGCGCGATATAAGTCGCGTCTGACGGCTCGTTCGAATGCGGCAGCAGCCAAGTAGTTTCAAACAAAAACAATTTGAAGAACGAGGCGGATCGAATATTCGATCCGCCTCGTTTCTTTTTGAGAGCAGGAAAGACATTTGACGTCAATACTAAGTACAGGGGAGATGACTGCGAGCCTGTAATATAAGAAAGGAGCGACGATGGCAGACTACTTCAGAACCGAGCAGGAAATTGAAGCACTTGTTTCCGGTTTCGAAAGCTGCACAAGCAGCAAGGAAGAATTCACACACTTAAGCCATCTGACCGTTGCGACCTACTATCTTTGCAATTCCACCCCCGAGGAGTCGTTTGAGAAGATGCGCACCGGTTTGCTGCGCTTTCTCACGCATCATGGCGTTGACCGGGCCAAGTACAGCGACCGCGTGACTCGGGCCTGGATTGAGCAGATTCGCCAGATCTGTGAACTGATGAACCAGGATTCATCTTTGGTTGAGATGGTGAATAAGGTTATTGCAGATTTGGGTACTGCCCGAATACCAATCGAGCGTAATGAGGAAGCAGGCGCAGTTAAAGAGTAAAATCGCAGGCGCAAGATTTCCAAGAGCACATTCTTAACGAGAGCATATCTATGCCCTACAAAATTGTAGAACGCACACCCACAGTCCGGGAGTACAACGCCGTGCGACTGGCAGCCGGCTTGACCGTAAAGGACGAACTGGCCGCCCAACGAGGCCTCAGCAACACGCTATTCGGAATCTGCATCGTTCACAACGAAGCTGTGGTGGGTATTGGAAGAGTGATCGGAGATGGCGGCTTGTTTTATGACATTGTAGATGTCGCCGTGGTGGCCGAACATCAGCGCCGGGGCGTCGGCAAAATGATCATGGACGGTTTAATGGGTTATATCGAAGTTAATGCCAGACCGAGTTCCCTCGTTTGCTTGATGGCTAACAAGGGCATTGCCCCGTTTTACGAGAAGTACGGATTCAAAGCCAGAGCTTCGGACATGCCTGGAATGATCATAAGAAGATGATCGTAAGAAATGGCCGTCGTTAATATTGATAATCCCTCTCGCTACTACCCAGGTTTTCTGCCAGTCACCAGCAACACTTGCCCCGGAATCACCATAGCTCCTGACTTGAAATAGCCGGCCATCTTTTTCTGCACGGTATATTTAATTGCAGCCACTTGATCGGGCACCAACCTCGCAAGCTTATTCCTGAAGGTGTCAGACATCTCAGTGCGCATTTCCCAGAACTGTTCTACGGTAATCGGCGCTTCAATCGAAAACTCAAAAGTGCGCTCTGTTACTGCTGTGGCCCCCGCCTTCTGCAGCAGTTTGGCGAGCTTTCCTGGCGCGGCAAAGCGAAAAGCTGCCGGCGCATCTTCCGCTTCCGGTTCAGCCTGCACAAATCGATCGAGTATTTCGGTAACTACGCGGAAAAATGGATTGAACTCCTTGCTGGTCCAGACGAGAAATGTAACAACACCCTCGGGTTTTAGCACTCGCAACACCTCCCGAAGGCCACTTACTACATCCGGAAAAAACATCGCCGACAAGCGGCCTACCGCTACATCAAAAGAACTATCGGCAAACGGAATTTCTTCCACCGCACACTGATGAAACTGGATGTTGCTCAGTCCTCTTCGTCTGGCTTCTTCACGAGCGGCTCTGACCATACCGGCCGCCGGATCGGTGTAAGTTACCGACCCAGAGCTCCCCACAACTGACGCAATCGTCAGGGAAGGCTCGCCACTGCCCCCACCGATATCAAGCACCGACAGTCCCTCACCAATACCCGCTTCTTCAATCAGTGTACGCGACAGCGGTGCGTACATCTGCTCGATCAGTGCCTGATGCTTGTTCCAATATTGAGAAGAGGTTTCCCAGGCGGCGAGTATTTCGCTGGATTTTTCAGCAGTCATAAAAATAATCTCTGGTAGGATCGACAGGAACGTCTGTCTATTTCAGATCAAACAACAACACTTCCGCATGCCCTTCGGCAGTAACGCGAAGTCGCGACTCCTGGCTCACACCAGCGCCGTCGCCTTGCTTTAGGACAACATCATTCAACTTTACCGAGCCGGCAGCGACTTGAAGCCAGGCGCTGCGTCCCGCGTCTAAACTGTGAACCACTTGCTCGCCCTCATCGAGCAGCGACGCAAAGATTCTCGCATCCTGATGAATCTTGACTGAACCGTCGCTGCCATCAGGCGAAACGAGGAGGCGCAGTCTATTCCGCTTCTCATCGTCGGAGAACTTCTTTTCTTCGTATTCAGGCTGCAGATTCTGCTGGCTTGGAAAAATCCAGATTTGCAGCAGATGCACGGGCTCGTCTGGCGAAGGGTTAGCTTCGCTATGGGTCACACCCGTGCCGGCGCTCATGCGTTGCGCATCACCACGGCGAATAATCGATCCGGTGCCCATGCTATCGCGATGTTCCAGAGCCCCCTGCAAAATGTAGGTGACAATTTCCATGTCGCGATGTCCGTGCGTAGGGAAGCCGTGTCCGGGCTGCACAAAATCTTCGTTGATTACTCGAAGGGTACGAAAGCGCGTGTGCTTAGGATCGTAGTAATCACCGAAGGAGAAGCTGTGATAAGTATTGAGCCAGCCGAAATCGAAATGGCCACGCTCTTCAGCCTTGCGAATTGTGATCATAAAACTCCCTCGTTTTACCGAAGCACTCAAATAGTTTTAGAGTTCAACCTTTAGGTTGGGTTTTTAAGAAGTCACCAAGCTAAAGCTTGAACTCTGTACTACTTAAACTCTGAACTAGCTTGAATAAAGATTTCCACTAACTCATTAAGCCCGCGCGCGTCCTCGTCGTCAAACCTTGTGAATTCCGGACTATCAAGATCGAGCACTCCAACCAGTTTGTCATCTGCGATTAGCGGGACAACTATCTCGGAATTGGACGCGCTGTCGCAAGCGATATGACCGGGAAAATCGTGCACGTTATCAACCAGAATAGTCTGGCGCTGTTCGGCGGCAGTGCCACAGACACCTTTGCCGATCGCGATACGCACGCAGGCGGGCGGTCCCTGAAATGGTCCCAGCACTAGTTCGCCACCCTTGTGCAAATAGAGCCCGGCCCAATTCAAGTCCGGAAGCGAATGGTAGAGTAACGAAGATAAATTTGCTGCGTTCGCTATGAAGTCTCGTTCACCCTCGAGTAGGCTGCGAAGTTGTAGTTTCAAGTTGGCGTATAACTCGCATTTGGAAACGGTTTCTGATTTTACGATTTGAAAAGTCATTGCTTTACTCGCCATCCCCAGACGGTCGAATACTGATCACCACCGACTTCGACGCCGGCGTATTGCTTTTATCGGCAACGCTGCCCAGCGGCACCAATACATTTGTCTCTGGAAAGTAAGTTGCCGCGCAACGTCTGGGAATGCTGTAGGGAACTACTACAAACTTCCTGGCAACACGTTCCACGCCCGCGAAGTGGCTGATAAGATCCACGGTTTGACCTTCCCTCAAGCCGGCTGAGCAACGTCATCACGATTAAGAAAAACTACGCGACGCCCGTTGTGAATGCCACGATAGCGATCGTCGAGTCCGTAGATCGAGGTGTTGAATTGATCGTGGCTGCGCATCGTCATCATCAAGATATTGATCCGGCTGAAGCTCATGATGCGGCAACGCGTGCACAGTAAAGACAGCGTGACCGCTGGGAGTGTTGAAAATGCGTTGGCGGACCGGACTGGGAAGATGAAACCCGCCAGGCTGCCGGACACGAAGATTGTAGTCATCAAAGCCGGGAACCACTCGCTCGATATGCTCTCGGATCAGATCGTAGTCAGCAATAAGCGTTTCCCAATTGATGCTCGAGCGGTTGCCAAGAGTGGCCCTTGCTAAACGGCCTACAATCGCCGGTTCGCTCAAAAGCTCAATCGGAGGCGGGCTTCAAAAAACCACGCGAGGCCTGCACTACCGCCATTGAATTTTCCGTAGTTACAAACTGCGGACCGAAACTTTGCACGTCTGTCTCAGTTCGTCCAAGGCACGGAAGGATCAGGGCCTGTTCACCCGTGATCAAGTGCGCTCGGTTGAGTTTCGTAGAAACGTGCACGGTCAGGCTACAGCGCCGGAGCGCCTCGGCGGTGTATTCCGTATCGGGAGTCGCCGAAAGAAAGTTGCCGCCAAGTGCGAAGAAGACTCTAGCCTTACCATCGTGCATCGCCGCAATCGCTTTGACGGTGTCGTAACCGTGTTGGCGCGGTGGCTCGAAATTGAATTCCTTTCCAAGTTTTTCGAGAAAAGAGTCCGTAGGTCTCTCCCAGATTCCCATTGTGTTATTGCCCTGAACGTTACTGTGCCCCCTGACCGGACAGAGTCCGGCGCCACGTTTGCCAATCTGCCCGCGGCACAACATCAAGTTCACAATCTCCTGAATGTTGGCGACCGCATTCTTGTGTTGTGTCAGGCCCATGGCCCAACAAAAGATTGTTCGTTCTGAGTCAATGAAAATCCTGGCGGCCTCTTCAATTATGTTCTCGCGAAATGCCGCATTGCTCAACGACCTCATCCCACGAAGTGTTACCGTCAGCGATCGCAAATTCTTCAAATCCTTCCGTGTAAGTCTTAATGAACTCGTGGTCGAGGACTTTTCCCTGACGTCGTCCTTCTTCTTCAAACACGGCTTTGATAATTCCCTTCAGTAACGCCACGTCGCCGTTGATCGTCACCTGGAGAAAGAGGTCCGCCAGCGTGGTTCCCTTGCCAATCCAACCTAAAACGTCCTGCGGGTGTTTGAACTGGGTCATCCCCACCTCGGGCAGCGGATTGATGTGCACCAGCCTTGCAGCCATTCTGTTTGGCCTTTTGCAGAGCAGTCAGCATGCGCGGATGGTTTGTACCCGGATTCTGTCCAATGACGAATATTGCCTGGGCATGATCGAAGTCTTCAAGCGTGACCGTTCCCTTGCCGACCCCAATTGTTTCGCCCAGGGCAGAGCCACTCGACTCATGGCACATGTTGGAACAATCGGGAAGATTGTTAGTGCCAAACAGCCGCACAAAGAGTTGGTAAAGGAACGCGGCTTCGTTGCTCGTCCTTCCGGAAGTGTAAAAGATCGCTTCGTCGGGATTGGCCAGAGAATTTAACTCACTCGCAATCAGTGCGAATGCATCGTCCCAGTTTATCGCTTCGTAGTTCGTCGCGCCGCGACGAAGAACCATCGGATGCGTAATGCGTCCTTGTTTGCCCAACCAATAGTCAGACTGCTCCCTGAGATCAGCGACGCTCCAGTTGCGGAAGAATTCCGGTGTGACACGTTTGGTCGTCGCTTCGTCGGCAACATGCTTGGCACCGTTTTCACAAAACTCAGCGTGTGAACGTTCGCCATCGGGTTCGGGCCAGGCACAGCCGGGACAGTCAAAACCCGTCTTCTGGTTGAGCCTGAGCAGGGTGCGCACACCACGCGTGACTCCCATCTCATTCCAGGCAGCTTTCGCGGCAGCCACAATTGAAGGAATCCCGCCAGCCACTTTGCTCGACGGCAGACTCTTGTCCAGATTCTGCCGTTGAGCAAAGTGGCTGGCGGGATTCCTTCAATTGTGGCTGCCGCGAAAGCTGCCTGGAATGAGATGGGAGTCACGCGTGGTGTGCGCACCCTGCTCAGGCTCAACCAGAAGACGGGTTTTGACTGTCCCGGCTGTGCCTGGCCCGAACCCGATGGCGAACGTTCACACGCTGAGTTTTGTGAAAACGGTGCCAAGCATGTTGCTGACGAAGCGACAACCAAACGTGCCACACCGGAATTCTTCCGCAACTGGAGCGTCGCTGATCTCAGGGAGCAGTCTGACTATTGGTTGGGCAAACAAGGACGCATTACGCATCCGATGGTTCTTCGTCGCGGCGCGACGAACTACGAAGCGATAAACTGGGACGATGCATTCGCACTGATTGCGAGTGAGTTAAATTCTCTGGGCAATCCTGACGAAGCGATCTTCTACACTTCCGGAAGGACGAGCAACGAAGCCGCGTTTCTTTACCAACTCTTTGTGCGGCTGTTTGGCACTAACAATCTTCCCGATTGTTCCAACATGTGCCATGAGTCGAGTGGCTCTGCCCTGGGCGAAACAATTGGGGTCGGCAAGGGAACGGTCACGCTTGAAGACTTCGATCACGCCCAGGCAATATTCGTCATTGGACAGAATCCGGGTACAAACCATCCGCGCATGCTGGCTGCTCTGCAAAAGGCCAAACGGAATGGCTGCAAGGTGGTGCACATCAATCCGCTGCCCGAAGTTGGGATGACCCAGTTCAAACATCCGCAGGAGGTTTTAGGTTGGATTGGCAAGGGAACTACGCTGGCGGACCTCTTTCTCCAGGTTCGGATCAACGGCGACGTCGCGTTGCTGCAGGGAATTATTAAGGCGGTGCTTGATGAGGAAAGACGACGCCCGGGCCAAGTCCTCGACTACGAGTTCATTAAGACGTACACGGAAGGATTTGAAGAATTTGCGGTAGCTGTCATTAATACTTCGTGGGATGAGATCGTCGAACAATGCGGCGTTTCGCAAGAGCATATTGAGGCGGCTGCCAGGATCTTCATTGACTCAGAACAAACTATCTTTTGTTGGGCGATGGGCCTGACACAACACAAGAACGCGGTTGCCAACATTCAAGAGATTGTCAATTTAATGTTATGCCGCGGGCAGATTGGCAAACGTGGCGCCGGACTCTGTCCGGTCAGGGGGCACAGTAACGTTCAGGGCGATCGCACAATGGGAATCTGGGAGCGACCTACGGACTCTTTTCTTGAAAAACTTGGAAAGGAATTCAATTTCGAGCCACCGCGCCAACATGGTTACGACACCGTCAAAGCGATTGCGGCGATGCACGATGGTAAGGCTAGAGTCTTCTTCGCGCTTGGCGGCAACTTTCTTTCGGCGACTCCCGATACGGAATACACCGCCGAGGCGCTCCGGCGCTGTCGCTTGACCGTGCACGTTTCTACGAAACTTAACCGGGCGCACTTGATCACCGGTGAACAGGCCCTGATCCTTCCGTGCCTTGGACGAACTGAGACAGATGTGCAAAGTTCCGGTCCGCAGTTTGTAACTACGGAAAATTCAATGGCGGTAGTGCAGGCCTCGCGTGGTTTTTTGAAGCCCGCCTCCATTGAGCTTTTGAGCGAACCGGCGATTGTAGGCCGTTTAGCAAGGGCCACTCTTGGCAACCGCTCGAGCATCAATTGGGAAACGCTTATTGCTGACTACGATCTGATCCGAGAGCATATCGAGCGAGTGGTTCCCGGGTTTGATGACTACAATCTTCGTGTCCGGCAGCCTGGCGGGTTTCATCTTCCCAGTCCGGTCCGCCAACGCATTTTCAACACTCCCAGCGGTCACGCTGTCTTTACTGTGCACGCGTTGCCGCGTCATGAGCTTCAGCCGGATCAATATCTTATGATGACGATGCGCAGCCACGATCAATTCAACACCTCGATCTACGGACTCGACGATCGCTATCGTGGCATTCACAACGGGCGTCGCGTAGTTTTTCTTAATCGTGATGACGTTCGCTCAGCCGGCTTGAGGGAAGGTCAAACCGTGGATCTTATCAGCCACTTCGCGGGCGTGGAACGTGTTGCCAGGAAGTTTGTAGTAGTTCCCTACAGCATTCCCAGACGTTGCGCGGCAACTTACTTTCCAGAGACAAATGTATTGGTGCCGCTGGGCAGCGTTGCCGATAAAAGCAATACGCCGGCGTCGAAGTCGGTGGTGATCAGTATTCGACCGTCTGGGGATGGCGAGTAAAGCAATGACTTTTCAAATCGTAAAATCAGAAACCGTTTCCAAAAGCGAGTTATACGCCAACTTGAAACTACAACTTCGCAGCCTACTCGAGGGTGAACGAGACTTCATAGCGAACGCAGCAAATTTATCTTCGTTACTCTACCATTCGCTTCCGGACTTGAATTGGGCCGGGCTCTATTTGCACAAGGGTGGCGAACTAGTGCTGGGACCATTTCAGGGACCGCCCGCCTGCGTGCGTATCGCGATCGGCAAAGGTGTCTGTGGCACTGCCGCCGAACAGCGCCAGACTATTCTGGTTGATAACGTGCACGATTTTCCCGGTCATATCGCTTGCGACAGCGCGTCCAATTCCGAGATAGTTGTCCCGCTAATCGCAGATGACAAACTGGTTGGAGTGCTCGATCTTGATAGTCCGGAATTCACAAGGTTTGACGACGAGGACGCGCGCGGGCTTAATGAGTTAGTGGAAATCTTTATTCAAGCTAGTTCAGAGTTTAAGTAGTACAGAGTTCAAGCTTTAGCTTGGTGACTTCTTAAAAAGACAACCTAAAGGTTGAACTCTAAAACTATTTGAGTGCTTCGGTAAAACGAGGGAGTTTTATGATCACAATTCGCAAGGCTGAAGAGCGTGGCCATTTCGATTTCGGCTGGCTCAATACTTATCACAGCTTCTCCTTCGGTGATTACTACGATCCAAAGCACACGCGCTTTCGTACCCTTCGAGTAATCAACGAAGATTTTGTGCAGCCCGGCCACGGCTTCCCTACGCACGGACATCGCGACATGGAAATTGTCACCTACATTTTGCAGGGGGCTCTGGAACATCGCGATAGCATGGGCACCGGATCGATTATTCGCCGTGGTGATGCGCAACGCATGAGCGCCGGCACGGGTGTGACCCATAGCGAAGCTAACCCTTCGCCAGACGAGCCCGTGCATCTGCTGCAAATCTGGATTTTTCCAAGCCAGCAGAATCTGCAGCCTGAATACGAAGAAAAGAAGTTCTCCGACGATGAGAAGCGGAATAGACTGCGGCTCCTCGTTTCGCCCGATGGCAGCGACGGTTCAGTCAAGATTCATCAGGATGCGAGAATCTTTGCGTCGCTGCTCGATGAGGGCGAGGAAGTGGTTCACAGTTTAGACGCGGGACGCAGCGCCTGGCTTCAAGTCGCTGCCGGCTCGGTAAAGTTGAATGATGTTGTCCTAAAGCAAGGCGACGGCGCTGGTGTGAGCCAGGAGTCGCGACTTCGCGTTACTGCCGAAGGGCCTGCGGAAGTGTTGTTGTTTGATCTGAAATAGACAGACGTTCCTGTCGATCCTACCAGAGATTATTTTTATGACTGCTGAAAAATCCAGCGAAATACTCGCCGCCTGGGAAACCTCTTCTCAATATTGGAACAAGCATCAGGCACTGATCGAGCAGATGTACGCACCGCTGTCGCGTACACTGATTGAAGAAGCGGGTATTGGTGAGGGACTGTCGGTGCTTGATATCGGTGGGGGCAGTGGCGAGCCTTCCCTGACGATTGCGTCAGTTGTGGGGAGCTCTGGGTCGGTAACTTACACCGATCCGGCGGCCGGTATGGTCAGAGCCGCTCGTGAAGAAGCCAGACGAAGAGGACTGAGCAACATCCAGTTTCATCAGTGTGCGGTGGAAGAAATTCCGTTTGCCGATAGTTCTTTTGATGTAGCGGTAGGCCGCTTGTCGGCGATGTTTTTTCCGGATGTAGTAAGTGGCCTTCGGGAGGTGTTGCGAGTGCTAAAACCCGAGGGTGTTGTTACATTTCTCGTCTGGACCAGCAAGGAGTTCAATCCTTTTTTCAGCGTAGTTACCGAAATACTCGATCGATTTGTGCAGGCTGAACCGGAAGCGGAAGATGCGCCGGCAGCTTTTCGCTTTGCCGCGCCAGGAAAGCTCGCCAAACTGCTGCAGAAGGCGGGGGCCACATCAGTAACAGAGCGCACTTTTGAGTTTTCGATTGAAGCGCCGATTACCGTAGAACAGTTCTGGGAAATGCGCACTGAGATGTCTGACACCTTCAGGAATAAGCTTGCGAGGTTGGTGCCCGATCAAGTGGCTGCAATCAAATATACCGTGCAGAAAAAGATGGCCGGCTATTTCAAGTCAGGAGCTATGGTGATTCCGGGGCAAGTGTTGCTGGTGACTGGCAGAAAACCTGGGTAGTAGCGAGAGGGATTATCAATATTAACGACGGCCATTTCTTACGATCATCTTCTTATGATCATTCCAGGCATGTCCGAAGCTCTGGCTTTGAATCCGTACTTCTCGTAAAACGGGGCAATGCCCTTGTTGGCCATCAAGCAAACGAGGGAACTCGGTCTGGCATTAACTTCGATATAACCCATTAAACCGTCCATGATCATTTTGCCGACGCCACGGCGCTGATGTTCGGCCACCACTGCGACATCTACAATGTCATAAAACAAGCCGCCATCTCCGATCACTCTTCCAATACCCACCACAGCTTCGTTGTGAACGACGCAGATTCCGAATAGCGTGTTGCTGAGGCCTAGTTGGGCGGCCAGTTCGTCCTTTACGGTCAAGCCGGCTGCCAGTCGCACGGCGTTGTACTCCCGGACTGTGGGTGTGCGTTCTACAATTTTGTAAGGCATAGATATGCTCTCATTAAGAATTTGCTCTTTGGAAAAATCTTACGCCTGCGATTTTACTCTTTAACTTCGCTTGCTTCATCATTAGGCTCGATTGGTATTCGGGCAGTGCCCAACTCTGCAATAACCTTATTCACCATCTCAACCAAAGATGAATCCTGGTTCGTCATTTCACAGACCTGGCCAATCTGCTCAATCCAGGCCCGAGTCACGCGGTCGCTATACTTGGCCGGGTTAACGCCATGATGATTGAGAAAGCGCAGCAAACCGGTGCGCATCTTCGCAAACGACTCCTCGGGGGTGGAATTGCAAAGATAGTAGGTCGCAACGGTCAGGTGGCTTAAGTGTGTGAATTCTTCCTTGCTGCTTGTGCAGCTTTCGAAACCGGAAACAACTGCTTCAATTTCCTGTTCGGTTCTGAAGTAGTCTGCCATGGTCGCTCCTTTCTTATTAAGGCTCGAAGATTCATCTCCCCTGTACTTAGTATTGACGTCAAATGTCTTTCCTGCTCTCAAAAAGAAACGAGGCGGATCGAATATTCGATCCGCCTCGTTCTTCAGATTGTTGTTGTTTGAAACTACTTGGCTGCTGCCGCATTCGAACGAGCGGTCAGGCGCGACTTATATCGCGCGGCCGCATTCTTATGCAATGCTCCATTCTGCACTGCCTTATCGATGGTTGAGATTGTCATCGGCAAAAGTTCTTGAATCTGCTTGGCGTCGCCAGAGCCAATCGCCCCACGCAGGTTCTTTATCGTAGTTCTCAAGCGGCTGCGATTGCCCCGATTAATCTTTCGGCGCGCCTCGCTCTGACGCATTCTTTTTTCAGCTGACTTGTGATTGGGCATTCAAATCTCCGTTATCGTTACAACTAACTCGTGCTTTCGCAGTCTTTACATGGAACAGTTTACACAATGACGGTCGTTGCGCAAGTGGAGGAGTATAAGGACGACCTCAATGAGTGTCAAGCTGCGCCCGAAGGAGGGTATGGCTTAATTTGCAACGCAAACTGTTAGTTTGCGATGCTGAGCGGCATTCAACGCGCGCGCAAACTAACAGCTTGCGTTACAGGAAAACCAAATTTGGACACTGCCCCGGAATGAGAGCGACTGTGCTCGAGTAGAGCAATATTTGACACCTATTGCAGTGGTGTAGTAGCGTCGAGGCCTACAAGCATATGCCAGCAATTCCAGCACGCTCACGCACCTTTGTTTACCCCCCATCTCGAAGTTTGTCGCCGGCAGAAAGAGAGCGCGACAGCATTTGAAACAAATCGAACTTCCTCCTCGCGGCCTGGAAACGCTTTTTGGTGTTCATGATCAAAACATCAAATACCTGGAGTCGCTGCTCGACGTTCGTATTGATGCTCGCGGGCAGGACGTCTCTATCGATGGCGACCCGGAAGATGTGGTCACCGCACAAAGAATTCTGGAAGATTTTTCAGAACTCTTTCGGGAAGGGCGGTCGTTTACTGATAAGGAGTTGCGCGAAGCGTTCGCTCAGATTGCCGAAGATCGCGCCTTTAGTTTGCGTGATTATTTCACCAAGGCGCGCTTCAATCCCGCCGGTAAGAAACAAGTCGCGCCAAAATCTGCTAATCAACGGAAATACATTCAGGCGATTCAGGAGCAGGATGTTGTTTTCGGCGTTGGCGTAGCCGGTACTGGAAAAACCTATCTGGCCGTGGCGCTGGCGGTGCAGGCGTTGATGCAAAAGCAGGTGAACCGGATCGTGCTGGCCCGGCCCGCGGTTGAGGCGGGCGAGAAGTTAGGTTTTCTTCCGGGTGATTTGCAGGAAAAAGTTGATCCTTATCTGCGTCCGCTTTATGACGCCTTGTTTGATTTGATCGACTACGAGCGCGTGACAAAGTTGCTTGAGAAGCAGGTAATCGAAATTGCGCCGCTGGCGTTCATGCGCGGTCGCACACTTTCGGATGCCTTCATCATCCTCGACGAGGCGCAAAACACCACCAGCGAACAAATGAAGATGTTTTTGACACGCATCGGCTTCGGCTCGAAGGCGGTGATTACCGGCGACGTTACCCAGGTCGATTTGCCGACCGGAAAGCGCAGCGGACTAATCGAAGCTGAGCGCGTGCTCAAAAATCTTGCCGGGATTGAGTTTGTCTACTTCACCGAAAAGGATGTGGTACGCCATAAGCTGGTCCAGATGATCATCAAGGCTTACGAGGAACATTCCAACCAGAAGAACCGCATTTAGTTCCCTGGAGCAGTAATCCGCAGATAACAAAGATTAGACAGCTTTGACGGTAACAAAGCTACCGCGAGCTGGCAGTGAGCAAAGGCTTAATGCGATAGTTATCTTCGCTGTTTTATTATTGCCGATCCGTGAAGTCTGCGGTGGAAGGTTATGATCGAAGTTGTTAACCGTCAGCGCAAATTACCGCTCGATAATGAGCGCTGGCAGAAGTTTGTCGAAAGCACCTGGAAGGTTATCCCCACCAAGGCCGAAGGAGTGACGGTTGCATTTGTTTCAGATCGAGCGATGCGTGAACTGAATAGACTTTGGCGCCATAAGCAGGGGACAACGGATGTGTTGTCATTTCCGGTCGAGCAGGATGAGTTTGAAAAAGCGGAAGGCCCAAGCCTGGGTGACGTGGTAATTTCGGTGGAGCAGGCAGCGCGGCAAGCGAAAGAGAATGGATTAACTCTGGATCAGGAAATCGCACAGCTTATTTTGCATGGACTGATTCACCTTTGCGGATACGATCATTCGACAGACCATGGTGAGATGAATCGATTGGAACTTCGGTTACGACGGCGGCTCGGCATATTTTAGCCTCACTCTGCGTACTTAGCATTCCCCATTTACGTAAGTTACTATCTAGCAACGAATGCAGAACCAGATTGAGTTTATTTTAACCCTGCTGCTATTGGTTGGGTTGTCATTGCTCGCGACGGTCGATATGGCCTTTGGCCAGTTGAGCGACGTCGGCCTCCGCCGCCTGATTAGCGAAGCCGAGGAGCGCGCGAAACTACGTTCATCAGCCTTTCTGAAGCAAGTACTCGAGAATCGCCCCAGGTTCAGCTTTGCTATCTCGGCTACAATTCAGATTCTGCTGGTAATAATCGCCGTTCTCGTCACTTCAATCTCGCTGAGCGAATTTCAGCAGGACCGTTTTGTATTATTCGGTCTACTCGGCGGCCTGGTTCTCGCCGGCATCTTCCGCCAAATCATTCCCCTGTTCATCTCGACGCGCGATCCGGAAGGAACTCTGCTGTTTCTGTTGCCGGTGATTCGTCCGCTACTGCCCTTGATGGCATTTGCGGCAGACCCGTTTCATCGCTTGTTTGATCGCTCGCGGCGCAAAGAACAGGAGTTGGAGGCTGGCGAGGAAGATGAAGAGCAGGATGCCGGGGACGACATCCAGGCATTTATCGATGTGGGCGAGGCCGAGGGAATACTTGAAGAGGAAGAAGGTGAGCTGATTCAGTCGATCCTCGAGTTCGGCGATACTCGCGTCAGTGAAGTGATGACGCCCAGACCTGACATCGTGGCAGTGTCGGCGGCGGCTACGGTCCGCGAAGCCCGCGACATTATGGTGGAATCGAAGTATTCAAGACTACCGGTGTACCGCGATCAGATCGACAACGTCGAAGGACTGATTTACGTTCGCGATCTTCTGCAGCGTTGGGCCGAAGGAAATGAAGACGGACCAATTTCGCCGCTGGTGCGCCCGGTCTACTTTATTCCCGAGACCAAGCCGGTTGCCGATTTGTTGGAGGAAATGCAGAAAGCTCACGAGCAGCTTTCGATGGTGATAGATGAATACGGTGGCGTATCAGGTCTGGTAACCGTCGAAGATATCCTCGAGGAAATCGTCGGCGAGATTGAAGACGAAGATATCGCCGGTGAGGAGTTGAACGACATCGTCGAACAGGACGAGGGATGTTACGAAGTGCTGGGCTCCACCGAGATTGGAAAGATCGAGCGGCTGTTTGATATGGAAATTGAGGCTGACGATTTCACAACCATCGCCGGGCTTGTCATCAACGAGTCTGGTAAAGTGCCGCAACCTGGCGAGCAACTAACCTTTCGCGGACTCGAACTGGAAGTTTTGGAAGCAGACGAGCGGCGCATAGGCCGTCTGCGCGTCAAAAGAGCCGAGGGCGGGAACGAAAACGGAGCCAGCCAGGCGACATAAACAACTAGAGCGACCAACCGACAATGGCAAAACGAACAAGCAAGTTCCTGAAGGGACGAAGAATTGACCCCGCTCCTATAACTTCGAATATCACCATTGCAGAACTGGTTGACGAATCATTTCTGGCTTATAACGGCGCGCGCTTGCGTGAAGCATGTCAACTCTTCGCGCTGAAAATGCTCGAACCGGAAGTAACCATTGGCATGTCAATCACCGGCGCCCTCACGCCGGCGGGTTTAGGGATGTCGGCGTTAATTCCCTTAATCAAGGCCGGCTTTGTAGATTGGATAATCTCGACCGGGGCAAATCTCTATCACGACACGCACTTTGGTATCGGCCTGGTGATGCGCGAAGGCAATGCGCAAATTTCAGACATTATCCTGCGCCAGGAAGAAGTCGTCCGCATCTACGATATCTTTTTCGACTATTCGGTGTTGCTCGACACCGATGCATTCTTCCGCAAGATGATTACCGCGAAAGAGTTTCAGAAGACGATGTCGACGGCGGAGTTTCACTACCTGGCAGGACGCTACGTGCATGAACGAGAACGCGCACTCGGTTTGAAAGATAAATCTTTGCTGGCGGTAGCTTACGAGTATGGGGTCCCGATTTACACTTCATCTCCGGGTGACTCTTCTATCGGCATGAACGTCGCTGCGAAGGCGCTCCAGGGCAACAAGCTTGCGTTTGATCCGTCGTTGGATGTGAATGAAACCGCGGCAATCGTGTTGGCTGCGAAGCGTAATGCGGACCCGCAAAAGACCAGCCGGGGCAAAGCAAACAAGAAACCTGGCCGTTCCGCATGTTTCATTCTTGGCGGTGGTTCACCGAAAAACTTCCTGCTGCAAACCGAACCGCAGATTCAGGAAGTGTTGGGCATTGACGAGCGCGGCCACGACTATTTTCTGCAGGTCACTGACGCGCGACCTGATACCGGAGGGTTGTCTGGCGCCACTCCCGGCGAGGCGGTTTCCTGGGGTAAAGTCGATCCCGATCGTTTACCGGATGCGGTGGTTTGTTACGTCGATTCCACAGTGGCCCTTCCGATCATCACAGCTTATGCTCTCGCGAAACATGCGCCCAGAGAACCGAAGCGGCTATACGATCGGCGCGACGAGTTTATGAAGCTGCTTCGCTCTGAATATCGAAAATCAAAGCGACGATGAATATTCTGGAATGCGATGACCAGGTAAACGCACTCCACGGGTCTAGAGGAACTTTCGAACATGGGCTCAATACCAGGCACGATTAACAAAGCGTTAAAGTATGACTGCGATAAGTGCATCGCCTATTGCTGCTCGATCTACGATCGCGTGCAGGTGACTCCCCGCGACATCCGCCGGCTCGCAGCGCACTTTCGCGTAGTGCCTGAAGTTGCGACCCAACGCTTTACTAAATTATTCGGCAAAGAAAGAATTTTGCGGCGCAAAGCTGATCGGCTGTTTGGACAGGCTTGCATGTTTCTGGATCAGGAAACGCGGAAATGTACGGTCTACAACGCGCGACCGCTGACGTGTCGTGAGTTTCCAACGACCTCACGTTGCGCCTACTACGATCTAATAGAATTTGAACGCGAGCAACAGGACGACCCGGACGTAATGCCGCTGGTAAAGATTACCTTTAAGAATGGCAGTGAGTAAGAAAGTCATTTCTTAGCCTATCTAGCTCGAAAAATTGACAGGCACGAATGCCTAACCTACATTGACTGAGGCTATGCAGACAATTCTATCCAAATTATTGGGCAAGAAAATAGATCTCTACTGTGGCGGAGCGTCAAGCTTGCGCGGCGAAGTTTTGAAGGTTGAAGAAGGAGTGCTTCATCTCAAGGATAGTGACGACAAAACGTGTTACGTCGCGATAGATAAGATTCTGGTAGTGTGGGAAGCCAAAGATGAAGAGCATCGCGCCGGTTTCGTGCCTTCACAGTCTTCAGAGAGGTGATTTTGGGAAACGACTTGCCTGTGCCGATTGTTAAATCGGGCCCGGATTAGTTCCAAGACAAAAACGCCGGCGCTAATCAGAAGCGCCGGCGTTTTGTTTTGGGGCGATCCTAAAGACCGCTTAATCAGTGTTCAATGGAACTGGCAAATGAGCCGGCCGCGAGGGTTGGCGAGTTACTGGCTGAAGCCGGGACCGTTACCGGAACCTTGCGGAAACCGTCAATGCGCTTGAGCCAATATTCATTGAAAGGTGAATACACCACGCCATGATGGCGGGAGGCATGATAAAAGCCGTTTTCATCAGCGACGATTCCGACGTGCGCAAGATTGCTGAAGAAGACCAAAGTGCCAAACTTGTACTGTTCTTCCGGATCCGGCGCGGCAAACCGGCTCCACAATGTTCGTGCACTGGCGCGTTCAAAACCTAATCCCGCCGATTGATAGATGCTCCAGACAAAACCTGAACAGTCGAACGACGACGGTCCGGTGGCGCCCCAGCGGTAGGGCGAACCAAGTCGTACTTCTATCGCAGATGAAAGCAGTTGCTGGTATTGGAGTCCGCCGGTCTTGGAGACCAAAGGTTTCGATGCCTTGATGTCTTCCGCCGAAGCCAGAGAAATGATGACTGGTTCTTTCTCTACCACAGGCGGTTCGTAAGTTTTGAGAACGGGCTTAACCAGACGCTGGCGAGCTTCGCCAGTCTGTGCGGCGGCCGCTATTGGAAGCACGAGGGCAAAGCAGGCCGCGAGTGCATAGGGGAACAGTTTTTTCAGCAAAGGGGTCGAACTCTCCTTAAATTTTTTCTTCGGTGAGGGGGTAACGCCGGGAGGCAAGAAGGATTCTAGTTGCCGGTACATCAACGAACAAGCGGCAATGTGACTGTTTCGTGACGAATCACACTAGTTAGAAACAATGCGAACCAAAAGAGGTCACAGAGATTTTGAGATTTAGGTTGAGTTATAAAGGCGGTAACGCTGAAGATGTTTGATCTTCAAACGTGATCAGTCAATGTGAAGTCAGACTCAGCGAGTCTTGGGCAGACTTCGAAATAGATTTAGTGCGAAAAGCAGCGTGAGAGCTAGCGTCATGCGGGGCAAATTCCTTTCGTTATGTTGTGAATAAGAAATATAGCCAATAGCCGGCAACTTCCGATATTCTTTGAACTGAAAGATAACCAATCCAGAGTGAAGTTCATTTCGCGTGCGTAAACAGTCTGGTTGAGACTGGCATGTCCAGACGAAAGAAGATCAAAGCATGCGCCTTATTCCTCGTTCTCTTTTTTCCGGGTCAATGGCTATCGTTATTGCGGGGTCCGCGTTCGCTCAGAAAGCGCCTTCTGCAACGCAACGAGAGGCGCTTGCGAATCTTTGGTTGGTGCGCTCACAAACAATTACTGAAGACTTAGTAAAGGATGCGACCGGCTTCAAGCCGTCCGGACGCGCTTTGTTATGGGCACGACTCGGACAGCAGTGGTGGCGAGAGGATCCTGAGAGAGCCCGCGCCTGGATTCTAAAGTCTATTGAGATAGTTGAAGGCGTACCAAACAGGGAGAATCCGGCTGCTGAAGCGTCCGGGGACCTCAAAGAGGCAATGGCGGCACTCAATCGGGTCGAGAAATCAAAAGTTAAAGAGACTGACACCGATAAACCCGACAGTCTGGATGGATCTGGGTTTTCAAGAACTGTCCCGGCTTCACTCCTGGCCATGGATGAGTACGCGGTTAGGGAGGCAGTCTCATCCATCACCTCGCTCGAGTCTCGCGCGCAAGTGCGGTTAGTATTGCTGGAGGGTTGCCTGGAGAAGATGAGAAGTTTGAGACAAGCGGGATCCAGTACAAGACCTGGGGTATCCAACTGAGATTGAGAATATGAACAGTTCGGCGATGTGGTTATTCTTCAACCGCCGTGGGACGCTGCGTGATAGTTCAGACCGACAGTGATTATTTTTTGTAGCAGTTGATCGTAAGGCAAGCCGCTGTGAGCAGCGGAGTCGGCGAAGTCTTCACCTGCGGCGATCTGTGGATTGGGATTAGCTTCGAGCAAATAAAACTGTCCTTCTTCTGTCAGGCGGTAGTCCAACCGCGCATACCCGCTAAGAAAAAGGTAACGATAAATTCGTTTGGAGAGACGTTCGAGAGTCTTGTGCTGCTCGGGCGTGAGTTCGGCCGCGCGAGTCTTGACGCCGACTTTTTCCTGATACGCCGGATCCCACTTGACCTTGAGCGTGGCAATGTTCTCGGAGCCTTCCGGAAGCTTTTCCATCACCAGTTCCCAGGGAGAATAGGTTTGGACGTTCTGGTTACCGATGACTCCGACGTAAATCTCGCGTCCCTTTATGTATTGCTCTGCGATGGCCGTGGTTTTGTTCTGGCGATGAATAAACTCCACCCGTTGCGTTAATTTTTCATCGTCGTGAACAACGGATGCCTGGGAAATTCCCACCGAGCCCTCTTCGCTGATTGACTTGACCAGGAGGGGAAACTTTAGACGTTTCGCGCGCCTCACTTTTCGGTTCATGGGAAAGACCCCGAAGTGCGGCACTTGCAGGCGATGATAGGCCAGAATCATTTTGGTGAGGGCCTTGTCGTGGGCCAAAGTCATTCCCCGTGGGTTGCAGCCGGTGTAGGCCTGGCGCATCAACTCCAGATAACTAACCACGTGCTGATCGTAAAGCGGATAGCCGTGGAACTCCTCGAGCAGATTGAAGGCGATGTGCGGCTTATGCTCCATCAGCGCATCGCCAATGACATTCAACTGATTGTAGAGACCGATGGGATAAACCTCATGACCCATCTTCTTAAGCGTGGAGATCACGTCGTACTCAGTCTTGATCTCGGCCTTCTCTTTGTCGCTCAGACCGTCGAGTGAGTCGGGAGGCACCAGGTCCTGATGCACCAGGACGATGATGCGAAGTTTTTTCTTCGGTTCGAAAGTCTTAGAGCGTTTCATTGTGATCAAAGGGCAATGCGATGATAACCCGAATGCAGCACGTTCATTACCTGAACTGTCAACACAATCATTACGCGGCGGCGTGCTTCTCTTTTCGGCTTGGCCACGCGCAACTTCAAATCCTTGCAACGGTCGATCATATTTTCGAGTACGTGATCGATGGTGTACTGGTGCACACCCGTGCCTTCGGCGACGATCTGTCGAACCTCACGGCGTACTGAGCGAAGGAAACTCGCGGCGCTTGGCTTAGAGCTATGGCGCGGATCATCTGAGAAGATGCGAAGCAGATCGCGATCGTACACCGCGGGCCAGTCAAAATTGTACTTCTCTCTTTTGCGCCGGTAGTGTTCGCGCAGCGTAGTCCTTAGTTCCGAGATTGGTTCTACTTTGGTACGCGTGCGGTTGCGGGGTTTCGTCCCCGCCACTTCCTGCATCAGGTCGTCGATGTATTCGAGTTTTTGCAGCGCCGGCCAACCCTTATACCGACGTCGCCAACGCGAGCGAGGTGTTAGCCAAACAGCAAATGTTTCGGCGAAGTCCTCGGCAGGATGCGCTTGCGCATACCATGCCGGCAGATGCAGTACAAACTTACGGCTCTTCGGTTTTGGTTTATAGAAATCCGGATAACGTTGCGCGAAAGATCCAAACAGCTCACGCCAGGGGCGTTTGAAGTGCAGACGAAATGCGGTGTCGAGTGCATGGCCGGCTTCGTGGCGAAGAATGCGCATGCACTCGGGATCGGTGCCGCCCTCCACCTCCAGCATTTGCTTGCGCTCGAGCTTCATCAGACGCGGATGAGCGAGATAAAAGGGAATCGCAATGCCCGGGACGCCGTCCGGCGAGAACCATTCTTCGGACAACCAAACATGCGGCTTAAAACGAATGCCACGATCGTTGAGCTCGCTGTAAAGCCGTTTGATATGTGGCTCGAGGAAGGAGCCCTTGATCTTGAGGGTCAAATCGCAGATGCGCAGATCGAGCAGGTGCTCGTCAGTTAAACGATGCCAGGGAAAACGGTAGCTCACACTTCTACTCCATTTGCCGGCCTGATCACCGCGCCGAAATCAAGCGTCCGGCTGGAAAGGTGGGAAATTTGGCCGAAATTACGGCAAACAGCGACGGGCATGGAGCCTGTGGATGACGATTCTGAATCAGTATAAGTGGAGCGCGCTAATTGTAGCGGCGTTCGCTGGTATGCGCTAGCAGGGTATTCCGGAGATCGTCGAGTGCTGGTCTGGTTCTCCGAGGTTCCTTCGTAAACGAAGGTCAGTGGAGGTACTGTGCACGACACTCAACTTGGGGGTGGCACGCCGGTCTTTAGGAACGACGAGGGACAAAGCTTTTCGATCACGCATTCTGCGCAAAGCGGATTTCGAGCTTTGCAGATGGCGCGGCCGTGAGAAATCATTAGGTGCGGGAAAATGACCCACTCCTTCTTCGGAACAATTGCGATCAGTTCCCGCTCGATTTTTTCAGCAGTCTTTTGTTCGGATAATCCCAGCCGGTGGGACAGTCTGGTGACATGAGTATCAACCACCACTCCCGCGCTCAAGCCAAAGGCATTGCCAAGCACAACGTTGGCAGTTTTGCGTGCGACTCCGGGGAGTTCCAGCAGTTCATCCATAGTCTGCGGGACTTCATCGCCATACTGTTCATGTAAGACTTTGGCAGCGCCTTGAATGGATGTCGTTTTGTTGCGAAAGAAGCCGGTGGTGCGAATGTCTTGCTGCAATTCCTTGGGAGAGACTTTGAGATAGTCTTCGGGCTTGCGGTATTTGCGAAACAGATCCTGAGTGACGATGTTCACCCGCGCATCAGTGCATTGCGCCGATAGAATTGTCGCTACCAACAGCTCAAAAGCGTTTGAGTGATTCAGCGAACACTTCGCGTCCGGATAAGCACGCTTCAGCAAACGGATAATCTTCCTCACTCTCTGTTTCAGCTCGGCAACCATCATTGTTCCTGATCTGGTCCGCGTCTTCCGCAAATGCGCAGCTGGATCACCGGCGCCCATGCGCAATCTTCACCGCTTCCGGCAACGCGCGCAACCGCAGCATTGCGATTACGCCCAGGAACGGACCCGGGGCTAAGGTCGCAAACGCATATTGCCATCCGACGGCATTAACGAAATAAGGAATCAGTTCGATCGAGATAGTCGTTAGCAGGAATCCCAGGCAGGTTTGCATAGTCAAAGCTGTGCCCACGTATTGGGGGTCGCCAAGCTCTGTGACGCAAGCAGAAAACTGCGCGGAATCGGCTACTACCGCTGCTCCCCAGATGGCAGCAACCAAAAGCAGTAGGAATGGGTTTCCCCCGTACAAAAAACCAATTACCAGACAACAACTACCGCTAATCGCCATCGCCCATGACGTGACGACGGTTCGCCCGACGCGATCAGCAAGCAGGCCGGCGGCTACACAGCCAACCGCCCCACAACCGATAACCAGAAACGAAGCAACTTCGGCGGCCCACGGCGAGGCTTTCGAAACTGCCAGACTTGCTCGAATCATTACGGGAATCCAGACCCACATAGCGTAGAGTTCCCACATGTGGCCGAAATATCCGAGGCTGGCAAGACGGACGCCTTGATTACGGAAGACCCTGGTAGCCTGGCGCCAGTCAAACCTGGCCGCCGGCAACGCATGCGGTCCGTCTTCCACAAATAGAAGCACAATCAGGCCACCAGCTACTGCGAACAACGAAATGAAGAAGATGTTTTGCCGCCAGTTCTGGCTCCCCAACCCATTAACTAAATACGGCGAAGCTTTGCCGAGTGTTAAAGCACCAACCAAGGCCCCCAACGCCATACCACGTGATCGCAGAAACCACGTGGCGATTATCTTCATTCCCGGGGGATAAACTCCGGCGAGGAACATTCCGGTCAGGAATCGAAGCGCAATTCCCGTTTGAGCATCGTGGGCGAAGGCTCCAAAGGCTGCGTTGGTTAGAGCACCAGCCAGGGCTGAGGCCGCGAAGAGGTAACGAACTCGGAGCACATCGGGCAGATTGAGGACTGCGCTGAGTAAGGTGCCGAAGACAAAACCTAGTTGCACGGCAATCGTAAGCCACCCGGCGGTTGAGTAGCTCAGGTTCCATTCCACGCGAAGTGCAGGAACAACCGCCGAAGCACTAAACCACAGCGACATGCCGAGAAGTTCGGCTAACGACAACAACACCAGTGCTCGCCATCGACCCGGGCTGGGCGAGGGAAGACTTATTTCAGTAGTTTGTTTCTTAAGGGCGCTCATGAAGCGAGCGCAGAGAATACTACAAAAGCAAAACGGCAGGTCGCAATCCCTGCCGCTTTTAACTATTTCCTGGTGTTTTTCTGAATACTAAGCCACAGCCACGGTCGAGTGGTCGTCGACCGCACCATCGGTCAATCGAAGATTAGTCTGCTCTTTCCGCTTACTTCGTTTGTTTTTGTACATGACCATGTCGGCCAAAGCCATCAAGTCTTCCATTGACTGCGCGCTGCCGTCGTCACGCTGGACCACACCAATACTGATCGAGAGCTTGTAAGGCACGAGCCGCAAGGCGTTGTATTCATCAAACTGTTGTTGCAAACGGGAAACGAGTCTCTGTAAGCCACCTTCCCGATCGACAACGGCTAAAGCGGTAAACTCGTCGCCACCCAGGCGTGCCAGTACATCTGAGGGCCGGAACGTCTCCTTCATTAACTCAGCTGTTTTGACCAACGCGCGGTCACCCTCCTTGTGGCCAAACGAGTCGTTGATCAACTTCAAGCCGTCTAAATCGGCGTAGACGACTA
Organism: Blastocatellia bacterium; assembly: GCA_963809065.1. Taxonomy (GTDB): domain Bacteria; phylum Acidobacteriota; class Blastocatellia; order Pyrinomonadales; family Pyrinomonadaceae; genus PSRF01. The sequence goes on from CAWEIN010000010.1 coordinate 24,165, forward strand.
CGACGTCCTTATTGCCACGATGAATGGAACTAAGATGTTGCTTGGAAAATGCCAGGAACCCGCGACGGTTATAAAGGCCGGTCAATTCGTCTGCCAGGGAGAGTGTTTGAATTGCCGCTTCCGCGCGTTTGCGTTCGGTAATGTCCTGGATTTGAAAGATGAAGTGAAGTGGTTGACCGGGCACGTCACGAACCAACGATACGTTCGTCGAGGCCCAAACATAATGGCCTAGCTTATGGATGTAACGTTTCTCCAGTTGACAGGTAAGAATCTCACCAGAAATCATGCGGTATATCTCTGCGAGGTCATTGCCCAGATCTTCCCGGTGCGTAATTGCCTGGAAATCTGAGGCGAGCAACTCGGCTTCGGTGTAGCCCACGATTTCGCAGAGTGACCTGTTTACGCGAAGCCAGGTTCCTTCCGGCGATACGAGGGCCATGCCGATAGCAGCGTAGTCAAACGCATTGCGAAAGTGTTCTTCACTCTCGACCAGTGCCTGGCTGATTCGTTCCTGCGCGGATATGTACTTGTTGAGTTCCTCGACGTGCCGTTTAGCCTGTTCAGCTTGCGCGGCAGACGTTTCTACATTGGTGAGGTAGGTTCGGTAAGTGAAGTAAACGATGACGATGATGGGAGCAAACGCAGCAAAGCCGAAAAGTCCCAGATTCTCGCTCAACTTTCCGACAATTGCAGCACCGACAACTCCCCCGAAGTATGTCAGTGAGCTCCATAAGAAATTGGCGCGCCAACTGTGCCACACGCCCTGATTAGCTTTAAGCGCGACACCCACCGCAATTGGCCCGGTGTTACAGATGTACTGCAACAGCGCCATTACACACAGACCGACGAAGAGGTTTGGTGAGAATCCGTCACGCAGATTGATACCCGGAAAAGCGAGGTAGAAAGTGGAAGCGGTGATGAAAGTCGAGAGCGCCATCACTCCAGCGTTGAAGAAGAGAGTAGAAGCTTTTCTGCTGAAGCGCACGGACGAACAAAAAGCTTCGGCGGCGGCCAGCACCACTGCCGCTTCGACACCAAATAACAGGATGGCGAGAAAGATGAAAGTATCGGAAACGGCAATCTGCCCCCGCGCACCTGGGATCTTGATAGTGATCTGAGATCCGACCAGCAATGTTATCAGTGCTAAAGCCGCAAACTTGGATCCCAGCAGCGAAAACGGCATGCGATAGACACAAAACAGAGTAACGGCTACACCGAGGAGTGCCACCGATAACATGTACCACTTTCTGAAGCTTTGTTTGTCTACCATTTCAGTCTCAAGTCGTCGCTTTTCAACTCGTTGACTTTGGATTCGCGGCTGGGTTAACCGGCTATAGCGATCGGGTAGGGGTCTCCCCACTTCCGCAGACTGGGTTTGGCAATTGGTATTCCTCTGTTCTTTGTCCTGAACCTGCGAATTAATCAACCAAACTCCGATTATTTGGCAGAAGATCGTGAAGGTTCGGTCAGACCATCCGTCAATCTGGAGGCAGGTTCTTTCAATTTGACGGAAGCCACTTTTTGGTCTGACTTTGGGTGCTGTCGCAGCTGCCGTAGAGCCATCGATAGCATCGTCGTTCATAAAGGCAATTCGAATCATGATATTCTGAGGGTCCCCTTAATCTGTCCGAGACGCTTAGCTTATCGTGCGTTCCAGTGCACTAATGATTTAGTAGCGCGGAAAGCTGAACTCTATCGGAGATCCGGCGCACGTGCTGGAGAGTTACTCACATCGCTATGAATGAGTTCTTCGGATCTTTATCGGAAACGTTTGGCAGAGCAACGAGCTATGCCGACGAGCAGCCGGTTAGAGCTGAAATCTATAGCGTAGAGCGTCTTGAACAATACGCTCAGACACTGGCTGCCGAGCATAAGACGGTCACCAGGAAGGGACGCGCTCAATTGTTGCCGCGCCTCGAAGACAATGGTCGCAAACTGGTGGCCGCCTACCGCACGCTCGTTGAAGCGATACGGAACGGGCGCTCAATCTCACCGGCGGCGGAATGGTTGGTTGATAATTTCCACATTGTCGAGGAACAACTTCGCGAGATCCGCGAGGACCTCCCGAAAAGTTATTACCATGAGTTACCCAAGCTGGCTGAAGGTGAACTTAAAGACCATCCCAGAATCTACGCCGTCGCCCTCGCCCTTATTGCGCACACTGATTGCCGGCTCGACACGACTACGCTGCGCCGGTTCATCGCCGCTTATCAAACTATAGCTCCGCTATCGATCGGTGAATTGTGGGCGGTGGCTATCACGCTGCGACTTGCGCTCGTTGAGAACCTTCGCAGACTTGCAGTGCTGATCGTTCGAGCGCGCGAGGAGCGCGAGCAGGCGGACAGGCTGGCTGACAAATTGTTGGAGCTGGCATCACGCCGTCCCGACGGGTTGGTAGCCATGGTTTCGGAGCGCTTTGGAAAACGCGAAAAGATTCCCCAGTCGTTCGTGGTTCAACTTACTCAACGTCTCCGCGAACAGGATCCGGCCGTTATGCCGGTAATCGAGTGGTTGGAAAAACAACTTGCCTCGCATGCGACCAGCATCGAGCAGATCATTCACGCTGAACATCAGCGTCAGGCTTCGACGCAGGTTACAGTCGGCAACATCATTACCAGCATGCGCCTTTTGTCGACTCTCGATTGGCGCGATTTCTTCGAGAGCGTCAGCCTCATTGAGCCGTTAATGGGAGCTGATCCGGCCGGCGCTTACGCGAAGATGGAATTTGCAACGCGTGATCGCTACCGCCACGTCATTGAGCGAATCAGCAAGCGCACGCGCACCAATGAATTGGAAGTTGCCCGTGCAGCAGTGGAACTTGCTGAAGATGCGGTGAAGGCTGAGGACAAGGGCGAACGAGAAGCAGAAGAGAAAGTAGAAACTTACCTGCATCGGCCCGCGGAAGCACATGTCGGGTTTTATCTGGTTGATAACGGCCTGACTCAATTGGAGTCCAGCTTTGGCTATCGACCCAAACTCAGGGAAAGACTTCGGCGCTGTGTCTGTCGGCATGCGACCGCAGCTTATCTGGGGACGCTGACGCTTCTTACCTTGCTGGTTGTCACCGTCCTGGTGATCGGGGTCTATGTCAGCTCCTTACGCGCCGGCCCAACCGCAAGCTGGCCGATGTTGGTTATCGCGACACTGCTCGCGATCATTCCGGCAAGCGATCTTGCCTTGAGCGTGTTGAACTGGGACGTGACGCATTTCCTTCCGCCGCGCCTGGTGCCGCGAATGGAAACTGCCAAGGGTATTCCGGAAGAAGCTTGTACGATGGTTGTGGTCCCCACCATCTTCTCCAGTGAGTCGCAGGTGAAAGCATTGGTCGAGCGACTCGAAATTCATTATCTCGCCAATCAGGTTAGACATATTTATTTCGCGTTGCTGGGTGATTTCCCTGACGCTGACACGGAAGAATCACCGGATGACGCTCTGCTACTGGAAGTGGCCGAAGCCGGAATCGCAGAACTCAACTATCGACATAGCAAAGCAGAGCCGCATCGCTTCCATTTGTTTCACCGTCGCCGGCAATGGAATCCAGGTGAAGGTAGATGGATAGGATGGGAACGCAAGCGAGGAAAGCTGGAAGAGTTTAATAAGCTGCTGCGCGGAGATGCGAACACCAGCTTCGTTGAAAAGCAGATCGACGAGTCGTTGCTGCGACAAGTGCGTTATGTGATAACGCTCGATACTGACACCCAGCTTCCGCGCGACGCGGCCCGCAAGCTCGTGGGCGCGGCAATTCATCCACTCAACCGCCCTAATTTGGATCCAATCGACAGACTGGTCAGGCGAGGCTATGGCATTGTGCAACCGCGCGTGAGCATCTCCCTGGTCAGTGCTTCGCGTTCAAGATTTGCCAGAATCTTTTCCGGTAACACCGGGATCGACCCTTACACGACCGCCGTTTCCGATGTCTACCAGGATCTGTTTGGGGAGGGAAACTTCACCGGTAAAGGTCTCTACGACGTAGAGGCATTTCAAGCAGCTTTGAACGATCGGGTTCCCGAAAACAAACTGCTGAGTCACGATCTTTTTGAGTCGCTGTTTGCGCGAGCGGCTCTGGCTACGAATATAGAGTTACTGGACGACTACCCCGCGTCATACGACACCTATGCGAAACGGCAACATCGCTGGACGCGCGGCGATTGGCAAATTCTGCGCTGGCTTTTTCCCACCATCCCGGATGCCAGCGGGCGCAAGGTTCGTAATCCTCTGCCGCTGATTTCGCGCTGGAAGATTCTCGATAACCTGCGTCGCAGCCTGGTGGCGCCTTCGATGTTCCTGTGGTTGCTTGCAGCCTGGACGCTATTGCCGGGCTCGCCGCTGCTCTGGAGTTTATTTGTAGTCATCACGATCGCCTTCCCGGTTTACCTGCACGTCACGACGAGTCTGCTCATCCATCCGCGGGGCATTCCCTGGACCAGTCATTTCTGGAGCGTTTGGGGTGACGTCAGGACAAACACTGCGCAGGTTGCATTGTCGCTCATCTTTCTCCCGCACCAGGGTTATCTGATGGTTGACGCGATCGCGCGGACGATTTACCGCAAACTCGTTTCACACAAAAAACTGCTCGAGTGGGTTACGGCAGCGGACGCCGAGAAAGATGCGCGCGGCGGTGCGAGCGCATTTTTTTGGTTCATGTTACCGGCGGAGTTGCTGGCGCTGGCATCTTTAGCACTCACGCTAGTCTTTAGACCGGCAGCCTCCGGAGTGATGACCGTGTTCGTAGCGGCATGGCTGGTCTCACCGTTCATTGCTAACTGGATAAGCACTTTGCGGCCGCCGGAACGCAAGGTCATGAGCTTTGCCGACGTTCAACTGGCACGGCGGATAGCTCGTCGCACCTGGCGCTTCTTTGAAGCTTTTGTTGGCGCTGAAGATAACTGGCTCCCTCCCGATAATTTTCAGGAAGACCCCTCGCCGGTCATCGCTCACCGGACATCGCCGACCAACATAGGATTACTATTACTGGCCACAGTCTCTGCTCATGACCTCGGCTATGTTGCGTCGCTGGAATTTCTTGAACGGGTCGAACTCACCTTTGCAACGCTCGAGAAACTGGGAAAATTCCGCGGACACTTTTTCAATTGGTACGACACTAAGTCGCTGCAACCGCTACAACCTCAATACATCTCGACGGTAGACAGCGGCAACCTTGCGGGTCACGCCATCGCATTGAAACAAGCGTGCGTAGAACTGCCCGACACAAAACTTTTTGACCTCCGGAACATTCAGGGACTTGCTGACACGCTCGCTGCCGTAGCGGCTGAATTAGATCGACTCGGCAGCTTCCGTCAGCGCACAGAAGTCGTCACCGTCAGTCAGTTGCGTAATGAAATTGAAGCTTGTCAGGAGCTTATCCTGGCCGCGGACGTCGATAGTTTGCCGTCGTGGTTCCTGCTCTTTGAATCGCTGCAGGAAAGGGCTTCTGAAGTTGAGGACATCATCAACGCTCTGGCGCACGAGCATGGGGAAACCAATTTCACAGAGCTGCGCTGGTGGCTTGGGGCTTTGCAACACCAGGTAAGTGCCTGCCGGCGCGATGCCGAGACGCTGGCGCCCTGGGGCGGTTTGCTTTCGGAATTCCAGTCACTGACTGCAAGTAGTGGCGGAGAAACCGCGAAGGGGCTGGAGTTTCTCGTTGTCCTTTTTTACAACGTGTGGACCCTGGCTGAACTGCCGCACATTTGCGATAACGCACTTGTCCAGTTAGCGGCGCTGCGTAGCGAACTTCAGGGACAAGCGACTGAAGATCAGTCCATAGAGATCTTCGACAAACTAACCAGGGCGATTGAGCAGGGCGCAGTAGCGGCTGGAGACTTCTTATCGCGGCTCAGCAGCCTGGCGCACACTTCCGAGCAGATCATGCAGGAGATGGATTTCAAGTTTCTGCTCGATCCGGAGCGCAAGGTCTTCACTATCGGTTACAACGTATCGGCGCAGCGTGCCGACAACTCCTACTACGATCTGCTTGCGTCCGAAGCGCGGCTGGCTAGCTTCGTCGCGATCGCAAAAGGTGACGTGCCGCAGGAACACTGGTTCCGGCTGGGCCGTCAATTAACTCCGATTGATGGTGGGCGCGCACTAATTTCCTGGACCGGCACGATGTTCGAATATCTCATGCCGTTACTGGTAATGCGCGGCTACGCGGATACGCTGCTCGATGAAACCTATAAAACTGTCGTTCACCGGCAAATCGAGTATGGCGAGGAACGCGGCGTTCCCTGGGGCATATCAGAGTCCGGGTATCACGTTCGTGATCTACGACTGAATTATCAGTACGGTCCTTTCGGCGTTCCCGGTTTAGGGTTGAAGCGCGGGCTGATTGAAGACGTTGTGGTAGCTCCTTATGCCACCATACTCGCGGCTGAGATCAATCCGCGCGCGGCGATGATCAACCTGCGACGTCTCGAGAAAGAGGGAGCCTTAGGTGCCTATGGTTACTACGAGGCTATTGATTACACGAGTGAGCGTCTGCCTGAAGATCAAACCCTCGTCTTAATTCGTGCCTTCATGACTCACCATCAGGGCATGAGTCTGGTGGCGCTCACCAACATTCTCCACGACGATCGGATGGAGAAACGTTTCCACGCAGATCCTTTGGTTCAGGCGACCGAGTTGCTGTTGCAGGAACGCATTCCGGTGGGTGTGGCGGCAGCGCACCCGCGCGCGGAAGAGGTTCTGACCGGTCGCGTGGCCCAGGCGCCACAGGGATTGATTAAGCGGGTCTATCACCGTGTTGATACAGAGTCGCCGCGAACGCAATTGCTGTCTAACGGAACCTACAACGTCATGGTTACAGTCGCCGGTGGCGGCTATTCCAACTGCGGAGCAAACGCCGTCACGCGTTGGCGAGAAGATGTTACCCGGGACAACTGGGGAACTTTCATTTATCTGAGAGACGTGCGCAGTGGCGCAGTTTGGTCTGCCGGTTATCAACCCGTACGCAAACGTCCGCAAGCGTATGAAGTGGCTTTCGCCGAGGACAAAGCAGACTTCTGGCGCACTGACGCCGGCATCAGGACGCACATGGAAATTGTGGTATCTGCCGAGGACAATGCGGAAGTGCGTCGCGTTTCTTTAACTAACACCTCGACGCGCACTAGCGAGATTGAGCTGACAAGTTATGCAGAGGTAGTGCTCAACGCGCCACAAGCCGACGCGGCCCATCCGGCGTTCAGTAGTCTCTTCATCGAAACGGAATTCTTCGCGGCTGAGAATGCACTCCTGGCGCATCGCCGCCGTCGCTCAAGCGAGGACGAACCTATCTGGGGCGTCCACGTTGTTGTCGTGGAAGGTGATCTGGTAGGCGCGGTGCAATACGAGACTGACCGCGGGCGCTTTCTGGGCCGCGGTCACACACCCGCCGATCCGATCGCCGTAATGGAAGATCGCCCGCTGTCGAATACAACTGGCGCGGTGCTCGATCCGGTGTTTAGTTTGCGCCGGCGCGTGAGAATCCCGCCAGGCCAAACTGTACGTTGTTCCTTCAGTACGATCGTCGCCAGCTCGCGCGAACAAGCCATAATGCTGGCGGACAAGTATCACGATCCCAGTACCTTTGAACGCGAGTTGCGCCTGGCTTGGACCAAAGCGCAGGTGGAAATGAGTCACCTCGGTATTGACGCGGATGAAGCGCATCTGTTCCAACGTCTCGCTTCCCGTATTGTTTATTCCGATCCATCGCTGCGGCCGCGGCCTCACGTGTTGGCGCTCAACACGCTGGCGCAATCAAGTTTGTGGCCCTACGGCATAAGTGGCGATCTGCCGATCCTGGTGGTGCGAATTGGAGAGGTCGCTGATCTGCCGACAGTGCGCAAACTGGTTCGCGGCCACGAGTATCTGCATTACAAAGGACTCAAGATCGATCTGGTAATTCTCAACGACAATCCCACCACCTATCTTCAGTTGTTGCATCAGGAACTCGATACGCTGCTCCGCACCAGTGGTTTGGGAGGTTTACAGGACAAGCCGGGCGGCGTTTTCCTGCGTCGTACTGACCAGATGCCCGAGGCAGATCGAATTCTGCTTCACTCGGTGGCGCGCGCGGTGATCGTCTGCGAGCGAGGACCGCTCGATGATCAGCTCGAGCGCCCGGAAGTGCCAGAGCCATTGCCGGCCAGTTTTGTACCGCGCCTGCCTTCGCAAGCTTATCCCGAGCCTACCGTGGCGCGGCCGGAGCTGGATTTTTTCAATGGGCTGGGCGGGTTTCATCAGGGGGGACGGGAATATGTAATCTTGCTGGGCGCGGAACAATGGACGCCCGCACCCTGGGCAAATATTATCGCCAACAAAAATGACTTTGGCTTTCAGGTTACCGAAACTGGCGCCGGCTACACCTGGTCTGTGAACAGCCGTGAAAACCGTCTGACGCCGTGGTCCAACGATGCGGTCAGCGATCCGCCAGGCGAAATTGTTTACCTGCGCGACGAAGACACCGGGACACTCTGGTCAGCTACGCCATTGCCCATTCGTGAAAAAGAACCTTTCATCGTGAGGCATGGGCAGGGTTACTCCGTCTTCGAACATACCAGTCACGGCATCTCACAGGAGTTACTGCTGTTCGCGCCGCTGGAGTCGTCCGTAAAGATCACGCTCTTGCGTTTGCGCAATCGCACCGACCGGAAACGAAAGTTAACAGTCACCTTGTATAACGAGCTGGTGCTGGGCGTGCAGCGCACTACTTCGGCGCCCTATGTCATAACCGAGATCGATCAAGCGGAAGCCTCAATCTTCGCGCACAATCCCTTCAACAACGAATTTGCCGGACGAGTAGCTTTTGCCGCGACGAATGAAAGAGTCTCGAGCGCGACCTGTGATCGCAAGGAGTTTCTCGGTCGCAACGGCACCTTGTCACAACCGGACGCGTTGCGCCGTATAAATCTTGCGGGCCGCGACGGCGCCGGGCTCGATCCCTGCGCCGCGCTGCAAGTCACCATCGAACTCGCACCGCATGAGGGCAAGGAATCGATATTCCTTTTAGGAGAAGCCGGCTCGCGCGAAGAGGCCGAGTCGCTGGTCGCAAGATTTGTCCAGCCACACAACGTTAACGATGCGTTTGAGGACGTGTTAACGCATTGGGATACGCTGCTCAGAACGGTCGAGGTCAAGACCCCGGACTTGGCCATGGACACGATGCTTAATCGCTGGTTACTGTATCAAACCTTGTCGTGTCGCATCTGGGCGCGGTCGGCCTTCTATCAATCCGGTGGAGCGTTTGGATTTCGCGATCAGTTGCAGGACGTGATGGCACTTGTCTACAGCAGTCCCGCAATCGCGCGCGCGCAGATATTGCTTGCCGCCAGTCATCAGTTCAAGGAAGGAGACGTGCAGCATTGGTGGCATCCGCCAACTGGACGCGGCGTACGCACACGCTTTTCCGATGACCTTTTATGGCTGCCGTTTGTCGCGACGTTCTATGCCACGGTTACCGGCGATGATTCTGTCTTCGATGAGGTAGTTACCTTTCTCGATCAGCCGGCGCTGCAAGCCGATCAACAGGAAGCATATATGCAGCCCTCAGTCTCGGCGGAGTCAGCTTCTGTTTTTGAACACTGCATTCGGGCTCTCGATCGTAGTTTGGCAGTCGGCGAACACGGCTTGCCACTAATGGGCGGCGGCGACTGGAACGACGGCATGAACCGCGTGGGCCACCTGGGCAAAGGCGAGAGCGTTTGGGTCGGATGGTTTCTCTACACCACGCTGCAAGCGTTTGCGCCCTTGTGCGATCAGCGAAAAGACAAGCCGCGCGGCGATCGCTATCGCGAGCATCTCGAAAAATTGAAGCAGGCGCTGGCGGAAAAAGGATGGGACGGCGACTGGTATCGCCGCGCCTATTTCGATGACGGCACTCCGCTCGGTTCTGTGCAAAACGATGAGTGTCGCATCGACTCGATTGTGCAGTCGTGGTCTGTAATTTCCGGTGCGGCTGAAAGTCATCGCGCGCAGCGTGCAATGGCTGCTGTCGAAGAATATCTGATACGTCGCGGTGACGGCCTGGTCATCCTCTTCACGCCGCCATTCGATAAAGGCAAGTTGGATGTTGGCTACATCAAGGGCTACGTGCCCGGTGTACGTGAAAACGGCGGCCAATACACGCACGCTGCGCTCTGGACCTTGATTGCCTTTGCGATACTTGGAGATGGGGAACGCGCCGGCGAACTTTTCTCGTTGCTGAATCCGGTGAATCACTCCTCTACGCGCGCTGGTCTGCATAAATACAAAGTTGAACCATACGTCGCCGTCGGCGACGTCTACGCGGTGCCGCCGCATACGGGCCGCGGCGGTTGGACCTGGTACACCGGCTCGGCTGGTTGGATGTATCGCGCCGGACTCGAATCAATTCTTGGTTTCAAGTTGCGTGGCGAGCGTTTGCAGATCGATCCATGCGTGCCGCGCTGGTGGCGCGACTTCGAGATTACTTACCGGCGCGGACGTACGACCTATCACATCAAAGTTGAGAACCCTCACGGACTCAGCCGTGGCGTCGCCAGCGTAGAGTTAGATGGTGCAACCCAATCTGATGATGAAGTTCCGTTAAGTGAAGATGGGCAGACTCACGAAGTTCGAGTGGTGCTCGGAGAGAAGCCGGCGCCACCGGAGACAGTTGAACCCGAAGGCGAAACAACCTCCAACGAAACAACCTCCAAAGGCCAAACCGGATAGCTCAATCTCCAAAAACCAAACTGGTAGAAGTTCAGCGCTGCTCAGCTATCCAGCGGACTTTTGACACCCCGCCCACCCCTATTCAACACATGCGTGTAGATCATGGTGGTCCGAACGTCCTTATGACCCAATAGCTCTTGAACGGTTTACCCCGTGAGATAGTTCTTCAGCCTGTTCTTTATGTATCGTTTTCCCCAAGCTGTTTTCAAATACTTCTCGCGCTGAGTTGCGTCTGCTTGATTGATACACCCTTCCCAGTACACAAGCTCAAGTGGCGTCCGATCTCTGGTTGAGGGGACGAGGCCTCGATTGTGGCTCTCCAATCTCGCCCTCAGATTCTTAGTAAAGCCAACATAAAACAATTTGTCTCTCAATGAGCGCAGAACATAAACATACGGTAGTTGTCCATATCCTTATCTCACGGGGTGAATATCGTACCCGTCTTCAAGCAGGTGAGTAGCAAAGCTGTGACGGAGGGTGTGACAACTCCCATTGCGATGGATTTGCGCCAAACCAATCGCCTTCTTGACGGCTCGCTGAAGGTGATCTGGGTAAAGGTGATGGCGTCTCTGCTCACCCGTTCTGGGGTCCCGCGAGAGTTTCACCGAAGGAAACACATACTGCCAACTCCACTCCCGGGCCGCCTGCGGATACTTTCTGACCAGCGCGAAAGGAAGTTCCACCTTGCCACAGCCGTCCTTTAGGTCAGCCTGGTGAAGCTGGAGCACCCTTTGCAAATGTATTTGCAGACTTTCGCGCATTGACGCCGGCAGCATGGTTACGCGATCTCTTCCGCCCTTCCCATCACGAACCGTTATCTCGCCGCGTTCGAAGTCGATGTCTTTCACTCTTAGTCTTAACGCTTCCATAAGGCGCAGCCCGGAGCCATAGAGTAAGCTGGCAATCAAATGGTGCGTTCCCTCGAGTCGAGCGAGGACTGCTTGCACTTCGAGTCGAGTAAAGACCACCGGAATTTTTTTTGACGGCTTGGCGCGCTCAATGTGATCTATGTATGGCAGATCGCGCTTGAGCACTTCTCGATAAAGAAAAAGTAAAGCGCTGAGCGCAACTGTTTGAGTCGATGCTGAAATTCTTGCATTGACTGCGAGATGGGAAATGAACTCGCGGATTTCCGTTTCCGCCATTTCTTTGGGATGCTTCTTATGGTGAAAGAGGATGAAGCGCCGGATCCAACCGACGTAGGCGCGCTCGGTGCTTAAGCTGAAATGCTTGACGCGAGCAATAGTTCTGACCTGATCAAGAAATTTTGTAGGGGGCATCGCTCAGACGTATCCTTTTCAAAAGGAATCTAAGCGGTACGATAGACGAAGGGTGGGTGACACCGGATAATACCACCAAATCCGTACTTGCGCAGCGGATCCGCAGCATAATACGTAGTTATGCGGCTTCTGCATTTTGTGTAAGGTGTTGTAATGGAAGTCATCTGGTGCTGGCGTTGTAAGATGGAGGTGCCTATGCTCGACGAGAAAGATGTTCGAAGTCGTTGTTAAACTCGCTTCCGACGATCAATAGTAGCGCTAAGCACTTTCGTGAGAAGCATAGTACGACCTTGGCCGAGTCGCCAATTCAGGAAATATTCCGTCCCATTCGCGAGGATTATAAACAAATGACGGGCATGGATGAAGCCAACCACAATGCCGTTATGCATCATCGACTCTCACTCTACGGGCCAGCTTGCGAGTATTGTGAAAAGTCCTTTGCGGACGCCTAGAGCTAACTTCTGCGCTGCGTGTGGCAAAGAACCTCGTTCCGTCATGGCGGAGGCATAACAATCCATCTGAGGCGGACGAGTCAAGAGATTTTTGACTCAAGCGGCATTTTTCGCGGCGTAAGACAACAAGGGCGAACCCTTCTTGCGCAGGGTCTCCAGATAGCTGCACTTCGTTATAAGGGGTGCGGGTTTGCCAGCACTTCCAGATGATGCGGATCCATTTGTAAGCTAAGGCTCTGACAGCAGCCTGACGGCCTTTGCCTTTGGCAATTTGTTGTTCGTAGTAGGCCCTGGCCCAGAAGGAATGCTTGACCGACTCACCCGCGTATTCGTGAAAGCTCTGGCGCATGAACTTGGGACAGAAGTAGCGCCAACGGATCCAGGTGGACTGACCGCTGCGCTCCATCACCGGGGCGATACCCGACAAGCAAGCGAGTTCCTGAGCAGTGGTCCAGCGATCGCGTTGCGTGCCCATCACTGCCAGCAGCCGTGAAGCGTAGACCGCTCCGGCACCCGGCAGAGACAGGAACAGTGGGAAGTCAGGATGGGCGGCACACAGCTTTTCAATCTCGCCATCAAACTGCCGGATGGCTTCGATGGTAGTCTTCATCTGTTCCGCCAGCGCTGTGATCATCAAGACTGAAGAGTTAATGATGGCGCGGTCGGTAGTCAGCGGCACACTCTCTTTGATGGCCGTCAGTCTCTTATCGAGGGTAGCAGAGCGAACTGAGTTGTGAGTGCGAAAGAAGTTTAAGAGCGTGTTTCGCTTCACGCCGCGCAGTCGTTCCAGAGCTGGCCAACGCAGCAGGAAGTCGCAGACCAGCACGGTAGCGAGGTCAGGAAACCACGACAATAGCTGAGGAAAGTAACACTTCAGGAGTGAAGTCATGCGGTTGCTAATACGGGTGCGGTCACCGACTAGCCGGCGGCGATGCTCAACCAGGTAGCGCAGCGTGCGGGTCTGGTCGTCGTCGGGATGCCAACACTTGAGCCGGTCGCTGTGCTTCATTAACAACTCGGCCGCGTACTCAGCGTCAGTGGGATCGTCCTTGGCGCGCGAGGGCGAGAAAGCCTGGCGATACTTCGCCAGCGTGGTGGGATTGATGGTGTAGATGACCAGGAAGTCAAACTGCAAAAGCGCAAACAACAAGGGACCACGCGACTGCTCCAGGCCCACCGCAATCTGTTGTCCCGGATAACGCGCGCGCAGACTGGTGAAGTACTCGGCGATCGCTTGGGGCGTGTGTGGCAACACCTGTTTGGTCTTCTTCCCGGTGGTGGTGTCGAACAAACAAAGGTCGTGCTTCTTGTCAGCCCAGTCGATACCGAGGCAAGCTGCATATTGGTTCATCACTGTCCTCCGTTGAGAGCTGTTGATAAAGCATTGCTGATCACCAAACATGCTTTTCTTCAGCCCGGCGAAAGATTTATAGTAGAGCCGCTCAGTGCGACATCATTTGAGGGTTCGTTATTGGGCTAAAGCGGAGAGCGGGTGTGCGAAAGACTTGTTATAAGCGTTCGTGCGCTTAACCTTGCAGATTCGTCACACCCACTCCGCATGTTCCTTGCTACCGCTGCCACTTTAAAACCAAAAGCAAGTCGACAACAGAAGAAAAGGAACCGCGTTAACCTATAAAGCCTTGCAGCTGACGGCGCGATAGCATGCTTCTCAAGTAATTTTTTTCCTTCAGCTTGAATGCTGATCGCGCGCCGTAGCTGAAGGCCATCGTTCGGCCGCTCCCTAAAGAAGGAGATGAGAATGCAAAGAAGGCGGACCAACTGCCGTCAAATAGTTCTGATTCTTGCCGTATTGTGCCTTTTCACGTCGGCCGCGGCGCACCCCGGGGCGGGGATTGCCGTCGACCGGCTTGGCGAAGTTTATTTTCTCGACACCGGCTCGGGGCTTTGGAAGATCGATACACACGGACGGCTGACTCATCTCTCGGGCACGTTGTTCCACTGGTTGGCCCTCGACGAGAACAATCGGTTCGCGAACACCCAACTCCTCTCAGGGGCGCTCGGCGAAATCTCGCAGGTAGGGACCGACCCCACGGTGCTCATATCCAGCGACTATCCCATCGCGATAGGTCAGGATGGAAATCTTTATTACCCGTATGGTCCCGCAGGCAATTTGCGGATCATGAGAATGACTCCTTCGGGAGCGTCGTCAGCGTTCGCCACGCTGCCCCCGACGGCAAAGGGGAAGCCGCTCCCGCACATTGGCGGGATCATCGCCGGTCGGGACGGTTCCTTGTACTACACCGAGGACACTGCAATCCACAGAATTAATGCGCAGGGTCGGGTCTCTACGGTTGTCCCCGTGCGTGTTCGGGTCAAAGGGCCGTCGATTCCGGCAACGGACCAGCATCCGTATCTCCGTGGACTCGCGGTCAACGCGCGCGGAGATATGTACGTGGCTGACACTGGGGACGCTCGGGTGCTAAAAATCACTTCCAGGGGAAAAATCACCACTCTGCTCCAAACGCAAAGTCCCTGGTCACCTACCGCAGTCGCTCTCTTCGGCAGTGAGGTGTATGTGCTCGAATACCTGCACACGCAGAGAGACGTGCGCCGGGACTGGTTGCCTCGAGTCAGGAAGATCGCGTCGAACGGAGAGTCCAGTATCGTCGCGACCGTCGATCAGATGCCGGGCGCGCGGTGAATTCCCACGCTCCGAACAAGAAGGTCGAAAGCAAATGGCCCTTCGCGCAAAGTTGAAATGGACAGCGATAATCATTGGCGTATTTGTCATCGCTCTGCAATTCACGACGCCGCGGCATACCAATCCGTTTTTCAATGAAGCGCAGACACTACAAGCGATGACCGCCGTGCCGCCTGAAGTCTCTGCTCTGTTTGCCCGCTCCTGCAACGATTGCCACAGTAATCAGACGAACTGGCGTTGGTACACGTACGTCGCACCGGTTTCGTGGTTCACGGTCGGCCACGTCAATAAGGGACGTGCAGAATTGAACTTCTCAGAGTGGGAACGCTACCGCCCGCGTATGAAAGAGACTCGCCTAAAAGCAATCTGTGTTCAATGTCGAGGCGGTACGATGCCACTTGCTTCATACGCCTTCGTGCATAGAGAGGTAAGGCTCTCCCCTGAGGAAGTGAAAATGATCTGCGAGTGGACTGAAAGGGCGAGGAAAGAACTAGAGGCGGCACCCCATTAATGTCTGGTTGTCTTTTCCAATGCGCCGCCGAACAACTCGTTGGACCGGAGCGGCCGGGGCGTGGTTCCTAACTAACTTGGTCCGGCGAAGATTGAATGAAGTCGCGCCGACCGGTCCACTCTGGCGTTATGCGCTTGCCCCTTTGCTGAGACTCCACTGTTGAACTTAGCGTCAATCAATAACGTATTACCCTGAGGAGGCGAAAGAGTATGTACTGTTCATCTTGCGGCGTGGTGGTCGCGCAGGGCTTGAGCTACTGTAATTATTGCGGCGCAAAGTCGAGTGGTATTAAGGGCGATAGCCTCAGCAAATCGCCAGAAGTGAGACCTGAATCCCTCGTATGGGCCATGGTAGCGGTTTTGGTTTTTGGCTTTGTGGCCATTGTGTTCCTCATAATGGCGATGAAAATGGTCGGCTTAGACGTCGAGTCGATTCTCGCCTTCACCGTACTGAGCTTTCTAATAATACTGTTGGTCGAAGGCGTGTTCACCTGGCAGTTATTGCGTCGCAAGCGTGGCGGTGAAGAAACAGGCGATACTGCACTATCAAAGAAGCACGCTACGAAAGAGCTTGACGCGGCACAGTCGCGAGGGCTGCCAGAACCCGTACCGAGCGTGACTGAGCACACGACTCGCGCATTTGCGCCCATCTATAGCGAGCGAGAATCAAAATGATGAATCGTCCTTAGTCCACGCTGTACCTAGCAACTCGTCGTGCGCGCCACTGATACCCAGCGTTAGAATCTCTTCGTTGAACTGAACCGAGCGTGAAAGCACTGTGAGACAGTTTCCTACGAATCATTATGTCGTGCTTGAAGGCGAAGTTCCCTCTGATGTTTTAGTGGTTCTAAATAAATGGCTGGGTAAGATGAATTCTCAACCTCTCACAGAGCGACTCTTCGTCTATTCGACGATGGAATCCGAGGAAACCAAAGATATTTTCGCTGAAATGCGAGCGATGTCGCCAACGGCAGACTGGAAACCTTTTCGCGTATGGGTTCTTCGTCCAAACGGTAATGGATGCTTCGCCTATAAAATGTCCTGCGTTTCCACTTCCGGTGATGGGAAGATAGGCGGTTGGGCAGGTTCGATTTGATGTATGGGCGGTTCTAACAAGCCTTGCGGCTGACGGCCAGCGTTAGATTTCTTCTTCCGGGGTGATGGAAGCTTTAATGGACGATGTCGTTCGATTGCTATCGCTTTCTAGTTGATATGAAACTCACGCTTCTCCTTTTGTTTGTTGTACTACTTGGCGCTTCTACCTCGTTCGGCCAAAGCAAGGCTGGAGAACGGAGTCTGCGCGGCAAAGCGAAAGTGATTTGGCAAGCGGCTTGGCCTTTAGGAACGTCGGCACCTAAGAAGCTGTTGCACCCGACTCCTCCATTGCATGTTTCTCAAGCAAACTTTCCTCGCCTCGATGCGCGGATGGCTTTCGCTTACCGTCATGAACAGCAGCGTCCGGCGTCCACGGCCGCTACCTCGGGGCGCCGGGGCTTCGTCAAGGCGAGCTTTACTAGCACACTCGGCAGCCGTGTACAGTGCTAACTGATATTCTTCTCCTGTGTATGGGCCAGGAATGCGTATCGGTCGCTGAGCAGGTTAAATGTTAAGCGCCGTCTATACACATAAGTTTTCCACTTGGCGAAACTTGGCGAGCCTCTTGAAGGACGCTGCGCCGGCAGAGACGCTTTCTTCGGGCCACACCTTTTATCGGGGCGAAGTGGAGGTCGCACGCCTCTACAACTACCTGTCGAGCCCGACACAAATTGAAGTCGACGGGGAACACTTTCTAATGAAGCGGCAAAAACGCGTCATCCTGTTTACGCAAAACTACACGCTTGAGCGCGACAGACGGACGCTGGCGACCGCTAAGGAGACTAAACTGTTCTTCCTATCGAATAGCCGGATTAGGTACACGGTCAAACGGCACTCACGCGAGTTAACACTGAAAGACAACATTTGGAGGTTGCGCGGTCGCCAGTATCTGCTTTTGGACGGGCGAGAGCGAGTAGGCGTAATTGAACACCACAGCGACTTTGGGGCGGACATAGACCTCCCGCCGGAGATTCCCCTGGCGGTGCAAATCTTCATCTACAAACTTGCTTTCATCATGTGGCAGCGGTGGCGTTGAGGCCGCGGGGACGGCGCGGGGCAGGGAGCGCCGCCGAACCAACGCTTGCGGCGGACTCCCACCTGTCGAACATGAAGAAGCGCTTAAACTGATAGTCAAACTATTCGACTACCGATCGCCACCTAACAAAGCCCTGCAGCTGACGCCGCGATTTTATACTTCTCAAGTAATCTTGTTCTGCGGCGCTGCAATGCTGAGCGCGCGCCGCAACTGAAGGCCAGCGTTGGGCGGCAATTAGGGCGCTTTGGCCTATGGGGCTGGCAGGACGAGAGGACAATCACATGAGTCGTGCGATTCTAATCATTTTGGCGGTTTGCACTTGGGCGGCCGCGCAAGAGAGGCCACCCGTCAAGTGCACGGAAGATTCCCCGGAGCGACGTGGCGAGGAAGGCTGCACGATTCTGGCAAGCAGACGGCTCGTGGGCTCTCCTACGAAACCTGTCTATTGGCACATCGACCGCTTCGATTCCCTGGAAGTCGCAAAGAACGCCGCCGGCGCTAACGGTGTTGCGGCCGAGGCGCATGGGTCCGTGTGGCTTATGACCGTCGAGGCCAAGACGAAAAAGCACCACGGCGGCCGTCACGTCGCTTGGATAGGACCTCTTACGCTATCCAGGGCAAACCGTTACTCGATGCGAGTACAGTCATCCCTACTCAGTCCTGGAGGTACCACCCCCGCCCACGCTCATTCTGGTCCAGAGGTTGTTTACGTTGTCGATGGGGAACAATGCATGGAGACGCCCAAGGCCGGGCATCGACTTGGCGTCGGCCAGTCTCTCGTTTTGCCTACAGGTACAATCCATCGCGGGCGGGTCACTGGGTCGGGTGTGCGGCGGGCGTTTGGGCTCGTGCTGTACGACCCCGGGCAGCCTGCTAGCCGCGACTTAGATGAGCCGCCGCCACTGGTTCCAT
The DNA here is from genome assembly GCA_963809065.1 of Blastocatellia bacterium. Lineage (GTDB taxonomy): Bacteria > Acidobacteriota > Blastocatellia > Pyrinomonadales > Pyrinomonadaceae > PSRF01. The sequence continues at coordinate 42,780 of CAWEIN010000010.1, forward strand.
GTAAGTAATGCCGCCCAAGAGCTGGTTGGACCGGAGCGCCGAGCGCGCCGCGGACGCCTGCGTTGAGCACACTTGGTATGCAAGAAGCTGGAACCACTACCTGGAGAAAACGAATCGAACGGCCGCTCGGTGTGTACTTAGTGACAATTTACGACTTCTTAGTCGTCGGGCTGATTCCCGTTACTGACCCTCGTCTTATTCCTCCGCAACTCGGATACGGAAATGTCGTTGCCCGCAACGATGTTGTCGGTCGGGCTGTACCTGGTCGTGATGGCCATCTCGGTGTGGGCTTGCGTGGGTGACAATATTGCTCGCTGGTTGCTACTTTCAGCAGTCACGTTGACGGCTATCATGTGGATTCTCAACGCTGTGTTTATTCTGTCGAACATGGATTTGTCGAGCGGGGAAAAACCCGGCGTGATTGGTTTTATATCTCGCGGAATTATTTCGTTGGCGCTGAACTGGTGGTACTTCAATCGGAAAACCACCGTCGCTTATTACAAACGCGACGCGCCTGCTGCGTGACATCTGCCAATTACTCGTTGGACCGGAGCGGCGGGAGTGTTTCGCATGAAATCGGGTGCAGCGAAGGTTGAATGAATGCGTGACGCCGCTTGTGTATGCCCGAACCTCTCAAGATTAACTTTCAAATCACTCTGCGCGATTGGTTAGAGTTTAAGTGGCAGGAACAATCAGCATTTCGGCTCTGGCTGCTGCAATTGGCAGACAACTCATGGGGACCCCTGTCGGTTTTATTAGCTGCGAGTGTCTTACTATTGACGCTGACTCTCTCGAAAATCGTCAGTATTTCGTTTCCAGCGTGGCCTACGTTTGCAATTCTAGTTCTGCTTGCGCTTTGTCGTATCTATCTGTCTGTGCCTTCTATTAAAAGGACGCGCTTAGCGAAGAAAGAATGGAAGGAAAAATTGGCAAATGTAAATTGCTCGATGCAGCTAACCGAAACGGGGTTTCAGTACGTCGCTGGACCATCTCCTTGCTATGGATCAAGTAAAGTAAGTTCGAGCGAATTGGCTGAAAGTCGGCGTCAGTTTACTGCCACGACATGGAAATCGAATGGGTTCCCTGATATAAAGGGATTCTTAAGGTAACGCGGCGAGGAGGTCGCTTCATCTAACAAGGAAGTTTTGAAAGTGTTTTCAATCCCCCAATCCCGCCTTACCGCGACGCGCTTGAGTCTGTTCGCGTTTATCGCTTTTTTCCTTCTTTCAGGAGCACATTCTGCGTTCGGCCAATCTGCTCCGGGCTATCAGGCGCCCCCCAAATCTCCGGTCAAGGAAGAGTCAAGTCAAATCAAAGCCGCGCGCGGGCAAGCACCTTTAGCCAAGCTCTACACTCACTTAAAGCCCGACGCTTCAAGAATCAAGCACCTCCCGGCTTTGAGTGAGCGGCTCAAGCGATCTAAATCAGAAAAGCTACTGCAGGTTGGCGTGGTGCGCACTCTGTCTTCTCCTCTGAACCCACTGACTGACGGCGCCATGTATTCCGTTGCTGAAGGCGACGTACGTGTGGCGGCAGTAAGGTCGGAAGGAGCACGCTACATGCGGGTTCTTTTCAAAGACTTTTCTTTGCCAGCGGGCGCGCGCGTTTTTGTTTATTCGAAGAGTGACCCGGACGCTTATGCCGGTCCTTACGAGGGACGCGGCCTATGGGAGAACGGAACCTTTTGGACTCCTGCGTTACGCGGCGACGAGGTAATCATCGAATATCTATCGCCGGTGGGAAAACAATCCAACGCCGTGCCCTTCACGGTGTCGGAGATAGCACACATCTACAAAGACCAGTTCACGCCCGATGTGGCGGGCGCTTGCAATCTGGAGGTTACGGCACCATGGACGAATGTCGCGAAATCAGTTGGCATGCTCCAGTTTGTAACCGGCGGGTTGGTTGCGCTGTGCACGGGCACGTTATTGAACGACAGCAATACTAGTCTTGATCATCACGTGCTCACGGCGAATCATTGCATAAGCTCGCAGAGCGAAGCACAGTCGGCACAAATGTTTTGGAACTATAATACCGGCGACGACCCTCCCCCGGGCACGCCGTCTTCGTTCGGCGCCAACTTGATGGTTACCGGAACGGCGACTGACTTTACCTTATTGCGCTTTGGCGGAGTGCCGGCGGGTCTGTATTACTCAGGTTGGGATGCGAATCCCGTTGGCTCGTCAGTTCCCGTAACCGGGATACATCACCCGGAAGGTTCACACAAACGCATATCGTTTGGTGCGACCAATTCGAATTGTCCGGCAGGCCTCCCGGAGCCGTGCATCAATTTCAGCGGGGTCACCTGGAGCCAGGGAGTAACGGAACCGGGTTCGTCTGGTTCAGGGATTTGGACCGGTGCACCGGACAACCCAACGCTGGTCGGCACGCTATTTGGTGGTGAATCAGCGTGCAACAACCCGACCGGAAGTGATTACTACGGCCGGTTCAGTGTGACTTATCCAAACGTTTCCGGTTTTCTTAGCGGCACAAGTTGTGTGACGTCGATTAGTCCGAGCAGCCAGAGCTTCTCCGCGGCCGGCGGTACGGGCACTCTCACTGTCACCGCTCCGGCTGCCTGCAATTGGACCGCGAGCAGCACGGCCGCATTCCTGACAATAACCTCAGGTGCCAGCGGCACCGGCAACGGCACAATCAATTTCTCAGTGGCCGCTAACAGCGACTTGCTGCGGTCAGGCTCCATTGTTGCGGGAACACAAGTGTTCACGGCCAACCAGGAGGGCGGCGGTATTTGCGCAGCAACTCCAATCAACTTTGGCCAGACAGTCAATGGAACGCTATCAGGTTCCGATTGTTCTTTGGATGATGGTTCGTTTCTGGATGTTTACAGTTTCAGCGGTACAACGGGCCAGCGGATTTCGATCCTGATGACATCGGCCGGCGTTTGATACATTTCTTTATTTACTTAAGGCCGATGGTTCGGCTTTGCAGATCGACGACGATGGCGCCGGAGGCACGGATTCACGGATACCAGCCGGCAGTGGATTTCTGACTTTGCCGACGACCGGCAGCTACACGATTCTGGCGAACTCATTTGATGCCGGCGCGACGGGATCCTATTCACTGACATTGAGTGAGCAGCCCAAGAAAACACTTACAGTTTCATCCAGTCCCAATACCGGCATAAACATTGCCGTTACGCCCAATGATACTAACGGCCAAAGCGACGGCACGACGCAATTCACCCGCACTTACTACCAAAATACAACCGTCGTATTAAACGCGCCGGGAATCGTTGGCGCTACTGAATTCAAACAATGGCAAAAAGACGGCGTGACTGTGGAAACGTCTCCGGTTGTTGTCTTCGGTATGGACACTGACCATACTTTGACTGCGGTCTATGGTCCGATAACTACCCATACGTCTAACCGTGGCGTCTTCGAATCCGAGCAGTGGCGTGGCCATCTCGGTTAGCCCGAACGACAACGCCGGCCAGGGCAATGGCTCGACCGAGTTCACCCGCACTTACAATCGAAACACGTTTGTTGACCTGACGGCGGCTGCAACTGCTCCTAACGGAAACATCTTTCAGAAATGGCAGAAGGACGGTGTCGACGCGTCTACGGCTCAATTCATCCTGGCGTTTACCGACAGCGACCATACGTACACTGCAGTCTACGTTGTGCCCTCTACGTTTTCGCTAACGGTGAACTCGACCAATCCAGACAGCGGCGTAAACATCACCGTCAGTCCCAATGACAATGGCGGCCTGGGCGACGGAACGACTCAATTTTCGCGCAGCTATCAGCAGAACACTGCCGTCACTCTGACTGCGCCGTCATCCGCAAGCAACGGAAACATTTTCGACCGGTGGCTAACTGAATGGAAATTCGTTAACCTTTAGCCCAACCGCAAACATCGTTGTGGGCGCGAATACCACCTTTACCGCGGTCTATCTCACCAAGCCGGTCATTTTCGTGGAAGACGGCACCAACAATGTCGCCGCGCTCGACTCAGTTCTTTTTACACGTGGGCCTTTTCGAGTTCTTAATCCAAATAACTTGTTCAGTGCCGACCACCGCACGCGAATAATTTTCTTCACCTCGGACCTCGGCCTCACGCAATCCGATCTCAGCGATCCTGCGGTATTGGTTGTCACTGTTCCCGGATACACTTTGCCGGTTGAAAACGTGGGAGCACTGACAGGCGTGCCTGGCCTTAGTTGTTCTTACGTCATCGTCAGACTTCCCGATGGCTTACCCACAGGAGCCCTGGAATTCAGGGTCAGATTACGTCAGGTAACGAGTGACGCAAGGACGCTGAACATTTCGCCTTAGCCGTAATCCGCTCATCTTTCGACTCTTACTGAGGCGGAACGCGCTGGATACTTCCTCAAGTTCGCTTGATCGCGGCATTCCATGAAAGCGACGCATAACAAACGCCTGTAAGGCGGGGAATATATAACGATGACGAGCCAAACCAAGCCGCGTGTCACTTCGCTCGCTCCACAGTTCATCGTCGACGACCTTAAGCGCTCTATCGCGTACTACCAGAGGCTGGGTTTTAGTTTCGGCGAGCCGTGGGGCGGATTCTACGCTATCGGTTGTCTGGATGGATTGGAGTTGCACCTGAAAGAGGCGCCCAAGAATTCCGCCGAGCACCAGCATCGTCGGGAAAACGACCACCTTGATGCCGCGGCGGGAGTCGAACGCATCGAGGCCTTCTACGAACAGTGTGTCGCCAACGGAGTGAAGATTCTCAAGCCGCTGGAGGCGACGCCTTGGGGCACGAAAGATTTCTACATTGAAGACCCTGACGGTCACATCATCTCTTTCGGTGGCACGCCAGCCGATTAACACCGCGATGGCCCAGCCATTCAGCGACTATGTGTTGCGGAACCCATTAACCTTAGCCATGCGGGGAGGAAAGATCATTGCTCTACATGATTATCGAGCACTTTAAGAATCAGAATCCCGTACCCGTATATCGACGCTTCCGGGATCACGGTCGCCTCGCTCCGGAAGGGTTGCGTTACATATCAAGCTGGGTCGATGAAGAAATGGAACATTGCTTTCAACTGATGGAAGCTGACGATCGCAAACATCTTGACGAGTGGATGGCCAATTGGAATGATCTCGTTAAGTTCGAAGTGTACCCAGTCATTTCCTCGCAGGAGGCTTCAGAAAGAATCTCACCGCGTCTCTAAACTGAAGCGCCGCGGACAAGCGCCGGTAGCACTTGTCGTGAGCGGCTTCTTTGTTAAGTGCGTGGGCGAGCTGCTGAAGCAAAACGTTCGGCGGAAACGAGGAAGAGAAAGCGTGGAAAGGAAGGAGGATGACGATGCGTTCGATTCTAAACGAGGGTGACCGGGCAGAAATCACAACTCGGATGCGGTCACTGTCGGTATCGTCCACAGGCCGCTGGGGCAGCCTGGACGTAACGGAAATGTTGCAGCATCTTCGCCTGTCGGCGCGCATGACTCTAGGAGACTTGGCCGTACCCTCCGCAAACAAGCGGGCGTTTCAGGTGTTTCCGCTCAAGCAACTCATCCTCTATGTACTTCCGTTTCCGAAAGGAGCGCCGACGGCTCCCGAGTTGAAACCCGGCGTTGCGGCAGCGTTTGACGAAGAGCGCGCGGCGTTGCTTCAGTTGTTGGAGCGAATCGGGACAGGCCCTCGTGAGGGCGCTGGGCCGGTTCATCCGCTATTTGGGCCGCTGACCTGGCGCGAATGGGGTGTGGTCACGTACAAACACGCCGACCATCATCTAAGGCAGTTTGGAGCGTAAGGACGGTCTCAATCAGCGTCTGGCAGGTCGCCTTATTCGCCAGGATCGAATGCTGATCGCGCGCCGCTGCCGAAAGGCCGAGTGTGATAGCCTTGATGGAACGCTGCGAGTCTATGCTCTTACTTCTTCGTAGCATTTTCTTCACATTCCTTTTGCCAGGAACAGTCACGGTGCTCATACCGTATTGGATTATTTTGTCGAATGATGCCGGCATTTCCTCGGATCATCGTGTATTGCGTTATTTCGGCCTTCCTCCGATAGCAATCGGCGCCGCAGGATTGCTCTGGTGCATTTGGGAGTTCTTCTCGGAAGGGCGAGGGACATTAGCGCCAGTTGATCCGCCCAGACATCTGGTTGTCCGAGGACTCTATCGGTATGTTCGAAACCCCATGTATGTAGCGGTTGTGATGATACTGATAGGCGAGGCCATCTTATTCATGTCGGCAAGAGTTCTGGTTGAGGCTGTAGTTTTTTTTGATTTCGGCCTATTTATTCGTGGTGTTTTATGAAGAACCGATTCTCCGAATGCAGTTTGGTGAGTCGTACGAAAGATACTTCCACCAAGTCGGCAGATGGATTCCGCGACCTCGATCGAGGGGTGAACTATGACGCCGATGGGAAACCCGTTAAGCGCGGAGAGCCGCTGCGTGGTCAGATAATCAAAAAGAAGTAACAAACTAGCTTGCCGGGATCAGCAGAACGTCAGTATCTTAAACTGCAGTTCTACCCTAACATCGACAGTGCGTCAGTAACTCTTTCAACCGAACCCGCTGGTGTCTGTCCGAATCTGGCAGTTGATCTCGCCAGCAAATCAAACGAGAACAAAATGACTACACTTAATTCCAGAGCTGGAAAGTAACCCCAAAGTAGTCAACCGCTTCATTCCCCTGGATCGAGCGTTCTTGATGTGTGCGCTGCTGTTAGTTTCACTTCCTGTTCGAGGCCAGGAGGTAGCGTGGCCACAGTTCCGCGGACCGGAATCAAATCCGGTGGGCACACATCCGCGACTCGCCGAACACTGGTCGAAAACCGAGAACGTCGAGTGGTCGCAACCCATTCCGGGACGGGGTTGGTCATCGCCGATCGTGACGGGCGGTCGTGTGTACGTGACCACTGTAACCACGGACGGTAAATCAAAGCCTCCTCAGATCGGAACAGAGTACAGCAACGAGTACGTCGCGGAATTAATGAAACAGGGCCTGCCAATGGAAGAGGTGATCAAGCGCGTGACGGAGCGCGACATCGAACTGCCGAACGAGGTGGTTCTGCATTACCTCCTTTATTGCCTGAACCTGAAGAGCGGCAAGGTGGAATGGCAGAAGGAATTTCACACGGGCCACCCGCCGGGCGGACGCCACCGCAAAAACAGCTTTGTCTCTGAGAGTCCGGTGACCGATGGGCGGCACGTTTACGTCTATGTGGCGAACCTGGGGCTATGGGCATTCGACATGAAAGGCAAGCAGGTCTGGTCGACACCGCTTGAGGCGAATCCGATTTACCTCGACTTCGGTACGGGAAGTTCGCCGGCGCTGGCCGGCAACCTGCTCGTAATCGTAAGCGACAACGAGAAACAGCAATACATCGCCGCATTCGACAAACAAACCGGCAAGCAGGTCTGGCGCACGAATCGGGACCTGGGCGGAAAGGGTCAGCCTGTGCAACGGTCAGGATGGGCGACGCCTTTTGTTTGGCGACACGCGCTGCGCACAGAGATCGTGGCGGTTGGCCCAGGGGAAGTTGTTAGTTACGACCTGGCAGGAAAAGAGCTATGGCGTATGTCTGGAATGGCCGCGACTCCGATACCCACGCCCTTCGCTTACAACGGATTGCTTTATATTGATGGTGGTCGTGGGCGTCCGTTGTTCGCGCTTCGTCCCGGCGCCGCCGGCGACATCTCCCTGGAAAAAGATAAGACCTCAAACGACTATGTCGTTTGGTCGCAAGCGCGTGGTGGAACTTATCTGCCTTCGCCCGTGGCTTATGACGGAGCGGTGTACACCTTAACCGAGACCGGCATCCTGAGCCGCTTCGACGCCAAAACCGGAAAGCAGACTTACAAGACACGGATTGATCCGGCGGCAACTGCTTTCACGACCTCTCCCTGGGCATACAACGGCAAGCTATTCTGCCTTAGCGAGGAAGGCCAGACATTCGTGGTCGCCACGGGCGATGAGTTCAAGTTATTGCACGTGAACGAACTGGACGACATGACACAGGCATCGCCGGCACTGGTGGGTGAGCGCTTGTTGATACGGACGGAACAGCGACTTTACTCGATCCGGCGCAAGAGTTAGCGCGTAAACTCACATCAAAATGGACTAACGCTGAAAGCGTTGGCTAATGTCAGCCCAGGCCGGGGAACGCCGCATCCCGCGTGGGGTGGGAGTGTTTGCTGTGGAACCCTGGGTTTAAACTGAAGGGGTTGCGTGCTTTTGCGGTTAACCAACGCCGGCACAACTCTTCAAAGTTGTACCTTCAAGAAATTGGATCCCATCTCCCAGGGTTGCCAAGCGCAACCCTGGGCTCGAATTTGCGAACGCTTTCAGCGTTATTCATTTAGGCTAAGCCTTGCGTAAGGAGGTGCGAGACGTGAGTTATCGTCAATCTAGGACACGTTCATCCGTTTTGCGTATGGGGTATTGGGATTCCTGTTTATAGCGGCAGGAGGCTCGGCCCAGCAGAGCAAGCAAGGCGCAACATCCGATTCAAAGAACCTGTTTCGCCTGGAAACCGCTCAGTGGAGCGAGCCCTACAACGGACCGCTCGGATTTCCAAAAGGCGCCCAGCGCGTCTCACTGAATACGGATTCCCGCACCGGCGGAGAGACCTATTACGCACGATTCCCGGCGGGATCACACTTCGCTCTACATTGGCACGCGTATTCTGAGTATGCAGTCGTCCTGCGTGGGAAGGTTACACATATTCTTGGGACAGAGAGGCAGTCTCTTCAGGTCGGTGACTATGTAGTTATTCCGCCGAAGACCAATCATGGTTGGGAAGCTGACCCGGGGGGTGACGTCTACTTGCTGATCCGGCGCGACGGTCCGGCGGACTTCAATTTCGTTGAGCGATAATGACAACTCCGATCATTAGGCGCGCGCCGCAACTGCAGGCCGGCGCTCGACGTGTCACTACATGCTAAAAGCTCTTCTGCTCTCTCTTGCTCCCCTTCTAATCCTGGTGCTGATTGCCGAGCAGTCTCTCGCACAGCGGCCGCAAAGTGATTACCGCGATTTTGAGAAGACAGTTTTGCGTGAGCTGAGAGAGACCAACACGCCCGGAGCGGCGGTCGCGATCGTAAGCGGTGACCGCGTCATCTACGTCAAAGGGTTCGGCACGGCCGATGTGGAAACCGGATCGCCCGTTACTCCGGAAATGGTTTTCCGCGTCGGCTCGATAACAAAGATGCTGACAGCATCGGTGCTCGTCTCCCTGGCAGAAGAGGGAAAGATCGCGCTCGACGCACCGGTAGGCGATTTCGTTAAAGGACTCGACACGCGGCTTTCGCGACTCACCGCGCACCAACTGATGAGCCACTCGGCCGGTATAATTGACTACGCGCACATCTGTTGTGCTCAGGATGAGTCGGCGCTCGCGGAGCAAGTCCGCGCTTATAAGGATGCCGATTACTTCTTTACCGAGCCCGGTAGAATTTTTTCCTACTCCAACCCCAGTTACCACATAGCTGGGTACCTCATTCAGGAGCTTACGGGCAAGCTCTATGCAGATGCGATGGACGAGAGGCTCTACAAACCGCTGGGCATGACGCACACCACCTACCGTCCTACAGTAGCGATGACCTTTCCCCTGTCGCAGGGGCACGATGCAGCGGGTGCGGCAAGGCCGACGATAGTCAGGCCTTTCGTCAATAATGTCGGTGATTGGCCCTCCGGCTATGTGTACACCAACGTCTCCGATCTCGCACGCTTCGCCATCGCCTTCATGAACGGCGGCCGCATCGCTGGTAAGCAGGTGCTTTCGCCCTCGGTCATTGCCACCCTTTCCAGACCCTATGTGGACGTGCCGTTCAGTTGGGACATACCTCAGGGGCTCTTTGAGGGCGCCAAATACGGACATGGTTTTTTCATCCAGGAGCATCGCGGCGTGCATTTGCTCCATCATGGCGGCACCATCAACGGCTTCGGCGCCTTCGTGGTGATGGCGCCGCAGTATCGGTGCGCCGTAATCATCTTCGCCAACAGGACTGGTTCTATCTTGAGCAAGTCGCTGGAAAAAGCGCTGGAGTTGTCACTACCGCTTAAGTCGAAACGGCAAGGATCGCATAAGCCTGTGCTGCCGATGTCGTTAGCAGAGATGGAGAGCTATGCAGGCACTTATGTGAATGGCGCTCTCAAAATCGAACTCCGTGTGAGGGACGGGAAACTATTCCGCAAGGAGTTTTACCCGACAACGGTAGAGGAGGGGCCGGGTCGCGATTTCGAGGCGCCGGTTACAAAAGTCGGGACGAATCGATTTGCGTTCATTGTGCCAGGGGAAAACGTGCCGGCGGAATTTGTTCTCGTGCCGGGCCCCAGCGACAAGCCGGAATACCTGCACAGCTTCATGGGGGCTGCCAGAAGGATTGAAGCCCGACAATAATCGGGCTGTTCGCAGAGTGTTAAGGAGGTGTCCGTGAGAAGGATTCGCTATCAGCAATAGAGTTGTAGATTATGCAGGACGAAATTGCGCAACTTCGGGATCGAGTAGCCTGGAGACTGGGCCAATAGGCAGTTTGCGACCATGTTCGATTCTTCACGACGTCAATTCATCTTTAATTTGGGTGCGACGCTGGCCTTCGCGACAGATGCAACCCCAGCGCGTTGGCGCCCAGACTTTGCTAACTAACAGAACCCGGCTCATCCTGCTTGGTACCGGCGGTGGACCGCGCCCGAGGAAGAATAGCTTCGCCTCCTCGCAAGTCATTATCGTTAACAACGTCGCCTATGTAGTCGACTGCGGCAACGGCGTAGCTATCCAGCTCGCGCGCGCAGGCGTGCCTTTGCCTACACTTCGTCACGTCTTTATTACTCACCAACATTCCGATCACAACGCTGATTACGGTAACCTGCTTCTCCTGGCGTGGGAGAGCGGGTTGAAGACGCGCGTGGACACTTGGGGGCCATCGCCCCTTCGTCGGATGACGCAATTATTCTTTGAGATGAACGCCTACGACATCAAGACGCGCATTGCTGACGAGGGAAAAATGCCGCTGGCTCCTCTCGTGCACGTGCATGAACTGGCCCAGGGCGGGACTGTCATGCAGGACAGCAATGTCACAGTGAGATGCGTTCTCGTTGATCACCCTCCGGTGAAGCCCGCTTTCGCCTACCGCTTCGATTCTCACGACCGGTCCATTGTCATCTCAGGGGATACCCGACGTTCCGAGACGCTAACCCGGCTTGCTCAGGGTGCCGACGTACTCGTGCACGAGGCGCTTTATCTCCCCGCGATTGAGCGTCTGGCAGCGAGAGTTACAACGCAACCAATCTGAGGAAATCGATCCTTAGTCATCACACTTCAGTAGAGGACGCCGGACGAGTCGCGACCGCGGCAGGCGTGAAGACCCTGGTGCTTTCGCATTTCGTACCCCCGGATGACCCTGCTATCACTGACCAAATGTGGATTGATGGCGCGCGCAGCACATTCAAGGGACAGATCATTGTTGGCAAAGACTTAATGGAGATTTGAACAGACGAATTCTTGCGTTGCCGCTTCTTGGTTTACGGGAGGTCTCTGACAATGTCGGGAGAGTCATTACATATGAAACGGATCCTCATCGCCGCGGTCGTCGCATGTGTCTTGTTCTCGGCAGGCTGCGGCAGCACCGCTCCCTCATCGAACCAAAGTGGCGGTGCGGCGGGTGACGACGGTCAAATCGCACGCGCGTTCGAAAACGAGACCAGCAATGTTCAGGTTGAAGGCGAAGGCGTAGTAACACGCATACTGTCGGACGACGTCAGTGGCAGCAGGCATCAAAGATTCATCGTCAGCCTCGCATCGGGTCAGACGATCCTAATTGTGCATAACATCGACCTCGCAGAGCGGGTCGACGGGCTGCAAACGGGCGATAGCGTGCGCTTCTACGGCGAGTACGTGTGGAACGAACAGGGAGGTAAGGTCCACTGGACGCATCACGATCCGCAAGGGAGGCACGTGGCGGGTTGGCTAAAACACAACGGACGGACCTATCAGTAACGCTCAGCGGCGCTGTTTATGGATTGGAAGCAGCAAGCCAAACTAATCTTCAAGGTGCCAAAGCCGGCCCACTTCAGTGATTACCGACACTGTTGCGAATGTGCGGAGCATGATCAAACCCTCTTGACGTTCGACGTGGATTCTATCGGCCTGGCCGAACTGGGAAATCCGGGTTGGGATCCGCTGTGCTTTTCCTCGGCCGAAGGCTTGATCTATTACCTGCCTGCCCTGATCAGACTAACCCTGGATACGATGGACAATCCCCAAGAGACCTACCTCGATCAGATGCTTTTTCATTTAATTTATGATGGACCGGGGAACAGGTTGTTCAGCGCGTGTAGCAAGGAGCAGCGGGAATTTGTGGCAGAGTTCCTTGAGTATTTGATGGAGAAATATTGCTCGCCGATTGATGAAGGAGTTTTCACCCCGGATGACATTCTAAGAGCGCATGAGATCTGGAGCGCCGCCGAATAAGAAAAGCTGTATAAATGAAGCTCATGTTTTGTTTAGTTTGAAGGAGGCTCTGAAAATGGCTATTCAATGGAACAAAGACCTGGATGCGGCACTCACTCAGGCAAAGGTTGATAAGAAGCCCTTGCTGCTCGACTTCAGCGCTGCCCCCGCTTGAGGCGCATGCGTTCGGCTGGAGGCCGAATCCTATGCCGACGATGAAGTCTCGACCTTTATCAATGAGAGATTCTTTCCTGTCGCGGCGCACATCAAGGAACACCCTGTTTACTTCCATCGCTTCGACGCTGTCTGGACGCCTACCGTGCTCATCATGGACTCGACCGGAAAGGAGAGGTGGCGCATTGAGGGTTACCTGCCGAAGAATGAGTTTCGCGCTCAGCTGGAGATGGGGTTAGCGAGAATATCCTTCATGGATAAGCAGTGGGCTGATGCTGAGGAGAAGTATGCTCAGATCATTGAGCGTTACCCGGAAACAGCGGCCGCACCGGAAGCGGTGTATTGGAAGGGAATAAGCCAATACAAGATGAAGAATGATCACACCGTGCTGGGCGGCGTGGCTGAAGAACTCGGAGCGAGATATCCGGAGAGTGTATGGGCACAGAAGGCGATAGTGTGGGCACACTAAGAGGGTTCATCGACTCCGTGGTTCGCAAGTTAAGTATTTCTTCAGCCGAATTCTGGTCGCGCGCCCCAGGCGTTTCAGTTTGAGACTAAGCAACGGGGGAGACACATTATGAAAATGGTTCTAGGAGTTATTCTGATTTTATTTGGCGGCCTGGCTTTGCTGATAGGATTGGTCGTCTGTGTCACGACTTTGACTTCGGATTACGCAACGGTGGCTTGTGAGAGAGCCGCAAAGGATCGAGATGCTTTTAATGAAGCCAGCGCCAGGTGCGGAAGTCCAACCACGGATTGTTATAAACAAGCGACTGTAGGATTAACTACTGAGGAAGAGTGCGAGTCTAGAACATCGTACATGAGAAAGCAGTTGATAATGGGGGTTGTGCCAGCCGTAATTGGGGCTTTCGTAGCATTCGTTGGCCTGGTACTCGCTATTTTCGGTTTTATGGGCCGGCGGAAGAAAGCAGTAGCCTGAAATCTTTCTCTAGTCCGGAAACTATTCCTGATGGAGGCCACGAAGTGTTGACGAGAACCATCTCGCGGGCCGTGCTGACTTCTCTGGCGATTCTCATCGCCTCGGCTGGTGTTATGGGCCAGTCCAAGGAAACTCGGCAAGCTCGCATTATCCCGATCAAAGTCATGTCGCAAGATGTCGAGATACTATACGGCGATCCTGAAAAGGTGGGAGAGCCATTCGTGATGAGAATCAGAGAACTTCCCGGCGGCATCATCCCACCTCATAGACACCCAGTAGACGAAAATATCACTGTAGTGAAGGGCACGCTGTATTTCGGTACCGGCGAAAAGTTCGACCGCGCGGCGATGAAGGAGATGAAAGCCGGGAGCTACGCCTTCATACCGAAGGGGACCACGATGTTTGGCTATACACCGGAAGCGGCGATTGTTCAGGTTCACGGTGTTGGGCCGTTTCACATTCAATGGCGCGCAGGAAACACCTGGTGGGACAGTCCGAAGACCCTGGACGATCCTGATGCCGCTTCAGTCTTTAAGTTTAAGAAGGGTGAACGAGTTATCGCCAAACGAGGCGCCGGCCGCATTCTCCATGGGTATAACTCGGGTGAGTTCATCGGATACGACGTCCAACGCGCCGACGGAAGCTTATTCATGGCGTTGGAGGGAGAGCTGCGACGCAGCAGAAACGAACATTAATCAGTGAGAAAACATAATGCTGCTACGCCTTATCCTCTCTTTCGTTCTACTAACCAATGTTTCATTCTTTCCGAACGCGCGGTTTAACTCATCAGGCTTTGCTCTTGCTCAGAACGCAGCGCTCACCCCATCCGGCTTTGACAGCACTTACAAACTCACACTTCGCAATCCGGTTCAGGACAAGAACTTTTATCTGTTGAGTTTGTTTCAGCAGAATCCAGCGGTTGGAAAACTCTTAAGACGAAGCCCAGTACTGAAAAAGCTAGGCGGCGAGAAGTTTCAGGCTTTAAGAATGGCGGCGAATTGTGACGACGTCGGCTGCTTCGATCGGTTGTTTCGTTTAAGCGGTCCGACTATCGAGACGGTGGCGACGGAATTCAAGGTATTGGCGAGGCGTCCTGAGTTCAAAAAACTCGTTATGAAAGATCTGCGTCCGTCGGGGGCGTTTATCAAATACAGCCAACGATCCGACTCAGAAATGTTGGTGGCGGCGTGGAGAGATGCTGCGAACGGAATGAACCGGCTGCTGCGTGTTTACTGTCTGGGCAAAGATCCATTTTATAAGGATATCGATCAGGGTCAGCTTTGATGTTTCGAGCGAAGAATACCGCAAGCTCCTTAAGACGAAGCTTAGCGAGATTAAGCTCTCCAGAGACTCGTTATTCTTTGAACCTACGCTCAAATTTGATTTAAAACTGTTAGAAGCCAATCGACGTGATGAAGCGGGGCGTTACGAACCGCTTGCAGAGGGCGAAAACAAAGCGTGCGTTCAGGATATGAAGAACATCAGATGGAGCGATTATCCTTATTCATTCATTTTGGTCCTGGGCTCAGGCCCGCCGGAGGGGATTAATCTTAGTAAGATAGGGGCCAAAAGGGCGGATCAGGCAGCGCAGTTATTTTTCGAGCACAAAGCGCCGTTAATTATTTTGTCTGGCGGCCACGTTCATCCAATGCAGACGCCTTATTGCGAGGCGATCGAGATGAAAAAATACGTGATGGAGAAATTCAAGATACCGGAGAAGAGTATTTTGATCGAACCGCATGCCCGTCATACCACTACCAATTTTCGAAACGCCGCGCGTCTCGCTTTTCGGTATGGAATACCGGCCGATCGGAAAGCTCTGGTCACATCGAGCGAGGACCACATCGCAGTGGCCACGAAGGAGGGTTTCCGCATTCGTTGTGCGACGGAATTGGGATATTTTCCGATGGAGTTCATCACTCCGGTTTCTCCGATAGCAGCGGAGTTCAAGCCAGCGGTTGCTTCATTATTTTTTGATGCGAATGACCCGCTGGATCCTTAGGATGATTCTGAATTGGGCCTTGGCTACCATGGCAAACTCGAGGAAGTAGCGGTTCTAGACGATACTTTGCTTCTGCGGTAAGGAGATGCTTTTAATGTTCTTCAAGTCATGTCGCTTATTTACGCGCTGTCGGGCTTTCTTTTTGTCGGGCTCCGCAACGCTTTTCGTACTCTTGGTCTCTTTAAGCGTCTCCTATGCGCAGCGGACCAGCGGAGTAAACACGTCCGGTACCGAAGGTAATGAAGAGATACAGGGCCGCATCTTCTTCCCGCCTGGCTACAAGTCCAACTCTCGACCGGTGATCAAACTTCAGAGTTTGAGCTCTCCGGAACTGACGGGAGTGGCGGATAGAGACGGTAATTTCCGCTTTACAAGTCTGAGACCCGATCAATATACGATAGTGGTCGATGCTGGCGACGAATATGAACGAGCAACCGACACCGTTTCGATCGGGAATTCCGGCCCTGTGCCCGCGCAAGGGAATCCGTTCGGCCTGGCGATTCCACTCGCCTATCAGGTACAGATCTACCTAAAACCCAAAGGCTTAAATGCGACGATCGGACAGCCAGCCACGTCGAACACAGTATTTGCGGATGTGCCGTTACCAGCGCAAGAGCTTTTCAAGCAGGCGCTCGAAAATGCGCGCGCCGGAAACCGACCGCGAGCTATTGAGCAGCTAAAGGCGTCGATTTCCCAGGCTCCCAGGTTCGCTCTTGCTTACAACGAGTTGGCGGTGCAATACCTGAAAACAGGCGCACAGCTCCAGGCTGTGGACACGCTAAAAGAAGGGCTGAGAATCAATCCCGAGGATTTTACCTTGCGACTGAATTACGGCATCGCGCTGTTGAACCAGAAGAAATTCGACGCGGCCGAGGCCGAGCTGCGACAGGCAACTCAGAACCACAACGCAGATTCCACCGCACATTACTATCTCGGTCTGACTTTGATGAGCGAACAAAAGTTTGATGGGGCGCGGTCAGAATTCGAGAGCGAATCAAAAATGGCGGGGACAAACTTGCCCTGGCGCACAAGTACCTGGGCGGGATCTACTGGCGTAACAAAAAGTATCGCGAGGCTGCGGATGAATTAGAGAAGTATCTCAAACTCGAACCGAAGGTGGCTGACGCAGCAAAGATTCGAGACACGATCAAAGAATTACGACACAAGAGCTAATAAGTCGTCGGCAACGCATCGGGCCATGAGACGTCGAGCCCAATAGGTCCGCTGGTGCCGACCATAATTCGAATTCAAGCGTAAGCAGAATGCACTGTCTACAGAGACTACTGATAATCAGCCTGGCGCTGCTTCTCGTGACCCCGGCGCTCCGACAAGAATTTACCAACGCCCAATCTCGATCCGCACAGCCGATCCAGACGATCAACCACGGCGGAGCCACAGTCTCCGACGATGAAAATCCTTCCGCGGTGGCGGTAGGCGCAACCTTCTACGTCATTGGCAGCCAGAGAAACTTTCGCTGGAGAGATTTCCTGGCGCTGAGCGCGGCTTTTGTCGTGCGGGGGCAGACTGTTACCGAACCCGACTCCGTTAAGGTGCACTTTGTTTCCTCGACTCGCACAAAGGGCGGCAAGTATGTCGCGAACCATCGCCTGACGATCCTGACTGACGGCAACATTCTTCTCGAAACCGACCTGGCTGTAGCGCCGGCCGGTGATAATGAGCGAGGCGGAAAAATCGAGTTCCTGGAGGTCCCGCCGATTCCGTTCAAACAATTCGCCGCGCTTTCGCTGGCAAAAGAAGTACGAATGAAATTAGGGAGCAGTGAATTCAAACTTAAGAAGAAGCATCTCGAAGCGCTGCGGAGTATGTTGAAAAACGTCAACTCATAGGCAGCGAGTGGAAAAAATCCTTTTGGGATTGCGCGCACAATTGAATTGCTGAAATCGATGGAGACGTGATGCACTAGAGCGTTAGATCAACCATCGTTAGGCATTTAGGGGACCATGGAAATCTTGCCGGTCACACTTGAAGGTCAGCACACGCGCCTGGAGCCTCTCTCACTCGCGCACCAGGAAGCGCTGATCGCCGCGGCCGGTGATGGCGAGTTGTGGAATTCCATCGTCACCATCGTGCCAACTCGTGACACTATGGCTGAGTACATCGAAGCTGCACTTACCGAGCAGGCAAAAAGGAAGTGAGTTGCCATTCGTCATTATTCAGAAGGCGACGAACAGAATCGTAGGGACAACTCGCTTCTATTACATTCAACCTCATCAGAGAAATGCTGCCATCGGCTACACCTGGGTGGCTGCCAGCGCGCAACGCACCGCAGTAAACACAGAGGCCAAGTTGTTGCTGCTCACGCACGCGTTCGAACATTGGGATTGTGTCCGCATTGAGTTCATTACCGACGTTCTTAATCAACAATCGCGCGCCGCCATTCTTCGATTAGGAGCTAAGCAGGAAGGCATACTTCGTAATCATTTAATCATGCCCAACGGTCGCATCCGTGATTCGGTTTGCTTTAGCATCATTGCTGAGGAGTGGCCTGAGGTAAAAGCAGGGCTTGCAGCAAGACTTGGTGTGCACGGGTAGTGCGAATTCTGGAAACGAGAAAGGTTTTGTTTTTTTTGGCTTTGGCAGGACCACCTCAACCCTATAGGGAATGTGAAAGCGCCACGACAACGGAGACGGTGCTCATTCGTTAGTCAATCGCCAAGTCCCGGAGGGACCCGATGTTTATAGATTCCGCCCGTTAAAAGGTTCTTCGCTCCAACGGAGCGAAATGCAAGGTTCGTATTCATCTACCAGTACATTGCGCTCCGCCGGAGCGCCAAATAGTTGTTGGGCGCGAAGTCTATAAAGCTTTGGCTCCTCTGGAGCCAGAGCACCCTTTGAATGTCTTTGTCTGCGGGCCAGGGCACCGCAAACCTGAACGCGCGTTCTTCAGCTTGTTCTTTGCTCGGACGGTTGTTCATAATCCACGCGCTGGATCCAGGTTGGGCTTATGTTGATCTTCTCTTCAAGGACCTATAAAGCAGTGCGCGCTCCGATACTCGTAACTTTTCTCGCCTGCGGAGTCGCGGCCCAGACTCGAGCGGATACGTGCCACGTCTATGTTCTGGATCTCGCAAAATCAAGTCGCGCGCTGAAGGCAGCCGAAAAAGCTGAAAGCGAAGAAGCCGTTGCCAGGGCGCTCTCTGCTGCACAGACAACCCTTTCCGAGTTTCAACCTAAGATTGGCGAAGAAGAGCTCACAACAAAGCACTATTCTTTTCCCGGCAATAAGTTGGTAATCACCGCCAGCGTTTACTACACAGACGAATCGATGGCTTCCCACGGCGAGGGAGCAACTGGGTCGCGAAACGACTCGATGTTAATAGGCATAGTTGTAGCTAACCGGGGGAAGGCAAGTGCAATTGAACCCCAGGCCGGAAACGCGATTACAGAAGTCACCTACGATCAGTACACGAATAAGATTCGCGCGAAGCAATATGTAAAAGTGCGCGGCCGGCTGTATGTTGTTGGTATCGAGTGTGACTGCATGGCGGACGGAAGATCGAGGTGAGTTGAGAATGGTGCAGGTAAAATTAAATCTCAGAAGCGAATGAACGCCCAGAAGGGAAGGAGAAAAATATGGCAGAGTTTAGAGTTGGTCAGGCTGTCGTTACGGATAATCCTGAGGTGGAAGTCACCGTGGCGCCGAACGCTCCACTCCCTCCGGGCCGCCACCGGTTCCAACTTGTGGTTACAGATGATAGTGGGAATGCTTCAGACGCCTCTGTCGCCGAAGTAATTGTCCGTGACACGCAAAAGCCAACGGCTGTGCTGGATGCGCCGCGGGAGGTGGAGCTCGGCCGTAGCTTTCAACTCTCGGGAAGACGCTCCTCCGACGTCGGAGGAAGAATCATCAGATACACCTGGACGAGATTAGATTAGTCGAGTTATCCAGGAACCCTAACGTGCGAGAATAACTTTTAGGAATTGCACTCCATGAAAGCAGCTTTTATTTTCGTCAGCATTTCGCTCAGTGTGACGTTCGGCTGTGCACGATCAGCGCCTCCCACGAAAGGCGCCAAGCCCAGCGGCCAACCGCCCTCACAATCGCAGCCATCTCCGGCCACGTCAGATCGCGGTTCGCCGGCTGAGGCTAAAGCAATGCTGCTAAAGGCAGTGGATCATTACAATTCTGTTGGCCGTGAGCAGGCCCTTTCGGATTTTAATCACAAGACAGCACCGTTTGGCGATCGCGATCTCTACGTCGTATGTATTGGCCCGAACGATAAACTTACTGCGAACGGAGGCTTTCCCCAGTACGTGGGTTCTTCTCCAGACATTCTCAAAGACGCCGACGGAAAACCAGTCGGCAGGTCGATATGGGAAACGGGCAACACCAAAAGTGAAGGTTCGGTCCAATTCCAGATGATTAACCCTGTCTCACGGAAGATTGAGCCGAAGACAGTATTCGTGCGCAAGGTTGGTAGCGATGTTTGCGGCGTCGGTGCGTACAATCCATAGTTTGGAAATAACAATGACTAAGAGCCGGAACCTATGGGGTGGGCGATTTTCACAGGAAGCCGATCCATCGTTTACGACGTTTAATAATTCCTTTGCGTTTGATCGAAGATTATTCGCCGTCGACATTCAGGCGAGCGTTGCTCACTGCAACGGACTCGCTGCCGCCGGCGTAATCACAAGGGAAGAGGCTGACAAAATTCAATGCGGGACTACAAAGCGTCCTGGCGCATGAAGATGACAGCGCCTACTTCGATCAAATGGCTTCCGAAGACGTGCATTCCTTCGTCGAAGCGCGGCTGGTGGAGATCGTCGGCGACGCCGGCCGCAAGTTGCACACCGGTCGCAGTCGCAACGATCAGGTGGCCACTGATCTGCGCTTATGGTTGAGAGGAGCGATTGTTCAACTTTCAGAGAGTGTTCGCTCAACTCAGACCGCCCTGCTGGATTTCGCGGAGTCCAACTCCGACGCGGTACTTCCTGGTTATACGCATTTGCAACGCGCGCAGCCGATACTCTTCGCACACTGGTGTCTGGCTTACTTTGAAATGCTGTCCCGCGATCGCGAGCGGCTGAGCGAGATTCGCCGACGAGTAAATGTCATGCCGCTCGGTTCCGCAGCTCTGGCGGGCGCCTCTTTTCCAATTGACCGCGAGGCGGTGGCGCGCGAGCTCGGATTCGAAAGCATTTCGCGAAACAGCGTAGACGCCGTAAGCGATCGCGATTTCTGCGTTGAGTTTGTCAACTCCTGCTCGCTCATCATGGTTCATCTATCCCGTTTAGCTGAAGAAGTAATACTTTATTCGACCAGCGAGTTTGGCTTCTTTGAACTGAGTGATGCAGTGTCCACCGGCTCGAGCTTGATGCCGCAGAAGAAGAACCCTGACTCGATGGAACTCGTGCGCGGCAAGGCCGGTCGCGTTTTTGGTCACACGGTTTCACTGCTTACCATGTTGAAGGGATTGCCGCTTGCCTACAACAAGGATATGCAGGAGGACAAGGAAGCGGTTTTTGACGCCTTCGATACGACGGCCGTGTGTCTTGAAGTTTCCACCCTGGTATTGCGCAATGTGCACCTGAATGTAGATCGCATGCGAGCGGCGGCATCTAAAGGAATGATGAACGCAACCGAACTTGCAGACTACCTGGTCCGCAAGGGCGTGGCCTTTAGGGAAGCGCATGAACCGTCGGCCGGATTGTTATTAAGGCGATTGAGAAAGACGATTGAACTCGGCGAAATGTCGCTTGGACGAACTGCGCTCATTCTCAAATGAGATTGAAGGCGATGTGTTTGCGGCGCTCACGTTGGAGAAGACGCTCGGCTCAAAATCGCTCGCCGGTGGTACCGCGCCAGAGCGAGTTGCGGAAGCGCTAAACGCGGCCCGTGAACTATTGTGAGGCACTAGTTAGTTTCAATCCATTATGTTCCAGGTCCGAAGGCCCGGCAATTAGTAGCCCGGTCGGTAAGGGCAGGGAACCGACGTCTCGATAGCCGGAGGCCCGAAGGGCCGGCACAACTCGTGACGCACCTTCTGCGCTAAGGCACTACCTGTCGCATCTACCCCGCCCTTACGGACGGGACTACTAACTTCCGGTCCTTTGGACCTAATGAGCTTATGGTTTCAATTGTGAAGGCGGAATTACTCGTCGCAGCTGTCAGGCAATAGTCTGTATAGTCTGTGTAATCTGCGGATGTTTCCGAGTTTGATGAGCCACGACTGATGTGTTTCGTGGATTGCTGGTCGTCACTTGTTTAGGGAGCCGCACTCTCCGGCTGGATTGTTTCCTGGTAGATATACTTGAGGTCCTCGAGTTTCAAGACGACCGCAGGCTTCACCGCATTTCGATCCCGGTCCATACTGATTATTCCAGTGACACCGGCAAAGTTTTTAGTTTCGGCCAGCGCTTCCCGCAATTTGGGCCCTTCGGTTGTGCCTGCCCTTGCAATCGCTTCGGCAAGAAATCTTAAGGCGTCATAGGCAAGGGCCGCATGCGCGTCAGGCGTAAGATTGCCGTAGCGCTGGCGATAAGCGTGCACAAATTTCTGAATCGTTTCCGACGGATCGTCCGCTGAATAGTGATTGGAAATGTAGCTGCCGTTCAATGCGTCGCCTCCGAGTTCCCAAAGTTCGGGCGCATCCCAACCATCTGCGCCGAGCAACGGCACCGTCAGACCGACCTGCCGCGCTTGCTTCGCAATGATGGCAACATCACCGTAATAGCCCGGAATGTAGATCACGTCCGGGTTCGCCGCTTTGATAGCGCTCAACTGCCCGCGGTAATCAGGATCTCCTTGCGAGTAGGATTGCTTGGCCACGATCTCGCCGCCGAGTTTTGCAAAACTAAACTCAAAAAAATCCGTCAAGCCGCGACTGTAAGGCGAATTGAAGTCGAGCATGATCGCTGCACGCTTCGACTTCAAGGTATTCACGGCAAACTTTGCCATCACCTCACCTTGAAAAGCGTCGATGAAGCAGGCACGGAAAATGTAATCACCAACCTGGGTAACTGCCGGGTTGGTTGATGAGGGGGCTATCAAGGGCACGCGCGCCGCTTGAGCTTTGGGAGCCGATGCCAGACTGTTTCCCGAAGCACCGGCGCCGATAATGGCGACCACCTTGTAACGTTCAATCAGTTTGCCGGAAACCTGCGCGGCCTCTTCGGGACTGCCTTTGTCGTCTTCGATAACGATATCTATCTGACGCCCATTGATGCCGCCCGCTTGATTGATTTCGTCGGCTGCCATCAACACTCCGTTCTTTGCCGACATGCCGAAGTTGAAGGTGGGCCCGGTAAGATCGCCGAAGAATCCAATGTTTATAGTCGCATGATCCGCCGTGCTCTTTTGCGTGGAAGCACAGGAAGGTGCGAGTGCCGACAAGAAGAGCAGAATCAGAAACATCATTCCGGTTTTTAGTTTTGGACGGGTTTGCGATAACGCAAACAAGGCAGGAATTGTTCTCCTGAAGTTACGTGACTTACTCACCAAGGTAGGCTTCTTTAATTCTCGGGTCGGCTGCCAGATCCTTCGAGGATCCTTCCATAACAATGCGACCAGTTTCCAGGACGTAAGCGCGGTCAGAGTGTTTCAAGGCGGCGTGTGCGTTTTGTTCTACCAGCAGTATCGTTGTCCCCTTACTCTTAATTTCATCGATCGCTTCGAAAATCGTGTGGACAACCAGTGGCGCCAGTCCCAACGAGGGTTCGTCGAGTAAGAGTAAGCGCGGCTGCGACATCAGGGCGCGGCCGATGGCCAGCATTTGCTGCTCACCTCCGGAAAGTGTTCCCGCCTTTTGTGATTCGCGTTCCTTCAAACGTGGAAACATGACGAAGGCCCGCTCCATGTCAGCGGCAATTGCGCGCTTGTCTTTTATTAGATAGGCGCCCATCTGCAGGTTTTCTCTGACAGATAAATTCGAGAACACGCCCCGACCTTCCGGTGACATCGAGATGCCTTTGGCGACGAGCTTATGCGTAGCTCGACCGCTTATGTCCTCGCCTTCAAAAGTAATTTTCCCTTCGCGCGGCTCGAGCAAGCCGGTAATGGTACGCAGAGTGGTGGTTTTGCCGGCGCCGTTTGCGCCGATGAGCGTAACCACCTCGCCCTTTTCGACGTGCATAGAGATCCCCGTAAGGGCCTCTATGGCGCCGTAGTTGACGGAGACGTTATCTAAGGTAAGCATAATCAATTGAGTTGGCCTTTGGACTTTGGTCTTTGTACTTTGTTCTTTGAACTTTGTACTTAGTTTGTCTTTTAACATCTAGGTGAGCCTCAACGTTGAACTAAGAGCAAAGTACAAAGCTCTAAGTACAAAGCTCAAAAAACCAAAGATCCAAGAGTCCAAAAACCTAATCCCCAAGATACGCTTCAATCACCTTCGGATCGTTTCTAATCTCTTCCGGAACGCCGAGAGCGATCGACTTGCCATAATCAAGAACCTGAATTTTTTCGCAGACGCCCATCACCACTTTCATGTTGTGTTCGACGAGCAGAATTGTCAGCGAGAAGCGGTCTCTTATCCTTTGAATCAGTCCCATCAAGTCTTCCTGTTCGGAAGGATTCATGCCCGCCGCAGGCTCATCGAGTAACAAAAGCTGGGGACGGGTGGCGAGCGCCCGAACGATCTCGAGTCGACGCTGACTGCCGTAGGGCAAGCTTGTTCCGCCTTCGTCTTTCATTCGCGCCAAATCAAATATCTCGAGCAACTCCAAAGCAAACTCGCGATGGTCGCGTTCGTCGCGCTCAAATCGAGGCAGACGGAAGACCGCGTCGACCAATCCCTGTTGGGCGTGCCGGTGACAGGCAGTCATGACGTTTTCCAAAACAGACATACTGGGAAAGAGTCGAATGTTTTGAAACGTGCGCGATACGCCGCGTCGCGAAATCTCATATGACCGCAGGCCGTCGATGCGTTTGCCCTGAAAATAGATCTCGCCGGAAGTCGGTTTATAAACGCCCGTCAGGAGATTGAATACAGTCGTCTTGCCGGCGCCGTTTGGTCCGATGAGACCGTAGATCTGCCCGCGCTCCACGCTCATGTCCAGCGCATTGACTGCGATTAGCCCGCCAAACTGGATCGTACACTTGACCGTTTTCAGCGGCGGGTCTGCAGAGATGGGCCGGCCCTGATGGCGCCCGATGACGCGTGCAGCTTCACTGATGACCGAGTCTTCCTTGGTGGCCTTCACGGCATCTTGTTCCGGTGTGCCGCTCATAGGTTTTCCTTGTCCTTCGTGCTGTCGCCTGCGGAGGTTCCTTGCTCAGCTATTGAAACTCCGCCCGTGCCTCCGACCACCTGGGCTCCCTCAGGTCGTTTGCGCGAGCGCTTAAGCCAGGAAAGGCTAAACTCGCGCGTTCCCAGGATACCTTGCGGGCGCGTCAGTATGATCACGATTAAGAGTGCGGAGTAAACAACCAATCGATAGCGTGACAAATCGCCCGGCATTTGTCGCAGCAGCTCTGGCATTATCGTGATGACGACTGCGCCGAGAACTGCTCCCGTGAGCGAGCCCATGCCGCCCAGTACGATCATGATGATGATTTCAAATGAACGGATAAACTGGAAATCGTTCGTGCTCAAAAACGAACGGTAATGCCCGAAAAGTACGCCGGCCAATCCAGCGAGAGCGGAACTGATCACGAAGGCGAGAACTTTGTAGCGCGTGGTGTTAATACCCATGGCTTCTGCTGCCAGTTCGTCTTCGCGTATCGAAACAAGCGCGCGACCGATGTCAGAGTGCACAATATTGTGAACGATCACGATTGAGATGATTGCGAACCCACCGACCCAGATGAAGTTGCTGTAACTCGGCACTGAAAACCCGGTGGCGCCGCCGACTTTGTCGATGTTCAGAATCACGATGCGAATAATTTCCGCAAAGCCAAGCGTGACGATGGCAAGGTAATCGCCGCGCAGGCGAAGCGAGGGGATACCTACCAGCAAACCTGCAAACGCCGCGACCAGGGATCCAAACCCGATGGCAACTATGAAGACCAGCGCATGCGCGACTGTAAAGCCGACGGTTGTGGCCAGATCGCGTTCCCAAAACTGCGCGTGATAGACAACCAAATAAGCGGAAGAATAGGCGCCGATGGCCATGAACCCCGCGTGGCCGATAGAGAACTGTCCGGTGAAGCCGGTGATCAAGTTTAACGACACTGCGAGAATTATGTTGATGGTGAGAGTCATCAATACGTCGGTGGGGTAAGCGCCAAACCCGAAGCCAAAAAGGCCCTCCTTGCTCATGAATGCGTTCACGAGATAGAGGGCAATGATGATGGCGATGGTCGAGAGGACTCTCTTGGGCGTTGGCATTCTGTTAGCTTGTCACCTTAACGAAAAGCCTTTGCACGTCGTAAGTCTAAACTTTTTCCTGAACCGTAGATCCCAGCAAGCCAGACGGTCTTACCAGCAACACCAGGATTAGAATTGCGAATGCAACCGCATCGCGAAACGTCGAGGGGATGCCGACGTTTTGTCCATAGCCGACCACAAAAGTCTCGGCAATGCCGATGAGCAAACCGCCTAAAACCGCGCCCGGAATGTTACCGATGCCACCAAGCACCGCGGCCACGAAAGCTTTAAGGCCGGTCAGAATTCCCATCAACGGATCAATCTGCGGATTGTACTGAGCTGTCAACACCCCGCCGGCGGCAGCCAATGCTGAACCCAAAGCGAAAGTGAACGAGATAATAAAATCGGTGTTGATACCCATTAACTTTGCGGAGTTGAGATTGAAGGAAACGGCGCGCATCGCAGTGCCGACCTTGGTCTTGAAAATAATCCACTGCAGCAACAGCATCAGGGCTACAGAAACCGCAAAGATGAGGATTTGGGACTTTGAGATGGCGGCGTTGCCAAACAGCGTATAGCTCTGCTCGCTGAGAAGCTGCGGAAAAGCACGCGGCGCGGCGCCAAGCCTGGCCACAAAGAGATTTTCGATAAGCAGCGAAACACCGATGGCCGCAATCAAGGTGGTCATACGCGCATATTTTCTAAGCGGACGATAGGCAAAGCGTTCGATCGCCATTCCCACCAGCGCCGCCGCGATCATCGATGCCACCAGCACCACGCTGAGGCCCAGCAATGAGGGCCCGGTCGCAAAACCAAGTTGGAACGACAAAAAGTAACCCACGAACGCTCCTACCATGTAGATGTCGCCGTGGGCAAAGTTGATCAGGCGCAGGATGCCATAGACCATCGTGTAGCCCAGGGCGATCAGCGCGTAGATCGCGCCGATCGTCAGGCCGTTAATCAGTTGCTGAACGAAGGTGTCCATTGAATGATTTCGCCGGCGCTATTTGGGAGACGATGCGGCCGCTGGAGACGATGCGGGCGCAGTTGCCGGCGAAATGGCCGGAGCCGCAGGAGCTGCGGGCGCGGTCATGCCTTCAGGATAGATTGTTTCCTGGTAGATGTATTTCTTGTCCTGAAGTTTCAGAACGACGGCCGGCTTGACAGCATTCCGCTCCGCGTCGAGAGAGATCGTGCCGGTAACGCCGACGAAGCCTTTGGTGGCGTTAATGGCATCCTTGAGTTGTGGTCCCTCGGTGGTGCCGGCGCGAGTGATGGCATCGGCCAGCACTTTCATAGCGTCGTAGCCGAGCGCGGCGAGCGCGTCAGGCACGTTGCCGTTGCGGGCTTTGTAGGCAGCCACAAACTTTTGGATTGCAGGCGAAGGATCGTCGACAGAGTAGTGATTGGAAATGAAATCGCCATTTAGAGAGTCGCCGCCCAGATCCCACAGCTGCGTCGAGTCCCAACCGTCGCCGCCCAGTAGAGGCACATTGATGCCCAGTTGCTTTGCCTGTTTCGCAATGACACCGACTTCGCCGTAGTAACCCGGGACATAGATCACATCGGGATTCTTCGCCCGAATGGCGGTGAGCTGGCCTTTGTAATCGCGATCGCCCTGTGTGTACGACTGCTTATCAATGATCTCTCCGCCTAATTTCTTAAAGCTGGATTCGAAGAATTCGGTCAGGCCGCGACTGTAAGGCGAATTGAAGTCGAGCATGATTGCCGCTTTCTTGGCCTTCAGGGTGTTGGCTGCAAACTTGGCCATCACAGCGCCCTGGAACGGATCGATAAAGCAGACGCGCGAAATGTAATCGCCGACTTGAGTTACGGCCGGATTAGTTGATGACGGCGAAATCATCGGGACGTTCGCAGCCTGGGCCTTGGGCGCCGCAGCCAGTGTATTTCCCGAGGCTACTTCGCCGAGCAGCGCCACAACACGATCCTGATTGATAAGTTTTGTTACAACGGTCGCTGCTTTTTCCGGCCGCCCTTCGTCGTCTTCGGAAAGAATTGTAATTTGCCGACCGTTGATTCCGCCTGCTTTGTTGATTTCGTCCGCAGCCATCTCTACGCCAGCCTTGGTTGACTGGCCAAAGTTTGACGTCCGCCCCGTAAGGTCCCCGTAATAGCCGATGATGATCGGGCCGGTTTGACCACCAGCACCTGGCCCACCCTTGCGCTCACAAGCAAAGGAAAAAAGGAAAGATGAAATCAATAGGAGCGAAAGCAGAAGTCTTTTCATAGTGTCCTCACGAAAATTGTTTTAGTAGTCGATAGGCGACGGAAAGTTTCAGTTACCGGCTTCAGTCACATTGCCGTCGCATTACCGTCGCATTGATCGGGCGTTGATTTTACTGTTAGTTCAGAATCGAGGGTGAATAATAGCTTCGAGACGGTTACTGACGCAAACTTTAACTGCCGCTTGGCTTTGCTGAACTTACCGCCAAGCCGCCAAGACCGCCAAAGGAAACAAAAAATAGGAAATGAAAAGGTTACAGCTAGACTTGTGGGACAGTCGGGTTGTATCAGCCTTGATGTGTATTCCCTGGCGCTCTTGGCGCCTTGGCGGTTAGTTCGAAATACGTGGAAATTAGTCTCCCGCTAATCTAGACTGCGCCCATGACCGAGCCCAAACCAGCGCTGGCGCCCAACCTGGGCGACATGAGCAAGGAAGACTTCCGCCGCTTTGGCCATGAGCTGGTCGACTGGGTCGCGGAATACCTGGAGCACGTTGAAGACTTGCCGGTAATGGCACAGATCGAACCCGGAGATTTGAGAGCACAACTACCCGTCGCGCCTCCAGAGCAAGGTGAAGCCATGGAGCAGATCATTGCTGACGTGGATCGGTTAATAGTGCCCGCACTTACCCATTGGAACCATCCTTCATTCTTCGCTTACTTCGCTACTTCAACCTCAGCGCCGGGAATTTTTGGCGAACTCCTGAGCGCCGCCTTTGACAATAAAGCTATGCTTTGGCGAACGTCGCCAGCATCGACAGAGTTGGAGGAAGTAACGCTCGATTGGCTGCGTCAGATGATGGGCCTCGACGCAGGCATGACTGGAATCATCTACGACACTGCCTCAGTTTCCAGCATGCATGCGATTGCTGCGGCGCGCGAGGGCGTCGAGCTGCGCATTCGCGAAGAAGGAATGAGCGGTCGCAAGGATTTGCCGCAGCTACGTGTTTATGTTTCTGAGCAAGCGCATTCATCAATCGAAAAGGGCGTGATAACACTGGGCCTGGGCCAGCGCGGGTTGCGTAAGATTCCCACCGATAGTGAATTTCGCATGGATGTCGGCGCGCTCGCCGCGGCGATTGAGGAAGACAAAGCGAACGGTGTTATTCCATTCTGCATAGTTGCCACGGTAGGTACAACGTCAACATCGAGCATCGATCCGGTTTCGGAGATAATTCCGATCGGCGAAAAGTACTCGATGTGGCTCCACGTTGATGCGGCCTATGCGGGCTCGGCAGCGGTCGTACCGGAGTTGCGCCATATTCTTAAAGGCTGCGAACGCGCGGACTCGCTGGCAGTTAACCCGCATAAGTGGTTGTTCACGCCATTCGATCTTTCGGTGCTGTATTGCCGGCATATGGATCTGCTACGTCGCGCTTTCTCGCTTGTCCCTGAATATCTGCGCACGCCCGAGCAGGAACAGGTGCGTAGTGGATCAGACTATGGCGTTCAACTGGGCCGTCGTTTTCGCGCGTTGAAGTTGTGGATGGTCATTCGTTACTTTGGCCGTCAGGGCCTGGCCGCACGTATACGCGAACATTGCAGGTTGGCAAAGCTGTTCGCCTCGTGGATCGAAGCTGATCCAAATTGGGAGTTGATGGCGCCGGCCCCGCTGGCATTGGTATGTTTTCGTGCTTGTCCGCGCATGGAAGGAGTAGACGACGAGACGCGCAACGGCCGGCTCGATGTTCTGAACGAAGCCATCATGCACGGTGTGAACGCGACTGGGAAAGCGCTGCTTTCGCATACGAAATTGAACGACAAACTCACGCTCCGTCTGTCTATCGGCAACATTCGCACAACTGAAAAACAGGTGCGTCAGGTTTGGGATTTGTTGAATGAGCAACTAAAGTTGCTACTATCCGACGCGTAGCGTCGGAATGAGTTTAGCCCGGCGTTTCAACGCCGGGACCCGTGGATATTAAGGCACTCGTCGCGTAGCGACGATTGAATTGAGATCGAAGGTCAGGCGTCACTACGCGACGCGAAAACCCTGGTCTTAACTTTCCCGGCGTTGAAACGCCGGGCTAAACTCATACCGACGCTACGCGTCGAAGCAACTTCTTAAGGTTTGCGGGACGTGAAAAACTTTCTCAGGAGGACATCAATGAAATCATCGCGCAAGCTTTTGGGACTAACCACCCTCTTGCTGATGTGTGGCTTATCCGCATCGGCCCAGACGGGCGACGCCAAAGAATTCAAGAAGGATGGCTTGAGCTTTTCCTATCCCGCCAGCTGGACCTTCAATGACACCAGCAATGCCGACGCCCAACAAATGACTTTCGGACGCCCTGACAGTGACGCGCAAATTCGCGTCTTCGTTTTTCGAACGGCGGTCAAAACTCCTGAGCAACTGGCGGAAGCAAGAAAAGTTTTAGTTGATCCATACGTCAACTCGACACAGAAGCAGTTTGAGCAAATGGGAGCTGCGCCTAAACGCGCGCCCGCGACTACCGAGATTGCCGGTCTTAGTGGCGATGGCGTCAGGATTAGCGCTTCGCTCGAGGGCGAACCGGGCGCTGCGGAAATCTTTTGGGGAGTTGTTGGCCAGCGACTGGTAGTGTTGACTCGTTTCGGTCCTGATAAAGCGCTAACGAAGGCCCTGCCCGCCTGGGATCAAATTCGCACCTCCATCAAGGTTGAGGAATCGCAACCTAAGACGCCGCAACCGGCCGCCAGTCCGAAGCCGTAAGCATTCTTGGAGTGCGGTGACCTGTCACCGCTTTCGTCGGTCGCGACCTGTCGCGACCACCGTTTGACTAAGGCTTCTAAGGCCTGGGCGTCAAGCCGCCCAGGACCAAAGCGGGGACAGGTCACCGCACTCCAAAATGCGATTTACCAGGGCAAGTGTTATCCGTGCGACTCCCGAGCGCGTCTTCGCATTTCATGAGCAACCAGACGTTTTGAGTCTGCTAATGCCACCCTGGGAGAGCGCTCGCGTGGTTCAAGCTGCTAAGATTTCAGAAGTCGGAACTCAGGCAATAATCGAGACCAAGATTATTGGACCAATCACCGCGCGGTGGGTAGCGCAGCATACCATCTACGAGCCACCGCGATTGTTTGAAGACATTCAGGTCAAGGGGCCGTTTCGAAGTTGGCGCCACCGACATATCATCGAGCCACATGCTGAGGGAGCGATGCTGCGTGATGAAATAGATTATGAACCGCCACTCGGTTTTTTGGGGCGCGCTGTCGCGCCTTTGCTGGTGCAGCGACGACTGGAAAAACTTTTCGATTACCGCCACGACGTTACGCGTCGCTGGTGCGAAGGAGAATCAGTGGCCACTGACCAGTGACCAGCGGTCAGTTTTGGGTATTCAGGAAATAATGATGCGAAGACAACGTCAAAGCCACTGTCTGACCTATGGTTTCCAGGACTGACCACTGGCCACTGCTTATGCTTACCCACATTGTAATTTGGAAATACAATTCGGACGTCGAAGAGGAAGTTCGTCAAGAACACGTGCGGATGCTCCGTGCCCTGGCCTCGATAATCACGGAGGTCGAAAGTTTGTTTGTGGGTTTCGATGTGCTGAAGTTGACCCGTTCTTTCGATTCCGGCCTCGTTGCCACCTTCCGCGATCGAGCGGCGCTTGACGCCTACACAGTTCATCCTGAGCACATAAAAGTTGCCGCGTTCGGCAAGACTATCAGCGAGCAGGTGGCCTCGGTCGACTTCGAGAGCTAACTTCTCCATGAAACGTTGGAAGAAACTTTTACTGTTCCTGCTGGCCCTTCTGGCGATCTCGCAGATTCCATTTATTTACCGCCGTTACAGACTTGGTCGTCTTCAGGCCGCGATTCAGCAGCTGAATTCCCAGAGCGTTCGGTCTGAAAAAATAGGTGACCAGGCTGAGTTCAAAGGCGTCATACATGTGCATTCTTTTCTCGGCGGCCACAGCACCGGCAACTTCGCTGACATTATTTCGGCAGCGCAAGCCAATCAACTCAACTTTGTGCTGATGGCCGAACATCCCTCGTCGAATTTCGACACTGCTGAGATGACCTTGCAGGGTAACCATGGCGGCGTTCTATTCGTTAATGGCAATGAAGTCAGCACCGCTCTGGGAGATCGCTTGCTGCTGATCCCTGGTGATGCGCAGGCTGCTGATGACGGTAAGTGGTCGACGCAGGAAGTTCTATCTCGACACAGCAACGGCCTGAACGTAGTGGCATATCCGCAAGAGTTCAAGAGTTGGGGAGCGAGTGGTTATAAAGGCATCGAGGTGTACAACGTTTATACGAACGCGCGCCGAATGAACCCGGTCATCATGTTCTTCGACGCGCTCTGGTCTTATCGCAGTTATCCCGATTTGTTGTTCGCAACTTTTTATGAAAGACCCACTGAGAGTCTGAAGCTGTGGGACGAGCAGATCAAGCAACGAGGGCATAGAATAGTAGCCACTGCTGGAAACGACGCGCATGCAAACATCGGGATAAGCTTGAACGATTCATCCGGCAAAACACTGCTTGGCTTCAAACTCGATCCTTATGAAAGAAGTTTTCGCCTGGTCCGGATGCATGTACTGGTCAACCTGCCGTCCAGCGGACTAATGGATTTTTCGTCACTGCAGGAAGGGTACTTGCTGGCCGCGATTTCAGAAGGGCATTGTTTCATTGGTTTCGATCTCTTTGGCGACACAACCGGGTTTCGTTATAGCGCTCATGACGGGGACGCAGACCGAGTGATGGGCGACGAAATCAAACTTGAAAATGAAGTCCGGCTATCCGTCAGCGTTCCCGTCGCTGCGCGAATAATGTTGCTGAAGGATGGCGAGGTGGTGGAGGACAAGAGCGCCGTCAGCACACTGGAGTTTCTGGCTCGTGAGAAGGGAAGTTATCGCGTAGAGGTTTATTTGCCGCAACTGCCAAAGCCCGCCGGCGAGCAGCCGTGGATTATTTCCAATCCGATTTACGTAAGGTGAGCAAGACACCAAGAGGTTTTCCATTTGTCCTTAGCGAATCCAACTGGAAGTGAAACCGATGCAGAAGCGCGAGCAGTAGCGAGCGGATGCAAGCACTCAATTGTTGAGCCACCTGAACGCTTTATTCATTGCTCCCGTAGCATCCGCTCGCTACCGCTCGCGCTTCTGCATCGGTTCCACTTCCAATTTGAATCTACCAATGACAAGTGGAAACTCTGGCTTTTGCGATGATAGCCACGAGGACTTCTGGCTGAAAGCGGACCCCCAGACACGACAATGCCCCACGAGGTTAATTGTATGGCCCAGTGGGGCAGAACCGGAAAGCTCCGTATTCTAATTATCGTCGGAAGCGGTGCTTAAGTTCACCGTAATTTGCCGTAGGGAGTCACTGTGTTTGGACTCCACTCTGACCTTGTCCCCCAAGTGTTAGGGGGTGGCCAGAACAGCCTTCCTTATTTCGTTTTCAAGTGGGCTTAGTCTAGGCGTACGAACCGCACGCTGTCAAGAATCAGCTTGACTGTAGCCGAAACGTACAAGCCCATGGGGGAAAGAAAATCAGAGATCCGTGTCGTGACTTAAATGAAAGAAATCGACGACCGGAACCTTCGACTATGTTGCGAATCCGTTCCAATCAACTTACTCTTCCCAGAGGCTGAATCATCAACAGCGGCAATGTTTGCCCGTCCCAGGTTTGAAACGAAATCATGGAAATTACTTTTGCAATCCCGCGGGAATTTAGCTTTAGACGAACAATCATTAGTCACGGCTGGTGCCAGTTGCTGCCGTTCAAAATCGATGACGAAAAGTGGCAGTTAACGCGAACTCTGGATCAGCAAGATACCGATCCCGTAACTATCACGATTAGAGCAACTAAGCGGGCCCTTGTAATCAAAACTTCTCGTCGACTTAATCAGGCTGCCACAAAAAAAATGGTGGCTGATGTGCGCCACATGCTCAGGCTCGACGACAACATCGCTGAGTTTTATCGCCTGCATTGCCGCGGACAACGATTTCAACTGGATTCCGACGCAGGGTGCCGGACGTCTGCTGCGTTCGCCAACGGTTTTTGAGGATTTGGTGAAAATGATTTGCACCACCAACTGCTCCTGGGCGCTAACGCAGAAGATGGTCACCGGCCTGGTTGAAAACCTGGGAAGGCAATCGACTAACGGCGACCGAACGTTTCCCACGCCCGAAGCCATGGCGCTTATGCCATTGAAGTTTTATGTGAATGAAGTGCGCGCCGGTTATCGTTCCGAGTACCTGAAGCTGCTCGCCGATCGCGTGGCCTCTGGCGAGCTCGACGTTGAAGCCTGGCTGACCAGTCCGTTGCCAACCGCGGAGCTGATGAAAGAGATGAGGGGAGTCAAGGGGGTGGGTCCTTACGCGGCCGAGAACCTGCTCAAGCTGCTGGGTCGATATGATGGCCTCGCGCTTGATTCCTGGACGCGCGCGAAATTTTTTTCGGTACGAAATAATGGACGCAAGACTACCGACAAGAAGATCGCTCGTTACTATTCACGCTTCAAAGAATGGCGCGGACTGGCGCTATGGTGTGACATGACGCGCGATTGGATGGAAGAAAAGTAATCCAGAAATTTGAATTATCTCTGTGCTTGTTTGAACTCGAAGTTTTTTCCAAATTTAGTTTTGGAACTTACGCCGCGATCCTTCGTTGTATAGGGCATGCTCCCCCAGGAGTGGTCTGCAAAATCTAACGAGGAGTCCGGAAATGAAAACTATCTTGAATCGAATCGCTCTTGCCCTTCTAATCACTTCACTGGCAGGTCTTTCAGTTTTTGCGAAAGGCAAAACCGAAACCGTAAATTTTCCCACGGACATTAAGATCAACGGCACGCTCGTGAAGCAGGGCGTGTACGATCTGAAGTTTGATGACAAAACTGGAGAGCTGTCGATAGTCAAGAAAGGCAAGGTCATTGCCCGCGCAACGACAACCTCTGCAAAGCGCGATCGTAAAGCACAGACGCTGGAACTAAAATCGACTATCAACGGCGGCGAAACGGAACTAGTTAGTGTCGCTTTCGGCGGCTCGGACGAGAACCACGTAATCAATGGTTCGCAGGCCAGTCGTTGAGTCGAATTAAGATTGAAGCAAGCTGTTAGTTTGTGCTCACCAATTTAGCCATTGGTCTTGAGCCGGGCGTTCCTGCCGTAGTCACTACAACCGCTCCTGAGACACGCGTGTCTCAGGAGCGCTTGTGTCTTGAGGAGGATTCTCACGCGAACGCGACTAGTTTCCCTCGGTATGAGTTAGGCATTGTCCGTCGAGGCAGAGCAATCGTAGAGCCGAATTCTTGCTCAATGGGTCGACTAACTCAGAAACCGCGAGCGTAGCGACCGGGTTGGACTCTCCTCATATTCAAACGAACCGCTATTAGTCGAAATTCCCTCAGTCTGCTGAGTCCAAGTTAAGTTTCAACCCGGTCGCTACCCGGACGAATCGGGGTTCCCTATATGTGAATCGTATATTCGGCCATTCCGTCCGGCCTGGCATTAAATTGGCCAAGTTCCACGCGAACAACGCTATTGACAACCGAGACGGGCATCGGCGAATCTAAGCGACACTTGTTTCCCCAAACAAGTTTGGAAGTGAGCCTGGAATTTGCCTATGAAAAGAATTTCCCTCGCAGGATTGCTCGTCTTTGCTATCTCCCTGGCCGCCGCGCAAGCGCAAACGCCACCAACTCAAACGTCTTCCCCAAACCTGGAAACCCGGCCGCGCCTTATTACAACGCCTCCGGGACAGCGGTCTAATCCGCAAGTTGTACCGGAAGCGGAAGACAGCGACGCGGCGACACCGCAGGGAGCGGTGGTTGGAACCGTGCCGGATGGCCGGCCGGACGTGGCGGGGCCGACAGCGACTGAGCGACACGGAGAACCGCTTGCCGCCGGCGCGCGCAGCCTCACACCGCCTCAGATTCAAACGCGCATAGCTGAAGCTGAGCGCTTGCTGAAGTCGCGCCCGTTACAAACTGCGAAAACTTCGCCATCAATAGACCTGGTGACACTGGCAGCTCTGGATCGCACTACTGCGCGCATTCATTTGATCACCGTCTATAAAGAAGTCTTCCTGACTAAAGGCTCGGAAATCACAGCGCCGAGTTCGCTGGGTACAACCGTGAACATTCGCGTGTTGCGCGCCAACGGTGTCAACACCGCAGTGGCAATCTTTGATAGCGAGGGTCGCTCGCTAGTCCCGTTAGTGGTTGAGTTTCCGATTGAGAAGCGCGGAGTTTTTCGGGAAATGGCCTACTACACTTCGGCGCATCCAGCTCTACTCTCGCCTGACCTGTCGCGCTCCGGTCGCGCCTATGTCCACCGCATGATCGATCTGGCAAACAGGCGCCTGAAAGAAAAGGGCATCGTGATATCTCCGCAGATTATCGACGTTGCCGAGCGTCTCTGCCTGGTCGAACATGTCGATCACGATCGCTTTCGCCTGGAAAACCGTCTGACGCTATTTGATGAAATCTATTCTCTCTTCGCTTTGAATGAACCGGATACCTATCGTTACTCAGTAAGCTCGGCAGGCGCCGGGGGCATGGTGCAAATGATCCCCTGGGCTTACAACCTGGTGCGGCAACGCCATCCGGGGGTGGGTCTTACACCTGATTTCGTCGTAGGCATGCGTAACCATGCAAACGCCCTGCAAGCAATGCTGTTGTATATGCAGGACACCTGGAACGATTTGGCTGCCAGCGAAGATGTGCAGTATGCGTTGAACGCAAAGTTAGCGACGCAAACAGAGCTACTCGCCGCCGGTTACAATTCGAATGCTGCGCGCCTGCCGCTCTACATCAGGCGCGGCGGTGCTTCGTGGAAAACATTGATACCGCGCGAGACCCAAATCTACCTGCAGATTTATAGAACGCTGGAATCTCTGGTGCCGCAGAAGCCACACGCCGCTGCCGCAGTGGCGGAAGCAAGATAGAAATCTTCCCACAAGGACACGCATTATGAATCGTCGCAACCCCAGCGGGGTTGTGGGATTCTTTTGCGGGCGACGCCGACAGAAACACGTTGGGGTTAGTTAAGCTTCGTCAACCCGCGGCTGAGTTACGCAACCGCCCCGCGGTAGGCGAGATTATCCTGCTGGGCGAAAAAAACTGCTATGAAGAATATGATCACTTCACATTTAACACGCCTTCGTTTACTCGGTTTCTGTGTCTCGCTACTATCGATCGCCAGCCTGAGTATTGTCGTTTCTGCCGAGACCGGGTACTTGACCCAGACTGCCGCGCAAACTCCCACGAGTACTCAAGCGACGGTAACCTCGCAAATCACCCCGGCGGAAAAAACCGTCGAGCAAGTTCAGAAAAACATTCAGGTGCTCAACGGCCTGCCCCAGTCGCAGCTGGTTCCGGTGATGAATTACATGGGCTCTTCGCTTGGCGTTAAATGTACCTTCTGTCACGTGAAGACTGGTGACAAGTGGGACTTCGTTTCAGACGCGAAACCGGAGAAGGGCAGCGCTCGCGAAATGATTAAGATGGTGCAGGGAATTAACAAAGCAAACTTCAAGGGTAATCCGGCCATCGGCTGTTTCACCTGTCACCGCGGCAGTGAGCATCCAGCTCGCGTTCCGCAATTGCCGATTGCAGCACCCTTCGCTGAAACCGCGGAAACGGCGCCGAAAGAAACGCCGCCGACCGCCGATCAGATCCTGGCCAAATATACGGAAGCACTCGGCGGTAGCGCCGTGATTGAGAAACTCAAAACACGTTCCATGAAAGGCACGTGGCTTACCTCAGACGGCGTCACGCTCGGTTATGAAGTCTACCAAACGGCGCCGGATAAACTTTTCACTATTCTCAACACGCCCAGGCAGGGCAATTTTGAACGAGGCTTTGATGGCAAAATCGCCTGGGAAAAAAGCAGTCGCGGCGTTCGTGAGCTTGAGGGCACGCAACTCTTCTATCTCAGGCGTTACCCGGATCTTTTCAGGGACATCAAACTCCAGGGGCAATTCACTCGCATAAGCTACGGCGGCAAAGAAAAGATCGATGGCAAAGACGTTTACGTCTTGCGAGGGTTCGGCGTTGACGGCAAAGGAGAGCGGCTCTATTTCGATGCTCAGACCGGTCTCTTAGTGCGTCGCATAACTTCGACCACAACAATAGTTGGCCTCATTCCCGAGCAAGTTGACTATGAAGACTACCGCGACGTCGATGGTATGAAGGTGCCGTTTACGATTCGGATCACAGCGATCGATTCGTTCTGGAGCTCGACGCGCAAGTTTACGGAGATCAAACTCAACGTGCCCGTGGACGAAACTAAATTCAATAAGCCACCGCGCCGGCGCCGGTATCGCCAAGTCCGTAGTGTTTGAGCGAAGGGCTCGCAGATAGTAGCCGGTGGTCGAAGTGGAACGTAGACCACCGGAAAGAAAATACGGAAGGGCACCCCGGAGGGGTGCACGAACTTGCACCTTTCAGGGTGCGGTGAGGTCTCACCTACCGGAGGTCTACGCTACGCTGCGACCTCCGACTACTTTCCCCCTTCGGATTGATGCGCGGATTCCTGAAGTTATCGGACGAGTTAAGCCTCTAACTCAGCGACGATCCGTTTGACGTGAAGCCTGGTGGTATCGAGGAAGGGAACGCCGTTGTGTGAGCCGTCGTTCAGGATCAGCGGCAACTCGGTGCCGCCCAGAATTATCCCCTCAACCTGCGATCGTTCTCTCAATTGGTCGACAATCTCCAGAAGTCTCTTTTTTGTTTCCGGTAAAAAAATGCCGTTAACCAGCTCGTCCATGTAGTGAGTGTGAATATAGTCTTGCTCGGTGTCGCTGGGTAAAATGATTTCAATTCCGGCACGAGAGAAGACGTTGGGATAAAAGTTCGCTCGCATGGTGAAGCGTGTGCCGAATAGGGCGACGCGTTTCATCCCGAGCGCCTCAGCTTCGGCGCACGCCGTTTCCACAATACTAATTAGCGGCAAAGGGGATCGCGCGCGCAGGTCATCAAAAACCAGGTGCGGCGTGTTGGATGCCAGTAAGGCGAAATCCGCTCCGGCATCCGCCAGCTTCTCAATGGCATCAAGCACATACTCAGTGACCGCCGCCAGTTCGTTGGCTGTGATCATGTCGATCATGCGTCTTAGGTTGATGCTGTTGATGATTATCGATGGATAGTCTCCAACACTCGAATGCGCTCGATACTGAGCGATGATCTGACGGTAATACTCGATGGTTGAGTCAGGCGCGATGCCGCCTACGATGCCGACAGTTTTCATTTTGTTTCCGAGGCTGTAACGCAAACTCTTAGTTTGCGAACGTGATTCCCACTCACGCGAATGGTAGATGAACCAGAGCGCAAACCGACAGTTTGCGTTCGGAAGGATTTATTCCGAGGTAGTGCCGAAGAGAACATTGACCCAATAGAACGCCACGGTGCCGCTGCCTATTACCGCACAAGTTGCCACTGTCCGCCACAGGATGTCAGTCCCCGCAAACTGCCAAATTGCGAGTAGCGAAGCAAACACCGCCACCAGGATGCAAAGGCTGGTTATCCAGAAGGAAACACTTCTCACCAGGCTTGGATTTAGATATCCCCGACGTGACTGGCGTTGTTGAGACTCGGACACAGGTTCTTCTCCGTCGTTGGATATCCCGGGGGCTATGGGGCGCTGCGCAAGTTGGTTTAGATGATTCTAGACAACCGGGAGGAACTTGAGAAGTCGAAAAGGGCAATATGCTTCAGTTCACCATAGCTTGTCATCGGGCAAGCGTTTTAGACTTATAAGCAAAGCCGCAATTGCCAATGCCACCGCCACTCCCTTAATCAGCAGAACCCACTTTGAAGCGATAGGCGCAGGATCGAGTTCACCTGAACGCATACTCTGCAACTGCCCAAAGAAACTGTAGTACCCCAAGCCGCAGGCAAAAGCCCACGCAGCAGCGAGCACTCTCTGTCCGCTACGC
This sequence comes from Blastocatellia bacterium, assembly GCA_963809065.1. Lineage (GTDB taxonomy): Bacteria > Acidobacteriota > Blastocatellia > Pyrinomonadales > Pyrinomonadaceae > PSRF01. The sequence continues at coordinate 82,671 of CAWEIN010000010.1, forward strand.
AGATCCTTGCTGGTGCTCCAGGCGCCATAAAGCAGGAACGCTCCCATGATGTAGTCGTCAAATAAGCTTGCGGGCGACTGTTGCCAGGTGCTCCAGCGTCGGACTGTTTCCGCGACGCGGAGCCAGGATGCCACCCACGATCGCAAGTCGCCGGCTAAATTGAATCGTCATATTTTTCAGTCAGCTTTCTCCGTGCGTTCTCAGTGTCCTTTGTGTCTCTGTGGTGAGTGATTGCTAAACGTTAATAACCACACAGGCACGGAGGCACAGCGGACGCACAGAGGTCTAATATCTGGCTCCGGCCCGTCTTTCACCCAGCAGACGATAATCTTTCGCTCTAATCGCCTCCACAATTTTATCGCGCTCACGGTAAAGGGATACTTGTCTAAGATTGCTTGCCGCCAATCCGACATCGAAGATGAGACCACAGACAATAAATACTTTCGCAAACGTCTGCCAGCCGCGTTTCTTGAGAAACTCGCTCCAACAGTAGAGGCTATACAACATCGCGACCGGAAACGTGACGTAAAAAGTGTGAGAAGCCGGCGCCTTCAGCGAAAACAAAAAGCTGAGATACAACAGCACTACCGTTGCCAGCGTGAAGTATTTGCTGGCCTTCCAGTCCTTATGCGGAGGATTCTTTCTAAACCACAAAACAAGCAAGGCCACGCATTGCAAGATCCCTACCAGCGTTAGAAAAACAACGAACGGCACCAGCCACAAATTCTGTCTCATGAAGGCCAGGCGGGCTGCCGTGTTTGGTCCGATAAAGCGTGGCAGCTCAAAACTCGCTAAGGAAACGAACCGTCCCAGCACACCCTCGACGATATTTAGATTCCGCCATAAGTGCTCGGAGTTAAGCCCAACGGTCTCGTTTGTGCTTCCCATTCCGGCCGCCAGGCCATACTTCATGAATGTAGGGACAAGAAAGCTGCCGGTGATAACGGCGCCTCCGGCGAACCAGGCTAACGATGATAAAGCTCCCTGGCCGACCTTGCGGAATTGAAAGTAAAAGGAGAGCAGGACGTAAGGAACGAGCACAACCCACGACAGGTGAAACTGCATTATCCAGAAGAGCGAAATCCCCATCATGAAGTTTGCCCAGTGTCGCGATATCAGACCACGGCTAAGAAAAGGGTAGGTCTCAATCGCCCCCACAAAAAACAGAATGGCGCCTGGCAAGACATATGAAGGATTGAAGATGTGTGTGGACACATTCAGAGTCCACGGAGCACTGAGCAGCCATGACCAAACAAACCATTTTGGAATCTCCGGCAGTCGCTTGCTGCAATACCATGCGAAACAGCAAAGACTCGCAAATGTCAGGAGGTTTAATAAGACGTAGGGCGCTTCGGGAATTGGTAGAACGTAAAAAGGTAGTCCGACAACGAGACCCTGCAACGCTCCCGGTACCTGAATTGTTGGCGTAACATCCGGACCAAAATACGGCCAGGCGCCGGTCGCATAAAACTTCAAACCGAGCAGGTATATTTGTTTTGGATCCTCATCCTGAAATGGGGAACTGAGGCCGTAGCCCAGGCGAAACAGGAAAGCCAGCAGCAGCAGGCAAAGGAAAACCAGGCGGCGGCTTCGTTGGTTGAGGGGCATTTAGACTTTGTTTTCGCTAGAGACTGCTTACGACGCAGGTTGAAAATCAGAACTGGGAGCGATAGCGACCAGCCGATCACTCAACTGACAATCGTCCAAGGTTAGGCGTCACCCATTTTCATAAATTGACTCTTTCGGCTGGTCGCTATCGCTCCCAGTTCTGACTTTGTGTTGCGACTGTTATTGCGCTCATGCGGAAGCCAGCAAACGGCCTATAAACCAGGGCACAGTCAACAGATGAAGTAGGCACCCGGTTCAGGTTGTCCTGAAATTACCCGGGTAGTGGGTCGATGATTACAGAACTGCGAGCGGTAAAGACCCAGTGGAGACTTGCGACACCCAGCGCCTCTATTTGAAATGAGCTTACAATAACGATGAACTCCACGCTTCGCAATCCCGGTCGTCACCGCGCTCGGTTCCGCATTCATCGAGCGACGAAGCAACAGCTTTAGTAGTCCGATTCAGGTTCTGATCTCGCGACTGGCTTAGGCGTTTACGACGTTTTGTGTAGAGCTTCGATTTTATATCTCCGCAGATTTCAGTCCCAGGACACAGGGAAATCCGACGACTGACGGAATAAAGTTGCTTCTCGAGGCCGCAACACGACGTCTCCGACCCTTTCTTTTCGTCTTTCCCCATACAATTTCCGCCAAATCGAGCAAAGGTACGCCTATTGCCAATGAACAGGCGTTGGGAATTTTCGATTCGGGGAGAAAAAAATGTTCAGACGTATCTTCGCAATAATGCTTTCGGGAATGCTCCTGCTAACAGCATTTGGATATCAGGGCGCCGGTGCAAAGTCGCTCAGCGATCAGGCGGCAACTGAAAAGATAAGAACCAAAGTATTAAAGATGGGTGTGGGCGTAAACGCCCGCGTGGCAGTCAAACTGCGGGATAACACTCAATTGAACGGCTACATCAGCGACGCTGGCCAGGACTCATTCACTGTCGTCGAACGAGGGACGGGTTTCAATAAAACTGTTTCCTATGCAGATACTCAATCGGTGAAGAAGGCCGGTAGCGGAGTGTCCGCAAAGACGTTGATCATTCTGGGTGCAGTTGCTGCCGGTGCTGCAGTAACCTGGATCATTATTAAGCCGGCGTTATGCGATGGTGGCGCCCAAACGCGCGGGCCCTGCTAACTTCAGCGCAAAGAAAAGCGGATAACAGCAATGCCCTCGCTATCGGGAGCGCGGGCATTCGATCCTGGTGCAGTTCGAACTATCAATTAGTTTCATTCACACCGTGGCTTTAGCCCGGTGACCAAATGTGCGGAAGGAACGGGAAACCGTTTAAACGGTTTCCTATTTGTATGATCGTTGAGCCACCGGGCTAAAGCCGTGGTGTGAATGAGAGAACAAAGCCACCGCGGACTATCACGGTCTGGGCGCGGCAATGTAGTCTTCCAGTAGCTTTTGCGCTCTTACTCCCGGACTGATCATTGCGAGTTTCTGGCGGCCGTCGTAACCACTAAAGACGCCGACAATTTCCGCGTTCTGATTATAGACCGGACTACCAGAGTAGCCGTCGTGACCTTCGATTGTGGCGAGCCTGAACTCTGCGCCTTTCACCAGGTAGGGACCGTAGAAGAAGCCGCTGCGCACCATTTTGTTTCCATGCGGACGCGCAATCACCACCAGTCTTTCATTTTTCGCAAGCGTTGCCTGAAATGCAGGACTCTTAATTTGCCGTCCTGACTGGCAAACCTCTAGCAACGCCAGATCGGCGTCTTCGTCAACCTTGATTACCGCCGCATGACAACCATTGATCTGGATCTCGACCGCAAGTTCATCGCCGGGGGCAAACCCCAATTGGACTTTTTTTGAAACGGTCAGGTTGCCGGACACAGCGTGATAAGCCGTCATCACCAGTCCGTTTCCGACAACGAATCCGGTGGCGAAGCCATTCGGACCATAGTCAAGAAAAGAGAAGACGCGCTGCATCGCGTTTGGCCTCTTTTTGGTAAACCTCAGATCCAGGGAAACGGTATGGTCTTCAGGTTTGGTTGTTACTGCGGATGTTTTGTCGGCGCGACACGGCGGCGTTAGCAGAAGAATTGCGATAACCGAGGTGGCAACACCAGGCAGGAGTTTTTTCATATCGGGAGGCCTCCTTTTTAATTAGCGGAATTTACACCGCTTCCTTGTGATTGTGAATCGGGGGCAGGACTAAGGACTCAGGAGTCCAAGCGCTGAATTTGGCAACACGATGTATTGCATTACAAGGTGCGACGCCACTAGCGCTCATAGTTGTCCTCACTTCAATTGTCGGGAAGAGTGGGGAGACTCTGAATTACTTGCGATCCTTAACCTTGAACTTCTGCGAGCGCCGGCTGAAATTTCCAAACCCTTAACAGCAGGCGAACTGACTTATTACTTAAGGGTTCTTTGGGCCATCAGCGTAACTGAATTCATTTCTTTTGTCTTCAGCTCCGCCACCTTCATCTTCCATCAAGCCCACAAGGCCGCCCAGGTGCCGGGCCCTACAACCCCATCGCTTCCGAGGTTGTTCTTTTTCTGAAAAGCGGCCACGGCATTAGCAGTACCGGGTCCGAAGTCGCCATCCACGCCGACCGTATAGCCAAGAACGCGCAGTCTTTGCTGGATCACCTTTACCGTTTCACCTCTGTTGCCCTGACGAAACGCCACGCCGGGATAGTTGGGTGCCGCGCCGCTCGCTGAAGGCTGATTCGAACTCGGGACAGACATTGGAATTGTCGCAGTGTCGTCTCTGCTCAAGACTTTCCTGGCACGTTCGTAATACTTGATGCGGTCGTCCAGGCCGTTGTAACCGCCATTAATGAGCTTGGTAATAGACTTGAATTTCTGTTGGTCGGCAAGCTCGTTAAGGCCATTCAGTTTCCAAAATTGACCCGCGATACGAAAGCCCACTTCTTTGGTAGCAGCTACGACCGGATCATTTACTAAATCGAGACCGAGAAGATTGCCATACTTCGTATAGTTAGCGCGTCCCGTAAGTTGAATGGGCCCGCGTCCTTTGTAGCGCTTGCCATCGCCGGGCTGCATGTTGCCAAGATCCTGACGACCTTCGTAGGCGGCGCCCGAAGCAATTTCTTCCATGTAACGAAGCTCGGCCGACTCATGGGCCAACTGTGCCAGGAAAGCGGTTTCGCGCAGGTAAGAAGTGATATCGAATTCCTCCATCGCCTGCTGGATGAAGGGCAGGTAATCGGCTCGCTTAGCTGCCGGGCAGTTAGGCATGATTTGTCTGAGTTCGTCGTCTGTAACCATGTTCAAATACTCCTCCAAGGTGAATTGGAAATGTGAAAGCAAACCAATGTGAGCGGTTGCCGGGATCAAGCGAACCCATCGAAGGCTGAGCCGTTGGTACGAAAACGCAGGCAAGATACGTCGTCCGCGCTTAGGGTGTCAAATAAATTGGTGAAGGTTCAGTTTGGTTCAGGTAGGCATTAGCCGAACGAGGACAAAAGGGTTTAGTGACGCTTCGTGTAAGCCTGCGTATAATCGCCGCGCCCGGTCAACCCCCGACCTGTCGGGGTTCGGCACTGGCTTGATCATTCTGCGAAGGCTTGTGATGAAATTTGCACCTGATCAGCGGGATATGCTGCTCGACGCGTGGAGAACCAACAACCGCGTCACCGTCTTTCTCTTCGAAAACTTAACTCACGAACTATGGAAAGCGGCGGTGCCGGGAGCTCCACGGCGAACTGTGCAAATGATTGCCGGCCACATCCACAATGCACGATGCATGTGGATCAAGACGCTGGGAAAGGAACACGGTATCGCAATGCCGCGTGCAGTCAATCGACACAAGATTGAACCGCAGGAGCTAGTTACCGCACTGGGTCGCAGTAGCCTCGGCATTATCAGTTTGCTGACGCTCGGTTTTGACCGAGGCGGCAAGATCCCCGTCTCTTCCTTGTACACCTGGCGCAATCTTCCGCTCGACGTCGGGCACGTCCTAACGTATTTCGTCGCCCACGAGGGACATCATCGCGGTCAGATTGTCATGCTCGCCCGACAGTTGGGCCACCGTTTGCCCGTTGAGGTTACCGGTGGTCTTTGGCATTTTGCGAAGCGCTCGAAGGAGACGCGGATTTAGTTAGCTTACGACACGACCAGCGTCTCGCGAGCGATCCGCACCATCGCTTCCAGACTGCGCTCAACGTCTTCATCCGTAGTCGCCCATGATGAAACGCTGATGCGCATTGCGGTCTGCCCTTGCCAAACCGTGCCCCCACACCAACAGGTTCCATCACTTTGAATTTCAGCGACGACGCGATTGGTTGTTTCTGCATCTCCGAATGCGACTAATACCTGATTGAGAACCACCTCGTTAAGCACTTTGAAACCGGCAGCCTGCAATCCCTCTGCGAAACGCCTGGCCTGGCGGCAATTTCGTTCCACCAGTTCAGCGATGCCCTGTCTTCCCAAAGAATGCAAGGCGGCCCAAACTTCTACCCCTCGCGCGCGTCGCGAAAGTTCAGGCGTAAAGTCGGAAGGGTTGCGAAATTTACTGGTAGGCAGGTAGTCCGCGGTGATTGCCATCGCGGCGCGCAACGCCTCAGCATCGCGCACCAGCGCTATGCCGCTATCGTAGGGAACATTTAGCCATTTATGAAAATCTGTGGCCCAGGAGTCAGCTTCAGCCATCCCGATCGCGAGTGAGGCCGTTGATTGGGAAGCCGGCGCCCATAAACCAAAGGCACCATCTACATGAACCCAGGCGCCGTCCGCATGCGCGCGCTCGCAGATCTCGGGAAACGGATCGCAGGCGCCCGTGTTTACGTTACCTGCCTGAACACAAAGGATCGTTGGGCCGGAAAGGGATGGAATCGCATCTGCTCGCATTCGACCCTGCGAATCGACCGGCACTCTGACAACGCGATTTCGGCCCAGACCCAGAAGGCCCAGCGACTTGAAAAGCGTCGGATGCGCTTCTTCGCCGACTACTACCGTGATCGGTGGCGCGCCAAACAAGCCATCGGCTTCGACGTTCCAACCCGCTCGCTTTAACAAGGCGTGACGGGCTGCAGCCAGCGCTGAAAAATTTGCCATCGTGGCCCCAGTAACAAAAGCGCCGCCGCAATCGCGCGGAAATTTGAAGAGATCAAGCAGCCAGTTTAAGGCGACTTGTTCCAGTTGGGCGGTTGCGGGTGTGGGGGTGAAAAGACCGGAGTTTTGATCCCACGCCCCCGCTAGCCAATTCGCGGCTAGGGTAACCGGCAACGCGCCGCCGATCACAAAACCGAAGAAGCGTGGACCGGCCATCGCCATAGTCGCCGGCGAACAGATCTCGTCGAGCCTGCTGATCACTTGTTCCGGCGGAATGGGGCTGTCGTTGAGTGACTGGTCCAGTGTTACAAGTTTCCCGACCGCTTCAGCCGGCGGCGCAACACTCCTGTCTTCGAGGCCTTCGAGATACGAAATGGCGCGTTTAGTTGTGCTCTCTAAGAGTTCTCTCATTTTGTTCTCCCCGCAAGCGATTGATCTCGGCGACCTCTCGACCTTGAGTGGACGTTTATTGACTTGCTGTCGTCTTTAGCATACAAACCAAACGCTCTTCCAATCCCCGGCAGGACAAGTGGTACCGATGAAATCAATTCTAGCAGTCGCGACTCTTATGGCAATGCTGTCCCTGTGCAATCTCAGCGAGAAATTGAAGCCGGAAGCGAAGCCAAGCCCTGATAAGACCACCACTGCCTCAACAGACCGCAACGCAGTTTTGGCGGAGTTGTTAAAGATTGAGCGCGAAATAACTCAGGCCAGCTTGAACGGAGATCTTTCAACGCTGGCCACTTATATCGCTGATGATTATTCGGGCGCTGGCGTTGACGGTCGCAGTCAAAATAAGAATCAGCTACTTGCCTCCACGAAGCCTGACAAAATGACCAAGTCGTGGACGATTACCGATGCTCAGTTGGTGAGCCTGGATGACGAATCGGCGGTGTTGAATTACGTCCAGAGTCAGACGTCGCGAAGTGGTGTGACTGCGCGCGCCCGCGTTATCGATACTTTTGTCAGACGGGATGGACGTTGGCAGATCAAGTCTGAGCAGCAGACCCTGATCAGATGAACCCGCACCTCAATAGCGTGCCGTCTTCATTGTCGGGCAATCACTTCACATCGCTAATCAAAACGGCGTCGTCCTTCACCCGACCGCGAGCCAGGGCCAACAATTTGCCGTCTGGCGACCAGGAGAAGTTGAATATCTGGTCGCCTTGAAAGTTGGTCAACTGAGTTGGCTTACCCCCATCAATGGGCTGGCTCCAAAGGTTTGCAAGACTCTCATCGAAATGCAGAATAGCGCGTCCGTCCGGCGACCAGTGAAGGGCAAATCCGTTAACCGCATCAGGCAATATGTTTAGCCGTTTGACCGGTTGTCCGCCGGCGAAGGGAAGGATCATAACTCCTACCGGTGGATTCGCGGCTTCGTCCCAGTAAAAGCTGGCAATGTATCTCCCATCAGGAGAGATGATCGGTAAGTTTGCGATGGTGTCATTTAACTTTGAAGGGGCGCCGCCATTGATCGACACTTTCCACAACGCCAGCTCACCGGAATCAACGAGGATAAACAATCCATTGTTCGTCTGGCGAAATATCAGGAAAGAAATTTTTCTTGCCAAAAGTCAATTGCTTCAGATTGCCGCCATCAAGATCCATTCGCCAAATATTAGTCCCTCCGCTGCGGAATGAATGAAAAACAATGAGGCTGCCACCGGGCGAGATACCGGCCGAAAATTGTACCCCTCAGAAGTTAGCTGCCTTTGATCACTTCCATCCGCATTCATTATCCAAACGTCCGGCTTACCGCTCGTGTCTGACTGGTAGACGACTCTTCCGTCTGGTGTCCATGACAGCCCCAAAGAACTATCGGATGTACCGGCCGTGATTTGCCTGGCGCGGGCGGCATCTCCGTTGGGTGCAATCCAGATGTTGGAGGCCCGGTTCGACTGAACGGTGACAAGTGTCTTCGAGTCTTCAGTCAGGCTTACGTATTCATATCGGTTCCAATCGTTTGTGATCCGGTGCACTTCACCACTCGGGTAGGAGACTCGCCATAATTGCGATGGTGAAGTTTCTTCTTCCATCGCGGCGATCACTAAGCCGCTGCCGTCAGACAACCAGTTAACCTGCGAGATTAATGACCAACGTTGGGAGGACAACACTTTCGTCGCGCCATCCGCTAACCCTATCCCGACGACGTTGAAATAAAGACCGTTCGCGTCAGCTGCTGCCTATGGGACAGGCAATAAACTTGCCGTCAGGCGACCACGATATCCTGGACGACTCCTTCGAAATAGAAGAAGTCAGGCGACTTGCGTGTCGCCAGGATTTGCTCGCCGGTGCCATCTATGTTGGCGGCAACTAACCAGGATATTCCCTGGGGAGGATCGACACGTACAAAAGCGAGACGCCGTCCGTCAGGTGAAAATGTAACCGCACTATCTACGCGATCGATCACCTTTTTCGAAGTTCCACCAAGCGTGGGAACCTGAAAGAGCGTCCACAACGTATCGCCCCTGGCGGCCTTGGCGTAATAAATGTAGTTGCTATCATTCGAAAAAGTTAGTCCTCCATAGGCAACCTCGGAAGGGAGCGCGATCTGCACAGAGCTGCCGGTTGCCACCTGTCTGACCCACAGGCTCTCTTGCCTTTCACTTTGCTCGACATAAACAACATACTTGCCATCGGGCGATACGGCTGCATCCATCACTTTGCCGGTAGCAGTCAGCCGGCTCATTTTTGTCGACTGAAAAGGCAGAATGGAGGAGGCCGGCCGCTTGAAAAGTCGTAGCAGAACATAGCCGGCGACTGCCAGCATAAGAAAGAACGCGATACCGAACAGCATGGCGCCACGTTTATGTTTTCTGATCTCGCTGACAACGTATTCGACGCTCGAGGTGGAGTGGATCGCGCCGTCGTCACTCAACCGCGCCCCCTGGAAAGCGGTCGCTGTCGCGCTTTGGCCGCTGCCCACTGGAACTAGTTGCCGGGATTCAGGATGCGAGGTACGTTCAATCTCGGCATCAACATCCAGCCGTCGCCCGAGCCGTCGCAGGTCAATGGCCATGTCCTTGACTGTTTGATAGCGTTCGTCGGCGTCTTTGGCCAGCGCTTTCGTCACGATCCGCTCGAGCTCTTCCGGAACTTTGGGTGCGTGATGACGCAACGGCACCGGCTCCTGATCTAAAATCGCCACACTGATATGGCCGTGCGTTGGACCGGTGAACGGACGCCGGCCCGCGATCATCTCGTATACGACCACTCCCAGACTCCAGACATCAGTGCGACCGTCCACCGGAAGAGCGCGCGCTTGCTCCGGCGACATGTAGTCAGCGGTGCCCATCACCACACCCGGGGTGGTCTTGATGGCGGGTCTGGTAGCGGCATCAAGCTGTGATGGCCTTAGTTCGGAAATATTCTCAGTCAGTTTCGCGAGACCGAAATCGAGAACTTTCACATAGCCATCGCGCCTCATCATTATGTTCTCGGGCTTGATGTCTCGATGGATGATGCCGGCCTCGTGTGCAGCCACCAGGGCATCGCCGATTTGTTCCGCCACTTCCAGCGTTTCGCGCATCGTGAAGGAAGCTCGCGTCAGGCGAGCGCGCAATGTTTCACCCTCCACGTACTCAGTGGCGATAAACTCAGTTCCGTTGATTTGGCCGACTTCATAAACGGTTAGGATGTTCGGATGATTCAGGGCTGAGGCGGCGCGTGCCTCCTGCCTGAAACGCTGTACCTGGTTCTTATCGTTCGTGAAATACTCCGGCAAGAATTTCAGAGCTAACTGGCGGCCCAGTTCAGTGTCTTCAGCGAGATAGACTCTACCCATCCCGCCTGAGCCGATGAGCGACAAGATCTTGTAGCGAGCAATGGTCTGTCCGATGAGAACATCGGCCTGGTTCCCGCAAGCAATTCGGCAGCTACGGCCAAAGCCGGTTCAGCGATGAAGTCGGAGGCTTCATCGTCGGAAGCGATCAGCGATTCGACCTCGAGCCGCAGTTCGTCATCACCCTGGCAGACGCGATCCAGAAACGCAGCCCGCTCTTTAGCATCGACCGCAAGTGCTCGGTGAAACAGCGCTCCGATTTGCTGGTAACGTTCGGGTGTCATAGGGCTGTGATTCAGAGAAAACTCAGTCAGGGGGGTAAACGAGAGCCGGCGAAATCTTAATCGTTCACGCTTGATTCGTCACGGATTTCGACATTTCGCGGTGAAGCCAGGCGCGGGCAAGGCTCCAGTCGCGTCTTACTGTTCCCTCCGACACACCGAGAGTCTGCGCTGTTTCTTCCACGCTCAAGCCCAGAAAAAATCGCAACTCCACTACCTTGCTCTGACGAGCGTCGAGTTTAGCGAGCGAATCAAGGGCCTCATCGAGCGCCACTATTTCGCTGCCTTTGTCGGCGAACATAAGTTTCGCATCGTCCACCGGCACAAACTGCGCGCCGCCACCGCGCTTCAGATAGTCGCGCGACCGTGCGAAATCTACCAGTATCTGGCGCATCAACCGGGCCGACACGCCATAAAAGTGAGCGCGGTTTTTCCAGTGGACGTTCTTCCAGTCAATCAGCCGGATGTAAGCCTCATTGACCAGCGCGCTGCTTTGCAGGGTATGGCCGGGTCGCTCGTTTCGCATGTAGTGACGGGCGAGGCGGTGCAACTCCTCGTAGACCAGCGGAGTCAGCTGTTCAAGGGCTGACGCGTCACCCTCACCCCAGGCAACTAACAGTTGAGTGATTTCTTTCGGAGAGTGCGTCTGCATCTGACCCATCGATCAGTCGGGAGGAAGAAAAAACTACCACAACTATACTCCGCCTTCCAGCGGTTTACGCCCGGCGAGAAAAAATCTCGTCGGCGTTAGCGCTTTTGCCTGTTGTTCCCGCCTTAACCAATGGAACCGGAAAGCTTTCGAGAGGAGTTCTCGTAATGAAATACGCAAGGTTGAAAATCACAGCGCTGTTCGTCCTTCTCAGTCTGAGTGTCATAGCAACCTGGCAGCATACGTCGGCCCTGGCTCAAATGACTGACAGGACGCAAAACCCCAACGTCGCTAACTTTGGCATTGCCAAATCACTCATGCAGGAGATCGGGGCGGGGACCGGCGATTCGATGACACCCGACTCGTCATCGTTCATTATCGCGCGCGATCCCTTTCGCGCGATTCGTCGCGGGCGCCAACTATTCCAGCGCAAGTTCCTACGCAGCCAGGGCCATGGACCGTTAGCCAATGACGGTAGCGGGGATATCAATACCAACCTCGCTCTCGGCGCCGGCCTCAGCGATAGTTGTGCGGGCTGCCACGGACGACCGCGTGGGGCCGGTGGCTCCGGCGGAGACGTGGTCACGCGGCCAGACAGCCGTGACGCACCCCACCTGTTCGGGCTCGGTCTAAAGGAGATGCTTGCCGACGAGATCACGTCGGATCTACGCTCCATCCGCTCGCAAGCAGTGAACGAGTGGCAACACACTCATCACGCCGTCACCCGCGCACTCCAGAGCAAGGGAATCAAATACGGTTCAATAGTAGTGCAGTCAGATGGGCAAATCGACACTTCGGAGGTACAGGGCGTCAACCCTGACTTGCGTGTGCGCCCGTTCTTCGCGCACGGCGGGAAAATTTCAATCCGTGAGTTTCTGGTTGGTGCGTTTAACGACGAAATGGGACTGCAGTCAGTCGACGCCGAATTGATGCGAGCACACAACGGCGCGCGCATCACAACACGTTCGGGCATGGTGTTGGATGGCTCAGAGGATCAAATTGAAGCGCCCCCGACCGACAGAGAGGCAGACGATCCGGATCGCGACGGGATTACAAATGAAATTCCTCCCAGTCTTGTCGACTTCATGGAATTTTACCTGCTCAACTATTTTAAGCCGGCACTCTATCAGCAGAGTTCTACGACCGAGCAAGGGCTCAAATCATTCAATCAGGCGGGCTGTGCTCAGTGTCATGTTCCCAACCTGCAGATCAACCGAGATCGGCGCGTGGCCGACGTCGAGACGGTGTTCGACCGAGAGCATGGCATTTTCAATAGTCTCTTCGCGACGCCGAACGCCCTGTTCAACTCAGTCGATGACCAAACTGGTTTCCCCACGTTGAAGCAGCCACAACTGCGCCCGTTTCTGGTCAGAAATCTCTTCACCGATTTTAAACGCCACGATGTTGGTCCTAACTTCTACGAAAGAAGTTTCGACGGCACGATGCGTACAGAGTTTCTGACGACACCGCTTTGGGGCGTGGGCTCGACCGCACCCTACGGTCACGATGGACGCAGCATTAATCTGATGGAGGTGATCCTGCGCCACGGCGGCGAAGCCCAGAGCTCTCGCGATGCATTCGGGCGAATTTCACCCGAACAGCAAGAGCGCGTAATAGCGTTTCTCAACTCGCTCGTCATCTTCCCTCCGGACGATACAGCTTCCACGCTCGATCCGGGTAATCGCAGCGCTTTCAACTTCCCGCAGTTTGGGCATGGCAGCATCAAGCTAACCGCACTCTTCAATAACCCAAACGACCCTGAGTAGTGGTATTAATGATCAGTGATCACTGACCACTGACTCTACTGAAACGAATTATCGTCTGCCGATGGCCCATAGATCGCAGGCACCTTCGCTCCCATCAGTCGTAGATAGACCGTCATCTGTCCACGATGATGTGCCCAGTGATTGATAGTGTCCTGGATCATCTCGTAGCGCGGCGCCTCCATTACCACGTTGCCCCGGGCCAGCAACCTCCAGGAAGTCATCAGGTGCTCATCGGTTGTCTCCTTCAGCGCCGCTCGCGCGGCGGCCGCCGCTTCATCGAGGGCTTTCAATAAGTCTTCGCTGGTTTTCTTCGGCTCTTGTTTCGTTCGGGCGCCATCTGCCGGAGCCACATCGAGCTCGGCTTGCTTGATCTCCATTGTGATCCAGGTCGGGATCGTCGCCACCATATCAGCGAGGTAGCCGAAGATCATCGACTTCTCATGCGGCTTCCAGTCGTACTTGCCCTCCGGCACTTCCTTGAGGGCGCGGCGAGAACGCTCCACCTCGCGGTCCAGCTCACTCCGAAAGAATTCTGTTAAGTTCATGCGCGTCTCCTTAAGCTAAAGGCCTGAATATATGAACCCGTGACTTTGCACAAGAAGTAGGTTTATCAGTCCGCAAAGCGGACGAATGATAGTAGCCCAGCAGTTCACTGCTGGGGTAAATAGCTGAAGGATTTGTAAGTCCGTGAAGCGGACGGCTGAATGACAACGCTCGGATCCTCTACTCTCTTCAGCCGTCCGCTTCACGGACTTCGTCGCGACCTCCTGCCAATCCCAGCGATGAATCGCTGGGCTACTATCATCCGTCCGCTTTGCGGACTGATAACACTGCTTTTTTGTGCAAGTCTGAACGCGTATGATTACACCGAACGTGTCACACTTCTGTAACGAAGCCGAAGAGATTTTTTCCCGTATCGCAACGGTAAGATCAAAAACAGTGAGCGAGGCCAAACGGTCAGACTAGTTACACAAAGTCAGAACTGGGAGTGACAGCGACCAGCCAGGGAGCCAACTCATGAGAATGCGCAGAATGACTGCGCTCTTATCCGGAAGGTTTTGTTAAATGACTCAAGGGCTGGTCGCTGTCGCTCCCAGTTCTGATTTTGTATAACGAGTGTTGAGTAATTGGCGTTAAGTGAGACTCTTTGAGAGACGCTTCTCCAGCTTCGCAACGCGCGTCGCTAGTCGCGCATCGCCAATTTTCTCGGTCATGGATGGGAAGGCTTTGGTTGGTCCACGCCAGTGCAACTCCTCTACATCGTCGAAAAGTGGCGCGTCGGTTTTTAGTGTAGCGAGCTTCTTGAATAGCAGCGCGTTCTTGCGGTTGTCCTTCAACAGATCGCGCGGAAATTTTTCAATCGGACCGTGAAGATTGATGAGTGAAGCGGCGGTCTTCGGACCGTAACCAGGGATTCCGGGGTAACCGTCTGCCGCGTCTCCCACCAAAGCGAGGTAGTCAGGAATGTACTGGGGCACAACACCAAACTTCACACGAACAGCTTCTGCGTCGCGAATCACGCCACGTCTCCCATCCACTTGTACTACGCGATCCTCAACCACGCATTGCGCCAGGTCTTTGTCGGGTGTCCAGATGCAAATCTTTTCTACGCGATCATCCAGCGCCGCAAGATGTGCGGCGGAAGCGAGTGCATCGTCGGCTTCCAGCTCAATCATCGGCCAAACGACCACGCCCATCGCTACCAGCGCCTCCTCCAGCGGTTGAAACTGCGCGCGCAGTACCCGTTCGATGCCGGCTCCGGTTTTGTAGTCTGCCCAGAGACCGTTGCGAAACGACTCGATGACGTGATCAGTTGCAACGCCGACATGGGTCGCGCCGTCCTCCATCATTTTTACTACTGCATTGAGAACACCGGACACGGCGCCGAAGGGAGGATCGGTTTTTCGAAAACGCCGGATTCCGTAAAAGTGTCGAAAGAGTTCGTATGTGCCGTCAACCAGATGAACTATCATTGCTCACAGATTACTAGCGATAGGGTGAAAGCGGAAAGGGACGGCAGCCAGAAGGCAAAGTAGCCACGAGGGAGAGGCGCGCGCTTGCTGGGACCGCGGGCGCCCCGCCCGCAAACGCGCCAAACGGCGCGCAGTCCGTTGTAAGTTGAGCCGAATCCATTTTCGCGCTTTGCGGTCATTGCGGGCGGGGCGCCCGCGGTCCCAGCAAATCGCTTGACCGGTGACGTCTACTGTCTCCTATCTCTCCCAGCCTGCGCCGAACAAATTTCTGCTCGACCTGGTTTGCCGTCAACTCAAGCGCGCGCGCATACGCCGCCTGCGCTTCCTCGATGCGACCGAGACGCTTGAGCAGATCGGCGCGTGCTGCGTGAAACAAGTAATACTGCTCCAGTTTTCCCGACGCGCCCGCAGCTTCAATCAGTCGCAAACCCTGTTCGAAACCTTCGCCCATCGCGACTGCAGCCGCGTGGTTCAGCGCTACCACCGGCGAGGGATTGATCCGTCTTAGTTCGGCATAGAGTGCAACGATCTGTGGCCAGTCAGTCGCTGCCGCTGTCTTTGCTTCGGCGTGCACCGCTGCAATCGCTGCCTGTAACTGGTAGACGCCTACTCGTCTACCAACCGACCGCATGCGTAGCGCGGTCCGAATCAGACGTAGCCCTTCCGCGATCTGATTCTGATCCCAAAGTGCACGGTCTTGTTCTTCCAAGGTAACCAGTTCGCCGCTCTTGTCGATGCGCGCCTGGCTTCGGGAATCCTGCAACAGCAGCAACGCGAGTAAACCAGAATTCTCAGGATCGTCGGGGACTAATTCGCACAGCATCCGGGCCAACCGGATCGACTCAGCGCACAGATCCGTACGGATTAAATTGTCACCCGCAGTTGCTGAGTAGCCTTCGTTGAAAATCAGATAAACGACCGCGCGAACTGACGCGAGCCTTTCCGGCAATAGGTCTCTTGGCGGTACCTGGTAAGGAATTTTTGCGAGACGAATTTTGCTTTTGGCTCTCACCAGCCGTTGGGCCAGAGTCGGTTCGGGCAACAGAAAAGCACGCGCAATCTCTCCGGTAGTTAAGCCGCCCAGAGTTCGCAGAGTCAGGGCCACCTGCGATTCCTGATTGAGCGAAGGATGGCAGCAAGTGAAAATCAAACGAAGCCGTTCATCCGGATAGTTTTCTGAATACCCGTTTGGGGAATCCACTTGATGCTTCAACTGTCCCTCAAGTGCCGCGAGCTCATCCCGTCTCCGGTAGCAACCGTGCGGTTTCGTATTCGAGTTCCGTCTGTTTTTCTGACCTGATCTTCTCGCGACGAACCACATCGAGGAGTTTGCGGTGCGCAACTGTTGTCAGCCACGCGGCCGGATTATGGGGCACACCGTCGTGCGCCCAGGCGGTGAGTGCTGCAGCGAAGGCTTCCTGCAAAGACTCTTCAGCCAAATCAAAAGAACCGGACAAACGAATCAGCGTGGCAATGATCCGTCCGTATTCCTCGCGAAAGACGCGCTCGAGTATTTCGCTCGCTTGCGGCATGCCGCAAAGCGTACACGGGGAAGGCGGGAAAGGGTAAAAGGGGAATTGGCGAACAGGGTAAAGGCCGAAAGACCAAGGGAAAATGAAATTCGCGTAGCCGAAGACTTTCTGAAACTCTTGCCCGAGACCCATCCCCTTTCACTCCTATTCCCCCCTTGCCCCTTCTCAAACCAACGGCCGCACCTCGATTGTCCCCATCCGCGCCGAGGGCACGCGTCCGGCGATGCCGATCGCTTCATCCAGATCTTTCGCCTCAATTAGGAAGTAGCCGCCCAACTGCTCATGCGTTTCGGCAAACGGCCCATCAGTTACGAGTTGTTTGTCGTCGCGCACTCGCACACTGGTTGCGGTTGAGGTCGGGGCCAGCTGGGAGCCGCCTACAAACTGGCCCTTAGCTTGTAATTCCTCCCTTAACTTTCGATATTCTCCATAAATCGCCTGTTGCCCCGCCTCGCCCAGCGCGCCCCACTCCTGCTCGTTGTCGTAAATCAATAGCAAATATTTCATGGTTCACACTCCTCTGTTGTTAATATTATGGTTCCTCAACCTTACGACGAACGAACTTCGCAAAATCGACATTCAAGCCAAAAATATTTTTGCCGAGCCGACTTAGGTCGCACCCCACTGACTGGGATGGATTGGTAGGTCAGTTTGATCTGCATCAGGTTTTCGGCGCATAGCGCCGGTATGAGTTTATCCGGGCGTTTCAACCCGGACGAGACGCCTCATTATCTCCGTCGCGTGGCGCCGGCGGAAAGAGATCCTTCTAGCGTCGCTAGGCGCCGATCATAATAAGGCTGATTACTTTTCCCCCGACGTTGAAACGCCGGGCCAAACTCATGCCGACGCAACGCGTCGAAAGCACTATCAAAATCAAAAGTGAAGCCTGCGACCGGGGGTGGAAGTGACCCGTTTCGATCGCGTAATATCCCGGCCGATGAAAAGATTCAACTGGCAAATCTGGGCAGCGTTTCTGCTAAGCCTCTTCGCGTTTCTCAGCTACTTCCTCTTATTCGTGAGGTTTCCTGTCACCCGCGACTTCCCCTGGGCCAACCTACTTCTCTTCGGAGTCGCAGTGGCGCTCATGCTGTTTGGACTTCGGCGCGCGTTTGCTTCCGATCGTTCCCACCCACTCCGATCGAAGATCGCCGGAGGAGTTCTGGCCACACTCAGCGTAATAATTCTCGGGTTTTTTGTCCTCACATTCTTCGTCTTGGCGCGCATGATGCCGGCTTCAAATGGCGCGCCGCAGGTGGGACAACAGGCGCCAGACTTTACGCTCGCCGATACTACCGGCAAGCCAGTGTCGCTGTCGGAACTGCGCTCAACGCCTCTCAACGGTGCGGCTGCACCTAAAGGAGTGCTGCTGATCTTTTACCGTGGTTACTGGTGACCTTCGTGCAACTCCGAGTTACGGAGCATTGAGCAGAGTCTGGACAAATTTCACGAGGCAGGCATTCGCCCGGTTGCAATCAGCGTAGATACTCCCGAAGTATCTCGTGACCTGAGCAAGCAAGCCGGATACACGTTTACAATTCTTTCCGATCCGAACACTGAAGCAATCAAGCGCTATGATCTGGTTCACGCCGGCGCCGGCATTAACGGTCACGATGTTGCGCGACCGGCCGAGTTTTTGTTGGATAACAGGGGTACCGTCCGCTGGATAAACCTAACTGAAAACTACTGGGTGCGCGCTCGTCCAGAACAAATTCTCGCAGCCGCGAAGCTGCTGAAGTAGGGACTCTCCCCTGGCCAGGCTTTGTATAAGAAGTCCGCGCAGCGGACGAATGAAGGTAGCCCAGCAGTTTACTTCTGGGATCGTGGCTCGAAGTTAAATACAGTCCGAGAAGCGGACGACCGAACCACGCGCGAGATAGCTCGCCTTATCAGTCGTCCGCTTCACGGACTCAGTCGCGAAATCCCGCCTTCTCCCAGCGATAAATCGCTGGGCTACTATCAGTCGTCCGCCTATGCGGACTGCCAAGTGGATCTAATGAACAATCTGTTCAAGGAAGAGTCTACCCTTACTTCATTCCCTGCACTTTGAAAATCCGCGACCGCGTAATAATTGATCTGGCCATATCGGGTTCCAGCACGCTACCGAAGGCCTCGGTTATAGCGTTGCGTTCGGATTCTGAACGGCGCGCGCGATCGGCAGTAAATGCCGGCCCAATTTTGTCGGCCGCGGCCATGGTTGCGGTGGCAATCCAGACGAAGTGAGTAAATTCGCCGTCAGTCTTCACGTCTTCCGCGGCCAGACCGTAGGCCAGGACCACACCATCGGCGACAAGTTTGTCGAAAACGGGTTTGTTGTACGTTTCCCAGGCGCGACGATAATCCGCGCCTTTCCCAGGCTTCACTTTATTGAAATTATATCGAGTGAACGGCAGCGTCCCGGCGGCCGGTGGCGGCCCATAGCCGGCGACGAGGTCGCGCGTCAGCCAGTCGCGCGTCTTGCTCATATCAAAAACCGCGCGGCTGCGCTCTGCGGTCGTCATCGGTGGTTGCTGTTTTTTGGCGCGCGCTGCTTCAGCGGCTCTGGCATCTTCGGCAGCCAGCTTTGCCAGCTGCGCTTCCATGCCGCTTAAAACTTTATCAACGCCATCGTAGTTCGCAACGGAAAACCAGATAAGGTGTGTGGTCCCGCCGGGATATCGCAGAATGGGAGTCTCAATGCCCCAGGCCAAAACAACGCCGTCTGCCATCAGCTTGTCGCGAACTGGCGCGCCGACGGTCTTGACCAGATTCATGAATTCATCTTCCATGCCGGGATTCACTCTGTAGTCGTAGTAGAAAGTAAGAGGTTGGGGTTGCTGCGGCGCTGCCTGTTGTCCCGCGACGGCACAACAGAACAAGAATATCGTTAGGGAGCTGAGAATTAGTTTTCGCATTTTTTCTCCAATGGGCTGGAATAAACCGGCCCGGTTTAGGGGTGAAAGAACTGGGAGTAAAGATCTGGACAAACTGGGCGCGGTCTAATTTGGCGAGCACCCGTGCCGGTAGAAAGTGAACGTTGGGACCCTGGGACGACGTGGCTGAAAATCTATGCGCAGTCTTTTAGTTCATTCGCGGCTTGCGGTCAAGCTTGTAAATAGTCGGTGGCCGAGAGACAGCAAACAGCAAACAGTAAGCAGCCGGAAAGGACTTTCGATGCAACTGAAACGCTAACTTAACTATGGCTGTCTGCTGTTTGCTACTGTTCGCTATTTGGTATCCGTCAGCCACCAGCTACTATCTGCGCTTCGGGCTGATGCGGCCGCGGCGTAGATTCTTTGTGAATGATTGGAGAGTTCCATATGACAAAAGAGTTCATCAACCCTCGTGCTTTACCCAACTGGGAACAATCATTCACTCAGGTGATCACGGTCTCGCCAGTGGCAAAGTCTAAGACAGTCTATGTTTCGGGTCAGGTCGCCGTTGATCAGAATCAGAACCTGATCGGCGACGGAGATTTGGCGGCGCAGGCCATGCAGGCGTTTCAGAATTTGGAGACGGCCCTCGCCGCGGGCGGGGCGACTACAGCGGACGTGGTGAGACTGAACATCTACGTGAGAGACTACAAACCTGAGAACGCCGTGCCGGTGAGCGAAGCGTTGCGCCGCTACTTTCCGCACCAGCAGCTGCCAACGAGCACCTGGCTGGGAGTGCAGGCTCTGGCAAAAGAGGGTTTTCTAATTGAGGTGGACGCTGTAGCGATAGTTGAGTAGCAACCGATCAGACCATGGTTGGAACTAGTCAAGCGATTTGCTGGGACCGCGGGCGTCCCGCCCGCAACGCGCCGCAGGCGCGCAGTCGTTCGCAAGAATCCGCAAAATCATTTTCGCGCGTCGCGCTCATTGCGGGCGGGACGCCCGCAGTCCCAGCAAATCACTTGACCGGTCCTTACTCATAGCCGATCGCTTCAACCACCGGTAGTCGCAGCGCTCGCTGCGCCGTCCACCACGCTGCGGCCAGCGCTACCAGTAAGACTACCGGCAGAGTCGCCAGCACCACGCTCAACGGGAACTCGAAACGCAGGTTGAATCCCGCAATGATTCGTGCGGCCGTGCGCACCAGAAAGTAAGCATTGAACAGCCCGGCTATCACGCCCGTCGCGAAACCCAGGAGGGCGATCGATGCTGCCTCTAGCAAAACGATCTTGCGCACCTGGCCGCGTAAACCGCCAATTGCTCGCAAAATGCCCATCTCACGCTGTCGCTCCGATACCGAGATGACCAGCATGTTAATCAGACCCATGGCGGCCACGAAGATTGCGATCAGCATCTCAAGGTACGTCAAGGTGAAAAACTGATCGGTTAGACGCGAGCTCCACTCCTTGTATTCTTCACTGGTGTAAATGAATGCGCGTTGCTCGCCGGCCATGACGCGGTTGATTTCCGTCTTAAACGCTAAACGGTCAACGCCCGGCTCGAGATTCAACAGCATCAGGTCGACCGCGTTATCGCCCCAATATTTTTTGTAGAGTTCGCGGTCCATGAAGACCGTGCCCTTTTCCACGTAGTAAAACTCGAGAATACCTACTACCGGTCGCACCAGGGGACCGGCCGGTGTCTCCAACCGCATCTGATCGCCAAGGCCTATGCCACTGCGTACCGATTGATTCTGCGAAATCACGAAACCTTCGCCGCGGCTGGATAACTCGCGCGCTTTCCGCTCGTCGCCTTCGTCAAGTAGTCCCGCCGAATTGGTGAACCATAAATCCATATTGCGCGCGATCACTATCAGGTCGTCAGTGCCGTAATTCAAACCCGTCACCCGCAAACCGTCGAGGTGCGTGACGCCGGGCAGCGAGGCAACGCGGCGTTCCTGTTCATCGCTGAAATGATACGTGCGCGATCGCAGTTGATCGGAAGTGGCGACCATCAAGTCGGCATTAACGCAGCGATCTACCATACGATTGAGCGCGGCCTTGTGACTGTGAATGAAAGCACCAACAGAAAAAACAAAAGACAGCCCAAGCATCAGCGAGCCAACGGTAGCGGAGGTGCGTCGCGGCATGCGGACGGTGGCGTCAACCGCTATCACACCGACTGCGCCAAATAATCGACCCATCAACGGGCGCAGGATCCGCGAACCCCAAACCACCAATTTCGGTAACAGCAGCACCATGCCAAACTGCACCAGGATCGAGTAACTGAAATGAACCATGAGCCCAACGCCTGGCGGGGAGAAGAACGTCAGTGCCAACCCGGCTATGATGAAAACGATCCCGAGGGCAAAGCGCGACCAGCCGAGAACTCCTTCGCGCCTTTGCAGCTCGATATTCCGTAGAGCCATCACCGGGTGGAGGCGCGAAGCTGCGCGGGCTGGTAACCAGGTGGCTAGCAGAGAAGCAAAGGCGCCGATCGCAAAGGCGGTTATGGCATAGTCCCAATGAAAGGCCGGCTGCTCAGGTGTTGATACCAGACCATACATCGAGGTGACGACGGCGCTCATAATTCTGGTGGCACCGCGGGCCATTACAAAGCCGATGCCAACTCCCAACGCCGAACCAACCAGTCCCATCAACGCCGCTTCGATCAGGAACATTTGTTGAATATGGGAACCTTCAACTCCAATCGCGCGCAGGACGCCGATCTCTTTCCAACGTTGATTCACGCTGACGCTCAGTGAATTGAAAATAATGAAGACGCCGACCATCAGGGCCAGCAAACTCATGATGAAAAGACCGAGTCGCATTGCCGAGACCGCCTTCTCGAGACCTTGTCCGCGCCGGTCAGGCGGGGCTACCTCCAGACCCGCACGGAAGACGCGCGCGCAAATCCTGCTCGACCTTCGCAACAGTAGTGGCCGGATCGGTCATGATGTCTATGCGATCGATCCGATCCTTTTTGTCAAACGCTAACTGGGCGGCAGAGAGATCCATCAAGGCGATGTTGCCGCCAAAAACTACGCTGGCGCCGGTAGTCCTGAAGAAACCGCGCACAGTGAAATCCTGACGGCCTCGTTGAGTGTAGACTGGCAGGCGATCTCCGTCTTTCAGTCCGTAGCGCTCGGCAAAGGGCCGGGAGATAGCAATGGAATCAGGTCGTTGCGTGAAAGCCAGAGGATTGCTGATTTCAAGACCCTTCTGATCAAACTCGCCTTCGTAAAGTTTTAGATTGCTGCTGGTGTCCATGCCCAGCACCAGCAGGTTGGTGGCATCCGGCAGCGCGGTCTGTACCACCCTTTCCATTACTGGTTCTGCCAGTTTCACTCCCGGCGTGCTCCGCACAGTGCGAATGACGTCCAGTGGGAAAGTGGCCTCACCTGCTGAAACCTGAAGCGTCGCCTGGCCCGCCAGTTTTTCAACTGTCGTGGCCAGGGAGCCGACCAAGGTGGTGTTAGCCGTGCGCACGGCGAAGAAGACGGCGACACCGAGGGCGATGCCTGACAAAGTCAGCGCGAACCTTAGCTTATGTAAGCCCCACTGCCGGATTGTGACCAGAGTCAGCGCGCCCCACATCACACAGCCTCCGTCAAATCGTTACTAATAACCGAGGCATGATCCTCCGCGACGCGACCGTCGCGCAAAATCAACATACGTTCACAGGTTGCCGCGGTGTGTTCATCGTGAGTTACCAGCAGGATGGTGGAGTTTAATTCGCGATGCAGTTCTTCGAGCAGTTTCAGAATTTCCTCGCCGCTGGCAGAGTCGAGATTGCCGGTCGGTTCGTCTGCCAGCAGCAACGGAGGATCAAAAATCAAGGCCCGAGCGATGGCCACGCGCTGGCATTCTCCGCCGGACATCTGATCAGGACGATGCGTTGCTTGCCGGTGCAGGCCCACCCGTTCGAGCAGCGCGTGCGCCCGCTTTTCTGCTTCGCGACGTGACCTATCTCGTAGACGCAAGGGCAGCGAGACGTTCTCGACCGCGGAGAGGGTCGGAAGCAGGTTGAACGACTGAAAGATCATCCCAATTTTTTCTCGCCGTAGCCTGGTGCGCTCGTCGTCGCTCAGTTGTGACAACTCGATGCCACCGACCCAGACACGTCCGGAAGTAGGAACGTCGAGGCCGCAAATGAGATTCAGCATCGTTGACTTGCCGGACCCGGAAGGTCCCATGATCGCCACGCGTTCGCCGCGATTGACCGCCACGTCGATTTCGTTCAGCGCGTAAAATGTTTGGCCGTCGGTGTAGGCCTTTGAGACCTTTTCCAGTCGTACTACGCTGTCCGATTCAGTCATTTGTCTTTCTCGTTTGGCTTTCTTCTAAGCTCTGCGATCTCAAATTTGAAATCTGAGATCTGAGAGTTACTTGCGCGATAATTGTTTCAGGCGATCACGCGTGAAGATTGCATCATCGACTTTTTCCGGGAAGTCGAGGCTCAGAGTTTCAATAATAATCCTGGTTGGTCTTAAATGATTCTCAATTTCAGTGAGCCAAATGACATCTCGTCCCCCAACGTTGCGATATGTCTTTACCTGAAATGTCCGCACTTCCTTGCCGTCTGAATCGAACAGGTGCATTTCGGCAGGAAGATAAGTATCCGCGCGAAAGAGCGTGCGAGTCTTCGCTATGATCGACTCCGTCCCGGGTTTGAGTGCTCCTTCGACTTCGTAAACCTTGACGCCGCCAATTTCCTTTTCCGCCAGCAGACTGTAGTCATACTTGTCCCACTCGCCGAGAAGTTCCTGCGCGGTCAAACCTCCGAAGAACATCTTGTTGGTCCCTGTTTCGCGAAACTCATCCGTCGAGGAAACGTAGGTAACGTTGGTTGTGGGCTCTCCCTTCCGTTCAATACTTAGGGCCGCAAGATCGCTCTCGTCGGCCGGTTGAACGACGTGCGTTTGGGTCAGCGTTTCCGCGTCAGTCTGCTTGCGCGAGATCTCGAGTTCGTAAACTTTCAGTGGCTCAGTGGCCGAAGTGATGGTCATGCGGATGCGGGTCCGGCGATAAGGCGCTCGGTCGCGCTTGAGATATTCCGCGACGACTTGTCTGCCGCGTTCCTGTTGCGCGGCTGCAAAATCGTGACCGGCCGGTGCTTCTCGTTTACAGCCACTCCAGCCGGCCAGACCGAGAAGCACGAGCAGTGTGCCGACGATCGACTGCACACCTAACCGCGAAATCGAGCGATCGGTGGAGGGAAGTAGTTTGTCCCTATTCATGCGTTGCAGAACATGCGGAACGGCTTCCCGCATGCCAAATCACACGGCTTGATTGAAAAACAAGAGCGGAGAGCTAATAGCTGACTTTTATAACCCACGGGGCGACGGCTTTAAGCACGAAGTTGACAGAACCCTACGCCAGGGCGCGCGACTAATTGGGAGGCCAAGGTATCATTGATTCGCGTTTCGGTAAATTAAGATCACAGGGTTCTGGTTGTCCAAAGATAATGCCAGCCCTACTGCGGGCTATGATCTTTCACTCCGTGGTTTCCTGGGGGTCCCGCTATGCTTCACCCAGGCTTTATGCTTATCGCCCGCTACCGCGGGCTGCTCAACGCCTCCGGCATATCGGCAACCGTGTAGGCCATAACGGCCATAGCGGCGACGCACAGCGCGAGTTCCTGTGGGTTGACTTTGTCCAGCGTGTCGGCCTGCGTGTGGTGAATCTCAAAATACTTCGTGCCCTCTACAGTGAGACTTGCACCAATCACGCCCTCCTTCATCATTGGGTTAATGTCTGTGCCGCCGCCGTTGGCGGCAATGCGGTCCGCGCGGATGCCGGCCAGGAGTTTTGCAATCTCAATGAAGTTGGCCCGGGCTTGCGGCGGAGCAGTGGTAGTGAGACCGAAACCCTCAGGTCGATAACAGCCGGAGTCTGACTCAATAACCAGAACATGTTTGGCAATTTCGCTACGGTGTGCGTTGCGATAAGCGTCGCCGCCGCGCGCTCCGTTTTCTTCGTTAGTGTAAAGGACAACTCGAATTGTGCGGCGAGGTCTGAGTCCAAGTTCCTTAAGCAGTCTCACTGCTTCCCAGGCGATGATGACTCCACCGCCGTCGTCCTGGGCTCCCTGGCCCACGTCCCACGAATCCAGGTGCCCGCCCAGCAGAACCACTTCGTCCGGTTTCTCGGAGCCTTTCAGTTCGGCGACAACGTTTGCCGATTCGGCATCGGGCAGAAATTTGGCTTCCATCTTGAGTCGCAGCGTCGGATGCTCGCCGCGATCATTCATTCGCTGCAAAAGCTCCGCGCTTTCGATTGTGATCGCAGCGGTGGGAATCCTGGGTTGCTTCTCGTCATAAGTCATCGCGCCGGTGTGCGGCGTCTGCAGACTTACGGGCGTGATCGAGCGCACCAGTGCAGCAACGGCGCCATAACGCGCCGCTCGTGAAGCGCCTGAGCTGCGATACTTGACCGTTTCACCATAACTAACAAACGGCGCATTGTAGACGACAATTTTTCCCCGCACGCGATCGCCCAGTGACTCGAGTTCGTCGAAGCTCCGCACCACAATCGCTTCTGCGGCAATGCCTTCAGGCGGCGTGCTGACGCTATTGCCCAAACCCAGCAGCGACAATTTGCGCGGCTCGGGACTAATCAGCTCGAGGCTTTCTTCCCCGCGCACCCAGTGGGGCACCATTACCTTTTCGGCGCGTATGTTATCCAGCCCATCGCTCTTCATTTCGGCAACGGCCCATTCAATCGCGCGCTCTAAATTTTTCGAGCCGCTGAGACGATTGCCGATGCGATCGGTCAAGTATGCGAGCCGCGTGTAAGCGCGGTCATTTGTTAACGCTGCTCCGATGATGCGCCCCGCCGGAGTACGGTAGTCCGCAATCTTTACAGTTGGCGGCGGCAACGGCACGGGCGTTGGAGTGGGGGAAGGCGATGGCGATTGCTGCGCGGTTGTAGTCTGAACCGTTGCTTGCTGCGCGGTTGCCGGCAGCGGATTCTGTTGGACGAAAACCGATATGAAAATCAACGTCAAGATGAGTGCAAAAGGATGCAACAGGCGCAAATGTAGAGTTCCCTCCGTAACGGCTTCGCGAGATCGTAATTGCGGGGAAAGTTTACTGTCGTTGAAGATGCTCGCAAAGTTTAGCTGACGATCTTCGTTTTCGCGCTTCGCGCTCATTTGCGGGCGGGACGCCGCGGTCCCAGGGAAGAGCTTGAGTTGATTAGGCCTCCTGTTCACCAGCTGCAACGGACGTTTCAGCCACTGCCGGAGCTTTCGGCCTCGCATACTGATCCAAGCCAAAACCAAGCAGAACGGTTCCCAGTATGAACGCCGCAGAAAAGAAATAAGGCGATGAGACGCCGAGATGATCAAACGACCAGCCGAAAAACAGCGGCGCAATAATCCGTGCGACGCCGCCATATGTCTGTTGCATGCCCATGTAGAGTCCGCGTTCTCTTTGGCTGATAACGCGCGAGAGAAGTGCGGTCACGCAGGGAAACGTGAACGCCGTGCCCAAGGGAATAAGCGCTACCGCAATCGCCAGCATCCAAAGGTTTCGTGATAGCGGCATGCCGACAACTCCAGAAGCCAGAAGCACTAGACCGAGACGCGAGAGATTTGCTTCGCCTAACCAGTCGACCATTCGTCCTAGTAACAACACGCGTGTGAATACAGAGATAGAGCCGACGTACATGAAGAAATAACCGATGGTTTGCTCAGTTACCTGGAAACGCGCGTTCAAAAAAAGCGCCAACACCGAAAAACTTCCCTGGAACGCGCCGATGGCGATGGCGTAGATCCAGATGAGACGGGATGCCGGCTCGCCCGCATGAGAGATAACCCGCCCGATAGCCTGAAACGAAGTTCGGTTTTCTTCACCTTCTTTAAGTGGTTCGTTTACCACGCGGGATTCAGTCAGATAACGCGCGGCGAAGATCATGTTCAGGATACAAAGCGCCGCTGCGAGGACTCCGGGCGCCGAGTGACCCATTTGTAGTCTGGCGGGTCCAGGCAACAGATCATACTTGCCCAGAGTGATCGCGAATGAACCGAGCACCGGACCGAGCGCCACGCCCAGGTTGGTAGTTGCAGAAAGCCACCCGAGTGCGCGAGCGCGATCCTTGGGATCGGTGGAGTCAGCCACGTACGCTTGTATGACGCCCACAGTCCCGCCGCCGGCGCCCTGGACGAGGCGTGAGAGAAACAACAAGAGCAACGAGTGGGCGAAACCGAAAATCAGATAAGCGATCGCCGATGCGCCCAGGGCGATGAGCAGCGTCGGCCGACGTCCGACGCGATCGGAAAATCGCCCCCACATCGGCGCGCTCAGTAACTGCGCGAGCGTGAAGGAGGCGACGATGAAACCCATGATGGTTCCAATTCCAAAGTGAGTTCCAAAGACGTTCACTCCGGAACCGCCCAATGTCTTCACATAAAACGGAAGCAGCGGGATGATCATCAACAGCCCCAGCATGTCCACGAACGCTGTGGCCATCAACGTGAATAGCTTTGCCGGGATCTTCCGCACTTCCCGCCAGAGTACATAAAGCAGCCCACACGCGATTGCCGCCAACAATATGAGTACGATCGGGGAATGGAAGGATTGGGAAATGTTCTGTTGGACGATCATTGGATCCAAGGGACGACCGCGTTTTCTGTCAGTCAACCACGCGAAACGGAGACGAATTGTAACATCGCAACAAGGAAGCAAGAGAGTGAGGGAAAAATCCTGGTGCGGAGCAAGTCTGAAACGAGTCAAGTGATTTGCTGGGACCGCGGGCGCCCCGCCCGCAGCGCGCCGCAGGCGCGCAGTCTTCGAAAGTTCTTCGCCAATCATTTTCGCGCTTCGCGCTCACTGCGGGCGGGACGCCCGCGGTCCCAGCAAATCACTTCACTGTTCGGACTGACGTCCTACCCAGAGCATGGCGGTGTTGAGTCGGCTGCTATCATGGGGTATTCTCACGATGTGTCTCCCTGCCGGTGTTCCCATTAAGCCAGTTCCTGGTTAACTGTCCTCGCGGTTCTATATGTCTGTTTCCGCATTCCCACGTGTGTGCGATCGATTGCGAAAGCACAGTTTTCGTTTTGGTCTATTCGCCATCGGCTACTGCTGCGTTCTCGTCTTAACTTCTGAACGCGTTCTTGCGCAGGCCACAACTTTTGCCGGCAACGCGCAGCACACTTCCAGTTACGTTGCGCCCGCGCAAAACCTGAATGTATTTAAGTGGACTGCCAGCATCGACCTTAACAACACTGGCGATCTTATTCACTATGGCGCTCCGCTCATTACTTCAGCCAACACCGTGCTGGTTCCGGTTAAGACAGGCGCTGCGGGCGGCTTCCAGGTTAGCGCTTTCAACGGTGCGAATGGCGCGACCAAGTACACTTTGGCAACCGACTACATCCTTCCGGCGCACAACTGGATTCCTGCGTATCAACCTTGCGTTGCGATCGGCGTCTTTGGCACGCGCCTGTATTACGCCGGCGCCGGAGGCACTATCTGGCACGTCGATAATCCCGACTCGAATTCGCCAGGCGCGCCGGTTCGTGAAGTCTTCTATACGTCTTTGGCCAACTACAACGCGAACGCCGCCGCTTACAACAACACAATCTTCGTCAACACTCCGATAACCGCAGACTCGCACGGCAATATTTATTTTGGTTTTCGTGTGCAGGGAACTGCGCCGGCCCCTCTGAATACAACGCAAAGCGGCTTTGCGCGGATTGATACCAACGGAAACGGAACGTTTGTGCTTGCCGCAGCTGCTGCCAATGACGCCGCGATTGAACGCGACAGCCATAATGTTGCCCCCGCTTTGAGCAGCGATGAAACCACTCTGTACGTCGCGGTTAAGTGGGCCACCAATAATCGCTACTGTTACCTGCTCGGTCTGGACACGACGACTCTTCAGCGGAAGTTTTCGGTTTTTCTGCGGGACCCGCGCAGTGGTGACCCGGCGGGCGTGCCGGAAGATGGCACGGCCTCTCCTATGGTTGCGCCTGATGGCGACGTCTATTTCGGAGTCCAGGGCACACCCGCGAACAACGGCTCGCGCGGGTTTCTGCTGCGCTTCAGTGGAGACCTCTCGATTACTAAAACGCCGGGCGCGTTCGGCTGGGACTATACCGCGGGTATCGTGCCGGCAAGCTCAGTGGCCGCTTATACCGGGACGTCTTCATATCTTTTGTTCTGCAAGTACAACGACTACGCTTTCCAGGACGGCAGTGGCGTTAATCGAGTTGCTCTGCTCGATCCCAACGCCACCCAGATCGATCCACACACTTCATCGCCAGGCCTGGTAGAAATGCGAGAGGTGCTTACCGTAATTGGTCCGACTCCGGACGCGGAACAACCCGATATTCCCAACGCGGTGAAGGAGTGGTGCATCAACGCCCCGGCGGTCAACCCGGCGACGAACAGTGTTTTCTTCAATAGCGAGGACGGCCATGCCTATCGTTGGAATCTCACGGCGAACTCACTGGACCAGGCGATTACACTTAATTCCGGCATCGGCCAGCCTTACGTCCCGACTGTCATTGGTCCTGACGGAACTGTCTACACACTCAATGGGGGAACTCTGTTTGCTATTGGCAATAACGCGGAGGTTAGCGTGACGCTGGCTTCTTCGTCGCCCGATTTGCGCTCGACCGTTTTCCGGGACTCCATCACCTTTACGGCTACTGTCACCGGCGCCACGCCTCCGACCGGGACAGTCTCGTTTTTTGCCAACACCTATAACGGGTTTACCCCGGAAGCGAGAACGCTGCAGACCAATGTTCCTCTCAACGCGAGCGGGCAGGCGTCAGTGGTCACGTCATCACTAGCCGCCGGCCTTAACTACCTTGGCAATCATTTCATTGTGGCGATTTACAACGGCGATGGAAATCACGCATCCACGGTGGCGACCATGATGCAGAAGGTCCATCCCAATGCCACAACAACCAACGTGGTCGCCTTCCCAAATCCTGCGAACTCAGGACAACAAGTCCTGATCACGGCGACTGTCGTTGGAATTCCTGCCGACCCCGGTGCGCCGACGGGCAACCCGACCGGGATGGTGACCTTCAGCGATGGAGCAACGTTGATCGGCCAGGTGCCGCTCGACGCGAATGGCACCGCCACAACAGCGACAGCCAGTCTTGGTTCCGGCGGTCACACGATCACGGCGACTTACGCATCGGATACTCGGTTTGCCGCGAGCAGCGGATCGACTGCCTTACTTATCAGTCCTCCGAGCGTACAACTTAGTGCGTCAAATTACAGCGTCACCGAAGGCACAAACACGCTGAACGTAGTTGTTACCCGCAGCGGCGATGCTTCTGGCGTCTTTACAGTTGATTACACAACAAGTGACACTGCCGGAGCTAACACCTGCAACGTGGTTAACGGCATCGCCTCTTCACGTTGTGACTATCTGACAACTCTTGGCAAGTTACATTTTGGAGTAGCTGAAAATGCCAAAACCATTGCGATTCCTATCGTTGACGACGTCTACACGGAAGGTGATGAGACTTTTACGATCACCTTAAGCAACGTTAGCGGCGCGACGCTCGGTTCGCCAGCCACAGCTACCTTGATGATCCACGATAACGGTCCGGAAAACGGTAGTACCAATCCGATAGATCAGGCTGGCTTCTTCGTTCGTCAGCACTATGTCGATTTTCTGAATCGTGAGCCTGACGCGGACGGTCTCGCCTTTTGGACTAATCAGATTACGCAGTGTGGTGCGGATGCTAACTGCATCGAGTTGAAGCGAATCAATGTGTCGGCGGCGTTCTTTCTGTCGATAGAGTTTCAGGAAACCGGTTACCTGGTTTATCGAAGTTACAAAGCCGCGTTCGGGAACCTTGCAGCCGCGCCTGTCCCTGTAGGGTTCACGGATTTCCTGCGAGACACGCAACAGATTGGGCAGGGAGTGTTGGTGGGGATTGGAGACTGGCAGACGCAATTGGAAACTAACAAGCAGGCATTCGCACTCGCGTTTGTGCAGCGAATGGACTTTCTCGCCGCCTTTCCCGACTCCATGACCGCGGGCCAGTTTGTCACGAAACTCGACACCAATGCTGGAGGAGTACTCTCCGCAAGTGAGAAAGAGAATTTGATTCTAGTGCTGGGCGCAACCCCGGAAAACATAACGAAGCGCGCGTCGGTATTGCGATCAGTTGCAGAAGATCAGGATTTGAAGAATGCGGAGAAGAACAAGGCGTTTGTGTTGATGCAGTATTTTGGATACCTGAGAAGGAATCCCAACGACCCGCCGGAAATTGGTTTGAACTTCGATGGCTACAACTTCTGGCTGGGCAAACTGAATGAGTTTAATGGAAACTTCGTCAACGCCGACATGGTCAAGGCCTTCATTATCTCAACCGAATATCGTCAAAGATTCGGGCCGTGATGGAAATCAGTGGTCAGTGGCCAGTGATCAGTGTTCGGAGAATACAAAGCGAGTTAGCAACTCGACCGGTGCCTAGTGCCTACTGCCTACTGGGCACTGGCCACTGACCACTGACCACTGCTCGGCTCACTCGCCCACGTGCCAACAGACTCCTGCGAGATCGATGAAGTTAACTTCGCGGCCCCAGGGAAAACTGGCTGGGGCGTTAATACGGAAGCCTGAATATTTGGTGTCGAGTTGCAGGCGAGACACCGCCGCCCACCAGGCGTCGAGGTTTGCCACGTTGACGCGAATCATAAAATTGCCGGCAAACTTCTCGTCATCGAAGTTCTGCAGAATAAACTGCGCGTCGCCGTTGCGAAAACCAGCATAGCCGCCGTTTTCCCACACTTCTTCAAAACCAAGATCAGCAAATAAATTACGGCTCGCCTGGTAGTCGCTGCCGCTCGGTACAAAAGGCAGTAGCGACAGTGCAGTTAGTTCACTCATAAGATCATCCTCCAACTATTCAGTACTGATGCATTTTCAATGTTGAACTGAAGTCTGCGTCTATGGTCAAGGTGAGCAAGCCAATACAAAATGAACCGGGAGCGGTATCGACCGGCCGAATACTCAAGTTCCTCAAAGACTTTGTATTGCTCCAGTCCGTTTACCGTTCAGTCCTTGGCCGGTCGCTACCGCTCCCGGTTCTGATTTCGTTACTAATCGGATAAAGTTCAATTCCAACTGCATCACTACCGACTAGTTATTCCGACTCCACAGCCGAAACACATTCACTTAACAAAATAGACGGGGTTGGGAAGTTTGAGCACACGCTCCGCGTAACCGCCCTCCAGATCACTTTCCTGATCTCCCAGGTTCAGGAGAATCGTGTAACCACGTTCTGCAATTTTGCGCCGCTCCGGCGTCTTGAAGTCAGCAGCACTCCGAAAAGACGCGCCTTCAGGCTCAAGGATCAGTTCCGTCCACTCATATCCCTGGTCTTGAAGGTTGCGCACGGTCGCATCCCGTAATCGCTCCGGTCGCCCGGTTATGAAGAATACAGCCACGCCGAGTTTATGTGCGTTCTGCGCCAGAGCGAGCGTCGGCGCAATGGCTTTCGACTTAGCCATCGCCTGCCAGGCGCGATGACCACATGGACCCTTCTCAAGATCGCAAGGGCCATTGAGGATGCGGACCCAGCCATTTATGCGCATTGCCGGCCAATTAGAAAGCGCCGTCTCATCGATGTCGAGCACGATGGCCGGTTTCGTAGCGGCCCTCACCCGCTTGTTCAACCAGGCGCGAGCCGCGGCTGCGACCTTCGCAACATCGCGATCGTAGCTTCCCGAGTCGACGTATTTTTCAACTTGCCGCTGAGCGTCATAAATATTCAGTATGCGTGGGCCGCGCGAACTTTGACCCTCAACTGAGGTGAAAGTTCCAAAGCTCGAAAAGGAAATGCTAATGCCAGTAAGGACCAGCGCGAGCAGGTAAGCACTTTGCAAACGTGAATGCCGGACAGCCATTAGTAGCTTCCTCCACCCTCGAGTGTTGACGGATTGGTACCGCAAGCACGAGTCGAGAGACTTCTTGATTCTTCACCCATTAAGACAACTAAGTATAAATCTAAGTACGTTACCGGACAGTGCCATTATCTGCGGATATGTTAGAGTTTCGGCCAAATACCGAAGGAGCTCAGGTTGGCGTGTGATCCGGCATCTTTGCGCTGGGGTGTACGGAAGCGTACACTCGAGATGTTTCGGACTTTCGGATCGCAAGAGTTAAGCGGCTGATTCTGTTCTTTTAGAATCCAACACTCGCCATCGGGAGTTGCATAGTCAACACCTCCTTGTGCCGTCTGCTGTGTTCATACACACACGACTTTAAGGAGACCGATGAGCACCAGTTCCATATCCACAATCAAGAATCGTTTGCTGGCTGCCCTGCCGGAAGACCAATATAAACGCCTGCTCCCGCATATTGAACCTTTCGCATTTGAACACGGCAAGATCCTGTATGAAATCGGTGAGCCAATCAAGTACTGCTATTTCCCTTCCGACGCGGTGGTCTCTCTGGTCACGCAAATGGAGGACGGAAAGATTGTCGAGGTAGGGCTGGTGGGGCATGAAGGAGTGACGGGCCTGCCGTTTCTACTAGGACAGAAGAGGTCGGCTGAACGCGCGATAGTGCAGATAGCGAATGGCGGAGTGCGAATTAATGCCGACGTGGTTCTAAAGGAATTCATGCGCTGCGAAGGTTTTCACACGATCTTGTTGCGCTACCTCAACTCCCTGCTGCGACAGGTCGCACAGACCGCGGCTTGCAATGCGTCACATACGATTGAAGAACGGCTCTCACGCTGGTTGTTGATGTGTCATGATCGCGTGGAAGCGGACCAAATAAACCTGACACAGGAATTTATTGCGGAGATGCTGGGCACACGGCGCGCGACGGTCAACGTCGGCGCGATTAATCTGCAGTCGGCCGGGTTAATCAAATACAACCGCGGCCGAATCCAGATAATGGATCGCCCCGGCCTTGAACGATTTTCCTGCGAGTGTTACGAAGCTGCCAGCAGGCTTACTGATTGATCGACGTAAGGACCTGAGCTCGCGCCGTTAAGCATCTCGGCGACTGTGCGACGGAACACGTCGAAATCGACTGGCTTGACCAGATACCTCTGAGCTCCCGCCAGCAATGCCTCATTCTTGTCCTGGTCAAATGACATGCCCGAATAAAAAAGAATTGGTGTGGAAATGTTTCGTTCACGGATATGTTTACAGAGGTCAGTGCCCGAGCCGTCCGGCAGTGAAGAATCAAGCACGAAGAGATCGAAATCCGCCGACTCAGCCATTCCCAACGCTCCCGCGATACTGGCGGCAGTGGCTACGTCGTAATTCAGTTGCTTGAGGAGAAGGACCATGAGCTCGCTGGTGTCCTCATGATCTTCAACCAGAAGGATTTTTTGTTTAGCAGACATGGGGGTACCTACTTGCTGAAAAAACTCGTTTACCGCTTTACGAGGATGCGGTATTACTAAACTAATCTTTGACACTACGGGCGAAACAAAAGCCGAAGGCGTCGAGCTCGAATAATCGAAGGGTGCGACATCCTTCAGGCGGGCGAGTTTGTCGGGTGCCGAAAGTTAATACACTCCATCCGGGGGTGTCTGTCTGATACCGATCATAAGCACTAAGTTCTTGACCCGGGTTTTAGCGGCAGCGGCGCAGGGCGAACAGAATGTCGCCCAGGTTTCATGGTAAACTGCGGTGCCTTTTCCTTTCCCCCAAAAACCTGAATTATCCGTTCCAGTAATTACTGCTGCCGCCAGAAGCCAATTCCTGGCGAAACGTTAATCGACACTTATAGACGGCATGGCACAGTCGGAAACTAGCATGGTCGGCTTAAGTAGCGGGGCAGGTGGTGTCTCAGTGGCTCCGAGGAAGTCCACTCACTATCTTTACCTGGCATCTGAGATTATCGCCGTTGCAGCCGTCTATTTCGCCGCAGCCAAAATTGGACTCTCCTTCGCCTACATACATGCGAGCGTTTCGCCCGTCTGGCCTCCTACCGGCGTGGCCATCGCCGCCGCTTTACTATTGGGATACCGGATCTGGCCGGGAATTTTCCTCGGTGCGTTTCTCGTTAACCTGGTCACTCCCTTACCTCCAACGACGGCAGTCGCGATCGCTGCGGGCAATACTGCTGAAAGCCTAAGTACACTCCTCATTCTTCGCGCCGTTGGATTTCATCCGCAGTTTGATCGTGCCCGAGATGTCTTCAAGTTTGTAAGTACTGTCGCGCTTTGTACGACAGGCAGCGCCCTGATCGGAAACATTAGTCTTTGCCTGGCCCATCTCGAACGTTGGGATGATTTCATGCTGCTGTGGCGAACCTGGTGGCTGGGAGATTTGGCGGGTGCGCTAATCGTCGCTCCGTTGCTACTAACCTGGATTGTCCGGACGCGAAAGGGCTGGAGCCTTGAACGTGCGATTGAGGCTCTGCTACTTCTATTGCTACTTTCCGGCACCGCGATAGTTACCTTTGGTTATTCGACCCCGCTCTCAATCCGCCATTACCTGCTAACTTGTTTTATTGTGCCCTTCCTACTCTGGGCGTCGTTCAGATTAGGCCACCAAGGCGTGACCCTTGCGATTGCTTCGCTCTCTGCTTTTGCCGTTTGGGGGACACTGCGTGGTT
Organism: Blastocatellia bacterium; assembly: GCA_963809065.1. Taxonomy (GTDB): domain Bacteria; phylum Acidobacteriota; class Blastocatellia; order Pyrinomonadales; family Pyrinomonadaceae; genus PSRF01. The sequence continues at coordinate 118,702 of CAWEIN010000010.1, forward strand.
TGGGTCCATTTATTGGCGACACAGCAAACGAGTCGCTACTGGTTCTGCAACTTTTCGTAGCGTCCAACGCAGTCAGTTTTCTCTTCCTGGTTGCCGTGGTCGAGGAGCGCCGCGTCTCGGAACAAATCCGGCTGGAAAACGAAACGCGCGCCGGCGTCAACCTGGCTATCACTCGCATCCTTGCTGAATCGCCCGCCGTGCGCGATGCCACGCCGCGCATACTCGAAACAATCGGCACGACTCTCAGGTGGGAGGTCGGCGGCATGTGGTGGCTGGATCCGAATGCTGCGTCGCTGCGCTATATAAGCTTTTGGAGCGCGCCTTCTTCGCGGGTTGAGGAGTTCGAAATGGCGAGCCGCGCGCGGACTTTCGCCTGTGGCGAGGGCCTGCCTGGACGCGTTTGGGATCAGGCCAGGCCCTATTGGATTCCAGAGATCGCTAAAGATAACAACTTCCCGCGCGCGCCGGTTGCGATCAAGGAAGGTCTAAACGCAGCCTTCGCGTTTCCGATCGTTGGCGGCGAAAAATTTGTCGGCGTCATGGAGTTTTTCAGTAGCGAAATTCGTCAACCCGACGACGCCTTGCTGGCGATGTTCGGCAGCATTGGAAGTCAGATCGGACAATTCATCGAACGGCGGCGGGCTGAGGAGGCCTTAAGGATCCGTGAAGCTGAGCTGGAGGTGATTACTGATACCACGCCCTTGATGCTCACCCGCTGCAGCAGAGAATTGCGTTACGTTTATGTGAATCGCGCTTATGCAAACATGCTGGGCCTTCAGCCGCAGGACATTATTGGGAAGGCCATTGTTGAGGTTATCGGGACGGATGGGTACGAGTCCATCAGGCCTCATGTCGAGAAGGTGCTGCAAGGGCAATCTGTTGAATACTCACAGGAAGTGTTGTTCCAATCGGTAGGATTGCGACATCTGGTTGCGACCTATCGGCCTGACATAGCCAGTGACGGCGCCGTCGTTGGCTGGGTAGCCTCGATCAGTGACATCAGCGATCGCAAAGATACCGAAAAAGCTTTGCGCCGGTTCGCAGCGATTATTGAATCCACGGATGACGCAATCATCGGAATGGATCTTAGCGGAGTAATTACGAGCTGGAACAATGCAGCGGTGGCACTCTATGGATATTCCGCCGAGGAAATAATCGGGAAGAACGTCTCGATTCTGATACCTCCCGAACTCTTCCAGGATGAGCGTGAATTCCTCGAAAGAATTCAAAGCGGCGACCGCATCGTTCACTACGAAACTCTGCGGATGGCAAAAAGCGGAAGGCGAATTGATGTTTCGCTGACGGTGTCTCCAATTCAGGATGCTTCAGGCGCGTTGATCGGCGCTTCGAAAATCGCGCGCGACATTACTGAACAACGGCGCGTTGAGGCGGAACGCGAAGAACTGCTCAGGCGCGAGCACAACGCTCGGGCGGAAGCCGAGGTCGCGAATCGAGTCAAGGACGAATTTCTGGCGAATCTTTCTCACGAGCTCCGGACGCCGCTAAATGCTATCGTCGGCTGGGCCAGCATGCTGCGCAACGACACACTTACTCCGGCAGAGGCTCGCCGCGCCATTGAAATCATCGACCGCAATGCCAAGGCGCAAACACAACTAATCGAGAGTGTACTGGATGTCTCGCGCATCGTTTCCGGGAAGTTGCAGTTTGATTCTCGCCCGGTGCAGATGGAAAAAGTGATTGAGTCCGCCATCGATTCAATGAGGCCGGGAGCCGCTGCTAAGAACATCGCATTTCGCGTACATGTCAGTTCAAACATCCCGCCTGTTTCCGGTGACTTTAACCGACTGCAACAGGTTGTTTGGAACCTGATTTCAAATGCGGTTAAGTTTAGTCCGACCGGTACGAAGATAGACGTTCAACTCAAGACTGCTGATACTCAAGTGCAGATTGTGGTGAAGGATAACGGTGAGGGCATCAGCGCGGATTTTCTGCCACACGTCTTCGAGCGGTTCCGCCAGGCAGATGCCAGCACCACTAAGAAGTTTGGTGGACTCGGACTGGGACTGGCCATCGTTCGGCATCTAGTGGAGCTGCATGGAGGCTCAGTTGAAGTTGAGAGTAATGGAGAAGGGAAGGGCGCTACGTTTACCGTCACTCTGCCGGCGCTAAGTGGCAGCATGGTGGCTTCTCCTACAAAGACTGAAGAGCTCCGGGAAAATCTGGTTGCCAAACCGTTGCTACATGGTTTGAGGGTCCTACTGGTCGAAGACGAGGTCGATACTCGCGACTTGCTCGTGCAGCTGTTGTCGTCGTGCGAGGCAGAGGTAAAGGCGGCGGAGTCAGCGTCCGAAGCCCTGGCGCTCATGACCGATTGGCAACCGGACATTTTAGTCTCTGATATTTCGATGCCGGAGGTTGATGGTTACACCTTCATCCGGCAGGTGAGAGATGGAACACACCACCCGAATATTCCGGCCATTGCCCTGACTGCACACGCTCGAGCTGAAGATCGCCGCATAGCGCTGGCGGCCGGATTTCAGGAACACCTATCGAAGCCGGTCAGCCTTGCCAAGCTAGCGCGCGCGATAGCGAGGTTGGTGAGAGAGCACTGAAATCGGTTCTTAAACTAACTTCAGAAATAACAAAGAGGGCACAGTCCAGCCGTGCCCTCTCTCATCAGGTGGGACAGGCGTTCTTGCCTGTCGCTTTTCGTTTGCAGGGGGACAGGCAAGCCTGTCCGGACCTGGCCGCTAGGGAGCAGGTGTTGTCGCCGGCTTGTTCTGGCTCATGCCGCGATTCAGCATCATCTTGACTTCCACGCGTCGGTTTTGAGCTCGGCCCGCGGCCGTCGTGTTGTCTGCTACAGCGTCAGTCTTACCGTAACCCATCGGCGTCACAATACGACGAGGCGGAATCTTGTGGTTCACTGCGAGATACTGGACCACCGCTTCCGCGCGTAGCTGGCTTAAACGCAGGTTCTTGGCCTCGCTACCGGTCGAATCCGTGTGACCTGCAACCTCGATTGTGTAGGCCTTGGCATTTTCAGTTTTCGCTGCAAACTCATCCAGAGTTCGCTTCGCTTCCGGTGAGAGCACTGCGCTGTTCACCCTGAAATTCACTGAAACTGTTTCCTGCACATCGTATTCATCGAGCGCAGTGATCCGTTCATTCGCCGCGGCTGATTCGGTCCTTGCCTCCGCCGCGACAGCGTAGAGCTCATCCATTTGTCCAGCCATGCGGGCCTGGTTTTCCTCAACGGGAGTTACACGCGTATCAGAGGTAATCGCAGCCCTCATGTCCGATTCATCAAACCTGATTTTCTCGGCCGCGAGTTGGCCCTGCGAATCACCGCGCCCTTCAACTTCCACAATCAGGCCGCGCAGAATATCCGTGACCGGATATTTCTTGCCGCTGCGGAGAAAGCCACCATGAGTTTTGATACTGGTGCGATCGGTGATTAGAACCAGGTAATCCGTGCGATTCCGATCGCGGATTCTGAAGGTGTCGCCCTCGCGTGCGATGACTACGCCCTTGAACTTCATCTTCGCGCCATTAGGAATGGACTGGATGGGTCGGTTCGCTGCCGGTTGCATCGTTTGGGTGGTTTGCCCAAATGCCAACGGTGTCAGGGCCAGCATCAGGGCCAGCCCACAAATTAGTTTGTGTAGTTGAAACGTCGTCGCTACCTTTGTCCTCATATTTGCTCCTTCGAAATTGGTTTATTGCACGCAAAAATTCCCGATTCTCGCTGACGCGAAACATCCGGCTTAACGGGAGAATGACGAATTCCGGAATTGTCCCCGATCACTGCGCTGGTTTTGTTGCAAATGAACGATTGTTCCCTAGCAAATGAAATGAGAGGTAATTACGGTGAGATTTGCACGGAAAGTGCGGTGGATTGACGAGCAAAGTAGGCTTATCAGTCCGTAAAGCGGACGAATGATGGTAGCCCAGCACTGATGGGGGTAAGGGCGTTCAAAGATGTAGTCCGTGAGCTATTTTCAGTAGTCCGCTAACACGGACTAGGATTACGTTTCAAAACACCTTTCGCTCGTGCGCTTGTTGCTTGGTTGCGAGTGCGAACCTCAATTCGCTTTTAGCGCCCCCGGAGATCAACGACGCTACATGCTCACCAACCGCAGGGCCATGCTTGAATCCGTGACCAGAGCCGCCGCCAACCAGCCACGCGTTTTCAAACCTGGGATGACGATCGATCAGGAAGTCGCCGTTCGAAGTGTTCTCATATTGGCAAACTCGTGATTCAACCACCGGCGCATCCGCGAGTAGCGGCACTCGACGACTAAGATAAGCCCGTACCGCATTTATACTTTCCGGATTTACGATTCTGTCACCAGTGTCGGGATCAAACTGTGGGCCGTGCTTATCGATTGCGATTTTGAACCCACGGTTGTCGAGATTGGGGAGGCAGTAGATGAGTTCATTGATGTCCATCCAGGTCGGCATGTCAGGCGAGTTAAAACGATAATCGCCGGCGGGAACGCCGAGGAAAAAGACTTCCTGTCTGGTGACGCGAATCAACTCGCCCAGCAACTCGGGAAAAAGTTTTGGCAACCATGGACCGCAGGCGAAGATAAATTTGGCGGCGACGACTTCATGACCGCTAAGTTGTGGTGATCGACGCAAGTTTGGCAGAGCCGTTCTCTTGCCCCGCCTGCGGGAGTCGGATCGCCTCTGCCAGATAAGTGACGCCGGCGGCGAGTGCCTCTGCGACGACGGCTTGCACTGCCTGACGAGCCATCAGGATTCCGCTATCAGGCTCCAGGATTCCCCACGAAATCTGATCGAACTCAAGCTGCGGGTAACGACGTTTCAGTGCGCCCTGCTCGAGTCTTTCAAACCTCACATTGTTTTGCTGGAACGTGTTGAGCGTCGCCTCGCAGTAGGAATCGTTTTCTCTCGCCAGCCATAACACTCCGGTCTGCTGAAAAAGTTGAGGCCTGTTAATGCGAGCAAACAATTCCTGCCACGACGTGAACGAGCGCTGAGCCATGCGAGTGTATATTTCATCCTGCCCGTATCCCATGCGGATGATGCGCGACTCGCCGCCCGAACTAGCCCGACTATTCGCGGGTCCATAGGCATCGATCAATAACACCTCTGCCCCCGAGCCTCTCAGCTGGTACGCGATCCACGCACCAAAGACGCCGGCTCCCACCACCGCGACATCAAAGGAATGTTTGGTCATGTTAGGAGTCAGGACTCAGGACTCAGAACTCAGGACTCAGAACTCGGGAGTTCGGATTCAAAATCTGACTTCTGACTCTTGAGTCCTGCTTTCAGAAAAGCGAGCGCTGCCGCGGATTGTCTTCGAAACGCCGCCCACGTTTGTCCTCGCCCCTTCTCTGCCTGACTCCTTTGTCCTGAGTTCTGAGTCCTGAATCCCGGGTTCCCTCCCGCGCAGGATTGTCATCGAAAACTGAACGACCGTCGAGTGACGCGGAGATGGCGTTTTCGTGAGCAATCACTGCTTCGAAGTCGGCCTCGGGGTCGCGGTGGGTTTCTACTGCGCGCGTAAATCGTTCCAACCGGCGAAAGCCATCCAGTTTCTCTTTATCGCCAACCCTGGCGGCATCGAGTGAGCTGCGGAGGAAATTGATTGACTCATCGTAGGTTTTCAGTGGAACCGGAAACGGATGTCGATCCTTGCCGCCATGCGCAAACGAAAACCGCGCCGGATCATTAAAACGACTGGGCGCACCGTGAACCACGTCAGCCACTAAGGCGAGCGACTGCAATGTGCGCGGGCCGAGTTTTTCGAGCAACAGGAGTTCCGCAAAGTTATGCAGGTCGCGTTCATAGGCGACGGCCAGAACGGCGCCAAGACGTTTCAGATTTACATCTTCCGGATACACAACGTGATGTCCAGGCATTCTCAGGTGACGAAGTTTTGAGGCTTCACGAATAGTTTTCTCCGGATGCTCGCGAACTATATTGAGCATCGCGTTTTGCGCCGGCTGCGCCTGGGTATCGACGAGATTCATGATCGTGCCCTGGTGTTCGCCCACGATTCCCGTATGCGGTTCGGCAACAAAATCGCGCACCGAAGCTGAGTGCCAATGATAACGGCGCGCCATTCCAGATTGATCATTCAGGCCCTGCTGAACAACGGCCCATTCCCCTGTAGAGGTCAGCACAAAACTGTGGAGATAAATCTGAAAGCCGTCGGCGATGGCATTGTTGTCAACACGCGCTGTCAGCCGGCTGGTGCGAACCAACTCTTCGCCATCGAGTCCGCGACGATTGGCAATCGCGCGCAATTCATTTGGAGTATTTCGCGAAAACCTGCCGCGACCGCCACAGACATGGAGTCCGAGTTCGTCAGCTCGCGGGCCGAGGCCGCGCTTCAAAGCGCCCATCACTGAGGTGGTGATGCCGGAAGAGTGCCAGTCCATTCCCATCACGGCGCCGAGCGCCTGAAACCAGAAGGGATCGCTGAGCCGCGAAAGGAAGGCGGAGGTGCCGTAATGGTGGACGATGGTTTCAGTAATCGCAGTGCCGAGCCTGGTCATACGTTCGGCCAGCCAGTCGGGCACGCGACCGCCATGAAGAGGAAGATCTGCGACTCCGGAACGCTTCATGGACAGATTGTCCAAAGTCCACCGTCCAAAGTCCAACGTTGAGTTGAAGCAGGTTCGAAATTATTCACAATCCAGGCTGTTCCCAGCTTAAAGCCTTTCGTGCAAGTTCGAGGCGCTGCTCTTCAACGCGGGCGCGTTGTTCCTTGGCGCGTTGTTGCAGACGCTGATAGTCGGCAATCCGAAGTTGTGGCGAAAGTTCGGCCGCAGCTGACAACGCGAGCCAGAGAGAGCGCTTGCCTTCTATTCCCAATGACAAAGCTTCCAGCGATTCAAACAGTCGCAGGTCGCCATGAGTTGGGTCGTCAAGCCGGAGTTTGAGTTGGGTAAACTTTTCGGTAAGCCACGCCGAAGCCTTTCGGGTTCGACTCTCGGAGATTTGCAGATGCCCCATAAGATCTTCGAGTTCCCGAATATCTACCTCAATATCAGCGCGCAGTTTTGCGATGAAGTCTGCAATCGGCTGTCCGGCGTACACCGTTTCCAGATTTTCCATCAGTTCAACGGCGACTACCGAGCCGGCCAGGTGATCGTTTAAGTAAGTTGCGATGTAATCGTCAGCCAATGTTTAATCCCACCTTATCTCGATCAGGCGGCCCGCTGGAAAACTTAAGAGACCGGCGCCAGCATGTTGGCGTCACGAACCAGGAGCCATTTGCCGTCATGTTTTCGCAGGATTGAGAGTGTATTGCCGGCTCGTTTCTGAGCGACCCCACCGGCTCGAGGTCTGAAGTCGACAGTGAGATGTGTCCAGACATAGGCCCAGTCACCAAGCACCGTGACTTCCTGAATCTCGCTGACCCCATCCATCTGAACGTCTTTTAGCGCGCCTTGACTGGCGGCAAATTCTTTTTTGCCGCGCATGGGAAGCCGGCCGCAAACGAGGAAGACCACCTCATCTGACATTAGGCCCAGCACAGTCTCCGTGTCGCCTGCTTTTGAAGCACTAAGCCAGGTGCCGATCAAGTTTCTGATGGCTTGTTCATCGTCCATGTATGTTTTCCTTCCTGCGTGATCGGCATTATCGTTGGCGGGAAAAGAAAAATCCGCATATTCATGTCATGTTTCTGTCTCAATTGTCTGCCTCAATTAAACCGTCAAGCGATTTTGTGGGACCGCGGGCGTCCCGCCCGCTCTTAGGTAAGTTAATAGTCAACTCGTGTATTTGCGCTAGCCGTGCGCGGGCGGGCGGGACGCCCGCCGGTCCCACAAAATCGCTTGCGATGGTTCCACTCAGTGATGATTTCGTTTAAGTAGGCTACGAGACGTTGAGGTGAAGTGCCCGATGAGATGTAGGCAATGTAGTTGTCCGGCCGCAGGAACACCTGAAAGGTTTTGTCCGTGCCGAATAGGTTCGCGATCTGTGGGTTAAGCGGAACGCGGTATTGATCAAGCAGATCCGCATACTTGATTCCGATCTCATCAGTGATCTTTCCGCGATCCCCAGCCTCATCGTTCAACCCGTCAGAGAAAGTGAGGAGATGGAATTTGGGCGCGCGTAATTTGTTGTAAATGCTATGCCCGTCCAAAAGGAAATAGGGCAGACGGTCACCCGCTCTGACTTCAAAATCTCTATCGCCATCGTGCCTGCTCAAAGAGCTCTCACGATAGGTGATTCCGATTTGCGAAATCAAAGGGAAGAACTTTTTCTTGACGGCGTCGATGCTCAGAATGAATCTAGCCATGGGCGGGAATATCGTCGTGCGGATTAAGTTGACCAGCCAATCAGTACCCGCCGCGAGGTTGAACATCCGGTCAGTTGTTTGCAGTAATCGTCTGGCGTTGGGCAGTCGCTCTTCGTTGTAACTGTCGAGGATTCGTTCGTGAGCGGCGCCCTTAAGAACCAGCGCCAGCTTCCAGGCAAGATTATAAGCATCCTGGATTCCGGTATTCATTCCCTGGCCACCGGCGGGCGTATGGATGTGGGCTGAGTCTCCGGCCAGAAAACATCGTCCGGATGAAAACTTTTCCACGTGGCGAGTGTGGACTTTGTAGGTAGAAAACCAATCAACGCGAGTGATGTCGAGCTCGAGTTCGGCTTCTTCCCTAATGCGCGCTTCGATTTCTTCATAAAGGACTTCGCCTTCGTCCTTTTCATGACCCTCAGGAAAAGCGCCAACAATGCGCCAGCGCTTTTCGCCGGGCATCGGGAAGAAGGCGACCACGCCATGTTCGGCAATACAAACATGCAGCGCATCGTGACTGTATTTCCAGTCGATCCGCACATCCGCGACGTAGAACAAACGCTCAAATGTGCTGCCTTCAAATAAGAGTCCGAGCTGATGTCTGACCGGGCTGCGCGGTCCGTCGCAGCCGGCCAGATACTTGCCCTCGATAATTTGAGTTTCACCACTAGCAATCCGAACGCGGGCTGTGACAGCGTTCGCTTCTTGCGAAAAACTTTCGAGCTCGGTTTGCCAGCGAACATCCCGTCCCTGGCTCAGCAAATAGTCGTACAAAAGCCGTTCGTTCTCGCTCTGTTCAAGCACAAGCAGGAAGGGGTAACTACTAAGACCCTGGCCGAAGTTCGACAAATCAACTTCGCCGACGATCTTTCCGCTTTCGAGCATGCGGACTTTTCCGGCAATTATTCCTTGAGCAACCGCCTTTTCTGCTAGCCCGAGTTGTTCGTAGATTTCGAGGGTGCGAGCGTGAACGCCTAGCGCTTTAGAAAAAGGCGTGATGCCTTCTTTTTCTTCAACGACAACAAAATCAACACCGTATCGGGTTAACTGACAGGCGAGCGACAGCCCCGTCGGACCGGCGCCGACTATGATTACGTCTGTTTTGATTGTTGCCGTTATCTTGCCAGCACCTTCCTGGCCACCTGGCCAACGCGAATCCTGCCGCCTTGAACCACTTTTGCGTTAATGCCACGCAGGTGCAACTCCCGGCCGACCGGAGAATTTACAAACTTCATTGCATCAAGACCGAAACGCGACACAAACTTCTTGCAGCCGGTGTGCGGTGGCGGCGTTACTTCGATTACTGCCGAACCTATTGCCAGTTGAGTTCCCGGCGGCAAATTCTCCGAGCTCAAATCCATGTCGAGGTACAACTGATCGCCCGCCAGGTGCCAGCGGCCCTTATCCTGCGCGACCAGCGCCGTCACGCGAGCGTTCATGATGTTTATCTGCATGTCCGGATGCGGTGATCCATCCGCAGTGCGAGAACTGGGCCGCCTTATCCAACTATCGCCTACCAGGCCCTTCTTCCAGGTGCAGTTCGGCTTCTTCGAGAATTTCACGCTCTTCAACCTGCGGGCGTCGGACAATCAATTGCAGAACGCCTTCATCTTTAGGCGCCTGGCGGATCTCATCAAGTCCCGCTTCCAGCTCGTCCATGGTTAAGTGTTTGATTTCGCCGATCACACCAGTCTCCTTCTCAAGTCGGTCAATTTCTCGATCGAGTGCCTAATACTTAGTGCTATCAGATCGTACCTTATCATCGGTTCAAACGTCGCCAGACGAGAAAGCCCCAGGCACATAGTGCTGCGGATAGAACCGTTAGAAGAATGAAGAAGGGTTCCGTAGCGGCGCGTGGCTCAGCAACGATTCGCATGATATGCGCGATGGTGATAACCGCAAAGATGACACCAGTCGTTATTACATATGCTTTCATAAGTTCCTCTAAATTCCTATCTACCTTCAATTTTACAGTAGACAGATGCTGCCTTTCATTAGCGTTACCGCTTAGGAGGGCGCATAGACAGTTAATACGATTCGCGCCCTAAGGGTGGAAGCAATCCCCAATGTCTCAGGCGCAAGCTTAATCTCGAAGGCGCGAGGTTGCATCGCTGACTGCACCCCGATATTGAAATCTCGGACTTTTGCCGTATCCCATAACTTTCGTTCCGTCCTTGATAGATTTTGTATGAGCGCTGCGAAGCCACGAATAGCCGCATCAGGATTTTTGGGAAACTTGGTCAGTTCCAGATGGGCACTGTAAGTTCGCTTCTCACGCCCGACGTGAAGGGCGAAGGCCTCTGGTTCCAGCGCCGTTACCAGGGGTTGGAGGTCTGACCTCGAAACAAGATCGAGATCGACGTTTAGGAATCTCATCTCTTTGTATTCGAAGCCAGGCATATTCATACGTTTTCTCTATCAGTTCGGAGACGAAGATGTTTTAGCAGCATAGCAACTGACCAGTGCTACTAAAAACGCCGGAATCGCAGTGAAGGCCGGCCACAGCACTAAAGCAAGAAACCACACCGTCCGTACCGCCGAGGTGGCCCACAGTGAATGAACCATCCCGGCGACTGCAAGGAGAAAAGCCCCGATCGCGACGGCGACTGCTGCGTCTCGCGCTATTGCACGTGGTGAGTGCCTTATCTTGAAATGTTCGTAGCCGATGTGTGCCGCAAAGGCAACGCCGCTGACTATCCATGCAGCCAGTCGCCATGCCTGTGCATGAGTCATAGGTACAGAGAACAGTCTGCCGACAGCGAAGTAAATAATGCCAACCAGAAGCGCTACACGAAACCACGGTTGATGGTGTGATTCAGTCACTTCTCGGATTAAAGAGTTGGTTCGGAAAGACAAGTCATTACAACTTGCGTACAAGCTTAAGGTTTTCGATTGAGCAATGTTATTTGGTAAAGAAATTACGCCTGTCGGCGGCAGTGTAGCATGGCTTCAGAAAAACAGGGTGCGTTCGCTTGGGCCGATTAGCGGCTGAGGGCCGATCCCTATTTCGAGTCTCGTTCGCGAAAGACGGGCGCTAGGGTGCGAGTGGTGTGATCGGTGATGCTCGGCACGGGCTCGGCAAGCAATCGCTCCTCACCCCGATCAAGCTCTTTCGTAGTCTGCTCTTTCAGAAGTGCGTTAGCGCTTGTCGCTTCAGTATCGCGTTTACGACGCATTAACAGTCTAAGGCAGACGCCTTCAAGTAGCAGCATTAATAGAAATGGCAACAGCGCGAAACCAAGAACTCGCTCAACAGGTAAGCCCAGCACTTGTTTCATCATCCCCATCAGAAGGGTAATGGCGAATAGGCCGAAGATGAAGAGCCCTATCATCGCCGAGATTAGAAAATCAGGTCTAACTTCTGATGATTTGCTGTCCCTACCACTTTTCTCGCCAACCTTTGCGCCACAATAATTGCAGTAGCTCAAACCCTGCGCGACAGCCACGCCGCAAGTTGAACAATACATCCTAGCTCGCCTCCTCAAGCCCAACTACGATACTCCACAGTGAGGTTCTATTCTAGCTGCGTGAATAACTATCGGCTCGCCTTAATGTCGTAGGCCCATAACGTTCCGAGATCGCGAATGTAGAGTTTTCCATTAGCAACCACTGGATACGCATACGCTGTGTCCGGATATGGCCCAGGCCGTTCTGGCTTGGGCTGATCCGGCGGAGTAAAGCGGCCTTTTTCCCGATAGCCTTCAGGGCTTGCTTCCGCCAACCCGATATCTCCCTTCCAGGCGTGAACATATAAAAGCCCATCGGCGTAGGTTACCGAAGCCCTGCCCAGACTCTCAGCCTTCCACCTTACCTTCCCCGTTGTGAACTCTACGGCGACCAGCTGCTGCTGCCCTGGTTCAAAGCCATAAAGGCAGTCACCGACCAGCACCGCTCCGCCGAAACCATTCGGAAGGCCGCGCTCGAAGTAGACCTGCTCGGCGACGACTCCGCCACCGTCCGGCTTCAAACGGACGAGCCCCCCTCCAACGCCAAGAGCCCCAGCGTACACATATTCACCACGCGCGACCGGCGTGAAAGCCTGCGCCGGGCCTTTGACAACTTCCTTGTAGCGCCAGAGGAACTGACCCGTCCTGGCATCAACTCCGACGAGCCCTCGGCTCAAAAACTGCACGTATTGTTTGCGACCTCCACCTTGCACGACAATCGCCGACGCATAACCAGCGGGGTCGCCATCCGGGATCGCCGATTTCCAGATGACTGCGCCCGTCTTTTTGTTAAGCGCCACCATAGTGGCCTGCGCCCCACCGGGAGTGACGACCAGTACATCACCATCAACTAAAGGAGACTCCGCATAGGCCCAATCGTGCGGCTGACCGCCGAACTCTTTACGGAGGCTCTTCTGCCAGCGAATCTTGCCGCTTTTGGCTTCGAGGCAGGCCAGGTCACCGTCTGAGCCCAGCACGTAGATGAAATTTCCGTCAACTGTCGGAGTCGAGCGGGCCTTTGGGTAAGGCGGATTCTGATCAGGGTTGCCGACATTGCCGACGCGCGTGGTCCAAATGACTTTTCCATCCTGAGTTGAGAGCGCTTGAGCGAATTCATTCTCCATGCCCCGGTTGCTCATCAGATAGATGCGCGTGCCGACAACCGCTGGCGTTGAAAACCCGTCACCGATGTCGTTCACCTGCCAGAGCAGTTTTGGTCCACCCGCCGGCCATTGCTTCAGGAGGCCGCGCTCCTGCGATATCCCGTCACGCTCCGGACCTCGCCATTGTGGCCAGTCGGAGGTTGCCATGTTGGCAGAGCTCGGTAGGGAGACGGCTGAGAAACACACACAAAGCGTTGCGATCGCGGTTAGTAATCGTAACTTCAATGTCTTCTCCTTGCGGACTGTTGGAGTGGCGATGGATCTTGCTGCCCTGAAGTACGTTCAGTTTTGGGAAATGTTCCTCACGGCTTTGCACAAAAGGCCACTGTAGGGAATGAATGATAGAAGTCTGGCGATTCCTCGCCCGAGAAAAGCGACTGATTGATCGCGAAATACTGGCGGGATCAGCCCGGAGGGCTGGCAGATAGTAGCCGGTGGTTGTAGCGCAGCGAAAACCACCGGACCAAATGGAGAAAATGGTTGCACCACGAAGTGGTGCCAGAATCTCCAGAGGAATCTGGCACCCCGCCGGCGTGCGGTCATTCTTGTTTCTTAAAGCGTGGTCTTCGCTGCGCGACCACCGGCTACTTACTCGCAACCCTCTGGCTTGCTGTTCGACCTATCGCACTGCTGCCGAACGACGCAGCATCCAACGGTACAACCAAACGATCACGCCCACGAACCCGAGCAATCCGAGCCAGGGGCCGAGGATAAAGTTATCGGATACGAGTCCGATGGGTGCGTCATTCGACAAGCCTACGATCAGGCCGGCATTGATCACGCCCCACAAACTTTCGCCGACAATCAACCCCGACGCCACCAGCGTGCCCAACCGTTCAGCGCGGTCCGGATTTGCGAGAGAGCGGGTTCGCCGGTTGTACCAATGGGAGATCACCGCACCGACCACCACGGCGAAAGTCGCTGACATTGGGAGATAGATGCCGATGCCGACGGCGAGAGGTGGAATGCGGAGCTTCTTCATGGCACCGAGTGCTATGTCGAGCAGAATCAGGCCGACCCCCACGAGCGCGCCGATGCCGATCATCTTCCAGTCAAGATTGCCACCAATCACGCCCTGGGCCAGGGCGGAAATTAGCGTTGCCTGAGGAGCCGGCAGCGGATTCGGCGCGACTACGCCGAGGTTTGCTGCTCCCGCAAATCCGTATGCGTGAGTTAACAGGTTGAGCACAAACGGAATGACAGACGCGCCAGCAGCGACGCCGACGATGAGAGCGATTTGCTGGCGCATCGGCGAAGCACCGACAAGCTGACCCGTTTTCAAATCCTGTAAGTTATCGTTTGAGATCGTTGCGCAGGCAAACACTATAGCCGTTATGAAGAGTGCGAAGGCGACGAGCGCTGGTCTCGTCTCGACAGTTGGCGACACGGCGAAGATCAGTACCGAGGCGCAAAGCACAATCGAGAGAATGCCGACGCCGGAGATCGGACTGTTCGAGGCGCCGATCAATCCGGCCATATAGCCGCAGATTCCGGCAATGAGAAAACCGCCGAGCAGCACGAAGGGAATTGCGATCAGGGTGAGCGTCACTGCGCTTGGCGCAAGCACAGAAGATCGTGCAAAGGTGAAGGCCAGCCAGCCAGTGATTAGCAGGCAGGCGGCCGTAAGCGCGAGAATCCATGGTGGTGAAAGATCGCGGTCGCGATCGTCTCGTATGCCCTTCACGCGAGAACTAGCAAGCGTGCTTACGAGTCCACCGACCACAGGCTTCGCGAGCTTTGCCAAAGTGAAAATGGCTGCGATTGCAATCGCGCCGGCGCCGATGAAGCGAACCTGTGTACGCCAGATTGCGATCGTGTGCGCGCCGAGCGCCAGGCCTTCGGCGGCGGGCTGCATTGAAGTCAAGATCGGCACCGCGACGGCCCATGCAATCACCAGACCGGTTAGCATCGCCATGCCGACTGACAAGCCAACCAGGTGACCCGCGCCAACGAGCGCTAGCGAGAAGGCGATGTCATATCCGCTTGACGCGAGCGCGCCGATCCGGAAGAACCCTGTGACTTGAGCGGCAGCAATACGCGTGGCCGTCATGATGGCGAGTCCAGCTGAGGCAACCGAGCCAAGGATCACCGCGACCAGGCCTTCTCGCGCTTCGCCCGTATCGTCTTTTAGTTTCACCGCGCGTACCCGATCCGACTTTCAATACTTCCGCGGCAGCGACACCTTCCGGATAGGGAAGATCGGAGTTGGTTACCAGCGCGCGTCGTAGCGGAATTGTAAACACGACACCGAGCACGCCACCGCTCAGGCAGATCAGAAACGATTGCCAGAAAGGAAAGCCGGTCCACCAACCGACAATCACCAGTCCCGGGAGAACAAAGATGATTGCTGAGAGCGTGCCGGCCGCGGACGCGACGGTCTGGACGATATTGTTTTCCAGGATCGACGAGTCTTTTACGAAGCTGAGAATCGCCATAGAAATTACGGCTGCGGGAATCGATGATGCGAAAGTAAGACCGACCTTCAGACCAAGGTAGATATTGGCCGCGGTAAAGATCGTAGTTATGAGCGCGCCCAGGATCAGACTGCGCAAGGTGAGTTCTTTCGGTTTCATACTCATGGTGGCAAGCCTCAACGAACCGGTTGTCGGATCGCGTCATTCTACATTTCTCGAGCAAAGTAGGACAGGCATTCCTGCTGGCCGGATTTGATTTTTCGAAGGTTATGATTACGAAAAAATGGATGGACCGCAGGAGCGACATTCCTGAAGGACTCAGCGCGTCAATCGTCGCGAAATGATTTCAACTCTGCCGCAGTTCGGTGCTCTGGCAATGTGAATCCCGGACTCGATGGCTTACAGCGAAGACCCCGATCCATTGGCGGGTGTGGTTGGCTGGACGATCGACAATCGCTAAACAAAATCAGAACCGGGAGCGACAGCGACCAGCCGAGTCGTCAATTCATGAAGCCGTGGAAAGATAAGACGCTCCACTTATGCAAACTTGTCATTGAGTAATCGGCTGTTCGTTATCGCTCCCAGTTCTGATTTTGTTTAGCGACTGTTTAGCAATTGGCAAATTTCAACGTTCGCAGTGTGGGTCGACTAATTACAGAACCGGGAGCGGTCGCGGTAGCGATCGGGTCTCATCGATCCATGGAATGTTGTCTGTCGGAGTCCAAACTGGTCGCTATTGCGTGCCTAAAGATCTAACCACCGATCTTCAACTCGTAATCAGCAACTTGCTGGCAAGGTTTCAACTCGATGATCGTGTTGGCCGCTTCCGCATCGCGCCTGAGCTTCGCGCGCGCCGCAGCGTCCCATGCCATCGGACGCGGTAAGGTATCCGGCTCGGTCGGTGCCTCGACACGAGAAAGAATGAAATATCGTCCGGGAGCAAGATTCTCGAGCACAAAGCTCCCATCGCTCTTGACGAATGTTTCGCTGTAACGAAGCACGTTGTTACCGAGCTCCCGATCGACGGGAACAAGATACACATGAGCACCTTCCCTGATCGCTGTTCCGCCAGTTGCCATACGTCCGCGCAACCCAGCGGCATCCTGGCCTACCACGATTGAGACGCCGCTAAGGTTCTCTCCAGCCTTGATGGTTACCACACCCTGCCAACCGCTTGAGTTCGTCGCCGCGGGTCGAACGGATGTGGTTTTGCTTTCTAAGACTCGCGCGGCTGCAGGCAAGTCGATGTTGCGCACATACCAGCTTTCTGTCGGCAGCTTGATACTCAGTCGATATTTGGCTGCCGTGAGATTGCGTAAAACGAACTCGCCCTTCTCATTTAACTGCCCCAGTCCGGAATAAATTGCCGCCGGTGAACGGCTCATCGCCTTTTTCTGATCGTCCGGAGGCACCTGAAGAACTGTCTCGATGACTTGCGATTGCCTTTTGTCGCATTTGTCTTCCGGCTTGATCGGTTCAAGCTTGATGGTGCCGGCGATTGAGCCAAGTAAGTTCAGGCGCAGTTCGATTCCCGTTACATCGCCGCCGCGCACCGTAACGTGCTTCTCTCCAGAGAGGGCATTCTCAGTTGGGCTTGACAGATAGCTGGCAAACAAATCGTATTCGCCATCCGCGACTCCATTAAAGCTAAAAGGACGTCGCTGCTCGGCGGCGATCGCGAGACCAATTGCCGCGATAGAAGGAGTGCCGGCGTGCGCGAGCATGATCGTAATAGCGCTATTCAGCCCGCCTGCAGGAATGTCGCCTAAAATAAAACCACTTAGTGAGTGGCCCTCAGTCGCTTTGTACTTGATGTCGATGCCTGTAGTTTCGTCACCGCTGCGCACAGAAACTGGAACTGCCGTGTCGCGTGTTGATGAGGGATAGTAAGTCTGAACGTCACGATCAAAACCGCTGGGAGTGAACCGGCCAAACGTCCCCTCGCCTCCGGCGCTGACGATATATTGGCCCGGCAGTAAGCCATAAATCCTGTAGCTGCCGCGGTCATCAGTTTCGGATGTGCCACCGCCGCCAAAAAAATTGAAAGTGGGAGAAGTGAGGGTTGACATGGTTGCATGCACCGGAATACCGACCATTGGTTCGCCCTTGGTATTTGTGACCATACCGGTAATCACTCCGCCTCGGATCATATTGATTCGTACGTTGGAGCCAATTAGATGGCGCTGCCATTTATTCGAGTCACCCTCTGAGACTGATTGGTCGATGTAACCAGGAGCTGTAGCCGATAAGTGTGTAGGCTCCAGGCACCAGATCGTCAAAAGCGAAACGACCCTCAGCGTCAGGACGCGTCGGTTTCACAACGAATGAGCCGGTAAGTGCCTGGGCCATGACCGTTGCGTTCAGGAGCGGCTGACCGTCACTGGCCACCATGCGGCCCTTGATGGTTCCGGTAAGAGTGCCAGTGCCTTTCCTGGTGTCAGCGGTTGCGTCGGGTGTTGGGGTGGGAGTCGCTGCAGGCTTAGGCGACGTCTCCGACTGCGCGCTAGCGAGCAATGCGTTGCCGATTACTATCACTACGAAGACAGCCCAGATAAACTTTCTGGTCGTGTTCATGGCTGACTCCCTTTTGCGGCGAGGTCGACCAACAGAGTCACCCTGGTATCAGTTCCATTTGCGACAGTGATTGGTTGCTTTAGATACTCGACCGGAGCAGTGGGTCTTGCACCCGGCGTCTGCGTTACCCCCGTGACCACTACTTCATAATTACCCGGCGGAATACTTTCCAGCACGAAGTGGAGACGACCATCGAGTTCGGAGCCGCGATTGAACCGGCGAGCTTCATTGGCAGCGGAGCGAATCACGACGCGAAGTGTAATTCCGTCCGGAATTGATCCCCCTTCGATTTTTACCTCGCCGCGAACCACGCCGGTGCCATAGGCAAACACGAGTCGCACACCGTTTATTTGCGCACCGGCAGTGATATCGATACCGTCTTTTTCCAGGCCGTCGAGTTCAGTGCGCACGAGCGTCAATCCTTTGGGTGGAGTCGGAAATCCCTGCATTCTAAGTTGTGCTTTACCCGGCGCGAGCCCCGTCATGCGAAAGCTGCCGTCCGCGGCAATTCGACTCTGGCCGTAGGATGGCGATGAAGTCTTCTGCTCGACATAAGCAAACAGACTTACGGTTTGCAGCAGCGCGGCGCCTGCCGGATCGGAATTATTTTCAATAACCGCAAAGCCGCTGATGGTTGCGCCGCGACGAAGTTTGATCTCAATTCCCGACACATCGCTATCGGCAATCTCGAAGGTAACCTGCTCGCTGTAAGTGGAATTGTCCTGGCTGGCCGCCATAGTGTATACGGCATAACGGCCCGGACGTAGTCCCTCCATATGAAACTTGCCGTTGGCATCTGTCTGCGTACCGCTGAAATTCATTACTCCAACTTGCTGGTTCGACTCGTCTACCATGGAATGACCGACGTAGATGCTTGCTGCCGGCGCTCCTGAGTCCGCATCGATCACGCGGCCGGAGACTGAAAAGCCTTTACCAGGCTTGTTGACCGTGATGTCGATGTTGGAAATCTCCGCCCCTTCTTTGATTTCAATGATCGTCGCTCTGGATTCGTCCTCAACACTCGGGTAAAACGTCCTGGCATACGGGCTACCGCCGATTCCCATGATGCTGGCCGCGCCGCCGGCTGCAGACGCCTGGCCCACACTCACGCGGTAACTTCCCGGCCCGAGCCCGTAGATACGATATATTCCGCGATCGTCCGTCTGGTACCTGTTTGAGCCGAAGTTGAACTGAGCGCCAGGATCGGGACTACCATCCTTGAGAGCGATGTTGACTCGTTCTCCGATGACCGGATGACCCTCAGCGTCGGTGATGCGACCCGTGATCACGCCGCCACGCACGAGAACGAAATCGATCTTCGTTACGGCTTCGCCCTCGGCGACATTAACGCTCTGGCCGGCTTCTTTATAGGAATTGCCGCTGGCCACAACATAAGCCTTGGCAAGGGGAAGAATTGTGAACTGTCCGGCAGTCAGGCCTGTCAATTTATAGTTCCCATCTTCATCAGTCGTAGTTTTGGCAACGGTTTTGTTGTCAAAGAATGAGTTACGCAACGTCGCCACTACGGTGATCGCAGGTGCGGCTTTCCCTCGCATTGTGACGTGACCGGCGACTGAAGCTGTCGCTTCCTTTGCGGGTGTTTGCGCTGAACAGAGCGAGGAACAAATTACGAACAAGATGAGAAATAAGAGAACGCGATAGAGGATGCTCATTCTGATACTCCACTCCGCTAACCCAGACAAGAGTGAACCTCTGTGCAGCCTTGGTGCTCTCTGTGCCTTTGTGGTGAGTTTCATTTCGATTGTTCACCACAGAGGCACCAAGAACACTGAGGTCGCACACAGAAGACTCTCAAAACTCAAAACGTGCCGCGGATTGCTCAGCTCCAACCCTGCCCGGTGACAATCTCCGCCGCGAAATAGTTTTCTCCGCGTATTGGATTTCCCGCGAGGCCGCGCAGCATTGCGAGCTGCCCAACATGCGTCAGCGCATCCGCAATCGCGCCTTGAAACAACTGCTGCGGCGAGCAGCCCAGCGGTTGCGTAGACGCCAAATAATCATCAAACGCGCTGCAGGCTTGCGAAGAACCGAGCCACTTCCTGATCCCACGACCTGGAGTCAGCTTTTATCCATTCTTCTTTTCCCCTGGCGATCGACAGTGCCCAGTCCATCAGGTCGCCGAGGTGAGCGAGTATTTCAAGCGGTGTGCGAGTGTTCTCACCAGCGCGAAACTGTGGGAAGTCCGCGGCGGTGTCACGCAAAGTTTTCCCGCCGCGATAGGAAATGGTTGCCAGGGTGTGCCGCAGTAGATCGCGCGCAGCAACAGCTTCGTTGGTCATTGATTTGTACCTCTGTGATCCAAGTCTTCACAAGCTGGTTGAGTTGTTTCTTCAAACCGACCATACACTAATCGCTCCCCGCTGCGACGTTTTCCGACGGGGTGCCGGCCTTGCATAAGGGACACTCGGACGGAAGCCAAAGTGAATAGCTTTCGCGCACAACGGCTTCAACAGGCACCTGCTGCTCGGCAAAAAAGTCTGCGCCAGTAGTGCCCAGCACCATCAATGCTCCGGCCACGACCGGCGTGGCGCCGTGCGTTTGGAGTTCAGTGTAGGTTCCACGTAGGGCTGACCCGGCACTCATCACGTCATCAACTATCGCGATTCGCCGGTCGCTCACGCGCGCGACAAACGCCGGGGGTAGAAGATAGCTGGCTGGGTACAAACCACCGGCGTCCTGCGGCATCACGCGTGCAGTAAAACAAAAGTCCACCTCAAGCGCGTGCGCCACCAGTTGCGCGAGGAAGGCGCCTCCCAGAAGTGGACCGCAGACAGCGGCGACATCGTAGGATCGAAGCGACTCCGCCAGTTGCTTCACAAAGGGCTCAATCCGTCCGGGAACCGCAAAGAGCGCATCGAGATCAAACCAGAGCTCGCTATGATGACCTGACTCCAGTTGGAAGTGGCCTCGTCGGGCTGAAGTTAATTCAAAGAACGATGTAGCGGCCTGTTTAGTCATTAGAAAGTAACTGGCAAGGACTTCAGACCTCGCAAGGTAAGATTCCGATTCCACTCCAGATCTTCAGTTTCCAGCTTGAGCTTAGGCAAACGTCTAAGGATACTGTTGATAGCAATCTGTCCTTCAAGCCGAGCGAGTGCGGCGCCCACACAATAGTGCAAGCCGTGTCCGAACGCGAGATGGCGGTTTGGTTTCCGCATTACGTCGAGCTGTGCAGGAGCAGCAAACTGCTCGGGGTCACGATTGCCGGCAGCAAAGGACAAGCAGACCAGATCCCCGCGCGCGATCTGTTTGCCGTCGATCTGAAGATCCGCAAGAGCAATGCGACCCATTTTCTGAATTGGGCTGTCGTAACGAAGCAACTCCTCAACTGCCGAAACGATGATGACCGGATCGCGTCTCAACTTTTCTTTCTGCTCAGGGTGTCGTAACAGAGCAAGAATCCCGTTGCCAATCAGGTTAGTTGTCGTTTCGTGACCGGCGATCATGAGCAGGACGCAGTTTGCAAACAGTTCATCCTCGGTCAGCCGGTCTCCCCGCTCTTCAGCTTGAATCAGTGCACTCAAGAGATTGCCGCTGGGTTTCGTGCGCAGCTCCGCGACCCTCTCCCGAAAATACGAGGCCAGGGAGAGAAAACTTTTTTGCGCGAAGTCATACAGAGCAAACAACTCTTCCTTCGTCCGCGCACTATCAATTCCGCCCAGCCCCATCGCAATATCATCTGACCACGCTTTGAACTGTTGCTGGTCCGCGCCGGGCACACCGAGCAGCTCTGCGATCACCGTGGCGGGCAGCGGATTGGCAAAGCCAGTCATGATGTCCATGCGACCTTGTCCCGCTACGCTGGCGAGCATCTCGTCGACCAGTTCCTGCACCAGCGAGCGCATACTTTCAAGTACCCCAGGCGTGAAGGCTTTGTTCACGAGTCCGCGCAGCCGGGTGTGATCGGGAGGATCGATCATCAGCATCCATGAACCGACCGCGGTAAAAAACGGGCGGAAGTGTTCCTTGGTTTCCCGGGGCATGCGGCTGGCATGAGCGGCAATCCGGTTTGATGACAACCGATCGTTCTGAACCTGCGAAACAATATCGGCGTAACGAGTGATAATCCAATAGCCGTTCTCCGGACTCCAGTGAATCGGATCATTGGCCCGCAACTCGTCATAAACCGGATAAGGGTTTCGAAGAAACTCAGCGCTATTGAGGTCGTACCGGTTCATGCGAACCCATGACTCCTGAACTTGCGGTTATGAGACTGGTAAGTGGGACGAGTACTTGAAACTGGCGTAGCGTAGGCGGTTTGGGGAGAAGTTTCAAGTTTCAAGTACCAAGTTTCAAGTTCCTGTTGCGAGTTCCGCATTTTAAACGATTGAACTTGCTGTCGGGATTGAACTTGAAACTTGACAGCTGGAACTTGAAACTTTTTCTTAGTACGATTGCCGGCATGAGTAATCAATTATCTGCTGTTTCCAAATTCCATGAACTGCACGCCAGGGAATGTTTCGTTCTGCCTAATCCGTGGGACGTGGGCAGTGCGATTTATCTCGAACATCTTGGCTTCAACGCCTTGGCCACTACCTCAGCAGGGTTCGCCTTTTCTCGCGGATTGCCAGACTCGGTGGTGGCTGTGCCTCGCGACCTGGTGCTTGATCATATTCGCGACATCGTCAGCGCCACTTCGTTACCGGTGAATGCAGACTTTCAAAATGGTTATGCCGATGAACCGGAAAGTGTGGCGGCGAATGTCGCTCGCTGTGTCGCCACCGGCGTGGCCGGGCTTTCGATAGAAGATGCGAGCGGCAACAGTGAGACGCCGCTTTATGACTTTGCTTTGGCGGTCGAACGCATCAAGGCGGCTCGCTCGGCGATTGATGCGTCGACAATTCCGGTGGTGCTCACGGCGAGGTGTGAAGCTTGGCTGGTTGGCGAGCCCGAACCGTTACGTGTTGCTCTCGATCGCCTGATTGCTTTCGCTGAAGCCGGCGCTGATTGTCTCTATGCACCTGGCGTTAGCCAACCCGAAGAGATTGCGGTAATTGTGAAGGCCGTGTCGCCAAAGCCGGTTAACGTGTTGGTATCCAAGTTCAACTGTGACTTGAGTGTTACACGACTTGCGGACCTTGGGGTTCGTCGGATTTCAGTTGGGTCGGCCTTAGCAAATGTTGCCTGGGGCGCGTTCATGAACGCAGCGCGGAATATCAAAGATACGGGCGCATTCGCCGGTCTGGCCAGCGCCGCGCCGTTCGCTGAACTCAATGAGCTCTTTGAGGGAAGGAAATAGGAAGTGGCCAGTGGTCAGCCGGAAAGCTACGCCGCGGACATAGGCTTTTGTGTTGTCTCCTGATCACTCCTTTCTGAATACTCAAACTGGCCACGGATCACTGACCACTGGCCACTGCCTTCTTCACTCGCCGCCTTCTGCTTCCTCCCAGCGATAGTTTTTTCCGTTCCAATAGAGAATGCTGTCGGTAGCTTCAGTGGCCAGCATGATCGCATCACCCTTCGCCGCCGCCGGAGGCCAGCCATCGGCACGGAATTTCGTGGAGCGCTTTTTCAACAGCTCCATCAAGGCATTCGTGTCCCCCGGTGTGGCGTTTATGGCCCTGCCATAATTCAGAATAAGTATGGGCGTCTCCCCGAGCAGTAGAAACTTTTCTAACGCGGGAGGTGTCTGCCAACCTGGTTTGCTGCCATGAATGATCGCGAAGGCGAGCGTGGGATTTGCTGAAGGGTTGGTAGGAAAAACTGCCTTCGGGCGTTCAAAGGGATTGTAAAGGGTGACATCAGACGCGAGTTCGGCGCGCGTTCCTTTGATACGCACCACGATGAGAATGTCTTGTGCTCCGTCTCCATTAAAATCACCAGTCAAATAATAGGGCTTGAAAGCTGATACCGGCTCCACTGCCGATCCAAATGAGGTTTGCAGCGTGTTTTTTAGAGTGGTCTGACTCAGTTGACTGGCTTTCGTTTGAGTCTTTGTTTGACCGGATAGACTGCACACATTGTTTGCAAGCAAAACAACGAGCAGGAGGAAAATAACTTGTTCTTTGAACGTGCGATTGGTTTGAACTCGAGTTCTCATATTCACCTCCGACCACACTCAATCCGTGACGAACCTGGACGCCGCTGAGCCAGCCGTCGATTCAGCGCGTGATGTTCTCGACTAAATAGGCATCGCGGCGTAACCGTCAAGTGATTTGCTGGGACCGCGGGCGTCCCGCCCGCAGTGAGCGCGAAGCGCGAAAATGGTTTGGAAACTACTTTAGAAAGACTGCGCCCCTGCGGCGCTTTGCGGGCGGGACGCCCGCGGTCCCAGACAATCACTTGAGTGGTTTGATTGGCAGAATCCATCACTGTCGGGTTACCGCCCCCTTGCCTTGGTGCGAGGCGGTGGCGGCTCGAAATACTTATCAAGGTAAAACTTGTCGACGAAGTAACGCCGCCGCCAGCGCGGATTGACGCGATCGAGCAGCAGTCCTTCACCAGCGCCAAGCGAATAGAAGATAACGCGCTTCGACTCAGCAATGTTAACGCTGCTCAATTGGCTTAGTATTCCAACCCTGATTTCTTCAGCAACGTCTTCGAATCCCCTGTAGTCGTTCAGCATTTGAAACGCTTTGCTCGGCTTCTTAGATGCGGCTGCGAGTTTGGCAATGTGATACTCGGTGTACCTGGAGATGCCCTCCTGCCACATCTGAAAGGATAGGTACCTGTAATCGTCGGGACTTAGAGTGTTCTCAACCTCGCGCCGTTGTTTCAAATACGTCGCAAGGCCGGCGGAAAAGTCAGACCTGGTTTTAGCCTGCAGCACATTAGCCAGCGAATGGCCCAGGTGTGAGAAAAGCTCCTGCATCTCATGCCAGTCGTACGGGAAAGGATAGTTCAACATCCACATGCCGCTCCCGTCTTTGCGAGCCAACCCCAGTGCGTTCGCATCATCGTAGTAACCGGGTCGGGAAGTACTGCAACTGGTGAAAGTGTTCGTGCAGCATCGTGACAACCCAGGGTGTGGAGGTTTCTTTCGCCGTATTTTCCGCCTGGCCAATAACAATTGTGGGAACACCGCCTACCAGAGGAAACGTTGCCAACAGATTCTGCGGCTGGGTTCGCGGGCGATAATAGACCTTGCTCTGCAATAGCGGATCGTAGTTGACCAGTACAAAATCATTAGACGGTTTTGGATGGCGAATAAGGAATTCATGTTCTGGCGTGACCAGCAACACCGCAAACGGTGCCTGGCTCCAGCCTGCCCAGAGCTGATCGCCCAGCTTGTCACCGAGCCTGAACGCTTCTGCGAGGCGCACGCGATCAGTAGTCGATAGCTGCGGCCGGCTTTGACCGTAGGCGACGCACGGGGCAAGCAGAAGCACTAACACCAGAACCGAATTATGTCGCCGTAGATTCATTCTCATACCGACTGAAGACGCCAGTTCTGATCAGCTCGCGGTTGGGAAGGGGGCTTGCCCCCGCCGCTTTTGCCGATCGCCAGGAGTCAACAAATGATCAGAGCCTGCCAACATTTTCTCCATTGTAAACAGCGGAGTGCCATACAGATCGTGCGGCCCATCAGCGGTCCGAACAAATCCAACTCGTTCGTACAGCGCGATCGCGCGACTAAGAAACGGGGTAGTGCTAAGAAACAAGCGTTTGCATTCCTGCGCCGCCGCAAAATCTTGCACGCTATCCATGAGTAACTTACCTATCCGATGACCTCTTGCTGAAGGCAGGGCAGCCATGCCGCGTACGTAGAGCGATTCTCCTCGAGCCACGGCAGACACCGTGGCAACAACCGTCCCTTTCAGCAATGCAACCCACACCGGTCCTTCAATCAGCCTATGCTTTACTTCTTCGACGCCAGGAGTGGTGGCAGCAAAGCCGTCAGGCGTGTACTCGGATTTGTATTCGATGAACGACTGCAATAGAACCTCGGAAATCGACGAGGCGTCTTCGCTGTTTGCTAATCGGATTTCGAGTGTTGGTCTTTTCGATTCCGTAGCACTCATTCCTTACTGACCAGCAGCGTGGCAGTGTAATCGCGCGGGGCGATTTTTCGATCGCTACGCGGGTACGGGCTTAGGTCAACCAGCTTGACCTTATAGCCGTGATATTCGATTTCACTGACAAACGATGCACTCTTGCTGGTATTTAGCGTGACAGTCTTGCTGCCTCTACCCGTCCCTAGTTGAAGCTGCACGGCTGCATTTCCGGCCCAAACACAGGTAACGTCCCTGGGACAGCGCGAGTCATTCTCGACCGCTTTGAACCTGATCCGCAGTTTGGTTCCTTTCACTGTTACCTGTCGCCCGGAATTGAGCTTGAACTCTCGGCCCAGGCGGACAACGTCGAGTGCGCTGTTGGGATCCGGATTCGCGGCGAGCACGCCACCGAAGGCTAACAACACGCAGATTAAGGCCAGGGAAACCATTCGGGTACGCTGACGATGACGTTCGCATTTCATTTAATAGTTCCTCCAAACTTAGAACGAAGCGACCGGGTAATGTTGCATCTCAGTCAACCTTTTTGGCATTAGTAACTCCAGAGCTCCGTTCGCGCATCCAGCGTTGAGAAACCGCGCGGCCATTTCGCCACGTCGACCACGTGTTTTGGAGTGCGGTGACTGGTCACCGCTTTTGTCTGTCGCGACCTGTCGCGACGCTGCTGGCGACAGGTCGCCAGCGACGAAAGCGCCGACAGGTCGGCGCACTCCAAAGTCCCAAACTATTTTTCATAGACATAATAAACGACGCCGGCTGAATCATCAGTAAGCAGAAAGCCGTCAACCCCAAAACTTAAGACGTCAACCGGCCGGCCGCTTATTTTACCTGCCGCCAGAAAACCATTGATGAAGTCTTCCGGTTGATCTCCCGGCTTACGATTCTCTCTTAGCCGCACTACGCGGTAGCCGCGATTAAGACCCTTCTTCGTCGAGCCGTGCAGCGCCACGAGAAAGGAATCTCTCAATAGGCCGCCATAGCCCGACTTCGGTACTGGACCCATATCACGCGAATCGAAAAACTCAAAACCCAATGGCGAGCTGTGCGCGTCGAATGCCGCGAACGCAACGGGCACGTCGCGGCAGTTCTTCTTCTTACCACCAGGATTGAATTTCGGGTCCGCCCAGGCGCGTGACTCCAGATTGATAACAATAGGGCCAGCCATAGTTCGTCCCGTTTTTGACGGCATACATCGTGTCCGCAGGTTTGTGATCACCAAGATGGTCCGAACCCATGTTAGTCGCATAGAGACGATCTCTGATCCAGCGCAGGCCGACTGCGTTGCGCAGACCCCGCGCAAAGTACCTTAGGTTCTTGCCGTCGGGATCCATTTCCAGAATGCTGGCGCGTACTTCTTCCTTCTCTTCACAGGCATTGCAACTGCTGCCGACGGAGATATAAATTTTTCCGTTACCGCCAATGGCGATAGTGCGCGTCAGATGCCAGCCGCCGTATTTATAACTCAATCCGTAGTCTGGAAAAGTGGTTAGGACCTCAGGCTGCGAGCCTGGCTTATCTTCGCCGGCGACGTACTTGTAACGTACCAAACGATCTGTTAACGCCAGATAAAACCACTCGACGCCTTGGGCATCCTGATAGAAGGCAATGCTGTTGGGGTTGCGCAAGCCCTGCAGATACGGCGTTACTTTCTTGAAACTCGCGCTGGCCGGATTGAATTCGTCGAGTATGTAGACAACGCCTTTCGTGTTGTCAGTGAGGTTGTACATGTCGGTCACGAAGATTCGACCGTCGGGACTTCTGGCCATGAAGCGCACTCGCTTCAGTCCCTGCGCCGCTACGCTAATCCCAAATTCCTCGGGCAGGTTTAAGTTATACGCTTTTCCGTTGGCCAGCGAGATTCGATGAGGCACGAGCTTTAGCCCGCGCGCTTTTGTCTGCGCGGTTACGGATGTCGCCGGAGTGACTGCCAGCCAGAACACTACGACATGCAGGATGATGATTGGAATGGTTCTTCTCAACATGGTCCAGGAACTGAAGTTGGCAAAGCTACAGACATTTTGTGTCGGGTGTGCCACGAACTCAAAGCCAACCCGATGATTTGAGTAGTTGAACGATGATTGCAATTGTGTTTATGAGCGTGGCAAGTGCGATGATGGATGTCCAGCGATTGTAAGCCGTGGTGCTTCTTTCCTGACTCCGCCAAAACATCTCCTTGCGATAGTTGGCTGGAGTCCATTGGGTGTTCTTAATGCTGTTGCGATAAGCCTCAAGCAGCTCATCGTCAGTAAAATCAATCAGCGACTTCTTTGGATTGTCACTCATTTTGTACCTCTCACCTTGGAATTGAGCTTTCAGTATAACCAACCTGGATAAACTTAGAGGCATGAGATTCGCGTTTGTAAAAAGTCGCCGCCAGAGGCGGGAAAATGTAGGAGTTACGTACGAATGGTGTTTGTTTTCCAAGCATACAAATAAACGTTAATTAACCAAGGAGGTCATTATGCCGAGAGGAGACAAGGACAAATACACTGACAAGCAGAAACGGAAAGCTGAGCACATCGAAGAAGGCTACAGGGAACGTGGCGTCTCAGAGGATGAGGCCGAGCGGCGTGCCTGGGCTACAGTGAACGCAATGCATCACGGAGGCGAAAAGCCGGGTGGTGGCGGCTACGGTAAACCTGAAAACAAGGAACCGGCTCGGAAAGGCGGCCGCAAAGGCGGTAGCCACTGAGGGCGATATCACGGCGCAGTAGCCCAACTCTGAAAATGGTCAGTGATCAGTGGCCAGTGGCCAGTCGATAACAGGAGCAGCTGATTTCTATCGGCCAATGGTCACTGCCACTTTCATCGGACCACTGCCCCGGACTAAGGCTTACGTTTTCTTCTTAGACGTGAACTGCGGTACGCGGCGTCCTTCAGCGGAATCCTCGATCAACTTATCCAAACGCTGCAGCCGAGTATCTTCCCGCTTGGCGCTCAGGATCCACCAGTTCATGGCTTTTCTATATGAGGGTGGTTGAGCCTGGAAAAACTTCCAGGCTGCTGCGTTCTTCTTTAGCTCCTTCGCGTATTGAGCCGGCATTTCAGGACTTCGCTGTTCGTAGGAATAGATTCCCGATCTATATTCCCGGCGCGCTGCAAATGCTTTAAGACCCGCCTGATGCATCAGTCCCTGTTCGCTGAGTTCGCCAACGCGCTTGATGTTGACGGCGCTCCAGATGCTCCGCTGCCTGCGCGGAGTGAAACGAATCTTATAGCTGACCTCATCGATGGTTTTCCTTATCCCGTCAATCCAGCCAAAGCACAGCGCCTCGTCGACAGACTGCGGCCAGGTGATACTCGTCTTGCCTGAGTCTTTTTTGTAGAAGCCTACCCACAACTCTGTTTCCGAGTCGTGATGGGCCGCAAGCCACTTCCGAAAATCAGCAGGAGTTTTGAAGAACTTGACCTTCATTGCCGGTACGAATGTTGCCAGGCGAAGTCATTCAAAGTTGAGCAATGGCGAGAGCCAGGAGTGCCGAACAACCTAAGCTGGTAGCCCGACAGTTAGACACAAAGCTTGATTTGGCAGCAGCGTAGATAGCGACCACCACGGCCACAATAGCTTCGCCACAGATCAAGCCCGAAGCGAGCGGAATCCGAAACTTGTCTTCTGATTTTGCCTCAGACCTGGCCCAGATCAACTGCGCGACTCCCCCCAGGATGAAGGTCATCAGCACTGCCGCATTTATCAACATGCCAATGCCGATCGCCGCCGGTGACGGAATCAATTCGCCATACTTTTCTGCAAGCAGCGTAAGTAGAATCCCCGCCGCGATTCCAATCATCAGGCCGTACAGGCAGCCCGGCGGCAAGGCGCTAAATCCCTTCGTGAGCAGTTCGGCAAAGCCGGCCCACTTAACGCTGATAGGCGATGACAAGCCTTCGGGCCCAATGCCAAACCTGTTGCGTAGCACCGGATAAATAAGAGCAGTCGCGAGCGACCCAACCGGAGCTGCGATCAGTTGTGCAATAGTCAGGCTGCGCGGATTCGAACGAATCAATTGCCCTGCTTTAAAGTCCTGCATCAGCGCTTCTGAAGTTACGGCGATGGTCCCGGTAAGTCCGCTAGACGACATGTTGACCGGAACATTGCCCGGCGAGATGAACGCGAAGATGGCCTGCATCATATTTGACAGGGCGCTAATTGGTCCCCAGTTTGTCTCACCTAACACTCGCAGCCCCACTAGCATCAGTGGCAGCGATAGGAGAACCGCAATAAACGAAAGCCACACCGGAATTCCCATGCTGAAATATTGCACGAGACAAATCACCACGGTCATGACCAGCGAACCTATCACAACCCACTTCATTGGAAATTCGCGTTGCTCGATCTTGCCACCCTGGCCACTTCTAAGATCGCGAAAAGTCTTGACGATAAGATTCCACTTCAGCACCAGCGAAGTAAGTCCGCCGGCGACCATTAAGCCAGTCGCCGGCCACATTACCCAGCGTAGGGTCTGCGCATAAGTTAAACCTTCAATCATCCCGTGGGAGTAGAGAAACCTGGGCAGAATGAACCAGCTGACTGCAGTGCCGATAGCCATAGCCAGACAGATACGGAACCCGACCAGCAGTCCCGAACCGAATGACAGCAAACTTAGGTTGAAACCAATAGCCATCGGCTGCAGGCCAGGAAAGAAAAGTGTATCTGGAATCCAGGCGAGCGCGGTGGTAAGGATGGTGAGGAAACCGGACGCCAGGCCACCCAACCCCAGTGCTTTGACGGTTGGAGCGCCCGCGCCTTTTTCACGCCCTTCGTGCAATACGAGGATCGTCTCGCCGGCAGCCAAACCGTCTGCATAGGTCAAATTTTCTTCATCGATGTAGTGACGGCGCATCGGCACCGCCAGCAGGATGCCAAGCAGACTGGCACTGCAAAGCCAGAAAAAAATCTGCGCCGTGCCGAGGTGAATAGGGGGAGTGATGACGCCCTTGGTGTTGAGCATGTCAAAAGCAGCAAGCAGGACGGACATGAAAGCAGTCTGTCCGGCGCTGGTGCCCATCGTTTGCACGATGTTGTTTTCCCTGGCATTTGTTCCGGCAGCGCGCAGAATAAGAACCAGGGCAATAAAACCAAAGAACGCCGACACAACGGACAAGTTTGGACCAAAGCCGAGCTTCAGGACACAGTAGGGATAAGCGCAGCCTATGATCGCCGCGACGATGAGGCCTACGATGATGGAGCGAGTGGTTAGTTCCGGACCAACTTTGATGGCGGTGCTGCTGGGCTGCGTCATGGATGCTCCTTATTTTGGAGTGCGCTGACCTGTCAGCGCTTTGGTCGGCTGCGACCTGTCGCAGCCTGGGTTTGAACTCGTTCATCGTGAAAACGCGGCGTCAAGCCGCCGCTGAGAAAAGCGGCGACAGGTCGCCGCACTCCAAAGTTCGCTCTCTATGGCGTGAGGGGCTTCTCGCCCGGTTTGCCTTGCTGATTTTTGGGCCGGTCTCGCGTTTCAACGATTCGCTTACCGGTTCCCTTATCAAAAACGGCATTACGAAGAAACTGTTCAGTCGTCCAGGGCGGCGGATCGCCACCCAGGTATTTGTTGAACCACTCAACATGCGCGGTGTAGTAGAGCGCCATTTCATACCAGCTGGGCCAGTGTCCCGCGTTAGAGTAGATGATCAATCGAGAGGGGACTTTCATCTCCTGCAGATCTGTGTAGAAGTGTAGTGACTGCGTATAAGGCACGCGGTAATCTCGCTCGCCGGAAATCACCAGCGTCGGCGTTTTGAAATTTTTGACGAAGTCCGAAGGCGACCACTTTCCATAATCGTGAGAGTCCCACGGTCTGCCTTTTATATCCCACTCGGGGAACCAGAGTTCTTCAGTGGCACCGTGAAACGAACGCAGGTCATACATGCCCATCATTGAAGCGATGGCCTTGAAGCGATCGGTGTGTCCTTCGAACCACATCATCATGTAGCCCCCATACGACCAGCCCATTGCGCCCATGCGCTCAGAGTCAACGTAAGGAAGTTTTTCCAGCGAGTCAGTCACCTTCATCAAATCTTCAAAGACGCGGCCGCCAAAATCGCCGGAAATCTCCGCAGTGTAATCCTGACCAAAACCAGTTGAGCCGTGCGGGTTTGGAAACGCAACGACGTAACCGGCGCCCGGATAAACCTGCCAGTCGCCGCGAAACGCATCGGCCCAGTTAGACTGAGGACCACCATGAACATTCAGAATCAACGGATACTTTTTTGCGGGATCAAAGTTGTGAGGCTTTACGATAAAGACCTGAACACGTTCGCCGCCCGAGCCTGTCACCCAAATCGATTCAGCCGGACGAATGTCGACTTCGTTCATCAAAGCCTCATTGAAATGCGATAGCTTCCCCGGAGTTGAGGCCTTACCAGCAACAATTTCCGCACTGTAGATCTCAGCAGGTTCGCCTACTGAGCGCTTGATGTAGAACAAACGGCGCTCGCCTGGATCGAAGTCTGAAGCGTCGATCGTTTTGTCCGCCAAAACTTGTGTTATTGCTTTTGAGTTAAGCTCGAGACGGAAAATCGGGTTCTGTCCTGCGACGGGACCGGAAAAATACATCGCTTGGGAATTCCTCGACCAGCGAAATTCATCAACCCAATTGTCGAACGCGTCGGTCACTGCCGTTATTTGGCGAGTGGCGCGATCCCAGAGGGCGATGCGAAAGCGATCGGATTCGTAACCTGGTTGCGTTTGCATACGGTAGCCAATGTATTTTCCATCGGGCGAATACTTCGGGCTGCCATCGTAAGCGGGGTTGGCCGCCGTGATATTGCGTGGCTCCGCGTTCTTATCATAGAGCGAAATGATCCAGAGATCGTTGTTAGTGGACAATGCCGGAACGGCATCGTGATTTGATACATACACCAACTCTTTACTGTCAGGTGAGAAGTCGTATTGCAGTGGGCCGCCGAGTTGGAAGGTTGGCGCGTCGTGATCCCCGGGCGTTAGATCTCTGGTGGCGCCGGTCGTGCCGTTAGCAATGAAAGTGTGAGTGCGCGTGCCGTCTTTCCAGCTTGTCCAGTGGCGATAGAGAAGTCCATCCGCCATATGGGCCTTAAGTGGTCCCTCACTCCAACGGGTTGCGATCTTCTTATTGCAAGCATCGTCGCCATTACATTCCGGATAAACATCGGACGAAAACGCGATCCACTTGCCGTCGGGTGACCATAACGGATCGTACACGCCCGTTGAGAGGTTAGTGAGCTTTCTCCAGGGATTCTTGGCTACATTGAGGGGATTGGCAGGCATCAGGTAGAGGTTGTCGCTGCCATCCTTCGAGCTGACGAAAAGGATCTGCTTGCCATCCGGCGAAAACGACGGCGATGATGCGCTCGTTTCTCCGGTCGTCAACTGGCGCAGATTTTTTCCGTCAACGTTCATTGTCCAAATGTGAGTAGTCTTTTTCGCGCGCCCGAGATCCGAGATTGCTACAGCGAAAACGACGCTCTTACCGTCTGGCGAAACATGCAAGTCAGAGATGTTTTTTACACGATAGAGATCTTCGATCGTGAAGGCGCGTTTCTGTGCCGGCACGGAGATAAAAGAGAGCAGCAGGAAAATGGAATACAAAAAGGCGCGACGGATCATTCGGTAGACTCCTTTGGCATAAGCCCGATAATCGCAGGCGACCGGGCTTACTTCAGCTGTTTTGTCGATGGGCTCGTATTCTATTACGAAATATGAAAAGGGCAATTATGAATCGTGGCAGCCGGCCTGCGGCCCGGGCAGCAAAATATAGCCAACCAGCGGGGGCAAGCCCGCCTTCCCTACCACGAGACTGCTCGGCTGCATCCGTACTCCCACCTCAAAAGCTTTTCAATCAAGATCATGGCTCAACTTGAATCAGCTCGAAGTCGGGAAGGCGGGCTTGCCCCCGCTCCTACTCGCTGAACTGTACCTGACCTGCTTGCTCCGCAATCTCTTCGTCAGAATTCACTGCAGGTAACTCAGGTCTGGCGCCATCTGCGTATTGGAGTTTGTAGAGTTTCCAGTAAAGTCCGTGCTGCGCCAGCAATTCCTGATGCGTGCCGCGCTCTCTTATCTCACCATGATGCAACACGATGATCTGATCGGCGCGTTGAATTGTTGACAGGCGGTGAGCGACGACGATGGAAGTACGATCGCGCATCACGCGTTCGATAGCCTGCTGAATCAGTTGCTCTGTTTCTGTGTCGATTGAGCTGGTCGCCTCATCCAGGATCAGTATTGCCGGGTCAAACGCCAGGGCGCGAGCGAAAGATATCAACTGCTTCTGTCCCACCGAGAGTCCGGCTCCTCGCTCTTTGACTTCAGCCTGATAGCCTCCGTGCAGGCGGTTTATGAAAGGCTCGGCGCTCACTTCCTGCGCTGCCCACTTGACCCGATCTTCAGTGATATCCTGTCGGCCCAATCGGATGTTGCCTGCGACAGTCCCGCTGAAAAGAAATATTTCCTGTAGGACTACGGCGAAGTTTTCCCGAAGCGATTGCAGGTCCCACTCGCGCACGTCGACGCCATCCAGCAGAATTCGGCCGCGCTGCACGTCGTAGAAACGCATCAATAGATTTGTGATGGTGGACTTACCAGAACCGGTGTGACCGACAAGCGCGATCGACTGTCCCGGCTCGACTTTGAAAGAAACGTCTTTGAGAATCCAATCCTCATTCTTGTAGGCAAACGAAACGTTTTCAAATTCGATGCGGCCTTCGGCGCGCCCGGACTTTCCGGGTCGAGCAGGTGAAGTAATAGCTATCGGAAGATCGAGCGTCTTGAAGATGCGATGCGAGGCAACAACTGCCGCCTGAAGCACATTGTACTTGTCCGAAATGTCGCGGATCGGCTGGAAGAGAAAACTGGAATACTGAATGAAGGCCACCAGCGCGCCCAACGTAAGCACCGTATGCCCGGGCGTGTTTTGCATCACGCGGTAGCCGCCATACCAGATGATCAGCGCAATGCCGGCCGCGCCGATTAGATCAACCAGCGGAAAGAAGACGGCATAGTAAAAAATGGTATCGATGTTGGCCTTGCGATAGTCCGCATTGATCTCGCGAAACTTTGCTAACCGACTTGGTTTCGGCGTTGAAAATCTGAACGGTTTGCGCCCCGGCGAAATGTTCCTGAAGAAAGGCGTTGATGCGAGCGATGCGCGTTCGCACCAGGTCGTAGCCTTTGCGCGCGCCTTTGCGAAACCAGGTGGTCGCAGCCCACAGCATCGGCACGGTCAATAGGGTGACAAAAGTAAGACGCACGTCCATCCACAACATTACGCCGATGATTGCGAAAATCATCACCACGTCGCCCAGCAGGTCAGTGATGCCGGCAGTGAAGAGCTCGTTAAGCGAGTCTACATCGCTCGTGAGCCTCGTCATGATGCGCCCGACCGGATTGCGATCGTAGTAGGCGACTTCCTGATGTTGCAGCTTGTCGTAAAGCTCGCGGCGCATATCAAACATCACATACTGTCCGACGGTGTTGAGCAACAGCGCCTGGAAGTAAGAAAACACCAATCGCAGGAGCTGCACGCCAACGTAGAGACCCACCAACAACTCCAGTCCCGAAGGCTTGCGCGGCAGGATGTGCCAGTCAATCGCATACTCAGTAAACTTCGGCTGCAGAATTCCGAGCAGGTTTAGCGCGAAGGTGAGCAACAGGGCAGGGAAGAGCAGCCGCAGGTAAGGACGCAGATAACGCAACAGCCTGCGAGCAACCTGGAAGTCGTACGTTTTCCCGATCCCTTCTTCTTCGTGAAACTGTTTTACCGCGGTGGACATTGATTATTTATTTCCAAAGGTTCGTGCTCTTGTAGCTGGCAGCCTCTAACTGGCTGCGCCGCGGAAAATGAAAAAGATCGCCCAGGGCAGCCACGATGAAGAGCAGGTAATACTCTCGATTGCCAAAAACAAAACGTTCGAGCAACCCGAGCAGCGCGGCGACCTCGCAGAGTGCAAGGGCAACGATCATCCCTTTCTGCACCAGTCCAGGATCCTGTTTCTCTACTGACTGCTCGAGTAGTTTTCGTTTCACCACAAACGAAACGAGTACGAACACGGCTCCCAGGGCAGTGATGCCGATAATGAGAGATGAGTTAGGTGGGGTTTCGGCGTTTGCGATCGGCGGCGCCGCAATCTGCACGAAGACGAAGTACATTACTACGCTCATCAGCAACGCGAACCACAAGATAAGCAGTGTCTGGTATCGTTTGTTCAGATCAAATTGCATAGTTTTCCTTGGCAATGACAACTAAGTAAGCTCCAGTTCTTCTTCGAGCAACTGTCGTTCATGTAAAGCCGAATATTCTCCACCGAGCGCCAGTAACTCATCGTGTGTTCCCTGCTCAATGATGCGACCCTCGTCGAGGACACAGATCGTGTCGGCGTCGCGGACGGTTGAGATCCGATGCGAAACAATCAAACTTGTGCGGCCACGCATCACGCCCCGTAGTTTTCCGAGTATCTTTTCTTCCGTATAGGTGTCAACGGAGGACAAAGCGTCGTCAAGGATAAGAATCTTCGGCTCACGAAGAACTGCCCGAGCGATTGCCGTTCGTTGTTTTTGACCACCAGAAAGCGTGAGGCCGCGTTCGCCGACCAGCGTTTCGAAGCCGTCCGGAAAACCTTCAACGTCTTCTGTGAGTCCGGCGACTTCGGCGGCGCTTTCGATGTTGGATCGGTCGGCCTTATCGACGCCAAAGGCAATGTTCTCGGCGAGGGTGTCGCTGAAGAGAAAAGTCTCTTGCGGAATGTAGCCAATGCTCGAACGCAATTGTGCCAGGGAGTAGTCACGAACCGAAACACCGTCAACAAATACAGTGTCTGCCGGCGCCTCAACAATCCGCGAAATGAGATTAACAAGCGTTGACTTGCCGCTGCCGGTACGTCCCACGAAGGCCACGGTCCGGCCCGCAGGTATGGTCAGGTTGATATCGCGCAGTACCGGTTCATCATTTGCGTGGTAACTAAAAGTGAGGTTGCGAAACTCAATTGCACCTTTAATCGGCGGCTGTACTTCTACACCGACGGAGTCGGCGATCGAAGGCTCGACGGCAAATATGGTGTTCATCCTGCGCAGGCTGGCGGTGCCACGCTGATACAAATTGACGACATAACCCAGAGCGATCAGCGGCCAGATCAAGCGGAAGAGATACATGTTGAAGACCGTAAACTGCCCGACGCTGATCTCTCCGCGAATCGCTGCCGGCACGCCCGCCCAGATGATCAGAACGAAGCCCATGCCGATTAGAAACTGCATCAGCGGGCGCATTAACGCATCGATTCTCACCAGCGCCAGGTTCTTTTCCGCGTATTGCCGATTCAGTTCGTTGAAGGCGACGATCTCGGCGCCTTCCTGCGCATAGGCCCGCACAACACGCACTCCGGTAAAGTTTTCCTGCGCGCGCGCGGTGATTTGCGCAAAGAATTCCTGAATCTTTTCGAAGCGAACATGAATTTGCTGGCCAAAGAACTTAACTGTCAGGGAAACCAGCGGCATCGTGGTAAACAAGAGCAGCGTCAACCACCAGTTGATCATGAACATTAGAGGCAGAACGATAACTACGACGAGCAGCGTCTGCAGTGAGTACATAATCATGGGCCCGGCTAATTGCCTGACCGCAGCCAGGTCGTTGGTAGCGCGCGCCATCAAGTCGCCGATGCGATGCTCCTGGAAAAATGTCTGCGGTTGATCTACGAGATGGGCGTAGAAATCCCGACGCAGGTCATATTCAACCTTGCGCGACATTCCAATCAGGATGCGCCGCTGAAGAAAAAGAAATGTGCCGCTGACAAAACTTGCGCCCAATACCTTGAGCGCGGAGAAGGTGAGCCGCGACCAGGTTATCTCAACCCAGTTAGCATCAATGGCATGGCCGACAATGATGGGAATATAGAGATTGAAGACAACGCTGGCCACAATACAGGCGATGCCAAGCGTCAGTTCAACCTTATAAGGAACGAAGTAGCGCGCAAATTTTCTTAGATCATCCATGCACAAAAAGCCGCAGGGCTGCAAAACTTTGGCTAAAAAGCGAAAGGTTATGATGCGCGATTTTGCGTCAGGATGCCAGAAGCCAACTTAATGTGAGATGACAGATATGAGAGTCGCGGGTGAAGAATCCGGATATTATTGCCAGACGTTGCAGTAAATTTGAGATTTGAGCTGGCAAATCAAATAGCTGGACTCAGAGTCGCTGCATCGCATCCGCCAACTCGACGCTGAGCTTGCCTTCAACAAAAAGGAAGGGTTCGGCGACGCTGACCTGATTGCGGCCGGCATCTTTGGAATTATAAAGCGCGCGATCCGCGGCCAGCAGCAGCATGTCTCGTGAAGAACCGTGGTCGGGGAACGTAGCAATTCCCAAAGAACAGGTTACTTTGCCAAAGCCAGGTACATTCATCTTCTCGATGCGGTGGCGCAAACGCTCCGCCACAAGCAACGCACCTTCGCTGTCTGCCTGCGGGAGAATTACCACAAACTCGTCGCCGCCGAACCTGGCCGCAGTATCAACAACTCGCACGCCACTGCGCAGCACTTCAGCCAACATGCAAAGCGCGACGTCCCCAACCTCATGACCGGCTTGATCATTGATGCGCTTGAAATTATCCAGGTCGAGCATTACCAACGAAAGCTGATGGCCCATGCGCATGGCTAGCCGGAGATGGTGTTCAAGCCGAGCCTCAAATGAGCGACGGTTAAAACAACCGGTAAGGCTGTCGGTCAGCGCGTGTTGTTCCATTTGAGCAAACAAGTGGGCCTGGTTGACCGCAACCACCAGCTGATCGGCGACTGTATGCAGCAACAGCAGCTCATTGTCGGCCCAAATTCGTGTCACGTCATCAGATCGCACTAACAAGAGGCCAATGAAGTTTCCGTGGTGAATTAGTGGCACGGCAGCATCAGCCAAAAGGTCGGAGGCCCGCAAGCGATCGCCATCGACGACATGTGCTTCTGGTGAATCCGTCAAGCTAGCCCTGGCTAAATCCACTTGAGCTACCAGCAGTTCTTCATTTCCAATCGCGACATCCGGCCGCAGGTAGCACTTGGTCATTTCCCGGCCAACCAGAGCGCCCTCCACCCTCACCGCGCACGACTGGACGTTGAGCGCTCGTCCGACTTCATCGGCGGCGGTTTGCAGCACGCTATCAAGTTCAAGTGTGTTTCGGATCGCGGTCGCAAGTCGATTAACTGCAATCTCACGCTCGGCTTGTTCCTGCAATAGTCGCGCTAGTTTGGTCGTCACTCCCAGCGTCAACTGCAGCGAAGTAGCCTGCGGCATTGAAACGCGAACAGCCTGAGCAAAAGCGTTTGAGTGAAACTCGTGCTGCGCAGTGACGCGAGCCATCAAATATTCGAGGGCAGAGTAAACAATGTCAGGCTCAAAGGTCCAAACCACGAGATCTCGCGACGCGTGTTCGCCTTCCGTTTGCACGGAAGCCAGTAAAGCCGAGAAGCGAGCGTCGGCAATGACCACGAACCGTTCGCAGCAGCCTTCGTCAGTTTGTTCGAAAACGATCGATTGCGTTTTCTCACTGCCGCGGTTGAGCACCCTATTCGACAAGGCGTCTTCGCGACTGACCCACAGGAACATATTCCTGGCAGTCTTATCGAGTTCCTGAAGACGAGCCGCGTCTCGAGCTGGTCTCGTCGCTGAGGGAGGTAAACTCTCGACTACCAATGCGCCCAGATTGTTTTCCAGTACAACGTCTTCAAAATAGCGATGAAGCTGCGCGATCGTGGAACCGGCGCAGCGCAGGGGGATTAACTGTCTGGGATGTTGGGCTAAAAGCGCGTGATATAACGAGTACATGGGAGGGAGTTCATTACTGGGAACTTGAGAACTTCAAACTGTCCATTGCGGGAGCGAGTGACGGTTTGGGTCCGCACGGAAGGCCAAAAACATTCTACAGAGATAGACATTGGCTGTCTACCGAAATTGCAGCTGTATTCCTTCAATAGTTCAAAGCTTGATGTAGGTACTAAGTGCTGTGCTTGCAAGGATTCCGTCATCGCCAAAGACGTCTGCTGATACGACAAAAAGACGTCGTCCTGAGCGCACAACCATGGCCCTGGCTGTTATACGTCCTTTGGTCAGGGGACGCAGATAACTAACAGTCAGATCGACCGTTGTCACCTTCTCCCCCGGTGCCAGCAGCGTGATGATGGCGAAGGCCATTGCCGTGTCGATAAGAGAAGCAATTGCGCCACCGTGAACAACCCCATGGTTTTGTTTCAGTTCTTTGCGAACGTTCAGCCCGAGCGTCGCAACACCCTCGCTAATTCCGTCAAGTTCGATCCCCAGCAGGTGTGCATAGGGAACAGTAGCAACCGCTTTCTGGATTCGTCGAGTTTGTGCGGCTGATAGGGTTTTGCCCGTCATGAGCGATAGCTCGACTCGGCATTTGAGGGTTCGACAATCACAGCCGTGCCGTAGGCCAGCACCTCTGTCACACCAGCTGAAACTTCTGTCGCATCGTAGCGCGCGGCCACAATTGCATTGGCCCCGATTTCAGTTGCGTGCTGGATCATGATGTCAAACGCGTCGCTCCTCGTGTCCTCACAAAGCTTTGTCCAGACAGTGATGTTTCCGCCAACTATCGTTTGCAGGCCGGCGCCGATAGTGGCGAAGATGTTCCGTGAGCGAACCACAATTCCGCGCACGACACCCAGATTTTGTGTAATACGGAAGTTAGGCAACTCGAAGGCAGTAGTCACCATTTGATGTGAGACAGAATAACGCGGGGGACTGACTGCGTAGGGTGTGCTTTGATCGAGAGAGTCTCTGCTCATGGAGTCTCCTTTTAGAATTAGGTTTTAAATAGAGTTAATTTCTTCGGACTTTTGCCACTGACTTGGGACTCTTTTGGAATCCACAGATAGCGCTGTAGCTCGCATCGACCGCGGTCATTGAAAGCCACGCCCTCCGCCTCCAGCATTCGTTGCTGCTTGTCATGCGGGAGAACCAGGCCGCGTGTGGAACAACCACCCTGCGCATTGATCACGCGGTGCCAGGGAGTTTCGTCGGTCGCGGAGTGCATGACGAAACCAACTGTTCGCGGCGTGTAACCCTCGCCGAGGATTTCGGCGATCTGGCCATACGTCATAACGCGTCCGCTAGGAATCATACGAACAATCCGGAAAACCCGTTCCCGGTAGTCCTTGTCAGTTTTATCAACCATCTTATTTCACGCTTTCTAGCTTAGCGTTCGCAGTATGACCCGAGCAGGAGCACCATCACCACCACCTCCGGCAATTTTTAGCGGCAGACAAAGAAGTTCATATTGTCCACCCGGTACCCCGCGCAGGTCCAAACCCTCAACGATAACCACACCGCGGGAAAGAAAGGCCTGGTGGGTCGGAAAAATATCTGAGTTGAACTTTTCGACTGACAGGTAATCTATGCCCACAAGTTTGACTCCCGATTCCACCAGCCAATGAGCGGCATCGGGATCGATATAGACATAGTCCTCGTGAAATCCTCGCTCCGTGTCACCCCAAAAAATGGAATTGCGCGTTTTGAAAAGAATCCTGTGCGAACCAATGGCACAATTGTCTACAACGAACTTCTTGTCGATCACGTCGAGGTGTGGCGCTACTTCAACAACCTCAGCCTCTCCCAGCAAGCTGTCGAGAGGCAAGGAGCCGACCTTCGCTCCGCCTTCAATGAAATGTGCGGGAGCATCGACGTGTGTGCCTGAATGGAGGCCAAAGTCTATTGACGAAACATTGGCATTGGCGCCGTCGGCCATCCGCTGCCAATGCTTGATCGCTATGCCGGGGTCGCCCGGATAAGTCGGTGTGTTCGCAGAGAGCGGCACGCTGACATCGTAGACTCGCATTTGAATAAGCTTAGTCGATCGCACGGGAAACGAAAAGAAGCTCGCTTGCGATAGTCAGGATGATTTCGTTAGCATCGAACGTAATCGCACCGTTTGGTATCAGGAGAAAACTCTATTTCAATCGCGAATACTGAAGTCCCGCGTCGGCCGCGCGTCGCCGCTTCAAGTTATCTGAACACGGCGCCATTAATCTGGAGCTTTCAAAAGGGAAGAATGCAGGGTGTCGTGGAGTTGGTTACCGATACCGCGCCCGCCCGCTGTGGCGATCTGCTGGCGCGCAGAGAAGTTGAAGCTGCGCTCGTGCCCATCATCGAGTATCAGCGAATTCCGGATGTACAGGTAGTACCTGGAGTTTGTGTTGGCTCCCACTCGGCTGTGCGCAGCGTTGTGCTGATTAGCAAATATGATGACTTGAAGAACGTAAGCAGAGTTGGACTTGATTTCTCGTCGCGTACGTCGCAAGCCCTGGTGAAGATTATCTTCCGCGAATTTCTTAGTTGCGAACCGCAGTGGGAAATATCGAGGCCCGACGTTCACGATATGTTGAAAGACAACGACGCGGCACTGCTCATCGGCGATCCGGCGATGAACATAACGCTACCCGACGTGCATATTTTCGATCTGGCGAGCGTGTGGCGACGATTTACCAACACTGGTTTTGTATTTGCGATGTGGATGGCCCGAGCAGGCGCTGTGACAGCGGTTAGGGCGATAGATTTCGCCGGCGCTCGCGATGAAGGGCTGGAAAATGTTGAGCAGATTATCTCTGAATGCGAAACGGATATGCCGCTTCCGCGAGCAGAGATCAGGAAGTATTTGACCGAGAATATTACTTTCAATCTTGACGACGAACTGAAAAAAGGCATGCGACTTTATTTTGAGCTGGCGAGAAAACATGACTTGATCGCGGATAACAAGCCGCTACAGTTCATTACTTCTTAAATTCAGCGTCGATACAACCTCGTGTGAATGTCATTCGTCTTGCTGATCCGGCGAGCCCTGGATCTCGGGTTAGCAACCCATTTTGCTTATTGTAGAACTAAGCAATAAACTACAAACA
This sequence comes from Blastocatellia bacterium, assembly GCA_963809065.1. GTDB lineage: Bacteria > Acidobacteriota > Blastocatellia > Pyrinomonadales > Pyrinomonadaceae > PSRF01. The sequence goes on from CAWEIN010000010.1 coordinate 161,381, forward strand.
TGCCGAGTGAGATACAGAGTATTTTGGATAAAGCTCTGGCGGGGGTGCGGCTGACTGCTGACGATTGCACCGCGCTACTCGAGTCTCATGATGTCGCGAGGATCGGCGTGGCGGCAGACGAAATTCGCCAGCGAAGACATCCCGATAACGTCGTCACCTACATCATCGACCGCAATATCAACTACACGAACGTTTGCAATGTAGTTTGCACGTTCTGTGCTTTCTACCGACGACCCGGCGCGCCGGACACTTACGTCCGGACGCTTGAAGAAATCTGCGAGAAGATCGACGAAACCATCGCGCTGGGCGGTACTGGCGTGCTCATGCAGGGCGGACTGCATCCCGACTTCGGCATCGAGTGGTATGAAGATTTGCTGCGAACGCTGCACGCGAAGTATCCAAAGTTTCAGCTTCACTGTTTTTCGCCGCCCGAGATTCACAACATCCACCTGATCTCAGGGCTTGATTACGAAACTATCATGTCACGTCTGAAAAACGCTGGACTCTATAGTTTGCCAGGCGGCGGCGGCGAGATACTTGATGACGAGGTTCGTGACCGCGTCTCGACAAAATGCACTACGGATGAGTGGTTGGCTGTGATGAAAGCGGTGCATGGCGTCGGTTTGCGATCGACGGCAACGATGATGTTTGGCATCGGCGATAACGTGACGCACCGCGTCAGGCATTTGCAGCGAGTGCGTGATTTGCAGGATGAGACCGGCGGCTTCACCGCGTTTATTCCCTGGACCTTTCAGCGTGAGAATACCGCGCTGGGCCGGCGCATCAAGGATGAGCCCACCGGAGTTGATTACCTGAAGATGCTGGCCGTTTCCAGGTTGTTCCTCGACAACGTTGAAAACTTTCAATCGTCATGGCTGACGCAGGGATTAAAGCTGGGGCAAGTAGCACTGCGTTTCGGCGCCAACGACATGGGCTCGATCATGATTGAAGAAAATGTCGTGTCGGCAGCCGGCGCGCACAATTGTGCCGACGAAAAGATGTTGCGCTACTTGATCCGCGAAGCCGGCTTCATTCCGCAACAACGAGACATCCTCTATGCCAGAGTCAACCGCGAGGAAGCAATAGCCGGCGACTCTTCTCAATCGACGCCGCTGCGCGAGTTGACTGTCGCAATTGCCGACTAATCCCTACGTTTGGGACGGCCCCAGTTGAGCCGGGTCATGACTTCATCAAATATAACCAACACACTGCTCTTTGACTGGGACGGAACTCTGGTCGATTCCGCGCAACTTGGTCTAGCCGCATTCGAGCAATCGTTTGCCGTGTTGGGCGTCGGATTTGATCGGGAGATTTATCAAGCTGCTTATTCACCAAACTGGTATGCCGTTTATGAAGCGATGGGGTTGCCGAAAGAGAAATGGCAACTTGCCGACGATCTCTGGGTTCAGCATTACGGGCAACAAACGGCCCAACCGGTAGCGGGCGCACAAGAAACGATTACCGGTTTGAAGCAGAAAGGCTATCGCTTGGGCGTCGTTAGCAGCGGCAGTGAATGTCGCGTTGGGCGCGAGATACGTGAGTTGGGCCTGGAAAATTTCTTTGAAACAGTCGTTTGCAATGAACAGATGGAGAATAAGAAGCCCCACCCGGAAGGATTGGAAACCGCGATGCGCTCGCTCGGATGCTCGAGCGAAGTGAGTTGCTACGTTGGCGACAGTCCTGAGGACATTGAAATGGGGAAGCGCGCCGGAATGCTTACGGTGGGAGTTCGCAGCGACTACCCAACCAGCTGGAAATTGAAAAGCCACCAGCCTGACATTCTGATAGAATCTCTGACCGAACTGTTACATCATTTTTGAGACTGACCCCCCGCTGTCCCCACAAGCCCCCAGAATTTTATTGTCCTGAGATTAACCAGGGAGGGTTCTGCAATGCTGTGGAAAGGTCAACGCCAAAGCGATAATGTCGAAGATCGGCGTGGAATGTCCGGTGGGGGAATGGCGATTGGTGGCGGTCTCGGCGGAATCGTACTACTTGTAATCGCGTTATTGCTCGGCGCCGATCCGCGACAATTGTTGGAACAGCGCGGAGTCGATCCATCGAGTGGCACACCACCACTTCTCGCCCCACCAACCCCCAGGAAGACGAGTTAAAACAATTTTCAGCTACAGTGCTGGCGAGTACTGAGGATGTTTGGACGGACATTTTCCGACAGCAAGGTCGGACTTACACCAAACCGACGCTGGTTTTGTTTACGGACGCAGTGCATTCAGCCTGCGGCGAGGCAGGCGCTGCTGTGGGACCCTTCTACTGTCCAGGCGATCAAAAGCTTTACCTCGATCTGTCGTTTTTCAATGACTTACAGACAAGATTTCGCGCGCCGGGAGATTTCGCCCAAGCCTATGTAATCGCTCACGAAGTTGGCCACCACGTGCAAAACCTGCTTGGAACGATGGACAGAGTCGATTCAGTTCGCGGACGGACGAGTGAAGCAGAGGCTAACCAACTCTCAGTCCGGCTTGAGCTCCAGGCTGATTTTCTGGCTGGCGTGTGGGCGCATTACGCGCAGCAGAAGGGCATTCTCGAGGCGGGCGACATTGAAGAAGCTTTGGGGGCCGCGAGTGCAGTGGGTGACGACCGGTTGCAACGAGAGGGTCAGGGCTACGTTATACCGGATTCATTTACGCATGGAACTTCAGAACAGAGAATTCGCTGGTTCCGAAAAGGACTCGAGAGTGGCGACTTGCGCCAGGGTGATACTTTCAGTGTTAGAAGTCTATAGTTGAGGAGTCGCCCGAGGCCGCGAATAACGCTAATGCGACTGACAGCGAATTTTCGCGGGCGTTGCTGCTGAATTCGTAGATTGCCTCGATTACTGCTGAACGAACCCCATTCGGCAACGCCCCTCTGATGGCCAGACTTCGAAAGGCCGGAATGATTTCGGGCTGGCTACAGAAAGTAAGAAGTTTAACGACGGATAACTGCAGGTGTTTGTAACCGGCCCCGCTGTTTACGCGCCGAACGAGTCTGAACCAGCCGCCGCGGCTCGCGAGAGAAAGGTGGCACGAACCAGGGAGTTAAACTTCTCAGGTTGTTCCTGTTCAGGCATCATCCGGCAATAGTCAAACACCTCCAGCCGGGCCCTGGGATTCAACTCTTGTAGCGCCCAGGCCTTATCGAGTGGAGTCGTTGCATCTTGCTTACCCCAAACTAAAAGGACTGGCTGAGTAAGACGTGAGAACGGAGACTGCGTATCCGTATTGAGATAACCAGCGAGGAAGGCGGCGATGGCATGTTGCGCACCCGGCTGATGACTGGTGGCATAAAGATTAGCTACTAGCCGGTTGGTGACGCGATGTTGATCGTAGAACAAGTGATCGCGAGCGTAATCTCGAATGCTACGTTCGCTGGCCATCACATTGTAGAAAGACGTGCCGAGCACAGGCGATTGCAGCAAGCCATAGAACGCAACGCCGGCCATTCCGGGCCGTCGGTTTAGGGCATCGGATCCAGCGGGTCCATTGAGGATCATAGAATTGATCAACTCCGGATGTTCGTCGGCCACCCGAATCGCGTAAGCCGCTCCCAGGGAACTCGCGATTATGTTCGCTGGGTGGCCCGCCACTTCACGAATGAAGTCGGTGATCAGCTCGACATAAAGATCGGCAGAGTAGGAAGCGACGGCTGGTTTGTCGGAAAAGCCAAAGCCCAGGAGGTCGAGAGCATAAACGCGAAAGTCTCTTGCCAGATCATCAAAATTTTTCCTCCACATGAAGCTGGAGGCGCCGGCGCCCACGCCGTGGATGAAGACAAGGGGAGGCCCGGGGTTCTGCGCTCCCGACGTTTTGTAAAACACCCGGCCATGTTTCCAACGGAAGAAGTGGGCCTCGCCGCCGAGGGCGCTGTCATCAGGCTCGCTGGCGTTGCGTTGAATCGCCGCGTTGAGCGCTGCCAGCGCCGCCACCCCGGCGCCACCGGCAAGCATCGTTTTCCAGATGTTTCCCAGTCTGCTCATCGACGCCACTCTTAGATGAACGCAAAGTCAAATTGTTCCTGGTGGACAGTGGGATCGCTGCTGTTGATATCCACCGGCCCAAGATATTCTTCGATCTCATTCAACACATCTCTTTCGGAGCTGCGCAGCGCCTTTGCTACTTCCGGGTGAATGCGGAGTGTTGCCTGGCGGTTCTTTCTGTCGCCATTCATAGCCTTGCCCAGCGTCCGCGCTTCCTCGAGTAATTCATAACAAATTGTCTGCGGCGACTTGATCAGTCCCGCTCCTTGACAATACTGGCAAGGCGCACATAGCGTGCGCTCCAACGACTGCTTCACGCGCTTTCGCGTCATGATGACGAGGCCGAAGTCGTTAAACGAAAGAACCTTCGTGGGAGACTTATCACCGCGCAACGCATCCTGTAATGCTCCCATAACGCGCGCACGATTGCGCCGCTCCTCCATGTCGATCAAATCGAGGACAATAATCCCACCGAGGTCACGGAGTCGAATCTGCCGCACAATCTCATCGACGGCCTCCATGTTGGTGCGTGTGATCGTGTCTTCAAGGCGCCCACTACCGCGGCCGACAAACTTGCCGGTATTGACGTCAATTGCCACCAGCGCCTCGGTCTGGTTAATGACCAGGTAACCCCCCGACTTCAGCCACACGCGTGGCTTGATCGCCTTATCGATTTCAGCCTGCACGCCATAACTTTCGAGGATCGGCCGTTCGCGCGTATAAAGTTTCACGCGTTTTACCATCCGCGGCTGAATGCGATTGATAAACTCAACGATGGCTTCATACTCCTCTTCAGAGTCGACACGGATTGCAGCGAAGTCGTCGGACAACTGATCACGAAGGATTCGTTGCACCAGATCGAGGTCTTTATGAACAAGCGTTGCCGGTTTCGACTTCTCAGCGGCCGCGCGAATATCCAGCCAGGTGCGAACGAGATAACGAACATCTTCCCGCAAATCTGCTTCGCTGATTCCAACGCCCGCCGTACGGACGATGAAGCCGCCCGAGGGAATTTCTTCACTTCCGCGAATGAGGGTTATCAGTTTGCGCAGCCGTTGGCGTTCGCTGTCTGATTCAATTTTCCTGGACACGCCAACGTGCTCGACGGTCGGCATGTAAACCAAAAACCGGCCAGGAAGAGCGATATGCGAAGTGATACGCGCACCTTTCTTGGCGATCGGCTCCTTCGCGATTTGAACCAGAATCTCCTGACCTTCGCGCAGCAGGTCTGTAATCGTCGGCTGTTGTTGCCGGTCCCTGCGCCCCGAGCCTCTTTGTCCGCCACGGGAATCGCGTCCGCCACGACCGCGGTCGCGAGAATCACGCCCGCCGCGTGGTTCGCGGTTATCCGCCGCCGGTGTCATAGAAGCCGCCGGCGCGGGACTCTCGTCCACAACTTCGGCAACTTCTTCGGCTGGTGCAACTTCTTCGGCTACAAAATCAGTCTCTGCTTCGTCACTATTTTCTGTTGCTTCCTCAGTTCCGGAATCAGGAGTGGGGGCTTCGCCGTCAGTGGGTGCAGTTGCTTTACTGGGGCGACGGCGGCGGCGACCACCCCGACGCGTAGCGAACTCGGCACGGGAACCCGGCTCGTCGACGCTTGCCTCTGCATCGGCATAACGGCTTTCGACCCGAGCGTCGTCAACGATCTCGCCGTCCTCCGAAGCTGGTTCTTTCAAGGCCTTCTTGCTTGGAGACTTCTTACTCGGCGCCTTCTTTTTCCCGCCGAGACTGCTAAGGAGTTTTCCCACGCGCGATTTTTTGGAAGCGGCACGTTCGCGAGGTTGCTCTTCAGACACTTCAATATCATCAGCTTCAACGCGACCTGAAGCACTATCGACTTCGGCTTCGTCATCACTGACGCGTTGAAATGAAGCGCTCTGCAGTCTCTTGTCCTCGACTTCATCAACAAAACTTTCAATGCGCGCCGCGATTGGTTCGCGGACCCATGGCGCCACGCTTCCCGCAGCTTCAGCACTGTCTCCGTCATCCACACGCTGGAAGGAATCGTCGCGGTAATCAACACTCGAGATAACCGAGCCGACTTCGGCCGTGCGAAAGTCATCTTCTAAATTGAATTCGCTCGCATGTATTTGATCGAAGAGCCGCTCCTGAAGCCGTGCGTCCTTAAACATTTCGCCATTGGCCGCAGTTTCCTCTTCATCCACGATTCGTTGAATCGAGGGATCCGCGGCAACGAATGGCGTATCAATGTCCTCCGCTCTAATTCGCGTCCGGCTGGGAACTGCCTCCTCTGTGTCGGAGACCTCTTTGCCGCCGCGCCTCCGCCGGCCTCGCCGGCCGCGACGCTTGCCGGAATCGTCGCCTTCGACTGCTTGTTCTTCCGCAATCTCGGGCGGCGCTTCAGCTGCAATCTCCGCCACCTCTTCCTGCTCCATATCGCTCAGAGGCTCAACGCGCTCGTGAGTGGCTTCGATGTGTCGCTCGCGTTCCACGCGGGCCATCGCGATCTGTTCGGCGGCCACGCGCTGCGCGTCTTCGACGTTACCCTTCTGCGATTTGTCGATAACGATGCGCTCAAACTCTTCTTCTTCGTCGAAGAAATCGGATACATAGAGAAACGCATCGCGCTCGAGCCCAATGTCAACAAAAGCTGACTGCATACCGGGCAGGACGCGCATTACGCGCCCTTTGTAGATGTTGCCGACAATTCCCTGATTGCCTTCGCCGCGTTCGATATAGAACTCTGTGACCTTTTCGTTCTCGATGATCGCGATCTTTTTTTCGCGTCCGTTGACGCTCACTATTAATTCTTTTGCCATGTCTTGGTTAATGTCTCCTGATTAGTCCCGGCGAACCTGTCAACCGAGCGCAAAATGCGAAAGGCCACGGATGGCCTCCAACTTTGTCTTGCGCGTAGTCAGGCGTTCAGGTTGGCGAGGGACATTGCTTGAAATTGTGGATTGGCCACGGAGCGCTTCGAGCTGCAGAGCGAGACGCATGGGCCACGATTTAGCAAGACGGCAGTGCGTCTCGCCAGAAACTGGTTTGCTGGAAATCCTCGGCCGGATATGCGGCAATCGCGTGAGGGAAGAAACGTGCAGGCTTGATGCCTGCGCTCCCTGAAGGCCGCCCTTTGGCTGGTAATGAATCGATTGTCGGTCGCGTACCGATTGAGTTGAGTCTGGATGGAGTTCACCCAGAACGCGAGAGTCACTAAAACTAATCAAAAAGGAACCTAACTAGCCGCTTAGGCGTCCAGCGAAAACTTGCAACAGGGAGCGCCTTGGCATTTAGCGCAGGCATTAGTACGTCCGGTCGGGCCGGGTGTGCTCGCGACCTGTTTGAAGTTAGCTGGATGTCAAAGGGAACCTTGAAGCTCCCAACTTTTGGCCTGATAGCCTCTTCCGGAGGCGGACTATAAGAGTTTGAAAGATACGTCCATTCAAGTTTGGACGATCGCTAAAAAATTCTGATGACTCGCTTTTCGGGCGCACCGAGCTTCTTAAATCGAGCTTCCGTCGTGCTGCTTGTTTGTTTCAAAGGCTCTGAACGGCTGAAACCAAATCCTCCGCAGGCGCGAGCTAGGCGAGTATAAACCCAAGCTGAGGCAAACGCGAAACGATAGTGCTCAGTACTGGTTCATCTTGAGTGAGTTAAGCAATTATGCCGGCTCGTCCAAACTGCACCACGACCGCACACCGTCGCTAGTTTACAAACCTTCTTAACTGCACACTGATCGCAAAGCCGATCGCAATGAAGGTGGCTATCAGCGACGCGAGTCCGGCGCTCAACAATGGCAGCGGTACACCAATCACCGGCAAAATACCCAATTCCATTCCGATGTTAATGAATATCTGGCAGGTGAGACCGCCCACGATCGCCATGATCACCAGCATCCCCATACGATCCGGCGCGCGTTTAGCGCCGGCAATCAGCCGGGAAAGCAAAATCATATAAGCAAGCAAGACCATGATGCAGCCAACGAATCCTGAATTCCCGGCAATAACAGCAAAGATAAAATCTGTATGCGCCTCGGGCAGAAACTTGAGACTACTCTGCGAGTGGGCTGCGCTCGTGTCGGCGCCCAGCAGTCCGCCCTCGCCTACGGTGAGGATCGATTGCCAGGTGTTGTAACCAAACCCGCGCTTGTCGGCTTTCTCGGGTTCGAGAATTACGTTGATGCGTTCCTGCTGGTAGTTCTTGATTAGGTGGGTTTTGACGCCAACCCAGTACGCAAAAGGCAACAAGACTATTCCCATAACCGCAGCTGCGACGACGTAACGCATTCGGATGCCCGAGAGAAACAGGACTGTTGCGAGGATTGGCAAGTAAGTCAGCACGGAGCCCACATCATGCTCAAGCAGAATGAGGACTATCGGCAGCGCGAGTATTAACCCGCCGACGGCCATTTCTTTCAGCGTCAGCGTGCCGGTGCGGTTTTTCCCGAAATAACGGGCCAGCATCATCGCCGTGGTCACCTTTACAAACTCCGACGGCTGAAACTGTCCAATCCCGGGGACTTTGATCCAGGCGCGCTGTCCGTTGATTCGCAAGCTAAAGGCCGGCACAAGCACGATCACCAGCAACAACAAACCGAAGATGTAGAACGCGGGTGCGATATTCAACAGCTTTCGGTAATCGTTAAAGGCGATTAACAGCATCACCACGATCCCGATGGCCAGACCAATCAGTTGTTTTACCCAGAAGTTTTCGGTCGGTGTGGCGTTACGGATCTGGAGGGAACCAAAACACACCATTCCAATTGCCAGCAGTGCCAGCAGCCAGTCGAAATCGCGAAGGCCTCTTTTTGGGATTATTGCAACCATGGGAAATACAGTCAGTCAGTGAAGAGTGAAAAGTGAAAAGTCAGATCATGAATTTTACTCGTCACTTTTTACTTTTCACGCTTCACTGATTTTTAGCTATTGCCTCGGGTTTCTTCGGAGACTTATTTTCCGGCTTCGGTGTCTTGGCGATAGGCAGGGCGCCCGGCGGTTCTTCATTACGTGTCTTGCGATAGTAGACGTCGTAGACTCGCCGGACCGCCGGCGCTGCGTGGATCCCGCCGAAGCCCGAGTTTTCGATTAACGCTACTAAAGCAATTTCAGGTTTGTAAGCCGGTGCATACGACACAAACCAGGAATGGTCCTTGTTCTTCCCCGAGTCCTTTCCCAGACCCACTACCTGGGCTGTACCGGTTTTGCCAGCGATGTCGAAGCCCGCCATGCGAATGGCCGCTCCCGTACCACCGTTATTGACGACGCCCCACATTCCTTCGACTACGAGGTGATGGATGTCTTCGGGAATTGGCAGCATCTTTGGATTCGGTCGCGCGGGATCGAGCGATTGAAAGCCGCGACCGGCGCGGTAGTCCGGTGTGTTTTCCGTGCCTACGGGTCTTACTTCCTTAAGCAGGTGCGGCACATAAAGCTTGCCGCCATTGGCCACGCCCGCGATCGTTCGCAGCAAGGATATTGGAGTTATTATGTCGTAGACCTGACCAAACGAGGCGTAGACAGTGTCGATATCTTTCCACTCCGAGTTTTCACCCTGCGTGCGTTTCTTGAGTTCCAGCGAAGGTGTCAGGTTGAGCACCTCGTTCGGCAAATCGATTCCGGTGCGCTTGTTCAAATCAAACTCTTCAACCATCGCAACAATCCCGTCGAGCCTCATTTTGAGACCCAGACGATAGAAGTAACCATCGCAGGAATGAGTAATGGCCGCTTTGATGTCCGGCGTGCCATGATTTCCCATGCAACGCGTAAACTTGTTTCCGACCATGATGCCGCCCCCGCACACGAGACTTGAATGGTCGAGTGTTATGGCTCCCTGTTCGAGCCCGGAAACCGCCATCGGAATTTTCCAGGTTGAACCAGGTGGATAGCGGCTTTGAACGGCACGATTAATCAGAGGTTTTTGCGGGTCGTTCAGCACAGCCACATACTCCGCGCGCCCTTCTTTCGTGCCGATGCGCGAAAAGAGATTTGGATCGAAGGTGGGCGCCGAGGCCAGCGCGAGTATTTCGCCGTTATTCGGATTCATGGCCACAATCACGCCGCGTCCGGTTGAGGATGTCCGCAATTGTTCCTCGGCGACAAGCTGCAGGTCGCGGTCGATAGAAGTAACCAAATCCTGACCCGGTTGCGGCGCAATAGTCTCGATCTCATCCTGAATGCGTCCGCGACTATCAACAATAACTTTTCGGTAACCGTCTTTGCCGCGAAGATAATCATCGTAGGTTTGTTCAAGGCCACTTAGCCCGATGATGTCGCCAGGCTTAAGGCCCTTGTCTTTGTAGCTCGCCTGTTTCAGTTGCTCAGGGCTAATCTCGCCAACATATCCGAGCACATGCGCCAGCATGCCGCTATCCGGATAACGGCGCTGCGGCTGTTGCTCGACACGCAACTCGGGAAACTCCAATTCGTGGGCCTCGACCCAGGCAATGTCCCCTTGCGTTGCGTCCTGCTTTACCAGGATGGATTCAAACGCCGGTTGCGAGCCGATCTGTTCAAACCGATCACGAAGTATGTCAGGGTCAACGCTCAGGGCTTCGGCGAGCGGCCCTGCAAGGGAGATAAGTTTGCGGTCGCGCAAATCTTCACGGGAGAGGATAACGTTGTAGATCGGAGTGGAGCTAACCAGCGGGTTGCCGTCGCGATCGTAAATGACACCGCGCGGGGCTGGTATGGGCAACAGCCGTATTCTTTGATTCTGCGCAATCTCAGCGTAGTACTGGCCGCGAACCAGCTGCAGATAATAGAGCCTGATGCCCAGTAAAGCGAGCAGCAGCACAACGATACTTTGCACGGCCCAAAGCCGGCTGCGGAGGTTTTGCGAGGTGTCTTCGAATTTCATAAAAAAGGATTCAGGAGTCTGGACTCAGGAGTCAGAATTCAGGGTCAGTACTAGCAGGAGTTGTTTTGCAGCCGTGACTTCCCGAGCAAAGTAGCGAACGTGATGTCCGTCACTTTGTCGCTCGCGCCGACTTCTGACTCCTGAATTCTGAGTCCTGATTTCTGCTTTTTCATCTTCTCAGCTTACCCGGACCGCGTCGCGCGCCCTTTCGACGCGAAGCGAAGGAACGGCGTTGCCGTGCTCGTTCGGTAAAAAGTGAATTCAGCAAATAAAGAGCAAAGGTTCCTACAACGGTTGTCCCGATCAGCCGGTACGACAGCGTCTGCATAAACGGCATGGTCGGTGGGTAACCCAGCGACCGATGCCAGAATACATAGATTGCCGAGTCGATCACGGATGCGGCGGCGACCACCGGAATCCTCAGCAGTGTATTTTCAAGGTTTATTCGAGTGGCCGCAACATAAATTAGGTAGGCCGTCAGTGTCTTGGAGAACCCACCAGCGCCAATAAGTCCGCGGCTGGCCGCATCGACGGCGATGCCGGCGATAGTGCCAACGATCAGCGCATGCCATGCGTGTCGCTGCAAGGCGATGTAAACAACTACAATCAGCGGAAAGTCAATATAGGAAAGCGGGAACCAAACAGCCCCCAGGCACAACTGCAGGATTATGGCTACTGCGAGTGCTGCCGCAGTCTTAAGTTGAGGCATGTTGAAACAGTGGTAAGTGAAAAGTGAAAAGTGAAAGGTAAAAAAGCGCTCTGCTTTTCACTCTTTACTCTTCACCTTTCACTACTTCTTTGCCTTATCTACGTTTGGCAGGGTCTGTTCGGGAGCAGGCCGCGGTGGCGGATGATAGAGCAAGACCGCCACTTCTTCCAATTGATCGAATTTCGCGCTGGGCCTAATCAAAATCTGGTGAGACTGTGTTGCCGTGCCTGGGCTTACCTGCACAACCTCACCGACAGTCAATCCCGGAGGATAAATGCCGTCCTGGCCAGTCGTCAGTATGTAATCGCCTACTCCAACTTTCTCGAGCCCGGAAACGTAACGCATTTCCACGAGCCCCTTCTCGCCAAGACCTCTTATCGAGCCAAGCGCCCCCGAACCTCCAAGCTGCCCGACAATTGCGCCGGCGGCCGCCTTTTCATCGGTGACCATCATCACCTGTGCCGTCCAGGGACTGAGAGCAATAACGCGGCCGACGATTCCGCTTGCCGTAACCACTGGCATGTTAAGAGCAATGCCGGACGAACTGCCGCGGTTGATGGTAATGGTGTTGAACCAGATAGATGAATCGCGGGCGATCACCCGAGCGTTCACCTGGTCGTAACCAGTTTGCTCCTTGAGATTGAGAAGACCTTTGAGTCGTTCGTTCTCAGCCGCCGCTTGCTGTGCGTTACGGAGCTCCAGTTGGGCAGTCGACAATTCCTGCTTCAATCTCTCGTTTTCATTCGCGGTTCCCCGGAAGTTGATGATTTGCTTGACGAAGTTTGTGCTCGCCCCACTGGCGCCGGAAGAGATGCTCTGCGCGGGCGAAACCAGGGCCTGGACCCAGACTCTAAGCAAACGCTGACGGGTAACGCTGTCGCGCGCGTCGACCGCCATGATCACCAGATTAGTCAACAGCAACACCCCGAGCCAGATTGGTGCGCGCTGACGAATCTCTTTTTGTGTGCGAATGGCAGCCATTAACTAAGTTTCGAGTTCCGAGTTCCTAAGTACATTCTTGTTTTTACTGCCCACTGCCCACTGCTTTTTTACATCCCGCTGGTCATCGTGTTTTCCCACTTTACTCGCTTGAGTAAATCGAAGTCGGAAAGCATCTTCCCAGTGCCAAGCACAACCGAGGCCAGCGGGTCTTCAGCTACTGACACCGGCAAGCCGGTCTCAATCGAGAGGCGTTTATCAAGGTTCTTCAACAGCGCGCCGCCACCTGTCAATACGATCCCGCGCTCGACTATGTCCGCAGACAGTTCCGGAGGAGTACGTTCCAGGGCCACGCGCACGGCATTAATGATCGTGGCGATGGAGTCGGCAAGTGCCTCACGAACTTCCTCGTCAGACATTGTAATCGTCTTCGGGATTCCCTCGATGAGATTCCGACCGCGTACTTCATAAGACAAAGGTTCATCCAGAGGATACGCCGAGCCCAGCTCAATCTTGATTGCTTCGGCAGTGCGTTCGCCAATCAGCAGATTATATTTGCGCTTGATGTAGGAGATGATCGCTTCATCCATCTCGTTTCCGGCCACGCGCACGGCGCGGGAGTAAACGATTCCGCTCAAACTGATCACTGCGATGTCTGTGGTCCCGCCCCCAATATCAACCACCATATTGCCATGCGGTTCAGTGATCGGTAGTCCGGCTCCGATTGCGGCCGCCATTGCTTCCTCGACGAGATAAACTTCCGATGCTTTGGCGCGGTAGGCCGAGTCTTCAACTGCGCGCCGTTCAACCTGCGTGATTTCAGAGGGTATGCCAATGACAACCCGAGGACTGACCCAGGTCTTGCCGTTATGGGCCTTGCGTATGAAGTGCTGCAACATTTTCTCAGTGACTTCAAAGTTTGCGATGACCCCGTCCTTCATCGGCCGTATCGCCACAATGTTGCCGGGTGTTCTTCCCAACATTTCCTTCGCATCGCGCCCTACCGCTTCAACCTGGTTAGTGACCTTGTTGATCGCCACGATGGAAGGTTCCGACACGACGATGCCTCGTCCCTTGGCGTAAACGAGTGTGTTGGCTGTTCCCAAATCTATTGCTAGATCACTAGAAAACAAGCTGAAAATCGATTTAAAAGCCATTTATTGATCTCTTCCCGTGAATATGAATATGAGAGCGTCCGTCGGGTAGGCACCGGTTCCCTTGTGACTGTTCCAGGGGTAGAACAAATATCGAGTTTGCCAGTTAGGGCGGTACGCCCGCAGGTAAGTCACCATTCGCCAACTACTCATCGATCACAAGGTGCGTGCCAACTAACCAAGATACACTTATTTTCAGCGTTTGCGCTATCAAGAAAAAGCTTTTCCGTCACCTGTCTCCGAGATATCGGCAGGCGTGCCGCCTTCGTTAGGTACTCTTGACTCTCTGGAAAGCGAGGCGGAGAAACGAATACAGTTTTTGTTGGCAGCCTTAGCTTCGTACATCGCAGTGTCCGCTGCGGCAATCAGCTGTTGCGGAGAGGAGGCGTGCAGCGGGAAGGCAGCGACTCCGAAACTTGCGGTGAGCGACAACTTCAAGTTACGACCGGCGTGAAACCGGTGATGAGAAATCTTGTCGCGGATTCGTTCCGCAACGGTTCCGGCCAGTTCTATTTGCGTGTCGGGCAACACGATCACAAACTCGTCTCCGCCATAGCGTGCGACAGCGTCAGTATCGCGAATGGAAGACAGGATGACTGCCGCCATCTCCATTAGCACATGAGAGCCTGCGAGGTGGCCGTGAGCGTCGTTCACCTGCTTAAAGTCGTCGAGGTCCAGAAACAGGGCCGCCACGATAGAACCATAGCGGCGAGCACGCCGAATCTCGTTGAGAAGAAACTGCCGCAGGTAACGGGCGTTGTGTAGTTTGGTTAAGTCGTCAGTTTGCGAAAGCCGCTCAGCTTCGCCGATGCGCACTGCGTTAGTAAGAGCCGAGGCGATTGGCAGAGCCAGTGCCGTGAGGACACCGACCTCAGCTTTTGTAAACGAGTTTTGTTGGCGAGTGCCTTCGAGCACGCCGAGAATCCGTTCGCCGCAAACGAGTGGGACAGCTAGGAAGTGTTTCCCGCGTTCCTTTTTCTTAATCGTGCCCATGCCGGCACCGGCGAGTCTCGCCGCCTTCGACTCTGAACCGGGGTGAAGAATTTCATCTCCTAACAAAAGCCGGCGCCAGTCCTGGGACGGATCAGAGGTCATTTCATCAGTGGGTGTGAGCGAGGCGACCGCTTCCAGAATCGCCGCTTCCGGACTCTTGGTGTCCGAGAAGAGATATATGGCCCAACGATCCGCTTGGACCAGTGGCGCGAGTCCACTAAGAGCAGTTTGTGCGGCGGTGTTTTGATCGCCGATAAAGTGAAGCGAAGAGACAAGATCAAAAGCAGCGCGAACTTTACGAGCACTCATTCGCGCCGGGAGTAAGGTTGCGGCACTCTGATTCGGCGGACTAACGATATCCGGGAGTTTCAACTCTCCGGTCGCTCCGTGACCTTCAATCTCGTGCAAAATTGCGGGCAATTGCGCGGCCTTGTCGGCGATAGCACGAAAGCCCAGCCGCTTCAAAGCAGCCCCGTCAAGACTGCGCCAGCTCTGACCATGAAAGCCGCTCAACTGACGGCGACAGGCGATTAACGGTGTGCCTGGCCACAAACTTCTTGCCTGCTCGATTGCCCCGTGAAGCTCCACCATATCGGCGCCGGGAACTACTTCGTAAAGAACAGCCAAGGGCAACTGTTCCCAGATTTCGTCTACGTTCTCAGCCTCGGCGCGCCTCACCGGGGCTTCACTTCCGCCTGCTCGCAAGCCTTCGACTAAGGTCTTTACGCCGGCGAGACGCAAGGCCTCAATCAACTCGTAAGCTGGTGCTTCGTGCGCGTCGGTTAGGAGAATTACATGCCTTGACATTGAAAAAACCTTGAGTCCTCAGGGATATTTCAAACCAAACAATCCGGCTCAACTTTTCCCACGGCCCGCGCGCGCGTGAAGCGGCAAGCGATAGGGGGTAACATTGCCACGAGAGTCTTCTGCATCGATGGTGATCTCACCGGTTCCGGGCGGTGGAGTGACCTGAAGTTGAAACGATCCGTCGGCAGGCACGATGGCCTCGCGCCCGCCAGCTCGAATCGTGGTGCCTGGCTCTGAGCGCCCCCGAACCAGATAGACCTGCCCACCCAACAACTCCGCTTCAAGATCCGAAACGGGCACCCGCGAACCGGTCCCTCGCGTGGCTACAATAAATTTCTTGGGCTCGCTCCAGTCACTTGTTTGTCCGCTTGACGCAATTGCGCGCACACGCCAGAAGTACACCCCCGGTCGCAAATCACTCGCGCTGAATTCCGTCGAGCCCAGTTGGTCACGCTCTATCACTTTGCCGCCATCAACGAAAAAGGGAGAAGTAGCTACTTCCACTTTGTAAAAACCAGCAGTGCCAGTTTGAGGTTTGAGCCACTTCAGGGGGATGCTGGCTGAACCACTTCCTTCAACAAAAAACTTTTCCAGATCGCGTGGCAGAGCCGGCTGCGGAATGTCGAGCAGTCTTTGTGCGGGCGAAAGAGTTCCCTGAGGATTGACTGCGACGTAGGTCCCTCCATGCAGCGTCGTTTTCTCACCGCTCTGGTTTGTAGTATCGATCGCACCAGTGTTAACGCGAATCTCTTCCGTAAGATCCGGATTAACAGCGAAGCTCGCATTCGTCTTTGCGCCAATCTGGCTGCTTGTCTTGTGAGTCTCGACGACGTTATCGTCCCGTCAGTTTGTTGTTCAGTGCGCACGTACATCTGTCCGCTATCTACCACCACGTGAACGTTCGTCTTCTTGCCGTCATCCTCACTGGCATTGTCGCGGACAATGATCGTGCTGTTGGGCCGCACCACCAGGGTTGAGCCATCCGCCATGCTCACGCGTGCTCGTCCGCTGGCCTGAGTCTGCACCGTGTCGCCGGGATAAAGTTCCGTGTCCGCACCGGGAATAACGGTCTCGCGCGTAGCTGAGCGGATCACGCGCACATCTCCTTCAAATGAAATGAAGCGCGCGCCAGACGCCAGTTTTACTCCGGTGCCGACGTTTTTTAGCGGGTTGCCGTACTTCCAAACGTAGAGGGCTCCGCCGACAGCGATGCCGCAAAGAATCAGGATAGCAACGAGGAGGTAAACCACCCGTTTCTGGACTACCCACCAATCAAAAACAAAAAGCCGGGTCCTGGTACTCATGTTTTGAAGCTATTTAAAACTGAGGGGCAACTGCAAATCGCGAAACCGTTCGCAAAATTAATGTCGCAGGGGATTGGCGACTGATTAAGGAATCTGCCGGGGTGTGGAAAGTCGGGCAGCCGGGTTGGCAGCACTGTTCGGTACTAATGCGCAACGTTCAACAGCGACACAACCAGGAACGAATCTAGCACAGCGGCAAGACAGCGTTCAAGCAAGTCTTTTGGTCACGGGCGGATGCCGAAACGAGAGGCTGCAACTAGTACGGCGAAGAAGGCCTTATTTTTCGTCAGGATTGTCCTCCGAGTCGTCTTCAAAAGGCGAGTCGAAGTCTTCAGGCAGATCCACATCGATATCCATCTCGGCTTCTTTTGGCCAGAGGATGGAGGCAGCCACCGAGGCTAGCAGCACGGTTGCCACCACCACCAGTGATATCCAAACGGGAATGACGAGATGGAACGCTTCGATCAGCATTTTCACACCAATAAAGGTGAGTACGATTGCCAGACCCATCCTGAGATACTGAAATTTCTCCACCACTCCGGCGAGCAGGAAATACAGCGAACGAAGTCCGAGAATGGCGAAGACGTTGGAGGTGTAAACAATAAAAGTGTTGGTGGTGATCGCGAATATCGCCGGAATCGAATCAACTGCAAAGACCAGATCCGTGACTTCAACAATCACCAGCACCAGGAGTAGTAGAGTTCCGGTAAGTTTGCCGTTAACCCGGGTGAAAAAGTGTTTCCCTTCGTAATGCCGGGTAATGGGTATATAGCGCGTCACTGCGCGCACGACGGGGTTCTCTTCAGGTTGAATGTCGGTATCTTCCTGACGAAACATCTTGATACCGGTGTAGATGAGGAAGGCACCGAAGATGTAGATGATCCAGTGGAACCGGTTGATGAGGGCGGCGCCGATGAAAATCATCGTTAACCGCATCACGAGTGCGCCGATGACACCCCAGTAGAGAACGCGGTGCTGCACCGCCGCCGGCACCTTGAAAAAAGAAAAAATCAGGAGGAAGACGAATAGGTTGTCAACGGAGAGCGAGAGCTCAATGACGTAGCCCGTCAAAAACTTCAGTCCGAGATCAGTACCCTGATACCAGAAGACGATACCAGCAAATATCATTGCGACCGTGATCCAGACAGCGCTCCAGATCACTGCTTCGCGATATTTGATGGCGTGGGCTTTGCGGTTGAAGAGTCCGAGATCCAGGCTCAGCATGAAAAGGACGAAGAGGCTGAAACCGATCCATAAACCTGCTGAGTTGCCAATCGAGTTCATTCGTGCCAGCTAAAATAGCATCCGGCAACGGAAGCAGCAATCGACCGCACCAGGGCAGTCAGCTCAGTTGAAACACCCTTTGGGCCAAATGGCTGGTGCGGTTGCACCCTCATCCGGTCTCCTTTACAATCCGCCCTTTGCTAGAGAGGTAAGGACATGCTCAAACAACTATCGCGACTGAAACACACCAGCAGAATCATCGTCCTCGGATTCGTACTCCTGATGGGAGTCAGTCTGATTTTCTTCTATGCGCCGAGGAACACCAACAACGCGGAACCCTCCAGAAGTAGTGCCCTGGTCGCTAAAGTGGGCGGTGACCAGATCACTGTGGCTGAGGTGACTCGCCTGAAAGATAACTATCTGCAAATGTTCGGCGGCCGCGCCAGCATCACCCAGCTGGGCGGTTACAAGCGTTTTGTTGACGGCATGGTGCGTAATCGCGTAGTTGCTCAGGAGGCTGCCCGGCTTGGTCTTTCCGCCAGCGACGCGGAAGTGGCGGAGAAGATACGTAAACAGTTTGCCGATCCGTCCGGAGTGGTTGATTTTGAGCGGTACAAACAATCAGTCACAGCCCGCTATGGGGATATGGAAGCGTTTGAGAAAACTGTGCGCGACGAGATCGCCCAGGACAAGTTGCGGGCATTCGTAACTGCTGCGGTGAATGTTTCGGATAGCGAAGTTCAGGAAGACTTCAAGCGTACGAACGCAAGTTTTGACGTCACTTACGCAGTACTATCCGAGGCAAAACTCGCGAAAAAAATTCAACCTTCCGACGATGAGTTGAAGGCTTATTTCGAACAGCACAAGAATGACTTCAAAATCAACGAGCCGCAAAAGAAGATTCGCTATGTTTATATAGACCAGGCAAAGTCTGGTGAAAAACTGCAGATTTCAGACAAGGATCTACACGACGAGTTTGACAAGCTTGCACCTGAAAATAAGCAGGCTGGCGTTAAGGTCCAGCAGATTCTTTTGAAGGTTGCGCGCAAGGATCTCGATGCGCAAGTGGAGCAAAAAGCGAAAGCGCTGATTGAGAAAGCCCGGGCAGCGAGCCCTGAGACCTCTGAGAAGGTTTTCGCTGATTTGGCGCGCGGAAATTCGGAGGATACCGCGACCGCGAAAAGCGGTGGCTACCTGGCCCGGCCTTACCACAAGAACCCGAACAAGGTCGACGGGCTCTATGATCGGACGGTCGATATGCAGCCTGGCGATGTTTCGGACATTCCGGTCAGATATGCCGGAAACTGGTACATTTTGCGTCGTGGCGAATCGGTGCCGAAAACTTTCGAAGAAGCGAAACCGGATTTGCTGGCCTCACTGCGTAATCGCAGGGGCTATGTAGCGGCGGCGAAAATCGCCGAGCGCGCCCAGACTTTGCTAAAGGAGATCAAGGACCCGCAGAAAGTCGCGCAGCAGTTAAGTGCCGAAGCGAACATGCAGCCAGGCGAAATGGTTAGGGAGACGGGTTTCATCAAGCCCGGCGACGACGTTAAGGACATCGGCAGTAGTCAGCAATTCGAAGCATCAATCGGGGCTTTGAACAATCCCAAAGACGTCGGGGACCGAACCGGGGTTAAGGGTGGCTTTGCCGTCCCGATGCTGGTCGAGAAGAGGGAACCACGCATTCCGGAGTTTGACGAAATCAAGATCAATGTTGCCGAAGTAGTTAAGCAACAGCGCGCGAAGGAACAGTTAGAACAGAAAGCCAAAGAGCTCGCGGCTTCAGTTAACGGCGCCGGCGAACTGAAAGCTGCGGCTGAAAAGGCGGGCTTTGAAGGTGTCAGTGCTGACGGTCATAAGCTCGGCTCGGCTCTCGGTGATGCGGGCACAAGTCCTGCTCTCGACGATGCCGTCTACGCTCTGAAAAATGGCGAAGTTACGAAAACCCCCATAAAGGTTGGAGACTCGTTCGTTGTTCTGGGGATCACAAATCGCAAAGAAGCTGACCTGGCTGAGTTTGCCAAACAAAAAGACACGTTAAAGCAGACTATGCTTTCCGGTAAACAGAGTCAGATTTTCGAAGACTACATTAGCGCGGTCCAGCAACGGATGAAGCAGGACGGAAAGATCAAGATCTACACGGACGTGCTTACAAGTCTTGAGGAGAGCGAACCAGAGATTGCACCTCAACAGCAATTTCCGATTCCGACTGGTGAAGGATAGTTTTCAAGTTCCACGTTTCAAGTTCCACGTTTCAAGTTCCTGGAGCAAACTTGAAACCTGGAAATAGCGTCACTTTAACAAAGGCGCGACCTGCGACTGCGCGACAGCTGTCCTGACCTGAAGCTCGTTGCCGGTTGTGGTAGCTTTCAAGTTTTCCAGCGCGCTTCTTGCCAATGTACCTTTCGCTCCTGTCAGGCGATTAATAAACAACCCGCCAAGCTGTTTCAATCCCTCGAGAGTATCGCCAAGATTTTTCGCGGAGTAAGTGTCTACTGTGCGTGCCGTCAACATTACTTCGAGGTCGGAGCTGGTCAGACCGAGCGTGCCATAGAGCTGCCGAACCGCGGTCAACTCACGCGCGATCGTGTCGTTAGTCAGACTCAGATTCTCCAGGAGCTTCGGTGAAACGTTGCCGCCGAATCCCACAATTGCATTTGGGTCACGGCTGGCGAGGGCCAATAACTCGGCGTTGGGATGTTTTCCTGCCCGCGTTGCGTCAATAGCGCCGCGCACCGCTTCAAGATCGCCAAGGACAAGTGTATTGCCGTCCAGCGCGGCAACCGCCAGGTCGCGCACCTTCATGTCCCATAACCCCAAAAGCTTGAGTTGCCGTTCGAGGCTGTAGATGTAAATCGTTTTCCCCTGATACTTTTGTTCCGAATATTTTCCATTCGTCGCTAACCTGCCGGCTGCCACCAGGGCTCCAGCGTTAAACGTTCCGCGGGCCAGCGCTACTGTTGAAACCCTGGTGATGCCTTCGCGTGGATATTTGTAATTAAGGCCAAGGGCAACTTGATCAAAAGAATGAGGGTCAAGACCCGTCTGCGTCTTAAACCTTGCCAGTTCGTTTGTCACTTCAGTTAACTTCGCCGGGTTCTCTGCGAGAAGTTTGGGCAGTGCTTCGTTGAACACGCGCGTTACGTTGATGATAGCGACCGCGTCGGACGGCGGTAGAGAAGACATTAAGCTTGGCGCGGCTTTGGTGCTAGTGGTCAGATGATTTCGCTGTCCAAGTCCGCTCACGGAAACGCCAACGGTCAGCAGCAGCGCTGCTGTAATTAATTTGAAAATGCTAGTTTTCACGATACAAAAACCCTTTCCCTGGTTTTAGCTCACCGGAGCCACTGCCTTAAGTTCACGCAAAGGTTAGTTGCCATTACGCCATCCCGAGGTTGGCCCTCACAACCTACGAAAAACGCAAGTAGTTCAGAGTTCAACCTTCTGCTTGTCTGTAACAACTGCAACCTAAAGGTTGAACAATGAACTGCCTAAACCCATTGATGTTCAAACTCGTTCGACCAGCATTGCCAGTCCCATGCCTCCGCTGACGCAAAGAGTCGACAGGCCCAACCTCGCATCGCGCTTTTTCATTTCATGAAGCAGTGTCGTAGTAATGCGAACCCCGGTGCATCCTATGGGATGCCCTAACGCGATCGCGCCGCCGTTTACGTTTAGCCGGTCCGGATCAAACTTCAGCTCGCGATCGCACGCTATTACCTGGGCTGCGAAAGCTTCGTTCAGTTCGATGAGATCGATCTCCGCAAGCGTAAGCTGCTGTCTTGCTAACAAAGACCTAATCGCCGGCACCGGCCCAATTCCCATAATCTCCGGGGCCACGCCGGTGACTTCGTAATCAACGATTCTCGCTTCAGCCTGAACTCCCGAACTTTCCAGTGCAGCTTCGCTAAGCACAAGTACTGCGGCGGCTCCGTCTGTTATTCCAGAAGAGTTTCCGGCCGTGACAGTCCCAGTTTTCGAAAACACAGGCGCGAGCTTTCCGAGGTCTTGCAGGGTCGTACCCGCCCGCGCATGCTCGTCGCGAGCGAAGTTTGTAGTCTCACCCTTGCGGCCTTTGATTTCCAAAGGATCAATTTCCTGATCGAATCGCCCTGACTCAATCGCCGCCTGCGCGCGTTGCTGTGAACGTAAGCGCGTACTCGTCTTGCTCAGCTCGCGAAATCTCGTACTGGCGCGCCAGGTTCTCCGCAGTTTCACCCATCACCAACCCCGACAACGGATCGTTGAAGCCGTCTCGGTACATGCCGTCAACCAGTTCCGTGTTGCCCATCCGCATTCCCCAGCGCGCTCCCTCAGCAAAATAGGGCACGCGTGACATGCTCTCCGTTCCGCCCGCGAGCACGATATCCGCGCGGCCGAGCATGATCTGTTGCGCCGCCAACATGATTGCCTGCAAACCGGAGCCGCATGCCTGATTGACGGTGAACGCCGGCACCGTTTCCGGAATGCCAGCGCGGTAAGTTATCTGGCGCGCTACGTTTGGTCCGCCTCCGGCCTGGCGAGCACAACCCCAGATCGATTGTTGAATCTGATCCGGACGTAAGCCTGCGCGTTCAAGACCAGCCTTTGCCGCGGCCACACCCAGATCTGCTGCGGACCAGGAAGCCAGCGTCCCGCCAAAGCGGCCGATGGGCGTGCGCACGGATGCTGCAAGATAGACGTTATTCATTGATCGTTTGTTAGCGAGTTATTAATTGAAATTGATTGACTAAAAAGGGTAGCACACGATAGAAGTAACGACGAAACACCCTGCCAGAACCGCTTTACAACCGCTTCCACTAACTCTTTGGAGTGCGGTGGCAAGCGAAGCACGACACCGCTTTATTCTCAAACCATTATCACTTCGTTGCGCACTCGCCAGAGTCGGACGACAACCTAGCAGGGAAGAATCTTGAGTTATAGACGAATAATCCAAAGCGCCGTCGCTGCTGCGCTCTGCCGGCGCACTCCAAAATATGCCTGAACGCGTTAACACACCTGCTCGTATCGAAGCGGCCCGAGTTAAGATCGCCGACCTGCTGACAGCCCATGCCGAGTGGTTTTGCACACTCGACGGTGGCGAATCGCAAGCGCTCAGAAGGAGCGAGCTTGATATCGCCGTCACTTATGGACGATTGATTCTCACCAGCTGGACCCAGAAGGGAAGTCGTGCGTGGAAGATTTTTGACTGGGACTTAACAGACGAGAAGTTAACCTTCAGGGCATCACGCCGAATGGGAGCTGAGCGACCGCTGATTGAACTGGTGCCACGCGCCGCCGCTAGCGCGATCGCATTAACAGTGAAGACTGCGCGCCAACGGCGTTCAGTTCAACTAGGCGAGCTTGCCTGTTCAGTTCAATCCGGCGCAAAACTTGAACGGGCCTCGCTAAGCCCCGGCGCACGACGCGGACAGCCTGGGCGTTATGCGCGAATTATCCTGCGGCAAAAACATCAGCGGCTTGCGGTGACCGGATCAGTTGCCGCAAGTAAAGCGAGTGATGCTGATGCATTTCTTGCAGCGGCGTTGTTATGGTTCAAGCGGACCGGAGAGCGTGCACGGCCTCCTTACATTCAACAGCTCTGGCTGGTGATCGAGCATGATCTGGTTAAGCCAATAGTTCAACGAGTTGCATTGTTGCGCCAGAGTCTGCGCGCGGCTATTTCTGTTTTCGAAGTCGATCAGCAGTTGACGGAGATGAAACTGGTGGATGTGCCTGCGCGTGAAGATTTATGGAAGCGGAGGCTCGCTCGCTTTCCACCAGTGCCGGCGGGCGAGTCCAGCGAGATTGCCAGGCGGCTTATCGATCTGGCTCCTGAAGCAATTGACGTCGTTAAAGCGCGGCATGGTGAAACTCTTCGTTACTTCGGATTGCCATTCGCGCGAGTGCGCCGCGTTATGGAAAGCGAACTACTCTGGTTCGGCCTCGAGAGCCTGCGGCGAAGGCTGCTGGACGAAAACACTGACAGCGAATGGCGAAATCTTCTGACAGAATTACTGGCCCACCGATCAGCTCAGGCTTCCGACCATCATCACGCACTCTACCGAAATGCTGCCGAAGCCTGGCTTGAGTCGCTCTTGCGTCGCGACATCACCCGCCTCGATCCCGGCTTGATAATTGCGCCTTTGCACGCGCAATTCAGGACTGCCCGAGGCGGCGTCCTCGGCGTTCGGCCAGTTGATTTGCTGGCGCTCCGACAGGATGGGCGCCTTGTTGTTATCGAGTTAAAAGTGGCAGAAGCGCGGGAGCATGTTTTGCAGGGAGTTGACTATTGGCAACGGGTTGAGGCTCACCGACGCCGTGGCCATATCACGCGCGCCAAACTTTTCGGCGATAGAAAAATCAGCAATGAGTCGCCGCTCGTCTATCTGGTCGCCCCCACCCTTCGCGTCCATCCCGCATTTAGCGCGTTGGCGCACGCAATCGATCCCGACATCGAAATTTATCGTTTCGATATCAATGAAGACTGGCGCGCCGGTGTACGCGTGATGCGCCGGATGCGCGTCAACCGATCTTGATACCGAAATCTAATCGATATCAAAAAAGATTGGCGCGCCGGTGCCGTATTGCTAGTTTCTGGTTAGTGAGATGACAGCGGCTGCGCTTGCAAACCGAAAGCTGCCGGGTTCTCGCCGATGATCGCTGCTGCAAAGAAGCGCGGAACGTAATAGACGTTCTCGGAACGGAACGCCTCGTCGAGTTTGCTGCGATCGGCGGTTAGTGCGCAGATACTGCACTTGTTGTTTTGATCGTTAACAAGAAACTTCAGATCGCGTGCCGTCTGCTGTTCGCCACGATTGTAGGCCAGCAGCGCCAGCGCCTCCTTCATCGGATCATCCTTAAACTTTTCGAGACTGTCGGTTATGTAACGCGCCGCAGCATCAGCTGACTTCCCCACGTCCAGTAAGTCGTCCGCTGATAAACCGTATCGCTCTCCGGTCTTCGGAAGAAATTGAAACATGCCAACGGCGCCCATCGAGTTTGGCGACTGAATGTTCTCGTACTCCGACTCTATCCAGGGGATATAAAGACCGATAAGCGGCGAAATATTGCGCGCCCTGAACGAGGCAATGAGCGTCGGGGCCTGGGCCTGACCGCGCTGAAGTACCAGCCGCAGGTCACGTTTGCCTAAACTGGTGTCGCCGTTTTTAGCGAGACGCCTCGAGTATTGATTCAGAGCCTGCTGAATGTCTTCTACGAAGGCGGGCGTAAATTCGTAATTCCTGCCTGATATTTCGTTGGCGATGCGTTGCGCCTGGGAAGCGACAAACTCAGACCGTTCGCTCTGTGTCATCTGTTGATAGACTCGGGCTGAAGTCGCTGTTTGCGCACTCAAGTTCTGCGAAATGGTGGTTAAAGAAAGAATAAGGGTTAAAAGTAATAGCAGCATTCTTTGAAGGTTCATTTTTATTGTCCTCGTCTCTTTAGATTCAAGTTCACCGGACGGTCCAGCGAATGTCCCGCCCAATTAGTTAAGCGAGAAATTTGGATGAGAGTGTTCAGCAACTCAAACTGCTAGCGAGAAAATGGGACGAAAGTGTTCATGGATGTTCGATTAAACTTTAGTTTGTCACAAGCTTAAATTTTGGCGTACAAGCGATGTTAGAATCGCGCCCGATGATGACCGTTAACGCCGATGATCTGACAGGACTATTAATCGAGTGGGGCCAGGGAGACAAGGCCGCGCTCGATCGTTTGACTCCCTTGGTGTATGACGAAATCCGGCGCATAGCGCACCGTTATGTGCAGCGTGAGCGCGAAGGTCAGACGCTGCAGACGACGGCGCTGGTGAATGAAGCATATCTGCGACTAGCGGGTTCGGCGAACATCACCTGGCAGAATCGCGCGCATTTCTACGCTGTGACCGCGCAGGTGATGCGCCGCATCCTGATTGATCACGCGCGGCGACGCCAATACGTCAAACACGGCGGAGAAACGCAACGAGTTGCTTTTGAAGAGGCAGTTTCTGAAGTGGGGTTGATGTCGCAGCCGCGTGCCGCTGAACTGTTGGCGCTCGATGAGGCTCTCGATGAACTGGCAAGACTCGATCCACGCAAGAGCCGCGTCGTTGAGCTGCGATACTTCGGCGGCTTGAGTCTCGAAGAGACGGCAAAAGTCCTGAACGTTTCTCTAATGACGGTACGACGCGATTGGCGCGCCGCGAAAGCGTGGCTGTATAAGGCAGTGAAAAGTGAAAAGTAAATGGTGAAAAGGTCGAGAATATAAGCAGTTCCTATCTGATTTGGTTTTCACTTTTCACCCTTCACTTTTCACGAAAACTAATATGACTCCTGAACAATGGCAAAAGGTTGAAGCGGTGTTGCAAGAGGCGATAGATCGCCCGCCGCAGGATCGTGCCTCGTTCCTTAATTCGGCTTGCGCCGGCGACAGTCAGTTGTTTGAGGAAGCGACCACCTTAGTCAACGCATACAACGAGGCCGGCGATTTTATCGAGCAACCGGCCATCTCACAGGATGCGCATATACTCATCGGCGGTGATATCGCCGACAAGATTGGACACGAGATTGGTCCTTACACGATCGTGCGGCGGCTGGGTGGTGGGGGAATGGGTGAGGTCTATCTTGCCCAGGATACTCGGCTGGATCGCCTCGTCGCTCTGAAGATATTGCCGGCTTACTTTGCTTCAGATGATGCGCGGCTGCGCCGGTTTCAAAGAGAGGCGAAAGCTGTTTCGGCTTTAAATCATCCCAACATCCTGACTATTCACGAGGTGGGCGAGGCTGAAGGCATCAGATACATCGCGACCGAGTTTATCGAAGGCGCAACGATTCGGCAGTTGCTTGCGAAACAGGAATTATCACTTGATGAGATTCTGGATATCGCCGAACAGATCTGCTCGGCGCTGGTCGCCGCTCACCTTGCCGGCATCGTTCATCGGGACATCAAGCCTGAAAACATAATGCGACGCGCCGATGGTCTGGTGAAGATTTTGGATTTCGGCATCGCGAAATTGATGGAGCCTGCGATGCCCGATTGGGATGAAGCGCAACCCGCGAACGGCACCCACACCGAAGCCGGTCTGTTGTTGGGGACGACAAGTTATATGTCTCCGGAACAGGCACGCGGCCTTCAAGTTGATGAACGAACCGATATCTGGAGTCTGGGTGTCGTGGTCTATGAAATGCTGGCGCAACGTCTGCCTTTCACCGGCGCCACGCGCATGGATACGATAGTTGCCATTCTGCAGCGTGATCCGAGACCACTCTCCGAAGTCGCAGGCGAGCGATACAAGGTTTCAGCTCAACTCGAACAAACCCTCAATCGTTGCCTGCGCAAGCAGATGACTGATCGCCTTGGTTCAGCAAGTGAACTACTCGGCGAACTGAAGCGTTTGAGAGAACAATCCAACCATGAAACTTCCCTGGTCGACTCCGCGATCAAACTCCGCAGGCAGGAAACCGACGATTCCGGAAAGCTGAACGAGCGCTCCTTGCCCCGTAGATATTCCTGGCCGCTGTTCGTCCTGGTTATAGGGCTGGTAGCCGCGATAGTCGGAAGCATTCTTTACCGGCGTACCGACACAGCAGTGCCCCTGGGCCCGGCCCCGTCAGCCGGAGCGGCGACCGCGACAAGCACCAAGCTCTATGGAGATATGAACGAGGCAGAACAATTGGAGTTTGTAGATCAACAGGAACAGCGGATTTCAATGATGATGGGCGACCGTCCGGTAAAGCTTAATGCTGAGGCAGTGCGCGTCATCAAATCATATGTGGATCAATTTGCGGCTCGCGACCACCCGTCAGCGGCTCTTGACTCGGAAACTATTAACGTCGTCTACGCGCGGGCTCGACCATACGTGCCTTTGATCGCGCGTTCGTTTGCGGCTCGCAAGGTTCCGATCATCATCGGCATTTATTTGCCGGTGATCGAGTCTGCATATCGCAATTGTTATGAGAACAGTATCGGAGCAAAGGGTTTATTTCAGTTCATGCCGCAGACTGCGGATCGCTACGGCGTCGCGCGGCAGGATATGTGTGACGTGGAAAAGATGACGCCGGCGGCCGCGCATTACATGGCAGACAGCATGGCTGAACTGGGTGAAGATTCCCAAAGCATGACCCTTGTTTTGCTCAGTTATAACCGCGGTCCCGAATCAGTGCGTAACAACTTAAGACAACTAAGAGACGCGGATAACTATGAACGAAATTTCTGGACGTTGTTTACACATCGCGATGAACTCGACGATGCCTTTCGAAACGAAGGTGCTCACTATGTCCCGAGTTTCTTTGCGGCCGCAATCATAGGCGAGAATCCGCAAAACTTTGGATTGCCGCTACCGCCGCTCTCGAAGCTGGCGGAAAACAGCGGACAGTAAAATGGAGGCAGGAGCTGGAGGCAGAAAGCAGGAGGCAAAAAGCAGAAAGCGGTTAGTGGTAAACGAAACCACTAACCGCCTTTTTCGTTGCTACTATCTACTATCTACTATCTACTATCTACTATCCTACTGCCTACTGCCTACTGCCTACTGCCTACTCCCTCGCTCTTCATCAGTGTTTCACAAAGATGTCTTCCTTATTCAGGTTTCGCGAAACTGCTGGGGGCGCGCTGGCGACCGGACGCATGGTTGTAATAGCTTGCTCGGCTGAGAGTATGCCTGAAGCACGCATCTTAAACTCGTCAACGTTCGTCGCGTTGTGCACCGCTTCTTCCATCGAGATAAGTCCTGCCTGGACCAGACGGAATAACGACTGATCAAACGTTTGCATACCATACTGCGACGCTCCAGCAGCAATTGCTTCACGAATTAGAGACGTCTTTTCTTCATTGATTATGTAGTCGCGAATCAAAGCAGTTGAGACCATAACTTCAACTGCCGGCACGCGTCCGGCACCTTTTGCTGCGCGGACCAGTCGCATGGAGACAACCGCCTTAAGGATGCCGGCGAGTTGAATGCGCACAGATTTCTGTTGGTGTGCCGGAAAGGATGAGACGATGCGCATGACGGTTTCCGTGGCATCCAGTGTATGGAGTGTTGATAAGACTAAGTGGCCAGTCTCGGCTGCCGTCAAAGCAGTTTCAATTGTTTCGTCATCGCGCATTTCGCCGACGAGAATCACGTCGGGATCCTGTCGTAAGGCGCCGCGCAAGGCTTCTGCAAAAGACCTGGTGTCAACGTCTACTTCACGTTGCGTCACAAACGATAGCTTGTCTTTGTGCAGAAATTCGATCGGGTCTTCAATAGTAACTATGTGACCACTACGTCGCGCATTGATGCGGTCGATCATGGCGGCGAGCGTAGTGGACTTACCTGAACCGGTTGAGCCGGTTACCAGGATCAGCCCGCGTCGTTCCTCAGTGATGCGATCGATTACCGGTGGCAATCCCAAGTCTGATGAACTTCTAGTTTTGTCGGGAATAACGCGAAGCACAACGCTCACACTGCCGCGCTGTTGAAAGATGTTCGCGCGAAATCTTCCCAACTCCTTAAGGCCATAGCCGATATCAACTTCGGACACTTCTTTGAAGCGTTGCTTCTGCCGATTCGACATCATGGCAAATGCCATATCGAGTGTGTCTTCGGGCTTAAGCCGGGGAGCATCAGCAAGAGGGTGAAGTTCGCCCGCGATGCGCATGACGGGAAAGGCTCCGACTTTGAGATGGAGGTCGGAGGCGCCATGACTGCAGGCAACTCGTAGCAGATCGTCAATTTTAATGGGCATACAGGGCTGGACCTTTCGAACTTGGAAAATCTGGTTGCGGCTTTATTGAATTTCGCGCTGTAAGGGGCGCTTTGTTTGGACCTGGGGTGCGCATTATCGCGGCGACTGGCCGGATAACGCTCAATGAATATAGCCTGTAAGACCGAAAAGCGTCAACGTTTATCCCAACAGGCAGCGATGCGCTTTAGGGGTAGTGTCTAATGTTGTGTTGCTTTGTGCGGCGCTGCATCTTCACCGCCCGCCTGATCATCAGCCCAACGAAGGCACCGATAACTCCGCCAATAATCGCTCCCTCGAACAGCAAATAAAACGCCATAGGCCAGTCGTCCCCGAAAACGAAAAATATGGAAGCGCCGATTGCGGCCCCATATGATGCGCTTCTCAAAATTATTTTCTTCGTGGACTTCATTCGAGTCAAGACGCTCACGATCTCCTTATCAGTGGTCCTAAATCACTTACTTATTATTCATTCCCTCGTTACAGTTCAATAGCGAGCCGCGGTTATGCCTTTTCAGGTTTATGCAAGAGTTTTGGCGAGGCTAAAGCGCGAGAGACGAGGACTGGTTTCGCAAACAAAAACAGCGAGCAAGTTGCCTTGCTCGCTGCTTCGTTTACCCTCGAAAGGATGCGGCTTATTCGATTAAGTTACCGGCCGTCTGAAACTTCATCACCGGTTCGGCTGCCTGACTTGGTACGCTCACATTCGTCGACGGTTGCGGCTGCGATCCGTTGTTGCCGGGCTGAACGCTTTTGGCTGTGTTCACGTAAGTGAGCCATTCGCCCGGAGCCTTGCGTTCGCCTTTAGTGATTTCGAAAAAGGCTCTCTGAATTTTTTCCGTTATCGGACCGCGACCGCCTGCTCCCACCGTAATGCGGTCAACGGACCGGATCGGCGTGATTTCGGCGGCGGTGCCCGAGAAGAACAGTTCGTCGGCTACGTAAAGCGCAGCGCGCTGAATACTTCGTTCCTTCACAGGAATATCCAGCTCGTGACAAATCTGAATCACGCTGTCGCGGGTAATCCCTGCCAGGATTGACGATGAAAGTGGCGGCGTCAGCACCATTCCATTGCTAACCATAAAAATGTTCTCGCCCGAGCCTTCCGAAACATAGCCCCGATCATCGAGCGCGATACCCTCAGCAAAACCGTTGAGCAGCGCTTCCATTTTGATCAGCTGGGAGTTCATGTAGTTTGCGCCGCTCTTGGCCATTGCCGGCATCGAGTTTGGCGTTAGACGGTTCCAGGTTGAAACGCAAACATCAACGCCTTTTTCGATCGCTTCGTCACCGAGATACTTGCCCCAGTCCCAGGCGCCGATGTAACAGGCTAACGGGTTGGGAAAGGGATTGACCCCGAAAGCGGGTCGCTCCTCGTC
The DNA here is from genome assembly GCA_963809065.1 of Blastocatellia bacterium. Lineage (GTDB taxonomy): Bacteria > Acidobacteriota > Blastocatellia > Pyrinomonadales > Pyrinomonadaceae > PSRF01. The sequence goes on from CAWEIN010000010.1 coordinate 192,363, forward strand.
AAGACTTCGGAACAGGATCGGCCGGATATAGCACTGGTCCAAGCCACTGCGTTTCACTAACTCAACCGAGGCGTCGCACAACTGCTCCAAACTTTGGTTATGATCCATGCGATAGATCTTCGCCGAATTCAAAAATCGCTGCATGTGTTCCTTCAAACGAAAGACTGCCGGACCCTGTTTGGTTGCATAACAACGGATGCCCTCAAAGATGCTTGAGCCATAATGAAGAACGTGAGACATCACGTGGACGCGCGCGTCGTTCCAGGGGATGAATTCACCGTCGTGCCAAACCACGTCACAGATTTTGGGAGTTGATATGTTTTTCTTTTTGTCTTCGTTTGAGAACATGTTGTTCTTCTCCTTACGATCAATTTCAGGAACCAGCAGCGAGGAAATCTAAATTCGAGTCCTAACGGCAAACGGTTTCTTAAAATCCTATTTTACAGGAAGACCGGTTCCTTTCAGAAAGGTTGGGGCGGTGCTTACCAAACAGTTATCGAGAACATCGCACGATACAGTAAGCCTGCTTTCGTTGGCAAGGCCCGCGTCTGGTTCACGCTTGATTCAATAAGGCTCGCAAAGTAACATCAAAAATGCTTCAGCAATTAGCAAAGACTACTAATCCGTGGCGCTTTCCCGTGAAGCGCGGTAGGCCCATGAGGTTTCGTTTGGCTGGACGCTTTTTTAAGTGTCCGATTCATTATTTGACTTTAGTCTTACTTATTCTGTTTGTCCTTCTTCATACCAACTGTCGCATGACTGAAAAAACTAACACTCCAACCACTGCAACGACACAGACATCTGACGACGTAAACACAATTCACCGGCGAGCTATCACTATCGATATGCACGCCGACACGCCGCAACGACTGCTGGATGAACAAGTGGATTTGTCCCAACGCCTTACTGACGGGCACTTTGATTCGGTCCGCGCTCGCGAAGGTGGACTCGACGCCCAGTTTTTCTCGATCTGGGTTGAGCCTCAATTATTTGGTGGCGGCGGCCGGACGGCGATGAAGCGTGCTGATGACCAGATCGCGGCGGTACGTGCGCTGGCCGAACGACACCCGGAGACCTGGCAGTTTGCGACCACTGCTGCGGAAATAAGAAGGATTACCTCAGATGGAAAACTAGCTGCATTAGCCGGGCTGGAGGGTGGCTATGCGATCGACGAAAAGCTGGAGAACGTCGAGCGCTATTACAACCTGGGAGTGCGCTACATGTCGCCTGCCTGGACGGAAAGCTTGAGTTGGGCTGGCTCCTCCGGTGACGATGCGGGTAAGACGCGCGGGTTGAATGATTTTGGTCGGGCAGTGGTTCGTGAGATGAACCGGCTGGGCATGATGGTTGACGTCTCCCACGTTTCCGACAAGACGTTTTGGGACATTGTCAATACTTCAACCAAACCCGTTATAGCGACGCATTCCGGTTGCCGCGCGATCACCAACGTGCCGCGGAATCTCACCGATGACATGATCCAGGCGATCGCAAAGACGGGCGGTGTTGTAAACGTGATCTTCTATCCCGAACACCTCGAGCCAGGGTGGAGCGAAAAGAAAAAGAAAGTCGATGCTGAAATTGCTGCCGAAGTTAAACGCGCTTCAGATGAAGAGAAGGGCGACGTCGCGCACAAGAAACTGGCGCGCGATCGAGTGAGGCGCGAGGAGTTTGCGAAACGACTGCCGCCGGTTGCAGTTTCGCGCCTGGTTGATCATATCGATCACGTTGTGAAATTGGTTGGAGTGGATCACGTTGGAATTGGTTCTGACTTTGATGGCGTGCAGTCAACGCTCAGTGACCTCGCCGATATTTCCCAACTGCCCAACCTTACTCGCGAGCTGTTGCGACGCGGCTATTCAGAAAACGACATCGCTAAGATTCTTGGCGGGAACATGCTGCGCGTCATGGAAGCGAACCAGTAGACCGGGTTCCTGGCCTGTCGCTTTTTCCTATGTCAAACACATCAATCAAGGGGAGAGTCGCGCGCAGACCACGTATTGGTTTCCATGCTCCAATCAAGGGCGGCTTACACGAGGCGCTGCTGGTTGCTAAAGACACTGGCTGCGATACGGTTCAGATCTTCTCGCGTAATCCTCGCGGTTGGATGGCCAAGCCGCTCACGGCGGAAGACATTGCCTTATTTCGCAAAACCCGCCGGTTAACTAAACTCACTCCAGTCGTCATCCACTGCAACTATCTGGTGAACCTCGCCGCCGCTGATGAACAAATGCTGCAAAAGTCGCGCGCTTCCTTTCGCGAAGAAGTTGAACGGGCAATTCTATTAGGTGTCGACTATCTGGTTGTCCACCCCGGCAGTGCGCGCGGAGCGTGTGAAGCGGACGGTATACGCATGTGTGCTGAGAGTCTTAAGTATGCCTGCCGGCGCCTGCATTTCGGAGGCTTGAGGATTCTGCTGGAGAACACGGCGGGCCAAGGCGAGTGTATTGGCCACCGCTTCGAGCACCTGCGCGAAATCATGGATGCCTGCCCGAAGCTTCCGCTTGGGGTTTGCTTTGACACCGCTCACGCCTTCACCGCGGGCTACGACATCCGCGAGGAAGACGGTTTGGAAGCGCTAATTGATAAACTCAAGAGCACAGTCGGAACGAGGAACGTTCGCGCCATTCATTTTAACGACTCTCGCGCCCCTTACAACTCTCGCGTCGATCGCCACTGGCACATCGGCGAAGGCCATATTGGCGCAGATGCACTACGCCGTGTGGCCCAACATCCCAGGCTGGCCCACGCAGCCTTCATTCTGGAAACGCCGTACGACGATCCAAGGGCGGACTTGAAAAACTTGAACCTGCTGCGCTCGTTTGTAGAAGAACCAAGGTTAACAACCGTGGAGAGTAATGGTGTTAGGACACTCCGGAAGGTGTTCATAACTCCGAGCTTGCCCAAACTTGATGGTTGAGTTTCGGCAAGTGAGAGACTTGACGCGCACCGGAATGGCAGAGCCAGGAACTTGAGATGAATCAAGATAAGCTTCAGTATACGGTGGACAGTTAGACAAGAAATAAAGTCTTGCGCTAGGATAACCTTCAGAACGATGAAGCATTTTCAACCATGTCTCCAAACTCCTCCTAACGGTGCCGCTTCTGCGTCGCGCGGTCTAGGCGCGCTCAGCGGAGCGGCGAACTCCTACTCAACAATTCCTGGTGCAAACGGGTTAGTTGGCGGATCAGTGCAAGGATGCACGATCACGTCTATGGGCAGGATCCCGAACTGACAGTTTGCGTTACAAATAATTCGTGTTAAGTGTAGACACCGTCAGGAAAAACAATCATGGATGAAAAATATTTCCCGGAACAAATAGAAAACAAGTGGCAGCAACATTGGGAGCAAACCAAAGCATTCGAGGTTTCTGAAAGCGACCCGCGCCCGAAGTTTTATTGTCTTGAGATGTTGCCTTACCCGTCGGGCTTCCTGCATATGGGCCACGTGCGCAACTACGCCATTGGGGATGCGCTCGCCTGGTACAAACGCCTGCAGGGGTTCAACGTTTTGCACCCGATCGGCTGGGACAGTTTTGGCCAGCCGGCCGAACAGGCTGCGATCAAGCGCGGCGTGAATCCACGCGATTGGACCGAGGAAAACATTGCGCACATGCGCGGTCAGATGAAGCGACTGGGAGTCAGTTACGACTGGTCGCGCGAGATCGCCGCACACCGGCCCGAGTATTACAAGTGGGACCAGTGGTTCTTCCTGAAAATGTATGAACGAGGGCTGGCGTACAAGAAGAAGTCGCCGGTTAACTGGTGCCCGCGGGAGAGCACGGTACTTTCCAATGAACAGTCATCCGGGGGCATCTGCTGGCGTTGCGGCGCGGAAGTTGAGAAGAGAGATCTTGAGCAGTGGTTCTTTCGCATAACTGAATACGCGGAACAGTTGGTCGAGGACATCAAGCAAATCGAAGCTACCTGGCCGGAGAAGGTGCTCAAACGCCAGCGCGATTGGGTTGGTCGCAGCGAAGGCGCCTTTATCGACTTCCGATTGAAAGACAGCGATCAGAGTATCCGTGTCTTCACTACGCGTATCGACACAATTTTCGGCGCTACCGCTATCGTGCTTTCAACCGAGCATCCGCTGATTGATGAACTCCTCGAAGCGTCTCCGTTGAAGAATCAGTTGATGGCTTTTGCGGAGAGGGTGAAAGCCGAGAAAGCTGCGCGTGGCCGCTTGGTTGACGAAGAAGAACATAAGGAGGGGATCAACACAGGCATTCTGGCGGTCAATCCCTTTAGCGGCGAGAGCATTCCCGTCTGGGTGGCAAACTATGTGCTGATCGAGTACGGCACGGGAGCGGTGATGAGTGTGCCGGCGCACGATGACCGCGACTTCGAATTCGCGCAAAAGTATTCATTGCCGATCCGCCGCGTGATCGAACGCATTTCGCACGAACAGGAATCGATCGCGCATGATCCTTCACACGAAGATCAATCCACCGCGATGCCACATGCCTTTACCGACTACGGCATTTTGGTTAACTCCGGTGATTGGAGTGGGAAGCTTTCCGTAGAGGCGATAGTCGAGATGGCGAAATACGCCGAAGCGCACAATTTTGGTAAAGCGGCAATTACTTATCGCATTCGCGATTGGGGTGTCTCGCGCCAACGTTTTTGGGGTGCGCCGGTTCCGATAGTCTATTGCGAGAAGTGCGGAATGGTTCCGGTACCGGAAAAAGATTTGCCGGTTCAACTGCCCGATCGCGCTGAGTTTACGGGCTCCGGTGAATCGCCGTTAGCCGGCGTGGCTGACTTTGTTAACACCATCTGTCCTAACTGTAATGCGCCGGCGCGCCGCGACACTGACACCATGGACACCTTCGTGGATTCATCATGGTACTTCTTTCGTTACTGTGATCCACGCAATGAGTCGGCGGCATTCGATCCGGCGATCGCCAAACAATGGACGCCGGTAGATCAGTATATCGGCGGCGACTCGCATGCCGTGATGCACCTGATTTACACGCGCTTCTGGACGAAGTTTATGCGCGACCTCGGCCTGGTTTCTTTTGACGAGCCGGTGAAGAAACTGTTGACGCAAGGAATGGTTACAAATCGCGTTCAAGAGACTGACGAATGGAAAGCTATGTCGAAGAGTCTCGGTAACGGCGTCGATCCCGACGAAATGATTGCAGCTTTTGGCGCTGACGCGGCACGCCTGTTTGTGTTGTTCGCCGCGCCGGTTGAAAACGAGCTGCGCTGGTCGGAAACCGGAATTGAAGGGGCGGTCAGATTTTTGCGACGCGTTTACACAATGGTGTGGCGCTGGCACGAACGCCTGGCAAACAATACTGCGACAAACTTGCGATGGCCCAAGTGCAGATCCGAGCAATGAACCAACCGGTGCGGGGCGAGCATTACGTCGCAAGACTCATCAAACAATTGCCAAGGTAACCAGTGATTTTGAGAATCTGCATTTGAATACGATCGTCGCGGCCTTGATGGAGTTGTTCAACGAGCTCAGCGCTTTTGAAACAGAGCCCGAGACCGCAACTGCCGCCGACGCGTTTGCAGTGCGTGAGGCGTTGGAGTCGTTAGTGCTTATGTTGGCTCCCTTTTCGCCACATGCTGCTGAGGAAATGTGGCAGCATCTGGGCCATAACGGCGGGCTGCTGAAATCCGGGTCGCTGGCCGCAGGCTGATGCGGAATTGGCGAAACAGGATGAGCTCGAAATTCCCATTCAGGTCAACGGGAAACTGCGTTCGCGCTTACTGGTTTCGCCTCAGGTTACGGAAGAAGAACTGCGCACGGCTGCGCTCAATGATGAGAAAATCCGCGCCATCATTCAGGGCCACCAGGTCGTCAAAGTTATCGTTGTGCCGCAACGTTTGGTGAACGTGGTGGTCAAGTAGCTGCGCGGTAGTAGACTGGGTCGGGGCGGTAGCCCGACAGTCATGGAGGGCTCCTAATCGACAACTGGAGCCCTCCATAACTGTCGGGCTACTGCCCCGGCGCCGGGTGAAATTATTAGGCGACCCTGGATTGCGTCGCCCACAGGTCGCCAGACAGTCTGCTCCAAAGCCTTGCCGCAAAGCATTTTGCCGGTTGCTTGCTCACACCGCAGCCGTTAGAATCAGTCTGCGACTGCTACCTTTGCCGTAATGGGGTTGCGAAATCCTTCTTGCCGTCGTCCGCTTTGTACCGGGCTCATAAATGAAAGAATGTCCAGCCTGTAGGCGCTGTTTCTCTGACGAAGTTATCCACTGTCCGCAAGACGGCGATGCCACCACACCATCGCTGCTGGGCGAACCTGTGCTCGATGCGCGCTACCAGTTAGAACGAAGACTTGGACAGGGTGGAATGGGAGTTGTTTTTCAGGCCCGGCACATTTTTCTCAAGACATCTCACGCCATCAAAGTCATCTTGCCGGATCTCGTCGGCAACGATCCGATGCTAGTCACGCGGTTTCGCCAGGAAGCGCTTGCGGCCGCGGCCATCCGTCACCAAAACATTATTGCCGTTACTGACTTTGGCGTGGTGCGGGGCACCATGCCTTTCCTGGTAATGGAGTTTGTTAGCGGGAAGTCACTTCAGGACATTCTGGCAGAAGAGAAAGTGATGGCGCCTGAGCGCGCTTTGGAGTTCGCCTCTGCCATTGGTGCTGGAGTCGGTGCGGCACATAAGCAGAACATCGTACACCGTGATCTGAAGCCCTTAAACATCATGACGCAGCAGGGCCAGTCGATCTCCGAAGGTCTTAAAGATCCTGGATTTCGGTTTGGCGAAGATCAAGTCGGGCGAACTTTTAGGATCTTTTATTCAGGCGAAGACCAGCGGCTTGATGGGTTCTCCTTTTTATATGGCTCCCGAACAGTGGTCAGACGATGAGCCTGATGCGCGCGCTGACGTCTACAGCCTGGGAATAATTCTTTACCAGATGCTCACGGGAGATGTGCCCTTCAAGGGTTCGTCGATTCCGTCAATAATGAAGAAGCATCTAACGCTGCCGCCGCCGTCGTTTAAGTCGGCCGGCGTCGAGGTGTCGCCGCAGCTTGAAGCTGTGGTACGGCATGCTCTGGAAAAAGAGATTGCGGCTCGTACTCCCTCAGTTGAAGTATTCATAAAAGAACTCAAACAAGCGGTGGCGGAAGGTGGGGTGACGATAGGGCCGGGCAGACAGACGGCTCCCGTCCCGGACGAAACCTTATATTCACCAGCCGCCAGCACGGGCGAGACTTCGCAAAACTTCGGTGCCTCATTTGATTCCATGGCGGGCACGGTCAGTTCCTCGCAGTTGAGTGCGGAGGATCAGGCAAAGCTTGCGGCTTCACGCGCAGCTCACGAGGCGGAGCAAAAGGAAAAGGAGCGAGTTGCGCAGGAAGAATTGATGCGCGAGGCCGAAGAGCGGCGCAAGGCTGAAGAAGAGAAAGAGCTCAAGCGCAAAGAACAAGAGGAGCGGGCCCAGAAGGAAAGAGAAGAGCGCGAAGAACGCGAGCGTCAACAGCGCGAGCAAATGGAGCGAGTGGAGCGGCAGGCGAAAGAACTTAGAAGAACGCCTGGCGCGCCTGGCGACCAGCATGCCGCCGGCGCCCTCCGCTACCACGGCCGTCATTGATCCAGGAACAAGCGCGCAAGTACATCAGAGTGTCAGAACGGATGCGGTTGGAAATAACAGTTTTCCCGGCGGGGCGGTCGATGCCACGCTCTATGACAGTCGACCTCACATCACGCCGGCTGCCTAAGCCGAAAAGTAATGCCTTGTTGATGATTGGTGCGGCAGTGGTACTCGTCATATTGGTTGCCGGCGCCATCGGGGCGTTTCTGTGTTATGCGCTCCCGTTCGACTCGGATTGCCGGGCCTGGGCCAGGTGCCAGCCCCACACCGGTTGCGAGTCCTACGAGCGAAAACAAAGCAGACCTGATTGAGATTCCCGGTGGCACATTCCAAATGGGTCGAAACGATGGCCCACCACAGGAACAACCGGAACACACCGTCACCGTGCAAAAGTTTCTGATGGATCGCACCGAGGTTACCAACGCTGAGTATGCTGAGTTCGTGCGCGACATGAATTACGCTTCCCCCAGCCACTGGATCAGAGGAAGACCGCTTGCAGGGCAGGAGCGCTGGCCAGTTGTCAACGTCTCCGCAAAAGACGCTGAAGCTTTTGCCGCCTGGCGTTCGAAACGAGATGGAGTTACTTACCGTTTGCCTACGGAAGACGAATGGGAGTTTGCCGCGCGCAGCGGCGGCGAATTCAAAGCTTTCCCCTGGGGTAACAGCTGGGCCGCTAACCGCGCGGTGGTGAAAGAGGCAGCTACGCAGCCCGTGGGCTCTTATCCTGACGGCAAGAACCGCTGGGGTGTGGTCGACCTGATCGGCAACGTTTGGGAGTGGACCTCTTCGAAGGCTTCTCTTTATACCGGTACCGCTCAGATTCCAGCTGCGTACAGAGACTGGGTGGTGGTTAGAGGCGGATCATACGCCAGTGATCCGGACGACCGGCAGATTCCGATTTCTGCCACTTACCGAGATTGGTTTGCGCCCGACTTCAGAAATCCAAACTACGGCTTTCGCCTGGTGCGTTCGGCACAGTAAGTTCACCAGCGTGTTAGCTCATCTTTCGCAATCTGCGCTACAATCCGCCACGGTTTATTAATCTCGTAAAATGTTGCTAACCATGTCATCGTACCGGTGATTCCAGCCGGACTCGGACGGGCAGCCGGGTTGGGGCGGGCTAAAATCACATTCTTAACAGGAGAGAATCGATGAGGACGTTCTCGATTTTTCGTTCAGTTTTTGGGTTTCTTGTGTTGTCGGTGATGCTGGCTTTGGCAGGCGTGTGTGCTCTCGGTCAGGACGTCGGCTCTGACGTAATTGGAGGCGCCGGGATTTTTAGACCAAAGAATCCGGAGTCGAAAAAAAGAACGGTCCGAACGACAACGACTCGCCGCGGTACCACCACCCGCACAACCGGAGCGAGCGCAGCCTCGGAAGACAAGATTGAAGATTTGTTGGACAAGGGAAACCAGTTTCGCGACGCGCAACGGTTTGCTGAAGCGGAGAGTTCCTACCAGGGCATCCTAAAGATTAACGCCAAGGATGGTCGCGCAGCTTACGGCCTCGGCAATATTTATTCGGATCAGCAACGCTGGGAGGAGGCGGAAGCCGCTTACCGCAATGCCGCGCTTTGGAGTCCGACAAATGTGGATGCACTGGTTGCTTTGAGCGTGGTCCTGGTGCAACCGCGCACCGGTGGAGACAATGCCAGCCGCTTTGCTGACGCCGAAAACTTTGCGCGGCGAGCTGTACAACTGGCGCCCCAGAATGCGGTCGCCTGGGATCGGTTGGGAGTAGCGCTGCAGTCGAGGGGTCTATTCAACAACGAAACTGAACATGCTTACCGTCGCGCAGTGGAACTCGATCCGAATTTTCCGGTGGCCTATGCTCACCTCGCGACGCGTGCTCAAGCGAATGGGAAAGGCAAACGAGGCGACGCCGCTCTACGACAAGGCGACGCAGCTAGCGAAAGATCCGCCGACCTTGAATCTTATTGCCGAGTCATTACAAGCCGAACAGCAATGGCAAAATTCTGAACCCGTTTTGAAGCGGGCGCTCGAGCTTGACGCTCGCAATTCCACCTCACTTTATTTACTGGGCCGAATGCTGGTGGTGTTCAAGCGGTTTGAGGAGTCGGAGCCTTACCTGAAGCTGGCCACTGAGGTAAGTCCGCGGGCGTTCCAGCCTATCAATCTTCTCGGTCGCACATATCTGGCGCTGGATCGTTTTGAGGAAGCGGAAGTAGTTTACGAGCGAGCGGCGGGAGTTGCGTCACCGGGAGATCGAAAGCAACTGGCAGGTATCTACGGTTTTGAGGGCGTCGGTGACGGCTATCTGAAAGCAAAGAAGAAACCCAGCGCAGTTCGCGCCTATACCCGGGCGTTAGAACTAGACCCGGGAAACAAACAGCTGGAACTAAAACTTGCCAAGGCACGCTAAGCGGCGAATGGACCGTATTTTTAAACCCAGTTTAATCAGGAGCGGAAGTCACTTATGAAGCGTTGCCCGAAATGTAGTAGAACTTTTCCCGACGACACTCAAAAGTTTTGCACGATCGATGGCGGTTTGTTAGTGGCAGGTGAGAAACCATTCGATCCCAGCGCTACAATTCAGAGTTCGGCAAACGCGGGGGTTCCTACCGCGCCACCAGGGCAGCAGCCAGCCAGCAATCGTCCGCCGGATTGGAACGAAACCATCGCAGCCTCGGCGCCTACGGTAGTTTTTCCAAAACAGACCGGTCCAACCGGGTTACCGACGTCTTCTAATATGCCGCAACCGCAGGCCCCCGCGCCGGGTGGGCCCGCGGTGCCAACGCCGCCGCCACCCAGCGCGCAAGTTCCCGCAACGTCCTCGGGGCCACAGACGCCTCCTCCAGCGAAAAGCGCACCGTCACCAGCGGCACAACGCGTACCTGCGCCGCCGGCAGCAGGCGTGCCGCCCGTTGCAAAGAAAAAATCAAAGCTGCCTTTGATCCTCGGCATCCTGGCACTACTCCTCGTCATGGGCGCCGGCGCCGCCGTCGCGGCTTTCTTCTTCGTGATCAAGCCGCGGCTTGATCACAGGAACTCGGAACCGCCGGTTGTTGTGCGAAACACCCCAGGCGAGAACGTTAACAGCAACCCCGTCACTACCCCGAATGTAACTGAAGCTACACCGGAACCGGAGAAGACCCAGCCTGAATATGTAGCACCGCCCGATACCACCAAGTTTACAAACTCACAAGCAAACCTGGAGGGAAAACTGGCCGAGCATTACTTCGACTTCTCGTTCTACTATCCAAACAATTGGGTCGCCGATCCGAAAGCTGGGGGCGCTTCAGGAAACTTTGCAAAATTCGAAAGGCGATTACCGCCTGACTTCACACAAGAGAATGTCGCGGTCCGTTACTATGAGAGCAAAGGAACCTACGAGGCGGACCTCCCAGACTTTCCGAAAATGGTGAAGGACTTCAGCGACAGCCTGGCTAAGGTTCTGCCCGGCTATCGCAAAGTGTCTGAAGGTCCCACTAAGATCAATTCGTTGGACGGTTATGAGTTTCGCTATGTCGGCGTCTCAAAAGGTACGGAACGAGGTGACCTGCAGTTGTGGGGCCGGGTTGTGTGGGTGCCGACTGGAAAGGCCGGAGACACTAACGGCGCGATCCTTTCTATGTTTACAACTTCGCTCGCACCTGAGTTGTCCAGCGTTGAAGATGTAGGCTCGAGAGGTGAGATGCCGGTTATTCTGGATTCCTTCCGGTTTGGCAAATAGTCACTGGAGAACGGGCAAGGATACTGAAGAATTGCATTTAGCGTCGATCCAATTTGAGTGGTATGCTTCACTCAGCCTGAGTAGTTAATAAGGTAGGAAATGCAAGCAAAGAACAAAACCAACAGTGGAAAAGCATTGTGGACGCCGTCGCGCATCGCATTCACCGTGCTCGTGTTGTCGCTTTTCGCAGCGTTTGGAATTTCGAGTTGTAGTTCCAATGACGAACGACGTTCCAACCCTCCGGCAACCGGGGTAGCGAACAATCGCGGCGCGGCTCCTCCGCGAACTGCCGCTCCACTTCCGGTCACTACGCTGCCGGCCAGCGTAACGGAAGTAGAACTAAGGGCCTTGACCGGTGCGCCAATCAAACTTTCAAACTATGCAGGAAAGGTCTTGCTGGTGAATTTATGGGCTACCTGGTGTGGTCCATGCCGCCTGGAAACGCCCGAACTGGTTAAGCTTAATAAGGAATTTCGCTCACAGGGACTAGAGGTGATCGGGTTATCCACCGAGAATCCCGACGAATCTGCCGACCAGGTGCGCGAGTTCGTTCAGAACTATAAAGTGGATTACCGGGTGGGCTGGTCAGGTTCCCAGGTTGCAGTTGAGTTAATGCAGGGACGTGACGCGATTCCGCAGAGTTTCGTAATCTCCCGCAGCGGTCGCATCGTCAAGCGCTTCGTGGGCTTCAATGCCAGCGCTACTCCAGACCAAATAAGAGAAGCCATTCAAGAAGCACTTAACGACAAGGGTGCCGCTGATTAGTTATTTGGAGTCTTCTTTCTCACTTAACTCGCGCTCGGCTTCTTCTACCATTCGTTCGCCCTCTTGCGCCAGTTTGCTGTTTTGCATGCCATCAGCCACGAACTTCTTGGCTTCACCTTCCAATTTTTTCATCTCAGCTTCCACACGATCTTCCACTTGATCAATCGGCGCCGGTTCGCCGGTTTCTTCTTGAGTTTTGATACGGTTTTTTTCGATACCCATGCTAAACCTCGTCCGCCAGGAATTCTGCTCTTCCTTACTTGCTGGAAACAAAAACCAGTCTAACGAAAGTTAGCGGTTGATGCCAGTTGAGTACTCAACCTGCGACTCCAGCGGAGCACAATGTCCTGGTAGAGCGGTGAGTCGAACTATACATTCGCTCCGCTGGAGCGAAAGCCCTTATAGGCTGGATCAGCTATAGACATTCGGTGCTTCCGGCACGGAGCAATTGACCGGCGACTTTCACCCATTCGGGGTCGCAATCCTTCTCACCAATTCTCACCATCACTCCTTATTGCCCTGTAAACGCATGGCTTGGTGTTTGCAGGATGGCATCTAGAGCGTCGTGTCACGCCCTAAGTGACTCGACATCAACACGCATGGAGTTTAGACTAGCCCGCATAATGAGGTTTCTCTCCTCAATAAGAATTGTTCGAGTCTCGCTCGCGCTGGCGGTTGCTTTTTGGATGGCTGGCTTCGGTTGCCTGCTGGGCTGCGAGACTATGGTCAGCGCTTCGACTTCCACTGAGATCGCGTCTTCGGCGAATTCCACCGCCATCGTTATCACTGGCGAAGCTTGTGCTTCGATGCAATCGCACGACTGTTGTAAACGTAAGGCACACTCGGCTGCGAAAGCCGTGGCGAAGCCCTCGGCCGACAAAGGTCAGGTTGCTGCGAGCGCTGGCAAGGTTACGTCTGATTCTCTCATTTTGGCGGCGGGTGCGAGCTTCCCCTCGATGATGGACTGTCCTCTGGCCATCAATGCCACGGCGGCTCTGACGGAAGCCAGGCCGGATCAGTCGCACATCGCTTTACCGTCCCGCAGCGAGATCGCCTCGCTATCAAATCCCCCTGAGCAGATAAGCTCATTCGCGCGTCCGTTACGGTTACCCAACCGCGGCCATACATATCTGCACTGCTGCAGTTTCCTGATTTAGACACTGCCCGGGGCAGACTTTTTCCGTCTGCCCATGCTTAACGCTAATGGGACTGACAGGAAATGTCTTTCCTATTGTCGGTATCAGTGTGTTCGTTCTGCTGATATCAGGGCAACGATTTCTTAGACAGGAGAATACAAATGAAAAACTTCAAAGGCTTTACTTTGGGCCTGGTGCTTGGACTCGGCCTGGCTTTTTCGGGAATCGCGTTTGCGCAGAACACATCGCAAACGGATCAAAAGAAAGCGACGGAGTCGTGTTGCGCGACGATGCCGGATTGCTGCAAAGGCGATTCCTGCGACATGAAGATGAAGCATGACGCGAAAGACCACGCGGCAAAAGACGGATGCTGCTGTTGCTGCGCGGGTGATTCATGCGACATGAAGATGCACGACAAGGACAAGCCGAAGAGTTAATTAGGGCGTAGAAAAGGTGGGGGCGTTTCCCGGTCATTCGTGGGAATGCCCTCACCGCAAGAACAAGGAAGGATTAATGGCTAAGAAGTTTTCATATTACAGGTACCTGTTTTTAGTGAGTTGTATTTTGATCTCGTTCGCGACCGGGCTGACCGCGTTCTCACAGCACGACATGAGCAATATGCCCGGCATGAGCAAACCCAAGCCAAAGTCAAAGGCGAAGGCGAAACTACGACGCGCGTCAAGCAGGAAGAGAACCCTAGTCCGAAAAAGAACGCAGCCGCCGAAAAAGCACGACATGAGCAACATGCCTGGGATGCAGATTCCCACGAGTTCACCATCGCCGAATCCGCCAGCATCGCCGGAAAAGATGGACATGAATATGCCCATGCCCTCGGCCAGACCCACCGCGTCACCCCATACCCACACGCCGGGCATGAAGATGCCGGCGACTACGCCTGCAGTCCCCACTGAATCTCCTCAGAAGATGGACATGAACATGCCGATGCCGTCTCAAAGTCCTAATGCAAAGCCGGCAGAAGACAAGATGCCGGGAATGGACATGTCGAAAAATGGCGCAATGGATATGGGCCCACTGCTGGTGATGTCCGGAAGCGACTTAGGAATTCGGGTTGGCTCGAGCGGTACAAACGTGACATCGATGAGCGCAATGGGTTCCGGCACCTCATGGCAGCCATCGTCTGCGCCGATGTACATGATTCATAAACAATCCGGCAGCTGGCTACTGATGTTTCACTACAACGCCTTCATGGGCGTGAATTCCCAGGGCGGACCGCGCGGAGTCTCGAAGTTTGAATCCGCGAACTGGTTCATGCCAATGGCTTATCACAAGCTCGGGAAGGGGACTGTGCAACTGCGCGGTATGTTTAGTTTCGAACCGTTTACTTTTCCACCGGGCGGCTCACCGCTACTCTTTCAAACAGGTGAAACTTACAAAGGCCAGCCGCTGATCGACCGGCAACATCCGCACGATCTCTTCATGGAGTTGTCGGCACAGTACACGCTGCCGATGGGTGAGCATGGGACGTGGTTTACATACTTCGGTTATCCCGGTGAGCCGGCGTTGGGGCCGGTGGCCTTCATGCATCGCGCGTCGGCCGCCGAGAACCCTGCGGCGACGCTGTCGCATCACCTACAGGATTCATCGCACATCAGTTTTGGCGTGCTGACCACGGGATTTACCTATCGTTGGTTGAAACTTGAAGGTTCAATCTTCAATGGCCGCGAACCCGACGAGGATCGTTACAACTTCGAAGCGCACAAATGGAACTCACGCTCGGCGCGCGTTTCGTTAATGCCAAATCCTAATTGGACGATGCAGGTGAGTTATGGTTTCCTGCGCCGCCCCGAAGCGTCAGAACCGGACACCGATATTCGACGCGCTACTGCTTCAGTCCAGTACAACAAGCCGTTTGATCGTGGCAACTGGGCTTCAGCATTTATTTGGGGACGCAATCACACCAGTAGTCCCGGCGAGACGCACAATCTAAATGGCTACACTTTTGAGTCTACCGTTAACTTCCTGGATAAGAATTATCTCTATACACGTCTTGAGTTGGTGGACAAGAATGAGTTGTTACGAGCGCTGGATCGCGCGCAACTGGGAATCAGCGACGACCATCCATCTTTTCGCATCGGCGCGTTTACATTCGGCGGCGCGCGCGATGTTTTCGCGCACAAGAAACTATTAGTCGCTATTGGTAGTGACTTGACGTTTTATTCCAAGCCTGACGTGCTCGATCAGCTTTATGGTGAGCATCCCGTTTCCTGGAAACTGTTTCTGCGACTTCGGCCCGGCAAGATGGACATGAACGCAATGCACACCGGGCATTGATAGGGAGATGAGGTCAGTACCACCACGCGGTAGCGGGTGGGTTTCTGACAATGCCAACCAGCAGACCCACCAGCTACCGCGTGGTGGTACTGACCTCATTACACCCCAACTGCATCAGGACCGGATCGCATCATCGAATGGCACAATACTTAAGCGTCCCTTACAATACCCGACCATCATGACCACGCCCGCGCGCATAGTTTCGTTTCTTCCGTCTGCGACCGAGATGGTTTGTGCGCTCGGGCTTAGCGATCAGTTGGTGGGCATCACCCACGAGTGTGACTATCCGCCGCAAGTGCGTAGCAAGACAGTCGTTGTTCGCAATGCCCTTCCGATCGAGAGCATGAGCCAGTCAGAAATCGATGCCGCAGTCGCGCAGCGAATGCGAGATGGCCTTAGTCTCTATCAAGTTGACGAAGTGCTTCTTCGCAAGCTCGCGCCTGACCTGATCCTGACGCAGAACTTGTGTCAGGTTTGCGCACCGTCAGGGAACGAAGTAGCCCAGGTTTTGAGGGTGCTGCCGCAGCAACCCGAGATTCTTTGGTTGACGCCAAAATCATTGGATGAAATCTTCGCTAACATGCGGGAGTTAGGCGCGGCCACCGGGCGAGTCCAAGAGGCGGAACAATTAATTGCAGCGGGTCGCGAAAGACTCGAGCAGATCAAATCGCTGACGAGTGTTTTGATCGAGCGCCCGCGAGTGTTCTGCATGGAATGGCTCGACCCGGTTTATTGTAGCGGCCACTGGATGCCGGAGATGGTGGCGATAGCCGGTGGCGTTGATGGACTCGGTCGTGCGGGGGCTGATTCAGTTCGTATCCCCTGGACGGACGTGCTGGAGTGGGCTCCGGACGTTTTGATCATTACTCCGTGCGGCTTCGATCTGGACAAAGTGATTGAGCAGACGCCGGCGCTATTCGATTTTCCAGGCTGGTCCGAGCTGCCCGCGGCTCGTAACAATCGTGTTTATGCGGTTGACGCAAACTCTTACTTCGCGCGGCCCAGCCTGAGAGTTGTTGAGGGAACTGAACTGCTCGCGCATCTCATTCATCCCGATTTGTTTGCCTGGGAAGGTGCAGCTACAGCCTTTGCACGGATTGAGCGACAACGCTCACGATCTTCGGTAGCTAGGTAGTGTTCCGTTAGCGTGTTGCTAAAAGAAGTGAGCGTCCGAAGGGATTAGGTCAGTACCACCCGGCGGTAGCGGGTGGGTTCCTTATCCAGCAGCAAGAATCCGGGACAGACCCACCCGCCACCGCGAGGTCGCCCCGACCTCATCGTCTCGCAATAGCGCGTAAGCCAAACCGAAGGCGACAAGAACCATGAAAAAGGATTGTTCAAACTGCGCTAAAGAGTTCGACTGCGGAGCAACACCCGGAGCTGCAGATGGAAGCGAGGCTTTGTCGTGTTGGTGTACGGAGCTACCACACCTCGGCGTGGTTGGCGAGGCTGATCAGGATTGTCTCTGCCCGGAATGCTTGAGCGAAGCGACCAGGGGAGATGTCACCCTGAACCGCATTTACTCTTGAGCACTTTGCCGTCCTTATCAAAATACACTTCTATTTTCCCGTGCCAGCCCTTCAGCTGGTAGGTCCAGCCCTCCCTGATCTCGTTTTCGGCTGTTCCCTGGAAGAAATTGTGAGGAGTTTTCGACTTATCGATTTCCTCGGTGGCGTTGCCAAGTATCCTGACCACGTCATCTTTTGAGAGACCCTGTTGGATCTGTAACAGAGGTGGGTAACTACAGATAAACGTTGGATCATCGCTGGGGTTGGGGCGTGTGATAAGCCAAAAGATAATTCCCAGGCCGCCCAGGATGAAAACCGTCGCCAACACGACTTGCGTTCTATTCACACCAAACTCCGAATCAGATCGCTATCAGATGCCGATCATATCCGGTTCTTACCAGCTCTTCATATGCGGCCCATATCTCGCCGGGGATTTCCTGGTGAATTTGAAACCCCTTTTCGGGATACAGTTTGATCCGCTGCAAATCCCCCACCATGATGCTGATCACGTCGTCGCTCGATAGTTCTTTGTTCGTATATTCACTTAAATATTCTGCAAACGATACTTGCGGTGAAGTGACTAGCACCTTCTTCTCGGGCCAAAACTTTCTGAAGGTTGCATAAGCTCTGCGTTCCATATAAGGCTTCTGCACCAGGATAAACTTTTCCGGATCGAGCTTTTTCTCGGCGAGGAGAAATTTCGTAAACAAAATATTCTCGCCGGTGTTCGTTGACTTGTTTTCGATCAGTATTTTCTCTCTCGCCACGCCGAGGTTGATGGCGACGGCAGCAAACTGATCGGCTTCAGCTTCAGTCCACATTTCACTGGTGATAGCGCCCAGGCCTCCGGAAAAGATAAGCAAGGGCCCCCAACCCTCGAGAAATAACTCGGCGCCTCTTTCAGCAACTCGCTTGTCGTGGCTGCAAAGGACGAGAATTGCATCGGCCTTTTCAAGTCGATGATTCATCTGGTGGTAATGCCAAAGTTGCTCGGCCAGGAATCGGGTATTGGTGGTCATCTCAATGTGAAGTATACGACTGGAATCCGATCTCTCAGGATTCAATGGCCGAAATTTCTCTCGCTCTACCTTACACTCTACAGAATAATCTGAATCGCACCGCTATTACCTAAGCTTGACAATACTCCGGGCTTCTAAGTAATGCTGACGCCTCAAGTAATTATCTACTCAATCAGGAGGACATCCCAAAGCCTGCATTTTCCCTCAAACGTTCTGCCGCTGTCGTTTTATTTGGGAGCTTGAACCTTTAGGGAACATAAGAAGTGGGGTAATTAAATTTCCCGACTAACAGTCTGAAAATCGGAGGCAGACCTCAAAGGATCCAAGTCTATGAAACAAATCTTAACCGCCGTTGCGTTGATAATTCTTAGCTGCGCACTTACTCTGGCTCAAACTGCGCCAGATAAACCTCATGAAAACGAAGACACTGAGCAGGTCATCCTACGACTTGAAAACGAGGGCCGTGAAGCGACGTTGAAAAATGATATCGCTGCAAATGATCGCCTGCTGGCTGACAATTGGATGAACGTAAATCCGGATGGCTCGATTACCAGCAAGGCAAAACTGATGGAACTGCTCAAAGATGGTTCTTTCAAGATTATGTCCATTGAGAATGACGAGGTGATGGTGCGGTTGTATGGCGACGCTGCGGTAGTGACCGGGCGATCGACAACTAAAAGGGCCGGGCAGGGCAGTGAAGTTGTCGCGCGACAGGTTCGTTTCACCCGCGTGTACGCCAAAAGCAAAGGACAATGGCAAGTGGTCTCTGCGCACAACACGCTCATCGCGAAACCATAGATGAAGAACCACGGTTACACTTTCCTACTGCTGCTGAGCTTGACCTCTTTTGTGCAGGCCCAGCAGTCGCCTTCACCAACCCCATCGCCCGCAGCCACCAACTCAACCGCTCAAAGCGCGGAGGAGGTCGGCGAGGGTGAAGTGCTGCGCATTTCGTCTAACCTTGTTTCCGTTCCGGTCAGCGTTATTAATCGTCAGGGTCAATACGTTGTCGATCTCCAGCGACAGGATTTCCGTGTCTTTGAGGATGGCAAGGAGCAGCCGATTGTTCACTTCAGCAACGTGGACCAGCCGTTTTCCGTCGTGCTTTTGATTGACACGAGCGGTTCGACCGCGCCGTTCATCGATCAAATCAAAGGAGCTGCTAAAGCTTTTGTGGACCAACTGCGACCAGCGGATACCATTCGCCCGGTCTATTTTCACGGCGAGATAAAACCGCTCACCTCAGCAGGGATCAGCGATCCCAAACTAT
The DNA here is from genome assembly GCA_963809065.1 of Blastocatellia bacterium. Lineage (GTDB taxonomy): Bacteria > Acidobacteriota > Blastocatellia > Pyrinomonadales > Pyrinomonadaceae > PSRF01. The sequence continues at coordinate 211,610 of CAWEIN010000010.1, forward strand.
TTGACGCTGCGATTGATCGGATTGAGCCAGGCCCGACGAACATGGGGACGAGGTTATATGACGCGGTTCACTTCGGCCTGAACTCTTTACGACCAGTCGCAACGCGAAGGGCAGTTGTGCTGATTACCGACGGCGAGAATACCTGGGGCAAGGCTTCGATGAAGAGTACGCTGCGGGAAGCTGAAGAGTCTGACGTTGTTGTCTACACACTTCAATATGGCGACCTGTTGCCTCTGAGACATCAAGTGTCACCACAGGTGTATCTTCAGCAGTTAGCGGAAAAGACAGGTGGGCGTTACTTCAAAGGCGGCGACATGAATGCAGTGAAGCGGTCGTTTGTTGAAGTGGCCGCAGAACTACGACGGCAGTATGTGCTCGGCTATGAGCCAAACGAACCGGAGCGAAGTGGAATAAGAAGAATACGGGTGAAAGTAAACCGGAAAAAAGTAGCTGTTAGAGCGCGCCCATCATATATCTACGGAAGGTGACTGACGGTCAAGTGATTTGCTGGGACCGCGGGCGTCCCGACCGCAATGAGCGCGCAGCGCGAAAACAGATTGAAGAAATGTGAGCCCTAAGAATTACGCGTGTGCCGTCGATTTTCTTTATCTGCCAGCAAGCAACTAACGCCACACGGTTTTCGCGCTATGCGCTCATTTGCGGGCGGGACGCGCGCGGTCCCAGCAAATACTTGCCTTGTTCTACCAAACTGAACCAGAGTTCGAGCGAGGACCAGGGACATGTTGGATTGCGAGAATTCAAACGGTGCGCGATGATGAAGACTTAGTTGTTAAATCTTTATGCCGCGTATTCAAATGCTTGACTCCAATCAGCGCGACGAAGCCTCTGCCAAAAAGAGCGAAGCAGTCATAGATCCGGTTTGCGGTATGACTGTTCATCCTGATTCAGCTGCAGGATCATTTGAATATCAGGATAAGACCTATTACTTCTGCAGCGCGCATTGTCTTGAGAAATTTCGCAAAGATCCCGAATCCTTCCTGACCCGACGTCAAGCGACAATGACGCAGCTAGTGGGAATCCAACGCGCAGAGTCGCAACCCGAAGAGAACAATCAGTTGCCAAGCACTCCAGGTTCTGACCGGGCTTCGGATATTGGACCTGGGACCTTGGACTCTGTTTACACCTGCCCAATGCACCCGGAGATTGTTCGTGACAGTCCCGGTAGTTGTCCTATCTGCGGCATGGCATTGGAACCGCGTACAGCCTCGCTGGATCAGGAAGAGAATCCCGAGCTTCGGGAAATGTCCCTGCGCTTCTGGGTCTGTGTGGCCCTAAGTCTGCCCCTGCTTTTGATCGCGATGAGCGAATTCATTCCTGCTTTAAACCTCGAAGGCATCATGCCGATGCGCGCCTGGGGCTGGGTCGAGATGGCGCTGGCAACACCGGTTGTGCTTTGGGGTGCGTGGCCCTTCTTCGTTCGCGGTTGGCAGTCGATAGTTAATCGCAGCCTGAACATGTTTACGCTAATCGCGCTTGGCGTCAGCGTCGCTTATCTTTTTAGCGTAATTGCTAAACTGTCTCCCGATCTGTTTCCGGTTTCGCTTCGCGATCAAACAGGAGAGCTGCCGGTCTATTTCGAAGCGGCAGCGGTGATCACTACGCTGGTGTTGTTAGGGCAGGTATTGGAACTGCGAGCCCGCAGCCGCACCGGAGCCGCAATCAAAGCACTGTTAAATCTGGCTCCCAAAACTGCGCGGCGAATCGGTGAAGGTGGGAACGATGAAGACGTTTCGCTGGAGCAGGTCAAACCGGGAGATAAATTACGGGTGCGGCCCGGCGAGAAAATTCCGGTTGACGGGATAGTGCTTGAGGGCTCAAGCGCTGTTGACGAATCAATGGTAACGGGAGAGCCGATCCCGGTGGTGAAGCGAGCCGGCGATCGCGTTATTGGCGCGACAGTAAACTCCACCGGCATGTTTGTGATGGAGGTTGAGCGAGTCGGCTCGGACACATTGCTGGCGCAAATTGTGCAGATGGTTAGCGAAGCACAACGGAGTCGGGCGCCAATTCAGAAGCTTGCCGATCGAGTCTCGTCGTATTTCGTACCAGCCGTCGTGTTTATCGCGGTCTTGACCTTTTTTGTGTGGAGCATATGGGGTCCTGAACCGCGCATCGCATACGCGCTGGTAAATTCGGTGGCCGTTTTGATAATTGCCTGCCCTTGTGCGCTTGGCCTGGCCACCCCGATGTCGATCATGGTGGCAACCGGAAAAGCTGCGCTGAGTGGTGTGCTTTTCAGGAATGCTGAAGCCGTCGAAGTATTGCGAGAAGTCGATACCCTGGTGATTGACAAGACAGGCACACTAACTGAAGGCAAACCCAGGCTCACGTCGGTGGTAGCGTCCGTTGTAGAAATGCCAGGAATGAACGAGCAGACTCTATTGCACCTTGCCGCCAGTCTTGAACGCGGCAGTGAACATCCGCTCGCAGCTGCAATCGTCTCCGGCGCTCAAGAACGCGGCATTGAATTGAGTGAAGCCAAAGCTTTCGAGTCGCTAACCGGCAAAGGGGTGGCGGGAGACGTAAGTGGTCGCCAGGTTAGCATAGGAAATCAGGCGCTCCTTGCAGATTTGGGATTGACGACGACGGACCTTGCTGAAAAGGCCGAAGCGTTCCGGCTCGATGGTCAAACGGTCATGTTTGTCATTATCGATAGGGTAGTAGCCGGTCTAGTTTCCGTTGCTGATCCAATTAAAGCGACAACCTCTGAGGCGATTAAGCAACTACATGAAGAGGGCATTCGCGTCGTGATGTTGACAGGTGATAGCGAAACTACTGCCCGCGCTGTTGCCGGAAAACTTAACCTCGATGAAGTCGTCGCCGAGGTTTTACCGGATCAGAAAGCAGAAGCCGTTAAGCGGTTCCAGGTTGGCGGTCATAAAGTTGCCATGGCTGGTGATGGCATAAACGACGCTCCAGCGCTCGCTCAGGCCGACGTTGGTATTGCGATGGGCACCGGCACGGATGTGGCGATGGAGAGTGCGACGGTTACCTTGGTCAAAGGAGACTTGCGCGGCATTGTGCGCGCGATCCGGCTTAGCCGGGCGACGATGAGGAACATCAGGCAGAACCTTTTCTTTGCGTTCTTATACAACGCTTTAGGAATACCAATCGCTGCCGGCGTGCTTTATCCATTCTTTGGAATTTTGTTGAGCCCGATGATTGCGGCCGCGGCGATGAGTTTTAGTTCGGTCTCGGTGATTGCAAACTCGCTGCGACTGCGACGCGTTTCAATCTAGCTCGGTTTGGAGCGTCTACTCTAACGAGTGAGTGGCAAGCTGCAGACCCACTACGCAGCTTCGACATACTCCACCAGGCTTGGTTCTGGGATCGGCAGTCCATCTTCACGCATGCCGCGCAAATGTAATTCGAGAGCTTCACGCATAGCCTGCTTAAGTTCATCCAACGTCTTGCCGGTGGCCACGCACCCAGGCAGATCTGGGAAGTAAGCTGAATAGTTTCCTTCACCCTTTTCAACGATCATCGCGTATTGCATAGAGATTGGCTCCTACCTCTTCAGTAATCCAGCTTGCGTGAGAATGCTTCTCAAAGTTTTTGGATGTATCTCATCACTCGGATACCTTAGTACGTCCTGATTTGCTTGGATGCTTAAATTGACGATGGCTACCTTCGGTGATAATCACATACCAGCCATCATCTCTTAGCAACTTAAGAATCTCACGAACTTTCATACGCGGCAAATCATAAGTTGGTTGAAAATGAACTGAAAGCAACTCCGTAATTGCTCTCTTTTGGCTTGATGAAGGATTCCTTGCTTTCCATGTGAGAGCTACCGCTCAGCAGTCGGTGGGTGTAATATCTCAGTCACGTAGAGAGACGCACTACTTGAGTAATAGTTTTGCTTTTATTCCACAACCTTGCGAGGAGAGTGACCATGAAGTTTTCGATACGACGAATGGCGATTAGCGCTTTGACTGCGGTGCTCTTGCTGGCGTTTTCCACACCGCTGGTCTTAGCAAAAAAGGAAAATAGACTGAAGGATGCGACGCGCCATTCCAGCGACGCGGCGAAGGTTTTTACGGAAATTATGAACGTGCGGGAAAAGGCGATTCCCAAGGAATTACTGGATAAAGCTGAAGCTATTGCGGTCTTTCCTGGTGTAATCAAAGCGGCCTTCATCTTCGGCGGCAAAGGCGGTCAGGGCGTGATCAGCAGGCGTACCAAAAACGGATGGTCGGCACCGGCGTTTTTTAATTTGAGCGGCGGAAGCTTCGGCGCACAAATCGGCGCCACGAAAACGGACTACGTCTTGTTAGTCATGAACGAAGCAGGTGTCGACGGTCTATTGAAAGATAAATTCGAGCTGGGCGGTGAAGTAGGTGTGGCTGCTGGTCCAGTCGGACGCGAGGCTGCTGCGTCTACCAATCTAAGATTGGCTGCCGGGATCCTTTCATACTCGCGTAGCAAGGGAGCTTTCATCGGCGCAGCATTAAAAGGCGCAGTGATTAGTCCCGACAACGATCTGAATGAGGCAGTGTATGACATGAAGGCCGGTGAAGTTTTGACTAACGGCTCAATGACCTTGACTCAAATGCCGGCCGGCGTACGTATCTTCCCACGCACACTCGCGCGCTACTCACCGCGGGTGCATGACTAGTAATCAGGCAGCTCGTCTATGGCGCGCAAGAAGAGACTTGACGCGTTGGATTGCGCGCCATAGAATGCCCGCTGACTTCCAGGGGGTTGCACTGCTATATCAGCTTGCGCGCACGATTGGTTAGGAAGATATGCTTTCGAGACTCCCACGCACCCAGCGACAGAAAGAAGTCTTCGACTACCTGGTCAGCTTCCTTGAGCGTCGCGGTTACATTCCTACCTACACGCAAATAGCCAAACATCTCGGAGTTAAGTCGCGAGCCACAGTCGCGAAACACATCCAGGCGCTCGTCCGTCTTGGCCTGGTTACGATCATTCGTGAAGGCAGTTCTTCGCAGATTGTAATTAACCAGCAAGAGCTTCCTGCTTCCGATTTGTTTTGCGAGATTCCGGTGGCGGGCTACATCGCTGCCGGTCATCCAATTGAACTGGTGAATGGTGGCGAAACGATCTCTGTGCCGCGCTTCATGCTGGGGCGCGTCAGACCGGAGCAGGTTTACGCGGCGCGCATCAAGGGCGACTCCATGATCGACGAACACATCTGTGATGGAGACATTGCCCTGATCGAGAATCGCCCGGAAGCTCACAACGGCGAGATTGTGATGGCCCTCGTTGATGAAACTTACGCTACTTTGAAACGACTCTACCGGCACGGCGCGGAAGTGGAACTGCGCCCCTCAAATCCCGAAATGGAGTCGATTAGAGTTCCTGCCGGCAACGTCCGCATTCAGGGAATCTTCCGCGGTCTGCTCCGTCAATCAAAATAAAATGGCCGTTTTTGCTGAGGTTTTGGCAAGGTTTTACCTAATTCGTCTTCTTTATTACTAGAATCCGTGCAATGGGAGCGTCGGCGTTCGTTGTAGCCAGTTCGTTTCCGGATACCGGCAATCAGCGCTAATTACATGCAGCGTGTAGGCGTGGCGTGATTTGCTTGAGCGGTTGGCAAGACTTTTGTGCGGCAGTAGCCCGTTGAGAATTATCAAACTGCCTTTGCTCACCTCGAGTGGAACCAGTTTCTCTTCCGGCCAGGGAGTCGAATCAAAGACTTCGAATCTCATTCCACCTTCGGCGTTTCTCAACCAACGTGATTTTAATCCGGCCGTGTGTCCGCCCGGGATGGCCCAGAGACAACCGTTTTCTACTGTGGCGTCTTCAAGAGCAAACCAGAGTCCGGCGATCGCAGGCGGGTCGGTGTAGAGAAAAGTGCTGTCCTGATGGCAGGTGACTTCGCCGCCGATTCTTGGTTGCTTGAAGATATACATTCCCTGCAAGAGCAATGGACGGTTGATTCCAAGGTCAGCGACTAAGCGCCCCACTGACGGACGACGCGAGAATTCATTAAAGACCGGATCGAGATCGTGAAGCGCGTGTCCGATCTTGTTAATCGATTGTTCCTTGCTCTGCTTGAGGGTGCCATCAGGAAGGAAGGCGTCTTCTTCAAAAAAGAAACGAATCTTGTCGCCGGAGTTAAGGAAGTAGTCATCACTGCGGCGATTCTGTTCTCGTGTCGAGAAGATCGAAACGATGTCACTTGGTTCGAAGTGCTGAACCAACTCGCCGGCTCTGGTTCGCAGCGCGTCACAGGAAGCAACCGGAGCGAAGTCGTTCAGCACCAGAAAGCCATCGAGATCATATTGGTAGCGCTGTTCGGTTGTGAGTATCATCGCGGAAGTGTATCAGCGATAATTGGCAAGTTCACGCATTCTGTTTTTCGGACCAAACTTCTGGGCAAACTGCTGAGTCCCGGGGGTGGCCAGGTCGATAGCCTTCGTGTGCAGAACCGCAAGAGGTAGCGAGCGGATGTTACAAGCAACTAAAGCAGCATCAGACTGGCCGCGAGTAGCATCCGCTCGCTAGCGCTCGCGGTTCTGCAATTTAGAGGATCCGCCACAATTAACGGAGTAACTTTCACCGGCCTGAATTTTGGCGGTGTGCTGAATTTTACCGGGTCGGTTGCGTTGCCATCACACTGTGTGAACGGCCAGGCGTTTAGCGTGCCGTTTACTATGGAAGGACATTGACAGGATTTATGCGTTGCCCGGAGGGATTTTTTCTGGCCGCTTCACAACCGGTTTGATATTTGGTTAAATGGCTCGGGAAACGCCCTTTCGACTATTCCAATTGGTACGTACGGTCGGCTACTCCTTCTCTCCTGTTCCAGAGCCAGCCACCTTGTCCCTTCAGAAATCAGGGCCACTGTCTGAAGTACGTCAGTACGCTGCGGCTTTAATCGGTCGGTTGAACTGCAAATCCTCTTCATCCCACAGATTGATACTGCATGCACTCGAGCGCACCTAAGCTTCGCTGAACTGATTTATGCCCCGCTTTGCACAAAAAGTCGTAATGGTAAGAAGAAATAGCGAAATCAGAACCCTTTTGGGATTATATAGAATCTGACTACTAATTCTAATTGCATTGTGGGTCGAAGAATACAGAACCGGGAGCGGTTGCGACCGGGACCGACTTGGTCGCCAGACATCGGTTTTACACTTTTTCGTAGCTATCCCGTCGTTTGTTCCTTGTAGTAGTTAGAGTCACGGTCATCTAAGGAGTTTATATGCTGTCATTCCTCGCCTCTAGCACGCGCAGATATGCGCTTGGCATGGTCTTCATTTGTGCCTTAGTGGGAATCGCATCCCTTGCCAGAGTTCATCCTGTGGGAGCCGCATCAGCAAGTGGCGGTTTGCCGTTAGCATCTGCGAACACTTTTGCCGTCGTTAATACTAACGACGGCGGCGCTGGGTCGCTGCGCCAGGCCATTCTCGATGCAAACGCTAACGCGGGCGCTGATGCGATCAGCTTTAACATTCCGGGCGGCGGTGTGCGTACTATCAGCCCAGCAAGCCCTTTGCCGGACATAACTGATTCGGTAGTTATCGACGGCTACACTCAACCGGGTGCAAGTCCCAACACAGTGGCGGCGGGTGAAAATGCAGTTTTGCTAATCGAGTTAAACGGCACAAATCTCGGCGGCAGCGGGACACTTTATCCAGGCCTCCACATCATTGCCTCAAATTGCATCGTGCGGGGTCTGGTGATAAATCGTTTTCCTGGCAGCGGTATCTCCCTCGGAATTTCAACCACGACAATTACGGGTAATCTAATAGAGGGAAATTTTATCGGCACTGATTCCTCCGGTTCTCAAGCGCGGGGGAACAGCGACGGCATAAACATCTCCTTCAGCAACAGCACGGCGATAGGTGGTACGACACCCGCCTCCCGCAATGTCATCTCCGGAAACGGGTACGGAATTTTTGCGTCTACTGCATCCGTTAATACGCTGATTCAGGGTAACTATATCGGCACCACAGCCAGCGGCGCCGCTGCTCTCGGCAACCTCTCGGGCGGTATTTTTTGCGGCGGCAACGGTGGCGATACGATCGGAGGCACGGTGAGCGGCGCCGGTAATCTAATTTCCGGCAATACCAACAACGCAGGAGTTTTCGTACAACCAGCAACTTCCGCCGGCTCAACCATTCAAGGTAATTTGATTGGCACCGACGTGACGGGAACAGTCGCGCTTGGCAACTACTTTGGTATTTGGCTCAACTCCGGTGCCACCCTGGGGCACACGATTGGTGGTGCTGTTCCAAACGCCCGCAATGTCATCTCCGGAAATCGCTCACACGGAATGCTCATTAGCGGTGACTCGCGAAACAGTCAGATTCAGGGAAACCTCATTGGCACTGACATCACTGGGACAAAGCCATTGGGCAATGCCGGCGAGGGAATTCAAATTGAGGCGCAGGCGTCCGGCAATAGAATCGGTGGAACCGCTGCGGGCCAGCCCAACACGATCGCTTACAATCATGGCAACGGAATCTTAATGACCGGCAATCCATTCAGTGTCATCCGGAATTCCATGAGGAGTAATGCCATCTTCTCCAACGCACTGTTGGGCATCGATCTGGGCGGAGACGGCGTAACGCCAAACGATCCCGGCGACAGCGATTTCGGGTATAACAACTTTCAGAACTTTCCAGTAATTACTTCTGTCACCGGGGACAGCAGTGAAACGACGATTGCCGGCACACTCAACAGCACGCCGAACACGACCTTCAGCATCAATTTTTACTCGAACAGCAGTTGCGATGCCTCCGGCTATGGCGAGGGCGCCCAGCAGTTCGGTCAAACCGCCATCGCAATCCCCACAGACGCGAGCGGCAACGTAACCTTCATCGCGACCCTACCTGTTCCGTTGCCGGCAGGACGTGTCATTACGGCGACCGCTACTGACCCCACCGGTAATACATCTGAGTTCTCTGCATGCAATGCGAGCGCAGCGGCGGGAAGCGTGCAGTTTGCGGTAACTTCGGCCAAGGTTATTGAAGACGTTGGTTTCTACACCGTAAATGTCGTTCGCACCGGAGGGAGCAGCGGCAGCTTGACGGTTAATTATTCAACTGCCGACATCACTGCTACCGCGGGTCAGGACTATGCCGCTGCCGCGGGCACTCTGACTTTCAATGACGGTGAAACCAGCAAGAGCTTTAATATTCAAATTACTGACGATGCAATTACCGAGGGCGACGAAACCTTCATAGTGAAGCTTCGTAATGCACCCACAGTCGATTCGCTTGGCGCCGCGAGTGATTTAATAATTACAATTCAGGACCACGCCACCGTGCCGTCCTTGTCTATGGGTAGCATTAGCGTGAGCGAGGGTGCGAGCCAGGCTGTGCTCACGGTTAACTTGTCAGCAGCAATGAGCAGATCGATTGCCGTAGACTTCGCCTCCAGTGATTTAGCCGCCGCGCAAAAATGCAATGTCTTCAACGGCCGCGCTTCCTCTCGTTGTGATTACATCACTGCGCTCGGAAAACTCAATTTTGCCGCTGGCGAGACTTCCAAAACAATCGCGGTGCTGCTTGTGGATGACTCCTACGCTGAAGGTAGCGAGACATTCACCGTTACCCTATCTAATCCCGTTGGGGCGACATTGGATACGGCAGTAGCCACCGTCACCATCACTGACAATAGCGATGCGAATGGTGCGAATCCCATCGATCAAGCCGAATTCTTCGTTCGCCAACACTACCTCGACTTCCTCAACCGCGAGCCTGACGCTGCCGGGCTCGCTTTTTGGAGTAGCCAGATCACCAGCTGCGGCGCGGATGCGGTGTGCATCGACATAAAACGGACCAATGTGTCTGCCGCGTTTTACCTCTCGATTGAGTTTCAGGAGACTGGCTACCTGGTTGAGCGTATTTATAAATCTGCTTACGGGGACGCAGATGGAACATCAGTTCTGGGGGGCACAGCTCACGTGATTAAGGTGCCGATCGTGAAGTTCATCGAGTTCATTGCGGACACACAGCAGATAGGCAAAGGCGTACAGGTAGGTGTAGGGGACTGGCAGCAGCAGCTCGAGAATAACAAGGTGGCGTTCACCCAGGACTTTGTTACCCGTCCAGGTTTTGTGGCCGCATACCCAACCACGATGACGCCCGCGGATTTTGTAGACAAGTTGTTCACGAACACGGCCATCACGCCGACACCTACAGAGCGCACCTCGATCATCGCCGAGTTTGGCGGAGCGCCAACAAGCGCAGAGACGGCTGCGCGCGCGCGAGCGTTGCGGCGAGTGGCCGAAAATCAGCTGCTGACGCAGCAGGAAACAAACAAAGCGTTTGTGTTGATGCAGTACTTTGGTTACCTGCGTCGCGATCCAAATGCAGAGCCCGATACGGACCACACGGGTTACGACTTCTGGCTGCGGAAGCTCAATGAGCACAACGGCAACTTCGTTAGCGCGGAAATGGTTAAGTCGTTCATCGTTTCGTCTGAATATCGCCAACGCTTTGGACCGTAAGAAGAAGTCCAAAGTCCGATCTGTATTTCTTGTCCAGGTTAGAAATTATGCAGGCTTAACTCGGCCGGACATTAACCCTTGATGAGGTGAGATCGCCATCGCACTCTGGTGTGGTGTAAAGGTAATCAATCATCTTGTCGGAGTCGTTGCTACTTCTCAACACCTAAGACTGAACCCGGCGACCGCACTATCGTCGTGTCCGAGTAGCTGCGTCTGTTGCTACTAGACCACAAGCGCAAACAACTCGAAGAACGCTTAAAGGTACCAGTCCCTCTCCAGGCATTCTCCCCATCGAGATCACCAGACTTTGCCGCTTTCCGTTTGATACCTATACAACGCTTCGTTGATTCCAGGGGATTCAGAGGCTCCGATTGTATAGCAAATTCTGCAAGTCATTACTGCATCAGCGGATGAGGACGTTTGGAATTTCGGAAAAACTAATAAGGCAGCAAGCAGTAGGGAGGACGGTAAAAGGCAGGCGGCGGACTGGCGAATAGAGAGATTCTCTGCGGTTAAAAATGAGGCAAATTTTTATGCTGGCACACTGTCGGCACACAAAAACCAAAAGGCGGCGATTGGCCGCCTTCATTATTGCCGTCAATTGTTGTACAAGCTTACGTTACGTGGAGCCGGCTGCCGGAGTTGAACCGGCGACCTTCTAATTACGAATCAGACGCTCTACCAACTGAGCTAAGCCGGCCTCGAATGCAGTCACTCGAATCGTGTCTGCGCGCGCGAGATTGCACTATACGAATGCGAAGTTTGCAGTGTCAAGCAGACCAATAACAAACGGGAGGACAAGAACAACATGGGCAGAGAGCAGATGAGAAATCTTGAGATCTCGAAGATTGGGGCCACTCAGGTGAATGAGTTTGAGTTCCACAAGAATCAAGGTGAGATGACAGAGCAGGAACACACCGGTAAACAGGGCGGCGGGGGCAAACGACTTACCCAGGCTGAACGCGTGGCACAAGTTACCGCGGCTGCGCACAAGAAAGTCGAAAAGAAACGCAAGAAAGAGTCTGGGTCAACGAAGCGGAAAACCGCGGCGAAAAAGAAGTAGGGTAAGCATTGAGAATAACTGGCTCTCAGTTGAGTTTGCTTCGCTGTCGTGCGTTATCAGCGTCTGTCCGCAAAGTCCTGGCGGTTTTTGCAGTGCTTTCGATCGGCTTGTTTGCCGGTAACCAGGAATTGCTCCGAGCGCAAAAGGGAACTGTGCCGCAGCCAAAGCTGCCGTCGGCGGAGAAGATCGTAGAGGGCTATCTGAAAGCAATTGGCGGCAAGAAGCGCATCGCCACGATTCGCGATGCTTCGTATGAGTGGCGGATTCAACTCAAAGATCGGACGATGGGAATCGCGAAGACGCAGGCCAAAACTCCTTCATCCGTCCGCTCCGAATTAATCTTCGGCAATGGGCAAATCGTCTCAGCCGCGAATCCGCGATCTGCCTGGACGCATGGCCTCGACGGAAAGCCGCACACACTGACGGATGCGGAAGCGGCCGCGGCAAGGCTGCAGGCGGTGCTCGATGCCGGCCATTTGATGGAGATCAAAAAGAGCAACGTCCTTTCCCGCGCGGTCTCTCGTCAAGGTTTCGGAAGCCGTGCCCGTTTATGTGGTTGAGTTTTCTTTGCGCACTGGCGCCCGCTTGCGTTACCTGTTCAGCTCGACCACAAAGTTGCTCGTGGGTATCGAAGACGACGCGCGGAAGACTACCACCCGCTTCGAAGACTATCGTTCTGAAGGCTCCATTCTGGAACCTCATCGCATGAGCATAGACAGCGGCGGCACGGGCGAGCTGACCTTTTTGCTGCAACGCGTGAGCTACAACACCGGAATTGCAGATTCCGCCTTCGATCCGCCGGCCGCTGCCGAGGCGCTTGATGTCAAAGCGTTACTCCATGAAGTGTCCGTAAATCAGGACCAACTTGAAAAGCGCTTCAACGAGTATTCCTTCATCCAGAAAGAGACTTCCCGAGAGATAAACGGCAAGGGCGAGGTAAAGAAGGAATCGGTCAAGCTGTTTGAAGTTTTCCCGATCGCGAACCGTGAGCCGGTAATGAAGTTAATAAGTGAAAACGGAGTCCCGCTCTCAGGGGAGCGCGCCGCCAAAGAACAGAAGCGCGTCGAGGAAGAATTTGCCAAAGCCGAACGCGACAAAGACAAGGATGAGCAGAAGGTCGTCAGGCGTCGTGCCGAACGCCAGAGAAAGAGAGAGGCGAAGGCCAAAAAAGGCGATGACGACGATATAGGGATTTCTGAGTTCTTGAGAGTTTGTGAATTTGTGTCGCCGCGTCGCGAACGGTTTCGCGATCGTGAGGCGGTAGTTTTTGATTTCCGTCCCCGTCCGGGCTTCAAGGCGAGCAACCGCCAGGAGGAGCTGATTTCAAAACTCGTTGGCGTGGTTTGGATCGATCCCGCCGACAAACAGGTCATGCGGCTTGAAGCGAGACTGGCAGAAGGATTCAAAATGGGAGGAGGCCTGCTGGTTAACCTGAAGCCCGGCGCTGCGATGGTGATGGAACAGACGCGCATGGTGGAAGGCGTTTGGTTGCCGAGGCTGGCGCAGATCAATCTTTCGGTAAAGGTGTTGTTGTTTGGCGGCGGCGACTATAACCAGACATACGAATGGAGCGACTACAAACACTTCTCGGGCGACGTGGGTGATTACAAACTCGACGCGCCGAAAACGGAGACTGGTGAGGCTGCCAAGAAACCGTAGAGCTAGATTGTCCGCTTCCCGATTCGTCAGCAAGGCTCTTATGAAAACGGTCAATGTCATAGGTGGAGGTCTCGCGGGTGTGGAAGCAGCGTGGCAGGCAGCGCGTGCGGGTGCCCAGGTGCGCCTCTTCGAAATGCGGCCTGTAACCCAAACACCCGCCCATCGCACTGACAAGCTCGCTGAGATCGTTTGTTCAAACTCCCTGAAATCGGACGAGCCCGGTAGCGCGCCTTACCTGCTCAAGGAGGAACTGCGCCGGGCCGGCTCGCTGGTGATGGACTGCGCGACTGCCACTCGCGTTCCCGCCGGTGCGGCGCTGGCCGTGGATCGCGAGAAATTTGCCGAGCTCATTACCGAGCGTATCGAGAACAATCCAAACATCGAGGTGGTTCGGGAAGAAGTAAAGAACATTCCCGATGACGAGATAGCAATCATTGCAACCGGCCCGCTTTCCTCGGAAGCCCTTACTGCTGAAATTATGAAACTCACGGGCAGCGATCAACTCTACTTCTATGACGCGATCGCTCCCATCATCGCCGCCGATTCCATCGATCGTTCAATTGCCTTTCCGGCAGCTCGTTATGGCAAAGGCGGTGACGATTATTTGAATTGTCCCTTTGATGAAGATCAGTATGCGACCTTTTACGCCGCATTAATTGAGGCCAAAAGCGTGCCCTTGCAGCGTTTCGAGGAAACGCGCTGGTTTGAGTCTTGTTTGCCAATCGAGGAGATCGCGCGTCGCGGGGTTGATACTTTGCGCTTCGGTCCGATGAAGCCCGTTGGGTTGTTTGATCCGCGCACCGGACGCGAGCCTTACGCGGCGGTGCAGCTGCGGCAGGAAAATTTAATGGCAGACGCATACAGCCTCGTAGGCTTTCAGAATCATCTACGTTACGGCGAACAGGCGCGAGTGCTGCGCCTCATCCCGGGAATGGAGCAGGCGGAGTTTCTTCAGTTTGGTCAGATTCATCGCAACACTTACATCTGCTCACCGCGAGTGCTTTCCGAAACCATGCAGATGCGCGAACGCTCAAACATCTTTTTCGCGGGACAAATCACGGGTGTTGAGGGTTATGTTGAGTCAGTGGCGATGGGTTGGCTGGCGGGGCAAAACGCTGCACGGCTGGCTTTGGGTCGTGCCCCAATCTCGGCACCACGCTTGAGCGCCATGGGTGCGCTGGCGCGATACGTTTCCAACGCGCAGACGAAAAATTTCCAGCCGGTGAATATAACTTTCGCTTTGCTGGAACCGCTGCCGGAACAAGATCGCAGGCGCGTACGTAGAAAACGTGACCGTCATAATCTTCAGGTCGAACTGGCATTGAAACAATGGGACGAGTGGATTCAGAGAATTCAAGACGAGCAAGTGACGCTCGAGGCCACGGCATGATGCAGCATGCGCCTTTTCCACGTCGCTCGCGGGGAATTTCTTTGCTGGTAGTTGTGATGTTGCTCGGCATCGGCCTGGCGACAGTCGTCTTTGCACAATCGGGTCGCAACCAGGGAAAAACACCCAAGCCCTCGACAACGAAAACAAAGTCCACCGGCTCGATCGCGGCGCCAACGCCCCCTGCCGGTTCTCAGTGGCCGCGTCCCACTAATCAGTCGCCTGCTAAAGATTCTCCCAAAGACAACTCGAGCGACGAGGTCGACGAGTCGGATACCGTGCGCGTCGTTTCCAATCTCGTGCCTATTCCCGCCTCGGTGGTGGACTCAAACGGCATTGCAGTTACCGGGCTCAGGTTGGAAGACTTTGAGTTGCGCGTTGATGGTCAGTTGAAAACGATTAGCGAAATAACCCGCACGGAGAGCAGTGTCAAAATGGCGATGCTATTCGACAATAGTGGCAGTTTGGATTTCGCGCGAGATTTTGAAAAGCAGGCGGCCAAGCACTTCTTCCGTAAGGTAATGCGATCGTCAGACGAAGCGGCGATTTATTCAATAGAGACAGAAAGCTACCTGGCGCAACCGCTCACCAGCGATATCGGATTGCTGGAACGAACGATCGAGAGCTTTGGCAAGCCCGAAGGCGCGACATCGCTTTTCGATGCAATCATCGACGCCTCTGCATATCTGCATCCGTACAAGGGCAGGCTGGTGCTGGTGATCGTTTCGGATGGCGTGGAAACTACCAGCCGGAATGATTTTGAAACGACGATGCAACGCGTGCTAGCAGCCGACTGCCAGATTTTCATCGTGCAAACAGGACTCTACGACGGCGCTAACCTGCGCGCGCTGGCAGCTGAACGCCGTATGGAACAACTCTCGGGTCAGACTGGCGGCGCAGTCTACATGCCGAAAACAACTCCCGAGCTAAACGATGCGTTCCTGCAAATCGCCGCCGACCTCGCGCATCAATATGTGCTCAGCTATTACCCCGGAGACGAGCGTCGCGATGGGCGGTTCCATAACATCGATCTCCGCGTTAAGGCCCGGAAAGACGTGCGAATACGTGCGCGCCGGGGATATTATTCCCCGAAGGCATCGAACTTCGTCGCTAACGGCTGGTAATCAATTCGAGTTTAGAGCGAGGTTTAAAAAGTCATGCGAACAAAACATTCCGGGCGGCTTCTGATAATAAGCGCCGTGACCTTTGCCGGGTTCGTCATTATTGGTCAACTCTTTGGCGTGTTTGGAAGTTCGGCAACAGACAAGGCTGAGGCTGAACAATCAAAAGCCCTGTTGAAGGAAATTGGGGAATATCGTAAATGGAAGCTCGTTAACCCCACGCCGGTTGTGATGAATCCTGCAGCCGCCGCTGCCTGCGCTGCACCAAATCCTCACGAAACCGCTTGGGCATCGGTGTATGTGAACGCGAGGGGCGCTTCAGCCATGATGACTGAGAGTCACCCTGTTTTTCCCGAAGGATCGATGATTGTTAAAACGAAGCGTTATGTCTCCTCATTCGGTACCGACCCCGCCGCGCTTACGGTGATGATAAAACGCGCGAAGGGCTACAATCCGGAGAGTCGCGATTGGGAGTACCTGGTGCTTGATGGCCCGGCCACTAAAATTGTGGAGCGGGGAAAGTTGTCACGATGCAACGAGTGTCACGAAAAATATGAGGACACCGATTTTGTTACGAGGCATTACCTCAACCCGAGGCTTGGCAGTGGCACTCAATAGCTGACGGCGACGAAGCGAGGCGCTTCTGCAACTCCTATGGAGCAACTGTTAACCCAGTTTCTCGAGCACCTGCGCTACGAGCGAAATCTCAGCGAGCACACCCTGCGCAATTACGAAAGCGATCTGCAGCAATTTTACGATTACCTTGCACCTGCCAATCCGAAGACAGGGAAGAGAAATGAACCCTCAATCGCCTCAATAGATCACATCACAGTCCGTGAATGGCTGGCCACGCTCCACGCGGCGCAGAAACAGAAAGCATCCATCGCGCGCAAGTTGGCAGCCCTGCGTACTTTTTTTCAGTTCCTGGTGCGCGAGGGCATGCTGGAGATGAACCCCGCCAAACTAGTCTCGACCCCTCGGCTCGAAAAAAAACTTCCCAAACATCTCTCCATTGAAGAAGCCATTAAGTTTGTGGAAGCTCCCAACGTCGAGACGGATTTGGGCAAACGCGATCGCGCCATGTTGGAACTGATGTATGCGACGGGTGTGCGCGTGGCGGAGTTGACCAAACTGAATGTTGGCCATATCGATTTCAGAAACAGACTGATTCGAGTAACCGGAAAGCGTCGCAAGGAACGCATCATTCCGTTTGGCGACCCGGCTTTGGAAGCTCTGAAAGCGTACCTTGAAGTTAGGGAAGGATTTTTGGATGCGGCGCCCATTTCAGAACGCGAGCCCGAAGCGCTTTTTCTTAACTACCAGGGAACGCGAATAACTACGCGCTCAGTCGGTCGGATGGTGGAAAAATACATCCGCATTTGTGCCGGCAGATACGACATTAGTCCGCACGCCTTGCGACATTCCTTCGCCACGCACTTGCTGGACAGCGGCGCTGACCTGCGCGATATTCAGGAGCTGCTCGGCCACGCCAGACTCTCAACAACACAGGTCTACACGCACGTCTCAATGGAAAAGCTGATCCAGGTTTACGACAAGGCGCACCCTAAAGCTTAGTCCAAAGTTTTGAGTCCAAAGTTTGAGTAACGAATATTGAAGCCTGCTCGGAAATGTGCTTCTGAGCCAGCAACAAGTTAGCGCTGCAGCATTCTAGTTCCGCGGCAGAGACTTTTGAACTTTGGACGTTGGACTTTGAACTAAAGAGTCGCGTGCTCGTCGTCGCCGTTGGCGCTTTCAATCAGGGCCTGGCAAGCAGCATCGTAGCGGGCGGTGGGTACAGCCTCGAGCCGGCGCTCATCAATGAGTTTTCCGCAGCGGGCGCAAACACCGTAGGAACCTTCCTGAATTCTTAGTAGGGCCTGATCGATGTCGGCAATCATCTGAGATTCGCGTTCACCTAAACGTAAGGCAAGTTCCTTGTTCACATCCATCAGGGACATGTCGACGGTATCTTTCACACCATCGTCGGATAGTTCGAGTGCTGCAGCCTGATCGGCGCTAACATGATCGGCGTGCCCCTGCAGTCGCGAGAGAAGTATTTGTTTGAAGTGAGCTAGTTTCTCTGGTTGCATTTGTTCTTACTTCGAATCCCGATCCTTCCAAGTTCTTTTTGCGAAGGTTGGGATTATAGCTTACGAAGTTTGATTAGTGTAATGCGGCGAGCGGCGGTCGTGGCCTGGTTGAAACCCCGTGAGTGCACGGCCAACTCAAAACTTCCAGGTCAATGAAAAGCGGACGGCGCGAGGACTGCCGGGTGAGATATTGTCGTTGCTGTCGGCGTTGATGAAGTACTTTTTGTCGAACAAGTTCTCCAGGTTCGCCTGCAGCCCAACCTTTTCAGTTATGGTGTAAAAAACTGCCGCGTCTGCGCGCAGGTAACCCGGGAGGACGACCTTGTTGTCAACGGCTGCAAACATGTCCGAGCGATGGATCAGCCCCAGCCCCGCCCCCAATTTCCTGGCAAAGTGGTAATTGTTCCATAAGGAAAAAGTGTGACGTGGAACCTGACCCACCTGCGCACCCTTGATCGCTGCGGTTGTCGCACTGGTAACCCGGGCATCCTGATACGCATATCCGCCCGCTATCTGCCAATCCCGGGTGGGACGGCCATTCAATCCCACTTCGAGACCTCTGGTGCGTTGGCTTCCGGTTTGCACGATTTTCGTTGGGTCATTTGGGTCCGTTGCCCTGGTATTCGTGCGTGCCAGACTATAGACCGCTGTCGTAAGTGAAAGTGACTGATTCAGGTCCCACTTGGCGCCGAGTTCGTAATTTGTGAACTTCTCGGGTTTCAGCGACTGGGTGACAGTCGTAAGCGAAGAGAACTGATCCCCGGAGCTCGGCAGATACGAAACGCTATAACTTGCATAAAGCGAGAGAGGCACCAACGGCTTGAAAACAATACCCGCGCGGGGTGACCAAAGATTGTCAACGCGGCCAAGGTTTTCGGCGTTTCGGTTATTGTGAAACTTTAGATTGAAGTGGTCGAAGCGCACGCCCGCCAGCACCTGAACCTTTGAAGACAATGCGATCTGATCCTGCGACGTAGGTCGCAGCTACTGTGGCTTGCACGTGGTTGTCAGCGTCGGTCGCGCTCTGGCGAAAAGTTACCGGGGTGTCGATCGTCGGTTTTGCAAAAGGAACAGAAATCGAGGTTGACGTGTTATTGAAAAAACCTGTGTTACGGAAGTTATCTGACACCTGGCGCCCGAATTCTGTACCGGCCAGGAGTGTGTGCCGCACCGAACCGGTTTTCGCCGCATAAGTAAGATCAGTTTGATTGAAGATGTTATGGCGCCGCGTTGCATTGTTATAGGAGGAAAGGTTGACGCGAGTTTCGTCCGCGTTGACTATCCCCGGAACGAAGTTCTGATACCTGCGCTTGTAATCGCCAAACACGGTGTGGTTGCGAATGTTGAGGTTGCCGATCTGATGATCGATCAGCGCAGAGACAAGATTGACGCGAGCATGCACAAAGCTTAGTTCAGGATTACCGAAGAAGGTTGAGATGTCAGCGTCCGAAGGGCGCCCTTGAAAAGAAGGAATACCGCGATCCGCAACCCGGTTGTCGCGAAAATGCTCGTAGGCCAAGCGAATTTGTGTTTGTTTGCCGGCGACGATGGTTAAGGTTGGATTGATGCCGATGCGATTGAGATCGACTTGATCGCGGAAGCTGCCTGAATTCTCGTACATACCGTTAAGACGGAACGCAACTCGATTGCTCAAAGCACGGTCAAAATCGCCGAGGATCCGTTTGTTTCCGAAAGAGCCGCCCTGAAACGTTAACTCGCCCAGCGAGGCGAAGCCCGCTTGTTTGGTTACGCGATTAATTACGCCACCGCCGCCCCCGCGACCGAAGATCATGGCGTTGGGACCCTTTAAAGCTTCAACGCGATCAAGGTTATACAAGTCACGATAATACTGAACGTCGTCGCGCACTCCATTAACAAAAAAGTCAGCGGAAGAACTGTTGCCTCTGATTACAACCTGATCGCGGTTGTTTTCTCCCTGAATCGCTGTGATGCCGGGAACATAGCGCACCACGTCAGCTATGCTCTGCATTCCCTGATCCTTAATCACTTCCCGCGATACGACACTGATTGATTGCGGCACATCGCGCAAGGCCGTGAGTGTTTTGGTGGCGCTACTGACAACGAAGGTGTCATAACCCGCCATGTCTGTAATTGTGACGGTAGCGCTATACCCGGCCAGCTGGAGAACGATCTCTAACGGTTCGAAGGTAGTTGGTTTCGAACGGACGATCAAAGCCGCTTCCGCAAAGCCGTCCGCAAAAACTCGCAACGAATATTCGCCGGGCTCGAGCAGTAACGAAAACTCCCCACTGGCGTTTGTGAAAGCCGTGGCGTCAGACTGTCCATTTCGCGAGGCAGTGATTTTTACTCCGGCGACGGCGGCTCGGTCGGGGTCAAGCACGCGGCCACGAAGTTGCGATTGTGTAAAGGCGTCGCCCGCTTGAGCAGGGTTGTGAATAGCCGCGAGAAATAAGAGCAGGCAAGAGAGTCTAAGAACGAAATTTTTGGCGCGCTTCGCTGACATGGCTACGGCTCCGGTGCGGATTATCGCTGTGTTCCATACTAAAATTGGATGAAATTGAAAACCATTTTCAATTTGGCTCAGGAAGAATAGTCTAGAAGAAGGCGACTGTCAATAGACGTTGAATAAATGGCCCGGAAGTTGAAGGCCGATGCTTCTGCGCGCGTGATTCTTAGGGCGTTTGTAATTACCCAGCCCCGATTTACTTTTCTTTGCGGCAAATGAGTTCTGCGGCGAGTAGGGGAAGCGTGAGTTCGTGGTGACCCGTAATCGAGTAGCCCCGGCCGGCGCCGTTTGCAGTTGGCCGGCGAACCACATTCGTTAGTGGCCGGTAGGATTGAATGAAGTCGAAGTTTGCGGTTGTGATATCAGTCAACTGGTTGCCAAGGTTGCGCACCAGCGTAACAGCCTTTAGAAAGACTTCCGGCAGGGTCACTGCTGAACCGATATTTAAGTAAACGCCGCCGCCATCCATCCGGCGAACCAGTTCCGAGAGCAGTCGAAAATCTGTATGCGTCGTAGCGCCGAGCGCGGCGCCGTCCGCTTGCGGGTGAAAGTGCCCGATGTCGCCGCCGATCGTCAAATGAACGGTGAAGGGCACCCGCGCGTGATAAGCGCTGCACAGCAGAGAATGGTCAGCGTGTTTAGGACTCAGCGCCAGCAAGTTGCGACCGGTTGCTTCGCCCAGTCCGATATCTTCTTTCGCTCCTTCCAGGGCGGCACGGTTTAAAAGCTTGCCCGTTTCATCAGCCCCGCCAAATATTCCCTCGCCTAAGGTCGCATCGACGTCTTCAGAGGTTGAACCCACCATGGCGATCTCCGCGTCGTGCACCAGCACAGATCCGTTACCCGCGATCGCCGTAACGAATCCGCGCTTCATCAGGTCTATGACAAGCGGCGCCAGTCCGGTTTTGATCACGTGACCGCCGATTCCCCAGATGATTGGCTTTCGCAACTCACGCGCGCGACGCATGCTTGCGGCAAGTTTCCTCAAACTTTGAACGGCGAGTATGTTTGGCAGGCTTTGGAGAAAATCTCTTAGCGATGAATCTTCGCTGAGAGGATTTGCGAAGTCGTTAAGTGAGACTTTGCTGGGGCGCGAAGCAAGCGGATAAGTGGAAACTTTGTCCAACTCAAGCGGCCGAAAGTCGTCTTCGTAGACTGAAGGCAAACTATTCTCCTTAATCTTGCAAGTAGTCCAGGTCTGCCAGGTCTTGCTTCCGTCCTACGGCAGCCTTGTTGCGCTTCAACAGTTCTTTTGAGATATACGGAACTTGCAGACCATCCAGATTGCCGTATTCGCGTGTATTCCAGGCTTCTTCGAAACTGACGCTGGATATTGATGTCATTAGATCCATCCGGTGCGGATCAATCCCCCGTTGAACCACCTGATCCTCCGCAGTGAAATCTTCCTGTTCAACTCCGATATTGGCAAATCCAAATTGCTCCAGAACACCATTAAGCTTCTCAGCATTTTCAGGTGTCGCCTCCACGAAGAAATCGATATCCCCGGTGTAACGAGGGCGACCGTGGTGAGCCAGCGCGAAAGCTCCGACAATCACGTAGCGCACGTCACGAGCGTTTAGTAACGCGATAAACTCTCTTCGGTCCCGTTCGAGTTTCATCCGATTTGACAGGCTTATTTTGGCTGATCAGTGTTAGCAGTATATCCATTCGCTGAGCAGGAGAGAGGGATTTGTAAAACTCTCGGTTGGCTTTGTCGGCGTCCGCAAAGCTTTTAAAGACTCTTTTAATCTTTTGCATGCGGCCGGGATTGTAACAAGTTACGAGGATTTACAGAATCTTGAGTTGATTAGAAAGTGCGCCAAGTCGGCCTTTACGCGATCTTCTTGTCTTCGCGATGGGGGTTCCCATTGCCGTTTTTCGCGAGCCGCCCATTGAGCAGCGGACGCAGCACCTGGCCCGTGTGCGAACGGCGCGAGCGCGCAACATCTTCGGGCGTGCCGGCAACCACTACACGGCCACCATGTTCGCCGCCTTCCGGACCGAGATCGATAATGTAGTCGGCTGACTTAATAACGTCGAGATTATGTTCGATGACGATAATCGTATTGCCCAACGATACCAGTCTCTGCAGTACATCGAGCAGCTTATGAACGTCGGCAAAGTGCAGGCCCGTGGTTGGCTCGTCCAGCATGTAAACCGTTCGACCGGTGGCACGTTTCGACAGTTCCTTGGCCAACTTGATTCGCTGTGCTTCGCCGCCCGAAAGAGTAGTCGCTGATTGCCCCAGCTTGAGATAGCCCAGCCCGACGTCAAGTAACGTCTGAAGCTTCTGTTGAATCTGAGGAACATTTTCGAGCAGCGGTAACGCCTCTTCAACGGTTGTATCGAGCAGCTCGGCGATCGACTTCCCTTTGAACTTAACTGACAGCGTTTCGCGATTGTATCGCGCGCCACGACAGACGTCGCAGAGCACATAAACGTCAGGCAGGAAATTCATTTCGATGCGCTTCATGCCGTCGCCTTCACAACCCTCGCAACGTCCGCCCTTGACGTTAAATGAGAATCTCCCCGGCTTGTAGCCGCGCTCGCGCGACTCTGGAAGCATTGCATAAAGCTCTCGCAGCGGCGTGAACAGCCCGGTGTAAGTTGCCGGATTAGATCTGTGGCGTGCGGCCGATCGGCGACTGGTCGATCTCAATCACCTTGTCTACGTTTTCCAAACCCTCGACAGAGGCGCATGCGCCAGGCTCTGCGAGCGACCCATAAAGATGACGTGCCAGCGAGGGATAAAGTATGTCGGCGACGAGGGTGGACTTACCCGAGCCGGAAACTCCGGTGACGACCGTTAACAAGCCCAGGGGGAACGTTACGTCGATCTCCTTTAGATTGTTGGCAGAAGCTCCGCGCACCGTCAGGTACTTCCCGTTTGTCGCGCGCCTTTGCAGCGGCACCTCGATCTTCTTCAACGCCACTGATATAGAGGCCGGTGATCGATCGCGGATTACTGGCGACATCTGCGGCCGTTCCGAAAGCAACCAGTTCGCCCCCATGGGCACCGGCGCCAGGTCCCAGATCCACCACGTAGTCAGCGCGCCGAATTGTTTCCTCGTCATGCTCAACAACCAGCACGGTATTGCCCAGGTCACGTAATGCGGACAGAGTGTCGAGCAGTTTTTGGTTGTCGCGGGGATGTAGACCAATCGAAGGCTCGTCAAGAACATAAAGGACGCCGCGAAGCTGAGAACCAATTTGAGTGGCCAGACGAATACGCTGTCCTTCACCGCCTGAAAGCGTCGCCGATGGACGATCCAGCGTGAGATATCCCAAGCCGACGCTGTCCAGAAAACGCAACCGATTTTTTATCTCGCGCAGTATCTGTCCGGCGATCTGTTCCTCGCGATCGTTTAGCTTGATCTCTTCAAAAGCGGAAACAGAATCTTCGATCGGTAAGGATGTGTATTCGGCGATACCCCGCCCACCGAGGCGTACCGAAAGCGAGTCGGATCTTAGCCGGCGTCCTTTACACTCGGGGCACAACGATGGCGAAACAAGTTCTTCAAGCGTGACGCGAACTTTCTCGGAAGGCGCTTCGTTGAGTCGGCTGCGTAGCCAGCGCAACGCACCTTTCCAGGGACTTTGATAAGAGTAAAGGCCCTGACGAAAAGTTAACTGTCCACTGACTCCGTTGAAGAATCCGTCGCAGACTTCTTTCGGCAGCTCTGCAAAAGTTCGCTTCACATCAGCGTTGAAATGTTTGGCAACCGCAAGTAGCGCGCTTTTCAAGTACGCCGATCCCTGCCGATCAATTGGTCCCATGAAGGCCAGCTTGTCAGCGGCAATGTTTGCGTCCGGAATGAGTTTGGACGGATCAATCTCCTGAACAGTGCCTAAACCGTGACAGCGTTTGCAGGCCCCGTAAGCAGAGTTAAACGAAAACGAACGCGGTTCGAGCGGCGGAACGTTGATGCCGCAAATCACGCAAGCCATTCGTTCCGAGTAGAGCTTTTCGTCGCCGTCGACTACAGAAACAAGTACCGCTCCACCGGTTAGTTTCAAGGCGGTTCGAACTGATTCCGACAGGCGCTCTTTAATTCCAGGCTTGATCAGTAAACGGTCGACCACGGCTTCGATGGTGTGATTGCGTCGCTTGTCTAATCTGATCTCTTCGTCCAGTGACAGCAGTTCGCCATCTACCCGCGCTCGCAGAAACCCATCCTTAGCGAGTTTCTCCAGCTCTTTCTTGAACTCACCCTTTCGGCCGCGAACAATTGGCGCAAGAATCATGACCCGCTCGCCTTCGGTGAGACCGAGCACGTTCTGAACAATTTGTTCAACGCTCTGACGCGTGATTGCAGCTCCACACTTATGACAATGCGGTTGTCCAATTGATGAAAACAACAGACGCATGTAGTCGTAAATTTCCGTGACCGTTCCTACGGTTGAACGGGGACTGCGAGAAACCGTCTTCTGTTCAATCGAGATTGCCGGCGAAAGCCCGTCGACCGAATCGACGTCCGGCTTTTCGAGTTGATCTAAAAACTGGCGGGCGTAAGCGGAAAGAGATTCAACATAACGCCGCTGGCCCTCGGCATAAATCGTGTCAAAAGCAAGCGACGACTTTCCCGAACCGGACAAGCCGGTAATTACTGTGAATTTGTCGCGAGGTATCTCTACGTTGATGTTTTTGAGGTTGTGCTGGCGAGCGCCTCTAACTGTGATGCGATCAATTCCCATGGGTCGAAGAAGCTGCGAAGAAATGAACTCTGTCGCTACGGATGCGAATTTCGGAGAGTAGCGAACCAGTCATTCTAACTGAGAGGATAGGCAGCGGCAAGTAGCCAAAACTTTGAGGTGTTGGTAGAGTTGAGGCCTTCAGTTCAGGGGTTCAACCTTTCGGCTGCAGACTCTTTATTGAGGCCAAAGCTTGCGCTCTCAACTGCATCTCCCGAGGCGTGACCGGTGTGAATCTTCCAAACGCTCTGACGCTACTGCGCATCTTCATCGTCCCGATTCTCGTCGTTGTTTTACTCACGCCGTTTTCCGAAAACTGGTTTGGCCTGCCGCGGCATATCCTCGGCGTTGGTTTATTTCTGGGCGCCGCGCTCACTGACTATCTTGATGGACATTTGGCGCGCAGCCGGAATCAGGTCACGCGTTTGGGACAACTGCTCGATCCCATTGCCGACAAACTTCTGATCTCCGCCGCCTTGATCTCCCTGGTAGAAAACCAGCTGGCGCCGGCGTGGGCGGTTGTAATTATCATCGGACGCGAGTTTGCTGTTACAGGTTTGCGCTCGATTGCAGCGGCGGATGGCGTGGTGATCTCGGCTTCGAAGATGGGGAAGTTTAAGATGCTGCTGCAAGTGTTGACGGTGGCGCTGTTAATTGTTTCAAGCGTTGCCGGCAGGCCACCGGTGGGAAATTTTGGCAGGCCTTTTCCAGCGATAGCATTTTGGTCAGTCCCTGAGTTACGAGCCGCATGGCAGCATCTTTTTGGTTCAGAGCCAACCACCTGGAGCGATTGGCAGGTGTTGCTTTATACGGCCGGCAGAGCAATGCTCTGGTTGGTAGTGGTCTCTGCGTGTCTTTCGATGTATGGCTACTTCAAGTCATTTTATAGATCGGTCCTCGCAGGTGGGCCGGCGGAATTGACTGCGAAGCAGACGCGAGAGCCGATCATTCCAGTGGTTCGGGATTAGTGCGAGCACGATTGCCGACGGCAAACTACCTTCCACACTCTTTTCTAAGGCCTCATGCGTTGACCAGAATCAATTCAGAACCAGAGAGACTCACATTTCTCGAATTTCGAGGACAATCTTTTCCGTTGCAGGTGATAAGATATCTGCAATCCTGACTGCGACTTGCGTTTTCCCATGCGGGTTGTTAGTATCCGCATTTTGTCGGAATGCGCTATTTGCAGTCTATAGCGGGCCGGCGTAGCTCAGTTGGTAGAGCATCTGATTTGTAATCAGAGGGTCGGGGGTTCAAGTCCCTTCGCCGGCTCCACTAAGCACTTGGCAGGAGATGCAGGGGTGGTCGAGTGGTTAATGGCACCGGGCTGTAAACCCGGCAGGCTAACGCCTTACGTAGGTTCGAATCCTACCCCCTGCACCAGTGGATTGCGGATTTCGGAATGCGGATTTCGGATTTGATAAGACGAGGTGAAGTTACTCCGCAATCCGAATTCGGCAATCGGCAATTGTTAGACGGGCGGGTGTAGCTCAGTTGGTAGAGCATCAGCCTTCCAAGCTGAGGGTCGCGAGTTCGAATCTCGTCGCCCGCTCCAGAATGGAAGGATGAGGGATGAAGGATGAGGTTGATCCACGTGAGATTTGTACATCCTGCACGCCCTCATCCTTGCATCCCTTAAAGCGCCCGCGTAGCTCAGGGGTAGAGCGCCTCCTTGGTAAGGAGGAGGTCATGAGTTCAAATCTCATCGCGGGCTCCATCGTTACGAATACGGGTTCTTAGATTTTTGCAGCTTATTTAAAGAGGCCAACCAGAAAATGTCGAAGGAAAAGTTTGATAGAAGCAAGCCGCACGTGAACATCGGGACGATTGGGCACGTGGATCACGGCAAGACGACGTTGACGGCAGCAATCACGAAGATATTGCAGAAGCACAATCCGAAGATCCAGTTTCGCTCGTTCGACTCGATAGACAACGCGCCGGAAGAGAAGGCGCGCGGGATCACGATCGCGACGGCGCACGTGGAGTATGAGACGAAGAACCGTCACTACGCGCACGTGGACTGTCCCGGGCACGCCGACTACGTGAAGAACATGATCACGGGGGCGGCGCAGATGGACGGAGCGATATTGGTGGTGGCAGCCACGGATGGCCCGATGCCGCAGACGCGCGAACACATTCTGCTGGCCCGGCAGGTAGGAGTGCCGGCGATGGTGGTGTTCATGAACAAGGCCGACGCGGTGGACGATGCCGAGCTGCTGGAGCTGGTGGAACTGGAAGTCAGAGAGCTGTTGAGCGCCTATGAGTTTCCCGGCGACGACATACCGGTGATCAAGGGATCGGCGTTGAAGGCTCTGGAAGGCGATCCGGAGTGGGAGAAGACGGTCGAAGAGCTGATGGATGCAGTCGACAGTTATATTCCGACCCCGGAGCGCGATGTAGAGAAGCCGTTTTTGATGCCGGTGGAAGACATCTTCACGATCCAGGGGCGCGGCACGGTGGCCACGGGCAGAATCGAGCGCGGCACGATCAAGGTCAACGAGAGTGTGGAGGTAGTAGGAATTAAGCCGACGCGCACGACGGTAGTAACCGGAGTGGAGATGTTCAAGAAGCTGCTGGATTCAGGTATGGCTGGAGACAACGTCGGATTGTTGCTGAGAGGTGTGGAGCGTAAGGATATCGAGCGCGGGCAGGTAATAGCGAAGCCGGGTTCGATCACGCCGCACACGAAGTTCAAGGCGGAAGCATACGTGCTGACGAAGGAAGAAGGCGGGAGACATACACCGTTTTTCACGGGTTACCGGCCGCAGTTTTACTTTCGCACCACGGACGTGACGGGAGTAGCGCACTTGCCGGCGGGAGTAGAGATGGTGATGCCGGGAGACAACGTGGCGATGGAGATCGAGCTGATCGCGCCCATCGCGATGGAGAAGGGCTTGCGGTTTGCGATCCGAGAAGGCGGCCGCACGGTTGGCGCCGGTACAGTTTCGGAAGTTGTGGAATAAAAAATGAGCTTGGTACTTTGAGCTTAGTGGCTGGTCGATAATTCGATTCGGCGTTAAGCAATGAAATCAAAGTACAAAGAACAAAGTACAAAGATCAGGAATTTAAAGAGATGCCACGCGATAATATTGTTCTTCAGTGTAGTGCATGCAAGAGCCGAAACTACGTAACGACCAAGAATAAGAAGACCACGCCTGACCGGCTTGAGTTTAGCAAGTTCTGCAGCCGTTGCCGCAAACACACTGATCATAAAGAAACCAAGTAACTATGAACGCGGAACGCGGAACGATGAGGAAGAAGTTCAGCGTTCATTGTTCATCGCTCCGCGCTCATCGTTGCGTACAGGGGTATAGTGTCAACGGTTAGCACGTCGGTCTCCAAAACCGAAAGTCCGGGTTCGAATCCTGGTACCCCTGCCAGCGAATTGTTTAGAAAAGGTTAGTATCAAAGCCGGCAATATCATGGATGACATAGAAAACCCAGACGCGTCTCTTCCCGCACCGCGCACCGCCCGCTATGGTGAAGGCGCTGAAGGCAAGGGAGCGCGCCGAGAGCGTGGACTGAGCGGACCGCGAGTGGGACCACTCGGTCGCATGTCACAGTTTTTACGCGACGTGCGTGCTGAGATGCGACGCGTGTCCTGGCCCTCTGCCAAAGAGGTCAAGAACACGACAATAATCACGCTTATCGCGGTTATCTTTTTCGCGGTGTACTTGTTTCTGGTAGATCGTGTTTGGTCATTTCTGATATTGCAGCTCAACCACTTACTGAACTGGTTGACGGGAGCAGCCTGAGAGCGGCAAGGAAGCGATATTAATGCAGCAGTGGTACATACTTCATACGTATTCCGGTCACGAGAAGAAAGTTCGCGACAGCCTGAAGGCTCGTGTGCGCGACACTGATCTGCAGAACGAGATCACAGAAGTATTGGTGCCGACTGAAACCGTCGTTGAAATGCGAGGGAACAAGCGGATCGAATCATCACGCATGTTCTACCCCGGATACGTACTGGTGCAGATCGAGTGTGACGAGCGTGGCCATATCCCCGACAACGTTTTTCACATGATTAAGTCTACGCCCAAGGTGACCGGCTTTGTTGGCGGGCACAATCCCACGCCGTTAACGCCGCAGGAAGTGGATCAGATCGTACATAACGTGACTGAAGCTGCCGAAAAGCCGAAGCCGAAATTTTCTTACGCGGCCGGCGAGACGGTGCGAATCAAGTCGGGGCCATTTCAGAGCTTTACCGGCAAGGTTGAAGAAGTTAACGAAGATAAGTCTACATTGAAAGTGACAGTCACAATCTTCGGGAGATCTACTCCGGTGGAGTTGAATTTTCTGGACGTTGAGAAAGTGACGTTTGCGGAGGAAGAATAGCGACATTGCCGATTGCCGATTGCCAATTGCCGATTGGCTCAGCGTCGGGTTAGTTCCTAAATTTCTTGATAGCTAGTAAAAAATTGGCAATCGGCAATTGCCAATTGGAAGTGAGAACATGGCAAAGAAGATTACAGGTTACATCAAGCTGCAGGTTCCGGCCGGCAAGGCCAACCCGGCGCCGCCGATTGGTCCGGCGCTCGGCCAGCACGGCGTCAACATCATGGAATTCTGCAAGGCTTTTAACGCCAAGACCGCGCAGATGGATCCGGATCTGAAGATTCCGGTGGTCATCACAGTTTATGCTGACCGCTCGTTCACATTTGAAACGAAGACACCGCCGGCTGCTGATTTGTTGAAGAAGGCGGCGGGGATTGCAAAAGGATCGGGCAAGCCTAACCGCGAAAAGGTGGGCACAATTTCAAAGGCCAAGATTGAAGAAATTGCCAAGACCAAGATTCAGGATTTGAATACGACAAGCCTGGCAGCGGCTATAAAGACGATCTCAGGAACAGCCCGGCAGATGGGGCTGACGATTGAGTAGATTTCGGAATGCGGATTTCGGATTTCGGATTTTGTTTTCCGAGCCGCAGTTTTGACATTAAGAGGGAGAGAGAGTCGGACCGGAGAGCGGGATTTGAAATCCGCAAATCGCCAATCCACAATTTCTCGTTTGCACCTCGGAGGTTAGAAATGAAAAAGCACGGAAAGAAATACAATTTGGCGGCTGAGAAGATCGAGGTTGGGCGAAAGTACAACCTCGACGAGGCGGTCGCGAAGGTTAAGGAAATTGCTTTCGCCAAGTTTGATGAAACGGTCGAGTTAACGGTTTGGCTGGGCGTAGATCCTCGCAAGGCCGATCAGTTGGTGCGCGGCACGATCGTACTGCCACACGGTCTCGGCAAATCGAAGACTGTCCTCGTGATCGCCCAGGGCGATAAGATTAAGGAAGCCGAAGAAGCAGGTGCGGATTTTGTCGGTGGCGAAGACATGGTCGAGAAGATTAAAGGCGGCTGGCTTGAATTTGATGCGGTTGTCTCAACTCCCGACATGATGAGGCTTGTCGGCGGCCTGGGAAAGGTGCTCGGCCCAAGAGGTCTGATGCCCAACCCTAAGACCGGTACCGTAACCTTTGACGTTAAGACAGCGGTTAGAGAAACCAAGGCTGGCAAGGTTGAGTATCGCGTCGATAAGACGGGCGTCATTCACGTACCGGTCGGCAAGGTTTCATTTGAGGCAGACAAACTTCGAGACAATACCCGCTCATTGCTCGAGGCTGTGGTTAAGGCCAAGCCGTCAACCGCCAAGGGCAGATATGTGAAGAAAGTCAATTTGGCATCCACAATGAGTCCGGGCGTGCTGATCGATGAAGCGGCGTACGTCAAATAGGCGTTAAATAGGTGAGGAGCTAGAGATGAAAACCAAAGCACAGAAACAAAAAGATTTGGAAGCTCTCACAGAGCAGTTTAAGAACGCGAAAGCCGCGATGCTGGTTGGATTCCAGCGCATGACCGTGCCGAAGGATCAGGAACTCCGCAATCAGTTGCGTGAGGCGGGAGTTAGCTACGGCGTAGTAAAGAACACCCTTGCCCGCAAGGCTGCGGAAGGAACGGCGTTGGAACAGGCAGTGGATCAGTTCAAAGGCGTAACCGCGGTCGCGCTCAGCACCGAAGATCCGGTGGGTCTTTCGAAAGCGATTGCCAAGTTTACCAAGGCGAATCCGGATATATTCAAGTTTAAGGTGGGCATCGTCGAAGGCAATGTAGTTGCTTTGAAGGATGTCGAAGCGATTGCGAGTCTGCCTTCGAAGGAAGAATTGATTTCGAAAGTCATGTTCCTGCTCAACGCGCAGGCGCAACGGCTGGTCACCGTATTGTCAGCGGTGCCGCGGAACCTGGCAATCGTGGTCAAACAGATTGGTGATCAGAAGAGCGGAGAGACCGCTTAGATTTCGGATTGGAAATTCGGATTGAGGCAAACAAATCTGAGATCTGAAATTTGAGATCTCAAATAAGTCAGTGGACCGGACGCGGAAAGCGAGCGCAGCGATAAGTCAGATCGCACTTGGCGCTTCCGACATTTTTCCAGTTGCGATGCAGCAACTCGAAAGAGTCCCGTGGGTTCTGCTGCGAAACAAAACAACAGCAACAAAGGAACCCTTGAGGAGGATAGAAAGGCAATCATGGCAGCAACACGTGAAGATGTAATTGAGTTTTTGAAAAGCATGACGCTTCTGGAGGCTTCACAGCTCGTGAAGGATCTGGAAGAGACTTTCGGCGTTTCCGCAGCGGCAGCAGCAGTAGCGGCTCCGGCGGCCGGTGGTGGCGGCGAAGCTGCAGCACCGGCAGAAGAGAAAACCGAATTCGACGTAATCCTGCAGGCCATTGGCGGCAACAAGATCAACGTGATCAAGGTTGTGCGCGAAGTTACGGCGCTTGGCTTGAAAGAAGCGAAGGATCTCGTCGAAGCGGCGCCAAAGCCGGTGAAGGAAGGCGTCTCGAAAGAAGAAGCCGAAACTGTTCGGCAGAAGCTTGCTGACGCGGGCGCAACTGTCGAAGTTAAATAATTCAAAAGTCCAAGGTCCAAAGTCCAAAGTCCAAAGTCTGGTTCACCCGGCGGACTTTGGACTTTGGACGTGAGACTTTGGACTGTGTTTGGTGGCTTGACACTCGGAGACTTGGTGGTTAAGTTAAGAGAGTATTGAGGCGCTGGCGTTATTCCGAAAAAAATCGACGAGAAATCAGCCGCTTTTTAACGATGAAGCGGTCGGGGCTTTCTGCGCTCTGACCGCGCTTTGGCGTCTCTAGGCATTGCGGATTGCTGATTTCAGATTGCGGATTTGAAAACTGTTGTTGTTGGCTTTGGATTCCGCAATCCGAAATCAGCACTCAGAAATTCTAAAAGGAACCTCTCATGCAAGGAAATCTGCTTCATTCAGTCAATACAGGTTTGGGAAAGCGCACCAGTCAAGCGCCCGAGCGCATCGACTTTTCCAAGATCTCCACGGCCGTGCGAATCCCGAACCTGATCGAGATTCAGCGAGAGTCGTACAACCGTTTTCTGCAGATGGATTTCCTGCCGGAAGAGCGCGAGAACACCGGACTCCAGGCTGTGTTCCAGTCCGTCTTTCCTATCTCCGATTTTCGCGGCACCGCGACACTCGATTTCGTCGAGTATCAAATCGGTAACTGGCAGTGCAAATGCGGCCGGCTCGAAGGACTGAACTATCTGCGCGCGAATTGTAAGCACTGCGGTTCCACCATCAAGGTCAATCCGCTGGCGGCAGGTGAAACCCTTTGTCACAAGTGCGGTACTTTCAACTCGGTGCGCCCGCAGCTTTGTGAAAACTGCGGCGAGCCTGTCGGTCTGAAGCATAAACACGATCAGCAGGAGTGTCAGGAACGTGGGATGAGTTACAGCGTCCCGCTGAAGGTGAAAATTCGCCTGACTGTCTATGACAAGGATCCGGAAACCGAAGCGCTCTCGATCCGTGACATCAAGGAAGAAGAAGTGTTCTTCGGTGAAATTCCTTTGATGACGGATAACGGCACGTTCATCATCAACGGCACCGAGCGCGTAATCGTTTCTCAGTTGCATCGCTCGCCGGGCGTCTTCTTTAAACGAGGCGCGATCTATATTGCCAAGATTATTCCTTACCGCGGTTCGTGGGTTGAGTTTGAATACGACCAGAAGAACCTGCTCTACGTTCGCGTTGGCAAGCGCAAGTTTCTGGCGTCAATTTTCCTGCGTGCACTTGGCCTGTGGTTCGGCAAAGAGATTGACGGCAAGCTCGTCAAGAGCGATGCGGCCCTCGAAGAGAGGGTGAAGAACGCTTCGTTTGCCGATGAAGACATTCTGCGTGCGCTTTACGTCACCGATGAGATCAGAGTCGAAGAAGGACGCCTGATGATCCAGGTGCCGGAACAAGGTCCCACCAGCCTGGTCGGCATGAAGGTCGATTTTGAGATCAAAGGGCGCGGTCCCGATCCGATTGTTCGCGCCGGCAAGAAGGTGACCACTTCGGCCCTCGAAGGCCTGCGCAAGGCAAACATCGGCGAGGTCGAAATGGAGACCTCGCAATTTGAAGGCGCCTACGCGCTTTCGGATATCGTCAACAAAGAGAGTGGCGAGGTAATCCTCGAAGCCAATAATGAAATCACGCCGGCGAAACTGCAGGAGATCGTCGAAGGCGGCATCGATAGTTTCTCCGTCTTCTTCCCCGAGCGCGACGATATCGGTTCGATTCTGGCGCAGACTTTGAAGAAAGACGTGATCACCAAGCCGGTGGATGCGTTGCTGGAAATCTATCGCAAGATGCGTCCCGGCGATCCGCCGACCGTCCAGACCGCTTACAAATTGCTGGAAGCGATGTTCTTCGATCCGCGCAAGTTTGACTTCTCGCGCGTTGGACGTCTGAAGTTCAACATCAAGATGGGTAAGCCGGAGCGCGATCGCATAAACGATCCACTGCTCTCAGCGACAGATTTTTACGAGGTGGTTTCTTACGTGTTGAAGATGCGCAAGAACCCGTCCGAATATCAGGCGGATGATATCGACCATCTCGGCAACCGCCGTGTGCGCGCGGTAGGCGAACTCCTCGAAAACCAGTTTCGCATCGGCCTTGAACGCATGGAGCGTGCGATCAAGGAGAAGATGTCGATCCACCAGGAAATGCAGACCACGATGCCGCGCGATCTGATCAACGCCAAGCCCGTGACTGCAGCCGTACGTGAGTTTTTTGGCTCCAGCCAGCTCTCGCAGTTCATGGATCAAACCAATCCGCTTTCGGAGATTACGCACAAACGCCGTCTCTCGGCGCTGGGACCGGGTGGCTTGTCGCGCGAGCGCGCCGGATTCGAAGTCCGCGACGTTCACCCGACTCACTATGGCCGTATTTGTCCGATTGAAACGCCTGAAGGTCCGAACATCGGCTTGATTTCCAGTCTTTCTTGCTTTGCCCGCATCAACGAGTTTGGCTTCATCGAAGCTCCTTACCGGAAAGTGACGGACGGCAAGGTACTGGAATACGTTCGCGTTCTTAACGGTGGCGATACGAAGCTGAAGCACGGCGAGCATCTACCGCTGGAAGAGGTTGAGAAGATCAACAAGAAGGTCAGCGCCGGCGCTCGCAAAGCCGACTATGAGCCCTGGCCTTTTTACCTGACAGCGTGGGAAGAAGATAAGCACGTCGTCGGTCAGGCCAATATTCACCTGGACGAAACAGGCTACATCATCAACGACCGCAATGCTGCCCGCAAAGCCGGCGAATTTATTCTGGCCCTGCGTAAAGACATTGAATACGTTGACGTGTCGCCGAAGCAGCTCGTTTCGGTTGCCGCTTCATTAATTCCGTTCCTCGAAAACGACGACGCCAACCGCGCACTGATGGGTTCGAACATGCAGCGGCAGTCTGTGCCCTTGCTGCGCGCGGAAGCGCCTTACATCGGCACCGGCATGGAGAAGACTACGGCGCGTGATTCGGGTGCGGTGGTGACTGCAAAACGCGATGGCGTGGTGGATTACGTCGACTCCGAACGCGCCATCATCAAAGCGGATCACAACGTTGACGGCACGATTTCGCGCGAAGTGACGGCGGACATTTACACGCTGATCAAGTTTAAGCGCTCGAATCAGAACACTTGCATCAACCAGCGTCCGATCGTTCACGTCGGTGAGCGCGTTTCTAAAGGACAGGTAATCGCAGACGGACCGTGTACCGATCGCGGCGAGCTGGCCCTGGGCCGCAACGTGCTCGTGGCCTTCATGCCCTGGCGCGGTTACAACTTCGAGGACGCGATTCTGGTGTCCGAACGTCTGGTAAAGGACGACTACTACACTTCAATTCACATTGAAGAACTCGAAATCGAAGCCCGCGACACAAAGCTGGGCCCCGAAGAGATTACGCGTGACATTCCTAACGTCGGCGAAAATATGCTGCGCGATCTTGACGAGAGCGGCATCATTCGCATCGGCGCGCAGGTCAAACCCGGTTCTATTCTGGTTGGCAAGGTAACGCCGAAGGGCGAAACGCAGTTGACCGCTGAAGAGAAGCTTTTGCGAGCCATCTTTGGTGAAAAGGCCGGCGACGTGAAAGACGCATCGCTTGTCTCGCCTCCGGGAATCGATGGCACGGTCGTGGATGTTCAGGTGTTCACGCGCAAAGGTCAGGAAAAGGATCAGCGTTCGCTGGCGATCGAACAGGAAGAAGAAGATCGACTGCGACGCGACCTCGAGGATGAGACACGTATTCTTCGTGAACAGCGCGACCAGCGTATTCGCGAACTTCTCGAAGGACGCAAGCTTTCCGCCGACCTGACCGTTAATCGAGAGGTTGTAATTCCCAAGGCCGTTTCCATTACGCGCGAGATGCTCGAGGGCATTGAAGCGAAGGTCCTGCGGAAAGTGCAGATGGCCTCGACGCGTGTAGATGTTGGCGCTGAGATTAAGGAATATGAGGATCGCACCGAGCGCCAAATCAAAATTCTCTCGGATATTTACGAAGAGAAGATTGCCAAACTGCGACAGGGCGACGAACTCGCTCCCGGCGTGATCAAGATGGTCAAGGTCTTCATCGCCATGAAGCGCAAGCTTTCCGTCGGCGACAAGATGGCCGGACGTCACGGTAACAAGGGTGTCATTGCCCGCATCTTGCCGGAAGAGGACATGCCTTACCTGCCGGATGGTACCCCAGTCGAAATCGTTTTGAATCCGCTGGGTGTGCCCTCGCGCATGAACGTGGGTCAGATTCTGGAAACCCACCTTGGCTGGGCGGCGCGCGTACTCGGAGTTCACTTCGCTACGCCGGTTTTTGACGGCGCAACTGAACTTGAGATCAAGCAGAAGCTCAAACTTGCCGGCGAAAAGGCGACGGAGCTTGGTCTTCCGGAAATCATCAATGAGTCTGGCAAGGCGATTCTTTACGATGGACTTTCCGGCGATCCCTTTGAGCAGAAAGTTACCGTCGGCTACATCTACATGCTCAAGCTGTCACACCTTGTCGACGACAAGATTCACGCTCGCTCGATTGGGCCATACAGCTTGATTACGCAGCAGCCGCTTGGGGGTAAGGCGCAGTTCGGTGGTCAGCGCTTTGGAGAAATGGAAGTTTGGGCGCTGGAAGCTTATGGCGCCGCTCACATTCTTCAGGAGTTGCTGACGGCGAAGTCGGACGACGTGGCCGGACGTTCCAAGATCTACGAAGCGATCGTCAAGGGCGAGGCTGATTTTGATCCGGGCCTGCCGGAATCGTTCAACGTGCTGGTGCGCGAGCTGCAGTCGCTCTGCCTGGACGTGGAGTTAATTAACAAGAAGGTGCCTGGCAACGGGGACGGCAGTGAAGAAGGTGTCGGTGAGGCTTTGATCACCAGTGCTGTCGAAGGTTAATTATTAGGTCTTTGGGCTTTGGTCTTTGTTGTGGCACCGAACCTGACTCGGAAGACAGTCAAAGACCAAAGGCCCAAGACCAAAGCCCATGAAACGGTTGTGTCGCTTTAAGAGGCAACGGAGAAAAGATGTTTCGATTTCAACAAGAGAAGACGCAATTAGCTCCTGACTTTGAGGCAATTAGAATCTCGCTGGCTTCGCCGGACAAAATCCGGCAATGGTCGCATGGCGAGGTGACAAAGCCGGAGACGATCAACTACCGCACGTTTAAGCCGGAGCGTGACGGACTCTTCTGCGCGCGCATATTCGGACCGGTGGCGGATTGGGAATGCCTCTGCGGGAAGTACAAACGCATGAAGCACCGCGGCGTGATCTGCGACAAGTGTGGCGTGGAAGTGACGCAGGCCAAGGTGCGCCGCGAGCGTTTAGGGCACATTGATCTGGCCAGCCCCTGTTCGCACGTCTGGTTCTTCAAGGGACTACCTTCGCGCATCGGCCACCTGCTCGACATTCCCTTGCGCGAGTTGGAAAAAGTTCTCTACTTCGAATCGTATATCGTCATTGATCCGGGCGATGTTCCCGGAATCAAAGAGCGCGAATTGCTTACAGACGAGCGCTATCGCGAGCTAGTGCGCGATTATCCCGCCGCCTTTGTTGCCAAGATGGGCGCGGAAGCGATCAAAGAGTTGCTGGGAATGGTGAAGGTTGAGGAGCTTTCGATCGAACTGCGCAAGCGCATGCGCGAAGAAACTTCGCAACAGAAGAAACTCAAGTATTCGAAACGGTTGAAGGTGGCGACGAGTTTCCTGAAGTCGGGTAATCGTCCGGAGTGGATGATTCTCGACGTCATCCCGGTGATTCCACCCGAGCTGCGGCCGCTGGTGCCACTCGATGGCGGACGTTTCGCGACCTCGGATCTCAACGATCTCTACCGTCGCGTTATCAATCGCAACAACCGTCTGAAGAAGTTGATGGAGTTGCGCGCCCCGGAAGTGATCGTGCGCAACGAAAAGCGCATGCTCCAGGAAGCAGTGGACGCTCTGTTTGATAACGGCCGTCGTGGTCGCGTGCTGCGCGGTGTGAACAATCGCCCGTTGAAGTCACTTAGCGGAACGCTCAAAGGCAAACAGGGACGCTTTCGTCAGAACCTGCTGGGCAAGCGCGTCGACTATTCAGGACGTTCGGTGATCGTCGTTGGTCCGGAGTTAAAGCTGCACCAGTGCGGACTGCCGAAGAAGATGGCGCTCGAACTGTTCAAGCCGTTTATCTACAACCAACTCGAGAAACAGGGTCATGCGGCCACCATCAAACAGGCGCGCGAAATGGTTGAGCGTCAGGAGCCGGTGGTCTGGGACATTCTCGAAGAAGTAATTCGCGAGCATCCAGTGCTGCTTAACCGCGCGCCGACGCTTCACCGCCTGGGAATTCAGGCGTTTGAGCCGGTACTGGTTGAAGGCAAGGCGATCAAGATTCACCCGCTCGTCTGCACCGCTTTCAACGCCGACTTCGACGGCGACCAGATGGCGGTACACATTCCGCTTTCTCCGGAAGCGCAGATCGAAGCGGCAGTGTTGATGCTTTCGAGCAACAACATTCTCAGTCCGGCAAGCGGTCAGCCAATCGCGGTACCTTCTCAGGATATCGTGCTTGGCATTTACTACCTGACGCGTGACAAGGCCGGCGCGAAAGGCGAAGGCCGCGTGTTCGCGTCGCTCGAGGAAGTGCTGCTGGCGCTGGATGCCAGGGAAGTTACAACGCAGACGCCAATCAAATTGCGCATCCAGGGAGATTTGATCGACCTGACGCAGGAACACGATCCGCAGGACATTCTGCGCGCCGCCGTGCAGGAAGACGTGCGCCGCGTGATCGATACGACGGTTGGCCGCGTCATCTTCAACGACTCGATTCCGCCGGGCTTGCCGTTTTTCAACGGCACGCTGAAGAAAAAAGGTCTGCAATCACTGGTCAACTATTCACACATTCGTCTCGGCCATGAGATGACCGTGAAGATGCTTGACGATCTCAAGAACCTTGGATTCCTTTACGCGACCAAGGCCGGCATCTCCATCGGCATCGACGATCTGGTTACGCCGGACGCGAAGAAGCCTTTGGTTGATAAGGCGGAGAAGGATGTCATTGCAGTTGAGCAACAGTATCTTGACGGCGTCATCACATCCGGCGAACGCTACAACAAGGTGATCGCCATCTGGTCTGAAGTCACTGACAAGGTCGCCAAGGAAATGTTCAAGGCGATGGACGAGCGCGAGAAATCCTCAGGCGAGCTAAATCCAATTCTCGTCATGAGCGATTCCGGAGCGAGAGGCAGCGCCCAGCAGATTCGACAGCTGGCCGGCATGCGCGGCTTGATGGCCAAGCCGTCGGGCGAAATCATCGAGACGCCAATCAAGGCAAACTTCCGCGAAGGCCTGGACGTGTTGCAGTACTTCATTTCCACGCACGGCGCGCGTAAGGGTCTGGCTGACACCGCGCTGAAGACCGCTGATTCTGGTTACCTGACGCGGCGTCTGGTTGACGTTGCTCAGGACGTCATCATCAGCGAACCGGATTGCGGCACACTACGCGGCATCTCTGCCAGCGCCATTATTGAAGGCGGCGAGGAGATCGAGTCGTTGCGTGATCGCATCGTCGGCCGCATTGCGCTGGAAGATGTCATTGACCCGGTTGAAGGCCGTGTGATCGTTGAGTCTAACCAGGAAATTGACGAAGACCTTTCGTCGGAGATTCAACGTTCCGGCGTGCAGCGTGTGCGTATTCGTTCGGTGTTGACCTGCGAATCGCGTCGCGGTTGCTGCATCAAGTGCTACGGTCGCAACCTCGCAACCGGACGGCCGGTGGAAATTGGCGAGGCGGTGGGCGTGATTGCCGCACAGTCGATCGGCGAACCCGGCACACAGCTCACGATGCGCACGTTCCACATCGGTGGTACGGCGCGACTGGAAGAGTCTTCGAAACACGAAGCTCGCCAGGATGGAACAATCAAATACCTGGACCTCCAGACCGTTAAAAGCCGCAAGGGCGAGCGCATCGCTATGAATCGCAACGGCTCGTTGACAATTATCGACGACCGCGGTCGCGAAGCGGCGCGTTATCAGATTGTTTACGGCGCGCACATTCTGGTTGAGGACGGCGAACGCGTGACTCAGGATCAGCTGTTGGCAACCTGGGATCCTTTCACGTTCGCGATTCTTACCGAAGTCGCCGGTCACGTTAAGTATCAGGACTTGAAAGAAGGCGTGACCTTCGACGAAGAGGTCGATGAAGTAACCGGCCAGTCGCGCATGGTTGTTAAAGACTCGCCCGACGAGAAGAAGCAGCCGCGTCTGGAAATTCGCAGCGCCAGCAACAAGATGCTGAAGACTTACCAGATGCCGGTGCGCGCGAACCTGATGGTGGTGGATGCCGAAGACGTGGAACCCGGCGATATCATTGCCAAGATTCCGCGCGAAACAACCAAGACCAAGGACATCACGGGCGGTCTGCCGCGCGTAGTGGAGTTGTTTGAAGCTCGGCGGCCCGCCGAAACAGCCATCATGTCGGAAATCGATGGCGTCGTTAAGCTGGGTGAGATTTCTAAGGGCAAACGTAAGTTAATCGTTACCGGTGACGACGCCGAGGAGCGAGATTACGACATCCCGCGCGGCACGCACATCAACGTGCAGGAAGGCGATCGCGTTCGCGCCGGCGAAGCGTTGATGGATGGCCCGCTGAATCCGCATGACATCCTTCGCGTACTCGGTATGCAGCGCTTGCAGGAGTATCTCGTCAACGAAATTCAGGAGGTTTACCGCTTGCAGGGCGTAAACATCAACGACAAGCACATCGAAGTAATTGTTCGGCAGATGTTGCGCTGGGTGAAAATCAAGGAGGTTGGCGATACAGACTTCCTGTTGGAAGAGCAGGTCGATCGTTTCCGCTTCACTGACGAGAACGAGCGGGTGAACAACGATGGCGGCGAAGTTTCTCAGGCCGAGCCGTTGTTGCTCGGTATCACGAAGGCTTCACTGTCAACCGACTCATTCATCTCGGCGGCGTCATTCCAGGAGACTACACGCGTGCTGACCGAAGCGGCCATTTCCGGACGCATCGATTACCTGCGGGGGCTAAAAGAAAACGTGATCATGGGACGGTTGATTCCAGCCGGCACGGGCATGGAGTATTACCGCAACGTGGAGATAGCGCGCGACGAATCAATTGATCAGGCTCGCGATCGCGACCTTGATGATTTCCCCGACATCGTGGGGGGCCATG
This sequence comes from Blastocatellia bacterium, assembly GCA_963809065.1. Taxonomy (GTDB): domain Bacteria; phylum Acidobacteriota; class Blastocatellia; order Pyrinomonadales; family Pyrinomonadaceae; genus PSRF01. Next base: position 252,550 of record CAWEIN010000010.1, read on the forward strand.
AGATTACGGCGCCGCCAGTGCGCGAGCCATTGGTTGCTGCCGGTGCGGACGGGGAAGTCGAGGAAGCGCCGGAATAGACAGGGATTCCTGTCAGACGTTTCTTCAGACTCGAGACCCAAAAAGAAAAAAGGACAGGCATCGGATGCCTGTCCTTGTTTTTTGCGTTGGAGGTCTGGCTATCGGCCGCTGTTGCCCCCAAGGCTAGCCAGCGCTTTTATTCTCGCCCGGACGGCCCCTGTCAGCATTTCCACTTCTTCCGGAGTGTAGTTGGCGGCCCGAAACGCATCCCTGATTTGACTATCGCTTAATCGGCCCAACCATCCGGCCAACCACTTCGCATCATCGACTGTAATATCGTCAAACAACTTTCCGTTTTTACCGCCGTAGTTGAAGTCAACCAGATTGCCTTTGACCCCCTTCACAAACTCCGACTTCACATAATCCGAGGGCTTGTTGCGGCTGCGCGAAATAATACCGCCGGTCTTTCCGAAGGTCGCGCCGAGGTCGCTGATGATGTAGCGGCGCTCGGAAGTTGTCACTCCTTTGGTCGCGAGGATCGCGTTATTGTCATCCTTCATGTCCCAGTTGTTAATCAATACCATCATGATCTTTAGACCCTGGAATTCGGGTTTGCCGTCAAAAGGGTTACCCTCCCAAGGCCAGTCGCCGGCGCGCTTAATGTGTTTAGGGCGAGCTTCGAGTTTTACGTTCTTGAATGTTCCCTTGCCCTGAATTTCCAACTCCGGCACCAGATAAACAATCTCCGTTTCGTAACCGGCGGCCCATACCAGGCGGTTCGCAGCTGTCTCGGGTTGTGCCTCTTTGCTGAGTTTGGCGACCCACTCATTTCCCTTGCCATCACGGACCGTGTATTTGGTGGACCAGCCACCCTTTTTCTCGGCAACGAATGTGACCCGGCTGAGATCTGGTTTCATCGCTTCGCCACCCGCGCCCAGTAACAAATTGCGCGACTCAATGTCATTCGGCGCACGCCAAAGCACGGCCCGCCCCGTATAAACTTTTTTCTCTTTAACGTCTTTTTTCTGTGCCTGCGAGGGGAAGGTCGCAGCCACTAGAAAAACCAAGGAGAAGATCGTCAATAGCATAGTTTTTAACTTCAACATAGTTGCCTCCTGCGGGTATGCTTGTTCTTCAGCGTATAGATTCAGCAATTGCGAGAATCAGCGGGGGATTTAGTTTCCGCAAATCCTAACACAAGCGTGGGGCGGCATTGAAGATGGTTTCTGGTCCTGTGAGTAGCACTCGACAAGGGTTGGTTTGACAAGATCAGAGCTCGGAGCGATAGCGACGAGTCAGAAGCGCAACGAGAACTTCAGTCTAAAGTGTTTCAACCTAAATCTTTTGAAGTGCATCCTTTGGCTGGTCGCTATCGCTCCCAGTTCTGATTTTGCGTAGTTCACGTTGAATCTCTGTTGGGTAAGTTGTCGCTGGGGAATAGAAAATGAGTTCTACCGAACTACCAATCGCCTGCAGCCTCACGGATCCTGAGTTTCAGCAACGTCGTGCGGACTTGCTGAAGACTTTTCAGGGAGTGTTGTTGGAAACAAAAGAACTCGACGACGGTTATGCCTATCGCTTTCCTTCAGGCGCAATCTGGATCGCCGAATTGGCTCAGCTGATTACTTTTGAGCGCGAATGTTGTCCCTTCCTGCGGTTTAAGCTCCGGCTTGAGCCCGCAAACGGACCCCTTTGGTTGGAATTGACCGGGCCCGAAGGTACAAAAGTTTTTCTCCAGTCACTCTTTACCGCGCCGGTCGCGACTTGAACAGTAACGACAATAGCCGTGGCTGACTGTTCGCTGGTGCGGTCTCGTCACGCCATTCACCCATCTGCTCCAGTTCAAATCCTGAAGACAATCCGGTGTTCACGTAATCCGAGACGTCGTGGAGAAATGAATCAACAAGCTGGCGCTCGCCGGTTCTGCTATTACTGAACTGGGCCTGTCCTCCTGTCAGCTGGCGCATCGGGTGCAACTCGCAAAGGAAAAATTGGCCGCCGGTATTCAGAACGCGCGAGGCTTCGGCAAAGACCGGCGCCAGGTCTTCGACGTGTTCCAGAATAAGCATTGCTATGACGACTTCGGCAGAAGCATCAGCGAGCGGCCAGGTGGTACGAACGTCATGCTGAACAAAACGGACCCGGGGATCGGCGACGCGGGATCGAGCCCGGGCGAGCATCTCTTCAGAAAAATCCAATCCTACAATTTGCGAGGCGCGCTCAGAAAGCCAGGTCGTATTGCGACCCGTACCGCAGCCCACTTCAACTACTTTGCGATCGGTAAGGTCAAGGTTGACTTGCCTCAAAACTTTCGCAGCCAGATCACGCGTTTGGTTCTGAACCCCGTCATAGGTCTCGGCCCAATCGTTGTAGGCCGCAGCAATTTCGGATTGGTCTGATGCGTTCGTCACGTTTGGGTGCCATCAAGCGAAGTGTTGGGACCGCGGGCGTCCCGCCCGCAGTGAGCGCAAAGCGCGAATAAGTCTAACCTAATAATCAATCTTACACTTGCGCGCCTTTCGGCGGCGTTTGCGGGCGGGACGCCCGCGGCCCCAATAAACAGTATCGCCTACTACAAAGACAAAGGCAGTGATTCGATCAATAATCTCTGCCTTCGCAACGTTAATCAATACATGAGCGTCAATCCGGAAACATCTTTGCTTTCTCGTCTTGCCTGTATTTTTCAACCGTCGCCGGCTGCCGACTTCAAAATAACAGGCACAACGGAGATCGCCAGTGAATACCGGCGTTGGCAAAAGCGCGTACTCATTTCTTCAATCATCGGCTATGCGACTTTCTACTTCGTCCGCAAGAACCTCAGCATCGCAATGCCGGTAATGGAAAGCAGCCTTGGGATACAGAAAACTCAGCTCGGTCTGTTCCTCACAATGCACGGCTTGCTTTACGGCGTTTCAAAGTTCGCCAACGGCTTTCTCGGCGACCGCACAAACGCGCGCGTGCTCATGGTGAGCGGCCTGGCGATGTCGGCCATCCTTAATGTGATATTTGGTTTTAGCTCGACCGTGATCGCGCTGGGTCTAATCTGGACTCTGAACGGTTGGTTTCAGGGCATGGGATTCCCGCCGTGCGCACGCCTGATGTCCCACTGGTTTTCTCCTAAGCAACTAGCGACCAAGTTTTCCCTGTGGAACATGTCACATCCTCTCGGCGGCGGTTTGATCGTTATCATTTGCGGCTATCTGGTCGGCATTAACTGGCGATTCTGCTTCTTTGTCCCGGCGGCGCTGGCCCTGGCTTGCGCACTGTTTCTTTGGTTTGTCCTGCCGGACACTCCTCCCAGCGTTGGTCTGCCGGAGGTCGAGGGAACTGGAGTCACAAACCGTGAATCGAGCCGGGAGTTCAGGGCATTTATTTACGAGCAGGTCTTTCGAAACAAGTATATCTGGATTGTGTCCTTTGCGAATTTCTTCGTTTACATTATCCGTTATGCAGTGCTCGATTGGGGGCCAACGCTACTAACTCAGTCCAAGCACATCAAGATCAGTCATGCGGGTTGGATGGTGGCGGGTTTTGAATTCTTTGGTTTGATCGGCGCGTTGATTGGCGGTTGGTTAACGGACAGGTATTTTGGAGGCCGCGCAGTTCGGGTGTGCCTGATCTATATGATCCTTGCGGGCGTTTCAATTTTCCTGTTTTGGCGAATTCCTGGACAATCAGAGCTGTCGACTGCAGCTTTACTTGGCGCCGCGGGCTTTTTTATTTACGGTCCGCAATGTTTGCTCGCTGTTGCCGCCGCGAATTTAGCTACGAAGAAAGCGGCGGCCACGGCAATTGGGCTTACCAGCATCTTTGGCTACGCGAGCACTGTGCTTTCCGGTTGGGGACTGGGCGCGCTTGTGCAGCATTATGGATGGGATGTCGCTTTTGAGGGGTTAATAATCGTTGCGGCGTTCGGTTCATTGTTGTTTACACTGGCCTGGGGCGCCAGGGCGCACGGTTATACGGAAGGCTAGTACTAGTGGAGTTTGAGGCGGGTAGTTCGGAGTCCAGCCTTTAGGCTGTGGTATTGGAATTATCAAACCCCAAGCAAAAGCTTGAACTCTGAACTGCTTGAGTCATCACGCGAGATAGAAGATGAAGCAACTATTAGCCAAACTGCTCGCGGTTGTCTTATTCGTTTCGATCATTCTTTTTGGCATTGCTTTAGCCCAGCAGGAGCCCGCAAAGAAGTTCGAAACTGAGCTGGTCGAACTTCCGTTCGCACGCATCGCCGAGCAGCACGAGATCGATCGGGGTTGTCCTGCCACCGGAAAAGCAGACGGCAACATTTATCACTACGCGCAAAACGCCGCCAAAAATAATTTCACCGCGAAGGGAGCGCCGGTCCCGCTTAAATTCGCTGACTTCACGCGACTTCAGCAAGCAAGTGCGAAGCAGATCGAAGCCGGTAAGATTGTGTTACAAGGGAAGTATCCCGGTGACCGAACTCTTTTGCGAAACCTGATCAAAGTTCGAGGCAAAACCATTGGTGAAGGCAGCCTGGTGTCATTACAGGCTTATGTTTTCAATGCTAACTATGCGAACACCAAATACAGCAAGCTTTCCGATGGCAGACCTGCCCGAGGTGAAGCGGTCGATTGCGACAACCCGGAACTCGACTGGAACGATATCCACATCGCGCTCAGTCCGGACACCAATCCCAGGGCAGATGAATGTACAACCATCACCGCGGAGATTAGTCCGCATTACCGGCCCGCAGTGTGGAGCAGATTTCATGACGGACAAAAGCCCGAGATCGAAGCTTTGTTCCCGGGATTGTTGAAGCAGCGCATAGTCGAAAACCAAACTGCTGGTTCCCGTCCGCTCAGGCTGCGATTGACCGGTCCGTTGTTTTATGACGCCAGTCATCAGCCCTGTGTGTTTGCTGGAGACAAAGTAATCGAGCGCCATTCGCCGGAGCGCCGTTCAATTTGGGAGATTCACCCTGTCTATCGCATTGAGGTTTACGACGCCGGCAAGGGACGGTGGCTCGACCTTGATCGTTGGGTAGAGATCAAGTGATTTGGTGGGACCGCGGGCGTCTCGCCCGCAAACGCGCCGTCAGGCGCGAAGTTTTTCGCGCTTCGCGCTCATTTGCGGGCGAGACGCCCGCGGTCCCAGCAAATCATTGCCACATTCCGAGAGAGGCTCGTTGAGTCTAACCGCTATACAAATCAAAAAACTTCCCGGCGCGCGTAAAACCGCTATGCCGGAATTTGTCGCGCCGCAGCTGGCTACATTGGTTCGTGAGCCTCCGTCGGGTGACGAGTGGCTGCACGAATTGAAGTTTGACGGCTATCGCATGGTTTGTCATTTGAACCACGGCAAGGCGCGTTTTTGGAGTCGCAATGGCAAGGATTGGACTGAGAAGTTTCCCAATCTGGCTGCAGCGCTGAAAACATTTCCGGCCGACACGGCCATACTCGACGGTGAAGTTGTGATCGTGGACAAGGCTGGTCGCAGTAGTTTTCAGAAACTGCAGCAGTCGATGGGCAGAGGTGGCGATAAAATTCCGGCGTTCGTGTTTGAAATTTTCGACCTGATTTACCTGGATGGCTACAGTCTCACTCAAACTCCGTTGAGGGACCGTAAGGCGGTGCTGGAACAGATGCTGGCCAACGCAGAAAGTAAAAGGAGCGCTGCGTTACAGCGATCACGTGGAAGGGAAGGGTGAGGCGTTTTTCAAACAGGCCTGCGAGTACGGCATCGAAGGCATTGTCTCCAAACTAGCGGCATCCTCTTACGAGTCAACGCGAAACCGAAACTGGCTGAAGACGAAGTGTATTAAACGACAGGAGTTTGTGATCGTCGGGTACACGCCTTCGAAGAATGACTTCCCGGGTTTTGGATCACTAATTCTGGGAGTCTACGAAAAAGGAAGACTGATTTATTGCGGTAGGGTTGGCACTGGCTTCAGTATCAAACAGCGCCTCGATCTTCAGAAAAAACTTGATCGCTTGTCGCAAGCTGCAATGCCTCTGGCGGCGATACCAAAAGACCCTGGTCTGCGCGCGGCTCATTGGGCCAAGCCGCAGTTGGTCGGGGAGGTTGAGTTTATGGAATGGACCGCTGACGGAGTGATTCGCCATCCGTCATTTCAGGGTTTGCGCGAGGATAAAAAGCCAACCGAGATTGTTAGAGAAGAGCCCTCCTGAAAAGATAGCGCCTTAGTCCGCTCCCCGCGTACAGGTCGCGTGGCGCTAGTCAAGATCTTCCTTCATCAATTCCTTATTGATTGCAACCGCCGCCAGGGCGCCTTCAGATGCAGCGACAATCGCAAGCTGTGCGAAATGTGAAGCATCACCCGCCGCATAGAGTCCAGGCACATCGGTTTTCTCATAGTCGTACGTACGAACACAGCCCTGCTTGGTAAACTTGCAACCGAGTTTCTGAGGCAAATCGGAACCTTGCTTTTGACCGGTACTGAAAAACATCCCGCGCACCGTGAGCGATTTTCCATTTGCAAACACGATTCGTTCCAACACACCCGCGCTTCCTTCCAGCCGGGCAATTTTGTTTTCGTTTAGGGGAATATTTCGTTTCAGCAGTCGCTGAACATCTTCGCCGGAAAGTTCGGCTCGACCATCGGTACAAAGCACTAGGTTCCGCGTCCAGAAGGTGAGCTCCAGGGCTAGACCAGTAACGTCTTCTCCATTGCCATAGACGGCCAGCGGCTGGTCTCGCATCTCCCAACCATCGCAGTAGGGACAGTGGAACACGCTGGTTCCGTAAAACTGCGAAAGCCCTTCAAGCCTGGGAACTTCGTCTATCACTCCAGTCGCCAGGAGTAGTTTGCGCGAAGTCAGACGCTCGCCATTGTTGAGCATCACCTCAAAGTGATCTGCTCCAGTGCTTACCAAACGGCGAGCGTCATTCACTTCGGCCTGCCGCAATTCAACTGTTTCGTACGCTCGCAACTCCTCCCGACCAAAACGCAGGAACTCCTTCGGATCAATACCATCACGCGTTAAATAACAGTGGAGACCATGAGATGGCGCATTACGAGGATGACCGGCATCGCAGACCAGCACGCGACGGCGGGCGCGGCCCAGGATGAGAGCTGCGCTGAGGCCCGCTGGACCTGCGCCTACTATGATCACATCCAACCTAGGTTCTGACATTTAAATGTTCCTTCAGGGAAGCACGGTCACTACAGACCGAGCGCAGTGGGTGCCAGATGCTGGAAATCAACGCGTCCGAAACGGCTTGGTGTAGTTCGGCTTTCGTATGCTTGGTATCGCAACGAATAACACCGAAATAGACCTTAGCCTCTGGCGCTACCGCGCTCGGTTCTGTAGTTGAATATTCCTAACGCACCTATTGGCGGACTATGGGGTCTCATTGAGGGGAATGCGGGGTCGCGGAAGTATAACAGTAAAGGCCGGCGGAAGCTGATTGCTGCCGCCGGCCTCTAATGCCAATGAAGTTTGTTACTTTACCGATCGGCGGCAGGTGGCTTGGCGCCCTGCGGGCAAAGCCAAAGCTCGACGAGCAGTGCATCCCGAGCTGGGCCAACCAGGGTGACGATGCGTTGAGCATTAATGCCCCTTGAATTGACCAGGTAGTCGACACCGCGAGTAGTGTTCTTTTGCACTTCGCCCGGCCGTCCATGTACTCCAGGGTAAACAATGACATAGGCTGTCGCCGTGGGATCGTTCTGCATTGCGATTGCGTAGTTATCGAGGCGCGCCTTCAGGTCGTTGGAAGCAATACTTGGAAACTCGTCAAACTTCTTACATTCGACCGGAACAGGAAACTGGACGGTGCAAGTGGCGGAACAGTCGAGATTATATCCTCCCATTGAGAGCGTTGCTGTAATTGATTGGCCCGCAAGTCCGGTAGTGTCAACGTGGATCGTGTCGGTCCCCTGACCATCAAGAATGCGGGCGTTGGAAACGGTCCAGTTGTAGGTTTGCCTCACATTCAACGCGCCGGAAACAGTCGATCGGAAGGTTAGCGGTTCGTTCACTACGCCTCTGTCAGGACATTCGATGGCCACATTCGGACAGGTCGGTGGTGGCGGGGCACAGCGATTCACGAGTACCGCAGTGGAGGCGAATGCCTGGCAAGCTTCGTCTCCGCTGCCCGTATCAATGTCAACGTAAGCCTTGTAGTAACCGGGTTGAAGACCTGAGAGATCCCAGGTGACCGCAGCGCCATCGCCTGAGATGCGGCCGGCGTTACTGGTCCAGCGATAACTGATTGGATAGTTGGATGTGGCGCGTGCGTTCAGATGAACGACGGCATCACCCGAATCTTCGCAGGCGGTGATTACACGGGGTTCCGCAAGTAAACTGAGGTTTGGAGGACCAAATTCCCTGGCCTCTACCCTAACTTTCTTTTTGGCGGATGCGACATTAGCGAGGGTGAGCAATGCTATCAGCGCCAGAGGTAGTAACAACGCAATTCCGCGGGGCACGTGTCTGAACATTTCCAACTCCTACGGGCACTTTCTTCTCACCTCGGCACAGTTCAAAAGTCGAATGCCGACTGTTCTGATCCAGAAATAGCAGTTGATTGGGAAATAGGGGGAATAGCGGTGTTTTTCCAAAACTATCAAGCCATCGCCATCACGAGATTCCTTCTGGCACGTCCCGCAACTCGCGGTCGATTCGCGGGATAGCCGTTTGACTCACCCTGGGAATTCAAGTAGATAAGGGGTCGCCTGAATCTCGCCGTTGAACTTTGGTAAAACATGAAACGGACGTTATCAATTAGCCTAATCGTCATCTTTTTCCTTGCGATTGGTCAAGGTGCTTGCAAGCGGAAAAAACCGATAAACGCTAATAGCAATGTGTCCGTGCAAGGGGGACTCAGTGCTGAGGAGAATCGAACCCAGGCACGGGCCTATTTGGAAGAAGGCAAGCAGCTATACATCAGCGATCAGGATGAGAAGGCGGTCGACACACTTCAAGAGGCAATCAAGTTAGATCCCGAACTGGCAGAGGCATATTTCCGGTTGGGCTTGGCGTATGTGGCGGTTGGCAAGGACCAGGAAGCTGAGGACGCTTACAAGAAAGCCATCGAGAAATACAAAAAGTATCTTGAGGCAAACAGCAAGGACGCCGAAGCGCACTACAATATGGGCCAGGCATATGCGGGGTTACATTTGTACAGTGAAGCCGTAAAGGAGTACCGCCAGGCGACTCGGCTAAAAGATGACGACGCCGACATGTTCTACGACCTGGGAACGGCTCTCAGTAAGCTGGCCCAGTATGATGAAGCTGTCACGGCTTTTTCAAAGTCTCTGGATATTGACCCGAACAATACTCGCGCCGAGGATGCTTTGGAGGAAGCACGCGAGGGTGTGCAGCGAATTAAAGCCGGGAAGAAACATCAGGAAGACCTCTTGAAGAAACAACAGAAGGAAGACGAGTTGAAGAATGCCAATGGCGAATCGCCGTCGTCAAATACCTCGACGCCTTTCAGGTCTAATTCGAATTCGAAATCTAATTCCAATCGCCCGCGTAAGCCTTGAGTCGGGCACTAAGAGATAGTTTGTTCGGGCGGAATAACCGCCCTGAGATTAAGGAGTAACAATGGCAACCTATACGCCGCCGCCGTATTTTCCGCAGAGTTCGTTGGCCCCGCCGAGTAAGAATCGCTACCTGAAGTTCAAGCTGATGGTATTTGCAGTAATTATCCTGCTCATTCTGGCGCTGGCCGGAATCGGGTGGGGAGTTTGGCATTTGCTGAAGGCAGCATTTTGAATAGCTGTAGAACGGCGAGTCGCCTTGCGGCGCCTGCGCTTGACACTTAAGTCTTTGACCCTTATATTTTCCGTTTCGGACAGACAGTCTGAAGGTGACAATGCAACGCTTAGTAGGTTCTGTCGGTGTGGAGGCGTTGCCCCGGCCGGGTAATTAATGCGGTCGGTTTGACAAATATTGTGGCGTAAGTAGTCCTGTAGCGTTGGTATTTGACTTCGGTCTTTAGCCAACAACCCCGCACAGGCACGCGTGAAAGGCCCGGTTGGGCTTCTCGTCCTAATGCGACGCCACAGAAAAGTCGGCTTAAGGGAAGCCACAATCCATACCTGCCTGAACTGGCCAGCAGAACATCCCTAACAGAAACACTTTTAACAGGGCAGCTCGCCTGCGCTGACTGCCGGACAAAGCGGGATACCGCAAGGCATCTCCAGTGGCTATGCCATTAAGTTCCGGAAAGAGGCAGGTAACGCCTTTTTGCGCTTTGCGCGAGATAAAAAGTCAGGAAACAAAAACGTGCCCACGATAAATCAACTTGTTCGCAAAGGCCGGCAGGCAGTTAAGTATAAAACCGCCAGCCCGGCGCTCCAGAGTTCACCGCAGAAGCGTGGTGTCTGCACCCGCGTCTACACGCAAACGCCCAAGAAGCCAAACTCGGCGTTGCGCAAAGTGGCCCGCGTCCGTCTGACTAACGGGATCGAAGTTACCACCTACATTCCCGGGGTCGGTCACAACTTGCAGGAACACTCGATCGTGCTGATTCGCGGCGGGCGCGTTAAGGATCTACCCGGAGTGCGCTACCACGTTATTCGCGGAACGCTTGACTCCGTGGGCGTCAGTGATCGCAAGCAGGGGCGTTCGAAATATGGCGCGAAACGGCCAAAGGCGGCAGGAAAATAATGCGGATTTCGGAATGCGGATTTCGGATTTAATGCCAGCGGTTTTTTGAATCCGAAATCCGCAACCTGAAATCCGAAATTGAGGGATTATGCCAAGACGAAGAGTTGCAGAAAGACGAGAAGTTCTTCCGGATCCGATCTACAGCAGCCCGCTGGTGACGAAGTTTATCAACGGCGTTATGTGGGGCGGGAAGAAATCGGTCGCTGAGATAATTTTCTATAGCGCGATGAAACAGATCGGCGACAAGACCGGCGAAGAGCCACTGAAGGTTTTCAAACGTGCAATCGATAACGTGAAACCGACCGTCGAAGTGAAGTCGCGACGAGTTGGCGGTTCCACGTATCAAGTGCCGATTGAGGTGCATCAGGAACGGCGCGGCGCCCTGGCGATCCGGTGGATAGTTTCTTATGCGCGCGGTCGCGGCGAAAAATCGATGACTGACCGGCTCGCCGGTGAGATTCTCGATGCAGCCAATAACCGCGGCAACTCGGTAAAGAAAAAGGAAGATACGCATCGCATGGCGGACGCCAACAAGGCGTTTGCGCATTACAAGTTCTAGGTGAGACGGTCTTGGGACTTAGGTCTTAGGTCTTGGGTCTTTGTCCAAGACCCAAGACCAAAGACAAGACCAGCAGTGTTGAGATGGCTAAACAGGATTTAAATCTTACTCAGGAATATCGGCATCATGGCCCACATCGATGCCGGTAAGACCACCACGACCGAACGCATCCTTTATTACACGGGCATCACGCACAAGATTGGCGAGGTGCACGAGGGTACGGCGACGATGGACTGGATGGAGCAGGAGCAGGAGCGAGGTATCACCATTACCAGCGCTGCGACGACCTGTTTCTGGGAACGCAACGGCATCGATCATCGCATCAATATTATCGACACCCCGGGACACGTCGACTTTACCATGGAAGTCGAGCGCTCCTTGCGCGTGCTTGACGGGGCGGTCGCAGTGTTTGACGGAGTCGCCGGTGTTGAGCCGCAGTCAGAGACCGTTTGGCGCCAGGCTGACAAGTATGGCGTGCCGCGAATCTGCTTCATTAACAAGCTCGATCGGGCTGGCGCTTCTTTTGATCGGTCGTTTGAGTCGATCATCACGCGCCTGGGCGCAAACCCCGTTGCGATTCAGATTCCTATTGGGCTCGAGAGTGAGCTAAAAGGCGTAGTCGATCTCATCGCCATGAAGGCCCTCGTCTGGAACGACGAGAGCAAGGGATCGGAATACGAAACAACTGATATTCCTGACGACCTTAAGGAAGCGGCGACAGCGGCGCGCGAGAGACTGGTAGAGGCGGTTGCTTCGGTCGATGATGGCTTAATGCATAAGTACATCGAGGGCGAGGCCATTGCAGAGGCCGAAATTCGCAAGGCACTTCGCAAGGGAACCCTGGAGCTGAAACTCGTTCCCGTGGTTACCGGTTCGGCCTTCAAGAATAAGGGCGTACAGACCTTGCTTGACGCGGTTGTAGACTACTTGCCATCCCCCTTGATGTCCCGCCCGTAGAAGGCGTCAACCCCAGGAACAGCGAGCTTGAAACCCGTCCACCTGATGCCAGTGCCCCGTTTGCCGGTCTCGTATTCAAGATCATGGCTGACAAGCACCTTGGCCAGTTGTCTTTTGTGCGGATTTACAGCGGCACGATAAAGGCCGGTTCTTACGCTTACAATCCAACCAAAGAAACTAAAGAACGCGTTGGCCGCCTGATGCGTATGCATGCCAATAAGCGTGAAGACATCGATGAGGCAAGTGCCGGCGAGATCATAGCGATTGGCGGCATGAAGCAGGTCACTACGGGTGACACGGTATGCGATGACAACAAGCCGATCATTCTGGAGCGCATGGAGTTTCCCGCGCCTGTTATTCGCGTGGCGGTTGAGCCGAAGACGCGTCAGGATCAGGACAAGCTCGGCGTCGCTCTAAACCGGCTGGCCCAGGAAGATCCTTCGTTCAACGTATCGACTGATCAGGAGACAGGTCAGACCATCATCGCAGGCATGGGTGAGTTGCACCTGGAAATCATCGTCGATCGCATGAAGCGCGAGTTTGGCGTAGAGGCGAACGTAGGAAAGCCGCAGGTCGCCTATCGCGAGACGATCACTCAGCCGGCGCCAGGCAAGGAAATCTACAAGAAACAGACCGGCGGCCGTGGTCAATTTGGGCACGTCGAGATCGAGATCGAACCGGCTCCCGGCGAGGGTTTTGTTTTCGAAAACAAGATTACCGGTGGCGCGATTCCCAAGGAATACATCAAGCCGGTCGAGCAGGGAATCAAGGATGCGCTGGAGCGCGGCTTCCTGGCGGGCTATGAGCTGGTAGACATCAGGGTTCGTCTCGTGTATGGCGGCTATCACGAAGTCGATTCGGACGAGCGCTCGTTCCACATCGCGGGTTCGCTGGCGTTCCAGGACGCTGTAAGAAAAGCGAAGCCGGTGTTGCTCGAGCCAATCATGCGCATTGAGGTGGTGACGCCTGACGAATACATGGGCGCAGTAAACGGCGACCTTATGCGCAGACGCGGGCAAATTGAAAAGACCGAACCGCGACCAGGTGGTGCGCAGGTCATTACTTCGTTTGTACCGCTTTCCGAAATGTTCGGTTATACGACTGACCTGCGATCCGCGACTCAGGGTCGCGCTACGTCGACCATGCATTTTGAGCGATATGAGCAGGCGCCAAAGAGCGTTGCGGAAGAAGTAATCGCAAAGGTTCAGGGAGTTGCTAAGTAAGGATGAGGGATGAAGGATGAGGGATGAAACGGTAACGGATTAGAAGGAGATTTTCAACCTTCATCCTTCCGCCTTCATCCTTTCCGAAAGGAGCGAGTCACGCATGTCGAAGGAAAAGTTTGATAGAAGCAAGCCGCACGTAAACATTGGGACAATTGGGCACGTGGATCATGGCAAGACGACGTTGACGGCAGCAATCACGAAGATATTGCAGAAGCACAATCCGAAGATCCAGTTTCGCTCGTTCGACTCGATAGACAACGCGCCGGAAGAGAAGGCGCGCGGGATCACGATTGCGACGGCACACGTGGAGTATGAGACGAAGAACCGTCACTACGCGCACGTAGACTGTCCTGGTCACGCCGACTACGTGAAGAACATGATCACGGGCGCGGCGCAGATGGACGGAGCGATATTGGTGGTAGCTGCTACGGACGGTCCGATGCCGCAGACGCGTGAGCACATTCTGCTGGCCCGGCAGGTAGGAGTGCCGGCGATGGTGGTGTTCATGAACAAGGCCGACGCGGTCGACGATGCCGAACTGCTGGAGCTGGTGGAGCTGGAAGTAAGAGAGCTGTTGAGCGCGTATGAGTTTCCTGGCGACGACATACCGGTGATCAAGGGTTCGGCGTTGAAAGCGCTGGAAGGTGATCCGGAGTGGGAGAAGACGGTGGAAGAGCTGATGGACGCCGTCGACAGTTATATTCCGACACCGGAGCGCGACGTAGAGAAGCCGTTTTTGATGCCGGTGGAAGACATATTCACGATCCAGGGGCGCGGCACGGTGGCCACGGGCAGAATCGAGCGCGGCACGATCAAGGTAAACGAGAGTGTGGAGGTAGTAGGAATTAAGCCGACGCGCACGACGGTAGTCACCGGCGTGGAGATGTTCAAGAAGCTGCTGGATTCAGGTATGGCCGGGGACAACGTAGGGCTGTTGCTGAGAGGTGTGGAGCGTAAGGATATTGAGCGCGGGCAGGTAATAGCGAAGCCGGGTTCGATCACGCCGCACACGAAGTTCAAGGCGGAAGCGTACGTGCTGACGAAGGAAGAGGGCGGGAGACATACACCGTTCTTCACCGGTTACCGGCCGCAGTTTTACTTTCGCACAACGGACGTGACGGGAGTAGCGCACTTGCCGGCGGGAGTAGAGATGGTGATGCCGGGCGACAACGTGGCGATGGAGATCGAGCTGATCGCGCCCATCGCGATGGAGAAGGGACTGCGGTTCGCGATCCGAGAAGGCGGCCGCACGGTTGGCGCCGGTACAGTTTCGGAAGTTGTGGAATAGGAAATGAGGTCTTGGTACTTTGAACTCAGTGCTTGGTCGATAATTCGATTCGGCGTTGAGAATGAAATCAAAGTACAAAGAACAAAGTACAAAGTACAGAGTTCAAAATTTATGTTGAACGAAAAAATCAGAATCAGACTGAAAGCCTATGATCACCGCGTGCTGGATCAGTCCACTGCGGAAATCGTGGAAACAGCGAAGCGCACCGGAGCACGTGTCGCCGGGCCGATACCTTTGCCCACTGTCAAGAATAAGTGGACCGTGCTTCGCTCGCCCCACGTGGATAAGAAGTCGCGTGAGCAGTTTGAGATCAGAACGCACAAACGTCTGATGGACATTCTCGATCCGACACCGCAGACAGTTGACGCGCTCATGAAGCTGGATCTTCCAGCGGGCGTCGATGTGGAGATTAAGGCTTTCGGCCGCCAGTAACGCTAATAGATGAAAGCTAATGAACGCGCGAACGCGGAATTCATCAATTCATACGGATTCGGCGAGTTCATAGATTGAGGTTAATGATGATTAATGGAATCATCGGAAGAAAAATCGGCATGACGCAGATTTTTGCGGCAGACGGCATGGTTACGCCGGTCACCGTCATTAAGGCTGGGCCATGCGTGGTGGTGCAAAAGAAATCGGCGAGCGGCGCTGACGGCTACAACGCCGTCCAGGTCGGACTGGTTGACGAGCGGCCGCCAAAATTGAAGAACGTGACCAAGCCAATGCGCGGCCACTTTGAGAAAACCGGAGGCGGAACCCCGCCGACGCGCATACTCAAGGAGTTTCGCCTTGATGAGTCTTCAAGTGAATTGAATGTGGGCGACAAGATTTTGGTCGATCAGTTTGCCGACGGCGACCTCGTCGACGTGGTTGGTAAGTCAAAGGGTCGCGGTTTCGCCGGCACGATCAAGCGTCATAAGTTTAATCGTGGTCCGGAATCACATGGTTCGATGAACGTGCGCGCGCCCGGTTCAATTGGCGCTTCGGCATATCCATCACGAGTTATCAAGGGCACGCGATCGTCCGGCCACATGGGCGACGAGCGCGTGACGATCAAGGGACTGACAGTGGCACGCGTCGACACGGAGAATAATCTCCTGATGATTCGCGGCGCAGTTCCAGGCGCGAATGGCAGCGTGGTTGTAGTTCAGAAAGCTGATAGACAGAAGAACAAATGAAATGAACGAGTGAAAGGCGGAACGATGAAGTTCACTTACTCGATCATTCCGGATTCATCATTCGGTTTACTGGAGTTGATTATGCCTACCGTTAAGGTGCGCAACTTAAAAAACGAAGAAGTCGGCGAAGTCGAATTGTCTGACGCTGTGTTTGGCGCGCCCTTGAATGAGGGCCTGATTCACGCCGCTGTCCGAAACTTCATGGCTAACGCCCGTCAGGGGACCTCGGCCACCAAAACACGCGGTGACGTCTCCGGCGCCGGTCGCAAGCTCTGGAAGCAAAAGGGCACGGGCCGCGCTCGCATCGCATCGCTTCGTTCACCGCTTTGGAAGGGCGGCGGCAATGTTCATGGTCCGCAACCGCGCGACTGGTCATACAACATGCCGAAGAAGATGCGGCAGGGAGCTTTGCGTTCCGCGCTTTCTGAGCGCGTACGCGAGGGCAAGGTGACTTTAGTTGACGGTTGGTCGCTCGCTACGCCGAAGACGAAAGACTTCGTGGCTTCGCTTGGCAAACTGGGCTTCGCAGGGAAGACGCTGATTGTTGACTCGCTCGATAACGAGAACCTGATGCTCTCGACGCGAAATGTGCAAAGCACAAAAGTGGTTAATAGTTTTGCCTTGAACATCTATGACCTGCTTTACCACGAGCAATTGATTATTTCCGAAGCAGCAGTCAAGGAGCTCGAGCAACTGCTGGGTCCGAATAAAGAAACGGAAGCGGTCGCCGCACCGGCCGCTGAAGAAAAAGTTGAAGCGGCTGCAGGCGTGGATGATGAGCCGGCAAAACCCAAGCGTGCGCGAAAGCCGGCAGTGAAAGCTGCCGCGACGAAAACCACTAAAGCGAAAGCGACCAAAGCTAAGCCCAAAGGTAAGGAGGCGACTGAATAATGAGAACAGTTTGGGACATCATCAAGTCGCCGGTGATCACGGAGAAGGCCCTGGTAGCGAAGGAAGAATCGCAGGATACCGGGCAGTTGTTGACGTTTCGCGTGGATCGGCGCGCGACGAAACCGGAAATCAAGTCAGCGGTTGAGTCTATTTTCCAGGTGAAGGTAGACCATGTGCGGACGATCAACTTCCTGGGCAAGACGGCGCGGCGCGGGCGCTTCGAAGGACGCAAGCCGTCCTGGAAGAAGGCTTATGTGACGTTGAAGCAGGGCGAGAAGCCGGTCGATTACGGCGAGTCAATCTAATTTCGGAATGCGGAATTCGGATTGCTGGAACGAAAGACTTTCCGAAATCCGCAATCGTAAATCTGCAATCGAGTAGCTATGGGAATAAAGAAACTAACCCCAACATCTCCGGCGCGCCGGTATCAAACTTATCTCACCAGAGATGAGCTAACCGCGGGCGCAGTTCCCGAGAAGTCTTTGCTTGAGCCGAAGAAGCGGATCTCGGGTCGCAACAATGACGGGCGCATCACCGTGCGGCGACGCGGCGGTGGTCACAAGCGCTTCTATCGCATCGTTGATTTCAAGCGTGACAAGGAAGGCATAGCCGGCCGAGTCACGCAGATTGAGTACGATCCGAATCGGTCGGCGCACATCGCGCTAATAACCTATCTCGACGGCGAAAAGCGCTACATCATCGCGCCCAGCGGGATCGAGGTCGGTAAGACAATTATGAGCGGGGCGGAAGCTGACATTTTGCCGGGCAATACCTTGCCGCTGATCAATATTCCCCTCGGTACGCAGATTCATAACATCGAGCTGCGTCCGGGAAAAGGCGGACAAATGGCGCGCTCCGCGGGTGCGTTTGCGCAACTGGTTGCCAAGGAAGGTGACTACGCGCAGCTGCGCATGCCATCAGGCGAAGTGCGGCGCGTGCCGCTGGTTTGCCGAGCGACGATCGGCCAGGTTGGCAATATCGAGCACGAAAACGTTTCCTTTGGTAAGGCCGGCCGCTCGCGCTGGAAGGGCATTCGCCCACACGTGCGTGGCGTGGCCATGAATCCGGTCGACCATCCGCATGGTGGTGGTGAAGGAAAAACTTCCGGTGGTCGTAATCCCGTAACGCCCTGGGGCATACCAACCCGCGGTTATAAGACGAGAAGCAACAAGCGAACGCAGCGAATGATTTTGAAGGATCGAAGAACGAAATAAAGCTGGTCTTTGGCCTTGGGTCTTTGGCCTTTGCAAAGGGACCCGAGACTTACGCAAGAAGTGCAAAGACCCAAGTCCAAAGCCCAAAGACCGGAGTTCATATGGCACGTTCAGTAAAAAAGGGACCGTTTATTGATGAGCATGTTCAAAAGGCTGTCGATCGCATTCGTGCGAGCGGCAACCGGCCGCCGGTAATTAAGACCTGGTCACGGCGTTCGACCATTTCGCCGGACATGGTTGGCCTGACTTTTGGCGTGCATAACGGCAAGCGACATCTTCCGATTTACGTTACGGAAAATATGGTCGGCCACAAGCTCGGTGAGTTTGCGCCTACCCGCACCTTCAAGGGTCACTCCGGCACAAAAGTGGAGAAGGCGAGCAAGGTCGCGCCGGCAGCAAAATAGAAGCGAGTTCCAGGTTCCAGGTTTCAAGTTTCAAAATGCTTAACTTGAAACTTGTAACTTGAAACTTGAAACTTAAGGGATTCAATATGGAAGCGATAGCAAGTGCAAAATATCTTCGCGGGTCGGCGCAAAAAGCGCGGCTGGTAGTCGATATGATTCGCGGGCAGGACGTCAATAAGGCTTTGGCGATTTTGCGTTTTTCGTCCAAGCGCGCCTCGACTTTGATCGAAAAGTGCGTGCGCTCGGCGATTGCCAATGCAAACGAAGCGGCCGAGAAAGCAAACGTAGCCATTGACCCTGACGAGCTTTGGGTGAAGACCGCGTTTGTCGATCGTGGACCGACAAAAGGCCGGCGCCGCGTTCGTCCCGCTCCGCAGGGTCGGGCTTATCGTGAGCAGCGCCACTTCTGTCACGTGACAATCCTACTTTCAAACGACGCGCGTCCTGAGCCGAAGGCGGCCCGGCACGGTGACGGCAAGGTGGTAGCAGCAAAGCCGGCGAAGCTAGCCGAAAGCAAGGACCGAAAACGTGGCGGAGCGGCGGCCGCGCCGCGCGCGAAGCGTGTGGCGCCGAAGACGAAGGCCGCTGAAAAACCGGACGCAGCCAGCGAGAGCGAGAAGAAACCGGCTAAGCGCGCTGCAAAAAAGAAGGCTACTAAGAAGGACGAGTAAATCGACGGTTAACTGATCTGAGATCTCAAATTTGAAATTTCTCTCAGACACGCAAAGAACTGGAGAAGATTGTGGGTCAGAAAGTTCATCCTTACGGATTCCGCCTCGGCTATAACAAGGACTGGCACTCGCACTGGTTTGCGAAGAAGAACTATGCCGAATACTTGTTGGAGGATCTCAAGCTCAAGCGCGATCTGAAGCAACGTTTCGCCGGCGCCGGGGTTTCGCACGTCGATATTGAGCGCGCCGCAAACCGGCTCAAGATAATTATCTACACTTCGCGGCCGGGAATCATCATTGGTCGCAAGGGCGCTGAAATCGACAAGCTGAAGACGGATCTCTCAGCCAAAACCGGACGCGAAGTACTGGTTTCGATTCAGGAAATTCACAAACCGGAATTGAATGCGCAATTGCAGGCCGAAAAAATTGCAGCGCAACTCGAAAAGCGCATCGCGTTTCGCCGGGCTATGCGCAAGGCGGTAGAAGAGTCGCTGAGATTTGGGGCCCAGGGAATCAAGGTGAAGGTTAGTGGTCGTCTGAACGGCGCTGAGATTGCGCGCAGCGAATGGCACCTTCAGGGTCAGCTGCCGCTGCACACGCTCAGAGCAGACGTCGATTATGGGTTGGCGGAGGCTCGTACCACTTTTGGTCAGATTGGCGTAAAGGTCTGGATCTACCGTGGTGAGATTCTGGATGCTAAGGCGGCCATGGCTCGCGGCACTGGATCAGATCCAATTAACGAAACGCGAATGGGCGAGCGCGAGCGCCGGCCGCGTACCCGCCGCGAGCGTGAAGGTGGCGGTGGTTCTGATGGACGACGACCGCGTGGAGAAAACGGGTAAAACCGGCTTTGGACTTTGGTCTTAGGCCTTTGAACTTAGTGCTCTTTACTCTGTGCTTTGACTTCAGGATCAAAGAGTAAACATTAAGCTCGAAGCTCCAAGTACAAAGTTCAAAGACCAAAGGCCCAAGACCAAAGACCAGATAAAGCGACTGACGAAACGGGAACGTATTAATCATGTTGATGCCGAAAAAAGTTAAGCACCGAAAGCAGATGCGCGGACGCATGACCGGCGCCGCGACTCGTGGCAGCGAGATTAGCTTTGGTGAATATGGGCTCAAGTGTTTGGAGCCGGCGTGGATCACGGATCGCCAGATTGAAGCCGCGCGTATTGCGATGACCCGGCACATCAAACGCGGCGGCAAGATTTGGATCCGTATGTTTCCGGACAAGCCGGTAACCAAGAAGCCCGCCGAAACACGCATGGGCAAAGGCAAGGGCGCACCGGAATACTGGGTGGCGGTGGTCAAACCCGGCCGCATCCTTTACGAAATTGAGGGAGTGGATGAGAAGACAGCACGCGACGCTATGCGTCTGGCAGCGCAAAAACTTCCCATCAAGACGAAATTTGTGACCCGCGCAGATCAAGAGGGAGGCGCGATTTAGTTATGAAACGGCGCGAAGAGTTAGACAAGTATCACGATCTTTCGGAAGAAGAGCTGCAAGCGGAAACCACCCGTTTGAAAGAATCGCTTTTTCGTTTGAAGTTTAAACTCGCCCTGGGAGAAGTGGACGCAGTCAAGCGTATCCGCGAAGAGAAGAAATCGCTGGCGCGCCTGCAGACAATCACACGGCAACGTCCGTCGCACGCGAGCAAGTAGAGAGTTACGAACCGCCGGATGGCCGGCAACCGAAGTGAGAAAGCATGGCAGAAGAGAATCAAGCAGAAATAGAAGCCACTAATACCGAGAGCGAATCGCCGGCGAAGGCCGCGGCGCCGGAAGCGAAAGCGGCGCGCGCGCATCGTTCGCAGAAGGTCGGGGCTGTAGTTTCCGACAAGATGCAGAAGACTGTGGTAGTGCGCGTCGACCGGCTGGTGCGCCACACGAAATATCGTCGCTACGTTCGTCGTACCTCAAAATTCATGGCGCATGATGATTTGGGTGCGACTATTGGCGATAAGGTGCGAATTGTTGAGACGCGCCCGATGTCCGCGCGCAAGCGCTGGCGCGTAATTGAGATAGTGCAAAAGGCAGCAAAGTAGAATTTCGGTAATTGCGTGAATGCGGATTTCGGATTTGAAGATGCAAAGACGGCTTTTCAAATCCGCAATTCGAAATTCGAATTCCGAAATGAGGTGAAGGTCATGATTCAGATGCAGACCTCTCTGGAGGTCGCCGACAATTCAGGCGCAAGACGGGTTGAGATGATCATGCCCATTGGCGGGTCGACCGGAAAGATCGCCAGCCTGGGTGATCGGATCAAAGTTACGGTCAAAGAAGCCTCGCCTGACGGCACGATCAAAAAAGGAACGGTGCAGGATGCGGTAATCGTGCGCACTCGCAAAGAGGTGCGGCGTAAGGACGGAACCTATATTCGTTTCGATCAGAATGCAGCCGTTCTCATTAAAGAAGACGGCACGCCGATCGGCACGCGCGTGTTCGGTCCGGTAGCACGCGAACTGCGCGATAAGAATTTCATGAAAATCGTGTCACTGGCGCCGGAGGTTATTTAACAGTTATGGCTGGAAAAAAGCGCTCAAAAATCAAGAAGAACGATCAGGTGGTGATTATTGCCGGCCGTGACAAGGGCAAGCGTGGTCGCGTGCTCGAGGTAGCCCCCATCACGGGAAAAGTAAAAGTCGAAGGCGCCGGAGTGATCAAGCGACACCAGCGCGCCAACCCGCAAAGCAATCGGGGCGGCGGCATCATCGAGAAGGAAGCGTTCATCAATATTTCCAATGTCCAATTGATCGATCCGCAATCAGGCAAGCCGACGCGCGCCCGCTACCAAATTGAAGGTGACGGTTCCAAAATTCGCGTTGCCGCCGGCAGCGGACATTCGTTGGAGAAATGAGGACGGGTGAATAGTAAATAGTAAATAGTGAATAGACGACGTTGTCGACGGTTCCCATTTACCATTCACCATTTACCATTCACGAGGTTTGAGATGGCAGCAAGATTAAAAGAGCGGTATCAAAAAGAAGTGGCTCCGGCGATTGCCAAGGAGTTTGGCATCACCAACCCGATGGCGATTCCGCGCGTTCAGAAAGTAGTTCTGAATATGGGCATGGGCGAGGCAATTGCCAATGCCAAGATTCTCGACACGGCGGCAGACGAGCTTCGTTCAATCACCGGCCAGAAGCCGGTGATCACCAAGGCGAAGAAGTCTATCGCTTCATTCAAGCTGCGCCAGGGAATGCCCATCGGCGTGATGGTCACGCTGCGTGGCGATCGCATGTACGAGTTCCTTGACCGGCTGGTATCGATTGCGCTGCCGCGAGTGAGAGACTTCCGCGGAGTTTCGCCGAAGGCCTTTGACGGCCGCGGCAATTACACCATCGGCGTTCGCGAGCAACTGATTTTCCCCGAGATCGACTTTAACAAGGTCGATAAGTTGCGCGGCATGAACATTTCGATAATTACGAGTGCGCGAAACGACGAACAGGCTCGTGCACTTTTGAAGGGACTGGGAATGCCCTTTAGGCAGTAGACACTTCTGATCTCTGGAAATTTATGGCAAAGAAATCACTAATTGCGAAATCGCAGCGAAGACCGAAATTTGCGGTCCGCGCCTACACCCGTTGCAAGCGGTGCGGTAGGGCCCGTGGCTATCTGCGGAAGTTTAGTTTGTGCCGCATCTGTTTTCGCCAGTTGGCGCTCGAGGGACAAATCCCCGGCGTTGTTAAGTCTAGTTGGTAATGTCATTGCCGATTTTCAATTGCCGATTTCCAATTTTGGACTTCAATCGGCAATCGGCAATTGGCAATCGAAAATGGAGTTTTAGATGACTGATCCTATTGCCGATATGTTGACGCGAATCCGCAATGCTATTGCGGCGAAACATTCGCGCGCGGATATTCCGGCTTCGAAGCTGAAACTTGAAATCGCCCGCATCCTGAAGGAAGAGGGTTATATCAATAACTTTGTACTGAAGGGCGAAGGGCTGAAACGCACCATAAGGATTTTCCTTCGTTACGATGCGCGCGGCACGTCGTCTATCACCTATTTGCAAAGAGTTTCGCGGCCCGGCCGGCGTGTCTATGTCGGCTCGAGTGAAATCCCGAAAGTCCTGGGTGGTTACGGCGTGAACATCGTTTCTACTTCCAAGGGTTTGATGAGTGGCAAAGCGGCGCGCCGGGAAAACATTGGCGGCGAACTGCTGGCGCAGATTTACTAAGGAAGTGAAGAGTGAAAAGTGAAGAGTTAAAAAGTAAGAATACGGAATCTTCTTTTTGCGGCTTATTGCTTTTCACTTGTCACTATTCACTGAGGTCGAATTTATGTCGCGCATAGGTAAGAAAATAATCACACTACCCAAAGGCGTCTCGGTGACGATTGGGGAGCAAGTGCTCGAAGTGAAGGGACCGAAAGGCAGTTTGAAAACTCCGATTCCCGGCGGAATCAGTTTCAAACTCGAAGGCGACGAACTGCGCGCCGAGCGCGCGTCGGACGATTTGGCGCCGCTGCACGGTCTCGCCCGCGCACTGGCGAATAATGCCATCGTCGGCGTCACCGAAGGGTTCTCCAAACAGATGGACGTGGTTGGAGTTGGCTATAAGGCCGACGTGCAGGCGAAGCGGATCGTTTTCTCGCTTGGATATTCCCATCCGATCGACTTCCCTTTGCCGGATGGAGTTGAAGCCAAAGCCGAGCGCATGACCACCAAGGGCAGCATCCAGCAGTATCAGACGACGCTGACGCTGACGAGCATTGACAAGCAGAAGCTCGGACAGGTTGCCGCAGAGATGCACAAACTGCGCAAGCCGGACGCCTATAAAGGTAAGGGCATTCGCTACGCCGGTGTGCCGATCAAGCTGAAGCCTGGAAAGACCGGTAAATAGTAAATCGTAAATAGTAAATGGTGGGTTCTGCTATTCACCATTCACCATTTACCATTCACGGGTAAAAGAAATGGCAAACACGAGTAGAGCAACAGTTCGCGAGGCGATTCACAGACGAATTCGCCGCAAGGTAAAAGGTAGCGGCGAGCGGCCACGGCTGGCAGTTTATCGCAGTCTGAATCACATCTATGCGCAGGTGGTTGATGACGAGCTGGGCAAGACGATAGTTTCGGCATCGACTACCGAGAAGGATCTGCGCGGTACCAGCGGCGGCAATCTCGACGCTGCCCGAAGGATTGGTAAAGCGATTGCTGAAAGAGCGCTGGAAAAGGGAATTGAGAGCGTGGTTTTCGACCGCGGCGGCTACCTGTATCACGGCCGCATCAAAGCGCTTACCGATGCGGCTCGCGAGGCCGGGCTGAACAAAAATGAATTGGAGGCCAGGGCAGCAGAAGACGCTGTGAAGGCCGAAAAGCCGGAAGAGAAAGCGGAAGAAAAGCCGCGTAAGAAAACTAAAAAGCAATGAGACAACCGAAGCAGCGTATCTCGGCCCAGGGCCTGGATCTAAAAGATCAAGTCATCTCCATCAACCGCGTCACTAAAGTAGTAAAGGGTGGCAAGAACATGTCGTTTGCGGCGCTGGTCGTAGTGGGCGACGAAGGTGGGCATGTTGGTTTTGGTACCGGCAAGGCGCGCGAAGTGCCTTTGGCAATCAAGAAGGCTGTCGAGGCGGCCAAGAAAAGTTTGATTCGAGTGCCGTTAATCCAGAACACAGTGCCGCATCAGTTGATTGGAAAATTCGGAGCTGGACGCGTTTTGGTTAAGCCGGCGTCACAGGGTACCGGCGTGATCGCCGGAGGCGCTGTGCGTGCGGTGATGCAAGCGGTGGGTGTGCACGACGTGCGCACCAAAGTTCTTGGCTCAACGAATCCGCATAATGTAGTGCGCGCGACTTTTGATGCGCTTTTGAGGATGAAAGATCCCATGGAGCTGGCGCGGTTGCGAGGTAAGCAGCTGGAAGAAATCTAAGAGCAGTGAAAAGTGAATAGTAAATAGTAGACGATTCGCAGTTGAGGATTCACGAGGTTGAGTGTTATGCCGAGAAAAGCAAACAGTGAGGCCGCAAAGGCAAAGAATTCGGAGAGCGCAGGCAAGATTCGTATTCAGTATTACCGAAGTTTCATAGCGACACCGAAAACTCATAAGCAGATGGTGCGCAGCCTGGGCTTAACAAAGCTCAACCAAATTGTTGAGCGTCCTGATAATGCTTCTATGCGCGGCGCGGTCGCCAAGATTCCGCACCTGTTGCGGATCGTTGAATAGCGAGTTAAAGGCAAAAACAATCATGGTCTTAAGTCTCAATAATCTAAAACCCACGAAGGGTTCCGTACATAAGAAGAAACGTGTGGGCAGAGGACCTGGCTCCGGTTTAGGGAAGACTGCGGGTCGCGGTGAAAAGGGTCAAAAATCACGTTCAGGTTACTCCGCCAAGATAGGTTTTGAAGGCGGTCAGATGCCGCTGCATCGACGTTTACCCAAACGCGGTTTCACTAACATATTCAAAAAACGATGGCTCGAGGTTAGTCTGGGTGCGCTCGATCGAAGCTTTGAGGCCAACGAAGAAATAACGCCCGAGCTTTTGCACACGCGCGGCATAATCAAAAAGGCCAGGCACGATGTAGTGGTTCTTGGTAACGGTGAATTGTCCAAGCCGCTACGCATTTCAGCGCATCGCTTCACTAAGAGTGCGCGCGAAAAAATCGAAAAGGCCGGCGGCGCGGCAACGGAAATCGGCAAGGTAGCCTAGTTGGGAGGCCGCGAGCGAAAGGACGCTAATGGATAAGTTTTTTGCCGCTGTTCGTAATATGTTCAATGTGCCGGATCTTCGCCGGCGCATTTTGTTTACGCTTGGCATGCTCGCCGTCTATCGCCTCGGCGCCCATATCGGTGCGCCCGGAATCAACAAGGATCGGCTCGACCAGGTTTGGCACGATGTGGCGGGAACGCTGCTGGGTGTCCTGGACCTTTTCTCAGGCGGAAACTTCCGAACCATCTCGATTTTTGCTCTCGGCGTGACGCCGTATATTACCGCCTCAATCATTCTGCAGTTAATGACAGTCGTCTATCCCGCCTTGAAGAAGCTGCAGGAGGAAGGCGAGATGGGCCGGCAGAAGATTAACCAATGGACCCGCTACTTGACCGTTGGTCTGGCTGCCATTCAGACTTCGTTTGTCGCGCACTGGCTGCAGGTTAATGGCGTAGGCGCCGATACCTGGGGTTTTCTGGCAACCACAGTGCTCACGCTAACTACCGGCACTATTTTTGTCATGTGGCTTGGCGAACAGATTACCGAGCGCGGCGTTGGCAACGGTATTTCACTTTTAATTTTTGCGGGCATCGTGATCGGCCTTCCTCGCGGTGTGCAGCAGGTTGCAGAGCGGCTGCGCAGTGGCGACACGCTGGAAACACTGGGAGTTTTCGGTCTGCTGGTGGCGATCGTCGCGATTATCGCGTTCATCGTTTTTGTGGAAGCGGCCAGACGTAAGGTGCCGGTCAGTTATGCTAAGCGGCATGTCGGGCGACAGCTGGTGGGGGGACAGCAAACCACCATGCCACTAAAGATCAACATGGGCGGCGTCATTCCGGTCATTTTCGCGTCATCGGTCCTTTCAATGCCACAGAGCCTGTTCGCAGCGTTTCCTCCGGATCCTGCCAAGTTGAATACGGCCTGGGGAAAAATTTGGACATTCTTCCAGAACTTTCACGCCAGCGATCCCTATTACGAGTTGATCTTTCTGACGTTGATCGTTTTCTTCACTTTCTTTTACGTCTCGATCGTTTTCAACGTTGAGGAAGTGGCTGACAACCTCCGGAAGCACGGTGGCTTTATGCCGGGCATTCGTCCCGGGAGAGCGACGGCCGAATATCTCAATAGCATTTTGACGCGCTTGACCGTGGTTGGCGCTGTTTACCTGGCGCTCGTTGCTTTCTTGCCGCAGTTTATGCTGAGTGGATTCAAAGTGGCGCGCCTGCCCTTGATCGGTGCCTGGCTAGATCAGTTTGTAAGTGGCACCCCTGGTCTATCGTGGATTCCGACGGGTATGGGTTATCAGTTTTACTTTGGCGGTACTTCTTTGTTGATTCTGGTCGGCGTGGCCATGGACACCGTGGCACAAATTGAGGCCCAGCTTGTTATGCGAAACTACGAAGGATTTCTCGGCGGCGGCGGTCGTCTCCGTGGCAGAAGGGCCTAAAAATAATTTTCGATTGCCGTTTGCCGTTTGCCGATTTCAACAAACCACACTGAGAGCATGGGACCAATCGGAAATTGGCAATCGGCAACCGGAAATCCGTTATGGCGAAAATCATAGTCCTGATGGGTGCGCCTGGTGCTGGAAAAGGCACGCAGGCGCGCTTGCTTCATGAACGCCTGAATCTGCCGCAGATTTCGACTGGCGATATGTTTCGGGCGCTAAAGGAAGCGCATACTCCACTTGCCGCGGAAGTGCGCGCCCTGATGGAAGCGGGGCAGCTGGTCCCTGATGATCTGACGATTCGTGTGGTTCAGGAGCGCACCGCCCGTGACGACTGTCGCGGCGGCTACATTCTGGACGGCTTCCCCCGCACCCCGGCGCAGGCAGCCATGCTGGAGGAGCTGGCGGTTAAACAGGGCAAGAAGATTCAAGCGATTGAAATAGAGGTGCCGCGCGAGCTGCTGGCAAAGCGGATGGTAGGCCGTCGAAATTGCCCAATCTGCGGCGAGATTTATAATATCTATTTCAAACCGCCCAGGCATGATAACGTTTGCGATTTTCATCCCGAGGCTCAACTCAACCACCGAGCTGACGACAACGCCGGAACAGTCCAGGCGCGGCTGGCAACTTATGAGGAACAAACTCGACCGCTGCTTGACTATTATAAAGCAGCCAACCTGCTCGACGTGGTAGATGGCACGCGCGAGCCGGAAGTGATCTACGAGGACATATTGAAGATCGTGAAAAGTGAAGAGTGAAGAGTGAAGAGTGAGAAGTGAAAAGGGTGGATTTGCTCTTCACCTTCACTCTTTACTTTTCACTGATTCTTATGATTATCGGGAAATCCAAAAAAGAGATCGAAAAGATGCGCGCGGCAGGGCAGCTGACCGGGCTGGTTCTACAGGAGCTCAGAAAGCTGGCTGCACCCGGCGTCTCTACCATCGAAATTGATCGAGCGGCTGAGAAAATGATCCGTGATGCCGGGGGGCTGCCGACGTTCAAGGGCTACCATGGTTTTCCTTATTCAATTTGCGCCTCCGTCAATGAGCAGGTAGTTCACGGGTTTCCTTCGGAGTACAAACTGAAGGAAGGTGACGTCTTCTCAATCGATTGTGGAGTCACGCTTGATGGGTTTGTTGGAGATACGGCGACAACCGTCCCAATCGGAAAGGTGAACGACGATTGGTTGGCGTTGGTCCGGGTCACGGAGGAGTGTCTGGATCTCGCAATCGAGCAGTGCCGGCCTGGCCGGCATCTGGGAGACATCGGGGCGGCAGTGCAGCAACATGCCGAGGCCAATGGCTACTCGATTGTTCGTGAGTATGTCGGGCACGGCATTGGCCGGCGGATGCACGAAGATCCGCAGATACCAAACTATGGCAAGCCCGGTCAGGGCCCCAAAATAAGGGCCGGATACGTGTTTGCAGTGGAACCGATGGTCAACCTGGGGACCCATCATACCAAGGTTTTGGCGGATGGCTGGACGGTGGTTACGCTGGACGGGAAACCCAGCGCCCATGTCGAGCACACCATCGCTATTACGGACGATGGCCCTGAAGTGCTGACGCGAATTGCCTCCGGAAGTCCGTCCGAGACAGTTCAAGCAACTTCAGGTTAGGGCTGTAACTCCAACGGCCAGCGCGGCTTGGCAAAGGCTTTTGGGCATGTTACTATTTGCAGTTTGTCGGTACAGGCAACATTCGTTCTGAGCGAATATGGCGAAGGAAGAAGCGATAGAGGTTATGGCTACGGTCCTTGAGACCTTGCCTAACGCTATGTTTCGGGTTGCGTTGGAGGAAACTCAGCACCAGGTGCTGGCGCACGTTTCGGGCAAAATGCGCAAGCATTTCATTCGGATTCTTCCGGGTGACAGGGTCCTGGTAGAGCTGTCTCCCTACGACCTGAACCGCGGACGGATTACTTACCGTTACAAATAAGAGTAGTTCTGAGCAACGAACAAGATTGAGGGTTGATTAAATGAAAGTCCGTGCTTCAGTTAAAAAAATGTGTGACAAGTGCAAGGTCATTCATCGCAAAGGTGTGGTGAGGGTGATTTGCGTCAACCCGAAACATAAACAACGGCAGGGATAAACGTTTTTGGATTGGGTTTTGCGATTGCTGTCGGCATTCGTACCGACTCGAATTAACGGAGAACAAGTAAAGAAATGGCACGTGTAGCAGGCGTCGATCTTCCACCGAACAAACGGGCCGAGGTTGGGCTGACTTACATTTACGGTATCGGTCGTTCGCGCGCAAGCTCGATTCTTACTGAGGCCGCAGTCAACGTCGATACTCGCATCAAGGATCTAAACGATGACGAGTTGAGCCGCATCAGGGCGATACTCGAAGCGCAAGGCGAAATTGAAGGCGACCTGCGTAAGCGCATTCAGATGGACATCAAACGGTTGATGGATATCGGGTGCTATCGCGGACTGAGACATCGTCGCTCGCTGCCGGTGCGGGGTCAGCGCACGCATACGAACGCGCGCACTCGTAAGGGTCCGCGGCGTATGACGGTTGCGAAGAAGAAGGCGCCCGGTAAGAAGTAACTTGCTGAGTCTTTGCGGCTCGCCAGGTATCGGGTCAGCAACCTAAATCTAAAATCTGAAATTTCAAAATGGCAAAAGCAACTGGAAAGAAAAAAGTTTTTCGAAAGAAAGAGAAGAAGAATGTGCCGATGGGCATCGCGCACGTCGCCGCCTCTTTCAACAATACGATGATTTCGATCACCGACCTGGAGGGTAATCTAATCGCGCAATCATCAGCTGGCGCGCGCGGATTCAGAGGCTCGCGTAAGGGAACTCCTTTCGCTGCGCAGCAGGCGGCCTACGAGGCCGCAAAAAAAGCGCACGAGGCCGGTATGCAGCAGTGCGAGGTTAGAGTTAAAGGACCCGGCGGGGGCCGCGAGTCGGCGATTCGGGCAATTGCTAATGCCGGAATTAGAGTAGTGACGATTCGCGATACTACACCCATTCCACACAACGGTTGCCGGCCACCCAAGCGTCGCAGAGTTTAGTTTTTGCAGTTGGTTTGAGATCTGGGATCTCAAATTTGAGATTGTAGTTTTCGAGAGTGATTAACCTAAAGGATGAAGGGCGCGTCGGATTTAAGATCTCAAATTTGAGATCTCAGATTTGAAGAAACGCAGCCTGTAAACTTTTCCGTCGAAATTAGACTGGAGGCAGAAACAGTTGGCTAGGTATAGAGATGCGGTGTGCCGCTTATGCCGCCGTGAAGGCGCAAAGCTTTTTCTTAAAGGTGATAGGTGCTACAAGCCGTCTTGTCCGATTGAAAAACGCGGTACACAGCCGCCTGGACAACACGGAAACACGATGCGTCGTGGCAAAGCTCTGGTTGGCTATGGCCTGCAACTGCGTGAAAAGCAGAAGGTCAAGCGAATTTATTTCATCCTTGAAGGACAGTTCCGTAACTACTTCGAACGCGCGGCGCGCATGAAGGGAATCACAGGTGAGAACCTGTTGTTCCTGCTTGAGCGGCGCCTTGATAACGCAGTCTACCGCGCCGGGTTTTCGACCTCTCGCCGTCAGGCGCGGCAATTGGTTAACCACGGCCACATTCTGGTGAACGGGAAAAAAGTAGATATTCCCTCGTACCAGGTCAGGGCCGGCGAGGCAATCAGTATCAAAGAAGGAAGCCGCAAGAACCCGCACATCGAAGGCGCGTGGCAAACCGCCTCCGGACGCGGACGCCCGTCCTGGATTTCACAGGATGGCGGCGATATGGCGGCGCGCATAAGTGGCTTGCCCACGCGCGAAGATATCGATCGCTCAATTAACGAGCAACTTATCGTCGAGCTTTATAGCAAGTAATAAGCAGACCCGCGGCTGTCGCAAAAACGACAGCCTGTCGGACAACAGTTTTTTCATAATCGGGACCTAAAACGCTATGGCTATGGATCAAAATAATCTTTGGACCGGATTTCAGATGCCTCGTCGCCTGGCTGCTGACTCTGAGACACTCACCGAACGGTACGGCCGCTTCTCAGCGCAACCTTTCGAGCGAGGCTTCGGCACTACGGTCGGCAATTCGTTACGGCGAGCATTACTCTCCTCGATTGAAGGTGCGGCGGTTACCGCAGTGAAGATTGAAGGCGTCGAACACGAATTCTCCTCGATAAAGGGAGTAGTTGAAGACGCGACAGACGTGATTCTGAATTTGAAGCAGGTGCCCTTCAAGCTGCATGGTAACGAGTCGAAGACTTTGAGAATTTCAAAGGACTCGGCCGGCGAAGTTACTGCCGCTGATATCGAAGCGGATGCAGATGTGGAAGTGCTGGATCCTACTGTGCACATTGCCACCGTAAGTGAAGGTGGTTCGCTAAGAGTGGAAATGCGGCTCAAACGCGGACGCGGTTACGTTTCAGCTGATAGGAATTTCGACGAGGACCTCTCACTGGGTTACATTCCCATCGACTCTGTGCACACTCCCGTCAAGAAAGTGAATTACACGGTCGAAGCCGCTCGACTCGGTCAGAATACCGAGTTTGACAAGCTGACGATCGAAGTTTGGACCGACGGTTCAGTTAAACCCGAAGACTCGATCGGGCTGGCGGCCAAGTTGATCAAGGACCACATGTCGATCTTCATTAACTTTGAAGAAGACACCGACGACTTCGCTTACTCGAAGATCGAGAGACCGCCGCTGCCGCGCAACGATCAGCTCGACCGTTCGGTTGATGAGTTGGAATTGTCCGTGCGCTCTTACAACTGTCTTAAGAATGCGGATATCCGGACGATTCGTGATCTGGTGCAGCGCAGCGAACGCGAGATGCTGGCTACGAAGAACTTCGGCAAGAAGTCGCTCAACGAAATCAAGGAAATCTTGAACGGCATGGGTCTGGATTTTGGAATGGAATTCGACGAACAGGGAAATCCAATCCCCGGAACCGGAGGTCGCGACGGTGCCGACCTCAGTGACTTTGCCGATATCGACGACGAGCAATAAGCGGTTAGGACGTGCCGCGCTACAACCGGAACGAATAAGGATACGACGGATCTTTTAGAGTCATGCGACACCAAAAAGCACATCGCAAACTGGGACGGACTGGCGAGCATCGCATGTCAATGCTTCGCAACCTTGCCGTTTCTTTGATTAATGCTCGCGAGGAGCGCATTGTTACCACCTTGCCGAAAGCAAAAGAGTTAAGGCCTTTTGTTGAGAAAGCCATTACGCTCTCTCGCAAAGCCAGTAATCTTGAGGGTGATGATACCGGCGCACGCGCGCTGCACCTGCGGCGTCAGGCTGCGGGCTTTTTTCACGCTGGAAATATGCAGGCCGTGGCATTGACCGGGAAACGCGGGCAAGCGCGGCTGCCTCGCACAGCGGGCGTGGCGGCGTTGAGACGTTTATTTGACGAACTCGGCGAACGCTACAAGGATCGACCGGGAGGCTACACCAGGATTCTAAAACTCGGCCGCCGGGCCGGGGACAACGCCGAGCTGGCGATCATTGAATTGGTCGATAACCAGGGCGAGCGGGAGGCCCTCGAAGCAGCAAAGAAACGCAAGTCCGTTGGTTCTAAAAAGAAGAAGGGAATCGAGACGAAGAGCGCAGATCGCGGCGGTGCGGCACAAAAAGAGGCAGCCGAGACGAGTGCCAAAGCTTCTGACAAGACTGAATCGACCAAAGCTGCCGCAGAAGCTGCAAGCGCAGAGCCGGCCGAAACTGCCGCAGCTGATACCAGCGAACCCGAGTCTGATGTAACTGAAGAGAGCTAAACTCAAACGTTTGATCAGCGTCGTCCGAGTTTCAGCGACGCCTGGCGGGAATGCCCCAAATGACCATCGGATACGCCCCCCGAGTCTTTTGGGGCTCAACACTTTGGTAGGTGGGCCATTTGAGAGCCGCTTTCGCAACTGAGAAAACAATGAGCGATCCCGGAAGTCAAAAAGCAGGAACTGAACTGCCAGCGGAACCGGATATCGAGATTTCGAGTGAGCCTGTTCGGGCTCGCCGGCGCCGCAGAGGCTCAATTGGCGCCGAGAGTTCGGTAAACATGGATGAGTTGCGCGAGCTCATTCAACTTATCAACGAAAACGATTTTTCTGAGTTTGAGCTGGAACGCGAAGGATTTCGTGTGCGTTTTCGCCGCGGCGTTGAGCTTAGCGAGGCTAGCTCCGGCTTTAGTCCGGCCCGTGAGTTGGCGGCATCAAGCGCAAGCTCGGCTGGAGAACCGACTGTCAGCGCTGTGCCCTCTCATCCCGGCGCAAAAGCCCAAACCGAGGCGTCCGAAGATCAGGACCTTTACATCATCCCTTCTCCCATCGTGGGTACCTTCTATCGCGCCGCCTCTCCCAACGCCGATGCCTTCGTGAAAATCGGTAGTCGTGTTGAGCTCGACACTGTTGTCTGTATTATCGAGGCAATGAAGTTGATGAACGAAATCCAGGCTGAGACTACTGGAGAAGTTGCGAAGATTTACGTCGAGAATGGGCAGCCGGTTGAATATGGTCAACCGCTCTACGGCATTAAGAAGTAGCCGTCCAAAGTCCAATATCCGAAGTCCAAAGTCCTGTCAGGACAAAAGGACTTTGGATTTTGGACTTTGAACTTTGGACTGAAGATGACACCGGAAATTCGAAAGTTTAAGAAAATCCTGATCGCCAACCGCGGCGAAATTGCCTGCCGTATTATCTGGACATGCAAGGAGATGGGTATTCGTACCGTCGCGGTTCACAGCGACGTAGATCGCGATTCGCTTCATGTCCGCTTTGCGGATGAAGCAGCCTGCATCGGTCCAGCACCTTCAGCGCAAAGTTACCTGAATATTCCCGCCATCATCAGCACTGCCGAAATTTTTAACGTTGACGCGATTCATCCCGGTTACGGATTCCTGGCCGAATCGTCCACCTTTGCCGAAATCTGCGCGGCCTGCAATATCAAGTTTATTGGTCCACCGGCGAACATCATCCGTTTAATGGGCGATAAGGTAGAAGCACGACGAGCGATGGGCCAAGCCGGTTTGCCGGTGCTTCCTGGCAGTCCTGAACCGGTGACGTCTGAAGCCGAAGGTTTGCAATTGGCTCGCGAGATTGGCTTTCCGGTAATCGTAAAGGCTTCAGCCGGAGGCGGTGGCCGGGGCATGCGCATCGTTCACTCCGAAGGCGAACTGGGTAAGGCTCTGGAAACTGCGTCAACCGAGGCCGCTGCGGCGTTCAAGGATGGCAGCGTCTACATCGAACGCTACGTACAGAATCCCCGACACATCGAAATCCAGGTGTTGGCTGACGAGTATGGCGACTGCATCCATCTGGGCGAGCGCGAGTGCTCAATCCAACGCCGCCACCAGAAGCTTTTGGAAGAGGCGCCGTCGCCGGTGTTGTCTCCGGAGTTGCGCAACCAGATGGGCGACGCAGCAGTCGCCGCATGCAAAAAACTCGGCTATGCGAGCGCCGGAACTGTCGAGTTTCTCCTGGATCAGGACAACAAGTTCTACTTTATGGAGATGAACACGCGCATTCAGGTTGAGCATGCGGTAACCGAGATGGTTACGCTGGCTGACATCGTGCGGAATCAGATTCGAATCGCAGAAGGTGAGCGACTGGGTTACACGCAGAAAGATCTTTTGATTGTGGGTCACGCAATTGAGTGCCGCATCAATGCTGAAAATCCGGAGACCTTTGCCCCTTCCCCAGGCCTGATCACGGCTTTCAACTTGCCGGGCGGTCCAGGCGTTCGCGTTGATACCTATGTGTATGCAGGTTACCGCGTACCACCTTTTTATGACTCGATGATCGCAAAAGTCATTACCCATGCACGGACGCGAGATCTCGCGATCGCCCGCATGAAGCGGGCGCTGGAGGCTATGGTAATTGAAGGTATTAAGACCACGATTCCGCTCCATTTGAAGATCATGGACGATCCGAAGTTTAAGGCCGGGGACATATCCACCAGCTTTATGGAGCATTTTCTGACGCAAAATGGGACAAAGATTCCGAAAACCCAGGGCGGAGCAGGAGCTTTGGCCGGATGAGGTGTGGCCGGTTGCCGTTTACGAGTGAGATGCCTATAATAATCGACTTTTCGGTAGAGGCTCGGACCGTCTGAGAGGACAAAGAGATGGCATACGCAGTTATCAGGACAGGCGGCAAGCAGTTTGTCGTAGAAAAGGGCAGCACCATACGTATTCCCTCGATCGAGGCCGAAGCCGGCAATTCGATTGAGTTGGATGCGCTGTTGACGGCTGGCAACGGCGGCGACGCCGATGCACCGGTGGTTGGTGCGGCGAAGGTCTCCGCAACTGTGATTGATCACGGCCGCGGTAACAAGATCATAATTTTCAAGAAGAAGCGTCGTAAACAGTACAAGCGTAAACAGGGTCACCGTCAGGGTTACACGACGATAACGATTGATTCGATAAACAGTGAAAAGTGAAGAGTGAAGAGTGATGAGTAAGACCAGAAGCTTGAAGTTTGAGCTTTTCACTTTTCACTCGTCACTTTTCACTTGGGAGTTTGAAGTATGGCACACAAAAAGGGAGTTGGCTCATCTCGTAATGGACGCGATTCCAATTCGCAGCGACTGGGTCTGAAAAAGTTTGGCGGCGAAAGCGTTCTGGGCGGCAACATTCTTGCCCGCCAGCGAGGAACGAAATGGAAACCCGGGAAAAATGTCGGCCGCGGCAAGGACGACACACTGTTTGCGCTTGTTTCCGGCGTAGTGAAATTCGAAGACAAAGGCCGTACAGGAAAATTCATAAGCGTTTATCCGCAGGAGCAGGCGTCTTCAGCATAAAACGTGCAAACGGAACAACGCTATCATGCGACGCCTGAGCCAAGTCCCGCAGACTTAGCGCCGGCGTCGCTTTCGATTTAAATGTTTATTGATCGGGTCAAGATTCATGTTCAAGGTGGCCACGGAGGCAATGGCGTAACAGCTTTTCGCAGGGAAAAGTTTGTGCCGCGCGGTGGCCCTTCGGGCGGCGATGGCGGACGTGGTGGGGATGTTTGGGTCGTGGCAGATTCCTCACTCAATACCTTGCTTCATCTTCGCTATAACCCGGAACACATTGCCGAGCGCGGCCGGCATGGTGAAGGTTCAAATTGTTCTGGTCGAGACGGAGACGACCATACGATAAGAGTGCCGGTAGGTACGCAGATCTTTGACAGCACAACCGGGGAACTTCTGCATGACCTCGCTGTGGATGGCGCACGTTGGCTCGCGGCCAAGGGTGGGCGAGGAGGTTTTGGGAATTCTCACTTCGCAACCTCAACGAATCGCGCGCCACGCTATCACCAAAGCGGCAGTGAGGGTGAAGAACTTGAGTTGCAGCTGGAGCTCAAACTGCTTGCCGACGTCGGCTTGGTGGGATTTCCGAACGCCGGCAAGTCGACCTTCATCTCCACCGTATCTGCAGCCAGGCCCAAGATCGCAGACTATCCGTTCACTACACTGGAACCAAACCTGGGAGTGGTTGATCTCGGTGACTTTCGTACCTTTGTTATGGCCGATATGCCCGGGCTGATTGAAGGAGCGCATGAAGGGGCAGGCTTAGGCGATCGTTTTCTTCGACATATCGAGCGAACGAAGCTGTTGCTGCATCTGGTCGATGTTTCGTCTGCCTCGGGACGAGATGCCGTCGCCGACTATCTAATAGTGAATCATGAATTGCGTTCTTACAATCCGGAATTGGCGCAGCGTCCGCAGTTTGTGGTTGCTACCAAGATCGATGCGCTGGACGAACCCGAACGCCTGGAAGCGCTGCGGCGTCAGGCAGCTGCCGACGGGTTACCGTTTTATGAAATTTCTTCGGTGACAAACCGCGGCACGAAGGAACTGGTGGCCGCTATCGCCGTCCGACTTGACGAATTGACTGAAGCAGCCAGGCAAGCTGGCCTAATCGAATTGGCGGTATAGGCAGGACAGACTTTTTTGTCGATTTGTTTTTAAACGAGACCGGGGAAAGGACAGACAAGAATGTCTGTTCTAGAAAAGATGGAACAGCCGAAGCGTATTGCTATTTACGGCGGCACGTTTGATCCGGTTCATTCGGGCCATCTGGAAATCGCTCGAAGAGTTACACAGTTCTTTGGAATTGACGAGTTCCTGTTCGTGCCGGCCATGGTTGCGCCACACAAACTTGATCGCGAAGTTTTACCGGCGCTGCACCGTTACGCAATGTTAGCACTGGCAACCAGGACAGAGGCGCGGCTTCGTATCTCAACGTTTGAACTGAACAGCCCCGGGCGAAGGTACACGGTTGATACGCTTTTTCACTTTCGTTCGCGGTTCGGAGAGTCCGCAGATCTTTTTTTTGTCATGGGTGCGGATTCCTGGGGCGAAATCACAACCTGGCGGGAATGGCGACGCCTGATGACTTTGGCCAATTTGGTTGTGGTGACGCGGCCTGGATACGAGATCTCTGCCGCATCCGCGACCGCGGAGATGGCAGCGAACATCGTTGATTTGCGCGGCGTGACAGAATTTACTGGAGCGGGCGAACCAGGATCGCAAAAAGTATTTTTATCTGATGCGGTGATGATTGATGTTTCAGCAACTGACATCAGGCGAGCAGTGAGCGAAAGCGATAATGAGAAGTTAATCAGATTAGTACCGCATGAAGTGGCGGAATACATAAGAAAGTACCGGCTATACCGAAATACGACTGATGCCTAATTCAACTATCAAGGAACAATCTTTAAGTCCAACAACAAGCGGGAACTTGCAAATCAAGCCCACCACCCGGGAGTTGGAACCAGCGGAGCTCGACGAAAGAATCTGGATGGCCCTGACCGCCGCGGCGGAAAAAAAAGCCATCGATACGGTCGTCCTGGATTTACGCGAGATCGCGAGCTTTACCGATTATTTCATTATCGCCAGCGGAGCCAACGAACGGCAGGTTCAGGCAATTTCTGACGAAGTAGTGGATACGCTGAAGAAATCCGGAACGCCGGTGATTCGCGTTGAGGGCTACAAAACGGCCGAATGGATCCTGCTCGACTACGGTGATTTCGTGATGCACATCTTCGGTGATAAGGCGCGAAAGTTTTATGACCTGGAAAGACTCTGGCGGGAATCGAAACGGGTAGTGTTACCGCCCGAGTTCTCAAACGAAGGTCCTGGCTCTTTGAAAAGAAGCGAATCGTGATCGAAGTCGTGGCGCATTCAGAGACGATGCGCGAGGCGATTCGTCTCGCGGATCGCGTAGCCGCAACTGATGCGAACGTTCTGATAACGGGGGAGTCCGGCGTCGGCAAAGACGCTGTCGCTTTTTACATCCACTCGAAATCAAATCGGGCCGCCGAGTCGTTTGTAAAGATTGATTGTGGCACGCTCCCGAGCGGCTTGCTTGAAGCCGAACTTTTCGGTTATGAACGCGGCGCTTTTACGGGCGCGACCGACGAAAAGCCCGGCCGGCTCGAAGCGTCGCATCGAGGGACTCTGGTACTCGATGAGATCGCTCATTTGTCGATCGACTCGCAGGCCAAGCTGCTCCGCGTTATTGAAACGAGAGAATTTGAACGACTCGGCGGACGCAAGACGATCAAGGTAGACGCGCGCTTGATTGCCCTGACTAATGTTGATCTGGACGATGCGGTCAAGCGTCACAACTTTCGTGAGGATCTCTATTACCGCCTGCATGTGGTGCACATTGAAGTGCCGGCCCTGCGTGACCGTCGCGAAGATTTGGCTGAACTGGCAACGGCTTTTGTGAAGTCTTATTCGGCCAAGCATGGACGACAGGTCAGCGATGTTTCTACGGAGGCGCAGGCGCTGCTGAGCGAATATCAATTTCCGGGCAACGTTCGTGAGCTCGCCAATACGATCGAACGAGCAGTAATTGTTTCTACCGGCAAGCTGATCGAGTTGGAGGATTTACCGGAACCAATTCGCATCGCCGTCAGCCTGCAGCGTCGTCGGGCGGTGCCGCAATCACTCGCCGCGGTTGAGGCTGATTATGTGACTGAAATTCTGGCGGCCGCCAAAGGAAACAAAACAGAAGCCGCTCGCATCCTCGGCATCAGCAGGAAGAACCTTTACGAGAAACTCGCGCGGCAACAGAAAGGGATGAAGGAGGAGGAATCAAGGATGAAGGATGAAGGATAAAGGCGGAAAGATAAGAACTGCTTGGCGTGATTGCTATTTCATCCTTCATCCCTCCGCCTTCATCCCTTCTTAAGCGATGCGGTTGCGAGTGATTTGGACAGGTAAGACCAGAGACGCACATTTGCGGGCGCTCATTGACGACTACCTGAAAAGGCTTTCGCATTTCGCGCGCTGTGAGGTTTCCGAGTTTCGCGAGAGCGCTGCCGCTACAGAAAAGGCGGGCATCGATAAAGATTCGCAGCGCATCACAGACGGGCTGCATGAGGGCGCCATAAATGTATTGCTGGATCCGGAAGGAATTGAGTGGAGTTCGGAGCAGTTAGCAAAAGTAATACAGCAGTGGCAGGACAATGGCACTAAAGAGGTGGCCTTTATCGTGGGCGGGCCGAGCGGAGTATCAGCGGAACTTTCCGCGCGTGCAAACAAGCGCTGGAGTCTTTCGCGTCTGACGTTGACGCACGAGATGTCGCGGGTTGTGTTGTTGGAACAATTGTACCGTGCCTACACGATTATTCACGGTCTGCCTTATCAGAAGTAAGGGCGTTGCCGATTGCCAATTGCCGATTGCAGCTTTGGTGATTCGCATTGGTAAACAGAGACAGATAGAAGAAGAAAAAAATCGGCAATCGACAATCGGAGATTACGAGGGGTGGAGGATGCGAACGACAATGGACAAAAGAAGAGTACGAGTGTTTCGCGATAAGCTGATGGATCGCCGTGAGAGTTTAGTCGGCCAGGTGCAACAGGCCGAGCTATACAGTCGCGAACGCGACGCAGAAGCCACGCAGGATCCGGCGGACATGGCCGCAAACGCTTACACCAAAGAACTGTTGGTCTCGATGTCAGACAATGACCGGCAAATGCTGAATTTGATCGACGAAGCCCTGGTGCGTATCGACGACAGTGGCTATGGCAAGTGCATTCGTTGCGGGCTGGCGGTCCCTGAAAAACGCCTCGAGGCGGTGCCCTGGGCGCGCCACTGTGTTCGTTGCCAGGAGTTGCAGGAGCGCGGTTTGCTTAACGAAGAAGAGGAATAGAAGTCCGTCATACTTGATGGCATAATTACGGCCTCCTTGAGCACGCTGCTCAGGAGGCCGTTGGTTTTTAAAGAAGTCTCAAGTTTCAAGCTTCGGGTTCTGATTATCATTCTTTCGTTCGTACGGTCCAGCTTCCCGATTACAAACTTGAAACTTGAAACTTGAAACTTGAAACTGCTCCATGCTCTTGACTCGCGCCGCCAATCTCGGTTACGACGCTTTGCTCGCAGTCGTGTTTCCCCGCGCCTGCGCTGTCTGCGGCGACAGCGTGGAGTCGCGCGCGTTGGGTGTTGCCTGCGCGAAGTGTTGGCAACAAACCAGAATAC
The DNA here is from genome assembly GCA_963809065.1 of Blastocatellia bacterium. Classification (GTDB taxonomy): domain Bacteria; phylum Acidobacteriota; class Blastocatellia; order Pyrinomonadales; family Pyrinomonadaceae; genus PSRF01. Next base: position 293,090 of record CAWEIN010000010.1, read on the forward strand.
TTTCCGCGGACACACTCTGCTGGAAGTGTGGGCAACCTTCAATCGGCACGGTTGCAGATGAGAAAAGAGAAGCAGTCCGCTGTCATCGTTGTGACGACGCGAGTTTCACTGCCGCCCGCGCTTGCGGCATTTACGAGGGAGCGCTGCGCGCCTCCGTTCTTTCGCTCAAACGTGAAGCCCACGTCTGTCAGCGATTGCGTGAGGAACTGGTAAGAACACAGCAGCGCTATCCCCTGAACCAGGCTACGCAAATCATTCCCGTACCACTGCATGCTGAACGTGAGCAGGAGCGTGGCTTCAATCAAGCGGTCCTAATCGGTAGCGAGCTTTCGCGGGCCACCGCGCTGCCGCTAAATGTCGTCAGCCTCGCCCGGGACAAACACACAAATCGTCACCGCGCGGGAATGGATGCCAAGGGGCGGAGAGACACTGTCGCCGGCGCCTTTCGCGTGACTCATCCAGCTCTAGTTGCCGGCGAGCGTCTGCTGCTTGTCGATGATGTGTTTACCACCGGCGCGACTGTGTCTTCCTGTGCCAGTGTCTTGCTTGAGGCGGGAGCGAGCGAGGTCTATGTGCTCACCCTTGCACGGCCGGTGCGTTATTAGGTCTAACTGACTACAAACAATGTCGGCGTGGATGGATCGTCGAGAGTAGCCATACGACTTTCGAGTGAGGCTAGCCTGACGCCGTGCTTACGCGCGATGTGAAGGAGGTATCCATCCGTCCACTGGCGATGGCCCTGCATCGAACGCAATCCCAAGTCTGTGAACGGCACATTATCGCTCAAGAAAATATGGCCCTCGGAATCAGTGAATTCTCGCAGCTTAGTGAGTGCTTCCGACATTTTGAGCCGTGGCTGCCTTTGATCTCCGCGCTCATCTTTCAAAGGGCGCGTAGCAAAGCGTAGGAAGCCGCCCTGTGTAGTGGGTGTCGTGTAGAATCGGTCGAGCGATTCGACAAAGCGCCGGGCAGACAGATGCATAACATGATCGGCAAAAACAGACGCAATGATCACGTTGACGTCTAATAGCGCCTCAGTCGGAATCGAGGGCATCGTCTATATCTTGTTGGGTGATAGGGGTTCCTGTGTGCGGTATTAACGGCAAGTGTCGTTTCGGTTCTTCCTGGTGAAATCGCTCGGCCAGATGAAGGAACAATTCCTTCTGCTGGGTCTCGGGCAGTGCATCCACTGCAGCTTCGATTTCATGGAGGGTGTCCATGCGCAAAGGCTAGCACTACGCCGACCGGAACTTCAAGCACCCGTAAGTATCCGATGTGAGTGTCGATCAGCTCAAGGAATACTTTCATCGCAATGGTTGCGTCGTAACGTCAATGGCCGCAGGCGACGACTACGGGGAGGATTTTTTAGTACGGATTTTTCATAAGGGAAACCCAACACGATGTAACTTCTACATTCAACTAAAAGGCACAATGGACGATGGAGTGTACCGGCTCAAGTCCGGTGATTTTAGTTATCGCATCAAAGCCAAAACTCTAAGACAGTGGCATGATCTTCTTATCCCGGTAGTCCTTATTCTCTGGGACATTGAGCAAAGGGTGGGCTACTGGCAACATGTTCAGCCGTTTGTCGAAAAGAGTCTAAAGAGGAAACCACATTGGTTGACTGATCCTGATCCGGATTCGGTTAGGCAAGTCCGCATCCCATCGAGGCAGGCACTCCGACTGGGTGAATTCGACACCCTGAAAGTAACCATCGAGACTGAGTTCGACAGGCTAGCTCGTGCCAAACAATCTCTAGACGCAGTCCAAGAAAGAACGTTGGATAGCATTAGGCATGCGATTGATAGCCGGGTTAGCGCGGAGGCAATTGAATCCGGAATACAGCACTCCCCACCGCTTCAACCTCAAATAGAACAGCAATTGTTGATTGCGCAATCTCAGTCAGCGGTTCTCGCGAACCCGACTGACGTGGAGGCTTGGCTCAAACTAGCGCACATCTACTATGACTTGAATGATCTAGATAAGGCCTTAGCAGCAATTAACAGCGCTTGGGAACTAGATAACCGAGATCCGAGGATAATTAATGCGCGCGCATCCATTCTTTGTGAGTACGCATTAGAGAACAATGGTTCGAAGAGTATGTTTCACGAGGCAATCGACCTTTTCAAATCGATTCGATCGGGAGCCTCCTTGCCGGCTGCGATCGACTACAACTTAGGCAACTGTCTTGCAGGTCTCGGTGATCATCACACTGCTGTCCAATATTTTGATAGCGCAATCGCGATGAATCCGCCCCCAGCCTTAACCGCCCAAATCTGGAAGAATCGTGGCTCATCTTTCTGCCACATGGGCAATCGTGAAGAAGAAATAAGGTCCTACAAGATGGCTTTGCGAATCGATCCGACGCGGTGGGAGGCATATTCATCGTGGGCATATTCAGAATTGAGGCAAAGGCATTATGCCAGGGCGAGGAATCTATTTCTTGAATGTTTCAACGCAAACCCTAAGATGGAAAAAAGCGGTTCTGCCCAACTCTATTGGCTGGCGTACGCACTTTGGAAGTTAGAAGATTTAACGGCGGCTCACACGCGCGTGACGGCGTTATTGATGCTGAGACCGAATCATCAGGATGGCCGCTTACTCAAAAGCCATATATTGAGCAGACTGTGGCGGTCTGATGGCCAATTCATCCCGGATGCCTTGACGTTCTTCAAGAGCCGCGTAATAGACGATTCCAATGACATGTTCGCCCGTGGTGAACTGTATCTCATTTATAACTCTGCAAACTATAAGCGCGAAGCTCGATCACTAATCGAGGAGACAGTGGCTTCGAGCAAAGCTCCACCTCGCGCCCTGTGCCAATACGCCAAGTTGTTAGTCGATGAAGGCGAGATTCAGAAGGCGCAAGATTACCTGGAACTTGCTTACAAGCAAGATAAAGGGCATCAGGTTGTTCACAACCTCGCCCGGGTCAAACAGAAACTTGGTCGAAATCGTGATGCCATTGAGCTCTACAAGAGGGCTCTCGAAGGTGTAAAGAATCCCATTGCAATTCTGCGAAGCATCGCGGATTGCTATCATTTTTTGGGAGATTATGAACAATGTATCCATTATGAAACTAAGGCGCTATTACTTGACCCTCGGAATGAGATTCTCTGGTCTAACGTTCAGTATTCTCTCGTGCAATTGGGTAATGAGGACCTATTTTGTGTCTTCGCGGTACTGCGCGACCAGCTGCGCGCTGGGAAAAGGGTTACAGATTCCCAAGTCGACGCAGCGCGGCAAGAACTTCTATCTAGGTTGAGCAGCGCATTTGGTGACGAGTTCGTGGGACGGATTCTCTCTAACGAGTCTTAGCGCGACTTAATCAATTCTTGCCTGAGTCACTTAGCAAAAGAGTAAAGAACCCGGCTATCATAGGCGCATGTCAGAACTTAAAACTCTTTACCCTCCAATTGAACCCTTCGACACGGGCCGCCTGAAGGTCTCGCCGATTCACGAGATTTACTACGAGCAGTGTGGCAATCCGCAGGGCAAGCCCGTGGTCTTTCTTCACGGCGGACCTGGTGGTGGGATTTCCACCGACTACCGTCGCTACTTCGATCCTCAACTCTACCGGGTTGTCCTTTTCGATCAGCGCGGCTCAGGGCAGAGCACGCCGCATGCGAGTATCGAGGAGAACACTACCTGGCACCTCGTTGAAGACATCGAAAGGTTACGCGAGCATTTGAACATCAGGCAGTGGCAGGTCTTCGGCGGCTCATGGGGCAGCACGCTGGCACTTGCTTACGCTGAGACGCATCCTGATCGAGTGCGCGAACTCGTATTGCGCGGGATTTTTCTTTGCCGGCCCAAAGAGATTCGCTGGTTTTATCAGGAAGGCGCAAGCGAAATCTTCCCGGATGTTTGGGAACAATATCTAAAAGTCATTCCGGAAAGTGAACGCTCGGATATGGTCAGTGCTTATCACCGCCGGCTGACGAGCGAGGACGAGGCGGTACGTCTGGAGGCGGCACGCGCGTGGAGTATCTGGGAAGGCAGCACCTCCAAGCTCTTCTTCGACCCGGCCATGATCGAGAAGTTTGCCGATCCGGAGTTTGCCCTGGCCTTCGCCAGAATCGAATGCCACTACTTCATGAACAACGCCTTTTTCAGTTCCGACAATTATTTGATCGAGAATGTCGGCCCGATTCGATCCATTCCCGCCGTTATTGTTCAGGGTCGGTACGATGTTGTTTGTCCGGCTACGAGCGCCTGGGATCTGCATCGAGCCTGGCCGGAAGCGCAACTGAACATCATTCCCGACGCCGGTCATTCAATCAGTGAACCCGGAATCATTGATGCGCTGGTCCGCGCCACAGACCAGTTTGGCCTTTCCCGGGCAGTGGCTGATAAAAACTGAACACCTCGAGAAGCACTTTTGCCGGCTTCGCTGGTTCTTACTTGTCACTAAGTCAGCCGCTCGCGTAATATCGGCCTTGTATGACCGGTCGAGTCTTAGTACTGAATGCTTCGTTTGAGCCCATTAACGTGTGCAACGAGAGGCGCGCAGTGGTAATGATCTTTAAGGGCGTGGCGCGCGTGGAAGAGCACAATGGGCACATGCTGCATTCGGCCAAACTGACTATTCATGCCCCTTCCGTGATTCGGCTGACTGAGTACATCCATATTCCTTTTGAGCGGCGTTCGCTTTCGCGAAAGAACATACTGCTGCGCGATCATTCTTCGTGTCAGTATTGTGGACGCCAGTATGCGCCCTCGGAGCTTACTCTTGACCACGTGTTACCGCGCTCTCGTGGCGGGGAATCCTCCTGGGACAATCTGGTGGCTTGCTGCAAGAAGTGTAACCACAAAAAGGGAAACCGGACTCCAGAGGAATCAGGAATGCACCTGCTGCGACGGCCGCGCGGTTTTTCGTTGCACGTGAACCGCCAGATTATGCGCTACCTGGGTCGCGCCGACCTGACGTGGAGGAAATATCTCTTCTACGAATCTGACAATGGCGAGAACAGTTGAACGCCACGAGTTTGGCTGTTTGATTTGCCCGAACATAGAAAGAGGACGTTATGAACGACATCGTGCTGGCAATTGGCGGACTGGGAACGCCTGAGCTTCTGGTAATCGCGGTAGTTATTTTCCTGTTGTTTGGTGCTACACGGCTGCCGCAACTAGCGAAGTCGCTGGGTCAAAGCAAGCGCGCCTTCAAAGAGGGACTGGAAGAGTCGGAGAGGGAAGCGCAAAAAGAAGCTAAAGAGAAGCAGGCCTAGTCTTTCATTATCGAGAGGCGACGGAGCAGCCCTCAGTGGCTTATCGCCTTCTCGCCCATCACTACTGTCGCCTTGATGGTAAGGGCAAATTCCATCTCGTGACGTTCTTCGTTAACCAGTCTCCCGATCTCGTCAATCACTTTTTGGTGAGCATCGGCAGGTAGTGTTTCCAGCCAGATCGGCATCAGGAAATCGGCTACCAGCGGCTCATTAAGAAACTTCTCGGCAGATTCGAAATCAAATTCCTCAACTTTGGTTGTAGTGGTAACGTTCTCAAGTCCCGCCTGTTCAGCCAGCTCTTCCAATCGTGACACGGCGGGTAACACCGTAATCAAACTCTCCACATCTCGCTCATGATCAATCAGCCCCAGGTTGTGCAACGCCTCCCAGTAGATCGAAAAGAACTCGCCGAAGCTGGAGAAAGTTGGTAGCACGAGCGCGACCGTGCCGTCCGGCGCCGCCACTCTGATCATCTCCTCAAACATTTCCGAAATGCGCTCACTGTGAACCAGCGAGCCATCGCCGATCACCAGATTGAATCGGTTGTCTTCGAGGGTGAGTTTATCGAGTTTCTCCCTGCGAAACTCCATGGAGTTTTTCACAGCGGCTTTCGCCTTCACGCGGGCGAGTTCGAGGTTCTCTTCGCTCTCATCGACGCCCAGGAAGCTGAGTTTCGCACTGGCGCGTTCCTGTAAAGCTATTGCATGCCCTCCGGTTCCAGATCCCACGTAAAGCGCACGACCCGCCTTCGGCAATTTGACATGTTCGTCGATCAGCTCGGCAAATCGTTCGCCCCAGTCAGTGGCTACGAACAACTCATGCAGGAACGCCAACTCCTTGTTCGTCTTGAGTGCCATAGTAACTATCTAAGCAAGATTTTCCATTTGTCATTTTTCATTTCTCATTTGCCATTGAAACCGCGACCTTTTACGAGAGTAGTTGCTGGGAGTTGCAATGACAAATGAGAAAGGCGAATTCAACTTGAAGTGCAACTTTGAAAACTGGTGGATAAAAGGCAAGCTGCGGTAGCGTAGGCGTGCTTTTCCAACGACCAAGTCAAAGAAGCACATCATGAACTATACGCAGCTTACCCGCGAACAAAGATATCAGATATACGGTTTGATGAAAGCCGGACATAATCAAAGTCAGATTGCCGCGAATCGTTGGTTGCCATAAGAGCACGATCTCGCGTGAACTGCGGCGGAACTGCGGGCAGAAGGGCTATCATCCTTACCAGGCAGCAGACACTGGCCTACGACCGGCAACGTCGACAGTCACGGTCCGCGCATTCCGGCTGCAGACCTGGCAACAGGTAGAGCTGCTCTTGGGCCAGCAGTGGAGTCCGGAACAGATCACTGGGCGGCTAAAACTGGAGCGCCAGCAGAGCGTCAGTCCATGAACGTATCTATCTCTACATCTATGCTGACAAGCGGCGCGGCGGCACGCTCCATCGCCATTTACGGAGCCAAAAGAAGCAGCGCAAGCGTTATGGCGGGTACATCCGCCGGGGCCAGATCCCCAACCGCACCAGCATCGATAAGCGTCCACAGATCGTCGCTAGCAAGCGTCGCTACGGTGACTGGGAAGCGGACACCATCATTGGCGCCGGTCATCGAGGCGGCATCCTGAGCGTGGTCGAGCGTAAATCAAAGCTGACCCGCCTGCGCAAGCTGGCCACTAAAGCAGCCGCAGAAATGAAGGACCAGACTATCGCGTTGTTAGCGCCGCTGGCCGCTAGGGTGCACACCATAACGGTAGACAATGGTAAAGAGTTTTGTGAGCACGAGCTGATCGCCAGCGGCCTCCAAGCGCGCATTTACTTCGCGCATCCTTATGCCAGCTGGGAACGAGGCCTGAACGAAAACACCAACGGTCTCGTGCGGCAGTACTTTCCCAAGAAGTATGAATTCGCCAGGATCACAGACCAAGACCTGCAACAGGTGGAAGACTTACTAAACAACCGGCCTCGCAAGACACTTGGTTACCGGACCCCAAACGAAGTATTTTTCAAACAACGATCTGTTGCACTTCCAAGTTGAATTCGCGAATGACAAATGTCAAATGGAAAATCTGCTTTGTCGTTCTACTTCTCCTCTTCGAAATACGTGCGACCACGCAAAGCTTCAGGAAGGCATTCCATCTCATCTTTTGCGGCCGGATCGCCATGAACATATCGATAGCCTTCGCCATAACCAACCTGCTTCATTAATGGCGTCACTGCATTGCGCAGGTGCAGCGGCACGGGTTCGCGCGCCGTTTCCGCCGCATCGGAAACCGCAGCCATATAAGCATTCTTAACTGCGTTTGATTTGGGCGCGCGAGCCAAATAAATGGTCGCTTGCGAAAGTGGAAACAAGCCTTCCGGCAAGCCGATGAGACGCACAATGTCGGCGGCGGCAGCTGCTTGCACCATTGCCTGGGGATCGGCGAGACCAATATCTTCCGAAGCCAGGATGCAAAGCCGCCGCGCAATGAATATCGGATCTGCACCGCCCTCAATCATTCGCGCGAGCCAGTAGAGCGAAGCATTGACGTCAGAATTGCGCAGCGACTTGATCAGGGCGGATGCAAGGTTGTAATGGTCCTCGCCGCCTTTGTCGTAAGCATAGTGCGCGCGGCCGAGCGCCTCGATAATCGTTTCGTTCGAAATCTGCCGGAAGCCCTTATCGTCCGGGATGGTCGACTCTACGGCGGCTTCTAGCGCGGCGAGCGCAACGCGCGCATCTCCACCGGAAGAGTGTGCGACACGCTCCAGCACCTCGTCAGAAATCACCGGCTTTAGTTTTGCCAATCCCTTTTCACCGTCCCGCAGCGCCCGTTCGAGAATTGTTTTGACTTCATCTGGAGACAGCGGATTAAGGACGAGCACGCGACAGCGAGACAACAGCGCGCCGGTAACTTCGAAGGAGGGATTCTCGGTGGTGGCGCCAATTAGAGTCACAGTCCCGTTTTCTACGGCCGGCAAGAGTGCGTCCTGCTGGCCTTTGTTAAAGCGGTGAATCTCATCGATGAAGAGGATCGTGCGCTTGCCATACTCGCGTTCGTGCCGCGCTTCAGCGATGGCCGCACGCAGATCCTTGACGCCGGAAAAGACTGCCGACAGGGCCACAAAGCGCGCGTCGGTTTTTTCCGCCAGCAGACGCGCGAGTGTCGTCTTGCCGGTACCCGGTGCGCCCCAGAGGATCAGCGAAGGCAAGTTTGCCGAGCCCTCCAGCAAGCGGCGCAGGATTCGTCCTTCGCCGACAAGGTGGCTCTGGCCAGCAAACTCCAGAAGCGAACGAGGTCGCATACGTTCGGCCAGCGGGGCCGACGGTTCCGGAATTTCGTCGTCGGGCGATTTGCTAAAGAGACTTCCTGTGGTTGAATACGCCATGTCTTAAGTTGTCAGACAATTATCGCTGAAAGCGCGGCTGCGCGCGACTGCCCGCAAAGCGCTTGTAAAGTGATTCAATTCACGCCCAGGATGACCAAAACTTAGAGGGAACGCGGCCAGAGCCATCTTCGTATATTCAGCCGAACGTAACTAACCCGCTTAATTAACAGCCCCGGCGGGAAGAATTGAGGAATCGAATCATGAAAGACGCAACGGACGTATTGAGAGTTGTTGGAATTATCCTACTGGGAATTTTTGTTCTGGTGGTGGGAATCCCCATCGTTTTGACAGCCGCCGGCATAACTCTGGGAATAATCAAGATCCTGTTCGGCATCGCCGTCCTGGTGATTAAGTTAGCCGTCGTGATCGCAATAGCCTATCTGGTCCTGGTTGGTGTTCGGGCAGTGCTGCGCTGATTAACCGCAGGGCCTCTCCAGAGGCCTTGCAAAAATTCTTTCTCCTGAAGTTTCTCTTACCAAACACCTCACGCCTTGACCGTAAATGCAGGATTAATTTAGAACTTGATACTCGCAGCTAAATCGCGCGTAATTTTGCTGTCTTGAGAGCACCGGCAGGAGATTCGAATTGTTTTGATTCCTGAGGCAAGGCTAGACCGGCTAGAACGCATGGCCATGCTTTTAGTCAGACCAGGTTATCGTGGGCGCAGCGAATTGCGCGCGCGTGATCGTGAACACGACCAAAAGATAAGCCGCTTGGTTGATCTGCAGATTAGTAATGAACAAAAATCTGCGAGGAACGAAGAAAGATTCGCGAGGAATGAAGAGAGATTTACCAAGCTTGCCGAGTCACAGGCCGGTACAGATCGTAGACTGAATTCGTTGATTGACATTATCAGAGAAGGCCGTGACCAAAACTCTGGTCCAGACAACCAACCCTGAAACAATCTTCGTGGTGAGATGTGGAACGAGGCTACACTAGTGATGCTAGACGTTAAACCGAAAATTTACTACATCGCCTTCCTGCATGATGTAGTCTTTGCCTTCCAATCTCGTCAGGCCTTGTTCTTTCGCAGCAGCGTATGAACCGGCCCGCAGCAACGCGTCGTAGCTGACGATCTCGGCGCGAATGAAGCCGCGCGCGATGTCGGAATGAATTGCACCCGCTGCATCTTGCGCGCGTGAGCCTTGCGGAATCGTCCAGGCGCGCGCCTCTTTTTCACCCGCAGTCAAAAACGACATCAGGCCGAGCACTCGATAGGCGCTCTGGATCAACTGATCCACGCCGCTGCTTTTTACTCCCAGTGACTCCAGGTACTCGCGTCGCTCTTCCGGAGCCAGCCCGACGAGGTCTGCCTCAAGTTGTGCGCAGATCACGAGACACTCAGCGCCCTCACTCTCCGCAATGGCGCGAATCGCGCGAACCTGCTCGTTATCCTCCGGCGCCGCGAGTGTCGCTTCCATCACATTGGCAGCATAAATAGTCGGCTTCATCGTTAACAAAAAGAAGTTGCGAGCAATGGCGCGCTCCTCATCGGTTAGCGACACGCTCTTTGCCGGCAGGAACTCTTCCAGCGCCGGGTGCAATTTATCGAGCACCTCGAGTTCGGCCTTGGCATTCTTGTCGCCACCTTTTGCGCCCTTTTGGACGCGCTCGCGCCGGCGCTCGACTGTTGCGAGATCAGCCAGCGCGAGTTCGATCTGGATCGTTTCAATATCGCGTCGGGCGTCGACGGTATCATCGACGTGAACAATATTCTCGTCTTCGAAACAGCGCACGACATGAATCATCGTGTCTGTCTCGCGGATGCTCGCCAGAAACTGGTTGCCCATGCCCTCGCCTTTTGACGAGCCACGCACCAATCCTGCGATATCGACAAATTCCACGGTCGCGGGAACGATAACGCTCGTCTTCACGATTTTTGCCAAAGGCGCCAATCGTTCGTCAGGCACAGTGACCACGCCGACATTCGGCTTGCTGGTGGAGAAAGCGTAGTTTGCCGTGACGCCCGACGTCTGTGCCGTCACCGCGTTGAAAAGCGTAGTCTTGCCAATGTTGGGTAGGCCAACAATTCCTGCTCGTAGCATCAGTTGATTTCCTCGGCTTTGAAACTAACCGATAATATTCTGCGGCGCAAACGCCCCCGCCGGCGGAATGACTGGGCGCTGGCTTACATCGCAAACTAACAGATTGCGTTACGATTTCGCGTATAATCCGGGCCGAGATAAATCGAAGTTTGGTAATGAATACTAGAAAAGGACCAGACGGAATGGTTCCTCGAAGGTGTAATCATCCGTCGGTGACCGCGTGATCATCTCGCTTGCGCTCGTGCTGCTCGTCACCGCCAGCGGCACACTGGCCAGCTATCTCTACGACGAAGACGTGAATTTCGCTGCACGGCTTTGTGGCGGGGCGTGCATCGGGATTGCAGCCCTCGGCCTGGTGGGTTTTGTGCTGGCGTCTTTTCTTGGACTCACGCCCCTCGCTATCCTACTCGCGCTTCTCATAATCGTGTTGCTGTCGCTTCTGTCATTGAGGAATCCAGTTCGCAGGACCCTTGTTCAGCAGAATCTGAAGGCGACCTCGCGATCAATTCGTCAGGCGTTCGGGAACCCCACAGGGCTGCAGCTCGGCTACACCCTTTTCTATATAGTCGTTGTGGCAATTCTTTGGCGCGCTTTTCAACGCGCGATGATTGAAACTCCGGAAGGCATTTTCACCGGCCTGCTCAATAACTTCGGTGACTTGCCATTTCACGTTAGCGTGATCACGAGCTTTTCTTTTGGCAACAACTTTCCACCTCAGGATCCTACTTACGCCGGAGTTCGCTTTACCTACCCATTTCTGACTGACTTCGTCTCCGCAATTTTTGTTCGCTGCGGCGCTGACCTGCGCCAGTCGATGTTTCTGGAGAACTTCGTCGTGGCTCTGGCGTTTGTTGGCCTGATGCATCGCTGGGCACTGGTCATGTTGCGGGATAAACTCGCGGCGATCCTGACGCCAATTCTGGTTCTGCTAAACGGTGGCTTTGGTTGGATACTGCTTTGGGAACCGCTGACCAAAGAAAATAAAGATGGAATGCTGGGAGTCCTGCAAAGCCTGCCGCCTTCTTTCACCGTAATTCCGGAAACAACCTGGCGCTGGGGAAACGCGATGTCGACGCTGCTGATTCCGCAGCGCGGCTTCCTGCTCGGTTTACCGCTCGCGGTGATTGTGTTTACACAATGGTGGCTGTCGGACGAAAAGCGGCTGGAAGAGGGGAACAGGGGAAAAGGGGAAAAGGGGAAGAGAGGGGATGGGCCAAGGCTAAAGGGGAAGGGTACCAAACAAAAGAGTGCAAGGGTCCACACGCAGGAACCCACTCCGGTGATCCCGCAACACTTTTCCCTCTTCCCCTTTTCCCCTATTCCTCCTGTCCATGAGGCGCATGATCGCCGCCGGCGTCGTCGCCGGTCTTTTACCGTTGGTACACGCTCATAGTTTTGTCGTGGTGATGGTGGTGGGTGGATGCATAGCGTTGCTCCAAGGACGGTGGCGCGATTGGATAACGTTTCGCCTTGGTAGCTTCGATAATCGCGCTGCCTCAGATGTGGTGGTCAACTCACAACAGTGCGGTGGATGCTGGAAAGTTTTTCGAGTGGCAGTTTGGTTGGGACCATGGCCAGGAGAATCCATTCTGGTTCTGGTTCAAGAATACCGGATTGTTCATACCTTTGACTTTAGTCGCGTTGTTTTGGCGTCACGAAGGGAAACCCCTGGTCCCTCGTAAGCTAGTGGTTTTCTTTTTGCCGTTCACGCTGTGCTTCATCATCCCTAACGTTATGAAGATGGCGCCGTGGATTTGGGATAACATAAAGGTGTTGTTCTACTGGTGGCTGGCGTCAGCGCCGCTGGTGGCCCTTTTGCTTGCGCGGCTTTGGCGGCAGAATTTGGTAAAGCGGGCGGTCGCTGTAATTCTATTGGCGTGTGTAACGCTGGCGGGAGGGCTGGACGTGGCTGCCATTGTGCTGCGATCGAATGAATACGGAATCTTTAACGCTCCCGGAATTCAGTTTGCTGAACTGATAAAACGTGAAGCACCACCCCAGGCCGTGGTCATACATGCTCCGGTACATAATCATCCGGTGTTTCTCACGGGAAGAAGATCGCTGATGGGTTATCCCGGTCACGTTTGGACTCACGGACTCGAGTTTGGCCCGCGCGAGTCCGAGATCAGAAGAGTTTATGCGGGAGCGCCAGACGCCGCTGCCATACTAAAAAAATATAACGTTGATTATGCGGTGGTGAGCCCGCTCGAAGAAAACATCATGAATGTGAATGACCAGTTCTTTTCCAGCTTTAAACTTGTAGGAGAAGTTGGTGAGTACCGCCTCTACAAAATCAAGTCGTAAGCAAGCCAACCGGACGAAAGCGCCAGCCGCTGCAGGTCGACGATCTGATCAGCCTCCGGCTGCGCTTTCAGAGATGGTGATCGACGAAAGGACCTGGTTTATCGCTGTGACCGCGATTCTGGTCCTGGCTGCGATTCTTCGTTTATACGATCTTGATTTGGTTCCGCTTCATCATGACGAGGGTGTCAATGGAAACTTTCTCGTGCGGCTGGTTCACGATGGCTATTACCACTACGACCCGGCAAACTACCACGGCCCGACTCTTTACTACTTCGCCGCTGTCGTGGCTTGGATCCTGAGACCTATTGTCGGCCCGAATGCCAGCCTTACCACGACCGGTATCCGGCTTGTTCCAGCACTCTTCGGCCTGGCGACGATTGGACTTGTATTCACCCTACGACGAAACCTGGGAACCATCGCCACACTCAGCGCTGCTTTCTTATTAGCCGTCTCGCCCGGTGCGGTTTACCTCTCGCGCTACTTCATTCACGAAACGCTCTTTGTTTTTTTCACCCTGGGAATCGCGGTGGCCTTGATTAAGTATTTTGAAGAGGTGAATCCGGCTTACTTGATCTTGGCAGCAATCTCCGCGGCGTTGTTATTTGCTACCAAAGAGACGGCGATGATTTCTGTCGCCGTGCTTCTGATCGCGCTGGTAGTTACAAAAGTGTATCGACTGCTCTGGCGATCTGTCGGAAGCACAACCAATCAGAGGAAAGGGCGAACGGGTGACTATCGAACTTTCTTCGAAAAAGCGGGCGGGTCGTCAAAACTAACAGTCTGGGTAGTGATAGCCCTCGCCGTGTTCGTAAGCGTCTATGTCCTTTTCTATTCGTCCTTCTTCACGAATTATCCTCAGGGTGTTTACGACTCGCTGAAAACATTTCAATTCTGGACCAAGACAGGTCAGGAGGCACATAAACATCCGCCCGCGACGTACATTTGGTGGCTGCTGCAGCAAGAGTCGCCGCTGCTTGTGCTCGGCGCGCTCGGGGCAGTGGTTGCGGTCCTGAAACCGACGAAATCGTTCGCGTTGTTCTCCGCCTTGTGGGCGTTTGGGCTCATCGCTGCATATTCGTTGATTGCCTACAAGACGCCGTGGCTTTCGCTGAATTTCGTTGTCCCCCTGGCGCTGGCGAGCGGAGTTGTGGTCGATTGGTTCTACGAAGAACTCGCAAGATGGCAGGTAAGTAAACAGCTGCGCTGGTACGCGATTGCCGGTCTTCTGTTAGTGGCTATAGGTCCTTTAGCGGGGATGGCCAGAATCTTTGATGAGGCGGCTTTTGAAATGAGCTCCGATACGTTCAAAGGCTTGGTTTCTGTTCCCGTGCACTGGAAAACTTTCATCCCCGGTTATCAAACAATTGATCTCAATTTCATTAACTACGACAACGACAACCGTTATTACGTTTATGTCTATGCTCATACTCGGCGGGAAACTTTGAAGCTGCTTAATGAAATAGACAAAATTGCCGAGCGCACGCATCAGGGAAAGGAGACGGGTATCACGATAGTCTCGGCAGACTACTGGCCATTACCCTGGTATCTCCGCGACTACAAGCGCGTCGGTTACCACGGTCATATGACTCCTTCCAATGAGCCGATAATTATCGCCAGGCAAGATCAGGCCGAGGAGGTGGAAACCACATTCGGTGACCGCTACCAGCAAATTCAATCAGGCGTTAACTTAGCGGGCAGTTTTCCTTTGAGACCTGGAGTGGATCTGCTGCTATACACACGACGCGAGCTGATGCGTTGAGGCTTTGCAAAACTTCTGCTCGCTAGTGGAGGTCCAGTCAGATACTTGGCAAAACAATGCAAAAATATCGCCCCATTCTAATCATAGGGTTCGTGCTGGCGGTAACAGTTATTGGCTTGGTCTTCCTTCTGCGAGCCCGTCCGGCCGGAGAGTTTGTCGCCACGAAAACCCAGTCAGGAACTGAAGCACAAAGCAAAATTCCCGAAGGGGTAGTCGTAACGCTCGAGGAGTTTGGTGACTATCAGTGTCCTCCGTGTGGCGCGCTTCATCCCAGTCTCAAGAAACTGAAGCAGGAGTTTGGCGCAAATCTCAATTTCGTTTTCCGAAATCTACCGCTTACCACGCTTCACAAGAACGCGCTGGCCGCCGCGCAGGCTGCCGAGGCGGCGAGAATGCAGAGCCGTTTCTGGGAAATGCATGACCTCTTGTATGAGAATCAAGACCTGTGGAAGGATGACGTCAATCCCAAGAGCATCTTTTGGAAATTTGCGGCCGATCTTGGATTGGATACGGGCCGCTTCATGCGCGATATGGCCGATAAGCAGGTTAACTTACGGATTGAAGCCGACCGGTCCGCCGCCGCGGAACTAGGCATCGACGGCACGCCTACGCTGCTCATTGACGGCCGTAAACTGCTTCCGGAAGTGACCAACCCTGACGGGATTCGCAAGGCAATCGAGTTCACCCTGAATCGCAAAAAGCCCTCGCCATCTTGAGTAGGCCGATCCGTGGCTGACGAGTCACCTCGGTGCGCAAGAGGAACTCAAGAAAGATTCTGCCTGCCAGCAATCAAACTTAAGCGCCCACGGTTAACTTTGCTGACTGCATCATTAAAGTTCGGTAACCTCAAGTTTTAGTTGACATTCTAAGCAAACCCCACTTATATTGGCACGCCCGTGCATAGCCTTCCCGAATTCGGTATTCTGGGTCTCGACGTTAATCAACAGCAGGGCAACACACTAACGATTTTCGCATGTTCAAACTGAAACGCCTCGAGATTACCGGTTTCAAATCCTTCGCGGACTACACCGAAATACTCTTCACAGGTGACGGAATTACGGCCATTGTCGGGCCTAACGGCTGCGGCAAGAGCAATGTTGCGGACGCCATAGCGTGGGTTTTAGGCGAGCAACGAGTCAAGCATCTGCGCGGTGGCGCCATGCAGGACGTCATCTTCCAGGGCTCGCGGAACCGGCCCCCAAGTGGCATGGCCGAAGTCGTCATGCACATGGTGCGAGACGAAGCGATTGAACACGAGCCTGACATTGAAGACATCGACTCCACGCTCGAACTCCTGGACGATCAGGTTATAGACATTGACGCCGTAATCCCGGCTGATTCACCCGAAGAAACACTCCAGGTAATCGCTCAGGAAACGTCAAGCACCGAGCTGCCGGCTGAAGTGAGCATTGTCGAAGGGCCAGCAGAAGGACCGGCGACTGGCAGCCCTGCAAGATCCCAACATAAGCGACACTGGCGTCGTCGGAACCTGGCGCTGGAGTTTGCGCCGGGCGAAGCTGTTTCAGTAACACGTCGACTCTATCGTTCGGGCGAAAGCGAATACCTTCTAAACGATCGTCCTTGTAGGCTGCGTGACATTCAGGATCTCTTCTCGGGCACCGGTCTGGCGGGTGGGCACTACGCCATCATTGAGCAAGGTCGCATTGGCCAGATACTCTCCGCCAAGCCGATGGACCGTCGCACGATAATTGAAGAGGCGGCGGGCATCACGAAGTTTCGCGTGCGCCAGCGTGCGGCGGAAGCACGACTGGAATCGGCACGCTCTAATCTTTCTCGCATCTCCGACATCATTTCTGAAATCGATCGACAGGTAAATAGTTTGCGACGACAGGCCGCGAAGGCTCGGCGTTACGGGGTCATTCGCGAAGAGTTGCGCGAACTGCTTGCGCCACGTCTTCGTCGCCGAGGATCGCAAGCTCACCAGGCTTCTCGATGAAACTCAGGCAAAGCTTCTCGAAGCCAGCGTCATGGAACGCAACGTCGCGGAAGATTTGGAGAGACAGGAAGAGGCTGCTCGCAGTGCAACTCATGAGGCGCGCAAAACGGAAGACGATCTGGCAGCTGCGCGCGCCGCTGCCGCCGAGGCGGTACTACGTCGCGACCGGCAGACCAGAGAGCGCGCCTATCAGGAAGAGCAAGTAGTTTCCCTCGAAAAGCGAAAGAATGAAGTGGGCTCCGAGATCGAGGCTCTCTCTGCACGCCTGGTCCTGGTTGAAGCTGAATGCAAACGACTTCAGGAAGACGATGCGAGGCTGCGAATTGAGGCCGACCAGAGTGCGGCCACTCTCAGATCAGCGGAAGAGTCTTATGCTGAGAAATTGTCTACAGCATCGCAGGCCGAAGCCGAAATCGAGAGTGCGCGCACGGATTTGCTGAAGCACACTGCGATTGCCGAGCGACTGCGCGAGATTGCACGACAGCTCGAGGGCACGCTTGAGCGCTTGGGTGTTCAGGCTGAGGGTCTGGCACGCGAGGGCGAACGTGCTGCAGCGCAATATGCCGAACGCAAAGCCGAAGCCGATGCCTTCACCGCCGAGATTGATGCCGCACGAGAACATATTGCTAACCTCAACGCGGAACGCGAGCGAGCCGTCGATGCAGTTGTCCAGGGCCACGAAGCAGTCAGCGACACTGAAGCAGAAATGACTCGCGTGCGTGACGAGTACTCACGGACGCGTCATCGTCTCGAGAGTTTGAAGGAACTCGATGATCGTCGTGCCTACTACTCTTCGGCCGTGCAATTGATGTTTTCGGAAGACAGTGCACCTCGTGATTTCCATTTCATCGGCACGCTCGCTGATGCGCTCAATGTCGACGCCAAATGGGAACGCGCTGTTGAAGGTGTGTTCGGTTCTTCGCTTGCAGTCCATCGTTGTACCTACGCCCGATGATGCTGCAAGGGCCGCGCAATGGTTGCGCGAAAACAACGGCGGCCGCGCCAGTTTCCTGGTCGCAGGACTCCACGGCGGAAGCGAAGAGTCGAGCATTCAGGTAAATGCCCTGACGTGTGATGTCGAAGAGCGACCGGCTCTCTCCATTTCCTTTGCCACCGAAGCAATCGCCGCCGACCTCAAGATTGCCGATCTGCTCGGAGCGCCGCGAGAACTTGTGTCCGTTCTCAATCGGACCCTTCCCGAGAAGATGAACGCGCGGCTGGCTGCCAATCTTGACGACGCGATGACTAAGTCGCTCCGGACTGGCGAAGTCTTCGTAACCCTGAATGGCGATTGGGTTGCGAGCGGTCAATTCGTAAGCGCCGGCGACGCTCGCGCACTTGAAGAAGGTGCCGGGTTGCTGACTTTCAAGCGAGAGTTGAGAGAGCTTGAGGCACGGGCAGAAGTTCTGAGCGTGGAGTCAAACTCGGCGGAGGAGTTGGCCAGGAATGCGCGAAAGAGTCTCGTAGGACTCGAAGACGCCGTACTGATTTTGAACGAAGCCATCGGCCGGGAAGAGCGAGAGGCAATGGCGCGAGAATTAACGGCCACCGGACTGGCCCACGAGATCGAGCGTGCCGAACGCCACATGCGAGTGGTTGCCGACGAAATCGCCCGAGTCGAACAGGAACGTGACGAGGTGGAGAGACGTCGGGCCGGCGCCATCATTGATGCCCAGGAATCAGAGGCTGCTCGTCTGGCTGCAACGGAAACGGTAACAGCCGCCACTGCATTGCTTGCCGAAGCGCGGCGGGCTGCCGAAGCCGAGAGCGAAGGATTGGGCGGACAACGCGCAGCGGCGGCCGCCGCAACCGAGCGTAGACGCAGCACGGCCGCTGAACTTCGTCGCATGGAAGCCGAATTTGCGGACCTGGCGAGTCGCATTGAACGTCACCGTTTAGAGTTGGTGGAAATGACCGAGCGCCTGGCTACGTTGCGCGCCTCAATAGCACACCTCGAATATCAGGCAAGCACTGTCGCCGCGGAAAAAGAGAAGGAAGAGCAGGAGATTGCCGCGATAACCACCCTGCTCGAAGAGGCCCGCCAACGAGCCGACCTCCTGGCCACCCAACTTTCTGATCTGAACAAGCATGCTGCGGAAGTGCGCGACGCTCGGGCAGGGATCGAAGTGCAGCGCGCCGAGGCGCAGGCGCGGCTAACGTTCGTGCGCGAAAATTGTGCGGCGGAGTTGAATCAGTCGCTTGAAGATTTGGCGCGAGAACAGCCGGTCGACGACGAGTTTGACCTGGAAACAGCGCAGGCGCGGGTAGAAGAGTTGCGCGCGCGAATTGAAAGCTTTGGCGGCGTCAACATGATGGCGCTGGAAGAGTTGTCGGAAAACGAAGCGCGCCTGTTATTCCTGTCTACGCAGCGACAGGACATCGTCGATAGCATCTCTTCAACTGAGGAAGCGTTGCGCGAAATCAAACGGCGCTCGCGCGAGAGATTCCGTCACGCGTTTGAGCAGATTAACAAGAATTTTAGCGAACTGTTCCAGGAGCTCTTTGGCGGCGGCAAGGGCGAAATGAGTTTGATCGAAGGCGACGATGTGCTCGAAGCCGGCATCGATGTGATTGCACAACCGCCCGGCAAGAGACTGCAGAATGTGCTGCTGCTCTCAGGTGGCGAGAAGGCAATGGCCGCACTGGCGTTAGTGCTGGGAATTTTCCATTACCGGCCTTCACCGTTCTGTCTGCTGGACGAAGTGGACGCGCCGCTTGACGAAGCAAACGTGGGACGTTTCACGGACAAAGTTGCGCAGATGTCGGCTAACACGCAGTTCATTGTGATCACCCATAACAAGCGAACGATGGAGATGGCCCGCGCGCTCTATGGCGTGACGATGCAGGAGGTCGGGGTTTCAAAATTGGTTTCTGTGAGGTTTGAGTAAACACTAAAACGCGAAGTTGGAGTTTGTTTTTAGGGCGAGCTGCATAGCTCGCCTTTTGACTCTTGTGGGTCGAATAATTCAGAGCCGGTGCGACCGGGTGAACGTTGATTACTGAATCGAGGTCCGCGGACTTGTGTCTGTCGTAAGCGTTCAACCGGTCGCTAACCGCTCCCGCAGTTCTGACTTCCTTTTGCTGTGCTGTTTTCTTCCAATCAAAGTTTCGCTTAGAATGTCCGCCACGAAAGATGCCAAGACAAAGTTTCAAGCAGTTACAGTTTCTTTTCGCCGGTTTGATGGTTTTGGGCGCAGTCTTTCTCGTTGCTGCAACCAGAGTTTCGGCGCAGAATAAGACTAACGAGCGAAAAGCAGAACCCTCACCGTCACCCACGCCCAGCGCACCAAGGCGAGAAGAGAACAAGAAACCTCCCGACACCACGCGCTATTTCTACGAATTCACGCAGCCGGAATTTGTTATTCGCCACATCATTATCGAGCACGATGCGAACGGCGTGGGTAAGATAACGTTCGAACGCAAGGGCGAGGAAACCCCAATCGAGGAACCGATCAATCTCTCCATGGGAGCCTTGGGGCGCGTGTTGGGCGCCTGGACCGAACTGCGATTTCTGGAGTCAACCGAAAATTATCAAGCCGACAAACAGTTTGCTCACCTCGGCACGATGCGCCTGAAGATGGTGCGCGACAAGCTTAATCGAACGGCCGAATTTAACTGGACCAACAACAAAACCGTGTCCTTGTTGGCCAATGAGTATCGGCGCGTTGCCGATCAGGCTGTGCTTATCTTCGATATTTCGGTAGCGCGCGAGACTCAGCCCCTGGCTACTCCCAAACTTATGGACGAATTTGAAATGCAGATGAAGCGAAACGGCTTATCTGATCCGCAGCAACTACTACCACTCCTCAACGACATCTCTACCGACGAACACTTGCCGCTCATCGCACGCAATCACGCCCTGCGCTTAATCAAGAATCGAGCTGATTGCTGCAGATTAGCATCAGAGTAACATACTTAGTCGGCGGTAATTATTTGGACGTTTACATAGCGGCATGGTTTGCGTGTTTGATTCTGCTGCATTCTCGCCTCGCTGTGCTTTCGATGTTTGGCTCAATCAGGCAGGTGGCAACGCGATGGCCCCTAACTATGCTAAAGGATCTGATGACGTCTCAATTGCGAGTTGGCAGAATTCCACTACACGATTCTCGGCCCAAAAGCGGTCGTTGCCGTCCTCACGTCTGGCTGAAATGAACGCCACGTGCCCACCGCGCTGCGGTCCGAGCAAGAGGATGTAAGGGTTTTCGGTTACTAATGGGTTCTGAAGCGGTGCAAAGGGAATAAACGGATCGTCCCCAGCGTGGATAATCAAAGTTGGAATACGGATGCGATCAACGACTCTTAGCGAGCTGGAGCGGTTGTAGTAGTCGGCGGCATCAGCGAAGCCATGGGCCACTGCAGTATAGCGATCGTCAAATTCCCTCAGCGTGTGGACCTCAGCTAGTCCACTAATTTCGTAACGCTCAGGATAGAGTCGGTGATTAGTACGAATTCGCTGCTTCAGCCGGCGCACGAAGTCGCGATGATAGATCCAGTTTGAGCGCTTCAGAATCATCTCTGCACTGGCATTCAAATCCACCGATGGCGACACCGCGCAAACGCCGAGAACTCCACGCGGCGGGTTATCGCCATATTCGCCCGCAAGTTTGAGCACCAGATTTCCGCCCAGTGAAAAGCCCACCAGGCACATTCTTGAGACGTGATCTTTTTCGAGTAGTTCCTTTACCACCGCACCCAGGTCTGCACTCAAGCCGCCGTGATAGATGGTGTTGGTGAGATGTTCAGTGCCGCCGCAGTTACGGAAGTTCACTCTGATGACATTGAAGCCGGCATGAAAACCTTTCTCCGCCATTGCCTGCATGTAGTTGGAACCGGTCGAACCTTCTATACCATGCCAGACGACGATGGTCGGATACCTGTCGCGTTCGCTGTGCCAGCGACAATGAGCCAGCACCCTGACGCCGGGCTCCACCTCAAACAATCGCTCCTCGTCGCTTTCGGAAGCGAAACGGAATCGTCTGGGCCAGGCATAGGCAGCGATAGTTTGCGCATGACCGTTGCGAAATAAGGAATGAGGCCGAAACGATTTGCCGGCGAATGCCTGGCGGGCCCGAGCCAGGAGAGCCCGAGCCTTTTCGAGTTTCTGAGGGGCGTCCTTCGGCTCAGCTTCTTTGCTCATCTTGTTTACCGCTCAATTCTTGAACTCGATGATCACGTCGGCATTCAGGTTTAACTGGTTAGGCGTGAATTTGATCTCCGGTGGACCTTTCCGTTGCGCTTGCCGGGCCGCCATAATTTTTTCCATTTGCTCACGAGCGTCTATTCTAAAAAACCGATCTGCATAACTAGTGTCAAAGACTTCCCCGTTGCGGAGTTTCCATCTTTGTTCGAGAGAGTTTGCGTCCTCTTCCTCGAGTCCTTTGATGGTAAGTTTTCCCATCTTGTACTGCGGCCCTTCTTTCACGACCATTCTGTAACTCAATCGATTAGTTGAATCATTGAGCTGCGGCTCAGCACTTACTTTGACATCCAGATGGCCCGTATGCCCGTACCTTCTGCTGACTTCCAGAATTCCTTTGTCGATCTTAACGCTGTTGGCAACGTCGCCTTTCTTCATGCCTAACGCTGCGTCGAGATCGTTTGCCGATAAGGTCTCATTACCCGTCCACTCGGTCTTTTCCCACAGGTAGATTGGCCCTTCTTCGACCGGGATTGTTAATTCCACTCCGCCATGGCACTTCTCTGACGGGTCCAGTTTTGTTACCGGTTTAGCGAACCTTGCGCGCAGCTGGCCCGCTTCGCGGTAAATGGGAAGAAGAGCAAAAGTCGAATAGGCTATGGCTGACTTCAGAGAGTAGTTGTCATCAGTGAGCTGCCTCGACCTGATTACCAGTTTCTCTTCCGGAACATTGTTGGCTCCGGGAAAATGCAAACTGCAAATCGGTATCGGCACTCCTGAAACACTGAAGACATGTTCCTGCTTATCGCTGTTCAATCCAGCTTGCTCCGCCCCATAATCAACAGTGCCGTTGATGTGATGTTCCTTCAGGAGACTCTCTAACGCATGCTTGATGTTTTCAGACATGTTGCCGGCGTCAGATGCGGTCCCGTTAAACGAAGGCACTTGTCGCTTGATCGCCGCGATTAGCTCCTCATCTGTAAACCAGACGAAATTGTCGAAGACTACCGGTGATTGACCGCCCCCACGTTCTTTGACCTGGAAAATTACAGTCACCTGGTTGCCTTTGCTGGTTGTACGGTAAGCGACCTTTGTAAAGAGTCCGCTATCGACGAGCTTTTGGCCGGCGTCGTCAAGTTCAGCAACCGAGAGCGCCCCTCCGGTTTTCAGTCCGCTGGTGGCAATAACTTCGTCAGCAGACAGATGTTCCAGACCCTCGACTTCAATCTTTGTGACTCTGCGGACCGGCTGTTGGGCAAGAACGACGTTGACGGCGATAATAGTCAGGAATACGGAGGATATTGGGACTACGCGGCGAAAAACCATTTCCAGAGTTTATTCCTTGATCTAACCAGCAGTCACAGCTTGAAGAATTGAGTTTACAGCAAAGGTAGCGCAAGTTGTAATCGCGGCTTCGGGAAAGTCTAAATGACGGCGAGAAGTTGGAGTGCCCGTAACAAACGCGATCTGATCATCGAGGTTTGGGAATATCTCGACTGTGAATCCGTGGGCGCCTCCGAGCTCGAGCAAATACAGCAAGCGCTGACTGAGAAGTTTGGCGCCGGCGCACTGACGAGCCCGGCGTCGATCGCTCGCACAGTTGCTGACGAAGGTGCCGTCCTGCGACATCCCGAAGTCTTTCAGTGCGACCTGCATTGGCGTGAACGGATTCTGAAGAGATGGGAGTTTCGCGAGGGACTGGACTTCTCTAACTTCTCGGCAGCCTTCGCATCGGTTGTAAAACTCGAAGAGAGACGACTGCAACTTCAGCTCGACAACGAAGCAACGAGTCTAAAGGAATTGCGCGAGATAGTGGCGGCCATCCGCAAGGATTCGTTGCTGCAGGCACGCAGTAAGATCCTGGACCGTGGCGTGCGAGAGCAGCTGAAAGAGATTTCCGAGTGGCTAACCGTCTGGCTGCAATCTCCTGAACTCTTTTCGGATTGGCTTGATCTGCGCCGGCGTTCGCCGGAGTACAAAAAGAAATTTCCAGACGGGTCGCTAGCTGAGTAAGTCACTCATGAGCAAACATCCAACGGTTGCCAAACAAAATCAGAACTGGGAGCGATAGCGACCAGCCAAGGGCCGTTCCGGAGCTTCAGCAACTGAAGAGCGCAGTTATTCTGCACATTTGATCAGTTGACTCTTCGGCTGGTCGCTGTCGCTCCAGTTCTGATTTTGTATGTCGAAGCCGAGATCTTGATCAGGCGGGCTTGCCCCAGCGTTGTAGTGACCAGATCCAGGATCATTTTGGAACCTTATTGTCTGCTCAGGCGAATTAACAGCAAGAAGCCGGAAGGTTAAGACAATTTGGTTGGCTCGTTTCCGCAATGTCAGCAAAAACAGACGCTTCTGACAGCGAATTGCTTCAGTCGATGCTGGCTGGAGATGAAAAAGCACTGGCGGCGCTATATCAACGGCGCGCGCGCGACGTCTTTCGCTTTGCCCTGCAGATGTGTGGGTCGCAGGCACTTGCTGACGATGTAACCCAGGAAGTTTTTATGGTCTTGATTCGCGAAGGGCACACGTTTGACGCTGCACGCGGTTCGCTAAACGCCTTCCTTCTGGGCGTGGCCCGCAATCATGTGCTGCGACGCCTGCGGCGCGAACGCTTTTACGTCTCGATGGAAGAAGACTCGCAAAGCGATACGGCACAGAACCTTTCGCGAACGACCGAGAACCCGCTTGATGATCTCTCACGGACCGAGACGATCGAGTCCGTAAGGAAAGCTGTGTTGGCATTGCCGGAACGCTATCGTGAGGTGGTCGTGCTTTGCGACTTGCAGGAAATGAGTTATCTGGAAGCGGCGGAGGTTTTGGGTTGTGCAGTCGGAACTGTTCGCTCTCGGTTGCACCGGGCCCGCGCGCTGCTTCTTGAAAAGATGCGTCCGGCAGAGGAAGAGGAAGCGGTCGACGTCAAATCGGCGAGGTGTTTTGCATGAACTGTGAAGATTTTGAAAGCAACGTAGCCGACCTGGCTCGCGAACAAATGATGGAAGCAAGTGTGCTCGCTCAGGCCCTCGCGCACAATGAGAAATGCGAGGCTTGCGCACAGCAGTTGGATGATCAGCGCTCGCTGAGCTTTAAGTTGAGTGCGCTGGCGAGAGAGACGAATTCAGCGGATCTGCCGCCCATGGGCAATGAGTTACTGCACGGCCCTACGCGGCCAGAGGGCAGCGACAGACCGGTCAATAACAGTTGCGTCAAGACGTTCTCGGGCGATGGTGGCAGGCGCTATGGCAGTGGCTGCGATGGTTTTGGTTGTGATTGCGGTAGCGGTTATCCGTTCCCGCTCGGCATCGCCGACTGTGCAAACGCCGCCGAATTCAACAAGTCCTAAAAATCTGCCACCCAGTGAGCTCGCTAATGTAGATACGAGGGACCTTCCCGCTCCGCACTTTTCCTCCGTTGCCACATAGAAGTTCAGGATGGGGAAGCAGACGGGTTGCAGGAAGAAACAGCAGCAGGAACGTGAACCAGACCATCGTGCCGGTCCAATCTATTGCTGATGTTTCAAGTAAGGACATGAGCCAAAGAAACAGCAACGAGTATTACTGCCGACTCCGCAGCAGAAATCACGACTGATTTCATGCCGGTCGGGTATGCGGGCGCCACGACCCTTCAGGACGGGGGCCAGCTCGTGCGCGTTGAATTACCACGCTCTGCCCTCGTCGCGTTCGGCCTGCCTATGAACGTCAACCGGTATGACGAAAAGGTAAAGGCCGACGTTTTCTTTAGCGCGGACGGCATGGCCCGCGCGATCCGTTTTGTACAGTAAGAAATTGTCTCTCGCATTGAAGCTCGAAACCGCAAACTAATATTTTGCGTTACCGAAAAAGGAAAACACCATGACCAGACGATTGAGAACTCTGACAAGCCTGCTGCTCAGCACGTTTGTCCCGCTAAGCACGATTTCTATCTACGCACAGAATAAGCAACCGGCGCCCGAACGTCAGATGATTAAACGCGAGCGTATGCCGGGGCCGGATGATCAGCGCACGCCGCCCCCAGGAGACAACTTCATTTTTGTGGCGTCAGAAATGAATTCTGATGGCAAAGTCGTGAAAGGCGCTCCCTATTCTGCGCAGGCCTTGACTGAAACAACGCAAACCCTGAGCGATGGCAACCGCATCATCAACAAGTCTACGGCTACCCTTTATCGGGACAGCGAAGGACGGACTCGACGCGAACAGACATTGAGAGTGATGGGTCCATTCGCAACGGGTGGCGACCCTCCGCAAACAATCTTCATTAACGACCCGGTTGCCGGCGTGAACTATGCGCTGGACACGCGTTCAAAGGTAGCTCACAAAATGCCGCCGATGCGGTTTGAGTTTAAGCTGCGTTCTCCTGATGGCGAAGGAGGCGGTATGGGCATAGGCACAGGCGTAGGCCCGGGCGTAGGCGTGCGGGCCGTTGGACCGCCGCCGCCAACGGGGATGTCCGGGCAAATGGTCTTCGAACGCACGGCTCCTGGCCCGGGAACGGTCGTCGCCGGGCCTCCGCCTGGTGTCCCTGGCGAAGGTTCGGTTAGGGTCTTCGAACGCTCGGTGACACCGCCGCCGGCCGGGGAAGGTGGCATGGTGTTTCAGTGGCAGGGGGCGCGTGAAGACAATGCCCGGAATGAATCTTTGGGGAAACAGGCAATCGAGGGCGTGGAAGCGGAAGGCACGCGCAGGACTGTCGAGATTCCCGCGGGCCAGATCGGTAACGAGCGTCCCATTGAAATCGTTTTTGAGCGTTGGTACTCCGCCGAATTACAAGTGGTAGTGATGACGAAACATTCCGATCCTCGGTTCGGTGAAACCACCTACCGGCTGACGAACATTAATCGCTCCGAGCCGGCACGTGAACTTTTTGAAGTGCCGGCCGATTACACGGTGCAGGAGCCTCCTGGTCCTTCAGGTATTGGTAGGACCGGTCCGGTGGAGGGCCTTTCCGGCGGCGTCCTCAACGGAAAAGCCATAACTCTTCCTGCTCCGGAATATCCGGACGTAGCGAGGGCGGCGAAGGCGTCGGGTAACGTTACTGTTGAAGTCACTATCGACGAGGAGGGAAACGTCATCTCCGCCCGGAGTGTGTCAGGACATCCGTTGCTGCAGTCAGCGGCGGTGACGGCGGCCCGGCAGGCAAAGTTTTCGCCAACCAAGTTGAGCGGTCAGCCAGTGAAGGTGAATGGAGTACTGGTTTACAACTTTGTCACTCAATAACAACTGGAAAAGCATTTGCGACCTTGAAAAACCGCACAAGTGATTTGCCGGGACCGCGGGCGTCTCGCCCGCAATGAGCGCGAAGCGGGAAAAAGGGTTCAGAAGTTCTTTCGAACGACTAAGCTAATCCTACGAGTGCGGGCGAGACGCCCGCGTCCCAACAAATCACTTGAGCGGTTAAGTCGCAGCCGGAGAAAAAATGGGCCACGAGTTTGATCTCGTGGCCCATGCTATTTCTGGTGATTGAGTAGTTTATTCGTCGTCTTCTCCGCCCCTAATTCTTCCTTCAGCCCTCGATTGTTCGATGACCTTTTGCGCCAGATTTCCCGGGACCGGATCGTAGTGAGAAAACTGCATGTGGAATGATCCGCGCGCGGCCGTGATCGAGTTCAGAGTTGACTGGTAATTGAGCATTTCTGACATCGGAACCTGTGCCTTGATTACCTGGTTCTTGCCGCTTGTTTCCATGCCCTGCACTCGTCCGCGGCGAGAGTTTAGATCGCCCATGATGTCGCCGGCGTTTTCTTGTGGAGCACTGATTTCAACATCCATGATCGGCTCGAGTATCGATGGTTTGACCTTTTCCATCGCCGCACGAAACGCCTTACGACCGGCGGCGCGAAACGAATGTTCATCTGAATCGACGTTGTGATACGAACCGTCGATCAATTGCACCTTGAAGTCCACCAGCGGATATCCGGCGATTGCGCCTGATTGTGCGGCTTCGATAATGCCTTTCTCGATGGCAGGACGGAACTGTTGCGGCACTGCGCCGCCGAAGATCTTATCCTCGAAAACAAAACCACCACCGCGTGGCATCGGTTCGAAAATGACTTTGCAGTCGCCAAACTGACCACGGCCGCCCGTCTGCTTTTTGTGACGGCCCTGTACCTCGGCACGCGCCGTGATCGTTTCCTTGTAGGGCACTTTAGGTGGATGCAGCATTACCTCCACGCTGTAGCGCTTCTTCAGTTTGTCGACAATGGTTTCAACGTGAAGTTGACCAGACCCGGAAAGTAGAAACTCCTTGGTTTGCGCATCGCGGGTGAAATGCAGAGCCGGATCTTCTTCGAGAATTTTGTGAATGGCCACGCTAATCTTTTCTTCGTCCTGGCGTGATTTTGGTTCAATCGCAAACGCGATGGCCGCCTCGGGGTACTGAACCGGATCGTAGACAACAATGTGGGCCTTATCGCAAAGGGTGTCGCCCGTCTGCGTCTCCTTCAATTTTACGCAGGCAACGATGTCGCCGGCATTAGCTTCGGGAACTTTGTCGAGTTGTTTCCCTTGTATCGAGTGCAACGCACCCAAACGCTCCGAAGCTCCGCGTGAAGAATTGTAAACAGTTGCATCGGTGGCAACTTTGCCGCTGATAACCTTTATTACGTTGATACGGCCCGCGAAGGGATCGGCGATGGTGCGGAAGCAGTAAGCTGAGAATGGTTCGCTGCTGGAATACTTTCGCGACTCCGCTTCGCCCTTATCGTTCTTGCCATGTTCCGCTTCGTGGGCAGCCGGGTTTGGAGCAAACTCGACAATGTGATCGAGCAAAGTACTGAGCCCGACGAGGGTGGTGGTGGAAACTGCGAATACCGGGCAGAGCTTGCTGTTGGCGATCGCTTTACCAATGTTTGGCAGCACATCTGAATCTTCCAGCGTGCCCTGGTCGAAGTATTTCTCCATCAAGGCGTCATCGGATTCCGCCACCAGCTCAACCAGGCGCTCGCGGGTTTTATCAACCACGTCACGGCCTTCCGCTGGTATGTCAATTTCTTTGGCCTTGCCGTTCTCGTCGAATTGGTAAGCTTTCAAGTGGACCACGTCTACGACGCCCTTGAAGTTGTGTTCTTTGCCGATAGGAAGAGTGAAGGGAACGATTGCGCGTTTGAAAATGTTGTGAGCGCTATCGAGCGCGATACCAATATCGGAATGTTCTTTATCAAGTTTGCTAACCACCATCAGGCGCGGCAGCATGAACTCATTTGCGTAGGCCCAGACCTTCTCAGTCTGTACTTCGACGCCCTTGACGCCGTCAACAACGACGATGCCGCAATCAGCTGTTCGAATAGCTGGGCGCGCATGCGCAACGAAAGCCGCATAGCCCGGCGTATCAATAAAATTAATTTTGGTATCTCGATGCTCCAAATGAGCGAGTGAGGTATTGAGGGTGATCTTGCGGGCGATGGAATCTTCTTCGTAATCGGTGACGGTGGTTCCTTCTTCGACCTTACCCCAGCGCGGCGTGGCTCCGGCGACGTAGAGAAGAGAACTGATTAGTTGCGTCTTCCCTACGTCGCCGTGTCCGATGACCGCAAGGTTGCGAATAAACTCCGTGGCGTAGGCTTTCATAGATAAATCCTTTCAGAGAGCTAGTTTTGGCGAGACGGTGAGACAGGCAATCATGCTTGTCATTCGCGCTGCCCTGAAACAGGCAGGAAGACCTGTCCTACAACTGCATATTAAGTAAAGGATAATTTATCTGAGCGGAAAGGTGATGGCAAGCTAGGCCATCTTTTTTAACTGATTTGGCATCGAAGGTTTACGAGCATTGGGCTCTAAAGAACAGGAGAAAGAAGATGTTTTATCGGAGAATTATTACGTCTATTGCAACAATTGCGTTGGCGCTGAGCGCCACGGTTTTTGCGATGGGCGCTACCAACGTAATCCCCACAGATAAAAAGGACACAGCTCAAAGGACTGCACGGGTTTCGGAACCAATCAATCTTGCCGTTCTGGTCCAAGATGATCTCATTTCGCAGGTAGGTAATGAGCTCGGCGTGACGCGCGAATTCATTCGCTCACTTCCCAGCGGTTCACGGGTGATGGTTGGCTATATCACGACCGGAACTCTGCAGGTGCGGCAGTCTTTCACGACGGACTTAGACAAGGCTGCGCATTCACTGCGAATACCGCGCTCAAGCACATCTGCTTCGTCGTACAGCCCTTATTTGCAAGTTATCGAAGCGCTGAGTAATTTCGATTCGAGTTGGAAGGGTAAGAACGCGGTCCTGCTCATTTCAGATGGACTCGACACTTCCAGAGGATTCGACATTTCGAGTTCGGCGCACACTGTCGACCTTGAACGGGCGATCAAGAAAGCCAACCAAAGCGGCGTGGCGGTCTATGCTTTTTACGCACCCTCGGTTGGGCTGACCAGCCGCAGCCGTTTGGCAGCGAGCTATGGTCAAAACTCACTAAATCGTTTGGCCGACGACACCGGCGGGAAAGCCTTCTTCCAGGGCACGACGGGCTTCGTTACCTTCGATTCCTATTTCAGACATCTGAGACAAACGCTCAACGAGCTTTCCTAAGCGCCGGATCAGGACTCAGGACTCAGGATTCAGAAGAGACGCCGCCGGAATAGACGCCGGCGGCGTTTTTTTATCTGACAGCCCTCCGGACTGATGCCCACCAAACTGAACATCTGCCTGACATTATTTAGTTGGATTGTTAAGGACCACGGTGATAGAGTTAACCCTACTCTACGGGTGAATTTACTGGCAACGTGCGCGAATATTGTCTCATAGTCGAAGGGGCCTATCTTTCGGAGTCCGACGCCGAGCATGCCCTGCGCGATCCCTTCATTGAAGACTGGGTTGAACAAACCGGCCATTTCAAAATCCACAACATGAATGAAATACAAGTGACTGCCGGGGTTACTCTTGGCTCGCTTGGCGTAGTGATGCTCGACGAGCGCTTGTTTGAAATCGCCAGCACCGATGCGCAGCACCCGCTAACTGAGCTGAAAGCAAAGGGCGTTGCCGAAGCCCTGAAGCGGCAGGACATGTTTGATGAGATCGAGGTTAAGCCGCGAGACGAAGCTGAGTTACTAGCAGAATCCCCACCTGGCTCCGAATCCAGTGACTAGAACTGAAGCAACGTTTCTCGACGGGCGCGTGATTGTCGTCGTTGGAGACATCACACATCTGGACGTTGATGCAATCGTGAACGCAGCCAACGCGACTCTGTTGGGCGGTGGTGGCGTTGATGGCGCGATTCATCGCGCCGGTGGTCCAGCGATTCTGGCGGCCTGCCAGCAGATCAGGAAAACACAGTATCCGCAGGGACTGCCGACCGGCGAGGCGGTGATCACCACTGGTGGAAATTTGCCGGCGAGACATGTCATTCACACTGTTGGTCCAATCTATGGCCGTCACGATGGTCAGGAGGCCCAGCTCCTGAGCAGCTTGTTACAGAATTCGTTGGCCCTTGCGTCGCAGCATGAATTGACCTCGATAGCGTTTCCCGCGATATCAACCGGCGCCTTTGGTTATCCTCAGCCGGAGGCGGCGCAGGTGGCTTCGGAAATCATTAAGAGTTATGTCCTGACCGATGATCAGATTAGGGAAGTGCGTCTGGTGTTCTTTCATTTGCGTAGTGCCCGGATATTTTTGAAGCATCAGAAATTTGGCGGCTGGAGTGATTCAACCTGATCGCAGAGCCCAGCGCGATAGCGCGCGATCCTACAGCCAACTAAGCATTAAGCAGTATTGCCAAACTCTCGACCAAATTGCCGCTCTCCGGGAGCCCGCTCTACCGCGCTGGGTTCTGTACTTGCCGTCCGGCGTGTTATAAGAACCGCTTTGTTTTCACCCGGCATCATTGAGAGGCATTCCTGTCCGCCGGTGCAAGCCTAATCTGCACTACAGGTTTATTTTGATGATTGAAACAATTGAACCGTTGAACACCAATATAACCGCAACCGCAACCTTACCCACGCCACTCCAGGCACTCGAGCGGCTTTCCTGGAACTACTGGTGGAGTTGGTCATCCGATGGCGCGGGCGTCTATCGCGACCTCGACGCCGAGCTGTGGGATGAATGTGAACACAATCCTCGGTTACTCCTCTCAAGAGTCTCTGAATACCGACTCGCCGAGATGGCGACCGATCCGGTTTACGTGGCTCGCATACGCAAGTTGGCCGAACAGTTTGATGAATACATAGGGAACACGCGGTCTTCATTTCACATTTCAAATTTGAGATCTGAGATTTCACAAACCGGATCCCCAAAAACCATAACTGCAGAACATCCCGTTGGTTATTTTTGCGCGGAGTATGGCGTTCACAATTCGCTGCCGCTCTACTCGGGCGGCCTTGGCGTGCTCGCTGGAGATCATCTGAAGTCGGCCAGCGATCTGAATCTGCCGCTAGTGGCCGTAGGTCTGCTCTATCACTATGGATACTTTCGCCAACGCCTCAATCTGGTGGGCTGGCAGGAAGAGTTTTATGGTGAGACTGATCCCACGCAACTGCCGTTACATTCCGTGAACGGCTGAAGACGGCACACCTTTGCTGGTGGAGGTTTTGATTCGCGAGCGCACTGTGCGTGCCCAGGTTTGGCGCGCCGACATCGGTCGCGTGCCGCTTTATCTTCTCGACACAAACATTTCCGCGAACGAAGAGACTGATCGTTGGGTAACTGGCCACCTGTATGGTGGCGACCGCGAGACGCGCATCGTACAGGAGATGCTGCTGGGAATCGGCGGGGTAAGGCTACTGAAAAAACTCTCGATTCAACCGGGTGTTTTCCATCTTAACGAAGGGCACAGCGCGTTTCTCACGCTCGAGTTGGCCCGCGAGTTAATTCAAGCTGAAGGTCTTACTTTTGCGGAAGCCGCGGCGCGGGTAAGAGAGCGTTGCGTCTTTACCACCCACACACCGGTCGCTGCGGGAAACGATGAGTTTGAGATTGATCTCTTAACCCGGTCGTTTGGTGCCAGCTATGAAAAAGAACTTGGCTTGAGTCATGAAGAATTCGTCGCCCTGGGACGAACCGATCTCGAGAATTCCGCGCGAGGCTTTTGGACTGACTCCGCTGGCTATTCGAATGTGTCGTTCAACTAACGGCGTGAGTCGCAAGCATGGCGAAGTTTCGCGCGCGCTCTGGCAAAAACTGTGGCCGCATGAAACTGTCGATCAGGTTCCCATCACTCACGTAACGAACGGGGTTCACGCGCCAACCTGGGTAGCCCCGCTGCTGCGCTCGCTCTACGAAAAACACCTGGGCGGCGACTGGC
Organism: Blastocatellia bacterium; assembly: GCA_963809065.1. Taxonomy (GTDB): domain Bacteria; phylum Acidobacteriota; class Blastocatellia; order Pyrinomonadales; family Pyrinomonadaceae; genus PSRF01. The sequence goes on from CAWEIN010000010.1 coordinate 326,121, forward strand.
AAACAAAATTGCTGGACCGGTCGGGTTGGGCACTCGCCGTATTTCAGATTCCTGATGAAGAATTGTGGGCCGCGCATTTACTCTTGAAGGATCGTTTGGTCGCTTTCATTCGCCAACGCTCGCTGCTCGCGCGCATTAATCGCGGCGAATCAGCGGAGTCGGCTGCGGCAGCGGAGGAGATGTTCGAGCCGAGGGCGCTCACGATCGGTTTTGCAAGGCGAGTAGCGGGCTACAAACGCTGGAACCTTTTACTGAAAGACCCTGAGCGTCTGTCGTCGAATTATTAATAACGCGGATCGGCCGGTGCAGTTTGTGTTTGCGGGCAAGGCCCATCCGCAGGATCAGGAAGCGAAACTTGTCTTGCAGGAAGTCGCTCGGTGGGAGAGCAGCGCCGGCGTGGGCAACAGATCAGTGTTTCTTCAAAACTACGATCATGAGATCGCGCGCCAGTTAGTACAGTCGGTAGACGTTTGGCTAAACGTTCCGCGCCGGCCACTCGAGGCATCCGGAACCAGCGGAGAAAAAGTAGCAATGAACGGCGGGCTTAATCTATCCGTCCTGGATGGCTGGTGGCTCGAAGGTTACGACGGAACCAACGGCTTCGCGGTAGGCAACGAGGTGGCCGCGACAGAGAACGCGGATATTGATGCCAGCGATGCCGAATCACTTTATCGCGTACTCGAGCAGCAGGTGGTGCCACTTTATTATGACCGCGATAGCAGCGGTCTCCCGCGCAAGTGGATCGCGCTGATGAAGAACTCAATCGCCACCCTGCTTCCCGAGTTCAATAGTGATCGAATGGTTGAGGAATACGCGCGACGCATCTATACCTAGACAGCATTTCGTGTTAGTTCGTGTCCTTTCGCGGATCGCGTCGTGCTGAATTGTTTTTAAGGCGACCTATGGATCCTTCCTCATCGCGACCGTATCCCTGGCGCCTCTTTTGGTTGTTGTTCACGGCAGGGATACTCGGCGCACTGGCTATTGCCCCCTTAGCGTGGGACATGCTGGGCGCGGTCCTTTCCAAAATGGAACGCCCCAGTATTCCTCTCCCTCTTCTGATTCTGGTTGGTGCGGTTCAAAATCTGGCCTTGTTCGCCCTGGTAGTTTGGTTGGGGCTGAAGCTTTCGCGAAGCCTTGGCCTCGGGGCCCCGCTGCTTGAATCCTGGGTGACCGGCAAACCGGAGTTGAATGTCAGCTTGGCTCGATCGCTCAAGGCTGGTTTGCCAACAGGCGTGGTTCTCGGAATTGCATTGGTGATCTCCTTATTGGCGCTAGCGCCACGACTGCCAAACCTGCCGTTTGTCATCGCCGCGAAACTGCCAATTTGGAAAAGGCTCCTGGGCTGCTTTTATGGCGGTGTCTATGAAGAGATTTTGACTCGACTCTTTCTCTTAACGCTCATCGCCTGGATCGCAAATCGAAGTTTGTCAAAAACAGCTCCAAAACTTTCTAATTCCGTTTTCTGGTTTGCAAATATTTCAGCAGCGATAATCTTCGGTCTTGGTCATCTTCCCTCGGCTTCTCTCTTAATGCCGATTACTCCGCTGGTGGTTTTTGCCGCGCTGACGCTTAACGGCGTCGCCGGAATCGCCTTTGGCTATCTCTACCGCGCGTATGGCCTGGAGGCGGCGATGATCGCTCACTACATCTGCGACGTCGCACTTTTCGTCATCGGTCCCGCGTTTCTAAAACCGTAAAACGATAACCGAAAATTGATAACACAGCGCCGCAGTTAACGAATACAGATTTTATAACGTTAGTTGCGAGACGCGCCTAGCCTCGCCGTCGTATGCTAAACTAACGAAGTCTCGGAACCAGACCCGCATGAAATATTGCACCCTCTGCCAAGCAAAATATGAAGACAACATAAGCTTCTGCGCCACTGATGGCGAGGTGCTGGAGGACGATCCGTCTTCTTTCGTTGGCTCCGTGCTTGATGGCCAGTACCAAATCGAATCGCTACTTGGCAAGGGCGGGATGGGTGCAGTTTACCTTGCCCGGCACATCCTGCTGGGCGATCGAGTCGCTATAAAGATCCTGCCGCCAGAAGTTCGGTCCAACGCCGAGTGGTTGCGCCGGTTTCGCCGCGAAGGACAAGCAGCCCGGCGTTTTCGTCATGCAAACGCCGTTACCGTTTACGATTTGAGAACAGCTGCCGACGGTACCATCTACATGGTGATGGAATACGTCGAAGGTCATACGCTCGACGCCGAACTGAAACAACGCGGACGCTTTACTCCCGGCGAAGCGCTCGAAATTCTTGAACCGATAATGAGCGTCCTGAACACGGCGCATGCGATGGGAGTTGTTCACCGCGATCTCAAGCCTGAAAACATAATGATCGGTAAGGCGCAAAAAAATGGAGAAGAGCCCATCAAGTTGCTCGATCTTGGAATCGCCAAAATGCGGGAGATTGCCGGGGTTGAAAGCAGCGGCACGACAGAGTTAACGATGGCCGGCCAGGTGCTGGGCACGCCTTATTACATGTCGCCGGAACAATGGGGCGAAATATCGCGCGACGGCAATCCCGAAATCGATGGCCGCACCGACATTTACAGTCTCGGACTGGTGGCCTATCAAATGATAAGCGGGCAGCGCCCCTATGCCGCCACCACGCTTCACGAATTGCGCAGGGAACACATAGCGGTAAAGCCGCCGCCTTTAGTTGAAAAGATTCCAAACGTACCACCTGCGTTCAGTGCGGCAATTGATAGGGCGATCGCGAAAGATCGTGGCGATCGTCAGGCAACTGCCGGCGAACTGGCGGCCCAGTTGCGCGCCGGACTCAGCGATTCAACCAGTCAGGTGGCGCCAGGAAAAATCTATTCAGATATTCCTCAAGCCGGCAGTGCGAACTTACATACGCAGGGATCGCAAGGTGGCAGAACCACCAAATCAGACGTTAACGCGGCGACTATCGTTACGGTTGAGGCCGTACCAACAAGTCCACCAGGTGTTTCCCGGCCCGTTGAACCACCGCCCGTTGCATATCGCGGACCGGTGGCTCAGGTTGGGCAGGCGCAACCTTCGTCCGAAGTTGATCTTGCATCCAGCGTAACGAGGGTACAGGTTCCAAAACCCCAGGCTGCTCCACAAAAATCCAGGGGCAAGGCGCTGGTTTTTGCCGGCGCCGGCGTTCTTATGCTGGTTTTGGTTGTGGTCGGCATTGGTGGATTCGTCGCACTGAACTGGTTTAAAGCCAAACCTGTTGACGACGGTTCAACCGGCGCCTCTGGCAAAGGTAAGACAGGCGGCAGCGGCAACACGGGCTCAGGAACTGCAGTTGCCGCCGACCTTGGCCGATATTGGTTGGAAGTGTTGCCAAATCCTCTGTCGATAGAAACTCAGCGAGTTGCCGGACCCGCGCCTTTGGTTTCGGGCCAGGCTTTCAAGTTCCATTTCGAATTCGGGAATAGTGGGTATGTTTACATTATTGGACCAGGCGACAATAGTCAGCCGACGGCGTTTTTGACAGAAAAACCTGCGGCCATTTCGGGTTTGGAGTCCAACCAGGTGTCTAAAGGCAGTGACTTCAGTTTTCCGAGCGGACTTGAACACTGGCTGGAATTGGACAAGAAGCCAGGAACCGAAGAGTACACCATAATTTTTTCAGGCGAGAAGCTGGCGGGGCCTGACTTCCTACGTTCCGAGGCAACCGGAAAACCGCTCAGCGATACTGAACAGGCGGAATTGAGCGACTTTCTGACTAAATACAAAACGAGTGAGCCGGTAACTGAGGTTGACGACAAGGATGCAGCGCGGGCTTTTGTTAAAGTGCATATGCCTCAGCCTGCTAACGGAGAAGGGACGCCTGCTGTTTTTAAGGTTCGAATCGAGCATAAATAAATCTCACCCGTTTCTGGCGTTCGTATTGGTTCTGGAGGAGAAGATTTCGAAATGAAAATGAAAATTGTTTTTCTTGGTTTCCTGGTTGCGGTGGCGGGTTTCATCCCTGTAATCGTGGCAGCTCAGGACGACGACGTGCGCGGTGCGTTTATGACAACGCGGCCCAAGGCTACTGGAAGTGCCAGTGGCAATTCGACCTCCTCTGCAAGGCCAAGCCGCAGGCACCCGAAAACACCAGCACCGAATCCGACCGGCACGCCCCCAGTCGTTCAGAAAGCTCCAAGCACTCCAACGAAAGTAAACCTTCCCCGCATTGGTCTGGGCCTGACGCTGTTCATGCGTGACTCAAACGGCCTGGCAGTCCGAACCGATCCCTCACACGTGTTTCACAAAGGCGATCATGTTCGCGTTTTGATCGAGACCAATGTGGATGGTTACCTTTATGTTTTCAATACCACAGATGACGGGCCGCCAATGATGCTTTACCCAGATCCGGAATTGGATGAGGCCGGCAATTACTTTCAGGCTCACGTCCCGTTTGAGATTCCTTCGAGTCTGGCCGCTGAAGAAAGACTTAAATGGTTAACCTTTGACGAACACACCGGTGCTGAAAAACTCTATTTTGTTCTCACTCGAGAGCCCCTCTCCGCGGTTCCCATCGAAGACGATCTCATCACTTTTTGTCGCGAGAATGACGGGAAGTGTCCCTGGTCTCCTGGCGCCGAGGTTTGGGCCCGGATTCAGAAAGAAATGAGCGAGACGGTTAAGAGTGCCAAAGTTGATGGCATGGGGAAGTCGCAAACAGAGAACGAACTTCGGGCTGCCACGCGTGGCATCGGTCTGAATCGAGACGACCCGGAGCCATCACTAATAATGCTGACAGGATCGACGAGCAAGAACATGCTCGTCGTGTCTCTGGATTTGATTCACAAATCTACGTCAGGCGATTCGAACGACAATGGTGAGTAAGCGGGAGGAGTAGTTACCAGTGAACGCAACGGCGAGGAAACTTATTGCTTTTGTGGTTAGTACCATTTTGGTGCTGGGAATGACTGTGGCGGGCCTTTCTCACGAAACCCCCTCGCCAACAAATCGCAGAGGTACAACAACCGGACCAGGCAGGCAACGCCTTGCAGGAAGGAAGACGACTTCTCAAGCGAGGAAAAGCAGACCAGGCCCTGGGACGGCTGCAGACGGCGCTGAGTCTTTACGCAGCGACGAATAATAGAAAGGGAATCGCCGCCGCGCACAATGAGCTGGGCGATCTCTACTTGCGGCAAGGACAAAACAAGACTGCTCTGGATCACTACCAACAGGCTTACGACGCACTGACCGGCGCCCTCGGGCAGGAACAAAAAAATGCCGCCGCCGCTGGTACCGCGGCTCGCATGGTTCCCAGCGCCAAAGCCGGCGAAGCTGTCGACACTGCCGCGAGTGCCAGCGATACCGGCTTCAACGCCCAACTGCTCCTCGCCAAAATTGGTGACACAAACTATCAACTGGGCGAACTACGCACAGCCGCCGCCTCGTATGGTCTGATGAATCCAAAGAAGCCCGAGAGTGCCGCCAAGAAAGCCGGTGGCATGTTCGGTAAACTGGCCCCTTCCATCATTGTCGGTAATGCTACCGACAGCGCCGCAATAGGCTCAGCCGCGGGCGCAGTTGGCGGCGCGCTGGTTGCGAAGAATGAGCTTGAGCAATATCGCACGTCAATAATTTACATGACCTACGAGCTTGGCATGGGCCGCATTGCCTTTGCCGAGAACGATCTGGAAACGGCGCGCAAACACTTTCAGAATGCGGAGGACGCCGGTAAAAGCGCGTTGCCGATGATCGCGAATCTGGGTCAGACGCGCCGCTTTCGCACTGCCGCTCGCACCAATCTTGCCGATGTAGCTTTTCGCCAACTGGATTACAAAAACTCTTTCAAGCTCTATGAACAAGCCGCAAAGGGCGCGAAGGATGACAAGCGTCTGGACTTGATGTGGCCGGCTCAACTGGGAATGGGTCGGAGCCAGTGGGCCCAGGCTGGTCAGGAAAAAGACGCGAAAAAGTCGACCAAGTTGAGGGAATCAGCCCTCGTTAGCTTTCAAGACGCGATTACCACAGTAGAGGCCCTGCGCGCCGGGAGTTTACGGGCCGACGAATCCCGCACAATCTTTCTCAGCACAACCAAGGATGTGTTCGACGATGCGGCCAGCGCTTTTGCTGAGATGGCTTTATTAAGCGCGCCCAACAGCACTGAGGCGCTGTCCGGAAAACCGCTGGAATATGCTGCTGCGGCTTTCAGGATTACCGAACAATCGCGCGCGCGTTCGCTGCTCGATCTGCTTAGTGAAACGAATGCCGCGGTCACTGAAGGCCTCCCGCCTGAATTGCTAAAGCGGAAACAGGATAACCTCGACCGGCAGCAGGAAATTGCCGAAGCGTTAACCGGAATTAGTTTGGCTGCCGATAGCGAGAAGAAGAAACCGTCTGACCTGGAGTCAGCTCTTGAAAAGCTGCAGACAGAGTTTGAGGAGATCGAAAATCAAATAAGAACTGCCAGCCCGAGATACGCCAGTTTAACTGCCGGCAAACCATTGTCGCTGGCGGAAGTTCAGAGCGGCGTGCTCGACGACCAAACTGTGCTGCTCGAATACAGTTTGGGACCCGAAGCTTCATATCTTTGGACAGTAACGAAGTCTGCGGTGTCGTTATACAAGTTGCCGGCCCGGCAGATGCTCGACAAACTGGCCACCGATCTACGCGCGCAACTGATTCCTTCGAAGCTTCAGCGGCGGATTGTAGGCATCGACGTGATGGCAGATAACCAGCGCGGGCTCGGCGTGAGCGCTACGCCGTTTGCAGAAGACGCAGCCGCTTTTGTTACCGCATCCAGCGCCCTTTACAAAGCGGCCCTCGAACCGGCCGCGACGACGCTGGGAGAGAAGCGCCTGTTAATTGTCGCCGATGGCGCGCTGAACTATGTGCCTTTCGAAGCGCTCGTGAAATCGCCGGAAAGCGCCGACTATTCTTCGCTGCCCTACTTGATCAAATCTAATGAAGTTATCTATGCGCCGTCGGCGTCAGTAGTCGGAGTTATCAAGCAGCAGAATAACAATCGCGCCGGCCGGGCAATGCTGATATTGGCGGATCCGGTTTTCAACTCAAATGACGCGCGCGCCAAAGGGGCTGCAGCTTCGGCAAATGAAAGCGAGACTCGCGGACTGGGAATTTCAAGTGCGTTAGCCGATGTCACCGGCCAGGACGCAGCGACAGCCGCCGGCTCAACCAAGATGCAAGGGTTGCCGCTAGCGCGCTTAACCGGCACGCGAACCGAAGCAGAACAAATCGTCAAACTGGCGAAGACTTCGGGTGCACAGGCCGACATGTGGCTCGACCTCGATGCCAACGAAGGAAATATTGAAACGCGTGATGTCACCAAGTATCGGGTCGTGCACATTGCTACCCATGGCTTGCTGAATGCCGAACGGCCGCAGTTCACTGGTTTGGTGCTGTCGCTGGTCGGTAACAAAAGCGAAGACGGATTTCTCCGCACCGATGAAGTGTTTAATCTGCGCCTGGGCTCGCCGCTGGTCATGCTTTCGGCGTGCGAGACCGGATTAGGTAAAGAGAAACGCGGCGAAGGGGTGATGGGTCTTACACGCGCGTTTATGTATGCGGGTGCGCCCACGGTCGGCGTCAGCCTCTGGTCGGTCGCGGACAAATCAACTGCGGAATTGATGACGGACTTTTACAAACGACTACTCGGCTCCTCAGCTGCTGAGCCGGCTCCGGTCTCACCGTCCGCTGCCATGCGCGACGCACAGCTGGCCATGATCGCGGGTAAGAAATACAGCGCACCGTTTTACTGGGCGCCGTTTGTACTCGTCGGTGACTGGCACTAAGAGAGTTCCTGGGATCGCGGGCGCCCCGCCCGCAAACGCGCCGTCAGGCGCGCAGTTTTTTGGAATCAATCTTTTCGCGCTCCGCGCTCATGGCGGGCGGGACGCCCGCGGTCCCAGCAAGTCACTTGAGTCGTTTATAGCTTCCTACTCACCATCTGCGGCACCCATCCTCATTGCGCATAGCACAACACTATTTCGGGTAAGATCTTCACCCTTCGAAGGCAGAATTGTCGCTTTCCGGGGGTTTTTGCCTGGATTTTACGGTTGGCATGGCGGTTGTTAAGTAAGCAGCGGGCATATCGCTCGACCGCTAAAGGTTGCGCAATCGGGCTGTTGAAATTGAAGGGAGAACAAGATGAATAACACGAGACAAAAATTCTTCGCGCGAGTTGGCATGTTGGCTTTGGTAGCTTTTCTGGCGCTGCCGCTGACGGCTTTTGCGCAGAACAATGGCCGAGGGCGCGGCAAGCCGACTGATGTTTTCGTTAATGGGCACGATGCCCGTGATGGCCGCTGGGATAAAGACGGCCAGCGTCGCGGCAACGACAATTACGGTCGCAACGATCAGTATGATCGAAATCGGCGTGGCCGCAACTGGGACCGTTACGGCGGCTATGGCGGTTCATTCCAGCTTCGCCAGACGGCGCTGAATGCCGGCTACAATAACGGTATCCAGGAAGGTCGCAAGGACCGTCGCCGTGGTGACCGCTTCGACTATCGGGACGAGGGTGATTTCCAAAGGGCCACGGAAGACTACAGTTCGCGTCTTGGTGACAGAGAACTTTACAAGCGCTATTTCCGCGAGGGATTTGCGAACGGTTACGAAGACGGCTACAGGGGTTACTAAGCCCCAGCGGCCTTAAGAACAAAAGCGGGAATGGAGATCGCAGTCTTCATTCCCGCTTTTTTGTTAGTAACCAAACTCCAGGCAGCGCCCTACAAAATCGGAACCGGAGCAGTATTCGACCGGGTAGTGTTTTCGAAATACGCGGCGTCACTCCAAGGTTCCCCGGTTCGCTACTGCTTCCAATTCTGACTTTGTGTCCGCGGGGCTGGCCGTGTTTGTCGTAATCAGACCGATACGCTACTATCGAAACCTGTTTAAATCATGCCGCACCAGGGTGGGTCGATGGAAAATCACTTCGTAAAATTTACTGAAACTAAGGCACTCGAGGATTTGGCAGACCGTTCAAAGCAGCGGCCGGTAGTCATCTTCAAGCACAGTTTGACCTGTCCCATCAGTGCTGCAGCTTACGATCAAATGGCTGAATTCGAGGGGGAAGTTGCGTTGGTCGAAGTGCAGCGTGCGCGCGAACTTTCACGTGAAATCGAGGACCGTCTGGGAGTAGCTCATGAATCGCCGCAGGTAATTGTTTTGCACAACGGGCAGGTTGCCTGGAATGCCTCACACTTCAAGATCACGGCGGATGCGGTAGCCGCTGCGGTGCGTGCTGCTAGCGAAAATGGGAAGTGAGAGAGGGCAAGGACTAAGTGATGGATAGCCACTGAACGGCGAGGTCCAGCGATTGAGCCGCGAGAGATCCACCAGGAAGGGGATTCCGGGTTGCGCATCACCTGGGCGGACGACTGCGTCTGCCGCTACAGCGCTGCGGAACTGCGGCGTGCCTGTCCCTGCGCGCAATGCGTCAATGAATGGACCGGTCAGCGTGTACTTAAGCCGGAAGCCGTTTCCGACGAACTGACGATAGCTGACATCAGCATTGTTGGGCGTTATGCGCTTAATTTTCGCTGGAGTGATGCACACGAGACTGGAATCTACAGTTTTCGCTATCTGCGGGAATTAGGGGAAAGATAGCGCTAGTGTCGTGGTTTGATTTGTAAACCAAACTGTCAGTTTGCGTGGGCGCGTTACAAATTAGGATGACTATGAACGAACAAGACTTCTTCAACGAAAAGCAGGAATCCAAGAAGGCGACTTACAGTTGCCCACATTGTCGCGAACGCGGCGAATACGACGTTCGCTGGCTCAAGCGCACCAAAAAGCAAGCTGCCCCGCGAGGCGCAAATGAGCAGGATCGCATGCGCTTTCAGAAGTCGCGCGATTACATGGTAAGGATTGACGATATGCTGGCTTGTAAAAGCTGTCGCCGCCGCTTTGACATTCCCAGTTCACAATCGGTCGTATTCCTGTAATACCTTCACAACATGGTAAACCGGTCGGCGGTCCCGGACTCCCTCCCGACAATCAGGGATAGTCGCAAAAATCTTTCTATTGAAAGAGATACCTGATTTGTTCCAGTCTCTCTTCCAGCGATGGAAGCCAGAGAGGGCGCTAATCTCCCGTTTTTAGCGGGGAAACGAGCGCAGGCTTTCGCTTATATTAGAATCCGCAGCGGCCTGAACTTTGCTCTGTAAACCACTGGACAAAGAGGATGGATTAATAAATCATGATAGAGACATCAGAGTTTGCAGGCGCCCACAAGACCAACAACTCATTTCTTGCACCACTTGAACGCCGGCTCGCGCCCATTGTTATCCCGCGGATTCCCGGTTGGCTGGAGACACATCACCTGACCATGTTGACCCTGGCGTGGTCGCTCGGAATTCTGCTTTTCAGCTTCCTCGCTTCTCGCAATATTCGTTGGCTTTGGATGGTTTCGTTAATGATCGCGCTTCAGTGGGTGACCGATCACTACGATGGCAAGATCGGCAAGTATCGCAACACCGGCCTGGTGCGGTGGGGTTATTACATGGATCATCTGCTCGATTACTTTTTCCTCTGTTCCGTCATCATCGGCTACGCGTTTATCCTGCCCGAACGGTCGCGTTTCCAGTTGCTGTTAATGTTAGCGCTCTTTGCCGCCTACGACTTCAGCACCTTTCTCGCATTCTCGGCTACGGACGAGCTGAAGATTAGTCATCTAAAATTCGGCCCAACCGAGTTTCGGCTGGCCTTAATCATCATCAACGGACTCCTGATTTCATTTGGTACGCGCTACATGATTAGCGGATTAAAGTGGGTCAACGCCGGCGCTGTGGTCGGCCTGGTTTTCCTGATTTATGGAACTCACAAGAGAATCTGGCAACTTGACATGAAGGGCCGCACGGCGCCTGTAAAGACCGTCCAGACGATGGATCAACCCTATGTGCCAGCAAAAGAGTGTACTTATTAATGACACCAGCCAACTTATATGTGATAAGTTACATCCGACTTCCGAGCTCCTTCGTAATATCCAGCAAACCACTCAATTGCTCCAGCGGTTCCTAAACTCGTGGCTTAGAGTTTGCTAGGTGCTGTTTGCAAGTTGCATTCAGACGCAAGACCGGACAGTAGTAATCGTTCCAGAGTGGTGAGAACGCCGTTAAAATCAGGGAACTCTATTCAGGAAAGATCGTTTAATTAAAACAAGCACTCAACCGTGGCCCTTTTCCCGCGTGAACTACGCGTTACAGAACATAGGCCAAAGATAAGTTGGTTTCAAATGTCAGAAAAGAAAGTTATCAGAATCATTAAGAAGGGCGAGCTGACGCGTAAGCAGAAGCCCGCGCCTAAGGGAACTACGACCGCGCAGACCGCGCGCGATATGGTCAAAACCGTAACCAATTGGGTTAACGAACTGCAGCAGAAGCGCCGCACAGAAACTGCCAACGCCATCAAATTGATGCTGCGGGACGACCCGCGGGCCAACGAAGCCTAGTATCGTCCGCGACCCTCCCCAGAACTCAAAACGGCCATCGACAGAGGAATCCGAGCCAATACCAAATATCGTAACGGTATTTGTGTATCGGCAATCGAACTGCATTTCCAGTGCTCTACTGCGAGGGCATTGACACTGCGGTCGAGTGACGGTAGGTTTCTGCCATGACAACCCCCTCTGCAGAGTTTTCGAGCGCCAGCGTTTCAGAGTCGTTCATCGTTGAGGCCCGACGGCTTTTGCTGGAAGAGTATCTTCCCAAAATCGAGCGCTGTCTCGAGAAGCTAACTGACGAGCAGGTTTGGTGGCGGCCTAATCCCGAATCCAACAGTATCGGAAATCTTCTGCTCCACCTTTCAGGGAACGCACGGCAGTGGATTATCTGCGGTTTGGGTAATGCAATCGATCAGCGTCAACGCCAGACCGAGTTTGATCAGCGGGAGGGAATTCCTCGTGAGGAACTGCTGGGCAAGCTGCGGAAAACAGTTTCAGAGGTAGGCGAGGTGCTGTTGAGATTTGAACCGTCGCGACTGCTTGAGGAATATCACATCCAAGGCACTAGCTCGACCGCCCTCGCCGCGATCTTTCATGTGACGGAGCATTTCTCCATGCACACCGGACAAATTATCCTGCTGACGAAAATGCTGGCGGGGGTGGATTTGGTCTTTTACGATTTGTCGAGCGGCAAGCCGGTTCACACCTGGGAGCAGCCGAAGTGAAATCAAGCCACTAGCACCAGCCGTTTTGGAGTGCGGTGACCTGTCGGCGCTTTGTCCGCTCGACCGTCGCCAGCAGCGGCGACGGGTCGGGACGACAAAGCGTGACAGGTCACCGCACTCCAAAACCGCGTCGCTTCTTTCAAAAGTTTGTAATCATGCTTAATATAGCGGTGCTCTGATAAATCATAAGACACAGGCCGCAAAGCCTATCTTACTTCTTCAAGGAGAACGCATCTGAATGACATACGTGGTTGCTGAACCCTGTGTGAACTGCCGTTACACTGACTGTGCTCTCGTCTGTCCCGTTGAAGCTTTTCATCTTGACGACGATATGTTGCACATCAATCCGGAGACGTGTATTGACTGCGATGCCTGCGTTCCCGAGTGTCCGGTGGAAGCTATTTTCGCCGAAGCGAACGTTCCATCCGAATGGGCCCATTTCACACAGATGAATGCGGAGAAAGCTCTCAGCGGTTTGCCGACGATTACTGCACGGTTGGATCCGCTTTGCGAATCAGTTTCACCCACGCACTAATTACGTAATGAAAAAGAGTACCAAACGATTGCTCGGCGGTCTGGCTTTGGCTGCTGGAGCGGTCGGCGCTGCGGGCACCTTTATGAGGAAGAAGAACCAAAATGGGGAAAAAGGAAGGTCGGGCGAAAGACAATCCGGCAAGTGTCTGGGCACGCCCTGGTATGACGGTTACATTCCGCGCAGAGCTAATGCCCGGGCGCGATCGCGAACACAGGACCGCGAGCGTTAAGAAACTTCTTCCCAGCGGGCGCGTGCTGTTGCATGAGATTGAAGGCGAACATGGACAGGGCGAGTTCGACCCGATCAACTAAAGGCAGGAGGCAGGAGCAAACGCAGTGGCGGGACGTTTTGAGCTGAACGAAACTTCGATGCAGTTTCTCATTTGGCCTTGGTCATTTCCCGTCTGTTGGACTGTGTCAGCCGATGGAATCTTTGATCTCTAGAACGCTGGAAACTGATTTCCAAACCTCGAAGGTCATTCTGTCCCCGCCGTCCGTACCTATAAATGACATGCGAAATCTGAAATGGAGACTATGGAAAATCTTTCGTCCGCCCTGCCTCTTATCCTGACCTACCATTCATAATTCCGGCCAGACTCCATCACACCCAGCTTCGGAATATTCAAGGCCTCGAGTTCATCAATAACCATTTGACGGTAAGCAGGCTTGATATGGACGGCAAGAATGTCCAGGCCGTTGTGATTTAGTTTGCGCAGGTCCCGCTCGAGAGAGGCGGGCGTGTAATGGCGCGAGACTTCAGCCAGGCTCGCCATCGAATTGGGAAACGAAGCCTCAATTAATAAAGCGTCTACGTGAGCGACGCGATTGATGACGGTCCAAAACTCGTCCGTTTCAGCAGTATCTGAACTAAAGGCAACGGTGCTCTTCCCATCGGATACAACCAACCCCACGGTCGGGACAATGTGATTAACCGCAACTGCAGTTACCGTAAGATGACCCACCTGAAACGGTTCGCCCGTCGGAATCGGAACATATTCCATGACTGGTCCAAACTCATTTTTCAGTTCGGAAAATCGCGGATACACATTCCAGTTAAAGATGTCCCGCTCCAACAACTCAATCACTTCCGGAGTGGCATAAACCCGCACGGGTTTTTTCAATGTTTCAAAAAGGTCATCGATGAAAATGGGCAGACTGGCGATGTGATCCATGTGCGGGTGGGTCACGATGATGTCGCGCACTTTCTGGCGCTGTTCAGTAGTCAGCGCGAGCGCAATGCTGCCGGCATCTACCGCAACACTCTCGTCTATGAGAAAACATGTCAGACGTTGTTCTAAGGTTGCCTGGCCCTGACTATCAAAGGTGCTTGGTAGGAGTTGAACTCTCATCAGCTCGAGGAAGAGATTCGTGTTCGCGATGGTCCGCTGGTAGTCGCTTAGTATAAGTCAATCGCCGCTAAATGGGCGAACTTTGTTTGGCACCGCTTATTTGCTGCGCAGTCTTTTTAGTAGATCCTCCAGCGCCATTCGATAAGCAGCCTCTCGTTGGACCGCGTCCGCCGCCCTTATGCCGCGGGCGACTCGATTTCGATGGAACGCCAGCTCACTCGCAGTTTGATTCAACTGCCGCGCTGCCTGCCATTGACCAAAACCTCCTCGCGTCAACGCGTCGAAGGACATACCCATCCGGCCAAAAATACTACATAGCCGCCGGTACTCGTCCGGCGTAAAGAGCCCGCCTTGAAATTCGTTGACGAGATGCTCTCGCACGATCTGGCCCTCGCGACGAAGCGCCAGAGCGATTACTACCAGCATGATAAAGAAGGCCGGGATCATAATTAGAATGTAGGTAAGAAGAAATGCGCCGCCGCCAAAGAGAACTCCCGAACCATTCCAGATGCTGTGCATTGACATGGCGGCCATTAACCCGAAAGGCGGGGCTACCCACTTGAGCAGCGTGTTTCGTGACTGACGCGCCAGTCCGAGTCCGATGCCAGTCATGCTGGTGAACATCGGATGGGAGAAGGGAGCTAAGAACCCACGCAGAATGAAAACGAAGGTCAGTGTTCCCCCGCCACCCTCCATAACAGCCTTACCGTAGTATTGAATGTTTTCCGTCATCGCGAAGCCCAGACCCACCATGGCGGCGTATACGATGCCATCTATCACCCCGTCAAACTCGTCTTTCTTCGCAAAGAAGAAGATGAAAAGGATCAGAGCTTTAGCGCTCTCTTCAACTATCGGAGCGGAAATGACGGCTCCAAAAGTGTGGCCGGCTCGGGCGCTGTTGGTCATTAACTGCACCGCAACATCACTCGCGGTATTAATCAGGAAGGCAAAGAAAACGGCCACGAGCGCTCCCCAAAAGAACGCGGTCGCCAACATCCAGGCGGGCTCAGACTCGTATCGATCAATCCAGAGGACCAGCATCAGGTAGATGGGTACGGGCAGGGTGGCCGATACCATTCCGATCAGGAGTGCTACCGGTCCAGTCTCTACACCGATCAGGAAAAGAACTATGAGTCCAAGCAGGAGAGCGAACAGAACTGCGATGACGGCGGCTATGATCTTGATGATAGTCCTGGCGCCAGAAGACTGAGCAGGAAGAGGACGTACCAGGGCATTAGGAGTTCGAGGATCGTTAATCATGGCGAACTGCCTCACTAGCGAGAGTGTTAGATCCGATCAAAAACTCTACAGCTCAGAAAGAGAAAACGTGTGTTCGGTAACCTGGCGACGATGTAGTTGCGGCAGAGTATATACAGAGAACGATTTCAGCGCGAGCTTTTGGTTCCCCACGGACTTATGAATGCGATTCTGTTTCGAACTATCGAGCGCAAGTCTGACCGCGGCCACCATCGATTGAATATGTCGCACCGGTTATCCATGAGGCGCGGTCTGAGGCGAGGAAGAAAATAAGTTCGGCAATTTCCTGCGGTTGACCGACCCTGCCGAGTGGGTGAGTTGTTTTCGAGTGCGTCAGGAATGCCTCATATTGCTCTTCAGTCAAGCCGCCGCGCTTATGGATTTCCGTTACTACCACACCCGGATTGACGGCATTAACACGCACGCCCTGGGCTGCCAATTCGAGTGCTGCGCAACGCGTTAGTTGATCGAGACCCGCCTTCGATACACAGTATGCCAACACCCCGGGAAACGCTCGCAAGCCAGTCACACTCGAGACATTGACGATATTGCCGCGCCTTTTAATGATTGTTGGCAAGGCCTTTTGCATCAGAACGAAGGGCGCGCGCAAATTGATTTCAAGCATTGCATCCCAGGCCGATAAAGAAGTGTTTTCTATGGTCCCTGAAGAAATATGACCGGCCGAGTTAACCAGCACATCAATTCCGCCAAAGCGTTCCATCGTCTTCGCGACAACGCTTTCAGTCTCTCCTTCGTGCGATAGATCGGCCGGGATGGAGAGTAGCTCCGTTCCGGCATTTTCGACCTGTTCCTGAAGTTCCAGCAACGCCGCCTGGTTCCTTCCTACTGCGGCGATGCTTGCGCCTGCCTGGGCAAACCTGAGAGCAGTCGCCTTGCCGATGCCGGAAGTGGCGCCCGTTATGAGCAGAACCTTATTCACTAACTCTTTTTCCATGCGGTTTCCTTTGCGCTGCGGGATTTCCGGCCGGTGCCTGCACCGTTGCCAGCCATCATATATTGACAGCACAATAGCAAAAAGCCGACTATTGCGTTTGTTTCAGTTAGGGCGCAGTTCCTTTTCAGGCCGCGAGGCCGGCCATCACAGCAGAAGATTAAAGTGGTCGTCCCACCAATTTCCAGAGAGGAAGAACTTTGCGCAACAACTCCGCGGATGATTTTTTCCCCGGACCGCTCGCACAAACGCGCGTAGCGCCGGCGAAGCTGCGCGACGGCGTGCTCCGCGGACCCGTATGCCTTCCAGCCTCGGGTATCTTCTGGCAGCCTTCGTAGCGGCATTGGCTTTGTTCTTTGGACTGTGGTGGTGGCTTGTTAGCGGCGGCGACGAAGCTCCTTGGATTCCAGCCGGACTGGCGGCCAGCGTGGTCCTGCTGGTTGCGTTGTCAGCACGAGAAGTCGTGATGCGGCGAGCCTGGACTCGTTATCTTCTGGATCAAGGCAACGAAAAATCAGCGCGCACGAGCGGCGAACATCAAAGACCCCGTCAAAAAACTCAGTCGAGCTCTGGAATGTCGGCGGCCTGGCGAAATGTTCAGAGACATTCGGAAGAGGCTGATGCCGGCGCCAATCCGGAAGCGCACTTCGACGTATTTCATCTCTGTCAGGACTATCTCGCCAACGCGGATGACACTTTGAGATCCAACACACTATCTTCCGAGAGAAGGAACTCAATCCGGGCGGGCCAGGAGCGCGCGCGCGTGCTTCAGAAGCACCACTTGTTAACCTGGGCCAGGGACTCTTCACGCGCGCTAACCTACGAGGCGCAGCAGCGTGCGCGAACCTCGGAACGGATTGAAGCAGCGAATAGGGCCTTGCATTGTCTGGAATCCGCATTGCAATTTTACCCGCAGGAGACCGAGCTGCTGGAGTCGAGCGCGGCAATTCGCGAGTTTATTTCTTCGGTCAAAGTGGCCCACTGGGTTGAGCTGGCAGAGCGGGCAGCTTTCAAAGGTCATTACCGGCGCGCCATCGATCGTTACAAAGATGCGCTGTTCTACCTGGATCGAGGGGCGATGAAAGAAGAAGTAAGAGTCGCCAGTTCTGAGCGTATTGAGCGTGAGATAGAGTCATTGAAGGCCAGGGTGCGGTCCCAGAAAAGCGCCAAGGCAGAAGTTGCCAGGGAGGAAGGAATTCATGATGGTGGAGGCCTCTCAGAATGATTTCGCAGAAGTGTCCGAAGTGTCGTAGTTCTCGCATCAGGAAGGGTTACAAACCGACCCCTTTTCTCTTTCGTCTGGTTGGCATCCACTATCTTTTATGCAATCATTGCAACTTGCTTTTTACTGGTTTTGCAGTGCCAGGGACCGTCGGGCACTCCAGCAGAAAACCCCCAGCACGGCGTGGTTCTAACAGGGACAAGGAGCAACCCACGAATTTGGGCGACTCCGGCGCAACTAAGGTCTGATTTTTGGCCCCGAAGGCATCGATCCCTTCGGCCGTTACATCTTTGAGAGGTCGATTGGTTAAGTTTTTGCAGCGGTGTGAGGTGTTTGTATGAAAAAGAGTCTGGTATTCATGGGGATTGTCGTTAGTTTGATCTTTCCCGGCCTGGTGCGAACTCAGGAGTCACAAAGTTCCAGCAGTCAGGACGTTCCTCAAGTCTCAAACTCGCGTTCGACTTCGGAAGATTCCTCGATAGACACTCAGGGTATTAAGAATTACCTGCTTGGTCCGGGCGATACTCTGGACGTCAGAGTTTTCGGACAATCTGATCTCAACGCGGTCGTTGAAGTTGATAGCGATGGGAACATCAGCTCATTGCCCTTCCTGGAATCCCCGATTTCCGCAAAATGCCGAACTGAAAAAGAAGTCCAAAAGGACATTGTCAAAGCGTACGGAAAATACCTCAAGAATCCGCAGGTAAGTGTCCACGTTGCCGAGAGAAAAAGTCGTCAGCCGGCGACTGTCTTTGGCGCCGTTCGCCAACCGACCCGCGTTACGATGCAACGCCGGATTAGACTCAACGAGCTAATGGTAGTTTCGGGCGGGTTTACAGATCGGGCCTCAGGCACGATTCAGATTTTCCATACCGAGCCATTGATGTGTCCGCAACCGGGTGAGGAAGCGTTGGCCACACCCTTTGACGCTACCAAGACCCCTTTCGAAATTGTAAAGATCGCGGAGTTGAGTAGCGGCAAAGCGCAGGCGAATCCCATCGTCCGCCCAGGCGACTACGTCATCGTAACGGAGGCAGAACCCGTTTACATTATGGGCAGCGTGGTTTCTCCGCAGGGCATTTACCTTCGAGACCGGCTTACCCTTAGCAGAGCTTTAGCGATGGTGGGCGGCGCGCGCAGAGAAGGAAAGATCAGCGACGTTCGTATCTACAGGCAGAAACCCGGCTCGACTGATCAGCAAACGATCAAGGTGGACTATGCCGCCATCAAGAAAAACCAGCAAGCTGATTTTTTGCTCCAGCCCTTCGATATAGTCGAAGTCCCTGAAGCAGGAATGTTTTCGGGGCCCAGGATTGTTCAAACACTGATGGGAGCCGTATCGGGAGGCTTGGGGAACATGGTGAGTACGGGCGGCGCTTCCATAGCAAACCGAGTCGTCTACTAATCAAGAGCAACGAGATCTCGACTGCGAATTAGAAATCGCCCGAGTAACAATTGACGGTTTAGGAGTTTTGTAATGAAACGCAGAAACGCGGCCAGTGACAAGCGCCGAAGAAAAATGATCACGGTTCTTTGGACCGCTGTGCTGGCCATTGGGACGATCATTCTCATCTACAAGGAGATGACGGCAGTTCTTTACATTCTCGCCACTCTTGGCGTTACTGCGCTTTTGGCTGTAGTCGGCATGGCCGATCTCGCCCCCGCTGAAAAACTCACCAATGATCCCCGGCGCAGCGAAGATTCTGCCGCAATCGGAAGCGGCATGACATCTACGTTTGGCGCCAAGCCGTCCTGAGTGTTTTCCAGGGACTGCGGTTGGACCATCGGCGGGCTGCTACAAAGAACCACTCTGACCTTCATAACTAATTCTTATATTTTTGGTTGGGAAAGTCGTTGAAACTTTAATCCGACTGTTGCATAATCCGCCTGCGTTCACCTCCCCGGTGAGCGAAGTGGTCGCGTGGGGTGAGGACATGCGGCCTTAGGGTGGGGGCTGTGGGAGGCCCCCGCCCGCTTTTCATTTTTGGGGTGACGATCACGTTTCCGCTAAATTCGATCATCGAGAACTATTGACGTTGCAACGAATCAGCGTAGAATTCCGCGAGCTAAAAAGCGAACACAGAGAGGGTAGCAGACTGATTGTTGGGCCAGTGTGAATGGCCACCGGGATGCCTTTATTCGATCAAACAAGGCGAAAGTTTAAGCTGTGGTTATACAAGGGCGGTAGGCAGTCAGCCTCGAATGACGATCGCCCCGGCGCTCACAAGCAACATCCCTGGTGGAAGGTGATGTGCTTGACGGGTGTCGATTATTTTTCGACCCTCGGTTACCAACCCGGTATTGCTTTCCTGGCAGCGGGCGCTCTCTCACCAGTCGCCACGCTCATTCTTGTTCTCCTCACTCTGCTTGGCGCATTACCAATTTACAGCCGGGTCGCACAGGAGAGTCCGCATGGCGAGGGTTCCATTTCCATGCTGGAACATCTACTGTCGCGCTGGAAAGGCAAGCTGTTTGTGCTGGTGTTGCTTGGCTTTGTGGCGACCGACTTTATTATCACGATCACGCTCTCCGCGGCGGACGCTACTGCTCACATCATCGAGAATCCATTCACTCCCACGCTCTTAAAACATCAGGTGGGAATAACCTTGGTCCTGGTCGCGTTCCTGGGCGCGATCTTTCTGCGCGGTTTCAAAGAAGCGATCGGCATTGCGGTGGTGTTGGTCGGAGTATATCTGTTGTTGAATGTCATCGTCGTTGGCTATGGCATGTATGAAGTGGTCACACATCCTCATTACTTTCCGCAGTGGAAAGACGCGCTCATCCATCATCCGCGAGTGCAGGGCAATATGTGGTTGATCGTTGGAGTTTCCCTGATCCTGTTTCCCAGGCTTGCGCTGGGCCTCTCAGGTTTTGAAACCGGTGTGGCTGTAATGCCGTTGGTTAAAGGCGATGAAGATCTAACTGAATCGGACTGGGAAAGCATTCATTCGACCAGGACGGGTCGACAGCCTGAACCTCATACTAAACATCTGCTGGAAGGCAGGATCAAAAATACGCGCAAACTTCTGCGCACGGCCGCGCTGATCATGAGTGTGTTTCTAATCACCAGTAGTCTGGTCACGACGATGCTGATTCCGGCTGAGAAGTTCCAGGAGGGTGGTGAGGCGAACGGCCGTGCGCTGGCTTATCTGGCACATCTCTACTTCGGAAATATCTTTGGCTCGCTCTACGATTTGAGCACAATAGCAATTCTCTGGTTTGCCGGCGCCTCAGCCATGGCCGGCTTGCTGAACATCGTGCCGCGATATTTACCGAGGTACGGAATGGCGCCGCAATGGGCCCAGGCAACTCGTCCGCTCGCACTCGTGTTCACAATTATCGCCATTGCAGTGACCTTGATATTCAACGCCGACGTTGATGCGCAGGGTGGCGCCTACGCGACCGGCGTGTTGGTGTTAATGAGTTCCGCCGCGATTGCTGTGACGCTGGCAATGCGCAAGCGAGGCGAAAACTGGATCCCGTTTCTTGTCATTGCGATGGTATTTGTCTATACCACGATCCAGAACATTCACGAGCGGCCCGAGGGAATTAAGATCGCTTCCTTTTTTATCTTCGCGATAATTACTGCATCGCTGTTCTCTCGCGTTTGGCGTTCGACTGAGCTGAGAGTGGAGCGCATCGAGCTTGACGACCTGGCGCGGGAGTTCGTGCGCAAAGCGGCAGCAGGCACTGTGCGCATCATCGCCAATCGCCGAGACACCGGCGACGTAACTGAATACGAGACTAAAGAGAAAGAAAAGCGAACAGACAACCACATACCGCCGGGAGAACCAATTCTTTTCTTTGAAGTGACGCCGGGCGATGCGTCGGAGTTCTCAGGAGTGTTGCAAATCCAGGGCGAAAAGGTTGACGGCTATAAGATCTTACGAGCGGTTTCGCCGGCAGTGCCCAATGCCATTGCCGCCTTTTTGCTATTCCTGCGCAACGAAACCGGAAAATTGCCGCACGTCTATTTCGGTTGGAGCGAAGGCAATCCGCTGTCGTACTTACTAAAATACATAGCCTTTGGCGAGGGAGACACCGCCCCCGTAACCCACGAAGTGTTAAG
Organism: Blastocatellia bacterium; assembly: GCA_963809065.1. GTDB lineage: Bacteria > Acidobacteriota > Blastocatellia > Pyrinomonadales > Pyrinomonadaceae > PSRF01. The sequence goes on from CAWEIN010000010.1 coordinate 347,618, forward strand.
ACAGGCGGAGAAAGACCCTGAGCGCCGCCCAGTGGTCCACGTTGGCGGATAGACTCGCTGGTTGTAGGTTCTGCCGCCAATGGCCGTACAATTCCAGCTGTGTGGACAGCACTCGCCCGTAAAAGAGCTCCTCGGATACGTCGTCGCGGTAGTTGTTATTATATCTGCTACCGCTGTCCTCAAGGTTTTCGGTGGTCATGTTAATCCGACCACCGTCGCTTTGACACTGCTGCTAATCGTTCTTTTTGTTGCAACCGCCTGGGGATCCAAACCCGCTGTGCTGGCTTCACTCCTCGGCGTCGCGTCTTTCAACTTCTTCTTTCTTCCACCCTACGGAACTTTTACGATTGCCGAGCCTGAGAATTGGATCGCATTTATTGCTTTCATGATCACTGCCATAACCGCCGGGCAACTTTCGGCGCGAGCCAGGCGACGAGCAGAGGAAGCGGAAAAAGGAAGGCGCGAGATCGAGCGACTGTACCAGGAACTACAGGCTGTGTTTGAACGTGCGAGCCAGGCAGAAGCTTTGAGACAAAGCGAGAAGCTGAAATCGACCTTGCTCGACGCCGTTACGCATGATCTGCGCACGCCGCTTACCTCGATCAAGGCGTCAATCACCACCCTGTTAGATGAACTGCGGGACGGATCAGAAGGGGAGCCAGTGGTTGCGCTGGACGCTGAATCAAGACTGGAGATGATGGAAGTGATCGATGAAGAAAGCGATCGCCTAAATCGTTTCATTGGCGGACTGATCGATCTGGCGCGCATCGAGGCCGGTGAATTGCAGCTGCGACGAAGGTGGAGTGCCGTGGATGAAATTATATCAACGGCGCTCGCACGTGCTGAGAGATTTACACAAGGTCACCAGGTTGAGGTTGATATTGAATCGGACTTGCCCGTCGTCCGGGTTGACGAACGGGCGGTAAGCGAAGTGGTGTATACACTCATCGATAACGCTGCAAAGTATTCACGGAAGGAGACACAAATCCGTATCAGTGCCGGGCGCTCTGCCGACGGTATGATTAGCATGGCAGTGGAAGATCAGGGTGAAGGCATTGCGGTTGATTTGCGTGAGCGCGTTTTTGATAAATTCTTCCGCGCCACCCGTGACGGAGACATTAGTACTCACCAACCTTCCGGGACAGGAATGGGTTTGGCGATTGCAAAGGGAATTGTCGAAGCCCACGAGGGAAAGATCTGGATCGAATCTGGCGCTGGCGGCAAGGGGACTCGGGTCGTGTTTACCTTGCCGGTTGGAGATGAAGAGCTGCCGGAACAGGCTGAAGATTCCGCGGCTGTAGCCATTGAACCATGAACGATAAGCCACGCATTCTTGTGGTAGACGACGAACCGCAACTTACGCGCGTGTTGCGTACGGGACTCAAGTCTCACGGCTACGACGTGCGCACTGCCGCCGATGGGCTTTCCGGTCTTGAGACATTCAATGACTGGCACCCGGATCTTGTCATTACTGATCTAGCTATGCCGAATATGAATGGGCTTGAACTCTGCCGCAAGCTAAGAGCAGTTTCGCCAGTTCCAGTCATAGTTCTCTCCGCCAAAGGCGAAGAAAAGACAAAGGTCGAAGCTCTCGACATCGGCGCGGATGATTTTGTTACCAAGCCGTTTGGGATTGATGAGCTGCTGGCTCGAATACGCGCGGCCCTTCGCCGTGCTATGACACCGGTTGTTAACGACGCAGAGCCCACGGTGTTGCAGGAAGGTGCTTTCCGTATAGATCTCGATTCCCGCAGCGTTACAGTGGACGGACGTGAAATCCGTTTGACACCAAAAGAGTTCGACTTACTAACCTACTTGATGAAACACGCCGGTAAAGTGCTCACGCACCGCACCCTCCTCGCCGCACTCTGGGGTGGAAATTATGTTGAGCAAAACGAATACTTGCGCGTCTTTGTCGGCAATCTGCGAAAGAAAATCGAGACTGATGCAACATCTCCTCGATATATCCTCACCGAGCCCTGGATCGGCTATCGCTTCAATCCGGGAAAACAGTAAACAGCAAACAGTAAACAGCCGTCAGAACACAGCAGACAGCAAACCGAAGCATTAGGGCCGACTCCACACTTACTTCTCGCGTCCTCTGTTTGCCGCTGGCTGCTGTTTGGTATTCGACCTACTTTACGAACTTTTTATAAAGCCTTTACACCCTTCTTATATCGGCGGTCGTAAGTTCTTTGTATGAACCGACAAAGAACTAAGCACCCGGTGTTGTCCTGGGAAGTCACCGGAGCGATTTGCTGCTTCATTGGCGGGATGAGCGCAGCGTTATTGGGAAGCGTGTTAACCGCGAGCACCTGGATACTGGGTGCGGAAGCACATCCGTGGGTACGCGGGCTCGGTACCGGTCTCCTGATATTAACTATTCCCTTATTGATTCTAGCCGGCTACTGCATGGATTGGGCGGAGCAGGAGCCAAAAAAATCCCCACCGCAAAGTCCGGAGCAGGGAGAACGCGGGAGCGTTTCGGCGTACCAGGCCCTGGTCGTTGCGATATTCCTAACCGTTGTATTGATGGCCTCTCTCGAGGTTCACGCCCAGCAAACCATCTTCAATGTCCCTACTACCGATGTACTTGAAAAAGGCAAGGTGTATGGGGAACTGGATGCGAGTCTGAAGCCTACCGATGGGGCTCTGGTGTCGAAGTTTTCTTCGTTCGTTCCGCGCGTAGTGATCGGCGCAGGAAGTCGCGTTGAGTTTGGACTGAACATCACCGGGAACATTCAACCCGGACCCGATGCCACGACACTTGTCCCAACCATCAAGTGGAAACCATATCAGGAAAGGGATAACGGCTGGGCCTTCGTCGTTGGCGATAACCTCTTCGTCCCCGTTCGTCATCGTGCTTACAACGCCGGGAATTACGTTTATGCCGAGATGAGCAAGACGTCCAGGAGCGGAACGCGAGTCACCTTCGGCGGATATGACTTCACTCGAAACGTCGTCGCAACTGCGAACCGCGCTGGCGGGCAGTTTGGTTTTGAACAACCACTGAATAAGAAGCTGACCTTTGCTGCCGATTGGTTCACCGGCAAGCATAGCGCCGGTTATTTCACCCCTGGGCTGGTCTTCAAAGTTGGACCAAAGGTTACCGGGTATGCCGGCTATTCAATTGGCAATCAGAATCCCTCGAACGGCAATCATTTCTTTCTGCTCGAGCTCGGCTACAACTTTAATTAAGGGGATTGTTGTGGACACTTTCAATCAGAACCAGTCGAACTCAACAACGTGGCAGAGAACGGCAGGACTGTGCTGGGATGCCCTGTTTAGTGATCTCAGCTTGCTTGCGTCACTAACTCTTGCGCGCTTGATTGTTTGGAGAACGTTGCGCCGTCGGTTTAAGGACCGCAATAAACGACTTAATCAACTCCAGCTAATACCAGGCGGCGCTCGTACCACGAATCATAAAAACCTTCTTTCTTAATCTTGAGGGACTCAATGTTGGATCTCATTTTTATAGCATCGACGATCGTCTTCTTTCTGCTCGGGCTGGCCTATGTGCACGGATGTAAGAACTTACAGAAAGAGACCAAATGAATTTCGAATCGATTATAGGACTAACGCTGGCGGCGTTGCTGCTGATCTATCTCGCTTACGCGCTTCTGCGCCCGGAGAAGTTTTGAGATGACGCTGAATGGTTGGCTGCAGATCTTGTTCTTCTTTGCCTTGATTTTGGCCGTGACGAAGCCGCTGGGAGTCTTTATGGCCCACGTCTTCAACCGTGAACGCACTTTTCTCGATCCGGTTCTGCGCCCTCTAGAAAGATTGATTTATAAGGCGACGACAGTAGACGAAAAGCACGAAATGGCCTGGACGGAGTACGCCACCGCAATGCTTCTGTTTAGCGTCGTCTCGATGGTGGTGCTGTATCTGCTGCAACGGTTGCAAGGCGTGTTGCCATTCAACCCACAACACTTGGGCGCAATCGAGCCGGGTTCGTCATTCAACACTGCGGCGTCGTTTACTACCAACACGAATTGGCAATCCTATCTGCCGGAAGTGACGATGAGCTACCTCACGCAAATGGCAGGTCTGGCCTATCACAACTTCGTTTCCGCAGCGGTCGGCATCGCGCTGGCGATTGCATTCATACGCGGTATAGCCGGTCGTGAAACGCAGTCCATCGGTAACTTTTGGGTTGATATTACGCGAGCATTGCTCTGGGTGCTGCTACCCTTTTGTATTGTCGGTTCGCTCTTACTCGTATCTCAGGGAGTTGTACAGAACCTGAACCCCTATGACTCGGCGCAGTTGATTGAAAAGCAAGATATTGCCGTTGATAAGAAAGACTTCAGTGGGAACGTCATAACGATCGCGCAGGGACCGGTCGCATCGCAAGAAGCCATAAAAATGTGGGGCACAAATGGCGGCGGCTTTTTCAACGCCAACAGTGCTCACCCGTTCGAGAACCCGACACCACTCTCAAATCTCCTGGAGATGTTCGCCATCTTCGCCGTCTCGGCTGGGTTGACATACACGTTGGGCAGAACCACTGGATCGCAGACGCACGGCTGGGCCGTGTTCGCTGCTATGGCACTCCTGTTTTTTGGTGGTGTGGTGACCGCTTACTGGGCCGAGTCGCGCGGCAATCCCTTGTTTGCCGGGACCAATCAGACTGCGAACTCGATGCAACCGGGCGGCAACATGGAAGGCAAGGAAGTTCGGTTTGGTATTGCGAATAGCGCCTTGTTTGCCACTGCCACTACCGACGCCTCGTGTGGGGCGGTTAACGCCATGCACGATTCTTTCACTCCGCTCGGGGGGATGGTTCCACTCTCCAACATCATGCTCAGCGAAGTGGTCTTTGGCGGCGTGGGCGCGGGAATGTATGGGATCCTGATTTATGTGATCCTCGCCGTCTTCATCGCAGGCCTAATGGTCGGCCGTACACCCGAATACCTCGGCAAGAAAATCGAAGCCTACGATGTGAAAATGGCGACGCTTGTAGTGTTGGTCTTTCCCTTGACTATTCTGGCGTTTGCCGCCATTTCAGCAGTCTCTCCAAATTTCGGGACTTCTCAATTGAATAACAACGGACCACACGGCCTCTCCGAGATTCTCTACGCATTTACATCGGGCACCGGGAACAATGGCTCTGCCTTTGCGGGCATCTCGGCTAATACGCTCTGGTACAACTCGACGATTGGGGTAGCGATGCTCGTTGGGCGGTTCTTCATGATAATTCCGATGCTCGCCATTGCCGGGAACCTGGCCCGTAAGAAGACAGTGCCGCCATCGCTCGGCACATTCCCCGTCACGACACCCCTTTTCACGACGCTACTGGTGAGCGTGATTGTCATCGTCGGAGCATTGACCTTCTTCCCAGCCCTAAGCCTGGGACCAATCGTAGAGCATCTGCTGATGCAGGCAGGTAAGACCTTTTGACTCGCCTTAAGTTATGGCTGAAACCACTAAGAAAATAGCTATTTGGAACACACAGATCGTTAAGCGAGCAGTTTTCGATTCCTTAAGAAAGCTGAGCCCGCGTTCGATGATGAAGAATCCAGTGATGTTTGTCGTTGAAGTCGGTAGCGTTTTGACGACGTTTCAACTCATTCGCGGACTTGTCGCCCCGATTCCAGGTATTACAGATTCAAAGTTTGAATTGCAGATCACACTTTGGTTGTGGTTCACGGTGCTCTTCGCCAACTTCGCGGAAGCGATGGCCGAGGGGCGGGGAAAAGCGCAGGCGGATAACTTGCGAAAAGCAAAGACTGAGACAACGGCCAATCGCCTCTTGCCCAGTGGGCAAATCGAAGTAGTGAACGCACCGCAGTTGCGCAAAGACGATGTGGTGATTGTGTCTGCAGGCGAATTCATTCCTGGAGACGGCGAAATTATCGCGGGCGTGGCCAGTGTAGACGAATCGGCAATTACGGGTGAGTCAGCTCCGGTGATTAGGGAAGCAGGCGGCGACAGGTCTGCAGTTACCGGGGGCACCCGTGTCCTTTCCGACCAAATCAAGATAAGAATCACATCCAATCCAGGCGAGACTTTCATTGATCGCATGATTGCTCTCGTCGAAGGAGCTGAACGTCAGAAAACTCCAAACGAAATCGCACTGAGTATTCTGCTCGCCGGACTCACCATAATTTTTCTGCTCGCGGTCGTAACGCTGCAACCATTTGCGATCTATTCCAACGCAGGTCAAACCATTTTCGTTCTGGTCTCGCTGCTCGTCTGTCTGATTCCGACGACTATCGGAGGCTTGCTCTCAGCTATCGGCATTGCGGGCATGGACAGGCTGATCCAACACAATGTGCTTGCAATGTCCGGCCGCGCTGTTGAGGCGGCGGGCGACGTAAATACTTTGCTCCTTGATAAGACAGGCACGATTACGCTCGGCAACCGCCAGGCTACAACATTTATTCCGCTCGCTGGTGTCGAGGAAAAAGAACTGGCCGAAGCAGCACAGCTTTCCTCGCTGGCAGACGAAACGCCGGAAGGCCGATCGATAGTAGTCCTGGCAAAAGAGAAGTACGGGTTGCGGGGACGCGAACTTGCGCCGCATGCAGCAACCTTTATCCCTTTTACCGCCCAAACGCGTATGTCTGGAGTTGATTTTGATGGGCGTGAAGTTCGCAAAGGTGCCGCCGACGCGATTGAAAAGTATGTCTCCTCGTTCGGAAACAGCATTCCGAAGGAGTTGTCAGAGATCGTTGAACGGGTTTCCAAAGCAGGTGGTACGCCTTTAGTCGTTTCCGCTGACAAGGCGCCCCTTGGTGTCATTCACCTGAAAGACATCATCAAGGGGGGAATGGTAGAGCGGTTCAATCAAATGCGACAGATGGGAATCCGAACGGTAATGATTACGGGCGACAACCCGTTGACAGCCGCCACGATCGCTCGCGAAGCCGGCGTCGATGACTTCCTCGCCCAAGCCACTCCGGAAGACAAAATGACTTTGATCAAGCGAGAACAAGCGGGCGGGAAACTCGTTGCTATGACCGGTGATGGAACCAATGACGCTCCTGCCCTGGCCCAGGCGGACGTGGGCGTAGCTATGAATACAGGCACACAGGCAGCGAAAGAAGCGGGGAACATGGTGGACCTGGATTCGAACCCGACGAAGTTGATTGAGATCGTAGAGATTGGCAAACAACTGTTGATGACCAGGGGCGCCTTAACTACGTTTTCAATTTCCAATGATGTGGCCAAGTACTTCGCTATCATTCCGGCGATGTTTGCGGTCGCGTTTCCGGTCTTGAACTCACTCAACGTCATGAACCTGCGCACGCCGCACTCCGCGATCCTCTCCGCCGTGATTTTCAACGCCCTGATCATCATCGCTTTGATTCCCCTGGCGTTGCGTGGCGTCACGTATCGCGCCATGAGCGCGGCGGCATTGTTGCGCCGTAATCTTTTGATCTACGGCTTAGGCGGACTGGTCCTCCCCTTTGTTGGCATTAAAGTCATTGACTTAGTGGTTTACGCCCTGAAATTGGCGTGAAGTTGCAGGAGGTCTTTACTTACTGAGCTTAGTGAGAACACAACATGAAGCAGAATCTCATCACCGCAGTTCTAATGACAATTGTAACGACAGCGTTGCTGGGGCTGGTCTATCCATTAGTGGTGACGGGCCTGGCCCAGGTAATTTTCCCCGATCAAGCCAATGGGTCGTTGATCAAAGGTGCTGACGGTGCCGTTATTGGCTCGCGTTTGATTGGGCAGCCCTTTGATTCCCCCGGATACTTTCGGTCGCGACCATCAGCGGCAGGCGCGAATGGTTACGATGCGGGTGCGTCGGGGGGTTCGAATCTTGGTCCCACCAGTCAGAAGTTAATTGATCGGGTGAAAGCCGATGTTGAAAAACTACAGGCTGAGAATCCGGGTAAGCCTGTGCCTATTGATCTAGTGACGACTTCGGGTTCTGGTCTCGACCCACACATTTCTCCCGCCGCCGCAGACTTTCAAGTTCCCCGCGTCGCGCGCGAACGCGGGATCAGTGAAGACGAGCTGCGGGGAGTCTTAGCGAGGCACACTGAGGGACGGCAATTCGGCTTCCTGGGCGAACCAACTGTGAACGTATTGGAGCTTAATCTTGATTTGGACCGAACGATGCCTATGAAAAAGTGAGTCCAAAAGTCCAAGGTCCAAAGTTGACTTAGAAAATGACACTTGGACTTTGGACTTTGACGATCGATGACCGAAAACGGTAACCGCCCATCACCGGAATTTCTTCTCGCCAAGCTCAATCAGGGCGAGCAGGCAAAGCTGCGTGTGTACATCGGCGCGGCCCCCGGTGTTGGTAAGACTTACCAGATGCTGGAAGACGCTCACCTGCTCAGAAAGCAGGGCGTCGACATTGTCGTCGCGGTAGTGGAAACCCATGGCCGTGAAGACACCAGGGCGATGATCGGCGAGCTTGAGTGCGTGCCGATGCGGTACATTGAGTATCGCGGAGTCACTCTCGAAGAGTTGGATGTCGATGCGGTTATCGCTCGGCGCCCAGCCATCGCCGTCGTTGACGAACTAGCCCACACCAATGTTCCGGGCTCGAAGAATCGCAAACGTTACCAGGACGTTTTGGAGTTACTTAACGCGGGCATTTCTGTAATCACTGCGGTAAATATTCAACACCTCGAATCACTGAATGACGTCGTGACTCGCACCACAGGCGTGCGGGTACGCGAAACAGTCCCAGACTATTTCCTTCGGCGCGCAGATGAAGTTGTCAATGTCGATGTGTCTGTCGACACACTGCGCACGCGTCTGCGCCAGGGAAAGATTTACGATGTGGTGAAGATCGAACAGGCCCTCAACAACTTCTTCCGCAAGGGAAATCTCTCAACGTTACGCGAACTTGCCTTGAGGCAGGTGGCAACGGATCAGGCTACTAAATCATACGACTACCGCGAACGCGAAGGACTCGATCAGGCGATCATCCCTGAGAAAGTGATGGTTGCGATGGCATCTCGTGGCAGCGCGAAAAAGTTATTGCGCGTTGGGTCCCGCGTGGCTGGACGCCTGGCGAGTGACTGGTTCGCCGTTTATGTCGAAACGCCTAACGAGGAGCTTGGCCGGATTAAACCTCCGGATTATGCGGCGCTCCAGGAGAACATTCGGTTCGCTGAGGAGCTAGGAGCCAAGGTCATTAAATTGAAATCCAGACGAGTAGCAGACGCTCTGATTGATTTCGCGAGACATGAAGGTGTTACGCATGTCGTTTTCGGCCAGACCGCCCGGTCTCGTTGGGACATTCTCTGGCACGGCTCAATCATCAACCGTTTTCTCGATGAAGTGCGAGATGCGACCGTGCAAGTGGTGCCGTTGGCGGAGAATTCAGAACTCAGAATTCAGGAGTCAGAATGAGCAAATGGGAATTCTGGAGACAGAATTTAGAAGACAGAATGAAGACGATGACTTGTTCTTATTCTAAATTCTGGGTCCTGAGTTCTGCCCGCGATGAGCTTAAGAACCAAACTCTTACTCGGTTATCTGATATTCGTCGCCGCCATCGTGGTGCTTGGGGGTTGGAGCGCTTTGCGGCTGCGGGAGATGGGTGGTGTGTCCCGCCGCATCATCTCCAATAACTACGACTCAGTAGTCGCGGCGCAGGAGATGAAGGAGAGCCTTGAACGCCAGGACTCTGCAGCATTGTTCGTACTCCTGGGCGCGCGTGAGAAAGCAATGATTCAACTGCGAGAGCATCGCCTCCGATTTGACACCAATTTTCAGAGGGCCAAGAACAACATCACTGAAGTTGGAGAACCTGAGGCTATCGAGGCTATTCGCCGTGACCGCGATACCTACTACCAAATGTTCGACGCCTTCATGGCTAAAGTAAATGCTACAGATACTTCGCTCCGACAAGGGATCTCAGGGAGCGAAGAGCTCTCTGAGCGCGACGAATACTTCACGCGCCTCGAACCTCAGTTCAATAAACTACGCGCTGAATGTGAACATCTGTTGCAACTCAATCAACGTGCAATGCTTGCGAAGTCGGAGGCGGCCGCCGGCGTGGCTCAGCTCTGGTTCTATCGCACATTGTTAATTGCGGGAGTGTTAGTGGCTGCCGGGATAATGCTGGCTTTCTTTCTCGCGAATCGAATAGTTGAGCCGTTGCGTCAGCTCACGGCAACGACAGCAAAAATGGCTGCCGGTGACCTCGATGCAAGAGTAACGGTTAATTCCGGGGATGAGGTCGGTGTACTGGCTGCGGAATACAACCGAATGGCCGAGCGTATTCGGGAACTGCGCAGCTCTGACATGGGCAAACTCCTGGTGGCCCAACAAACTACTGAGGCGACAATCGATTCCTTATATGACCCGGTGATTGTCACCGATGGTGAAGGGTGTGTAACAAAACTGAATCCTGCTGCGGAGGAGATATTTGGTTCCGAAAAAGAAAACGCCGGCAGGCACGTCGGCGAGGTAGCGCGCGACGCCCGCATTGCCGGTGCCGTTGCGGAAGCCCTGGAGTCACAACGTCCCGTGGCTGGCGAAGGCATGTCGTCGTTGTTGCCGCTTGCCGTCGACGGTTCTGAACGGGCGTTTCGTGTCCGCACTACACCAATGCGCGATAACCGCAATCGTTTGCTAGGCGCTGTCACCCTCCTGGAGGACATCACGCATTTGCGTGAAATTGATCGACTGAAATCAGAATTCATAGCCACTGCCTCCCATGAACTTCGCACCCCGCTTACCAGTGTGCAGATGGGCGTCCATCTGCTGCTCGAAGGCGCACTTGGAGAGTTGACTGACAACCAAAACGAGGTGCTTCAAGCTTGCCGCCAGGACTGTGAGAGACTTGATAAGCTGATGCGAGACTTGCTTGATCTCTCCCGGATTGAAGCAGGTGAAAGTCTGCCGCAACTCGCTACTGTTAGCGCGAGAGATCTACTCACCACGGCTGTCAAAGAGTTGCGCCCCCAGGTGGAAGCAAAGGGCCTGGAGGTGTGCGTTGAAGCGCCGGTTGATCTTCCCTCAGTGAAGGTAGACCGCCTGCAAATCGAGCGTGTCATTAGCAACCTCGTCATCAATGCTCTGCGCCACACGAAGCAAGGTGAAATCAGAATCAGCGCTGAACACCGCGATGGTAACGTAGCAGTATCTGTCTGTGATACGGGGAGCGGTATACCAGGCGAATATCTGCCGCACATCTTCGATAAGTTCGTACAAGTGCCCGATGCGCCCACCGGGGGAGCGGGACTCGGACTCACGATTTCAAAATCAATTGTGGAAGCGCACGGCGGTCAGATCAGCGTTCAATCTGAGGTAGGGCGCGGAACGACCTTCACATTCACTTTGCCGCTGCCGATGGCGGCAGAATCAGTAGGGAAGGGAACGAAAGGGAGTGGGTGATGAGTAAACGCATCTTGATAATTGATGATGAAGAAAACATTCGCCGCGTAACTCGACTAACACTGCAGGCTGCAGGTTACGAAATTGGCGAAGCGGTCGACGGCGAGCGGGGCCTGGAAGTATTCGCTGACGGGTCAACCTGGGACGCGGTCCTCCTGGACCAGCGAATGCCGGGTATGGATGGGCTTGAAACACTCCGGCATATCAAAGATCGCCAGCCCGATGCGCGCGTCATCATGTCGACAGCATACGCTTCGATTGAACTCGCCGTTGATGCGATGAAACTCGGGGCTACCGACTTCGTCCGCAAGCCCATGACCCCTGAAATCTTGCGGAACGCTGTAACCGCCGCGCTTGCCAAACAGTGTCCCGCGTCGGTCTCTGCTGCTCCCGCTTCAAGAGAAGGTTCACCGGAACCTTTAATTCAAATCATCACCATGAACGGGTTCACTATCCTGGAGTCAGAAGGCGCCCGACAGGAACCGCATGAACGCCGCTTCACTGTGAAAAGCCCTACTGGAGGCGAGCATGAAGTGCTGGTGGAAATCGATAACGAAGCCGTCGGATATGTAGAGCGGATGACCAGAAGGCAACTTCCAGCTGAAAACTCGTTTTGGACGAGTCAGGCCCAACGGCTATTAAGCGACTACCTATGGAAGGAAGGCAAAGTTCCTCCCACTAGAAAACTTACGGTTAAAGACGTCGACCGTGACGAATTACCCATGGCAGCGCGGTGGAGCAACTAGCCGGGGTCCCGCTCTCGCAGCCCGAGCGGGGTGGTTGTAGTTACCAGCGTGCGCTAGAGCGCACAGATAAGAACATTTCCAGGAGGAACATTCGTCGTGGCAGCAGAACTCAAACGTTTTATCATCGGCCGCGCCCTTAGAACTGAACAAGCGGCTCACGAGCGTCTTTCGAAGAAAACCGCCTTGGCTGTTTTCTCTTCCGATGCGCTGTCTTCTACTGCTTACGCCACTGAGGAAATCCTGCTCGTCTTGGCCGCTGCGGCTGCCTACGGCCAGGCAGGCGCGTTTAAGTACGTGGTGCCGATCTCCATCGGCATTGGGGTACTTCTAGTCATCGTCGCAAGCAGTTACCGCCAAACTATCCACGCCTACCCGTCTGGAGGCGGCGCCTACATCGTTGCCAAGGAAAATCTGGGTACTAATGCGGGCCTGGTCGCGGGAGCTTCACTACTGGTTGATTATGTGCTTACTGTTGCGGTCTCCATCGCTGCCGGTGTTGCCGCTATCACTTCCATGGTGCAGGGCACGCGCTACGCCTGGCTGGACCATCATAAGGTTGTTCTTTGTCTGATTTTCATTACCTTCATTGCCATTGCCAACTTACGTGGCGTGCGCGAATCGGGCAGTCTGTTTGCCGCACCCACGTACGCCTTTCTGATTAGCTTTCTTTTCATGATCGGTTATGGGCTCTTCAGCTACTACACTTATGGCGGTGCTGCTCCCATCCCCGGCCCCGAAGAAATCAAGATCGCAGAAGGATATAAGCTTCAGCCTTTGACGCTGTTTCTGCTGCTGGGAGCCTTTTCGAACGGTTGCGCTGCACTGACCGGAATCGAGGCTATTTCGAATGGCGTTCCAGCCTTTAAGAAACCAGAGGCGCATAATGCCGCCACGACTCTAGTTGTAATGGCGGCTCTTTTGACAACGATGTTCCTGGGCACGAGCGTGCTCGCCTACCTTTATGGAGTTCATCCGCATGCCAGTGAAACCGTCATTTCGCAGTTTGCGCGAATCATGTTCACAGGGCCACTGGCCTGGTTCTACTACGTCGTGCAGATTGCGACGGCCCTGATTCTGGTACTGGCAGCGAATACTTCGTTTGCTGACTTTCCGCGGCTCGGTAGTTTACTGGCGCGCGACCGCTTCCTGCCGCGCCAGTTCGCCACTCGCGGGGACAAGTTGGTCTTCTCCAACGGAATCGTCATGCTGGCAATCTTCGCCAGCATTCTAGTCATCGCCTTCGCGTGGCGACACGAGCCGGCTCATTCCCCTCTACGCAGTTGGCGTCTTTCTTTCTTTCACGCTTTCGCAATCGGGCATGGTCCGGCACTGGCTCAAAGTGCGTGCGCAGTCACCGAAGAACAAGGCGAAGGAGCGAAAACGGCGTGAAGACGACATCCACTACACTCAAAGTACCGTCGATAGGGACACCTTACCTGATGCAGAACTGGAAGCGTCAGACCAGCGCGGATCGACCTTTGTGAGTGATGAAGTTACTGACAGCACGCACTGGAAAAAATCAATCGTGGTCAATGCCGTGGGTGCCGTCGCCACCTTCATCGTGCTTTGCGTCTTCATCGCCACGAAGTTCATACACGGCGCATGGATCGTAGTGGTGGTAATTCCACTCCTCGTGCTGATGTTTCGCGCCATTCACAAGCACTATGTAGGCGTGGCGATACAGCTTTCAACGGAGGGGCTCGGTGCCCTTAGCCCAATCAAGCATACCGTGATAGTACCAATCTCGGGCATCCACCGTGGCGTAGTTGGAGCGCTGCAATATGCCAAGTCTATTGCCCCTGAGCATGTTCAGGCTGTCTATGTCGACTTCGATGAAGAGGCCACAATTAAGTTACGTGAGAAGTGGGAGCGTTGGGGCGCGGGAGTTACCCTGGTAGTCCTTCCGTCACCCTATCGCGAACTGACCCGTCCCTTGTTGCGTTACATTGCCCGCCTGGAACGGAAAGGAGAGAACGACATCGTGACGGTTGTGCTGCCTGAATTCGTCCCGGCGAAGTGGTGGCAACACTTGCTACACAATCAGAGCTCTTTAATGCTCAAGGGCGCACTACTGTTTAAGAAAGGGGTTATCGTTACCAGCGTGCCGTATCACCTTGAACGGTAAGCTGAAGGAGCCTGGATTGTCGCTGTTATGGCGAACGACTTAGGCGCTGGCCGAGTTATTGGCCTCACCGGTACGACCAGCCAGAAAACACGAACGACAGTAGACTGGCCGGCCCTGCGAAGGATAGAAAGGGACGGTCGTCTGTTGTCCACACTGCGCGCACTGAACAGAAACTTCCACGCGCTGGCGCACGCCGGAGGTTTGGGCCGCAGTGATTGCCGCTAGTCTTTCGTTTTTTGCTTGCTTGCAGGGTTTGCAGCGCTTCGGTTCGTTCTTCAGTCCCTTGTCATGGAAAAAGGCTTGTTCACCTGAGGTCCAAATAAAGGGTTCGTTACAATCTACGCACTTGATGCTGCGATCTTGGTATTCGGAATCTGGGTTAACTCCCAGTTCATGGACTTCTTCCCGTTCTTGCATGACTCGTTCTCCCAGGGTCGGTCTGCGCCATGATCCCAGTTTAGGGCGGGGGTCACTTGGAGATGTTTGCCTCAAAGAGGAACCGCGCTTCTCCTGGCGAGTATCGGGGTGAGCGTAGGCTGCCCTCGATCAGGTGGAGCGGATGTGCATGCAAAGTATAACTATGGCGAAATTGTGTCAAGGTCAAAAGCAGCAAAAATTATGACTGACGAGAGAATCTGTGGAAGAATGTCCGCCTTTGAGAACCAAGAGTTCCGAAAAGTGCCAGTTTAGGCGATGGTTAGGAGTTTTGCAGCAGCCTGAGCTAATCGCTCCCAAATAATATGAAAGCACTGGTTATAGGTTCTGGGGGCCGAGAACACGCAATTGTGTGGGCCCTTAAAAGGACTTCAAACCTGCCCATCGACCTCTATTGCGCACCTGGGAATGCAGGCATTTCCCAGCTCGCCGAGTGCGTCTCTTATTCCAAGCGGTGACCATAAATCGCTAATAGAGTTTGTTCAGACTGAGGGCATCGATCTGACGATTGTTGGTCCCGAGGGCCCGCTCGCTGAGGGAATTGTCGATGAGTTTACACGGCACGGGCTAAAGATCGTTGGACCCAGTCAAGCTGCGTCGCGGCTGGAATCGAGTAAGTCGTTTGCCAAAGATTTCATGCGCCGTCATCAGATACCGACGGCTGAATACTGCGTCGCACATTCAGCGGACCAAGCCCTCGCAGCGTTGCGCAGTGGAAAGTTTGGCGCGCCCGACTCGCCGGTGGTGGTTAAGGCGGATGGACTCGCCGCCGGCAAAGGCGTGATTGTGGCTCCATCCCGCAAGGATGCAGAAAAGGCTGTCGCAGATCTCGGTTCCGGGACACTGGTTGCCGCTGCGGCTACGAAACAGTTGCTGATTGAAGAGGCGCTTGAGGGCAGGGAA
Source organism: Blastocatellia bacterium (assembly GCA_963809065.1). GTDB lineage: Bacteria > Acidobacteriota > Blastocatellia > Pyrinomonadales > Pyrinomonadaceae > PSRF01. The sequence goes on from CAWEIN010000010.1 coordinate 363,149, forward strand.
GTATCAGTTCTGTTATTTGCCGACGGTCGCGACTATGCGTTGATGCCGGCGGCTCGCGATCACAAGCGCATCGGGGAAAACGATACTGGACCAAACACCGGCGGTATGGGTGCGATAACGGACCGTACCGTACTCGACAAAAACACGCTTGATCGAATTGTGCGCGAGGTTATTGAGCCTACGCTGCAAGGCGCCTTCGAAGAAGGTTTTCCGTTTCGCGGCGTTCTCTTCGTGGGGTTGATGTTGACTGCCGCTGGCCCGAAGGTCCTCGAATACAATGTTCGTTTCGGCGATCCGGAAACGCAGGCGATTCTCATACGACTCAAGTCAGATTTATTTAGTATTTTCCAGGCGACAATCGCTGGGAATCTTGCAGGCGTTAAGGTTGAGTGGAGTGATCAGTCTTCCGCCTGTGTGGTTCTGGCAAGCGCTGGCTATCCGGGTGCATATGAAACCGAAGTCCCAATCCACGGCCTCGATCAGATTTTGACGAATAACGAATTGCAGATCTTTCATGCGGGTACCTCCAAAGCCGCAGACGGCAGCTTCCTCACGTCCGGCGGACGCGTTTTGGGAGTGACTGCTGCCGAGGCGACACTGGAACAGGCGCTAGCCAATTGTTATGGCGCTGTCGATAAAATTGAATGGCAGGGGATGCAATTTCGGCGAGATATCGGGCGCTTTGGTGAGGGTCTAAAGGCAAGTAATTGAACCCTGAATAACATGCGGATGAAGGCCCGATTGGGCTGCAAATGGCCGTCTTCTGGGAGCTAGCCGACAACACCTGTTATACTGCGTTTCACGCTCGTATTGGTATTTTGAACCCTTCGCAGCGCTTCAACGTACATATACGGGCGCGGGAATTTGAGAGCCAGGGACAAGATCGTACATCTGTTGGTGGAGGATCGGTGACAACATGGGACTATTGAGCAGAATCTCCCGGTCAGTACGGGCTCTCTTTGGCGGATTAATTGAGTCAACTGAGAATCCCGAGCTCATACTTCAACAAACAATCCGCGACATGCGAGACCGCGTGCCGGAGTTGAATAATTCTGTAGCACAGGTAATGGCTACTGAAAAACTTCTGGCAAAAAGCAAAGAACGTCTGGAGTCGCAGGTCGTCGATCTCGATTCGAAGATCCGCGCGTCAGTGAAACTCAGCCGTGACGATATTGCCACTGCTTACATCGGCCAGTTGCAGCAGGCGCAGATGGATCTGCAAAAGACTTCGCAGCAACTGGAGCACGCCACGCTGGCATCGAAACAGGCGCTCAAGGCCCGCGACAATTATGTGTTGCAGATGCAGCGGCGTACGGCCGAAGCGATGCAGCTGATTAATCAGTCGAAACAGGCGCGACTGCAGGAGCAACTCGCCCAGACGATGGAGTCGTTCCAGATTGGCGACGACGCTTCAACGTTTGACGAGATGCGCGACAAGATTGATCGTCGTGCCGCCGCGGCCGAAGCAAAGTTGCAGCTGGGTTCTGCGTCAGTCGATAACCAGATGCAGGACATCGAACGCGAAGCGATGGATATGCAGTTGCAGGATAAATTGCTCGCTTATAAGCAGGAGATGGGTCTTCTGCCGGCGGGTTCTCAGCAGGCGCTACCGGCGCAAGGTGAGACCAGTTCGAATGAGCAGAGCGAAAAGGTAGTCAATAATAGTAATCGTATAAATTAGGCCAGTGCCCGGCGAGCGGCAGGTTTTACCGGTTCTTCAAGGCTATGCCCGAGTTCCCAAAGATTGATCTCAAGTATTTAAAAGAGGCATTCAACGAACCCTTAAATTTTTTGGGATTGGTGAGCTTTGGCATTGTCGGAGTTTATACCGTTGCTTCCGCGGGTGATGTTATTCCGCTCGCCGCCGGCCTGGCCGCCGAAACAGTTTATCTAGTTACCGTGCCAGCCAGTTCATTCTATCGTCGACTTGTCGACCGTCGCGAGAAGCAACGGCTGATGAAACTTCGCGACCAGCAAAGAGAAGCTTCCATCAAGCTTTTCGACCCGCGCGAACGCGAAGCAGTGGAATACCTGCGCTGGATGAAGAACCAGATCTACTCGAACTACAAAAAGTTTACCAACGCTAAACAAATCCCCTCGAACATCCTGAGTCTGGATCAGCGCTGGGAAGACTTTGTGGATCTGTTGGACGTTTATCGCCGCCGGAAACACCATCTCCGATCAATTAACCGGCAGGCGGTGCAAAACCAACTGACGCAGGCGGAGCGCTCAGTTGCACAATCTCGTGACGATCGCGAAAGAAGAATTCAGCAATCGAATGTCGAGATTCTAAAAAGACGCGTAGCTGCCTTTCAGGACATCGAGCGTTCAGTAAAGCTGGTTGAAGGACAACTACAGTCGATCGAGAACTTCTTCGGATTGGTCAACGATCAGGTCGTCACCTTACCCACGCCCGAACGAGTTTCTGCGCTGGATTTCGAGCAACTTAGCGATTCAATTGCAATGACGAAACAGATGCTTGAAGAAACCTCCGATACGTTTGCCGCACTCGATAGTCACAACCGTGACATGGGCAAATTCGAATTACTGCTTTCCAACAGCTCTTCCTCAAAATAGACCCTTCTGCGATAGCTCTTTTTAGTGTGCAGCGGTGCTCAAAGCGACCGCTTGTCAGTAGTTTAGGAGTTAAGGTGAAGCCTCAATTAACACACTATAAGGCGTTGAAAAAAAAGATGACCACAACATATTGACAATCGGGGAAACAAGGGAGTATATTGCGCTCCGCTTGAGACGAGGCGGGTTGACTTGGAGCAGCGGCAGGCCCCCTGAACTGCTCTCCCATGGGTTTTTTCGCTTCGAAATAAGCCAACCGAAGTATCCGCTACACATGCTAAGAGATGGTGCGTCTACTATAATGTAGTCGTAGAACCGTCTTTGAAAACCGCAAAAACTCGTGTCCCCGGCCACGAGAAAGGCAGATTAAGATGAGCGCAGCTATTGGCAAACAAACCCCCGCGGCAGAAGTATCCCCAAACACCACGACGCCGGCAGGAAGTCCGACACCCTCCGTGCGTCGCAAGACCCAGCCCCTGGGATTGAACGCCAAACGTGTGATCAGTAAACGCTATTCGTTGAAGGATGCGAAGGGTCGTGCGCTCGAGGAATGGCCGGATATCGTCCGACGCGTGGTTGGTCACGTGTCGGCTGCGGAAAAGGATCCACAAAAGCGGGATCAGTTTTTTGCGGCAATGAGCGAGGTGATGCTCGCGCGCGAGTTTGTTCCCAATACGCCTTGCCTGGTTAACGCCGGCAAAACCAATGGGCAACTGGCGGCGTGTTTTGTTCTTGAGGTGCCTGACTCGATTACCGGAATCATGGATCACGCCAAAGCAGCGGCGACGATTCATCAGACCGGTGGCGGCACGGGCATGACTTACGAATTCCTGCGGCCTCACGGAGCTTTAGTTGGTTCGACACGCGGGGTCGCTTCCGGGCCCGTGTCGTTCATGAATATCGTCAATCAGGTGACTGACGTCGTGAAGCAGGGAGGCGTACGCCGTGGCGCAAACATGGGCATGATGCGCGTCACGCATCCTGACGTGCTGCGCTTCATTCACGCCAAAAACGATCAGCACTCGCTGACCAACTTCAACATTTCGGTAAACGTTACTGACAAGTTTCTGAAAGCGGTTGACGATAATGAATGGTTTCAGCTCGAGTTTGACGGCGAACCATGGACTGACTCGATTTACGATCCACTGCGCGATGATGACTACGTAGTCTATCGCCGTGCCGACGGCACGACCGTTACCTTCCCGGACAAGCTCGCCTTCCAGACTGCGGATTTGACGAACTGCACGATTGAAGAGCCGCCGCGTCCAGGCATGGTTTACGCGCCTGACATCTGGAACCGCATCATCGCCAGCGCACACAAGTATGCGGAGCCGGGTATTGCCTTCATCGATGAGGTGAATCGTCACAATCACATGATGAAGTCGATGGGACCAATCTATTCCTGCAACCCATGCGGCGAGCAGTTTCTACACTTCTCAAACTCGTGCAATTTGGGCTCAATCGACCTGGCGAAATTCTACGATCCCGCAAATCGAGTCGATTGGGATCGTCTGCGCGAAGTGACGCATCTTTGCACCCGCTTCCTCGATAACGTGATCGACACCTGCGCCTGGCCGCTGCCGGAGATTAATGATGTCGTCACGCGCACGCGCCCGGTGGGCCTGGGCATCATGGGCTTTGCGGATCTTTGTTTGAATATGAACGTGACTTATGGCTCGGCTGCGTCAATCGACCTGATGGAAGAGATGATGGGCTTCATTCGCCGCGAGTCGTGGAATGCCAGCATCAAGATCGGCGCCGAGAAGGGGACGTTCCCTGAGTTTGAACCAAATCGCGAAGCTTACGAAGACTTCCTTTACAACCAGGTGGGCATCCCTCGCGATGTGCCGCTCACACCACGCAACTACGAAGTGACGACCATCGCGCCCACCGGCACGATCTCGCTGGTGGCGGAAACCTCCTCCGGCATCGAGCCGAATTTCTCCTGGGCCTACGTGCGCCGGGATACGCTGGGCACGCGTACGTATGTGCATACCCTCGCAGCACAGGCGCTGGGAATTGAAGTCGATCAAACCGATCAGGATTCGATCGACAAGGCTTCCGAGTATGTTTGTGAACATGAAAGCGAGTTACCGCCGCAGTTCATCTCGGCGATGAACATCAGCGCCGAACAGCACGTCCATGTTTTGGCGGCAGCGCAACGGAATGTCGACAACAGCGTTTCCAAGACCTGCAACGGCGCCGTCAACGATACGATTGAATCCGTGGACAACCTCTACAGGCTGGGCCGCCAGCTCGGTTGCAAGGCCGTCAGTTACTATCGCGATGGCTCGCGCGATAATCAGGTGCTGACCTCGATGAAGGCCTGAGGACAAGGGCGAGGTTGCCTGCAATCCGGAAGTGGGCGTGGAAGCGATTGAGGATGCGCCACTCGCTGATGCGGGAATAATTGCTCCGATCGGCGCCGACGCCGAGGTGGCTGCCAGACAACAGATACAAGCCGACACGGCCGCTTCAAACCAGCCAGAACGAGCAGTAACTCAGACGGATCTCACCGCGATACGAATTGAGCGCCCGCGCGAACTGAGTGGCGCGACCTGGCAGATTCCGTTTGACGGTCAGAACCTCTACGTCACCGTCAATCACGATGGCAAGATGATTCAGGAAGTGTTTGCGACCGGCCCTATTTCGGGCGGCGTGGGACTGTTGGCTTCGAAGATGCTGCGCGGTGGATTTGATGCTGCTGAAGTTGCTTACAGTCTTAACAAAGTGACCGGCACTCACGCCGTTTGGTTCAACGAGCGCCTGTTAACTTCACCGGAGCAGGCGGTTGCCGAGTGCATCATGATCACTAATCGTCGCGTGCAACACTTACCCGACTCTGCGCGCGCGCTGGCGAAAGAACATCAAGCGACCGGCACACAGCCTCCCGTCGGAGCGATCATGTCAAACATGATTGGCGTTTGTCCTGAATGCCACGGCCAGCTCGAGCATGCGAGTGGGTGTGACTTCTGTAGAGATTGTGGCTACTCGAAGTGCAAGTGAACTTGGAATCTGATTGGTGGTTGCCCACTAAATAGATTGCCACCTGGTTGCCAAAGCCCTAAACCAGAACATCGGTTTAGGGTTTTCCTTTTATTGAAAGCTTCGGCGCAGGCTATGCCGTTTGATGTCCGGAAGGCTGTGCCCTTTCCGTCGAGTGTTCAACGGCTTGGGCTGCGCGCGCACCTGGGGGCGTAGCCCGAAGTAATTTCAGAATTAACGCAAGGCCGGAGCCTTCCGCACACCGGGCGGCAGAGCCGTTGGGCGAACCGCATGCCCATACGTCATCAGTTAATATCCTCGGTTAATATCCTCAAAATGTAACTTGTCGCAGTCTTGGCCCCAGGGTTAAGATGCCGGCGCAAATCCTCTTCCAAATTACCGGGAAAATACCGACGGTGATTTCTACCGTCCACCAAACCAAAAGGGAGTATCAAATATGAAACGTGCTATCTGTCTCTTCTTGCTAATCGGTGCTTTGATTGTTGGTTCTTTGGTTACTTCGCGTCGGGCGCAAGCCATTACTTATGGCTTCGTCGATTCGAATAACACTTACAGTAACGTTGGCGCATTCATTGTTAAGTCGCCAACAACCGGCCAGATTTTCCCCATTTGCTCAGGCACGATGATCACGTCAAACGTATTTCTCACCGCCAGTCACTGCACAATCTATTTTCAACAGGAACTCGCACCACGCGGCTATACAGCATTGGTTAGTCTCGATGCCTCGATCCCGTTTGGCGAATTGACCAGCACGAAAACAAAACTTTTTGCTGTTTCATATGTGGTAACTAATCCTAACTACAACCAGGCACAAAGCGAGTCTGGTGACATCGGAGCCTTGATTCTCGAATCGAACCTGCGCGGGGTGACGCCTGCGACCTTGCCGGCTTGCGGCCTGCTCGATCAACTTGCGGCGCAGAATGGTTTGAAGACTGCCGTGTTCACTGGCGTGGGATATGGGCTCCAAAATCGAGTGGTTGGCGGCGGCGTGCCTTACTTCCAGGATATGAACCCGATACCACGCATGTATTCGTTCTCGAGTTTTAACTCGCTCAACGGCGGCTACATTCGGCTCTCGCAAAATCCCTCCACCGGAAACGGCGGCACATGTTTCGGTGACTCCGGCGGACCAAACTTCTTCAATCTCAATGGTCAACAAATTCTCGCTGCTACAACGATCACTGGAGATTCAGTGTGCCGTTCCACCAACGTCGATTATCGTCTTGATACCGTGGCCGCGCAGGGATTTTTGTCCTATGTGAATGCCGCGTATGGAACATCAATCCCCGTCAGCTGCTAACCATCGCAGTTGAAAGTAACTCCTGAGGGCGTCGCGTTCGAGTCTCGAAACTGCGACGCCCTCGATTCATAAATGGGACGAGTCTCGATAATGGGCCAACCGCCGTGACGATCTCTTTGACGAGAATTTCACACGTAAACATGGATCGACCAACGTAATTTCGTAAGTGATCGATATTTGTCTTTATGAAATTGTAGAACCCTGAGTTTTTGGATCGCGAATCTGTCGATCACAATTTGCTCTTCGGCAAAAAGCTTCGACATCCTGCCACTCCGCGATCGGGGAACATTGCTTGCTTAGGCAATGTGCGCAAGAGCTCCCCTCAAACAATCCATCAACAAGGCCCAGGGAGAATTTATGTCAAAAGTTAAATTTGTGTTTGCGATATTGCTGGCGTGTGCCTGCGCCGCAATCAGTCTGGCTCAGACAAGTAAAGGCACGATCGTAGGTACGGTACTCGATCCTAACGGCGCGGCCGTTTCGGGCGCCACCATTAAACTCACCAACACCGAGACTGGAGTTTCGCGCGATGCGAGCACCACGTCGGAGGGCACCTATCGCTTCGAAGCCGTCGATCCCGGCAACTACAAGATCGATGTTGCATCGCCCGGTTTCAAGGCTGCCGCAATTCAAAATGTAATTTCTGCGGGAGGGCAGACCAATGATTATCCGGTCACGCTCGCGGTCGGCAATCCCAACGAAGTGGTTGAGGTCACTTCAGACGCGGTTATCCTGCAGAGTCAGGATGGTACCCGCGTAAACACTCTCGATACGAAGCAGATTACGCAGTTACCTGTCCCCGGTCTGAACCCCGTGAATCTGGTCTTTACCCTCCCCGGTGTGACCGATCCTGGCCCCAAGGCGGGCGGCTTCGTACAAGGAACAGAGTTCAATGTTAATGGCATTAGAGCCCGCGGCAATAACCAATTGCTCGACGGCCTTGATAACAATGACAACTCAATTGCCGGCCAAAACTATCAGCCGGTGCTGCGGGATGGTTACACCGAAGTGACTGTCTTACAGAGCGACTTCTCGGCCGAGTATGGGCGAGCCGGCGGTGCAGTAGTCAATGTAATTACTCGCGGCGGCGCCAACGAATTTCACGGCTCAGCCTATGACATCCTCAACAACAGCGTCTTCAATTCCCGCACGCCGCGACAGCGGAGTGCCGGAGTCAAACGACCTGTGGTGGTAGAGAACATTTTTGGCGGCTCGTTTGGCGGGCCAATAGTGAAGAACAAGCTCTTCTTCTTTGGCACTTTTCAACCCGACCTGCTGCGCTCTACTACAACCGCTAATGGGGTGATTCCGACCGCGGCCGGCTTCGCCGCCCTGCGCGCGCAATTCCCGGCGGGCGCGAGCGCAAATCTCGATGCTTATCTGGCGGCAATCGGCGCGGCCAGAGGAACGACGAATACTTTCACGTTGCCGTTGGGCAATGGTCGTCCTGACGTAGAATTCGGAACAGCAACTACGTCTGCGCCGCAACCGGTTACCGACTATCAGGGGATGGGCCGTGTCGACTGGACGCCGAACTCCAAGGACGCTTATTCGTTTCGTTATGTGTTCGACAAACAACGCTTCAGCAATCAATTTCCGTCCGTGTTTCCCGGCTACGAAATTGATGTGCCCAGTCTGACGCAGAACGCTTACTTCAACTGGACGCGAACTTTCTCGCCGAAACTTACCAATGAGTTTCGTTTCGGCGCTGTGCGCACCAACGTAATTTTCGCCCCACGCAATCAAGAGCTGCTGACTGCCGGCCCACTCGTAGTTTTCGGCAGCAGTCCGCTGGACAACTTTAATCTTGTGCCAACGTTTCCGCAGGGACGCATCTTCAATAACTTTCAATTTCAGGACACAGTCAGCTACAACGTGGGGAATCACAGTTTCCGCATCGGTGTTGACCTCTTGAAACAGAAAGCGAAGGAGATAGTACCTTTTGGCGATCGCGGTACGCTGGTCTTTACGCAGGACGAGAATGGCGAGTTTTCCGACTTCGCTAATTTCGTCGACGCCTTCTCAGGGGTTGAGGGACAGTTTGCCGCCAAAGTCTTCGGCAGTCCGGTGATCTATCCCGAACCCTTCTACCAGAACTACTTCATCAACGACACCTGGCGCGTACGTCCAAACCTGACTTTGAACCTTGGCTTGCGCTACGAGAATTCAGGTGCGCCGTACAACGTCATTCCATTTCCAACCTTCGCCGGCTTCGATCAGCCGGTGGACACGCGAGTCGAACAGCAGCGTGACAACAACAACTTTGCGCCACGCGCGAGCTTTGCTTACACGCCGCATTTCTTCAAGAAATTCTTCGGAGAAGATCGCACGGTGATCCGCGGAGGTTTCGCTGTGAACTACGACTTCTTCTTTTCCAACATCCTGGAGAACACCGCTTCCGGTGTGCCCAACGCCAACGGCGTGGCCACCTTTGGCAGCGATGTTGGAGGTCGTGGATTCGCTAACTCAACGATCGACGGTTCACTCCCGTCTGCATTTGTCGGCGCTCCCGATCCGTTCGCCGGAATCGTCAGCATTGAGCCCGGCTTAAAAAATCCGGAGACCTACGTTTGGAACCTCGGCGTACAACGTGAAATGCCATGGCATATTATTGGCGACGTTGCTTACGTCGGGTCGCGTGGTTTGCATCAGTTCCTGAACCTGGAGGAGAACCCGCGTCTTGGCCCGCTTACCGGCGTCACCTCAGACCGTGTGCATCCGAATTTTGGTTCAGTGTTGTTGCGCACTAATGCCGGCGATTCCAATTACCATTCATTGCAAACCCGACTTGAGCGTGGCTTCAATCAGGGACTGTTCTTCCGTCTCGCTTACACGTTCTCCAAGGCGATCGATACCGTAAACAGTGAAGTGTTTACGACTACGGGCGCAAGCACCCGACAGACTGATCCATTTAGCCTGCACGGTGGATTGCGTGCCGATCGCAGCGTAGCTTCATACGATGTTCCGCACCGTTTTGTAAGCACAGTGCTCTACTCCATTCCCAGTCCGATAAAGGAGGGCTTCGGAAAGGACCTGCTAAGCGGGTTCCAGATTTCCGGCGTCTTCCGGATACAGTCGGGCAACGTCGAGACGCCCTTTGTTAATGGTATCGACGTCAACCGAGACGGCAGCGCTGCTAATGATCGTCCGGCAATCTCGAACCCGTCCGCGCCGCCGACTTCAGTCGCGTTCCGCTCTACGCTTTTCGGTATTCCGGGCACCGGCTACGTCGACATTAACGGCAACCCGATCAATTTGAGTGATGTGCGTTACGTTGTTGACCGCGCCATTCAAACGAATCTGGCCGGTCGAAACACATTGCGCGCGCCGGCAATCAATAGTCTCGACTTAAGCGTTCAACGATCCATTGCGCTTCCGAAAATGGAGAGCGCTCATTTCGAGATTCGCTTCGATCTCTTCAATGCACTCAACCACCCACAGTTTGCTTTCACCAATGCGGATGTGAGCGATGGCAACGTGCTTAACGAATTCTTTAACCAGCCACGCCTCAATCGCGGGGGCTCGACCAGAGATGCAAATCGAACTGGACGAATCCAATTGCGGTTGGTGTTCTAACCGTAGTGCTTCAACTGCAGTAACTCGAGGCGGCCCTCCCGGCCGCCTCTTTTTTCGAGCGGCACCCTATTCTGCATTTAAAATTCCTGGGTTTTTGCGTCTTTTTGCCGGCTACGAAATCGCAATTTTTTCTTAAGCTAAACATAGTCAACAGAGCCTCGCATGGGCCTTATCTGGTCGCAGTTTTTGCAACCGAATTTAGTCGAAAAGCGTCTAACAGTTGTATCAAGGAGGTGTTCAAATGAAAGGAAGATATTTGAAAAGAATTGCTGGACTCATTCTGGCTGTCTTGATGCTTTCAGGAGTTGCATTTATCTCCCCTGGCACTGCTGAAGCGCAGACCAGGCGCCGAGTGATAGTCGTTCGAAGTTATCCTCGATTCTACCGGCCATTCGGTTATCGAAGGCCTTTTGGCTACGATCCGTATCGTTACAGCCAGTACGTGTTTAGTAGCACCAACTCGGCTGCGAACCACGGCTACGATCAGGGTTTCAAAACCGGTAGGGACGATGGTAAGAAGGCGAAGAGCTTTAATCCCGAACGCTCCCACTACTTCCAGGAGGCAGGCTTCGGTAACTTCGGTGAGGTTTACCGTGTCGCCTTCTCGAGAGGTTATCAGGAGGGTTACCGGGTAGGCAGTAACGACCGCGCCAGCTAAACGTTCGTTACAGTCTATCGAGAAACTTCAAATGCCGCGATCACGAAGCATCGCGGCATTTTTGTTTGCCTACTAGTTGGTGCGCGCAGGTTGTTCATAGGGTATCCTCGCGGGTAAAGAAGGGCTGATGAAAAGATTTGGCTTGCAACAGTGGTTGGTCGTTCTGGCCTTGGTGCTGGTGGTGTCGTTTACCGGGATTTTTGCGATTCGCACGGTGCGGCGCGCCATCTATTGGCACCATCATAAGGACGAACCGATCCGTCCCTGGATGAGCCTGGGTTACATTGCCCGTTCTCATGGTGTGCCCGCCTCAGTTTTGTATCAGGCTCTCAATCTTCCTCCTAAAACTGGCGGGCCTGACAGACGCCCGATAAGGGAAATTGCTCGCGAGCAAAACCGTTCAGTCGACGAAGTGATCGTCATCCTGCAGGACGCAATCGTTCATGCGCGTCCACCATATCCGCCGCCTGGTCCGCCCACTCATCCCGAAAGCGAGCCATCTAAGGGACGCTCCCCATGAGCATTACCGATCAAGTACTCTCAGCCTTGCTCGTTTACGGTTTGCCAGTTCTCTTTGGCGTCATTCTGGTGTGTTCGGTTGGCATTCCTTTTCCCATCAGCTTGATGCTGGTGGCGGCCGGTTCGTTTGTTGAGCAGGGAGAGATGAAACTATGGCAGGTGATCGCCGTCGCCAGTGTGGCGGCGATACTGGGAGATCAGATTGGTTATGGCTTGTCGCGCTGGGGCGGGCGTCGCCTGATCAACCGGCTCAGCCGCAAGATTGGCGTCGAGGAGAATATTAAACAGGCTGAAGTGCTAACTAAGCGATGGGGTGGGTCGGGAATTTTTTTCAGTCGCTGGCTGATAACTGCCCTCGGACCATGGGTGAATGTAGCTAGCGGTATCGCGGTCTACCCGTGGCGACGCTTCGTGTTTTGGGATGTTGTTGGCGAGGTGATCTGGGTAGGCCTGTATGTCAGCATTGGGTATGTTTTTAGTAACCGGGTGCAGGCAATTGGAGAAATTCTTGGGAACCTTAGCTGGGTAGTGGTCGGGTTGATCGTGACGGCGATCCTCGGATGGCAGCTGGTGAGATATGTACGAATGAACGAACAAGCGGGGTGAAGTTGCGGCACGGGGTGTTGCAGAACGGCAAGCGGCAGCGAGCGGATGGCCGACTCAACCCGGCAGGATAATCTACTGGGTTGAGTCGAGCATCCGCTCGCGGTTCTGCAAATTAGTCCAGATGCGCTATCACAGCCAGGATGGTGACAAGTAACGCCCCGGCGCCGATGGCGATCCCGAGACCCAGGTTCCTCGCGGTTGAGTGTCCCCTGTTGCTTTCGACCTTCGCCACATCAGCGTAACGGATTGTCGTAGGCGCGTCGGTTTTGCGATCGCGCACCACAAAGTCATCTTCACCGGCCTGGGCGATGTAGCCTTTCGTTTTTGTGCCGTTCTTAAGAAAAACGGTGGCCTTAGCCTTCTCGCCCACTCCAAGCTTCGCTACCTTGGCTTTGATCTTCTCAACCAGCGTCGCTCCGGTGTCTCCTTGTTTGGCGGCGACCGGCTGCGCGAGGGCGGCGAGCAGCAGTAAGCTCGCGAGTAGACAAGTCAAATACGTCTTCATTATTAGTTCCTCAGTTTTCTGGCGCGAAGGTGGCGATGAGTCAATCGAGTTCGCCGCCCGCCGCGGTTTTAGTTAGAACGACTTGAATAGGAGCAATGAGGGTGCCACTTGCATGCTGCGCAATCTTGGCATTAATGGCGGGAATTATTCTTTTGGAGGGAAATCGCGTCAATCAAAATCTTTCATATGCAGTAACAATCCGACAGAGGGTCGCGGCGCAGCGTTTTGTTGAGGAAATTTGGCCTTTGAGTGCAGCGAACAAACGCGGCCCGTTGATCGTAGTTCAACTGACTTTGTTGACCTGGCCTAACGCCTGAACGGCAGGATAATATTTTCGCGGAGACCAGTATGTATTGTCCGCAGTGTGGCACTGAATCTTCCTCGGGCTTGCAGTATTGTCGGGCCTGCGGCGCCAACCTCAAGGTGATTGGCAAGGCTGTTTCGCTGAGTGAGGCGATTGCCCGCAGCGATCGCGGTCCCTTGCCCAAAATCAAAGAGATGATGAAAAACTTGAAGGTTGAGCAAGTGAGCGAAGACATTTCGCGCGCGCTCGACCAGATGAACATCGAAATTGCGCGTAGCACGGAGGAACATAAGCCGCTTAAGCTCACAGGCAGAAAGACCAAGACAGCGGAGCAGCGGCGGGAGAAACACCTGACCACCGGCGCGATTTCCCTCTTCAGCGGAATCGGGCTCGCAATCTTTCTGTATTACCTCAGCGCTGCTTTGGTCTTAAAACTACCGCCGGATGTTATCGTTAAAGTGCCTTTTGAAATAGAGCCGGTGGTGCGGATGATCTGGCTGGTAGGTTTGATGCCGGCGCTTTCGGGCGTGGGCCATCTGCTCGCGGGAATCCTGGTCAGGCCGGATCCGCCGGCGGAAGTGCAGGCTGCTAGACCGGCGCCGGTATTAAGCGAAGGAGAACCGATCCCTCGGCCCGCGCCGGTAAGCGTTACCGAACGCACCACCAATCTGCTTGAGCATCAGATTCGAGAAGGCCGTGAGTCTTGAGGTTTGAGTCTACTGGCCGATCAGTACTTTGTAATAACCTGCAATACCGTTGAGCACATATTGAACGGCAAGGGCCGCGAGGACAATGCCCATTACGCGCGTGGCGATGTGGACGCCACCTTCACCCACCAGTCCAATCAAACGCGCCCCCAGATAAAGCACGACAAAGGAAACGAGAAACACGACGCCGATTGCCACTCCGATGGCTATCAACTTTTGCATGTCGCCGCCCGCCTGAGAGGTCAGCAGCAGAATCGTTGCAATCGTGCCCGGGCCCGAGAGCATCGGCATCGCCAAAGGAAAGACGGAAATATCTTCGCCAACTGAGTCCTGTTCCGTTGGTTCCGCTGATTGCAGACCGCCCCGATGTCCAAACAACATCGGCATGGCCGCCACAAACAACAACACTCCACCACTAATCGAAAACGCATGGACAGTTACGCCGAGATAAGCCAGCACCGCGCGCCCGGCAACCAGGAAAAACAACGCCACCCCAAAGGCGATTAGGACGGCGCGAATTAGGATTTTGCGTCTGCGCGCGGGTAGTTCGTTGCTCGTCAGCGCCACGAAAATCGGTACCACGCCCGGCGGATCTACTACGACCAGCAGCGTGACAAAAGCCGCCAGTCCGAATCTCATGAACTCCTGATCCATTGGGCGAGAGATTAGTACAGAATGAGGCGAGTGAACAGTGAACAGCGAGCGGAATAGTGGTCAGTGGCCAGTGGTCAGTGACCAGTAATCCATAGACAACGTTGCCCGTTACCTTCAAACTGCCCACTGCCCACTGCCCACTGCCCACGGCCCACTGCTTCCCCGATGCAAAATATATCCTGCATTTGACATATACAGACGTTTAGCGTAGGGTGAGTAGCGAACCGAGTCCAGCTTACTCCGCTCTCAGCTCCTCTGGGATCTTCCAGATCACCTGATAAATCCACAGCTCAATTACTTACAGCATCAGGGCGTCATACGTTCACCAACTGGTCTGCGAAAGCGAGACCAGAAGACAGGCGAAAAGAGCATTACGCCGACATAAGACGCGTGACCTTGCAACTGTTTAGTGGACTGAGAACCCCGAAGGAAAATAAAAGATTATGACAACGAATATTACACCCCTACACGACCGCGTCATCGTGAAGCGAATTGACGAGGGTGAGCAGGTACGCGGCGGCATCATTATTCCGGATAGCGCCAAAGAAAAGCCGCAAGAAGGTGAAGTTATCGCTGCAGGCTCAGGCAAATACCGTGAAGACGGAACGCGCCAGCCGCTTGATGTTAAGGCCGGCGACCGAATCCTGTTTGGCAAGTACACCAGTTCTGAAATCAAGATCGACGGCGAAGAGCTATTAATCATGCGCGAAGACGAGATTCTGGGAATCATCACACGCGCCGGGGCCGCTGCAGGCGGAAAAAAGAGCAAGTAGATTCTGGTGTAACGCAAACTGTTAGTTTGCGAGCGAAACCAAGGTGGCAAATAAGAAGTCGCCAGGTTTCCATTCCCAGAACCGCAAACTAACAGTTTGCGTTACAAGTTTGATTTGGAGAAAAGAAAAAAATTATGGCAAAGCGAATAGTTCATGGCGAAGAATCGCGTGCAGCAATTCTGCGCGGAGTTAATCAGTTGGCTGACGCAGTCAAGATTACGCTGGGTCCCAAGGGACGCAACGTTGTTCTGGGCCGCTCATATGGCAGTCCGACGATCACCAAAGACGGTGTGACCGTGGCCAAAGAAATTGATCTAAAAGACGGACTCGAAAACATGGGCGCGCAGATGGTGCGCGAAGTTGCTTCGAAAACCAGCGACATTGCCGGTGACGGAACCACCACCGCCACCGTGTTGGCGCAGGCGATTTACCGCGAAGGTGTGAAGACGGTCGCGGCGGGGGTCAATCCCATGTCTCTGAAGCGTGGCATTGATAAAGCCGTCGAGCGAGCCACGGCAGCCATCAAGAAGCTGTCGAAACCAGTTGCAGGCGACATGATTGCCCAGGTCGGCACTATCTCGGCGAACGGCGACGCAGCCATCGGCGAGTTGATTGCCGAAGCAATGAAGAAGGTCGGCAAAGACGGCGTGATTACTGTTGAAGATGCGAAGACGATGGAAACGGACCTTGAGTTCGTCGAAGGCATGCAGTTTGATCGTGGCTACCTGTCTCCTTACTTCATCACTGACTCTGAAAAGATGGAAGCGGTGCTGACGAATCCTTTGATTTTGCTGAGCGAGAAGAAGATTTCTTCGATGCGCGACTTGCTGCCCATCCTCGAGCAGGTTGCGAAACTAGGCAAGCCGATCCTGATCATTGCCGAAGACGTGGAAGGCGAGGCGCTCGCCACTCTGGTCGTTAATAAACTGCGCGGCACGATCAACGTAGCTGCGGTAAAGGCACCGGGCTTTGGCGATCGAC
The DNA here is from genome assembly GCA_963809065.1 of Blastocatellia bacterium. GTDB lineage: Bacteria > Acidobacteriota > Blastocatellia > Pyrinomonadales > Pyrinomonadaceae > PSRF01. The sequence continues at coordinate 379,312 of CAWEIN010000010.1, forward strand.
GCAAGGAGTTGCTGCAGGACCTGGCGATCCTTACCGGTGGCAAAGTTATTAGTGAAGACCTTGGTATCAAACTTGAGAACATCACGGTTGAAGACCTGGGACGCGCTAAGAAAGTGACCATCAGCAAAGATGACACCATCATTATCGATGGCGCGGGTAACATAGACGAACTTAAGGCGCGCGTGAAAACGTTGAAAACTCAGATCGAAGACACTTCGTCAGACTACGATCGAGAAAAACTGCAGGAGCGTTTGGCCAAACTCGTCGGCGGCGTGGCCGTCATTCGAGTCGGCGCAGCTACTGAAACTGAACTTAAAGAAAAGAAAGCGCGCGTTGAAGATGCAATGAACGCGACCCGCGCTGCTGTCGAGGAAGGGATTGTTGCCGGCGGCGGCGTCGCCCTGATTCGCGCGGCGAAGGCGTTGGATAAATTCAAAGTGTTCGAGACAAATGAAGATGGCGCGAGCGTCGGTGACGAGGACGAGCAGGTTGGCGTCAACATCATCAGGCGCGCGCTCGAAGAGCCGTTGCGCCAGATCGTACAAAACGCCGGCAAAGAAGGCGCGGTGATAGTCGAGAAGGTCAGGGCTAGTAAAGATCCAAACTTCGGCTACAACGCAGCCACTGAAACTTTTGAGGACCTGGTGGCCGCGGGGATTATTGATCCCGCGAAAGTCACGCGTTGCGCGTTGCAAAACGCCGCATCAATCGCGGGCTTAATGCTCACCACGGAAGCCCTCATTTCTGAGCTACAGGAAGATGACAAGCCTCGGGCAATGCCCGGCGGCATGGATATGTAATCCCAAAGTCCTTTAGCAAATTGGGAAGCTACCATGTTCGCATGCGGCTTCTGTTAAGTCTCCGGCGGTAAACCCCCTGGAGAAAGTCCCACAAGGGAAAAGGTAAGAAACTATGACTATGAAACTTTATGTAGGTAATTTGGCGTTCCAAACTTCGAGCGAGGAATTGCAAACACTGTTCGCGCAAGCGGGCACGGTCGAAAGCGTATCGTTGATTGAGGATCGGGAAACGGGTCGCTCACGCGGCTTCGGCTTTATCGAGATGTCAACGAAGGAAGAAGGCGCTGCTGCTATTCAGCAGTTTAACGGCAAGGACCTGGGCGGACGGGCGTTAAACGTCAACGAAGCCAAGCCCCGCGAAGATCGCGGCGGTGGTGGCGGTGGTCGCAACGGCGGCTCGCGCTACTAAGTAGCCTTCCCTGCTTAACAAAGCCTCCGGCGATTTTTTGCCGGGGGCTTTCGTTTTTGTGCGCCCATCAAGCATTCAAATTAACGGATGGGAGACAGGCTGATTCTGGTCCGCTGCAAGCGCTTATAGGTTAACGCGGTTCCTTTTCCTCTTTTGTCGACCGGCTTTTCGTTTTAGGGTTGCAGAGGTAGCAAGGAACATGCGGAGTGGGTGTGACGAATCTGCAAGCTAAGCGCACGAACGCTTATAACAAGTCTTTCGCACACCCGCTCTCCGCTTTAGCCCAATCACGAATCCTCAAATGATGTCGCACTGAGCGGCTCTACTATAAGTCTTTCGCCGGGCTGAAGAAAAGCATGTTTGTGGTTCCAACGATTGCTAACTACAGCTCTCAGCGGAGGACAATGATGACCCAATATGCAGCTTGCCTGGGCATCGACTGGGCCGACAAAAAGCACGACCTTTGTTTGTTCGACACGGCCACCGGGAAAAAGACGAAACAGGTGTTGCCGCACACGCCCCAGGCGATCTCCGAGTACTTTACCAGCCTGCGCGCGCGTTATCCGGGACAACAGATTGCGGTGGGCCTTGAGCAGTCGCGTGGTCCCTTGTTGTTCGCGCTTTTGCAGTATGACTTTCTGGTGCTCTATCCCATCAACCCCACCACCCTGGCCAAGTATCGCGAAGCCTTCTCGCCGTCGCGGGCCAAAGACGATCCCACCGATGCCGAGTATGCAGCCGAGTTGTTAATGCAACACAGTGACCGGCTTAAAGCCTGGCATCCCGATGACGACCAGACTCGGACGCTGCGCTATCTGGTTGAGCATCGCCGCCGCTTAGTCGGCGACCGCACGCGCCTCAGCAACCGTATGACTTCACTGCTGAAATGCTACTTTCCTCAGGTATTGTCGTGGTTTCCTGACCTCAGCACCGTGCTGGTCTGCGACTTTCTCTTGCGCTGGCCAGCTCTGGAACGACTGCGCGGCGTGAAACGAACCACCCTCCTGAACTTCTTCCGCACCCACCATTCAGTCCGAGCCGACACGCTCGAGAAGAGACTCGTGGCCATCAAAGACAGTGTGCCGCTAACTACGGACCGCGCCATCATCAACTCGTCGGTGCTGATGATCACCGCGCTGGCTGCGCAGTTGAAAACCACCATCGAAGCTATTCGTCAGTTTGATCTGGAGATTGAGAAACTGTGTGCCGCCCATCCTGACTTTCCCTTGTTCCAATCTTTGCCAGGTGCCGCAGCCGTCTACGCCTCACGACTGCTTGCCGTGATTGGCACGCAACGCGATCGCTGGACCACGGCTCAGGAACTCGCTTGCTTGTCGGGTATCGCCCCGGTGATGGAGCGCAGCGGTCAGTCCACCTGGATCCGTTGGCGCTACTTCTGTCCCAAGTTCATGCGCCAGAGCTTTCACGAATACGCCGGCGAGTCGGTCAAGCATTCCTTCTGGGCCAGGGCCTACTACGAACAACAAATCGCCAAAGGCAAAAGCCGCCAGGCTGCCGTCAGAGCCTTAGCCTACAAATGGATCAGAATCATCTGGAAGTGCTGGCAAACTCGCACCCCTTATAACGAAGTGAGGTATCTGGAGAACCTGCGCAAGAAGGGTTCGCCCTTGTTGTCTTACGCCGCGAAAAATGCCGCCTGAGTCAAAAATCTCTTGACTCGTCAGCCTCAGATGGATTGTTAGATTTCGCCTGCGATGGATTAAGTCTCGCCAAAGCTTGCTGATACCCCACGGCCGCGTCATGATTTTCGGGATTGGCGCTGTGCGAACAAAACCAGTTGTAAGCAGCTCGCTCGTACTTACCTTTCTCCCAGTCTGCTGCTCCGAGGTGGTAATACCACCGCGAAATCTCGTTGCTCAGCCAGTGTCCAACTCTATAGTGCCAACGCGCGGACATGCTTCTGACTAGATCAACTGCGTACCTATTCGCAGTCCCCTCCTGACGCTCATCATGGATGCCACCAGGCTTATATCTCTCGGTTGGCTCGTAAACGTAACCCCGACGCGCAATCAGATGGTGCCCGACTTCGTGGGCTAAGACGAAAGCCATTCGCAAAGTAGCGACAGGAGAGTACCTAAACAACGATGGGATACCGTAATAGAAGGGGCGTGTGTAAATGTTGATGTGCGGCGTCCCAGCGCTCTTTACTTTGGGATTCGGCTTAAAGTAAACGCCAACGCAGACGGGGCTTCTGAGGTAGTCTGGCTGCTTACTTGTTTTTGAATCAGTCTCCTCCTCCGGCCGAAGGCGGATAAAATCGATGCCCGTCAGATCGAGCGGGCTCATCCACTTCAAGGCTTGGCGCAGATGCCACTCCGTGAGGCGCGGATAATATTCAGTTTCAACCCTTAACCTCATGTTCGCGTACCAAAGAAGAAGAAATCTAACTACGTATTATACTGCGGATCCGCTCTGCAAGTACGGATTCGGTGGTCTTATCGGGTGTGCGTCCATGTCTCGCATTTTGCTTAAATCCGATTGCGTAGCTCATTCGTAATTACATCGGCTAAACTATTCGCCAAGGAGCAGTAATTATGAATCGACGCTATTTTCTTTCGTCATCTATCGCCCTGGGTACGTTGCTGGCGTGCTCGAAATTACCGCTGGGTTATGGATCAGTGGATGACAAGACAAAGAAGGACAACCGCATTTATTCCCTGAACGCACAAGGAGTCAAAAAAGTGACCAGGACTAACGAAGAATGGAAACGGATACTAAACCCTGACCAATACCGCGTAACGCGGGAGAAGGGGACTGAAGCGCCATTTTCAAGTCCCCTCAGCGAAATCCATGAGCAGGGCATTTTTGAATGTGTTGCCTGCGAGTTACCTCTCTTCAGTTCTGCGGCGAAGTTTGACTCGGGCACCGGTTGGCCGAGCTTTTGGCAACCGATTGCCAAAGAGAATGTGCGTGAGGAAGTGGACAACAGTCTGTCGGAAACTCGAACTGAAGTGCTTTGTGCGCGATGCGATTCTCACATTGGTCACGTTTTCGAAGACGGTCCCCGGCCCACAGGCTTGCGCTATTGCATGAACGGTGTGGCGCTGAAGTTTGTGAAGGGTATTCAACCAAGGTAGGACAAAATCAGAACTGGGAGCGATAGCGACCAGCCAAACGATTCATTTCAAAACGTCAGGGGTGGGAAAAGTTAGAACGCAGTTCTTCGTTGTGCGTTTTGGCTGGTCGCTAATCGCTCCCGGTTCTGATTTTTCGTCTGCCGCGTTGAATCTCTGTTTGGTCAATCGCGTTCTGGGAGCTTTCGAAACTAATGGACCACTTTCATACGTTCCTTCATCTTATCAATACGCTGAAATAAGTAGTGGCACCTCCCAGTGGGCTTTTAGTCCCGCATTGACGGCCATTCGAAGTCTCCCGCGACAGGCACAGCTCTTGCCCTAAATGAAGCAAACATTCACCTTGAAAAGAGGAGACCTGATGAACGCACCTATGGTATGGCATAAAATGAAACGCTACGTAGCCGTCGTTTTAATGCTCTTGATACTCGGCTTCGCTATTGAGCCCATAAGCTCGGTTGCTTCGGCGCATTCGTCTATGGCTGCGGCAGCGGCGGCGCAAACACGACGGCGCGTCCGACGGAAGCGGAGTTTCTGGAAAAAGCACCGCGACAAGCTTACCGTGGCTGGAACGGCGCTCGGCGGCGCTGCTGTTGGTGGTATAGCCGGCGGTAAGAAGGGCGCAGCGATTGGCGCGCTTGCTGGTGGAGGCGGGGGCGCTCTCTACACCTACAAACTTCGCAAGCGCCGGCATCGCAGGTATTAGTCACCAGCAACGTTCATTGGTGAGCAGCACAAATGAAAGAGGGGCACGGAATCCGTGCCCCTTAGTTTTTAAAGTGGTTCGCAAGAAGTGTCGGCAAGGTTAACAATAGCGGTGATCAGTTCATCGGGTTGTAAATGCATAATGAATTCTGTGCTACAGACACTTTAATCATTCTCACGATCTTCCAGGTTGAGAACCATCAACTCCCCTGCCCAAAATTGTGGTATTTGTGTGTCCCGCTCGTGTTATTCTCGCTGCAATCCGACAATTCTTACGTAACTATTACCCTCTGGTTCCGGATTCGGGTCTAGAATTAGGCTGCACCCCCGGCAGTTTATTTCTCACTGGATTTCAAAGGCTTGAGGACTGCAAAGTCACTACGAGAAGGAGCAACGCGATGAAGGTTCTGCTGGTCAATCCGGAATTTCCCGATACTTATTGGAGCTTTCGTCATGCCCTGCCCTTTGAGCGTAAGCGGTGCGCTTTTCCGCCGCTAGGGCTGCTGACCGTTTCGGCTCTATTGCCAAAGACCTGGGAGCGCCGCCTGGTTGACTTGAATGTTCGGAAGCTGAAGTCTTCAGCGATCGAGTGGGCCGACATTGTCTTTGTGACCGGCATGCTGGTACAGAAAGAGTCGGTACATGAGGTTGTCAGACGATGTAAAGAGTTGGGCAAACGGGTTGTGCTGGGTGGGCCCTACGTCACCACTACGATTGAAGATTTGCCGGCGGTGGACCACATCTTTCTCGGCGAAGCTGAAACGACGCTGCCGCAATTTGTGGAAGATCTGGAGCGTGGCAAACAAAGCGAACGTATCAGGCGGATGAACGTCCGCCGCTTGCCACCACTCCCGTGGCCGATTTTTTCCTGGCGGACATGAAGCGATATAGCGCCATGTCAGTTCAGTATTCGCGTGGCTGCCCTTTCAATTGTGAGTTCTGCGATATCATCGAGATATACGGACGCGTACCGCGCACAAAAAGCAATCAGCAGATGCTGTCGGAGTTTGACGCGCTTTTCCGTCTGGGATGGCGCGGCACCGTTTTCATCGTTGACGATAATTTCATCGGCAACAAAAAGAATGTCAGACGCCTGCTCCCGGAAATAACCAAATGGCAGGAAAGAAATGGTTTTCCATTTTCATTTTTGACTGAGGCAAGCGTGAATCTTGCAGATGACGAGGAACTGTTGGCCGACATGCAGCGGGCAGGGTTTCGCCGGGTGTTTCTGGGCATTGAAACGCCAGTTGAAGAGAGTCTCAAAGAAGCGCAGAAGTCGCAGAATCGTGGAGACCTGCTCGAGTCAGTGAAGAGGATTCAGAGTTATGGAATGGAAGTAATGGCCGGCTTCATCGTCGGATTCGACAACGATCCGGAAGACATCTTCGAACGTCAAATAAGATTTATTCGAGATAGCGCGATCCCGCTGGCAATGGTCGGATTGCTCACCGCGCTTCCGGATACGCAGCTTTGGCGGCGGCTTGGAAAAAGAAGGACGTCTGCTCGGCGAGAGCTCAGGTAACAATACGAATTGCTCGCTTAATTTTGTGCCGAAGATGGATGCGACGCGATTAATCGAAGGTTACCAGTCGATTATGCGCACCATCTACAAGCCAAGCGAATACTACGAGCGCGCGCTCGATTCACTAAAGCGTACAGCGCAGGACCTGCCCGATCCTGCTCGCGTAAAAATTGTCAGCGGCGTCGCGGCGTTTACTCGCCTGATAGTTAAGTTGGGGGTAATCGATCGGGAGCGGAAAGAATTTTGGCGCTTCCTGGCGCGCACCATCGCCAGACACCGCGATCAGTTTCCGCAGTCGATGCGGCTCGCCGCAATGGGTTATCACTTCCGGAAGTTAAACGAGGCGTATAGCGAATGACGTGAGGAGCAGCGTTTAGAAGTTACGACTTCCTGCGTTCGTCATTAATGATCTCATAGCAGCCGCATGAGGTTGCTTCAAGGCCGGCCCGATCCAGTACCCTGAGATGCCCGCGTCTGTAGCGAATCAGATTGCGTTGCTGGAGTTTGCCCGCCGCCTTATTAACACATTCGCGTCTCACCGCCAGCATGTTAGACAGAAACTCCTGCGTCAATTGAAACTCATCAGCTTCAATGCGGTCATGAGTCATCAGCAGCCAGCGCGCCAGCCGTGCTTCGATCGAGTGAAACTGATTACAGACCGTGGTCTGCGTGATCTGAGTCAGAAGTGAATGGGTGTAGCGCCGCAACAGACGCGGCAGAGCACCGCCGTTGTTGCACTCCTTGCGAAACGTCCGCTGCTTTCATTTTCATGGCTGACCCCGCGCCCTGTACAACCGCCCGATTTTGCGAGGCATTCACTCCCATGAAAACTGCCAAACCCAGTATGCCCTCTTTGCCGACCAGGCCCACCTCGAGCGTGGCGCGTTCATTGACACCGGCAAGCAGAGAGATAACTCCATCGATTTGGAAAATAGACGTCACTAATCAAGACTTCGGGCCGGTAGAGAATCTCCTCAAATACCAGAGGGATTTCTTCCAGCTGAGATTGCAGACGCCTGATACTCTTTTTTGGGCAGAGCGGCAAGGAGCTTATTTGCTATCGGTGGACTTTTTGGCTGGTGACATCAGGAACTCGATGAAAAGCGGTAAACGGCACAAGGAGCAGTTTCAGAAACGGATCCCATGTTGATAGGATGGGCTGACGCTCGGGTACCCACCTCCTCTATAACTGTCGGGCTACTGCCCCGGAAACTTTCGGCCTTGCCGCCTATCCAGACGCGCGAGTCTTAGGAAATTACCTTTTTGACGAACTTCTTCGTTCCTCGCCCGAAGTGCTTGCCGGAGCGCCCCATGTGTTTACCAAAGTGTTTGCCACCTCTCACGATGCGGCCATGCTTAACGTTGTGGCCCATGCTCTTGCCGGCTTTGCCTACCTCGCTGCCACTCTGCTTCATCTGCCCGCTCGAAGAGTTGCTGTTTTGGGCCAGACCAGTTAGTGGGACCAAGGCGAAAGAAACGCTAACGCGAAGGTAACTACGATGTTCAGTATTGTTTTTCTCATGATTGTCCTTTCACTATAAATTCCGGGCGGCACACAGTCTGTGCGCTGTCACACTTATTGTTACCTAAGGGGGATTGGTTTTTGCAGGGCGGGAGACTACCCAAGCAGGCGATTATACTCGGTTCGGACAACCTTATAGCATTCGCAGACGCTGGATTCCAACCCTTGCCTATTGAGGATCGTCATGTCGCCGCGAACGTAGCTAATGTAACCCTCTTTTTGCAGACGTTTGGCGGCGTGAGTTATTCCTTCACGGCGCACACCCAGCATGTTTGAAATCAGGTCCTGGGTCATGATTATCCGGTCCGAAGGCAGGCGATCGTGAGTCAACAACAGCCACCGGCACAGTTGCTGATCTATCGAATGTAGCCGGTTACAAACGGCGGTCTGGGAAATCTGAGTAATCAGGGCCTGCGTGTAGCGCAGACATTGATTATGGTAACGGCCGCCGCGCGTGAATTCCTCCTTCATTGCCTTTGCTTTCATCTTGAAGGTTTTCCCTGCGCTTTGTACCACCGCTCGGTTGGGAGTGGTATCGCCTCCCATGAAAATCGCAATTCCTACCAAGCCATCGTTACCCACCACGCCAATTTCGGCGCTGGAGCCGTTTTCCATAATGTAAAGCAGGGAAATGATAGCGGTGGTTGGGAAATAGACGTAGTCCATCTTTTCGCCGGACTCATAGAGAACCTCGCCCAGATGAAGATCGAGGGGTTGCAAGCTAGGTAGCAGTCGCGTCAGTTCTTCGTCGCTCACACCGGCGAGCAAATGGTTCTGAACCGCTTCTTCTCTGGTAGCGCTGGCAGACATGGTTTTCCTTCTTCGCGGCCGCTGACGACGCAGGTTGGTTCACAACCACCAAGACCTCCTATTCGCACTTGAGAGCCGATTCTTGAGTTGAAACAAATAGAAGAATTGGCACCGAATACTAGTACTTTAGCGTAAGTGCGTCAACGCACAGACGATTTCTGCAACCACTGCCACAATAGCGGCGACCCAAGGAATCCCCTATCTCGGAGGCATTTATGCCAACCCTTAACAGACCTCGTGTACTCTTTGTGGATGATGATGAAGACGCCTGTGAAATACTGAGCCTGCTCATGCGCTCATACGGAATCGACGCCACCTGCGTGGAATCGGCAGTTGAAGCCTGGCCATTGATCAGAAGTCAAGGCTTCGATCTTTATGTCCTTGACGGCTGGCTGCCCGGAATTGATGGTTTTGAATTCTGCCGCCAACTGCGCGAGTTTGACTCTGATACGCCGATTATTTTCTATACGGGTGCTGCCTACGACGCTGACAGACGGAAGGGAATAGCGGCGGGGGCAAATGCTTACGTTACAAAGCCTGACATCGACTGTCTTATCAAAACAATTTTGGATCTGACGGTAAAAGCCGAAGATCCTGGCATTGCAGTGGCAATGCCGGTTCAGGGTCAGTGCCAGCCATCGCCAAGCTCGCTATCTGCACTATTCTTCGCACCGCGGGTGCGGCTTAAACCGCGGGTGTCGCTTATAATTGACCACCACGATGTTGCTTCGACAGCTCGCTCGATGTCGTCAATCACTACAACAAGCTGGGTTGGATTGAACCTCGCTGATCGAGACCCAGGGCAACCTGGTTAAATACCTGAAATCGCTGTAGAAGTGATTTCACTGACTGATACACGGAAGCCGTTGAGGGAACGGCAGTTGCTCGATTAAGCAACAAAGGAGTAATTATGAAAACAAATAGTACACAAGTGAGGATGGGAATGGCCGTTGTCTGGTCACTCCTGCTAATTATCGGCATCGGTTTGGGTTCTTCAGCGCAGGCACAATATGACCGTAACCGCCGCGGAAGAAACTGGGACAATTACGGAAACTATGGCGGGTCTTTCCAACTTCGCCAGACCGCTTTGAACGCAGGCTATAACGAAGGTATGAAGGACGGCACCGCCGCCCGTTCAAGGAATAGAAGCATCAATTTCGCAGATTCAAACGCTTACCGCAAAGCCACCAAGGATTACAGTTCACGGCTCGGCGATCGAGAAATCTATCGTCGCTATTTTCGTGAGGCGTATGAGACGGGATTCAGGGACGGGTTTTATCCTGGTGGCTACGACAACGTCAATAACAACAACAACCGCGACTGATAGGGACCGAGGTAATCGTCGCTGGGACCGCAACCGTGACGGCAACTGGGATCCCAACAATCGACGCGGACGTAACTGGGATCGTTATGGTACCTATGGCGGGTCGTTCGATCTGCGGCAGACGGCCTTGAACGCCGGCTATAACGAGGGCATCAAAGAGGGACGTGACGATCGAAATCGAGGTGGCCGTGACGACTTTCGCAATAACAGTAAATACCGGGATGCCACTACAGACTACAGCTCCAGACTGGGCGACCGTGAGTTGTATCGTCGCTACTATCGAGAGGGTTACGAGAACGGTTACTACGACGGTCTGAACGGTAATTAGTTAAGTACAGCCCGAAGGTGAAAGAACATGGACCTGCAAATCTATTTGGTTTGCGGGTCTTTGTTTGTTTTAGATGACGAAGTCGGAGGTTGGAGTAGGTTCAATTGAGAGCCGCCTGGTCTGCGCGGTTGCGGCCATCAATTTGATTTTCTTGAGTTCGGGACCCTTAATGCCAAAGTAGGTTGCCATCTGCACGATTTGTTTTGGATCGACGAAGTCTTTGGGGTCAGAGCAAAACTTTTCAATGGTAGGTCCAAACTCACGGCAAGTCATGCTTTTCGGAATTTTGAGGCCGAGCCCGCATTCACCGTTTTGTCTATACTGCAAACAGAATTCGCAAACTATCATTCGCACTTCTCTCCGAATCTTCGTCTCAAAAACTACCGCCGGCGCAACGTTCAGTGTCCCACAGGAATCCGTTGAAATCGAGTCTTGCCTTCCGGATCCTGCCACGATATATCCAGTACATACGGTTTAGCTTCACCTAAAACGACTTTCAACCTGGCCAGCAAATCAGCGCCGGCGCCGGCGATCCTTCCGTTAACCCAAGTCTTGTGAGAGAGCACCACCTGCTCTTTCGGGCGAATAGAGTCGACTTGGTCAAACCTGATGTGCGCTTGTGAGGGCCCTCCGGTTTCCAAATCCTTGAGGAAGATAGTCAGGATTTCCACGCATTTGAGTGCGTGGTCAGCATCGTTATTAAGCTCCAGGCGCACATCAGCTTCGATATCGATGAATCTGAAAGTGAGGGGCTTTGCAATATTGGTACTCATTTTCGTGTTCTCCCGTTGCGGCTAGCAGGGGCGCTCCTTCCGGGCGGTTTTCCTGGCTGAAGGAAGCGCGAGAATATCGCCCGGCTGGCATTTCAGCGCCTCGCAAATTTTCTCTAGCGTCTCAAAGTTGATACCGAGCGCCTTGTCCTTCTTTAATCGCCACAGAGTGGTGTGACTGATACCGGTCTCTTTGGCAAGCCAATAAAAGGTTCGCCCTTGCCCGGCCAATAATTGATCTACTCGAATTTCAATCATATGTTTATTCGACTCGCGACAATACTTATCACATGCGGTGAATATTGTCCATCTGCGATATATCCCGCATTTGACATATAGTCTCCACTAACGTAGTCTTGAACCTGTGATTAACCTCTATATCGATCAGCGGCAGAACGCGGATGTCACCATTCTTGACTTGAAAGGCAGGTTGAGAGTTGGCGGCAACGCGGTGGCGTTACACCGTTCAATCCGTTCGCTGCTCCTGGAAAAGAAAACCCACATCATTCTGAATCTCGCCGGGGTCACCTTTATTGATTCGTGCGGACTGGGAGAACTCGTGGCAAGCCAGGTTTCGGTCGAGAACAAGTCAGGTGAAATCAAGTTAATCGGTCTCACCGACCAGCTGCGAGAATTATTGAATGCGACCCGGCTTCTGGCAGTCTTTGATACTTACGCGAACGAGGCGGAGGCAGTTCAGAGCTTTGCTGATCGCGACTCCAGTGTAGAAAAAGCGACGCTTTCTTTTGCCTAGGGCGCCTCGGAAAAGATTCAGGGGGATCGTCACAGGTCGATAAGACGCGAAGTGTTCAGTTCTTACTGCGCCGCGCTCGGCGTTCAGACGTGATACATTGAGCTTGTAGTTGTTCTTCGAAAATTTACTCTCGACATCGGGATTTGCTTTCCTTCTTTCCTTGTGCCGTCTGTTTGTTTTTCAAACTCGACCAGTACAGGAAATTCTGATGTCATTCTCTACCACCGAAAACAATCGAAAATCATCCGCGCTTGCATCAGCTTTGCAACGTTACTGTTGAGGTTATTACATGACTCGACGGAAATGAAGATCGCAGTGTCCCCTGGATTAAGAATTGAGGTAGCCAAATGAGTTACGCGAGAAAAGACCTTAAGAAAGTTACCGCATCCATCATTGGCGTTGTTGTAGCGAGCGCGCTTGGAGTGTGGCAGTTCTACGTCTTCGTCACTTTTGAAGGCAGCCAGGGGGGAACCAGTCACTTGTGGTGGGCCATCGCAATGGCTTTGGTTGCGTGCGGGGCCGCGTTTGCGGTGTTTTCCGTTTTCGTCCGACACGACACTGATGATGAGCTGCATATTACTTCAACGCGGCATGCGTGAGATCGAGGATTGAGGTTGCTGATGAAGACTTTGTTTGCCATGCGACGCGCCAACGGCGATTGGTTTGCGCTCGATGATCGAGGCGCTTTCCGTGTTCCCTTGTTTCAAAGCTCGGGCGATGCCCTGCTGGCGCGATCGCGGGAGACTGGAATGGAATGCTTCAGGCCCGTCCTGCTTGACGCTCTGGCGTTTGAGAATCTTACGACTACCGATGAGGGCAAAGCCTGCTTCTGGCTGGTCGCGGATCCGCTCAGGGAGCTGAGTCGGGGCCGTGCTTTCGACCGTCAGGAACTATCCCGATTCATGGCAAATGGTGAAGGCGAGTTAAAAAGCAGGGTGGCTCCATGATTTCTTCCTGTGACCAGTGCGGCCGGATCCTGGCGCTGTGGAGGTTTCGTTGTCCGAACTGCAAAAAGTCGGCGATGAATTGGCTGCAACTTCTGGCTCTGGCAGTTTTGGCAGTGCCCATTTTATTTGTGGTCGTCAAACTTTTATAGCCGGCGACGAACGCAGTTGAATTTCTACATCCTTGGCAAACGAAAGTCTGGAGAAAACACCTGATGGACAACGGAAAACAAAACGGCAACTCCGCAACCGGAGTGGCAAATGAAGGAACCTGGCCCGGGATCGACTCCCGATTTCGTCTGATCATCGTTGCTGGTTTAAGGACTAAACAATTGCTGCATGGGTCTAAGCCGCGTATCGAGGCCGACAAGGGGAGGCGCAGGAATACGAGCATTGCAGTCGAAGAAGTGAAGCGCGGCCTGGTGAATTTTACAAAAATCGAAAAGCCTGTAGTACATCAAGCTCACGGCGGCGGGCTCGACTAGAGGAACGAAGATGTCGATAACGATGAGTGGACTGCGAGTCTTCGTTGACTCCCCAACTGAGACCAGCGCTGCTGGAATTGAGATGGTCGACCCCGTGGCCAACCGGGTCTTCTACAGCCGCCGCGGCAACGGACCGATCTATCGCTGGCTATACGAAGAGAGCCGGGCACACTGGCGCGCCCGGCGCATGAACTCTTCAGACTTCGACACTCATAAGCTCTCGAATGCCAGTTGGAAGATCGTCCCTGAGACTTTGCAAGCGCAACTCGGCGCGCATTACCTCGATTAAGATCAGTAGACAGTAGACAGTAGATCAGTAGACAGTAGTTTTGCTGAGGCAAGCTATTGACCAACTGCCTAACCGTCTATTCTGCTGATTACTGTCTACTGACTACTGTCCACTACAAAGTTAAATGACCAACTGGACCCCGACAGATACAACCACCCATCAGGATCACGTCATCGCCCACGTTCTGGGCGCAACCTTTCTCGGATACTTTGTTTTCGAGGAGGCCTTGTATGTTCTGCTGGACATTGGCTTCATCTGGACGATCTTTCTTGATGGTGAAATGGGCTTGTTGCCACACCCGGTGGCGGCCAGTGAACTGGAAATTGACCCAAAGGAGAAGGAACAAATTAGACGTGAAATAGACGTTTTGCTCGCTGATGGCCCTACTGAAGGTCTTTCACGGTTTCACTTACCACCGTTACCTTGTCAAATCCAGGATGTATCTTTCTTTACCGACGGAGCGCAAAGACGTTTGCTGATCGCCGGCGAGGAAGCTAATCTAATAATAGAAACTTCACTGGAGACTGCAGATATTCAAGTTTATGCTGCCTGAGAACGAACAAGACAAAGCCTCCGAAGTTGCGGATGAACAGAGCAAACTCGAGGACGTCGCTCAGACGGAACACGCCTATCTACATCGACGTTTGCGCGAAGACCTGGGGCGGGAACCAACTGAAGAGGAACTAGATGAATGGCTCCGTCAGCATACGGAGGGGTACTGAAGTGGGAGAGTGAAAAGTGATGAGTGATGAGTGATGAGTACTGAGTGCTGAGCGAAGGATTGATGAGATAAGAAAGGGCGTCGGGATTGTGATCCCCGACGCCTTTTAGCTTCAAAGTAAGAGATGAGTTTGTCTAAACTCTATTAAACACTCAGCACTCAGCACTCTCGGCACTCTTCACTTCCCCGGTTAACTCATTACAACAATCTGATTGTCAACCTGTTTTACTCCTTTGACCCCTCTAATCGCTCGGTCGATCTGGGATTTTAGCGTCTCGCTCTTCACCGTTCCGGTTAGAGTTACCTTGCCATCCAGAACAGTCGCCGTAATGCCCAGCGCGGACAGCGTTGGATCGTCACCAATCGCTTTGTCGACGGCCATCTGCACTGCCCCATCGTTGGAAGTGTTTCCCGGAGCCGTGCCGCCCGTAGCCGCGGGCTGATTAATGATGACTGGCGGCTGGTTCGCTGCCGGAGCGGCCGCTGGTTGTTGAATTATTACCGGCGGCTGTTGTTGTGGCGCGGGCTGCTGGACAACGACAGGCTGTTGCTGCGCGGCAAGATTATCGTTAGCGTTAAGATTGTTTTGTTGGTTCATTAAAAACAGAACTACTACCGTTATTAGCGCAATCGCTACTACCACGATTACGCCGACGGTCGCGCCCGAAATGCCCCCGCGATCGTTGCGGACCGCTTCCGTGTGGGTGACCTCACGTCTTGAAGTTGGTGTATCTACTACGACCCTGCTTCTCGTAGCCTGCTCATCATCGTATGCCATATGCTTCCTCCTGATGTTGGTAACCCGAATACTGAAAGGTAAAGGGCAATAAATATCGCTATGTCTGGATGTGCAATCGTCATTCCCAGGCAGGCGGAATGTACCTCGCACTCTCAGTTACTAGCAGAAACTCCAACGAAATCGCTGGAATTGGCTTCGCCCTTTTCTGGATGAAGCAAATTGCGCGTATGGTTTTGAGTCTGACGAGGCGAGAGATTGCTGAGATCAAGACACAGGCGGGAGAAAGCAAACAGCAGACAGCAAGCAGCAAACAGCAAACGACAAACAGCCAAGCCGGAGGCATTCGTGGAAGCTGATCCGTTAGGGCGTACCTCCTGGCACTACTCAGCGGCAGACGGCCTGCTGTTTGCCGTTTACTGTTTGCTCCCACAATTGACTGTTCGCTGTTTGCTGTTTACTGTTTGCTCTCACAATGACCACAGCAATCATTCATCATCCGGTTTTCAATGAGCACGATACTGGTCCGGGTCATCCGGAGTCGTCATCTCGTTACGGCGTGGTGATGAAGGCCCTGCGCGAAGACCAAGAGCTTTGGCCAAGGCTACGGGAAGTGCAGGCGAAGGAAGCGCCGCGCGGCGACGTGCAGGCTTGTCACACGCCACAGCTTTATAAACAGATCGAACGAGTGGTGAGCGAGGGCACAGGTTACCTTGACGCCGATACTGTTGTTTCAATGAAGTCGCTTGATGCTGCGTTACATGGCGCCGGTGCGGCTTGTCAGGCGATCGATTTGATAATGCAGGGTGAAATTTCCAATGCTTTTGTGCCGGTGCGTCCGCCGGGACATCACGCGACGGCGGAACGAGCGATGGGCTTTTGCCTCTTCAACAACGTGGCCGTGGCCGCGCGTTATGCTCAAAATCACTATTCCGAAATTGAACGTGTGGCCATCATTGACTGGGACGTGCATCACGGCAATGGTACTCAGGGGGTATTTTATGACGATCCCACCGTCTTCTTTTTTTCAACTCATCAATATCCCTGGTATCCCGGAACCGGAGCCAGAGGTGAACATGGCGTGGGCCGCGGCCTTGGTTCCACTTTGAATGTACCCTTGCGCGCCTTAACGCCCGCCAGCGAACAGAAGCGGATGTTTGAAGCGGCGCTCGATGAGATCGCCGGAAAGTTTAAGCCCGACCTGATAATGATTTCCGCGGGCTTCGATTCCCACCAGGGTGACCCGCTCGGTCAGTTGCTGCTTGAGGATGAAGACTTTGTTCACTTAACTCGAACTGTTAAGGAGTGGGCCCAGCAGGCCTGCAACGGGCGCATCGTCTCGTGTCTCGAGGGTGGCTACAATCTGCAGACGCTGGGGCAGACCGTGCGCGCCCACGTCGAGGAAATGGCAAGAGGCTGAGCAATGGGCCACCCGGGGGCCACGTGGGGCCAGCGGGATTCTTCGTTTGCTGTTGGAATTAGTTTGAATACCGGTATTAGTGGGAGTAAACTCAGGCCCACTTAAACCCGTTTCGGATCGCAAGCCCCGCAGGCGAATTTAAGCGTAGTCACACTCCCAAGCCCGTCGTCGTCGGAACTTGAACTGTCGCTTGCGCCGAAGAGAGAGTAGGGAACCTCAGTCCCGCTCATGGAGAAACAGTTATGCCAGACATCGAGATCACTTGCGCGGAATGTGGAGAGATTTTTCCCTTCACCGAACGTGAGCAGGAATACTACCAGGAACGCAACCTAACTCATCCCAAACGCTGCAAGCCTTGCCGCGATGCGCGCCGTTCAAACTTTGGCGGCCCAAAGGGTGGCGGTGGCGAACGCCAAAGATTTGAGATTACCTGCGATCAGTGTGGCAAGACCGACACTGTACCTTTCAAGCCTTCGACTGGCAGGCCCGTGCTGTGTGGTGAATGTTTCGGCGCAAATCGCGCCGCACAGCCGAGAACCTGAGTTTTCTCAGTCGAGTTCCAATGCAGAACCGCGAGCGGTAGCGAGCGGATGCTACGGTCAACAATCAATAGCGCGTTCGGGTGGATTCAACATTGAGTGCTTGCATCCGCTCGCTACCCCGACTCGTCGGAGTTTTGCATCAGTTGCATTATCAATCGGCTATTTGACGGTTCTTCATTTGTAATTTTAGGCTTTGTTGGAGTAAGACGCTTTAGACAAGCAGGAATACGCTCGGATCTAATATGAGTTACGAAACTATTCAACTTGAAATGCAGGGAGCGGTTGGCATCATCACCCTTAACCGGCCGGCGTCATTGAATGCTCTGACTACGGAAGTGGGCGAGGAGTTTCAATCAGCAGTCAATGATGTTCAGGAGGGTGGCGCGCGAGCGGTGATCATAACGGGGGCCGGCCGGGCTTTTTGTGCCGGTGGAGATTTGCGCGAGATGCAGAAAATCGCCGAACGGGAAGGAAAAGTGGAGGCGTTTTTTGACGAACCTCTGCAATTGCTCCATGAATGCATACTATTGATTCGTCGAGCTCCTCTGCCTTTTATCGCCGCAGTTAACGGAGCGGCTTCTGGAGCAGGGTGCAATCTGGCGCTGGCTTGCGACCTCGTCATTGCCGGAGAAACGGCGCGCTTTAACCAAGCTTTTATTAAGATAGGACTAGTACCCGACTGTGGCGGGACATTCATCCTGCCGCGGTTGATAGGTTGGAAGCGCGCAGGGGAGTTGATGATGACCGGAGAAATAGTGACAGCTGAGCGCGCTCTGGAAATGGGGATGATCAATGCAGTCGTCCCGGACGAGGAGCTGCTTCCCCGGGCACTGGCAATGGCCGAAAAGCTGGCCCAGGCCCCGACCGCCGCGATTGGACGAATCAAAGAATTGTTGGAAGCAAGTGCAACGAATGATTACGGTGGACAGCTGGAACTCGAAAGAGAAACGCAGATTCAGTCGGGGTTAACAAAAGATTTTAAGGAAGGCGTCGCAGCCTTTATTGAGAAGAGACCAGCGAAGTTTGTTGGCGGATGATTCTCGAAGCAGTTTTGGAGGTTGCGAGCCGCTGGTCTGAACCGGCGGCTCTTTTGTTTAAGGTCTGAGTGCTGAGTGTGTTCAGACAGATCTTTAGGAGATTCAGAACTCAGCACTCGGCACTCAGTACTCAGCTAATTCTACTTATGGATTCACTAACCTACATTCAGCTGTTACGGCGCAATCGCTCTTTCCGGCGGTTGTGGTGGGGACAGGTGATTTCCGAACTCGGCAATTGGTTTAATTTCATCGCCGGGTTGGGATTGGTGCGCGTGATCTCGCATGGCGACGCCGCAGTAACGACTATCATGCTGCTGGCCCGGCTGGTGCCTTCACTGTGTTTGCTCCGCTGGCCGGCGCTTTTGTCAGACCGCTGGTCTCGGCGAACGGTGATGATTGCGAGCGACCTCGCGCGGGTTGTCGTGGCGATGGGTTTTCTGCTGGTGCGCGCGCCCGGAAGATCTCTGGATTGCCTACCTCTGCACCGCGCTGCTGGCGCTTTTCCATACGTTCTTTGAAGCAGCGAAGAACGCGGCCATGCCCAACATCACTGGCGAGCGAGACTTGCTGGCGGGAAATGCGCTGATGTTTTCTTCGCGATTTCTTTTGATGTCTTTGGGGGCGGCTCTGGGCGGTTGGACTGCCGCCAATGTCGGCTATCGCGCCGCCTTCATCGTGAACGCAATTTCCTTCTTTGGTTCGGCAATATCGGTTTGGCTAATTCCAGAGCAGGAAACAAAACAAACTGCATTGGAGCAAGGCAACGTACGAGGTAGAAACAAAGAGGAGTTATTGGTCAGACATTCGCGAGGGCTGGTCGTACATCAGTTAGCCACGCACCGGTTGCGGCGATCATCTACAATCAACGTTCTCTGGGCCAGCGGCGGCGGTGCGATGAATCTGATCATGGACGGCTCGGCGGTATCGTTTTTGCCGGTCAGCGAGGAATCAGCGGAGATTCGGCCGTCGCGGCGCTCTACTTCGCGGGCGGCCTTGGCCTCTTCATAGGCATGATGATCGCCCGTCGACGTCGGGCACCACTTTGAGTTACTCGGCAAGACGCCCGTCTTCATCGGCTGGGGTTTGCTGCTTCAGGGTTTCTTTTTCGCGTTGATGGGCGTGATGCCAAACTTGTGGTTGGCGTGTCTGTTTCTTTTCCTGGGGCGAATTGTACTGGGCGCCGAGTTCGGCGTCCAGGATACTTTGCTGATGCGCTTGGCGCCCGACAAATTGCGCGGTCGCGTGATAACTACGGATCGCGCCAGCGAATTTCTCACCTGGAGTTTATCGACGACGATTGCGGGATGGTCGTTGCGTGGGATTACTCCGCGGACGCTGACAATCATTTCCGGTTTGCTCTCGTCAGTATCCGGGGTCGTGTGGTTGGTGTTGTTTGCTTCTGGACGTGTAAGGCTGCCGAAAAAATTCAACTCGCCACAAGCCAGCCGTGAGAAAACGTCGACCTGAGGAGTGGTTGTTCGACGCAAGCGTCGGCATGACTTGAGCCCGCCCTATTAAGGCCGGGATCAGGAAGTGTTTTTAGATCTGCGTCCCGTCAGCGACGAAACGAATGTCTCCAGCGTCGCTGACGCGACGAAAAACGGAGCCCTCCATATCTGTCGGGCTACTCCCCTTTTGTGAGCTGTTGATGGGTAAACGTTACCGGATGCTCGGAGTGCCGGCGTACAAAAAAGGCCGCGCTTGGCAACGCGGCCCCTTCCCTTGATATTGCTTAAGATCTAGGCATCAGCTCGCGAATGAATCAGCCGCCGAATGCGGTCCGCGAAGAGCACATCGATCTTACGTGGTTCGATGAGGGCCGTTACTTCGCCGGCGCCCCAGATCGGATGACTCATCGTTTGACCGGTGCGATAGGTGCGAGTGCGGTCATAAGGTTCGCTATTCACCGTCTTCGAGCGACCTTTCGTGAGCTTGGCTCCATTTGAAAAGGAACCACGAGTGCCACACTTCGGACAGGTGACTCGCGAGATGAGTCCTCTCTTCGTAATCGAAGCGACGACGTGACCACGTTCTTCCTGACACACCGCACACAGCTTTTCAACTCGATCGCCGATCGCATAAGTCTGCTTTTCAATAACTTGCTTAGGAGTCGTTGTCTTTTCTACAGTCTGCTTTTCCATAAATACCTCTATAAGTGAATAGTGAATGTGTAAATAGTGAATAGTTTGAGAATCAATTTCGACGAACCGTTTTGATAGCAATCTGGTGAATAGCGCTTAGTACGCTTTTTAACTATTCACTATTCACCATTCGCTATTTACTGCTCATTTCCTACCAGCGCGGGGAGTTATCGCGTCCTCCGCCACCGCCGCCATACCCACCACGACCGCCGCCGCCGCCGCGATTGCCGCCATAACCACCGCGACCACCGCCGCCGCCTCCGCGACCGCCACGATCTTCCCGTGGTCTGGCCTCGTTTACTGTAAGGTTGCGACCGGCCAGGTCAGTGCCATTAAATTGTTCGATTGCTTTTTCGCCTTCTTCTTTCGTAGCCATCTCAACGAACCCAAACCCGCGTGACCGTCCCGTGTCGCGGTCTTCCACAACCGAAGCTGACTCCACTGTGCCTGCCTGCGAAAATAGTTGCTGTAGGTCTTCACTCGAAGTCTGAAACGAGAGATTCCCCACGTAGAGTTTCATAGCCATACTGTAAGTTTTTCCTTAGCTCGCTCGGAGCATTAAGAGAAGCTTCGAATCAAAGGTGGCTTCGGAGTACGGTAGCAGCGAAGGCCCGCGTTCGGGCGCTCAGTTGAGCAGCTTCTTCATATTTTCCATTGCCCGCTCTCGCACTATCTCAAACGCCGAAGCCATACATCAGGCGTGGGCGCATCACCGTTGATGCAGGAGAGAAGGAGTAACACCTCAATAATGCACTATGTTGCGTGTTCAGGCAAGTTGCAGCACAGGTATGGACCGCGAGATCGAGTGCTAAAAGGCTGATTACATAACTATTACAACCTTCACCGCTGCCAGTTGTTAGTATGAAATCATCAGTCAGCATCCAATGTATGACTGAATATTTTTGAGGCGGCACTGGAGTATTAATGAGCAGCAAAACGATCAATCTTAACAAGCACGGCGCTATCAAGTGGAACACTACTATCTTCATGATCATCTTTCATTTGGGATCTATTGCGGCCCTATTCATGCTCAGCTGGAAAGTGGTGCCGATTACGTTGCTGCTTTGGTGGATATCGGGCAGTTTGGGCATAGGCATGGGCTTCCACCGGTTGCTGACGCACCGTGGTTATAAGACACCGAAAGCAGTTGAATACTTTTTGACGTTTTGTGGCTTGCTCGCATTGGAAGGTGGAGCGGTTAACTGGGTTGTCACGCACCGCATTCATCATGCGAACACGGACGAGCCCGGCGATCCGCATACTCCGCGCGACGGACGTTGGTGGGCCCACATGGGTTGGATTTTGCGTGGCACCGCGCAGCAACACGAAGAGAGTGTGCTGCAGCGATATGCGCCCGACCTGATGAAGGATCCGGTGCACATGTTCCTGAACAAGTTCTATTACGTTCCCTTAATTCTCTCGGGAATTGTCTTGTTCGCTATCGGCGGATGGTCGTTCTTATTTGTGGGTGTTTTCCTGCGAGTCACTATCGGACTTCATTTCACCTGGCTGGTTAATTCGGCAACACACCTGTGGGGAACTCGCCGCTTTCAAACTACGGACGACTCCACCAACAGCTGGTGGGTGGCGCTGCTTTCATTTGGCGAAGGCTGGCACAACAACCACCACGCACATCCGCGCGCCGCGACGCCACGGACTAACCTGGTATGAAGTCGACTTCAACTGGTATGGGATCCGGATGCTTCAATTGCTCGGATTGGCAAAGGGGATCAGAGTGATTAGCAAAGAGCAAATATTGGCGGCCGCGAATCCGCCGGTTGCTGAGCTACAGAAAGCGGCGTAAGCTAGACAGCAGGCAGCAGTACAGCAGTAGGCAGTAGGCAGTGAGCAAAGGCACCTGCTCGCTGCCTTTTTGTTTGAATCAACTAGCACTAGTCTCTTGATGGTTTCGTCTCCTGCCCACTGCCCACTGCCCAGTGCCCACTGCTACAATCACCCATGGCAGTTAGCGGTCGTCGCAAGTCGATAGCCTTTTTCATTACGCTGGGCGCATGCCTGGTGGCGCTGGCTGTGGCCTGAATGTTGGCTGGATCATTCTCAACGCGACAGAAATTGCGCTGCTTGTCTTTGGCATAATTTTCTTTCTGCTAATTATTACCGGTCTCGTCCTTAACACCACCTTCCTGATTCGTGAGATACGGCGAAACGAACAGCATGATGCATTCATTAACGCAGTCACTCATGAACTGAAGACACCGCTCGCCTCCATCAGGCTCTATCTCGAGACACTGAAAAAGCGCGATCTGGATGAGAACAAGCGTCAGGAGTTTTACGATGTGATGCTCGCCGACAGTGACCGGCTGTTGCAGACAGTCGAGCAAGTGTTGCGGGCCGGTCAATCGGGCCAACGTCGTCGTAAACTCAATCTCAGGAAGGTAGACGTGGGTGAACTGGTGACGGAATGCGTAAACCTCACTCGTGTTCGCCATAACCTCGCTGCTGACGCAGTAACGTTCAACGAAGCAGTCAACAGGGAACGCCCGCAAGTAAAGGCTGACGCCGAGGAGTTGCGCGTGGCCATTTCAAACCTGCTCGACAATGCCGTCAAATACTCCGTGAAGGGCGTTCAGATTTCAGTTTCCGTCGCCGCGCTTGGTCCGAAAAAAGTGGCGGTGCGGATTGAGGACAAAGGGATCGGCATTCCCGCGGCGCAGCTGAAACGTATCTTCAAACGGTTCTACCGCGTCCCCGGCCGCGTGATGGCCAGGTTTAAGGGCACCGGCCTCGGGCTGTTTATTGTGAGCTCTATAGTTCAGCGACACGGGGGAAAAGTGTTTGCTGAGAGTGAGGGTCGGGGCCAGGGCAGTAGATTTACAATCGAACTTCCGCGTGTGTGAAACCGAAGTGATTGACCTCCGTGGGTCGAGTAATACAGAAGCGGGAGCGGTCGCGACCGGACGGATCTTCCATAAACATTGGTTACCAAAATTGAACCCGGTCGCTACCGCTCCCGGTTCTGTATTACTCGACCCACGAAGGGGCATCGATGAAAGTACAAAGAGATCCGCGCGCTGCAACCGAGCGAAGTGAAGAAGGATTGCAATCAATGAGCGCTGTGCTGGTTGTGGAAGACGAGCAACATCTGGCTGATGGCTTGCGCTTCAACCTCGAAGCCGAAGGCTATACCGTCGATGCCGTAAGCGATGGCGAGACTGCTCTATCTTTATTCTTTGATAAGCGTCAAACCTACGATGCGCTGGTGCTTGATGTGATGCTGCCCGGCAAAGACGGATTTACGGTGGCTGCCGAACTACGCGCCGCAGGCTATTTCGTGCCCGTTCTGATGTTGACTGCGCGTGGACGTCCGGAAGATGTGCTGCGCGGTTTTGAATCTGGCGCTGACGACTATCTTCCCAAACCTTTTGAGCTGTCAGTCTTGCTGGCCCGCCTCAATGCTTTACTGAGGCGGCGCCAATGGTTTCATCAGGATCTGACGCAGGAACAAGCTGGCAGAACTGAGCCGGAAGCTCAGCAAGCGGAACAGGACCAGGAAAGCCTCGAAGAATTTGAGTTCAACAATCGCGTCATTGATTTCGGAAACCTCGAACTGCGCACGCCCGAACAGACGATTAGATTAACGTTGATGGAAGCGCAACTGCTGCGTTACCTGGTTAAGCACGAGGGCAAAGTCGTTTCGCGGAAGGCAATTCTTGAAAATGTTTGGGGACTAAACGAGGATACCGACACACGGGCCATCGATAATTTCATCGTACGGTTGCGAAAGTATATTGAAGACGATCCCACCAAGCCCGAACATCTTTTGACGGTAAGAGGAGTTGGCTATCGATTCGTGGTGGCTAACCCTGCGCCGTAACGATCGCTGCGCGCACACCAAGCAGATCCGAAAAATCCTTTGAGTAAATTGCATCGATCTTCCGGACACGGCTGATGGTCTCAACCAGTTCGTCTGTGGAGATGAAACCATTCTCGGTATGTGCTATCGCCCATCCGGGCAGGTGCGCGGCAGTGTGAAGCAAGTCCTCCACCAGGCCCAGATATTGCTGCTTGCTTTGCACACGTGAACCAAGCTTGCCGGCGCGGTTTTTTTCAAAATCGCCCCAAAAATCGTCACCACCCTGTAACCACTCTTCGCGCCAGGCCAGAACCTGTTGTGGGGTGGTTTGCAGATGCATTGGCGTGGGCAAACGCAAAAAGAGTAAGTCTGTGTGGCGGCGTTCGGCCACGAACGCACGCGTGTCCTGGTTGATAGCTTTACTGCGCAGCGAACCTTCGTGGTGAAACGGCAGGGCTTCGGCGAACTGCCTGAATAAACGCGACAAAGAGAGAGGCTCACGCAGGTGACTTGTTTCCGCCGTGAATGAGAGCACGTAGTCACCTACCATCATTCCGATGGTCAATGCCACTGCGCGTTTGTATTGATTGTCCAGCCTTTCAGCGTTGAAGCGCACATTATCGAACCACCAGGCGTCAGTCTCGTTAAACCAATTCCGCAGCGCAGGGTTGTCAAGCCGCTCGCGCGGTACGTAGGCATCGTCGAGTATCGCTTCGAGATCTTCCTCGCTAAGCCGCTCGGAATCATTCTCAATCAAAGCGGTGGCTTTAGTATGTGCCCACATCATTGCATCGTTTGCCGCCACACGGACGTTCCAGCGCTTCAGTTGTACGCCAAGATTCGGTTCGCCGGTAAAGGGCAGCGCGATAGAAGAAAACTTCAGGCGTCGCAAGACGCTGAGTTCGAAGTTTAACCAGCCGTTGGGAAAAGTTGCGGATGCGACGTAAGCCACTTATTGATTCCTTAAAGCGATCTTTTTGCAGTGCAGTGACAGGTCACCGCTTTGTTCCGTCGCGGCCTGTCGCGACACCGTTTGCTTGAACTATTGAGTAAAGCTGGGCGTCAAGCCGCCCAGGGCGAAAGCAGTGACAGGTCACCGCATTCCAAAACTTATCTTATGAACAAAGAAAAGAGATTCCAACCATCGTCAACTGTGGCGGTAGAGTCGGTAGGGTCTACCGGCTTTGCGTAAGATCGCAGCTCCTCAAGATCCTGCAGAGAAAGAAGGACCTTGACTACGGCCGGATCGAATTCGATTGCGGCGCGTTCGACAATACTGGCGCGTGCGTCTTCCGCGGTCATTGCCGGCCGGAAGGGTCGCGCATCCGTTAGTGCGGCATATGAATCCGCAACCCGCAATATTCGCGCGGCCAGCGGAATCTCATTTTGTCTGAGGGCGTCCGGATAACCGGAACCGTTCCACCACTCATGATGCCAGCGTACTAACAACTGCACGTCACGGTCGGCACTGGCGCGCGCTGCTTCCTGCTCGCCGATCACCGGATGCCGCTCGAGATCAAACCGTTCTTCATCCGTAAGTGGGCCGGCTCTTTGGATATACTCTCGTTCCATGGCCACTTCGCCGAGATCATGCATGCGCGCTGCGGTGCGTAGTGATTTCCGGTCCTGAGGCGCCATATGAAAAGCCTCGGCAATCTTGTCTGCGATCGCAGCAATCCGAACGGCATGCGGATTGGCATACTTTTCAAACTCATCAGCCGCCGCAGCTAGTTGCAGGTAAGCTTCGCGCGCGTTGCGGTCTTTTTCAGTGTTGCGGTAAGTAATGGACATTTTCTATTGCGGATTGCGGATCTCGGATTGCGGATTTCAAAGTTCAACTCAAAGCTCAGATTTCAAATTTAGATCTCGAATTTCAGATTTCGAAATTCGAGGCTAACCTACCTTGCGCGACTTTGCCAGTTTGCGCAACAGCAGATTCGCCGCACCGTTATGTGGATCAATCGCCAGCGCGCGATCCAGTTCAGTCTGCGCGCGGCGATGAAACTTTAACTCAAAATACAGTTCAGCCAGCATTGTCCGAAAGACGGCGTTTCCGGGCTCCAGTTTCATAGCCGCTTGAAATTCACTCTCCGCCAGCCGTCGGGTTTTCTGCTCCGTAGCCAACGCGCGGCCATAGTACGCACGATAACGCGCCTCCTGCGGCTCGAGCCGCGCGGCATGCGACAGATACTGGATGGCCGCCCTGATGCGGCCCTGTTCCAAAGCGCTGGACCCTTCGCGAAAATTGTATTCAGCGTTATCTGCTCCAGTTTCGGAGGCGGCCATATCACGATCCAAATCTTCAGCTGACTCATTGGCCTCTCGAGTCCTGGCTGTTTTTTTCGCCTCCGCTTCCACAAATTGTCTGGTGCGTTCCAGTGTATGGTCATAGCCCGCTCGCGCATTTGGGTTCGTTAGGGTTTCGTAGGCCTGGGTCACCCGGGCGAAGGCCGAGCTGATTTCTGCATGCGACTTAGTCCCGGATTTTAAGTGGAATCTATCCGGGTGATAGCGTCGGGCCATCGCGTAGTAAGTGTCTTTTATTTCGCTCGTTTTAGCCGTTGCAGGAAGCTCGAGAACCTGGTAGTGATTCGTCGCAGTCTTCAGTCGTTTCAAGAACTCTTCGAGGTCTTCATTCTCAATGCTGGCACTAAGCCAATTATCGGATTGTTCAGGTTTGGCGGTGACCGTTGGTGTCGAGGGCGTTGCAGATTGCACCTGGCCCGGCTTCGTGGTGTCGGTGCGAAAGGCATTTTGCCAGTATTCCCGTGTTACGAAGTCACTGAGCGCCAGCCCATAAAGAACACGGTTCGTTTCCAATTCCGGTAACCCGCTAAGCGAAATCAATTCCTCAAGCCGTAATGGTTTATCAAGGCGAGAAAGAATGAAGCTTTCGGCCGGGCTAAAACTGCTCGTCGGAGACAGTGCCGGGGCGCGCGCAATCATCTCAGCTGGATTCCGAAAACGGCCCGAAACGAAGCTGATCGGCAGCCTTTGCGCCGCTTCCCGGAGCAGGATTCCGGTGTCGACCTTGACGGCAACCGGATCAACCAGGCGGGCGCGCCCGTCAAAGTTCCAGGTCCCTTCGGTCCATAACAGTGAAACCCGCAGGATATCGCTGACCAGTAATACCAGCAGCGCATCGATATCCGTTTGCCTCAGAGTTCCGTCTTTGGCCAATGCCTCCGCGAGTTCGAGATCCGGCAGGCCGTTGGCGAGCTTTCCTTGATCTTTTTCCGAGACAAGTCCCCGCTTGACGAGATACTCGCGCAAGCGCAGCGTTCGCAGGTTTGAAGCGGCGTAGATGAGTTGACCCTTATCAAAATAGACAGCGGTTTGCATTCGCTCGTATTCGAGCCGAAGCGTGCCAGACAAAGCCTTAATCGAAATCTCGCGAATGAGTTCCGCCAGCGGCTGCTCTGTAAGTTTGCCCATCGTTGATTAGGTCCAGGAGATTTAAGGCAGGCTGTGTGCGCCTCCACCTTAAAGCATGATAACGCACGATTTAGTTAAAAAAGAAGCACGGCTTTGACACTCAATCGGTGCAGTCTTATATTGAACTTTCCAAACAAATTAAGGCGTTCAGGTTGGGGCCGCAGCAGCTGCAAACGTTAACCCTTTATCAAATCCTGAGGAATGGGCAAGCAAGTGACTGATATTCCTAAAGGCAACAATGGATCGTCGGTGAAGCGTGTAGACGACGAGCGGATCGCGCATCTAATTGAGCAACTTCAGATGCGAACCGTCGAGCTTGAAGAAGCCAATCGCGAGCTTCGACATGTTTCACACTACCGTTCGCTTTTTCTGGCGCGAATGTCACATGAGTTGCGCACCCCTCTGACGTCGATCCTTGGTTTTGCTGAAATCATGCTTGACCAGGAAAAGTTGAGCGAAGCTCAGCAGCGCTTCTGTCAGAAAATTCAAAACTCCGGCTTGCAACTGCTGGCCAGTCTGAATCAACTGGTCGATTTGTCTCGTCTGGAAGCCGGACCGGCTGAAATTTTTCTTCAGGAGCTTTCTTTTCCTGAAACTCTGCGCGAAACTTGCGTCGCAGTTGGCAGACAGGCCCAGAAGCGCGACGTAAAGATCGAGTATAACCTGGCGCCGGAAGTCACTACTATCGTGTCAGATCGCGGACGCCTGCGGCAGGTGCTCTACACTTTCCTGGCCTGGGCAGTGAGCCGTAGCCGGGAAGGGCAGAGCGTTACAATTGGAGCCAAGCTGGGTGACAGGGGTTCGCTTCAGGTGCGGATAGACGATGAAGGCGAACCAATCAAAGATATGTCGCGCGTTTTCGATCCGGTAGATACACCCCGGGCCGGCAAAACGGACCTCAACGAATTAGGGATAATCGTGGGACGGCGATTACTCGAACTAATGAAGGGTTCGGTAACTCTCGAGAATCGTGAATCAGCGGGGTTGCGAACGGTGATCGAAGTGCCGGCTTCTTCGCCAAAGCCGACAGCTTAGGCGGTGACGACATTTCAGAAACGCGAGCGGTAGTGAGCGGATGCTACAGGCATCCTCCCAGGCAGTCTGATCCTGCGTTGATTTGCTCGTATCGTCCGTTCGCTACCGCTCGCGGTTGCACTTTGCCAGGCCGATTTTTCCATATCTCAGTTAACAATTTTTCTTCGCCTTTTGATGCCGATGGCAGACATCGTTATTCGCGAATGCGCCACCATCGATGAACTGGATAGCTGCATTCGCTTGCAGCGAGAAGTCTTTGGACTGCCAGACCTCGAGATCTCTCCGCGTCGCCATTTAATCGTTTCGCGTCAGGCCGGCGGTTGGACGTTGGGCGCTTTCGTTGGCGAGCGACTGGTTGGTTTTGTTCACCATTTGGCGGCGATTCGGGGCAATGAGATTTTTGGTTACTCCCATATGATGGCGGTCAATCCGGATTTTCAAAACCAGGGGGTTGGCGCCCGGCTAAAATGGAGCCAGCGCGAGCGCGCGATTCAGGAAGGAAGGAGCTTTATCAAGTGGACCTGGGATCCAATGCAAGCTCGCAACGCGCATTTCAATCTAAACCGCCTGGGTGTAACTGTTGGCAACTATGCCATGAATTTTTATGGGACGGATTACGCCGCTAGCCCGGCCCTGGCAAATACGGAACCGGCGGGCCTCGATAGCGATCGCCTGTTTGCCAGCTGGCAGCTGGATTCGCCGCGCGTGATCCGTCTGGCGAATAGTAGTTCTCCTCGGTCCGAACCTGTCCCGATTAAACCGGCAGCGCTGATTGAAATCCCGGCTAACTGGAGCAAGCTCTGTCGGGAGGATGCCGTTGAGGCACGGAAAGAGCAGCTGCGCGTCCGCTGCGAGTTTCAGCAGGCCCTGGCCACTGGACTCATTGCGGCAGGATTTGAGCGTTCGTCAGAACAACCGCGATATTTGTTGTACCCGGAAGAAGCGTGGCGATCCGTTCAGTAGTGACACCTGTGAAACTCGGAACCGGTCGCCCGCAGGCGAAAAGTGAGTATGCCTTTCACTCGTTTCGATCGATACGTTGACCGTCATGCGCGCAGCTTTACCGAGAGGCTGCAGGCGCTTTGCCGCATGCCTTCCGTCGCCGCGCGTGGCACGGGTATGCGCGCGGTTGCCGAGTCTGTCGAACAGATGATGCAGCGTGTAGGTATCGGCACACGTTCGTTTCGTATCGGCAATGGCTATCCGATTATCTACGGCGAATGTGGCAGCGGTTCCCAGAGCTTCGTTGTCTATGGGCACTACGACGTTCAGCCAGTGGGACACTTGAGCGAATGGTCTGTAGGACCGTTCGCGGCGACGATCATCGATGGCAAGCTTTACGCCCGCGGCGCAGCGAACAGCAAGGGGGATCTGGTTGCCCGGGTGGCCGCAGTCGAGGCCTATCAAAAAACCTTCGGCAAACTGCCGGTGTCGTTGAGATTCCTTGTTGATGGTGAAGACGGCCTCGGTAGTCCGAGTCTTTACCGATTCGCTGCTGAAAACGCGGGGATGCTGGCGGCACAGGGTTGTATCTGGGACGAAGGTTACAAAGACACAAAAGAGCGGCCGGTTATCAGTCTCGGGTTCAAGGGCATCCAGTTTTTGGAATTGAGGGCCCACGGCGCGCGCACCGACTTGCACTCAAAGTGGGGCGCAATTGTTCCCAACCCTGCCTGGCGTCTGGTTCAGGCACTGGCAACAATAACTTCACCGAAAGGCGTTATCACGATCGATGGTTTTTCGTCGTGCATTGCGCCGATAAGTGCTGAGGACACCGAAGCTCTTAAAGCAATTGAACTTGACGAGGCCGGTTTGAAGAGGGAATTTCGTATCGCCGGCTGGTTGCGTTCGATGAAGGGGCCGGCGCTCGTGAAGGAACACATATTTGGCCCGACCTGTACGATCTGTGGAATTCAAACCGGCCATACCGAGGCGGGAGTGAAGACGGTGCTGCCGAGCACTGCCATGGCGCGTCTCGATTTTCGCCTGGTGCCTGACCTGACGCCGGAGATTGTCATCGAGTTATTACGGACCCACCTCGACGTGCGCGGGTTCAAGGATATCGAGATCAACGAACTCGGAAGCGCTCCGCTGGCGAAATCATCCGGAGGTTCGGCAGTGGCGCGAGCAGTTATCGGCGCCGCTACCGATGTCTATGGCAGTACGCCTTTGGTTTATCCGATGGATCCATCCAGCGGTCCCGTCGGCGCGGTTTGTGGAGTATCCACACCGCCCACTCCGGTTGCGTCTTTCGGCATCAGCTATGCCGGGTCAAATCCGCACGGGCCCGATGAAAACATTCGCGTTGATGATTTTCTCCAGAGCATCAAGTTTATCGGGCGAGTTATTCACCGGTTAGGTGAAACTAAAACAAAAACGAGCGGCATCACAAAGGTCAGCGGGATCCGGGAAGGTCGCGCTACTGCGTCACCGAGTTGAAGATTGGAAGAGCGGGGGCAAGCCCGCCTTCCCGACCTGAGAGCTGCCTGGGTTGGGGCATCAGGGATTCCGGTGAACGCCTTTCGGTCCAAAGCAAGCTCGCAAGTTCAATAAGCTCAGGGTCGGGAAGGTGGGCTTGCCCCCGCTTCGGGCGAATAACATTGGAGGACTAGTTGCTTGGCCAAGGCGCAATCGGTCAGTCAGAAAATCGCAAAGCTGCGCGAAGAGATTCGACGTCATGAAGATCTCTACTACGTACAAGACAACCCCGAGATATCAGACGCCGATTACGATGCGCTGCTGGAGAAGCTTCAGAAACTCGAGCAACAACATCCCGATCAAATAACCCCTGACAGTCCTACGCAACGCGTTGGCGGGAAGCCGGCCGAAGGTTTTTCCCAGGTCGTACATCGCCGTCCAATGCTCTCGCTCGATAATAGTTACAACCTCGAGGAGTTACGCGCTTTCGATGTGCGCTGCCAGCGGCTCGCGGACGGAAAGCGCGTCGACTATGTGGCCGAGCTAAAGATTGACGGCCTCTCCCTGAGTCTCCATTACGAGAAACAGTTGCTAGCTCGAGGCGTCACGCGCGGCGATGGGCGGATCGGTGAAGATGTAACCTTGAACGCTCGAACGATTCGCAGCATTCCACTTAAGTTGCGCGCGGAGATCTCAAATTTGAAGAGTGACAACGCAGAGCTTGAAGTACGGGGCGAAGCGTTCATCCCGCGAAAAGTGTTTGAGCGAATCAACGCTGAACGCGAAGAGCTGGACGAGCCGCGCTTCGCCAATCCGCGCAACGCAGCTGCGGGAACTATCAGACAGCTTGACCCGAAAATCACTGCCAGCCGCAAGCTCGAGATGTTTGCTTATGATTTGCTTGCCGGCGAGCGCAAGCCTTTCGCCACACATTGGGATGCATTGAACTGGCTGGAGAGCGCAGGGTTCAAATGCAGTCCGGAACGTAAGCTGTGCCACACGATTGATGAAGTGATCGAGTTTGCCGCCCGGATTGAAGCGCGGCGCGATGATCTGGATTACGAGATTGACGGCCTGGTCGTAAAGGTCAACTCGACAGCGCTTCAGGACGAATTTGGTACCACGAACAAGGCGCCGCGCTGGGCCATCGCTTACAAGTATGCCGCGCGTCAGGCCACGACCCAGGTACTTTCAATCCATGTCCAGGTGGGAAGGACTGGCGCGTTGACCCCGGTTGCTAATCTCGATCCTGTTGTGCTGGCCGGCACCACCGTCGCGCGCGCTACGCTGCATAACCCGGACGAGGTCAAGCGGCTGGGAATTCGCATAGGCGACTGGGTACTGATTGAAAAGGGCGGAGACGTCATCCCCAAAGTGCTCAAAGTAATTGAGTCGAAGCGCACCGGCGAAGAGAAGCCGTTTCGAATGCCGAAGAAATGTCCGGTTTGCGGCGGCGAGATTTCGAAACCGGAAGGTGAGGTAGTGTCGCGTTGCGTGGCTGCCGATTGTCCCGCGCAACTAATGGGGCGCTTGTTGCACTTTGCGTCTCGGCGTGCGATGCGTATTGAAGGCCTGGGC
Organism: Blastocatellia bacterium; assembly: GCA_963809065.1. Classification (GTDB taxonomy): domain Bacteria; phylum Acidobacteriota; class Blastocatellia; order Pyrinomonadales; family Pyrinomonadaceae; genus PSRF01. The sequence continues at coordinate 411,946 of CAWEIN010000010.1, forward strand.
GAGTCGCTCGTCGATCAATTTGTGGCTGGCGGTAAGGTCCATGATGCCGGCGATCTTTACAGTTTGACGCTCGACGATATTGCGAGCCTCGAGCGAATGGCTAAAAAGTCAGCTTCAAACCTATTGGAACAAATTGAGGCAAGCAAGCACCGTGAACTTTCGAATCTGATTTACGCCCTGGGTATCCGACACGTTGGAGATCGGACGGCGACCACCCTCGCGCGCCAATTTGGTTCTCTCGAAGCGCTGAGCAAGGCGACGGTGGACGAACTTGACGATGTTCCCGAAATTGGCCTGACAGTAGCACAGAGCGTGCGCGATTGGTTTGACGACCCCGGCAATGTTGAGCTCTGCAAACGTTTGGCAGCGGCCGGTGTACGTACCGAGATGGAGCGGTCCAGCGAGCCGGTCGACGAAACCCTGGCTGGCAAGTTGTTTGTCTTAACCGGAACTCTGGCTGCATACAATCGCGATGAGGCACGAGCCGCGATCGAGGCGCGCGGAGGTCGTGTGACCTCGTCAGTCAGCAAGAAAACTGATTACGTGGTGGCCGGTGAGGAAGCCGGATCTAAGCTCGATAAGGCAAAGGAACTTGGAGTTTCAGTGATCGATGAGGCGGCTTTTAAGGAGATGTTAGGTTAAGATTGAATTTCAGTTTTGCACGAAGCTATTACGATCTAGCAATTGAACTATCAACAATGTTCGCACAAAATCAGAACTGGGAGCGATAGCGACCAGCCGGGCACTCACTGGAAGATGACGGTTCAAACGGCTTAGGCCGCAGCTCTTCGTCAGTTGCGCTCTTGGCTGGTCGCTACGCTTCCAGTTCCGATTTTGTGTGAGCCTGCCGAATCTTTGTCTGAAGCGAGAATACGTGTGGTGAGTCAAGTATGCTAATGCCAAGATTAGAGTTTTAGCTAGGAGAATTACATGTCAGACGCGATTAACAAGCAAGAGAAACTGGAACTCCTTTACACGCTTTTCTGCGACGATGTTCGCCTTGAAGCAGGTAACAAACTCTCATTCATGGGAGTCTTTCAAAACATCATGGTGCAACAGATGCCCGTGTCTCTGATCAAGTTTGCAGTGGTAAATCATTGGCGCGGTGCGGGCAATCATCTGTCGGAAGTCAGAATCCTGACGCCCGATCGCCAGCAGCATATTGTTGCCTCGCAACCAACCAGCCTGCAGATCACGCCTGGCGGCTTCGCTGACAACATTAGTTTTTTTGTGAATGTGACGTTCCCGGCACCAGGACAGTATTGGGTGCAAACCCTGGTCGACTCAAATCTGTTCGACGAACAACAACTCACCGTCTCGGACGGACGTGAGCCGACGGCCGACGATTCGTCTGAAGCAGTTAATTAGTGCAAGACAAAAAAGTTTCCCTCTGTCATTGGTGTATTCAAGCTTGAAGTGCAACTAATGCAGAACCGCGAGCGGTAGCGAGCGGATGCAAGCACTCAAATTTCAGTCTGGACCAACGCGATTATTTCGTTGTTGACCTTAGCATCCGCACTGCCGCTCACGGTCCTGCAATGAGCGCGCTCCAGATTGATCGCATAGCCACGATGATACCGGTTGCACTTGCGACGTGAATCTACCGATGACAAAGGGAAAATCTTCTTCCCCGCATTGCTAGACGGCAAGCAAACTACCTAGTACTCGATCCTGTAGAGCTTAATCTTTGAATTGAGAGTGGTGGGTTTAATGTGCAGCAGCCGCGCCGCGCGCGCCTGATGCCCACGCGTTTGGTCGAGCGCGAGCCTGATCAGACCCGTTTCAAACCGCTGGACCTCCTCGTAGAAATCAATGCCTTCCGAAAGATTCAAGGTCTGCAAGCGATTGGATTCCTCAGCGAACTCCTTATCCCGAGCCAGCGATTGCGCTTCTCTGAATAACGAATCCGCCAGATCAACCAGTCGCTGAATACGGTTACGAACCGGCCTCTGGGCTATTTTTAATTGGAGCGGTGGATTGGCGGCAAACGATTCCCGCACCCGTTGCACACGCTCTTCAGGGGTCGATTCGACGCCCCGATTGATCGCGCCAACTCGTTCAGCACTCATCTTGAACCCTCCTTTGTCGGCTTGCTCTGGAGCTACTCGCGGTTGGAGACGCTTCGTTATACGCAGCTGTGAGATGGTAGTTCCAAAAATAGGCAAAGAAAAAAGCGAGCCTGAAATCTCAGTTTTGGGATCTGAGAGTCCGACTCGCTCCTTCAACAAACGAAAACTTGGTGCGGATGAGAGGACTTGAACCTCCACGATGTCACCATCACAGGCTTCTGAGACCTGCGCGTCTGCCAGTTCCGCCACATCCGCTTACAGGAATTCATTATGCGAACGAGGTTGGACACTGTCAAGAAAGCATTAGTTGTAGATCAGAGCGTGTGGGAGTCGAGCGCGGAGTTTCCGTTTCTTACCTTCAGACAAGACAAAACCGGGAGGGGTAGCAACCAGAGTCACCTATTCCAGGTGCACGCGGTCGTTACCGCTACCGGTTCTGTATTGTTGGGCGCGGATGTCTATTTCGCAGCCACAGTTAGTTGCGGCGATTGCGCCAATAATCCCGATTCACTCTTCGATTGCGAATAATGAATCGATCATCGTCGACATTCCGATGACGACGAGCGCGAACGCGGCGGCCCCGGAGGATATTCCCTACACTAGTTCCGCGCGGTCCACGGCCATCCCAGCGGCCATCTCTGGCGTCGTGGCAGTTTACAAATTTGCCGCATTTATTATTCGGGTTGCCGAAAATCCCACCGCGGCCGTGACCCCGTCCCCGGCCCTGGCCCAAAGCTGTTGTTGGAAGAACCACCGCCAACAGTATGGTAAGAATAATCATTGAAAAAAGAGCCGTCGGGGTTTTGGAATGTCTCATAGAACTCCTCCTAATTGTTATTGTCCACGCCCCAAAAACCTGGTGAGTTTCCGAGTTTCGAGTTAGTAAAAGGTGTTACCTTACCTTTCCCTGCAACAATCATCGTGCCAGCCGGGCACGTTTTAGGTACTAACCCAGGCGTTGAATTGGAACATCCGTGGGGCGAATGGGTAGACGAGCGCGCACGCGTCGTCTTGAATGGCCCATTTTGGCAGACCCCGGTGGGTGCAGCAAGGAATTTGATCTGGAACCACCGAAAGCGCGATAAACTAAGCGTGTTTATTATTTCGGCACGATGGCAGCGCCTCCAAGCGGGCAAATAATGACAGGGAAACCATTCGCATTTCAGACTCTGAGCGAACGATTTGCGGACGTTCACAGTCGGTTGGCGGCTGCCGCGCGACGCTCGAATCGCTCACCGGATGAGGTCGCTCTAATTGCAATCAGCAAGACACACCCGACTGAGATGTTGAGGGAGGGACTTAGGGCAGGCATCACAGACTTCGGTGAGAATCGAGTCCAGGAAGCAGAGGAAAAAATCCTGGAGCTGGGACGGACCGCGGCGCGCTGGCACCTCGTAGGTCACCTGCAAAAGAATAAAGCGGGTAAGGCTATCAAACTTTTCGATTGCATCCATTCGCTGGATTCCGTTGATTTGGCCCAGCGCCTCGATCGTCTTTGCGTCTCAGAGGGAAGGGCTCGGCTCGACGTGCTCGTACAAATCGATCTTGGTGGAGAAGAAACTAAGACCGGCATCGATCCGCGCGCTTTGCCGGAATTGTTGACGGAGTTGAAAGGATGTCAAAGGCTTCGCCTGATCGGCCTGATGACCTTGCCGCCTTACTTCCAGAATCCCGACTGCGCGCGGCCTTACTTCAAAACGCTCCGCGAATTGCGCGACCAACTACAAGCGCAAGGGTATTTCGCTGAACGTACCGGCGAGCTTTCGATGGGCATGAGCCATGATTTCGAGATTGCGATTGAAGAAGGAGCGACGATGGTGCGTGTCGGCACCGCGATATTCGGCGAGCGTGGCTAGGATCGAATATGGAGTGCGGTGATCTGTTACCGCTTTGGTCGGGCGCGACCTGTTGCGACCCATTCGCTAAACTATTTACATAAGCTGGACGTCAAGCCGCCCAGGACGAAAGCGGTGACAGGTCACCGCACTGCAAAAAAGTTTGTCGGACACTATGCTTATTCTGGATCGCGTCTTCTGGTTCATTAATTCGGCGGTAACAGTAGCGATTGTTGTGATCGTCGCGCTAATGCTGCTGCGTCTAATTGCAAATCTGGCAAACCCGAACCCTTTTGGTTGGACTTCGCAGACTATTCGCCGCCTCACAGATCCACTCATAGGTCCAGTGCGCCGCGCTCTTGTCCGCGCGGGTGTTGATCCTAAGTATTCGCCTCTGGTTGCCATACTGGCGACGATTTTGCTGGGCTGGTTTGCACTGCAAATCGTCTCCGCCGTTACCATGACGCTCGATGGAATTCTCCGGAGCCTGATCAGTCACGCAATGGGTCCGTTCATTGGTTATCTGCTCAACGGACTGCTTAGTTTCTACATTCTCCTGATCTTTTTGCGTGTGATTTTTTTGTGGGTCAACGTCAGTTACTCGCATCGATGGATGCGCCTTTTGGTAAGCGCGACAGAACCACTGCTGGGTCCTTTGCGGCGAGCAATCCCGCTCATTGGCGGCTTCGACGTATCGCCTATCGTGGCTTTGCTTATTGTCCAGGTAGTGCAGCGCGTGGTTGCGGGAATGCTGATCGGTGGTTAAAAAAAGTCCAAGTTCCAAAGTCCAATGTCCAAAGTTTAAAGTCGAAATTCAATAGCCGCCTACTCGGGCCGACAAACATTGGACCCCCGACCTTGGACATTCGACTTCCCATGATCAAGTACACGGATAGAGACGGAAAACTGATCTTCAAGGTCAGAGTTGTTCCACGTGCTTCGCGCAGCGAACTTGTGGGAGAACACGACGGCGCGTTGCGCGTTCGAATCGCCGCGCCTCCGGTTGAGGGCGCTGCCAACGATGAACTGGTGCGACTCCTGGCCCGGTCGTTTGGTGTGCCGCGCAGCGCGATTGAAATCACCGGCGGACATGCTGCAAAACTGAAGACGGTGTCTATTGCTGGAGGCAGGCCCGGTTTATTGGCGTCGGTTGAGTCCTAGGGCGGTCCAATGTCCAATGTTCAAAAGTCTGTCGCAGTGTAAGTAGAACTACGACAACCTAAGCACCGTCTCGGGAGGCGGTCTCCTCGCTCAGGCATTTGGGGTGGATAGTGCACTTTCGACTTTGGACATTGGACTTTGGATGTTGGACTATTATGATATATTTCGTTGCCTAACAATCCGCATTTCTATTTCCGAAGGACCATTTAAGCATGTCAGGACACTCGAAGTGGCATAGTATCAAGCACAAGAAAGGCGCGCTCGATGCCAAGCGCGGCAAGCTGTTTACGAAGTTCATTAAGGAAATAACTGTCGCGGCCCGCTCGGGCGGTGGCGACCCCGAAGGCAACGCCCGGTTGCGCAAGGCGATCCTCGATGCTAAGGCCGGCAACATGCCCAATGAAACGATCGAGCGAGCGATCCGCCGCGGCACCGGCGAAGAAGAAGGCGTGAATTACGAAGAGATCACTTACGAAGGATACGGCCCCGGCGGTGTGGCGTTGTTGATTGAGTCGATGACTGACAATCGCAATCGCACTGTGGCGGAAATTCGCCACGCGTTTTCCAAAAATGGCGGCAACCTTGCCGCGGCCGGAGCGGTGGCCTGGATGTTTGAGAAGAAGGGTTACATCGTAGTTCCCAAGAGCTCAAAGTCGGAAGAGGAATTGTTTGAAATCGCCACTGATGCCGGCGCTGAAGACTTGCGCGATGATGAAGACAACTTTGAAATCATTACGGCCCCAGCCGATTTTGATGTAGTGCTTGATGCAGTCAAGAAGGCGGGCGTGGAACCGCAAGTAGCCGAAGTCGAAATGGTTCCGAAGGAGTACAAGAAACTCGAAGGCGCTGAGGCGAAACAGATGTTAAAGCTGATGGAAGCCCTCGAGGATCACGACGATGTGCAGAAAGTTTCCGCGAACTTCGATATCAGTGAAGCCGACATGGCTGCGGCCGGAAACTGAAAAAGTCGTAATGAGATTTAGCCGCGGATTTACGCGAATGAACGCGGATCTGAAAAGACTTTAGAGATCAGCCGAAAAAATTCTGCCCTTGTTGGTGTCTTTATTCTGACTTGTGTTTGGGTCCAATCCGCGTTCATCCGCGCAAATCCGCGGCTAAATTTCTCACGTTTCCGATCTTCCGGCTGCCTTTTGCTGGCTAACTGCTGCTCCATCGCCGTTTGATTTTTCTTCAACAAGGTCACTGTTCGCAGGACCTTGTATCACTTTGCCGAGCGCATCGTAACGGGAGCCATGACAGGGACAGTCCCAGGTATTCTCCGAAGTGTTCCAGTTGACGATGCATCCCAGGTGACGACAAACCGCTGAAAGTTCATGAGTCTCGCCCTGCGAATCGCGATAGACGGCGACCTTGCTTAAACCACGCGACAAGACCGCACCAACACCCGGTTTGATCTCATCAACGGAGCGCACGTCGCCTGCCACCAGCAGATCCGTATACTGCATCGCCACGTTGAGATTCTCTTTGGCAAACTGCGGCAGGGCTTTGAGTGTGATCCGTGAGGGCTCGTAGATCGACTCCCATTCGTTCTGGCGACCCATGATCAAGTCCGTCAGGAGTATGCCGGCGATCGTTCCATGCGTCATTCCATTGCCTGAATCGCCGGTAGCGATAAAGACGTTTTTTGCATCAAGCGGGTTTGGCCCAATAAACGCCAGACCGTCAACTGGTTCCAGCACTTCTCCGGACCAGCGATACACAATTTCCTCGACCATCGGAAAGCGATGTCGCGTCCAGCGTTCGAGCGCCCCGAAGCGCTTATTAGCATCGTCCTGCTGGCCGGTCTTATGATCTTCTCCGCCAACGATCAAGACGTCGTAAGCTCCCGCGCCCTGGCCCAATGTTTCGAGGCGGATATAGTGATAGGGATCTGGTGTGTCCCAATATAGTGCCCGCGTTACCGAGCCTGACGGAATGCGCGCGCCAATCACATAAGTTTGATAAGCAGCCTGCTTGGTGTGGATAGCTATCAAATCGTTTACCGGTGAGTTAGTGGCAACTACGACCGCCTCTGCGGTTACAACACCGCCGCTGGCTGTTTCAATTCGCGCTTGCTTGCCGCCTTCTATTTCGTTGGCGTGGGTATGCGTGTAGATTCGCCCGCCCATTCGGTTAATGGCGCCGGCAAGGCCGGCAAGATATTTCAAAGGATGAAACTGGGCTTGACGGGGGAAACGTAATGCTGGTCCGGTATCGAAAGAGTCCCATGGAACGCGTTCAACTTTTTCAATGTCAGTCAACCCAACTCTGTGAGCAGCCTCCAACTCGTCATCGAGAATTTTCTGTGATTCACGCGGAGGCACAAACAGATAACCGTCGAGCCTTTCGAATTCACACTCGATCGCTTCGTCCATAACGATAGCTTCAACTTTGTCGATCGCAGCCGTGTGGCTCTCGGCAGCCAACCGCGCGCCTTCTTCACCGTGCAAACGTTCCAGCTCAAAATAGCGATCGTCAAGAGCGTTAACCAGGTGTGCGGTCGTCCGTCCGGTCATCCCACCGCCTATCTGGCCGTCATCCAATACGACGACTGACTTTCCTTCGCGCGCAAGCAAATAGGCGGTGGTCATGCCGGCGATACCGGCGCCGACGACGCACACATCACAGCTTGTTTTTTCGGTTAGGGATGATTCTTGCGGTACTTGACCTGTGTCCATCCAAATCGATTTACTCTGTTCAAGACTCTTCTTCATCGGAGAACTCCTTCAATCTATGTAGCTATACCGTACGACCGTGGTAGTCGACAGTCTCTTTGCGTACAGCTAAATCGTTTCGGGGCGGGAATTCGCTGCGTACTCCAGAGCTTCAGCAAAGGAAGTGCCGGGGAAAAGGACGCAGAACTCAGGACTCAGAATTCAGAATCCAGGACGCGAGAGTCAGCCTTGTGGATGCGGGGCTCAATGCTACTTGAACGGCGTTCTGCTCCTGACTCCTGAGTCCTGAATTCTGAGTTTGACAATCCAGCCTGACAGCGCTAACTTGCAGTCGAAATCGTCGTTTGCGGTTAATGGACATGAATCACTACACCAACAGCTGCTCTTACTATTATTGGTGCTCTTCGCAGGAGGAGAGGCACGGAGCGAGCTGTTCTGAGTGAGATGAACTAAAGAATCACTAACAGAATTTCTGAACCGGCCACTTCCTCCGCTGCGGGAGGGTGGCCGGTTCTTTTTTTACTAGTACCCGAGGTTTCCAAATGCCAGAACACGAACATGCTTCCTTACTAGCTGATCACACCGACATGCGGGTCGTTCCGCTGGACGCGGACGAAACTCCCGCTGATCGCAATAAGATCGTCCAGCTTAGTCCAGATCATCCGGGCTTCCGCGACGCGGCTTATCGCGCGCGCCGCAATCGTATCGCTCAACTTGCGCTCAGCTATCAATCCGGCGAGGAAATTCCTGAGGCGCCTTACACGCCCGAGGAACACCAGGTTTGGCGCGCGGTTTGGAAGGCGCTCGAGCCGGCACACCGCGCTCACGCCTGTGCGGAATACCAGGCTGCCGTTCGGCAATTGGCGTTCGCCCCGGATCGCATTCCGCAGCTGCGCGAAGTAAACGAAAAGGTGCAGGCAATCAGCGGCTTCCGCCTCGAGCCTGTCGCTGGCTTGGTTGAGCCGCGCGTGTTCCTTGAGTCGCTCGCCTCCGGGACGTTTTTGTGCACGCAATATATTCGGCATCACTCGACACCGCTCTATACACCTGAACCCGACGTCGTACATGAAATTGTGGGCCATGCGGTAACGCTTGCGAGCACACGACTCGCTGAACTCAACCGGCTGTTTGGCAAAGCGGTGAAGCGCACTTCGTCTCTGGACGCTTTGAATCGCCTATCGCGGGTTTACTGGTTTACGATTGAGTTTGGCGTGCTACGGGAGAATGGATCCCTCAAAGCATACGGCACGGGACTGCTGTCATCCGCCGGTGAACTGGAAGCGATGCATAACGCCGAATTGCGTCCGCTGGATTTGGAATCAGCGTCGCGTCATGAATATGACCCGACACATTATCAACCGGTCTTGTTCTGCGCGGATTCGTTTGAGACGATGTACGACTCGCTTTATGAGTTTCTGGTGGAGTGGTAGGAGCATTGCTCAAGAGATTTGCTGGGACCGAGGGCGTCCCGCCCGCAATGAGCACGAAGCGCGAAAACGGATTGAAACAGCGACGTCAAAAGCCTTCGCGCCGGCGGCGCGTTTGCGGGCGGGACGCCCGCGGTCCCAGACAATCACTTGAGTGCCTGGTAAGGAGATAGTTTGAACTGGAAAGCATCACCAAGTTCTCAACTGCAGCCCGCTACCTTCGCGGAGTTTGAGCAGGAGGCCAAACGCGGCAACATCGTCGCGGTGGCGAAAACTGTCCCGTCGAGCGAGCTGAATCCAGTTGATGCCCTCGTGAGCGTTGCGGGCGACGCGCGCTATGCCTTTCTACTTGAATCAGTGGAGGGAGGAGAGCGCGTCGCAAAATATTCATTCCTTGGCGCTAACCCCTACATGATCGTCCGGGGTGAAGGCAGAAGGACAACTATAGAGCGTGATGGTGAGACTGAAACGCGTGCTGAATGCATGACCGAGTATCTAAGGCAGCACTTTAGCGAAAATAAACTCGCGAGCCGCGTTGATCTTGGTCCTCTTGCGGGCGGGGCAGTGGGGTATCTGGGGTATCAAGCAGCGAAATGGTTCGAACCTGCGCTCAACAAGCAAGTCGAGTCGCGCAGTGCATCACCGAGCGGTTCGCAAAGCGAAGACGGTCTGCTGATGTTTTATCGCACGCTCGTAATTTTCGATCGCGTGCAGGGTCAATTAACTATAGTCTCGGTTGTCTTTACGGATGAAGCTAGCGGGGACAAAGGTCGTCTAAGAGATCTTTATGAGACTGCGGTGCAGGAAACAGAGCGAGTGGAACGACTCCTCGCTATCTCGACAGAGTTAAGTTCAACTCCAGCTGGCCGGAACGAACAACCTGAGCCGCCGGCGTCTGAGAAAAGTTTGGTTAGTTCGAACTGGAGTGAAGATGCCTTTCACGAAGCGGTACGTCAGGTGAAGGAACATATCTTCGCGGGCGACTGTTATCAGGCCGTTCTGTCGCAGCGGTTTTCGCGGAAGGTTAAAGTCGGGGCCGTTCCCATTTATCGCGCATTGCGTCAAAGCAATCCGGCACCCTACACCTATTTGTTGAAGCTTGGCGAAGAGGCAATAATCGGCGCCTCTCCGGAGATGCTGGTGCGTTGTCGCGGCGAGCGACTGGACTACCGGCCGATTGCGGGGACCCGCCCGCGTGGCGCGACCGAGAGGGAAGACGACATCCTGGCCGAACAGATGCGCGCCGATGAGAAGGAGGTGGCCGAACATATGATGCTCGTCGATCTCGGCCGCAATGACCTCGGGCGAGTGGCGCAGTTTGGTTCAGTGAAGGTTGAAGAGTTGATGTCGGTGGAGCGTTATTCGAAGGTACAGCACCTGGTTTCAAGTTTGAGCGGGCGTCTCAGAGAAGGTTGCGATCGTTTCGATGCCCTGGCGGCGTGCTTTCCAGCCGGCACGGTAACCGGAGCGCCGAAAGTTCGAGCGATGGAAATAATCGGTGAGCTTGAACCAGATGATCGGGGTGTCTATGCAGGTGCGGTGCTCTATATGGACTACGACGATAATCTCGATTCGTGCATCGCCATTCGCACTATTGTGATGAAGAACGGCGAGGCTTCAGTGCAAGCGGGCGCCGGAATCGTTGCTGACTCTGTGCCCGAACGAGAGTATGAGGAAACGGTTCATAAGGCGCGGGCGCTACTGCGCGCGATTGAGATAGCGGAAAGGCAGAAGAGCAGAATTCAGGACTCAGAACTCAGGAGTCAGAATTAGGAAACTTTCGAACCCTGACTCCTGAGTCCTAAGTCCTGAGTCCTACACTTATGATTCTCGTCATCGACAACTACGATTCGTTCACTTACAACCTCGTCCAATACCTGGGCGAACTGGGTGGGGATGTGCTGGTTCGGCGTAACGACGAGATTACTCTGGACCAGATCGAATCCAGTCTTCCCAGCCGCATTCTAATTTCACCGGGACCAGGCCGTCCCGCCGACGCCGGAATATCTGCGGAATTGATCAGACGCTTTTCCGGACGAGTGCCGATCCTTGGAGTCTGCCTGGGACATCAGGCCATCGGTGAAGTGTTCGGCGGACGTGTTGTGCGCGCGTCGAGGGTTGTGCACGGCAAAGCCTCGGAAATCAAACATGACGGCAAGTCGATCTTCAAAGGTCTCCACTCGCCTTTCAAGGCCGGGCGTTATCACTCTCTGGTTGTCGAACGTGAAAGTCTGCCGGCTTGTCTGGAAATTTCTGCGGAAACGAATGACGGGGTAATCATGGGACTGCGTCATCGCGAGAAAACGATCGAAGGGGTGCAATTCCACCCGGAATCAATCTTGACCGCGGAAGGGAAGACGCTGCTCGCAAATTTTTTAAGGCAGTAGACAGTGGACAGTAGTCAGTAGTCAGTTGTCAGCAGACAGGAGAGAGCATCACTGCCTCGCGTGCGAATCTTGTCTCGCAGAAGCGGTTAACGCTTGCTGTATACTGTCTACTGTTTACTGGCTACTTTTGACGATGCCCCTACCAATCAAACCACCCTACCCCCCGATGGACGCGCTGCTGGTGAGCGAGATTCCCGCCGGCGCCAATTGGGAGTATGAGCCGAAGTGGGACGGCTTTCGCTGCCTGGCTTTTCGCGATGGCAAGAATGTTGAGTTGCAATCGAAGTCAGGGCAATCGCTGGGGCGCTACTTCCCGGAAATTGTCGCGGCACTTCTTAAACTGAAAGTGTCGAAGTTTGTACTAGACGGCGAATTGGTAATCCCGGTCAAAGGCGGACTCTCATTTGACGATCTGCTGCAACGAATTCATCCCGCAGCTAGCAGAGTGACTAAATTGTCGCAGTCAACCCCGGCGCAGTTCATCGTCTTCGATTTACTGGTTGACGAAGCCGGCAAGCCGCTCTACGACTCGCCCCTAAGCAAGCGTCGTCAGAAACTGGAGAGCTTCGCGAAGAAACAGCTGGCGAAGAATGAACGCATAGAACTGTCGCCGAAAACAGATGACATCGCAATTGCGCGCGAGTGGCTGGCAACCACCGGGATGAAACTCGATGGCGTCATCGCCAAGCGTTTGGACCTGCCTTACCGCTCGGGCGAGCGCGATGGCATGCAGAAGGTGAAGCGCATGCGCACAGCCGATTGTGTGGTTGGCGGATTCAGATATGCGACCAAAGGCAAAGTAGTCGGATCACTGTTGCTTGGCTTGTATGACGAAGCGGGGTTGCTGCATCACATCGGTTATACGTCCAGCTTTAATGAAGCCGAAAAGAAAGAGTTAACCGGAAAACTCGAGCCGCTGATTGGGCCGCCGGGATTCACTGGCAACAAACCCGGCGGACCCAGTCGCTGGAGTACCAAGAAGACGAGCGAGTGGGAACCGCTGAAAACGAAGCTCGTGGTTGAAGTTCAATACGATCATTTCAGTGGCGGACGCTTTCGTCACGGCACCAAATTCCTTCGTTGGCGACCGGACAAGAAGCCGAAGGCCTGCACGATTGACCAGGTGAAGTGAGTCAGGAGGACGTCAGGACTCTGGACTCAGGAGTCAGAAGTTGGGAGGAAGGCGATCACAGGCAGTTCAAAATGGGTCCTTCCTCTGACTTCTGACTCCTGAGTTCTGAGTCCTGAATCCTGAGTCCTGAGTCCTTTCAATGCAAGCCCTCTTGTAAGCGTCCGCTCGCACGAGATCAAAGAAACTCCTCGGCTGCGAATTGCGGTGTAGTATACTGCCCGCCGTTTACGAAGTTTTGTTCACCTCAGTTCATATGCGCATCTTGGGAATAGATCCGGGTAGCGAGACGACGGGTTGGGGCGTCATCGAAGACGATGGCCGGCACTATCGCCTGGTCGAATGCGGAACGGTTCGCGCTTCGACGGCCCAGAAATTTCCCGCGCGGCTATTGCGCATTGCCAACGCGCTGGAAGAAATCATTGCGCGCCATCGGCCCGAAGCTTGCGCAATCGAAGATGGATTCCTTGCCACGAACGTTAAGGTCACTTTGAAACTTGGTCAGGTCCGCGGCGTCGCCATGCTGGTCGCTGAGCGTGCGGCGCTGGAGATTCATGAGTATTCACCCAGACTTGTGAAACAAACCGTGGTAGGTCACGGCAACGCCGAAAAGTTTCAGGTTCAGCAAATGGTCAAGACGTTGCTCTCGCTGGCCACCGTTCCCGAACCCCACGATGCCGCCGACGCGCTGGCGGTAGCGATTTGTCATTTTCACCATGCTCGTTCTGCCCGACGACTGGTCGCAGCAGTACCAGGCGCCACCATTCTGGGAACGGCAAACCTGAGTCCTAATTCTCGTGTCCCGGCACGCCGCCGCGCTTCCCGCTAGCAAACTATCCGCAAACAATCTCACCCTGATCAACCTCAGTTCCAGAGGAGGTCTGGCCGTGAACATCCATTCGTTAAGGAAGGTCATACTCGCAGTTCTTTTTGTCTGTTTCTTTCTTCATTCCACAAACAGTTTCGCCAGAAGGCGACCGCCTGCGGGCGGTCGTGTCGCCATCGTTGTTGATGAGCGACTCTCCGCACTCAGAGCGACGCCCGAACTTTCCGGTCCGCTAATGCGAAGAATGGGACGTGGCGCCTTCGTCGCTGTGAAAGGCGAAAAGCGCAGTAGAGATGGCGTAATCTTTTATCGCGTCACAGTTACTAACCGCACCGCTGGCTGGGTCCAGCGGGACGCATTGGTCTCGCCGGCGCGCTCGGGAGACGATGCGCGCTTACTCCGTTTCATCAAGGGTTCAGACGACTTCGATCGCATCGCGCGAGCGAGAATTTTCCTCGACAATTTCAAAAGCTCACCGCTTCGTCCGGAAGTCCTGCTCATCTACTCTCAAGCAGCCGAGGACTCTGCGAGTCACCTTTCCCGTGAAGCCGTGCGCCGGTTGAATGAGAAGGAAATGGAGGCGGGCGGCGCGCCACTCCACAGTTATTTCCTGAATTACAGCGGTCTTGATCGCTACAACCGGCAGGGAATCACATTCATTTTTGACGCGCGCGAGAAGCGGCTTCGTTATGACGGCGAAGGCTGGCAGGAGTTAGTGCACCGTTACCCTCGTAGCCCGCAAGCTGCCGAGGCGCGTAAGCGACTTGAGTCAAGCAAACGATGAGCGGCGAGCCATGGAATACTGGAGCATTTTCAATGTTGAACTGGAGTCAGCATCTTTGGACAAGGCGAGCAAGCTAATACAAAATCAGAACCGGGAGCGGTAGCGACCGGCCGAATACTCAAGTCCTTCAAACTTCTTCAAAGATTTTGCATTGCTCGCGTCCGTTTTACCGTTGAGTCCTTGGCCGGTCGCTACGCTCCCGGTTCTGACTTCGTTACTAATCGGATGAAGTTCGATTCAAACCGCATCGGTACCAGCCATGGCAGCAAATTGCGCCCGGGCAGCCCAAAGCGTAATATTCACTCGCCCCCGCTTAACCTCGAATCATTATTTTTCCCAGAGTGCCAGGAGGGAACCACTAGAGCCATGAACTCTAAGTTTGTATTCGTGCGCAATGGCGCCGTGACCTGCAGCCGGATTCTATTTGTAGGGGCAATTTTACTCGCGTTGTCGATCGCGGCGTTTGTTACGCCAACGCGCGTTGCCCACGCTGCCGGCCCATCGGTGGTCGCCTTCAGCGCCAGCACTTACAACGTCCAGGAAGACATGACCTTTAGGACTATAACGGTTTTGCGTACTGGCGACGTGTCCGGACCGGCGACTGTCGATTACATAACTGGAGGCGTTACCGCATCGCAGCGCACCGATTACACCTTCGCCCAGGGAACGCTGCGGTTTGGTGCGAATGAATCGAGCAAGTCTTTCGACGTTCTCATTAGTGAAGACATCAAACTCGAAGGCAATGAGACCTTCACAATTACACTCTCCAATGGCACCGGGCAGGCGTTGCTGGGCAGCCCGTCCACCGCGAGTATCGTAATCACCGATGACGCGATTGAAGCTGGGCCAAATCCAATCGATTTCAACGACGTCTTTGTCGGCCAGCATTACCACGACTTCCTCGCTCGGCAGTCTGACGGGCCCGGGCAGCTCTTCTGGGAAGGTCAAATCTCCAGTTGCGGTGCAAACGCAGCGTGCGTTAGCGATCGGCGCATCAACGTCTCGGCCGCGTTTTTCCTGTCGATAGAATTTCAGCAGTCGGGTTACTTCGTGATTCGTGCCCACAAAGCAGGATTTGGGAACGCCAAATCTAATCCTCGCTACCTGGCCTTCCTACGCGATCAACGTCGCATTGTCGAAGGTCTGATTGTCGGCAACACAGGTTGGGAGGCGCTACTCGAAGCTAATCGCCAGGCCTTCCTGCAGGAGTTTGTCTCGCGACCGGAATTTGTGTCGAACTTTCCTCAAGGGGTTAACGTGTTCACCTATGTCGATACGTTGTTCGCTAATGAAGGCGTGATACCGACGGCGACGGAACGGCAAGCAGCCATCAATGCCTACGGCACGGGTAACACCCTGGGGCGCGCGGCAGCACTCGAGAGCGTTATCGAAAGTGATACCGTCTTCAATACGCAATACAACCCTGCCTTCGTTCTTATGCAGTACTTCGGATACTTGCGCCGCGATGCCGACGATCCGCCCGACAACAATTTTGGTGGCTTCGATTTCTGGCTAAACAAAATGAATCAGGTCAGTATCGCTGGTGAAAACGTGCGCGACGATGACGTCGCACTGGCCCGCGTGAAGCGCGCTGACATGGTCGAGTCGTTCCTCGTCTCCGGCGAATATCGGGGCAGGTTCGGTTTGTAAGTAAAACAGGCATTCTTGCCCTACTAGGAAGGCTGCGGGTGTCGGCCCCGTTAATTCTCAGGATAGGGCTCCTTAGTCTTCTCTGCTGCTATTTAAAGCACGCGAAGTCTGGGTTGTGATTTCTTGAGGTCTCCGGTTCCTTTTTGCATCGCCGGCATAAACAGGGTGACGACGTTATCCTCTCCGAAAACGAGCGTCAGCCTTTCGGCCTGGTCGAGAGTAAGGAAGTTCCGTCCTTGAATGAAGCCAAAGCAATGTGTTGAACCGCAGAAGCAGTTGAACGGCTCCGCCATTTCCGATTCGGTGGTTAGATAATTGAAACTGATCTCTTCTCCCGGTGCGATATCCCGCAAGGCGCGGAAGGTTCGTTCCGCGGTGTTCATGTAACCATTAGGCTCGCAACAGTGGTTGAGATACTGCCAGCAGTAATCGACATCATTGTTCGGCCTTCTGATAGCCGGGAAGTTGAGGTGCTGGTTGCTGCCCAACTGAATTGTGTATTTGCTGGGGCGAGTTGAAATGGTTCCCTTCAGATGAAAGATGACGGAATCCCGCTCAATGGCCTGTTTGGCGTAGACACCCTTGAATCCGGCATTGTCTCGGACCTCGATGGCAGGCCTTTCAAGTACGTCATCGATTACCAGAACAGCATTCCTACGCATGGCACTCTCCTTCCGATCTTTTCGCGTTCCGCTTATACATCAATTAAGGCGCAAGCGGAGATGAAAAAATATCATTGCGGTGAAAAAAGTTTTGCTGTGGGTCGACAAATACAGAACCGGGAGCGGTAGCGACCGGGATCAACTCTAGAATAGGTCTCAACTCTTCGACTTGAGATTGCCGTCAGACGCGTTCGGTCGCTACCGCTCCCGGTTCTGTATTTGTCGACCCATCAGTCAAGCAATGCGTGGGTTTGAGCCAGGCGGTGTTCGAGTGCTTCGCGCATTTGTACTCCCCAATCCGGCAGACTGGTAAACGAGACGGTTGAGTTGTTCACGCTGCAGCGTTATGAAGATGCCCGGTGTTAGAGTGGTGACCGTAGCGGTAGTGAATGTTAGCGAGCAGAGAATGCGTGAAATGTATTCGCTCAAGTGATTTGCTGGGACCGCGGGCGTCCCGCCCGCAACGCGCAGGTTTCTGTTACCGTCTTCAATTTTCGCGCTTCGCGCTCATTGCGGGCGAGACGCCCGCGGTCCCAGCAAATCGCTTGTCCCAGCTGGATTAAGCACCTTTTTTGAGCGTTTTTTGAGAGTGTTGTTAATAAATCCCTCCTGCCCATCGTTTGTAAGTTGGAAGACGAAGTTCAGGAGGATGCAGTGCAGGCAACCGCTAAGACATTGAGATTAGTTACCGCAGAACCTCCGGGAGAGCTGGAAACGCTTTTCCGAGACCACCACGACCGCGTTTTCCGTACGGCCCACCGCATAACCGGCAGCCCGGCGGACGCCGAAGACGTGCTGCAGACTGTATTTCTGCGGCTAGTCAAAGGTCAGGAGACTTACCACCTCTCCGACAATCCGGCTGCTTACCTGTCGCGGGCCGCTATCAATGCCTCGCTCGACTTGATGCGCAGTCGAACACGCGCGAAGTCGGTTGGATTTATTGATTTAGACGCCGAGGCAATCGAAAGCCGTTGGCAAAGCCCCGAGGCTGAGCATGCCGATCGCGAACTGCAAATGTTGATTCGCCAGGCAGTAACCGGTCTTGGCAAGACAGCGGCTGAAATGTTTGTACTGCGTTATTACGAAGGTTACGACAATCAGGAAATCGCGAAAATGCTGGACACTTCACCGATGGTTGTGGGTGTCGTGTTACATCGCGCCAGAACAAGACTGAGAAAAGAGATAGGGCACTTTTTGGAGAAACATCATGAAAAGCAATAATGACTTTGACTCAATCCTCGACAATGCTACTGCGGAGATTCGAAGCGAGAGTGTCGATGCAGCGGTAGTTGATAAAGCGGCCGAGCGTGTTTGGGCACGTCTGGCGGCTGAAACCTCCGCACTTAAAACTGAACGCGCCGTCGCCGACAGGATCAGCGACTGCGACGATTTTCAGTCACTCATTCCTGCTTATCTGACGGGAAGTTTGTCTGAAGCCCGCTCGCTGTTGCTGGTTGACCATACGCATGAGTGTATTCCTTGTCGTAAGGCGATGAAGGATGCGCGCTCGCGCTATGAGCATCGCATGGCGCCGGCGAAAAAGGCAGTGGCAGCGCGTCGCTACAGCATTCAGCCAGTTGTTTTGCGGTGGGGAATCGCAGCAGCTCTGGTTATCGGACTGGGACTCGTCGCACTTCCGTTTATACAGCGCTGGTCGCCACTCGGCGGCAACCTGGAAGCGACCGTGCAGGCCGCTGAAGGACAGGTCTTTCAAATTGCGGACACGCAGAGCGCGCCGGTAAAGATTGGCGACAAACTGCAAAAGGGAGATCGTATCCGCACCGCAAAGGATGCGCACGCGTTGGTTCGTCTCGGCGATGGCTCAGTCATCGAGATGAAAGACCGTTCGGAGTTGTCCTTAACTAACAATTCGCTCGGCACCACTGTTCACTTGAACCGCGGCGCGATCGTTGTAGAAGCAGCCAAACAAGGCAAGCGGCATCTCTTCGTCGACACTGGTGATGGTTCGCACGTTGCTGTTACCGGCACTGTGTTTTCCGTTAACAGCGGTACCAAAGGCTCACGCGTCTCGGTGATTGAAGGCGAAGTGCACCTGGATTATGCGGGCAGTGAACGTGTCTTGCACGGCGGAGAACAGGCAACCACGAACGCGGCCATCACTACGATTCCGGTCAAAGATGAAGTGTCCTGGAGTCGAAAGGCCTCTCAATACGCAGAAACATTGAAGGCTTTGAGTTCTTTGAATAAGGAGTTGAGCAAGGTTGCTCAGCCGGGAGTTCGCAATTCAACTCATCTGCTGGATTTGATGCCTGAGAATACGATTGTCTACGCGGCGCTTCCTAATCTGACCACCACCATCCTTGAATCGCACCGGATCATGCAGGAGCGTATCAATCAGAATCCGGCGTTGCGTGAGTGGTGGGGGAAAGAGCAGTCGGGAAATCACGGCCCGAACGTGGAACAGGTGGTCGGCAGCATTCGGGAGTTTGGCGAATATTTGGGAGACGAGATCGCGGTCTCAGTCTCCATGGACCAAAGCGGTGAGCCCGTTTCTCCGCTCGTGTTGGCAGAGCTCAAAAATTCTGAGGGCTTCCAGCAGTTTCTCGAGCAGCAAATAGCTAAGTATGCAGGCGAGCAAAAAGCTGGTGCTACACAAGGACGGCCTGCGATCCGTTTCATTGCGGATCCACTGACCGCCTCTGCAACCGCTACTGAGCCAGGCAAGAAAGCTGAAGTGCTCTACGTCTGGATTCAAAAGGATCTATTTGCGGCCAGCCCGCAACTCGGGCAGCTGCAGGATTTGGCCAACAACATGCAGAAGGGCCAGACAAGCAGCTTCACTGGAACAGCATTCCACAATCGCGTTGCCCAGGTTTATCAGGAAGGCGCGGGTTTGGTTGTGGCAGCCAACCTGGAACGGCTGATTGCAAAGGCGAAACCTGAGCTTACCAAGGGTAACGACGCCGAGAAACGCGAGAGCGCACTGAAACAACTTGGCATTCTGAACCTTAAGTACTTCGTTCTGGATCAGACTACCCTGGAAGGGAAAACGCACACTACTGCGAACGTATCTTTCAGTGAAGCGGAGCGCGGCATCCCATCATGGTTGGCTGGCCCTGGACCGATGGGTTCGCTCGAATACATTTCACCGGACGCTAATGTGGTTGCAGGTTTTGTTGTCCGAGACCCGGTCAAGCTGGTCGACGATCTGCTGGGTGTGTTGGAGACAGTCTCGCCTGATTTGCGCAAGAACCTCGACAAACAGCAGGCCGATCGCGGTTTCGACATTCGCAAGGACCTCGCCGCGCCACTCGGTGGTGAGTTTGCCTTCGCGATTGATGGTCCGATTCTGCCTACGCCGTCGTGGAAGATGGTGTTTGAAGTAAACGACTCGGCCCACTTACAGCAAACACTCGAACGGATTGTCAGCGAGATCAACAAAGAGGCTGCCAAGTTTGGCAAGACCGGTCTGGTTTGGGATCGCGTCGATGTTTCGGGTCGCACTTACTACACGCTTAAGTCAGCGGACTTCGGTGTGGAAGTAAACTACACCTACGTTAATGGGTACGTTGTGATGGGCCCGAGCCGGGCGATGGTGGCGCTGTCAGTGAAGCGGCAGGAGGAAGGCTACACGCTGGTCCGCTCCGCTCGATTTACCGCTGGTTTGCCGGCTGACGGCAACGCTAACTTCTCGGCAGTTTTCTATCACAACCTGGCGCCACTCGTGCAGCCGTTTGCCGATCGCATGGCTAGCGCCGCAAGCAATTTGCCGCAGGAGCAACAGCAGGCCATCAAGGCGATGGCCGCCGACATGCCACCAACGCTTGCTTACGCTTACGCACAGGGTGACAGCATCACTTTTGCAGCGAACACCGAAGGCGGGCCCTTCGGATTGAGTCCGGCGACTTTGCTGGGCGCGCCTAACTCGTTGGAGATGCAGCATATTCTTCAACAGGGAATGAGAAAGTAGGAGATTTCTGGAGTGCGCTGACCTGTCAGCGCTTTGGTCGGTCGCGACCTGTCACGACCATCCGAGTTGAATTGATTTTTCACGAGGGGTGGCGACAAGTCGCCACGACCAAAGCGGCGACAGGTCGCCGCACTCCAAAACTTAGACTAGAAGGGGACTGCATCATGAAAAGCTTTCATAGGAAATCGCTAATGGCGAGTATCGCACTCCTTGGCCTGGTCGCAATCCTGCCGGCTTGTACACATCGGAAGGTTGTCCAGGTTGGCACTCACAAGGTAACCGTTTTGCGCCATGGATTTGAACACAAACTTAAAGTCTCGGACCAGACCATGATGCCGACTTTTGAATACGCCGGCATGAGCACTGATCGCAGGGAACTAAAGGTCTCGATCAAGGGTGACAAGATCAGAGTGAATGATGTTCCGGGCGAGCTACGCCCGGGTGATTCCGTGTTGATCGGCGACGATGGCGTGGCGGTGAACTCAATGGATTACGGCGAGACTGAAAAGTATCTGCGCGCCAACGGCTCTGGCGAAAACACGACCGCGCAAAAATAAGATCGTTCCTTGATGTTTGCGCAGAAAAGAAAACTTGCCGCGGATAAAAGCAGATAAACGCGGATATGATTTAGACATGTTTTGAAATCTTTCGTAGTTTCTGATTCACGTGCAGCCGCGTTAATCCGCGGCCCATTCTTCCTTGAGGCGGGCCCATGAAACTTATTTGCATCTCCCTCGGTTCCTGGTTAATTGGACTCTCGGCCATTTTGTTTATGTTCGTTATGATCGAAGGTGAGAGCCTGGCCGCGGCAGACCTGAAGAGGGCGACCATTACTTCCTTAGCCATCACCGCGCTACTCTTCTCGCTCGCTTATGCTCCATCTCTCTTTTGGCTCCGCAAGCGACTGGGCGGTTGTCGTCCGGCCGCGCTTTTTCCTGTAGCCTCTGCACTGGTTATCAATCTTCCGGTTTTTTTGATCGGAATTTTAGCAATCGGCAGAACTTTAGGAGCGGCTGAAGCGTTTGCATTCATCGGTGCATTCGTCCTGATGGGAGCTACGTTCGGTCTTGTTTTTGTTTGGAATTATCGAAGCAGGGAGATACAGTCTGCAAAATGGAGTTATCTGAAACAATCCAGAAACAGGCCAGTATTCCCGATCCAGCAAACTTCGCTCCGGTCATTGATCTCAACGGACTGAGTGTCACCTTTGGCGGACGCCCAATCCTACAGAATCTTCAAGGGGAACTACGCGGCCGCTCCATTGGTTTGCTTGGACCGAATGGCGCCGGCAAGACAACTCTGATTCATACCCTGCTCGGTTTTCATCTTCCTTCCTCAGGTACGGCCCACATCTTTGGTCAGGACATCATTACTGACGCCCAGCAAATTCGTTCGTTCGTTGGTTATATGCCGGAGCGCGATTCCTATATCGCGAAGATGAGCGCCGTGCATTTCGTTCGACTGATGGCCGAACTTTCCGGCTTGCCACCCGAAGCCGCGCTCGAGCGGGCACATGAGGCGCTCTTTTACGTGGGCCTGGGAGAAGCACGCTATCGCAGTCTCGATACATATTCTTTGGGGATGAAGCAGCTTGCCAAACTCGCGCAGGCGATCGTTCATGGCCCGAGTTTGATCTTTCTGGATGAACCGACCAACGGCCTCGATCCTCCGGCGCGTCAGCGAATGATCCGCCTGGTGCGTGAGATTCGTGATAGCGGCAAAGCCAATATCGTGCTGTCGTCGCATCTGCTGCGCGACGTTGAAGAGTGTTGTGAAGAGATCTTGATTCTGAAAGACGGGCGCCTTGCGGTTTACTGCAACCTTGAGGAAGAACGCAAATCGAATCGTAAGTTCCTCTTGCTGGAAATCCGCGGCGACCAGAATAAGTTTACCGAAGCCATTGGCGCGCTGGGTTGTGAATATGCCATCACCGGCGATCATCGCGTCAAAGTAGTGCTACAAGACGGAACCGAAGTAAAGGATCTTTATCGGCTCGCGTCCCAATTCGATGTGCAGATTAGGCGGCTTAGTTACAAGCGCGATTCTCTGGAAGACATCTTTCTGAAAGCGATGGAGAACGGCCATGGCGGTTTATGAGCACACCTACAAACAGTATCTCGGCAAGCTGACTCCCGAGTGGAGCCGGTTTCTAGTGATACCGCGACATGCCTTTCGCGATGTTTTTAAGTCGAAGCTGTTTACGGCCTTCTTCGTTATTTGCTTTCTTCCTCTGCTAGTGGAAGCAATTCTGATTTATCTGCACCACAACGTGAGCGCCCTCGCAATCCTCAGGGTAAACGTGCGGGAGCTTATCCCCATCGATGCCTCCTTCTTCCAATTCTGGGTGAACTTTCAGGCCTGGCCCGCCTATCTGGTGATGTTGCTTGTCGGCCCGCCGCTGGTCTCGCGCGATTTGCGGAACAATGCTTTACCGCTTTATTTGTGCCGGCCCTTTTCGCGTACGGAGTATGTGCTGGGGAAAATGTCAGTCCTTTTAATTTTGCTTTCAGCCATCACCTGGGTGCCGCAGATGCTATTGTTCCTGTTCCAGTCATACCTCGAGGGCGCGACGTGGTTTGCAGAAAATCTGCAGCTGGCAGGTGCCATTCTTATTAGCAGTGTGGTTTGGATTTTACTCCTGGCTTTGCTGTCTCAAGCGGTGTCGGCCCTGGTGAAGTGGCGGGTGATAGCCAGCGGCGCATTGCTCGGGATATTTTTCATTCCCTGGGTTTTCGGCGAAGTTGTGAACCAACTATTCATGACCCGCTGGGGCAATATCATCAGCCTGGGAGCTTTGATGAGAAACGTTACCGCCGGACTTTTTGGCACCTTCGCCCAGGCTTCAGAGCAAATCACTGCATTTGACGGACGAATCGGGCGGGAGATTGTCGTCCATGAGATGCCGCTCTGGGCGGCCTGGCTGGCGCTGTTTGTAGTCTGCGCAATCTGTTTGGCGCTGCTTTCGCGGAAGGTGAAGGCTTACGAAGTGGTCCGCTAGATTGCGGAATTCGGAGTTCGGATTTCGTGTAACTGAAGACTCGCACAGCGCCTGGTAAGAATGAATGAGCACCGTAGAATCAAATCTCAAGACGGACCTTGACGATATCCGAAATTCGTCATCCGCAATGCGCAATCCGAAGATGATATCCGCAATCCGAAATTCGCAATCCGAAATTCTCTTCGATAACGTCTCGAAGTTTTACGGCGAGATACTCGGAGTCAACCGGGTCAGTCTGCAGATCTCTCCCGGCATTACTAGTCTCGTGGGGCCAAATGGGGCAGGGAAGTCGACTTTGATGAATCTGATGACGGGTTTACTTCGTCCCAGTCGTGGCAGCATCAAGGTGCTTGGTATTCCGACCGATCAGCCTGAGCAACTGTTTCGCAAGGTTGGCTACTGCACGCAGTTTGATTCTTTCCCGCGCGGGTTAACGGGCAAAGAATTCATCAAGTCGTTTCTACTCGTACATGGATTCGATAGAACGAAAGCGGAGGAATTGACGGTCACTGCGCTCGAGCGGGTCAGTCTGCTTGATGCTGCTAATCGCAAGGTGGCGGCTTACAGTAAAGGCATGCGCCAAAGAATTCGACTGGCGCAGGCCATCGCACATCAGCCTGCGGTTCTAATCCTTGATGAACCCCTGAACGGCCTCGACCCAATGGTCCGCGCCGAAACGATTGCGCTCTTCCGCAAACTAGCGGCAGATGGTTTGCACCTGGTCATCTCCAGCCACATTTTGCACGAAGTAGACATGATGTCAGACCGCGTGATTTTGCTTAACAACGGTTATGTGGTGGCCGAGGGGAACGTTCATGGTGTGCGCGATGAAATGGAAGATCGGGCGTCGCAGATACTTATCCGGTGTGATAAGCCTGCAAAACTCGCGGCTCGGGTTTTTGATAAAGATCACGTGGTCGAGGCCCGTCTGCATGATGACCGGCTTGGTCTTTTTGTAAGGACGCGCGATGCAGATGGGTTTTATTTACTGCTGAATCAGGTCGTGGCTGAAGGCGAAATCAATATCGAGTCAATAGCGCCGGTTGACGACGATCTAAGTGCCGTCTACCAGTATTTGATCGGATCAGATGGGAGTGCTTAATTTTTGGAGTGCGGTGACCTGTCACCGCTTTCGTCATCTGCGACCTGTCGCAGATTTATTGAATTAAGGGTCGACGAAGTAGCGGCGACAAGCCGCCGCGGACCAAAGCGCTGGCAGGTCAGCACACTCCAAAAACAGGAGCTTGATGCATGAGCAGTTCAACTATAGAAGTCACGCCAGGTAAGAAAGTCGCCAAGCGTCCGTTGCCCTGGTCGCTCTGGTTCCGGCAGATCCGGGCCATCTTCCGGCTCGAGATTGAAAAGAACTTTCTCGGCAGGCGTTCCATTCTGCTCTATTTGTTGGCCCTGCTCCCGGTAGTCCCGCTGGTCCTGCTTGCCCCCTTCACGCCGCCCGGGCGCGAGTGGCAAGACTTCACTCAATACAACATGATCTTTGCCATTTATTACGGCGGGTTCATTCTGCGTACGGTAGTTTTCTTTGGCTGTGCCTGGATATTCATGAATCTGTTCCGCGGGGACATAATCGATCGCAGTTTGCACTTCTACTTTTTGAGTCCGGTTCGTCGTGAAGTGTTGGTGGTAGGAAAATATTTTTCGGGGCTGGTCACGGCGATCGTCCTGTTCACTACCACGACGGTCATCTGCATGTTGCTGATCTATCTTCCGCATTTTCCTTCAGAGAGTTCGCGGTACTTTTTTGATGGACCGGGAATGAGCCAGTTACTCACCTATGCAAGCGTCACAATTCTGGCCTGCATCGGTTACGGCGCTTTCTTTCTGGTGGTTGGTTTGTTCTTTCGCAATCCTATTGTGCCGGCGATTGTGCTTTACATCTGGGAGTGGCTGAATTTCCTGATGCCGCCGCTGCTGAAAAAGATCAGCGTTATCCACTATTTGAACTCCCTTGTGCCAGTACCGGTTTCGGAAGGGCCATTCGCGGTCGTCGCCGAGCCCACTCCAGCCTGGATCGCTGTGCCCAGCTTGATCATCGTCACGGCGCTGGTCCTGATTGTGGCCAGCTACCGCATTCGCCGCATGGAAATCCGCTACGGGAACGAGTGAGAAGAAGCAAACAGCAAACAGTAGACAGCAAACAGCCGGAAAGAAACGCATAGAAGGCCGAACATCAGGTAGCGTTCCTGCCGGCTGTTTGCTGTTTACGTTTACTGTTTACTTTCATTTGCGACTAACGAACGGATTGTCTTTTATCCAAAACCGCCACGGCTTGTCTTTCCATTCGGCGGCATAGTCGATCCCAATGCGCGGCCCGGACATGATTCGCGAGCGCGGCACCTTCACACCCTCTTCAAGCCATACTTTGTTGCCCAGTAAATCTTCGCCATCAAGCCGGCGATCGATGTTCAGGGCAATACAAAGTTTGCCCGGGCCATTTGTTAGATTGTGTTCAGTATGGCTGCTACGGCGCTTCCGCATTAGCTCGATGCCTTCGACTGGTTCAACTGCACGAATCAAGACAGCCTGAGGTGCGTCTACAACATTGGTTACCACGTTGAACTGGTAATACATTCCGTAAACAAAGAAAACGTAGGCGGTCCCGCCTACTCCATACATCGGCTCCGTGCGCTTGGTCCGGCGTCCACCATATGAATGGGCCGCGCGATCTTGTGGTCCGCGATAAGCCTCAACTTCCACAATCCTTCCCGAGACTCGTTTGCCATTCCGGTGAGGGACGACCAGAAGCTTTCCCAACAGGTCTCGTGCGACGTGTAGCACGTTAGGACGGGTGTAGAAGTCGCGAGGAAGCTTGAGGGACATAGGTTTCGAGTTCCTAGTTTCGAGTTTCTAGTCCTAACAAAACTCTAACTTCGAAGCTCTGAACTCGAAACTAGAAACTTGAAACTGAAACTAGAAACTTATTTCTGCCACAGTTTCCAAACCATCACAAAAGTGATCACGAAGCCAATCACAACAATCGCGCGCCGAACGTTTGCCTGATTCACCCGGACCGCCATCCGGGCGCCAAAATAACCGCCAAGCAATGCCGCCCCGGCCATCACCAGCGCGTCAGACCAGACAACCAGACCCATTAGCGCAAAGCTCAGCACCGCAATGCTGTTGATGCAGATGCCCAGAAAATTCTTAATGCCGTTGGCGCGATTAATATCATGCAGGCCCAGGATTCCCATGGCTGCAAGCATCCAGATACCATTGCCCGCGCCAAAGTAGCCCCCGTACATCGCCGAGAAAAATTGAAAAACGATGGCGCCCTACCCACCACAACAGTTTTGGTTCAGCAACAATTGGTTGCAACCGCAGCCGGCGATTAATCGAACCTCCGGCCATGAAAAGGATAGTTGCGAAGAGAATGAGGAACGGAACCAGGCGCGCGAAGGTGAGCGACGGGGTCCAAATCAGCAGCCAGGCGCCCAGCGCGCCGCCGATAACGCTGGTGATCCCAAGTCGCAGGAGAATTGTTGAACTATTCTCCAACTCGCGCCGGTAGCCAAACAGTCCGCCGAAGAGTCCTGGCCAAAGAGCGACGGTACTGGTTGCGTTCGCAACCTTGGGATCGAGTCCCAGCCAGATGAGTACCGGGAAAGTAATCAGCGTTCCACCGCCGGCGATCGAATTGATCACACCGGCGGCAAAGGCCGCTGCGATCATCATGAGTATTTTCGTCATTAGATCTTTAGTTCCAAGTTTCAAGTTCCAGGTTCCAAGTCTAATTCAGAGAGTTCTTGCGACTCCGAAGCGAGACATAGTCTTACACCACCCCAATGAACACAAAACTTAAAACTTGGAACTCGAAACTTGAAACTTGAAACTTGAAACTTATTTGCCATGTTAGAATGAGCTAATCAGTTTCACAAATCAGATCGCTGAGGGAGAACCAGAATGGCAGAGGTAACGATTCGTCCGACGAAGAATGGCCCACTCATCGTCGAAGGCCCGGTCGACCTTTTTGATACCGATGGGAACAAGATTACCGTGGACAAGCCGCGCATTGCCTTGTGCCGTTGCGGCGCTTCGTCTAACAAGCCTTTTTGTGATGGCACTCACAGCCAGATTGGATTTCAAGCCGCTGAGGCGATCAATCCCCAGAGCGCGGAATGAATGTGAAGATGATCAGCCGTCGCTTCGCTCTTTTCATCTCTTCGATCGCGCTGCTCGGGACGCTCACATTTAAGGTTCCGGCGGCGCGCTTTTCCACTTCGTCTCTTCCCGAAAAGAAAACGCTGCGCGTGATGACTTACAACATTCACGTAGGCGTGGGCATGGACAAGAAGCTCGATCTTCAGCGTATTGCAGAAGTCATAAATGCGGAACATCCGGACCTGGTTGGTTTGCAGGAGGTCGATCGAGGAGTCAAGCGCACCGAAGGCAAAGATGAGATTGTAGAACTGGCAAAGCTGACAGCAATGAACTATGCCTTCGCCCATAACCTCGATTATCAGGGCGGTCAATACGGCGTTGCCATTCTATCGCGCTTTCCTGTTAAGCAAATTGATCACCGTAAATATGAGAACCGGCGAGAAGCGGAACGGCGCGGCATGATTCGGGTTGAAATTGAGTTTGCCGGTCGAACCGTAAATTTCGTGACGACGCACCTCGATTATCAATTTGAAGATGGTCGAGTTTTTGAGGCAGAGCAGCTGCTGAAGTTCCTTGAGGGAATCAACGGGCCGCTCATAGTGGTTGGCGATTTCAATGACGAGCCCCAGGGCAACGCCTACAAGTTAATGCTGACCGGATTTGAAGACGCCTGGATCGTTGCGAAAATGAAGGAACAGGGACTAAGTTACCCTGCCGACAGGCCCGTGAAACGAATCGATTACATCTTTACCCGCCGCTCTGATCGTCTGCGAGTGAAGCGTCCCAGGATAATTTCTACCGCCGCTTCAGATCACCTGCCGCTGGTTGCGGATATTCAGATCCGGTAATCCGCAGGTTTCTCACCGTGCGCGATTCTTTATAGATCCTCTGATATTAAGGAAGGCGAGGCAGACCTGGAGAAAGATCAGAGCGAAGGCACGATCGTGTAACCCCCAAGCGATCCATAGCACATTGCTCAGGAGAAAAAGCCAGAATCCCCAGTTTCGTTTGAATTTCCTTTGAGAAGCTACAAACCACGCCGCGACCACGGTTACCACCATGGCGGGCCATTGAATCCAATCAATCCAATTCATGCTCGAGCCCTGGAGGTAATCACGCTCTATAAAGTCGTCTCAGCCAGATTTGATTTGTATTTTGTGTTTGTCTGGCGATCGTTCATTTCGATGTAGATATAACTCGGGGGTATCTCGTCGACCTCCAACGCAAACCAGATGCTACCGAGATTCTCAGCCTTGCCCAGAGCGCAAAATCCATATAGCCGTTTGCCGCGCATATCAAAAATGTCTACCCAGGTGCGAGACGACTTAGTGTTCTTGCCGCACGGTGGTAGCGCCGGTGCAGGGGCGAACATCGCATCCGGATAAGCATCCTTGTTCAACACGTCGTATTTGTAACGGATATATTCTTTGCCGGCTTGTGAAAAGGCTTCCGTCGACGTCAGATAGAGCACAGGATTGGGAAGCACAGGAGGATTGGCGTGCGATATTTTGCTACTTCCGATCACCATAAACAGCAAACCCGCGAGCAGGAGAGGGAACCCTTTCGTTATTCTCATAGGGGAAGCCTTTCGTTTGGGTGAAGAGTAAAGCAGTTCGATTTTTTGAGTTCTGATTCGGCTTTGCGCGCAGAGAATGCCACTAATTGCCGGCTGTTTTCAAGCAATTCTTTGAACGTTTAAGTCAGTCAGGGAGGTGGAAAGTTTACAACGAAGCGAATCTGCCTGCGAAACCTTTCTGGACTGTCCTCCTGGTGATTAGTGGCGAGAATTACGAGGCCCTTGAAAGTTTCAAGGCGCTGAAGCAAATAGTTGATTTCAAGATTGGCATAACGATCGTGGCTGTCTTTGACTTCACTGCGTTTTCCAAACAGAGCTTCGGCTTCGTCAAAAAAGAGAATTACGCCCGCTGACTCGGCAGCGTCGAAGAGCCGCTCGAGGTTTTTCTCAGTCTCACCGATGTATTTACTAACTATCTTGCTCAGGTTGACGCGATATAGGTCTCGTTTTAAACCTCCTGCTATCACTTCGGCGGCGCTGGTTTTCCCGGTGCGGCTGACACCGGCGAAGAGGACGATGGCTTCACCGCCAGGTCTACTTCGACAGTCGCCAGCATTCGTAGCGATGTCATTAAGGATTTGTTTTTGAGACTCAGCTAACGGAATAGTTTCAAGGGTAGCGCGCGTTTCAATTTTTTGCGCCAAATTGGCAAGCGCATCCGAGGTGTCGGTTGCGCCCAGGCCAAAGAGGCGCGCCAGGCGTTTTAGGAATTGTTTGAGAGTCTTCATCGACTGACGGCTCGACTTCAATCAACCAGAGTTCGTTCGATGCGACGATCCGGAACCAGCCACATAATCGCCACCAGCACATACAAGCCGAAACCAAGCCACCACCTTAGCAGTGCGAGCGGAATGCCCACCGCATAGATGCCTGTTGACAACTGACCTTTGAAATCCTTCCCCACTGCAATTGACAGCTTTGATGTTCGCCCGTGCAACGCAATGAGCGCGCGCGTCAGAATGTAGTAAGCGATGGATGCTGCCAACAACACCAGGCCGTAGATGGCGACCGGCACGGTTGCAAAATGGTTTTCGCCCATCCATGCGGTTACGAAGGGCACAAGGGACAACCAGAATAGCAAGTGAAGATTCGCCCAAAGAATACGACCGTCAACGTGATCTACAGCGTGCAGAAGGTGATGATGATTGCTCCAGTAGATCCCAAGATATATGAAGCTCAGCACGTAGCTCAACAACACGGGAACTAACGGTCGCAAAGCGGTCAGCCCAGTTTCGTGCGGTACTCGCAACTCGAGCACCATGATGGTGATGATGATCGCAATCACGCCATCACTGAATGCTTCCATACGATTCGTCGTCATGATTGAATATGCGAAAGGACGCAGCTAGGACTGCTTGGCGTTTGCTCGCATTAACCCGGATTTGAAATGAAAGCGAGCTTATAGTTATTTTTATCCCCCTCCGCAAGCGGAGAGGGCAGGGGAGCGGTGGCCGGCGGTTCACACCCCCGATCCCTCCCACTCGTGGGCAGCGTAAAGATTCACTGAGCCTGACCGAGCAGCCATGACTTAAGCACGCCGGGATTATGTTTGTCCGTTGCGAAGTATTCCTCAATTAAGCTCGAATAAATCTGTTGACGATCGGCTGTCACGGAGCGACTGGCCGAAGGGCATCTGTCCTCCCGTCACATAGGACTTGATGAGAATTTTATCCATGGGCCAGTTTAGAGCGCCCAGTCGTTCGGAGTTGTGACAAGACGAACAGACCATAGCCTTGGCGACCGGAGTCTTTTCAAAAGCGGCGCCAAAGCGCCGCTGCCGATCTTCGAGGCTGGCTGAACTCAGTCCGGGTCCAAGTTTCCGCTCGTCCAGGTAACCTCCGAAACGTGCTGAACCGTAACTTCGGAAACGTTCATTCACCTTGAGCAACGCTTGTTGCTCGGCTGCACTTACAGTACCCCTAACCGGAAAGATTGGAAGAATGCCGCTCTTGTGACACATGGTGCAGTTGTCATCACCCTCGCCCAGTTCCCAACGTCCCTCTATCCCGATTGAACCATCGCGCCGGTAGGTTCGGTAAAAGTCTTTGAAGTACGCGTTGAAAGTGCCGTTAGCTGCTGTCATGGCCGACACGACCGACACATTGCGCACACGCACGCGCTTGCCTGGATCGGTAACTCCGAATTGTACCCACTTGTCGGGAAGTCCCTTTTCCGCACCGCCAGGAACGACGATTAAAAGCCTGCGGTAACTGGCGTCGTTATCAGGCGTACCGAGATGCCGCGATTTGTAGCTGAAAAACGTAAGTTGTTCGTCCGGGCCTCTGGATGCGTTGAGCTGCCTTAGATACGACTTCGCCCGGCCCAACGTCTCATAGCGGCTGACGTTTCTGAGGAATGTCGGATCCAGCAGGAATTCGGGAATACCGACAAACTGGCGTGTCTCCGCGAAGTATTGTTTGTCAGGAACCAAAAAGCCGAGTTCGTGATCGGATCGTCGCTCGAGACCAGCAGCTTCGAATGAATTCGAGAAAGTTTCGATAGCGGCTGATGAAATTGTGATCCTCTGCGAGATTGCATTGGTGAATTGTGCCAGTAATTTCATCCAGCACCTTTTCATAAGCGGGCAACGCCTTGTCCGTCTCAAACGCGTTGCGCGCCGCTCGCACGAACGCATTGACCCTCGCCGTTACCCAGGCATCGGGCTGTGCGCTCACTTGCGCGCACTGAGCTTTTGCCTGTGCACCGATTTCACCAAACAATAGAGCGGCGAAAATCAGACAGGCCTGGAAAGGCACGCGTGATAGCGCGGGTCTATTCCTTTTCTGCATCGCTGTTAGGGATAGCAACTGTCTTCTTGGATTTACGCGGTCAGCGCCCGGTGAAAAGCGTACTCTCATCGACGAAGCAAAGCCCGTTGCCCCAGGGGTCGGCGACATAGAAGGAGCGTTCCCCCCACGGTCGAACGACGATTTCGCCGGCGCTGGCGCCATGAACGTCCTCCGAAGAAAGGCAGTTCAACTCCGTCGCGCGAGCATAGACTTTTTCCAGGTCGCCCACCGCGAAGTAAATGTAGTCGGGAAGGGGTTTCGCTTGTTCGCCCCCAGCGGTGACGTCGACGAGCGCCAGAATCACCGGACCGCAATCGATGTAGTGTCGTGAGGCTCGCGGAATTCGTCTGCCGGGATCGTCAAGCAGCTCGGAATAAAACTCAGCAGCTTTGTCCAGATCGTCGACCTGCAGGATTATGCGGAAGAGCTTATCAGCCATTTAAAATCTTCTCCTGATCCCTGATTGGCGCTGCTACCAGGCTACGGCGTAACGTCCCCGGCGCGGATCGGCACCGGCCGATGAAACGCCACTCTGCGTGTCATAGATGATCACCGTCGGTGACGAAAGCGTGCCCCACGCCGATTGCACACTAACTTTATGGCCGCGCGCTTTCAGTTCCGCGATCGTCTTTTCATCAACCCGCGATTCCACGTTCAACGATCCAGGTAGAAATTCATGATCGTCAAACGAGCTGACGTAATGTTGGGTGTCGAAACGCGCGGCTTCCACGGCTTCCTGCGGGTTCATTCCAAACTCGATAATGTTTAGTAAAACCTGAAGGAGAGCCTGATCCTGGTTGTCTCCTCCTGGCGTACTGAGGACCATGTATGGCTCGCCGCCTCTTAGCACCAGCGTGGGTGTAAGCGTGATGCGTGGGCGCTTCCCGGGCGCAACCACGTTGGGACTTTTGGGATCGGTGAGCGCGGACTGTAAGCGCTGGCCCATCAACACGCCCGTGTCGCCGGCCACTACTGCCGGCAGCCAGGCGCCGCTGGGAGTCGCACTGAAAAGATTCCCGTCTTTGTCGATTACGTTAACGCAGGTGGTGTCGTTGGCCCTTTCCAAAACGGGAACTGTGGAGACTCGGCCAACCGATTCGCTCACATTTGCGAGAATGGCCTTCATGTTTTGCGGGTCGCCAGGTTGTTGTGCGAGTGACGCGCGATCTTTTTCGATTAATGGACGCCGTAAGGCGGCATAGTCCTTGGACAATAACTCTGCCGGAATTTTCGTGAAATCAGGATCACCGTAATAGCGATCGCGATCGGCAAGGGCGAGCTTGAGCGACTCGGTAAGCGTGTGGATATAGTTAGCCGAGTTATGGCCCATCGCCTTGAGGTCGTAACCATCCAACAGGTTTAAAGTTTCAACCAGTGCCGGTCCCTGAGTCCAAAAGCCGGCCTTGTAGATTTCGTAGCCGTGGTAATCCGCTTTTACGGGCGTGCCAACTCGCGCGTGAAAGCGGGCGAAGTCTTCGGCCGCGATCAACCCACCGTTATGCTGCATGTAGTCACCAATGCGCCGGGCGACCGGTCCCTGGTAAAAATAATCGCGGGCCATCAACAGTCCAGCATGGCGACTCTTCGACGCGCCCCGCTTCTCCGCGGCAACAATTGCGCGCAGCGTGCGCGCAAGATCTGCCTGCACAAAAATGTCGCCTACCTTAGGCACGGCGCCGTTGGGAAGAAAAATGCGTTTAGCGTCCGGCCATTGCGAAAAGATCGGCGCGCGCGTCTTGATGTATTGAACGCGCAGCTCATCAATGGGAAAACCGTCAGCCAGCTCTATTGCGGGTTGCATGACTTCAGCCAGCGATTTAGTGCCAAACTGATCGAGCGAGGTGACACAAGCATCTAGCACCGCGGGCACTGTGGCCGCCAGGGGCCCGGTGGAGGGGATTAAACCGGATTTCGCACCAGCCATCGTCGCCATCCCTACAGTTCGTTGCGCGCGGGCGGAATCCGGAGCGGTGCCCTGATCCTTCCCGGTGGCGCGGTTGGCGAAGAACTCTCGCGTCGCTTTCAAAGGCGCCTGGCCCATACCTTCGATCACCACCACGCCATTAGTCTGCGAACCTTTCCTGGCTGTCGAGTTGCTGCTGCGAAGCTTGATCAGAATTGGCACCTCGCCGCCGAAAGAAAAATGAGAAAACTCAATCACTGAGGCGGCAAGTATTGTCGCCACACCGGCGTCGACCGCGTTTCCGCCGTGCTGGAGGATCCGTAAGCCGGCCTCAACTGACAGTGGGTGTCCACCGGCTACTACGCCGCGCCGGCCGCGCACCACCGGGTGGAATGTCTGCGTTTGAGAGCGGGGCTGTGGAACTGAAACCAGCAACAAGCCCAGGGCTATGGAAAAAACAAGCAATCGGCGCATGGCGGGTGACCTTTCGGAATGAGTTCGGGTCCGTGCCGAATTGTGATGTCGTTTCGAGAGTTAGTCAACGAGAAGAGAGCGGAATCCACGGACCGCAAAAAGTAAGGTCAACGCGATGTGGCCACCCACATTGCAGAAACAGCAAGCGGTAGCAAGCGGATGCTCCTCACACCGTTCGTAGACAGTATGATTCCTCGGTAGTTGATTTTAGCATCTGCTCGCTACCGCTCGCGGTGTCAGCATAATCAACCGATTAAGAGAAGAATTAGGATTAGAAGGTCGACATTGGGTGGAACAATGCCCAAAAAAGACCATGGGCGCCGACCTCCCCCAAGACCGGCGCCCTTGCCTTTATCTCAGTTCTCCCATGGAGAATTAACGATGCGGCATATTAGGCTTGGCCCAATTCATGGTGGTTGCAGTATCCTTGCAAAGACTTCACGACACTGTAACAAAAGCTTCCCAAAGCCTTTCGGATCGGATTGATTTCATTGAGTTTAAGCTAGTCTCATCCCACAACTGCGAGTAGGCTCTGTGGGAAAGTTTGAAAACACGAAGGAAAACGGAGAGAAATCCTATATGTCCAAACCGCGCGTAGAACCGTACGGCTCATGGAAGTCACCAATAACGTCTGACTTAATAGTGAATGGATCAATTGGTCTTTCACAACCAATGATGGACGCCTCCGACCTTTATTGGGTTGAAATGCGTCCCACAGAAGGCGGACGCAACGTGATCGTGAGGCGGGAAGCATCGGGAGAATCAACTGACATTAATCCGGCGCCGCTCAACGCGCGTACGCGCGTGCACGAGTATGGTGGTGGGGATTATACGGTCGGGGACGGCGCAGTTTACTTTTCCAATTTTGCCGATCAGCGCCTTTACTCGGCGCCAGGAGGAAGAACTCCGGAACCGATTACGCCCGTGGGCGATATGCGTTATGCCGATCCGATAATCGATAAATCGCGCGGACGCCTGGTTTGCGTTAGAGAAGATCACACGGTTGCGGGCGGTGAAGCGGTGAACAGTTTGGTCAGCCTCAATCTTGCCGGTGACGCAACCGCCGGCCGTGTCTTGACCTCGGGGAACGACTTCTACTCATCACCGCGATTAAGCCCGGACGGTTCCAAACTGGCATGGCTGACCTGGAACCATCCCAATATGCCCTGGGATGGTACCGAGCTTTGGGTTGGAACCTTTGATGACGACGGACTATTGGTCACGAGCGAGCGCCTGGCCGGCGGTGTTGCGGAGTCGATCTTCCAGCCGGAGTGGTCGCCGAATGGCGAGCTTTATTTTGTGTCCGATCGCAATGGTTGGTGGAATCTTTATCGCGTCAATTCCGGAGGGGTCGTCGAGATCGTGTGCGAAAGGGAAGCGGAGTTTGCGGTGCCACAATGGGTGTTTGGCTTGTCAACTTATGCTTTCGAGTCCGCTGAGCGGATTGTTTGCGCTTACATTGAGAATGGAGTCTCGCGGCTCGCTCTAATCGAAACGAGCACGAAAGAGTTTGAGCCAATAGATTGTCCATATACTGACATTCGGTTTGTGCGCGCCGCACCTGGAAAGGCGGTGATGCGTGCGGGCTCTCCTGCTGAAGCGGCAGCGATCGTACAGTTTGACATTGAGAAGCGAACCTTCGAAGTGGTGCGTCGTTCCAGTAGTCTTGAAGTTGACGCGGCCTATCTTTCGACTCCACGCGCGGTAGGATTTCCGACAGAAGATGGACTGACTGCTTACGGATTTTTTTACGCACCAAAGAACCCCGACTATCGCGCGCCCGAGGATGAACGTCCACCGCTGTTAGTTGAAAGCCACGGTGGTCCAACTTCCTCCGCTGCCACTGCGATGACTCTGGGAATTCAGTATTGGACGAGCAGGGGCATCGCTGTTCTGGACGTGAACTATGGCGGCAGCACAGGATTTGGACGTGCCTATCGTGAGAGACTGAAGGGCAAATGGGGAATCGTGGACGTGGACGATTGTGCTAATGGCGCGCGTTATCTGGTAGAGCAAGGCGAAGTCGATGGCAATCGCCTGATGATTACCGGCGGTAGCGCGGGCGGCTACACGACGCTTTGCGCGCTGACCTTCCGAGACACGTTCAGCGCCGGCGCCAGCCACTACGGCGTCAGCGATGCGGAAGCGTTGGCAAAAGAGACGCACAAATTTGAATCGCGGTATCTCGATGGTTTTATGGGGCCGTATCCCGAAAAGCGTGACGTTTATATAGAGCGCTCACCGATCAACTTCACCGAACGGTTGTCTTGTCCGGTAATTTTCTTTCAGGGACTCGAAGACAAAGTAGTGCCGCCGAATCAGGCTGAGAAAATGGTCGAGGCATTGCGGGCGAAAGGAATTCCCGTCGCGTATTTGCCATTTGAAGGCGAGCAACATGGATTTCGGCAGGCGAAGAATATTAAGCGCGCGCTGGATGGCGAGCTCTATTTTTATTCGCGCGTGTTTGGGTTTGAACTCGCAGAGCCAGTAGAGCCGGTCGACATTGATAATCTATAGCGAGAAAGGGCACGACGTGGATCGTGCCCTTTCTTGTTTAGTAGAAGTTGGGATTTTCCAGTTGGAAGATCCTCACCTCACTAAGAAGCGGTTGCGGTATTCACCCGAGACGAGGAAGGCCTTAACCATCTCCGCTTGTTCGAAGTTCCCATTAAACTGGTTCAGCTTATTGAGCCAGAAGGCATAACCATCTGCATCCGGTTCGCGGCGAAGGTAGCCGAAGTATTGCATCATCACAAACGACTCATTGCGTTTTGCGGCCACGAAGCGTTCGTTCTCGGCGATTTGCCTTAACACCTCAGCACGAGTCGAGGCCCCGCTACTCAACCCATTGACCAACGCGTCTCGCTCGCTCTGGCTGAAGCTCACTCTGGTGTTGCTGATAAGCGCATCAACATAGTCGGCGTCTGTCAGACCTCCATAGGTTGACTGAAACGCCGCACGCTGCACCCAGACGTCGACGAACGCTCGTTTGTTTTCTTCCAGGATCTGCGCCCAGTCTGATTGTCCCACGACGACATTGCGTGCCACCATCGCAGTATCAGGCATGAACTCCGTGTACATTGCGCGTCTACCAAAGCTGGCCCGATATAGACTGTCAACCAGTCCGCCAGTCTGTTGAAACTCAATGGACAGGAAGTAAGCTGCGGAGACGTTAATCTTGCGCCGCTCAACGCAGGCGGCATCAGAGCCGCACGAGATTATCTGATCGCTCCAGAAATTGAACCCACTTTCGTCAGGCTCGCGTCCCAGGAAATCAAGGTAATGCTGGCGGACAAAATATTCCGGAGTGTCAATGGCGTTGCCGGTTACAACCGCATCACGCATTGCCGTGAATACTGCTTCGGTGCTGTTCCCGAGCAACGAGAATGAGCGGCTCTCAGGGGCGAAATGGTAGTTCACCAGTGTTGGCGTGACGGTATAGAAGCCATCGGTCTCAACCGAGTCGAAGCGATAGTTGCCGCCGGCGTCCGTTATAGTCTTGCGACTTTGTGTGCCCGCCAGGTTCACGACCGCTCCGCTAATGGCGGCTCCATTCGAGTCTGTAATGCGGCCGCTGACAAAACCGTTCGCGGCCGTCGGTCCCTGGTTGAAACAGGCGGTGAGGTCGCTCACGGTTGGAGTGACGGCGCCGTCGGCTGTGGTGAAGAATGCTTTGTACTTCAGATACCGGTTCCCGTTCACCAGGTTGTTGATGGTTGCCGGACTGGTAGTAAAGAAGGTCGCAGCCGTGCCATCCGGACCGATAAAGTTGAACACTGCGGCAGGATCGTTGCTGCCTGCAATTTGGAATCTCAGCGTGGTGTTTGCCGGAACCGTGGCATTCCATGACAGCGAAGTCCAGCGCGCGAATAAACCGGCAGGCGGATTAGAGTCTTTCGCTCCCGAGACAAGGTTTCCGGATGCCGCGAAGCCAGTGTTCATGAAAACCTTGAAGCCGATGTCTCTGTTGTTAAGATTGATCCCCGATACTAGTCCAACGCCCCAGGTACCGCCGCTGTCTGTTGAGTTAACTGCGCGTCCTCCTGCGTATGGGTTGGTGGTACTGCTGAGGATGAAGGCCGGTGTCCCGGTCGCAAATGCCGCCGACATACGAACCACAATTGCGTACTGCGTACCGGCGGTTAAAGTGGGCGGAGTGCTGAAGGTTCCGCCGAAGAAGCCACCCGCGCCACTGTTGCTGAAGGGAACCGACACCGATGCGAGATCGGCGCCTGTCGGCAGGTTGGCGGAAGCATTCCTAATCGAAATGACCACGTTCGGAGGCGTACCGGTGCAACTGAAGCAGAACAAGTCCACGTCAACCCTCGTCGCTTGACCGGTGACGGCTGGTGTGAATGTCTCACCGAACCACGCTGTGTTGCTGAAGGCTGCTCCACTCGTCGTCAGTGTCGTGTTCTGCTGGTCGATGAAGCTCGGGCTAGCCAATTTTACATCGCCCGGGCTGACACTTAGGTCGGTGTTAGCTGGTACGCCCAGTTGAAAATCGGGCTGCGTAGTGTCGACCAGACACGCGTTCGTCGGCGCCAAGGTGAGGGCGAAGTCTTTTACCGTGGTTCCATTCTCCGCGACAACTATGTTTGTCGTGTTACTGGAATTAAATCCCGGCTTGCTTGCCGTTTCGGTTGGGTAGGCGCCGGCTGGAATTGCCGGGAAGGAATAAAATCCACTGCCATCAGTGGTCGTGGTTCTAGCACCAAAAGCAACAGTTGCTCCGCTGATGGGAGAGCCACCAGGGGACGTGGTCACAGTGCCTTGCAACGTGCCAGTGCCAATCGTGGTGCACGGTGAAAACTGGAACGAGCCGAACTTGGTCAGCCATCGGTGATCAAAAGTCTGGTCGGCTAGGGTTTGCATATTCAGTCGTATACCAGAAAGTACAGCCGTTCGGGTCGAGCGTCATAGCGCTGTAATCACCCCAACGAGTGGTGCCAGTCTGAGAGGCCGTGCCGGTGAAGAACGTCTGCTCCGTCAGGCTAAGAGTATTCACCGGGTCAGTTGAAAGCCGGCCTGCATACTTGATCGACGGGAACTCGGTGGTACTGTTTGAGGTGCTATAGCCGAGAGCCATGTTACCCGCGCGATCCACGGCGAGACTTGGCATGAAACGGTTTACCACGTTTGCGGCGTCGGGATCCCAGGTCGAGGCTTGGGGGATGGTTAAGTTGACTGTCCCGCCGGTCACGTTTACCTGGTACCAACGCGGCGCTGCTAAACCAGCTGCGGCTCGGCGCACCGTGTGGGACACCCACAATGACTCCACCCCACCAAGATTTGTGTACTGATTCTGCATCATCGCGCGAGGCGTCAGTGTGTCGAGCAACGTTGCTGTGCCCGGCTGTGCCGCGTTGGCAGCCGCACTGGGCCAACTAGTTGCGGAAGTGGGAACGTCCGGTCCAGTAAAAGTTGAAAGCGAAATCCTGTCCCAGTCCACGTGGAATTTGTAGATTGAAAGTGCGTTCAAGAAGAGCGACGATGAGAGAAAGTAGTTGGGACTGCCCGCCGGAGGCGTGCCCGTCTGTAGGCGGGCGTTGCTCGGAAGGATGGTGAAGTCGCCACCACCGACGTTGAACGAAACGTTCTGCACAGTAGGCGCGCCTACGTACATCTGGGCCTTGTTGAATGCCCAGACGCGGACATGCTGAAAAGTCCCGCCCGCGCCGAAGCCGTACATGTTTGCTGTCATGTACAAACCGTCGGGCCAAATACCAAATTTTGGATAGTCGTTAAGATTATCGTTAATCTGTATCGAATAGAAATTCCAGCCACCCGCGACTGGGTCGCCAGTCTTCGAGGCCGCAAAGCACTGAAACGCCGGGGTTAGAGGATTGCCACCGCCATCAACCAGGAAGGCGAAGTCGGTAATGATCCAACGATCCTCGAAGGTGTCGTAAACAACTACGGGATCGCCGAAGTTGTCTGTGTCACACAGATTACCGAAGTTCGCCTGACTCATGAGTGCGTCAAAGGTAAACCCAGCCGTCCGCGTTCCGGTCACCTTGTTGTAAATCCCAATTGAGGTGTTGACGGTCTGAACATAGTGTTGCGGGCCGACGTCGCCGTTTGTGTCGGGAGGGCTACCCGCACCAAAGTTGAAGCGGTCTAAGCCTTCAAAAACATTCAGCGGTGTGGGCGCCGGCGCGGCCGGCAGTTGAAGTGAAGGCAGGTTCTTAATCTGATTGCTGTCTTCAGCTGGTTTTACCGATCAAGCGCGGGATTATGAGAGGGTCTTCATGTTCAGGCATTTCCCTCTCGACTGACCTCCTGTAGGGCAGATCTCGCACGTCTCCATCAAAGCTTCGCGGCGCTTTTTGCAGTCTTGACTCGATAGGTTTTCTGTTTGTCACTTTCGCGAAATCGACAGTCCCGGAACTTTGTTGGGTCGGGTCTTGAGTAACCAATCCCTTTTGCGCGCGAGTGCGGAGGTCGTTCGCATTTGAAGAAAGGAGCGGACCATTCTCTTTGCTCCGCTCCAGCTTTGCCTCGGCGACTTCCGCGTCGGAGCTTGCTGTCCGAACATTTGATTCGATTCCCTGAGGCGCTGGTGTTATCGGGGAAAAGGGAGCTCTTTTCTCTGTGGCCCGTCTTGCTGGAACTGAAAGCGATTCTTGCACCGGAGAAGCGGCGGTTCCAGTTGCCCTCGAGTTAGCCTCGGTCGGAGCTTGATTTTGAATCTTTGTGGTTGGTTGTTCCTTCCTGGAAAGGAACGCATTGCTGACCAAAGCGATGGCTATCAACAAGGCCATTAAGACCGGAGCACACAATCTCAAATACGATTTCATGGGTTTCTCCTGGAATCCAGACTAAGGGAACGCTGCCTCGCGATACAGAAAACCTGAGGAAAAGTTGTCAACAAAGATCAATTAATCCGCGCGCGCTTTACTTTGTTCGAACGGATGGGGAAAGCAATTTGAGGTTCGAATTCGCTTCAGCGGCGCTTCTCAGCGCCTGATGGGTTTTTAAAGCGGGGCAAGTCACTTCATACATCGCGAAGCGATTACAGTTCCATGCTTCCGACGAAAACAGAAACGATCATTTCAAAATTGGATTATGTGTGCTGACAAATATTTTTCGGAAAGGCCTTCGACAATCTAATCTCCGGGTAGAGACGTGTCAAGAATTATAGTGCTAGTGCCAGACTTGAGTCGCAACAATGCGTAGCCATCCGCCACCGGTTGGCGACGAAAAAAACCGAAGTGTTACAGCGTGGCAAACGCGTGCACCAGAGGTAACAGGCCATATGCTTACATGGGTTGATCATTAGCTGTCGCGGCCCCGCCACCATGGTCCCCGCCGCGGAGGATCTGACTCTCATCAATAAAGAATGAAAGCTTCCCAGTGGTTCCATACTCGATGGGAACAGCAGTAATCTCAAACTTATCCGGTGAGGCTGATACCAAGATTCTATAGCCATACTTCTCCAACGGTTCCGTACTGAATAAACCTGCCGAAGCGAGTTGCTCGAGGGTGCCGTAACCGCTGTTGCCTTCAGTTGATTTGAAGGTCATTTCGGCGTTGGCCAGCGTCTGCATGTAGACTTCTCGTGACCGCCTCATTGCTCGAAGGCATTGCTTCGCTTGTGTTGACTAACACCTCGGCGACCAGCACTTGAAGCAGATTTTTTGGCAGATGTAATTCGTGAAACGGGCCCAACCCATCGTTGGAAAGTGAATAGGTAAGGGGATCGATCACCGGGTTCACGCCGGAAAAGAAAGCATTCACCTTGTCGAGAGCGGCGCCGGATCTGCCGCTGCCAACCGTATATTCCGCTACCAGGAAGGGCGCCATGTAAACCTGCCCGAGCACCTGACGTGGTTGCCAGCGAGTGTAGTTTCTAAAATGGCTATCTGAGGAAAGTGTCTGATGACTCAGATAGGCGTCGACTACGTGTCGGGTTTCGGCAGGGTCGGGCGATAAGACCAGGAAGTCGCCAACGAACGCGTAAGCAAAAGCTCCGGCGTAGGAAACGATTTCAGTACCTTCTCGTTTCTCGGTTTGCGCCAGCAGGCTCGCTCCCTTCAAACCTAAGCTCTCAATAATTTTTGGTATTAGTCGGCCAACGGCTTCACGATCCTTTACCGCAATAGCGATCACCGGGTTCGGACCGGCATTCGGACCATTAGCCGGGTCTTGTTGCGCGGATTCTCCAATAGCCGGATTTACGGTTGCGTTCGTCGCCGCCTCGTTCGTCGCTTTCCTTGCTCTTTTGGGCAGAGCAAGTGCCAACTCATTGCCGAGCAGTGGCAGCAGGTCATCTTTAATTTTTAGCCCCAACTTCTTTTCGTAATAAGAAAAGGGAGTTTCCCCGGGGACCGCTTGAGGCGGGCCGATGTTGGGACCCCGAATTCTTTTTCTCCTGCTCTTCAAGATCGGCCAACGCCTGCAACATTCCTTCGTAGATTTGTGGATAGTCGAGCGACACGCTGGCGAACAACTCCACGTCAGCAGGAAAGATATTAGGAGACTCCGGCGCGATAGCAGGTCCCGAAACAAATTGCGGTACAAAGGGAATCGCGATGCCTTTGTTCTCGGCGCTGTTGATTATCAGGGTGCGTAGAACATAAGCATCGCCTTCGAACACCAGCGCCGCGCCGACGGCTTCGGGCCATTTGCTCTGGCCTCCGAAAAGCATGCGGGAGAGCGAGGATAGTGCGACGGCCTCATCGACATTGGGTTGAGGCCCCCCGGATAGTGTAGCGTCGCCCGACGTCTGCGGACCGGCCGTCGTTGCTATTACAGGCGATTGCTCAGAAGGGGCCGGCTCCGGCGGCATGACTTGTTCCTCGACCGGGACGGCAGTAAGTTCCGAATCTGACGTCTCAATTACGGGCTCCTCAGTTGGTGGGTTGGCTGCTGCCTCTTCAGCTCGTTTCTGTTCGACTTCGGCTCGTTTTTGCGCTTCCTCTTCCCACTTTTGCCGTTGCTCCTTTTGTTCCTTTTCAATCGCCTTCAGATCGAAGTAAACAAAAAGCGATTCAGA
This sequence comes from Blastocatellia bacterium, assembly GCA_963809065.1. GTDB lineage: Bacteria > Acidobacteriota > Blastocatellia > Pyrinomonadales > Pyrinomonadaceae > PSRF01. The sequence continues at coordinate 455,336 of CAWEIN010000010.1, forward strand.
CGCAAATCGATTTCGCGCCAGCAGAAAGTTCTGATCTTCCTCCAGTGCTTTGCTGCCTCGCGGTCTAAGATTCTTAAACGTAAACGCGACGTCGCTGATAAGCACCAGCGCGCCGGCTTGTTTCATTTGATAAGGTGGCAGGGTTGGCTCGGGTTCTTTTTCCGCAACTGTGCCGATGGTTTGCCTCGAAGTTGCGGGTGAAACTACCAGCTCTGTTCTCGTTGCTGGGGTCTCTGACGGATTAGCAGAAACTGCGGTTGCGGTCTGAACAGCGGGAACTACAGCCGGCGTAGGCGCTGGAGCCGGTGTCGGCGTTGGTAAGATCTTGGGCAGGAAATCGCGTAACTCGGGATAAAACTTCTTCGCTTCTTCGGGAGAAGAAAACTCGATGGCAATCAGAACCTTTGGCAAATTCGGCCTGGATCCCCAACCAGCCACCATCATGTGTGAGCCGGCGAGTAATTCAGCGTGCGCATTAAGCCACTTCACAACTGTCTTGAATTCTTTTGGCGGGCCACCCAGCTTCATTATCGGATCAAGGAGATCGTTCACAGCAGATGAACGAACCAATCCACCAACGCCTCTAATCTCGCAGTAAATTTTGTAGCTGTCGGCGGCGAGTAGGGAATCAAAAGTGGGCGCTGGTTCCGGAACCGGCACTGGCGGTTTCCTCGGCGAGCTGCGACGCTGCTGCGAGAGCACCGGCGTTGCCAGTAAGACAAGCGCAACAACACAAGCAATTAGACGATTAGCTGGTTTGAAGATCTTTCATGTGAGTAGTTGGAAGCTCTTAGTACCGATATAGGTTGGGTCTCAGATCAACAGCCTTCACTGGGACTGCTCTTTCGCCTGACGCACTGGCGCGAGTATACCTTGGATTGATGATGCTATGGTGGTGGTTGGCTGGCGATCAGTGCTTGTTTTTTCGCTTTGTTGTCTCATTAACACCGTGGCTTTACCCGATGATCTAGAATCAAAAGCAACGGGAAACCGCTTATACGGCTTACTTCTTCGTCTCCACGTGTCTGGACCACCGGGCCAAAGCCACGGTGTTAATGAACGTTCTGACTACAACATTAAAGACAACTGTGATCCGCTGAAACCTTGACACTAATAGCTCACTTCGCCAATCGCTTCCAAACATTCGCTTCGCCTTCACTTTTGACCAGTCGGCTGACTTCGCGGTAGGCGGCGGCATACACACTGCGCATCTCATTGGCTGACACCATCGAGGTTGAGTAGCCAAGCTGCTTGTCAATTTCGGCTGTGGTCATTCGCTTCTGCGGCTCGTAGCGCGCAAGCAAGCGACCCTCGCCCGCCAGGTATAACGCGAACCCTTCTGCCAGCCAGCGTGGTGCATTGCCGCGACTTACGAGGTCAATCACAGTATGTACGAGTTCATGGCGTAGCGTTGTTTCGAGAATTCCGCGGCGCTTCAGCGTATCGAGTGGCTGAAGCTCAACTTTGTTTCCGCGCGTAGCGGCTGCGGCCCAGATTGGCAGTCCGGTGCGGCCAACAAAATCCCCGGTCGTTTCGTTTACAACCACTTCCAGGACTGGAAACTGAATTTTGACTCCGGCGGCTGAGACGCGGGCAAGGAGTGACTTGCGGCTGGACTGAAGCAAAGTCAACAACAATTCAGCATCTCGCTGGTTAACGGTGGCGGGATAGTTGATACGAAATTCTTCGCTGCGTAAGGTAAGGCGCGGCACGGTGTCGCGAGGAGTTGTTGTGGGTTGACTTACTAAGAATTCGAGTTCAGACCCCCACATGAGATCAGCTGACTGGCAAGGCTCTGTGCCTTCTCTGTGTCCTTGTGGTGAATAGACGCCAAGCAAACACTCACCACAGAGGCACAGAGAACACTGAGGAGGCACAGAGAAAGCCGAGATTAACCCACTTCCGTTATTGGCAACATGCGTCGAAGGAAAATACTTCATCAGAATTTGCCGGTAGTTTGCGCCGCGCTCCGCCATGACGTGCGCGCCTTCCTGACAGAGCCCGAGCCCGTGCCCAAACCCGCGGCCACGAAAAACAAAATTCGAGCCTGACCGGGTAATTGCAAAATGCGAACTCTTAAGCAAGTTCCACCCAAGGGCGCGCCCAACGATGATCTTGAAGTCCCAGCCCTTGATCGTTAGGTGACGATTTCCTTCGATTGCGATCAACTCTGCACGGCCACTCGCGTCCGTGCGTAGGACACTGACGTTCATTAAACGTTCACCAACATTCGTGCGCGGATCTGTCTGCAATGCTTTTAGGAGTTGAGACTGCGATATGGTGTCGGTCCAACTACCGTGCGCCTCGTTCGAGCAATATTCGTCGTGCACGCCGCGCAAGTAGGGAGGGGCACTGCCGCCCCACAGGGCAGCCATATCTGCGGTGGCGCCTCCACAAGAGGCACTGAAGTAAGACTCGACCAGCTCTTCGTTTTGATCACGGAGAATCTCACCCTGAGTAGCTTCAACGGCTTCGAGAATCAACGGGGAGACGTAACCGCCAAGCTCCGAGTCTACTGGACGATACCTTTCACAGTGTGTTGAGTTGCAGAAGTCGTAACCGTCGCGAGCATGCCGCCCAAGGTTTCTGAGCGCGTAGGTGCGGACGGCGATGGCCAGGGCTTTCAAAGCGTCAGGCTCAGTTTCCATGCTGCCCTCGGCTGCCACGACGCCGCGAACATAGTCCTCAAAGGTAACCGTGCGCGTGATGTTTTCTCGCACCAGATGAACTTTGATTGTGTTCGCTTGAGATTTTGGACTTTGGAAATGAGATCTGAAATTTGAGATCTCAGATGCAGGATTTGGGATCTCAGATTTAAGATCTGAGATCTCAGAAGACGCAAATTCATCGAAGATCGGACGCGCCACCTTGGCCGCTTCAAATCCATGACCCCTGGCCAAAAGAACCAGCACCGCCAGCTTAGCTTTATCGGGCGCGGCTTCAGAATCAGACGCTGCCTCAGTCCTTTGTGAGGCAATCCCGACAAACCAACCCTGGGTTCGAAAACCGTTGAGTTCAGTGGCTGTGCCGGTCTTGCCGAAGATGTAAACAGGCAGGGAATAAAGATTTGCTTTTTCAGCACTGCCGTAGCGCACAGCCCCACGCATGCCCCTGACAATTAGTTCCCGGTCTCGATCCTTGATTTCGACACTCGTCCGCAGTTCGGCTGCGAAGTTTGCCGGCTTTTCGATTTGTGGCTTGAAAAGCCGGCCGCCATTTACAAGCGCCACATAAGCATCGATGACTTGAATTGGAGTGGCTTGGAGATAGCTGCCTTCGCCGATCGCATTTTGTGGACGCCAATCGCTGCCCCGTAGTTCTCCGGTTATTTCTCCGCCGGCATTGACCCCGCTCTTTTTTCCAAAACCAAATTCGCTGAGCGTGCTGCTAAAGCTTGTCTCCTTGAGATGTTCGCCCAGGGAGCTGAAATAATAGTTGCAGGAGTAGGCAATGGCCTCAGTGGGATTTAGCGGCGGTAGCTCGCGGGGATGTGAACAGGTCGTCTGAAATGCGTGGTGCGAATATTTTTCGTGACAGAGGGTGCGCGAGTCTTCGTCAATTAAGCCGGATCGCAAGGCAGCCAGAGCGGTAAATGGTTTTATCGCGGATCCGACGGGAAAATTTTCCCGGAAGGCGATTTCCGGATTAACAATGGCGCGGATGCGTCCAGTCTGCGGATCCATCACGATAATGGTGCCGCGACGATCGCCGAGTGCTTGTGTGGCTGCGCGCTGCAAATGCTGATCGAGTAGCTCGGCATTAGCAGCGGCCGCCCGCGATGAGGAAAAGCTTGAATGGGGCGCAAGTTTAAGGGCAATCGCTCCACCAAAAACCGCAACGCAAACTGCGAGGCCGGCAGCGAAAGACAGGCGCGAGCCTGGCAGCCAGTTGTTTCGAACTTCCTGTATGGATACTGGAGACGACACCTCCGCTGTGCCCGCATCTGCCGGCAGAGTTCCCTGACTGAGGGATGCCAATGAATGCGGCGAATGCATCAAGCGGCCTCGTTTGCCGGTTCAGGCTGCGCGCTCGATGAAGACCGTCCCAGGGCGCGCACGGTAATAGTCCAGCCAAACAGCGTCAAAGCAAACACCACCAGCAGTCTCGCGACCAAGAAAGAAATCTCAAGCCAGGCGTGTTGCGACTGAGTGGTTTTGAAAAGCAAAAAATAGGGGACAACGGCGAAAACGAGAAATCCGGCGATGTATATAAGGACTGACTGTGGAGCGAAGGCTCGCGATAGAAGACTCGCAATCTTACGAACCGCTGCTCCCAGCCCATCACGCACCGTAGCAAGCCACAAATGGATCGCTGCCAGAGGCAAGACCAGGCCGAACGCCAGATAACGAATGGTCGAGAACAGCGCGACTCTCCAGTTGATCGGCCTGGCCGGTGACGTATTAGGCGGCGGCGCCAAAGTATGGGTGGAGATTGCCGGCTCGTTGATATTTTGCCCAAAGTAATTCTGTGCCTTACCGAGGAGATAGGCGATGAGTATCGCGAGGGCGATCAGAGGCAGACTGATCAAGATCAGTTTCCAGAAACTCGTCAACGACTTTTTCAGGAGCAAGCCCGCAGTCAGTTGCTCAGTCTCGGCTGTATCTTCTTTCGCAATCTGCCGCGCGCTGCCGCTGGCAATCATGGTCTGCAGAATGAAGAAGAGCAGTGGCGCCGCGACCGCGAACAAAAAAGTCAGGATCACCTGGGGTAGTGTCGCTTCCCTAATAGCTACCAGGAGGTAAAGGAGAGCGAGCAATGACGCGTAGACGGCCGCCATTAACAGCATCGATGGCCAATTGCGAAAAACGTTGCGAGCGGCCGTAGCGATCGAATGGAATGTTTCAGTCAACATAGTTTGTGATCCTTGTTTCAGCTTTCTCTGTGCCCGCTCCGTGTTCTCTGTGTCTCCGTGGTGAGTTTTGCTTAGTGTTTATTCACCACAGAGACACAGAGAACACGGAGCGGGCACAGAGAATTCAATTTGTCCCATCACCCTCTATTTCCGCTCAAGAAACGCCAGTTTCCCTGACGCCGTATTTGACTGCGTTGACGCCCGGTACATTAACTCCGCACGCGCCGGTGCTACGCGAAATTGTCCCGGTATCTGCACACGCATCGCATATTGGAAAGTAGCCTTGCCGTCAAAGTAATCGAGGAAGAACACGGTACGGTTATCGCGAAACTCACGCGAGCTGTACCAATCAGTCCAATCACGTCCGGAGGTGTAGTCGAGGTTTAGGTTTCCTACGCTCTCAACCTGTTCGGCTCCAGCAGGAATAGGATCTTCGATCATAAGATGGCGCGCCTTCGAACCGTTGAGTGTTAGCCGCACCACCAACATGTCCCCGGAATGAACCTCGCCGCTCAAGGGCTCAGTCTTCCATTTTAGTTTGTAGCCGTCTTCAACGACGCTGAGACGGAGATATTGCCGCGTGAGATTCAGATCGGCGGAACCTCGCGCGGCGACGTCGTCTTCGCCCGTGTAATAGTCCAGCGACGACGAAAAATAAACCACTCCCTTGCCGCGCTTGACGATGCGAATGTCATTAGTCCCGGCCACATCGTTAGCTTTGCGGTAGACGGAAAACGTTTGCGAAGCGGCTGCCGACGATATGTGCTGAGTCAAGACGTTTTCGCCGTTCAGGTACACTTCGAGGTCGTAATCCGGCGAGAGTTCCCGGCTAACCTTCAGATAGTCGATCAGTCCGAGGATTGCGAACGCAGTGTCTTTGGTTGAGTTCCAGTAGTAACCGCTCGCGCGGTTCGAAACCAGCCAGCGTGCGACCTTGGCCAGAACTGGACTATCAGGCTTGATACGAGCGAGCGCCTTGAGCGACAAGGCGGTTGCTTCGGTGTCATTTGTTTCCGCAAAGTCGAGCATCGGCTTGCGGCTTGAGGACCAGTAGGCAGAAAAGTCGTCAGCCGAGACGGTCCTTTCAATTTCGGCAGCGACATCGCGCGCTCGCTTATCGTCCTTGCGTTGCTTCAAGCTTAATGCAAGCAGCGCGCGACCATATGGTTGCAGGTTCCCGCGTTCGCTGACGATTTTTTCGATGTAATGGCCATCGGCGCCACCACTTTCCTGAAGCGCGTAGACCATGAACGCGCGCGTCTCGAGATCGATCTGCGTGCCGGCTTCAGTTGTGCCCGAATCGAGCATTTGTTTGAGTTTCTCGCGACCACTGGCGATGCGATTATCGTCAGGCTCATAACCGCTCTGCTTCGCCAGCGTCAGACCGCTTACAACGTAGGCGGTCATGAAGGGATCGCTTTGATCGTCTTTCCACCAGCCCCAGCCGCCATCGTTATGCTGGTAGGCGTACAAGCGATCCATTCCCTTCTGAACTTTCTTCGGCAGATCGTTTGAGTCTTTTATTGACGCCGTCTTTACGTTCTTCAAAGCCTGGGTAACGATTACATTAGGAAGAAAACTCGACATGGTCTGCTCGGTGCAGCCATATGGGTAGGTGGTCAAGTAGTCGAGGGCGCCAAACAAAGTGCCGGCGATAGAAGGCGCGACTTCGATTTTAAAACTGCGCGCGCGCGCATCAGCATTTGGCGGCAAGTTCATCGAGAAAGTCTTCTCGGCGTTCTCATCCGAGAAAGAGGTTGACTCATTTTTCACCTGGTGCAAGCCCCGCGGCACTACCGTCAAAGGCAATTCGACCGCATCTGATTCGGTATCAGTTAACGCCTTAGCCAGCAGTTTGATTTCGCCGGCATTCGGAGCGGAGATCTGCCAGTCAATGCGATGCTCGCCTTGCCTGGTGATGGTGACAGTTTGCTTTCCCGAGTTCTGCAGTTGCGCTCCATCCACTTCGAGCGATATCTGCGTTGCCTTGTCCGCGTTCAAGTAGTTGTGGACGATTCCGGAAAGCGTGACCGTGTCGCCTTGCGTGACGAACCGGGGCGTCTCCAGCCGCATGATTACATCTTTGCGCGCGACCACTTTGTACTTTGTCGCGCCGACTTTGGTGTCAGCCGTTACGCCACGCGCAGTGGCACGCCAGGTGGTCAGATTATCAGGCAGGTCAACTTTGACTGTGGCCTTGCCGTCTGCGCCGGTGACCACGTCTGGTTGCCAGAAGGCAGTGTCCTTGAAGTTTTTCCTGATAGTCGGTTGAACCAGGTCACCTTCATTCTTGAAGTCGGCAAGTTGGTAGGTCGATTTGTTTTTGGCAAGGTCGATTGGTTTGTCACCGGCGAAACCGGTGAAGGAATAGTTAATTGACAGATGCGTTTCGACGCTGCTGTAGCGCAGACCGTAGAACTCGCTCTTGATGTTGCCCGAATAATCCGGCGAGACGCTGTAGATCGCTTCATCGACCACGCCCAGACTTACTTCAGCACCGGATACTGGTGCGCCATCGGCGTTGCGCGCCAGGATTGTGTAGGAGGCAGCCTCGCGCGGCTTGTACTCTTTCTTGTTCGAAATGATTTCCAGGTTAAGCATTTTGTCGCGAGCGGGCACAATCAAACGCTGGTCGCTCGTGTACATGTCGCCGCCCTTAACGTATGAGACGTTCAGAAAAACGTTCGGGGCGTAACTGGCCTGAATAGGGACGTCAAGGACTATTGATCTGCCGGCCGAGCTGACATGCTGGACAGACATCACCTTGTTTAGTTCCGTGCTAACCAGTAGGTGGGCATTATCAGTCGGTAGGATAGCCAACACATGAGCGGTGTCGCCGGGTTTATAGGACTTCTTATCCGGCACGAGTTTGATCGCGGTGTAGTCTTCACTGTAGAAGGAAGATTCATTCCAGGGATACTGGCGATCAGTCACCCAGAGATAGCCGCCGATAGTGGCCACTGGCCGTCCGTTTTCCCAAATAACCGTCTTGATCGAAAGGTTGCCTGCCTCCGTCGTGGTGTAGTCGTAGCTGGCCTGGCCTTGCGAGTCGGTTTGCACGTCCGCGTAGGCTATCGGCCGTTCATGCATTTCATACTCAGGGTAGTAATACTCATCGGCATCTTCGGGCTTCGGTTTTTTGGTCCAGGTGCGCTCAACAAACTGGAGCTGCACCTTTGCGGAAACCGGATGCCCCTCGTAGTCAGTAGTCGTAACACGAATCTTAGCGAGGTCTCCTTTGTTATAGACGTAGCGATCGGGATCGGCATTGGCGACCACAGTGCCACGAGTCGCTACAAAGCTTCCGGCGCCATCGATTGTCCGCCGAGCTGAATCCGTCACTTGTGCTTCGAGACGATAGCTGTAGTCTGAAGTGTCAGTTTCCTCGGCCTGAGGAACAGGGAAGTCAACATTGAGATGACCGCGGGCGTCGAGCGTTCCTTCGCTCTCCTGGACCATGTCGTCGCCGCCGCGATAAAACTGCGAATACTCGTCTTCGGTTTCCGCATCGTTAGTTGTCTCGTCAGTATCTTCTTCGCCAAACCATGCGTAGTAACGCGAGCGATAGATGTAATACTTCACCTCGGCATTCGCGACCGGGGCGCCAAAGAAATAACGCGCGTCGATGGAAAAGTTAGCTTTCTGTCCTGTCTGCACGAATTTTCCGGGAACGGAGACGGTCACTTTGTATTCAGGTTTTTTATATTCGGCTACTTCAAAGCTGCCGCTTGCTGAACCACCCTCGACTTCAGCCGCGATGCGGTAACTGCCGAGCGGCGCCTCTTCGGCGATGTCCAGATCGCCATTGAACGTGCCGCGCGGAGAGATTGGCAGTTCCTTCGTGAGAACGTTGGCGCCATTGGGATCTTCTACGGTGACATTGACAGTGTTGTCCGAGACTGGTTTGTAGGCGCCGTTGGAATCGATAGACCGGATGATCCCTTTGAAATTAACTTTGTGAGTCGGACGGTAGACCGGGCGATCAGTATAGATATAGCCCTTGAGGTTTTCTCCGCTTTCCTCGTAGTCCTCATATCCATAAAACATTGAACCCAGATCGGAGATGGCAAAGTTGCTACTTTGTTTGGCAAGGATCAGCAGCGATTCGGAATCAGTTTCATCAGCTGCTTCGGCCTCAGCATCGCCTTCTGCGGCGCCACCTTCCTCTTCGCCGGCTTCTTCATCAGCGGCTTTGGCGGCCGGCTTTTTCTTTTCGATCTTCGTTCTGAGAATGCCCTGACTGTCAGTGACGCCGCTGGCCACGGTCTTTTGCTCCCGGACGATTTCGACCTGGGTTCCTGGCCGCGGTTCGCCGGTTTTGCGATCGACCGTGTAAACAAGCAACTCGCCATCGCGAGTGGTCTTGTCAATCATCGTCAAATCGGTAACCACGACCACCGTGTACGCGCGCAAATCGTTTTCAACTGCTTCCACCAAATAAACGCCGGGAGTCCTTTTCCCCAGCGGGATCATGCGCTGATCGTAGGCATTTTCCAGTGGCGGCAAAGGCTCGCGCCAACTACTGACCAGAAGATCCGGATTCAGCAGGGGCACGCGAGCGTAGTCGGAAACATTCAGCGGCGTGCGAATGACATCGGCTTCTTTGCGAAACTTATGGTTGAAGGCCTCGCGCGAATCGCGCCGCAACTGACCACGCACGAACCCCTGGATGCCGGCATAAGCCCAACGCTTCAGATTGCGCACTTTCTCCAGAAAGGATTCGCGGTGTGGCAAGGTGCTCGCAACTTCCGCTTCTTCCCGCTCTCCCATCTGATGAGGGTCTTTGAGCCCGGTGAAAAACTTTCGCGGATCTCTTACCTGGTAAACGCGAAAGTCCAGATGATCGACTCCCTGGTAGTCGACCCACAGCCGCGCGTTATCAGTGGTGCCGTAAGTGCGATGCGTAGAAAGCGAAAAGAAAGGCTTGTCGGATGGCAGTCTCTTTTCGAGATAAGCGGGAGCGGGGGGTGCCGGCTTCGGCTTTGCTCGCGAGCGCAAGGTCGCTACTGTCAGGGCCGCCGCGATGGCGACAAGGTAAATCAAGGAAGTGGTTAGAACGCGATAGGAGCGAGAGTTCATTTCAAACACGGCTTAGCCTCCTTAGGGCCAGTCGACAATTGGGTCATTCGAGTATTTTCAATCTATAGAAGCCGAGAAAGTTGGGATTGCTTTCAACCGGTCGCCAGCGTTTGTTGGGGTGCTGATCCAGAACCGAGAGCTCAACCTTTTTCACAGTGCCTGCGTCAGATGGCGAGGAGCCGGTGTGATAAACCACCCAATCGGTGGACTGATTGCCTCCCATTTGCGCGGCACCCAGAAAAATCATTACGTGGTAGGGAAACTTCTGCACCCATGGTTGATAGAAAAACAGCAAATCGCCAGGTTGGGCCACCCGGCGATCACGGCTGATGAATTTGGCATTGAAACTTTTGAGACTGCGCGCGTCTGCAAACTCCGAAAAGGTCCCATTAGACAACTCGCCGTCTTTGTAGGAGCCAAAGCCGGTGCGGAAAAGCTTTTCTCCAAGCGGGCCTTGCTCGAGCGTGTAACGCGAAACATCGGGCGCGACCGGGGTATATGCCGGTCCCATCTTTTGCAACCAGGCGCGATCGTGACGTCGCAAGCTTTCGCGCCAGGCAAAGCGCACCAAGCCGGCGCAGTCTCTTTGTTCTGCGTTCCACTGTTCGCTCAGCTGGTAAAACTGGCCTTCAGCAATCAGGGTGAACCAGCGGCGAAAGTTCTCGCGGTCCATATAACTTTGCAATTCAGCCGTGTCAGGGATGCCGTCGTTGTCTGAGTCTAAAGAAGCGGAATGCGCTAAAGCGTGATTGGTGGTGTGGTTGAGAGGGGCAGTGGCGGGGGCGGCAGCTTGAAGCTCGCTCCTCTGATTTCGAGCGAGCGAGAAGTAGGAACCCAGGAGCACAAGAACGAAGCAGACGAGTAATGCGAAGCTGAACTGTCGTCGTTTGATAAACGCGAGCATGGAGGAATTATTGGCCCTGGCTGCTAAGTTTTCGAGGCGGCGTTAATCAGTCGGCGGCCATGTTATCACGTACAGCCTCAGCGTTTGGTACTGAGGAAGCGACTGTGGGAAGCCACAGTGGTTACAGCGCAGATCAACACAACCGCTACACAAAATCAGAACTGGGAGCGATAGCGACCAGCCGGGCATCAACAGAAAAGTGGTGGGGAGTAACTACGTTCTAATCGCGAAGGTTGCGAGAGATGACTCTTCGGCGGGTAGCTGTCGCTCCCAGTTCTGATTTTGTGTAGCGATTGTTAAGAACTCGCCTGACTTGTAAGGTCAAATATATCGGCAAGGATGCCTCTCCCACCAGGCCAAAACTCCGCGGAAAAAGAGTATTGCAAAAACTGACAGGCGCGGGTAGATTGTTGCCAGACACTCAAAACGTGGGGCAGGATCATCGCATTACTTCGGATGTATCGCTGCTTAGCAAAATCTTGTTGGAGGTAAAGAAGTGCCGACTGGAACATGTCCCGAATGTGATGCGGATGTCCATGTGGATACGGACACGGATAAAGGAGAGAGCGTTTCCTGTGAGGAATGCGGTGTCGAGCTCGAGGTGGTCGGACTCGATCCGGTAGAGCTGGACATCGTGGAAGAAGATGACCTGGACGACGATGATGATGACGACGAATTCTGAGTAACAGAAGGCAGTAGGCAGAAAGCAGTAGGCAGAAGGCAAAACCCCTGACGTTGGAATTTGCTTTCTGCCTACTGCTTTCTGCCTACTGCCTTCTATTCTTTGCCGCCTGAAAGCCTGGACGACTCTGCCTCAGAATCAAACCGCCTGGGCCCTCAACCCTGATGTTGTGAAATTCTCCGTCCCGACGCTTCTGCTCAGGCGGATAAAATGCCAGCACATAAGCGGAAGTAACCTCTTCGGCCAGGGCGCGAAACAACGGTTCATAGTTATTCTCCTCGGCGTAAACGCTTCGTCCGCCCGTCAACTCGGCAAGACCACTAACGTCCAGCGGAGTCGGCAGAGGAGCTTGCGCTGCTGAAGCCAATACTCGTGAGTAGGAAGGCAGGGTTACCACGTAAATGCTGGCGTCGGCTGCGTTCGCACGCTCTATGACAGTTTTCGGCGAGACCGTATCACCGACAGGGAACCCATCGGTAACCACCAAAACTGCACGCTTCATCAGTCGCCGCTCGCGCGTGCGAGGTGCGTGACGCACCAGCATGCGAACTGCATCATCAACTGCATCATAAGTATGAGTCGACATTCCATTGGACTCGCGCGCCATGCGGTCGAAGGCTCGATCCAACTTGGCTGGTTCAGAGGAAAACTTCTGCAGGACCTTTACGTTCATGCCGAAAGCCATCACCGCGTAGAGCGCGGAGTGTCCCGAGAGCTGCGTGGAGAATGCGTGAAGCGCGCCCCGCAGGCGCTCCATCTCCTCTGCGGTCATGCTGCCGGAAATGTCGAGCGCGAATACCACAGCCAGGGGCCGGGGTTCACCGCTGCGTCGCTCTACTTGAAAGAATGCGAGCGGCTGCTCGACGTTGTCGAGATAGATTTTGAAGTCTCCCTGTTTCAAGTTCCTAACAGGGCGGCCTTCAGCGTCGGTTGCGAATACGTCAAGAGAAACGAGGTCAGTATCGACCTTCAACACCTCGTCAGGTTCCTGATCATCTTTCGGCAAAACTTGTCGCGGCCGTTGCGCCTTGGCAGGATCAATTTCCTGGGCAAAGCCGGGTGGCAAAGTTGCGCCGCCGAAAAGTATGACAACATACAATAAGGCGAGCAGCTTGCTTGATTGACAAGAGGTTTTCATCTGGAGCTGGATCGGCTGGGGAGAAATCCTTCGCACGAATTATACGAGCCATATCTTGCGTCGCCAACAGTCCCGGAGGACACGAATGTTTATAGCTTCTCGAACTATTAGTCCCTTAGCTCCAGCGGAGCGTAATGTATGGTTCGGCGTATTCCTCCGCTGTAGATTGCGCTCCGCTGAAGCGCTCAAGCGGAGTTGGCCGCAAAGACTATAGACATTTGGGTCCTCTGGAGCCAGAACTAGATACGAAGGCAACAGGCAAGGAGTTTCCCTGCATCAACTAATCCAGACGAAGAACCCGAATTTACAGAGCGCGAGCGGTAGCGGGCGGATGCTACGAGCTTTTGACGCAAGAGCGGACTGTCTCGAAAGGTGTGAGTGGCATCCGCTCCTACTGCTCGCGTTCTGCAGTGGACGCTCAGTTGGCAAACGTCTAATACATTAAACTGAACGGTGATATCATCAACATAATGAAGAGAAATCTGCAGCTGGCACTGATGTCTCTACTGGCACTCCTGGCGGTCAGCGGATTCGCGCAAGATCGGGCAACCGGCGGAATTAAAGGCAAGGTCAGGGTTGAAACCGGAACGCCCGGTGGCGTCGCGGTTATTGTCAGACAAGGCGACCGGGAAATAGCGCGCGGTGTTACGGACAAGAACGGCGAGTTTGTGGTATCGCGTCTGGCGCCGGGGCGTTATGGCGTAACCTTGCGCAAATCAGGACTGAGCGTCGGCAGCCTCGAAGACGTCGAAGTAAGAGCCGGTAAGACACGCTCGCTCGGTAATCGTTTGGTGCTCTCAATTGACGAAGGCTCAATCGCTTTCATACGGGGGAGCGTCTTCAACCAAAACGATCGCAGTGTCCCTAACGTTCGTATTGAGTTGGCCAGGATCGAGGGCGACGGCACGGCCAGGAAGATCGATGGCCGGGTCACAAATGAGATCGGCTCGTTCGTTTTCCGGCTCTCACCGGAGCTCGCCAGGTATCGCGTCACCGCTAAACCAAACGGAGGCGAACCGGTCAGTAAAGATATAGAAATTGATGGCGCCGCAATCTACCGTGTAGCTCTATCTATCAAACCCGCTGAAAACGGTAAACAGTAAACAGCAGACAGTAACGGCAAACAGTAAAACCGAGCGGATCGCCTATCCTCACTGTCATCAGAGCGTATTCGCGTAGCCTCTCCGAGCCATGTTTTATTCGCCCTCTGCTATTTACGATTTGCTATTCACGATTTACTATTCCAGTCATGGAAGAGCGTGAGGAGTTTCTTACTGCTCGCCAGCTTGCCAAAGTGTTGCAGGTTAGTGAGTCAACAGTGCGGCGGCTTGCGCGCAAGCGACGCATCCCGTCCGTTCGCGTCACGCCCCACATAATTCGCTTTCATCTCGACGCAGTGCGAGAAGCGCTGGACGTACCTCGCTCCAGAATTCGTCATGGCGAATTCACTGAGCCGGTTGACGACTCACAGTTGTCGTTTGACGATCTATTGGCGCTTAGCTGAAGAGCAGCAGTAAGAAGTGATGAGTGATGAGTAATGAGTGAGCTCGTCTTGACACTGCTCATCACTCATCACTCTTCACTCATCACTTCGTTCGTAATTTATTTCCGAGGTTGAACAGCACCCACTTGCCGTTCTGTTTCATGTAGATGCGCGGCTGGCGAATCGGAAACTTGCGCGCGAAGGTGGGGTTCGCTTTCAAAAAGCGCTGAATGGTGGCGTTGTCACCCGTAGCTACACGCCATTTGCCGTCCTCTCGTACCAGATACTGCTGCACTACTATCTTTCCCTCAGCTTCAATTGGTTTGGCGAGTCGTCCGTAAAGCTCCGTATCCGCGATGGCAAGGTTGCCGGAGACGCGCACAGCCCCAATATTGATGCGATCCAGAATGTAACGGTCCTGTGATCGCTTCAAAGCGCTCGTGAAACGATCGCGCGAAGTGCGGCTGCGGGTTGAGGAGGGCAGGGAATCGTAGACAGACCCAAAGTCTCTCGACTGCAACTGCTGGAACACTTGTTGGACGACAGTGCGAACATCGCTTTCATCTGAAGCGCGGGCAACCGTTGTCGTTAGGCCGCATCCGACTCCCAGCACCAGAGCAAACGCAAGCGCGCGGAAGCGGGTCTCCTCATTCATCGTCCCGATCTTCATAAACTTCTTCTTCATACCCATTGTTCTTTTCCTCAAGGTCGGCGGCAGCCGTAATCTCTTTTAACTGGGCGCGGTAATTAAGAAACCACGCCACCATTCCCAGCGCGGCGATTACAAAGGCGGAGTCGAAATCTCTCCGCCACAGAAACACGCCAGCCACTACAATGGCGACCCCAGCGACAATCATCCAAAAAAATTTCACGAATGTTCGCGTGACCACTACTTAATATTCACCGGAATTGCCAGCTCAACCATTCCCGGTGGATAACAAACCTGCTCGTCACACGCTTGGATGCGCAAACGAGCGGGAATGGATCGTTCGCCTTTGTTTGCCGTCTTGTCACTTTTGAGCATTGCCTTTAGGTCAGTGTCGCCCTCGTAAACAGCGAGCGGTTGGTCTGCGAAGGCAAATTTCTTGGTCACCGCGTTCGGATAGATGACAAAGGCAACAGAAACTCCGTCCGCCGGCGAAATCTCCAAAACGGTTGCCTTCAGGTAAGGGAACGTAGGCGGGTTGGCGTTGACGTGGTAGCCGGCCTGAATGGTCAGTCGCACAGTGGCTTCTGCTGAGCCTCCCGCGGGAATCTCGACGCGTTGGACAGCGGCCTTTACCACACCTTCGGACGTAATTCTTTGAGCGGCAGGCGACGCGGCTGTAGCGTTTGCCGATTCAGAAGCCGAGTTCGAGGCAGGCTTCGAGCAGGCTGCACTTACGAGCAGCATTGTTAGACAAGTAAGTAAAGTTCGAGTTGAGCGTGTCATCATGTTGTGTTGCGGACTTTCATCTGGCGTTGTTAGAGGAGAGGCTACTCAGCCTCTTTATTCCCGTCTGGTTTCTTGATGCCAAACTTCTCCAGACGGTATTGCAACGTGCGAAACGTCAGACCCAGAAGCTTGGCGGATTTCGTGATGTTGTAATCAGTCTGTTCCATGGCCTGCATGATGAGATCGCGCTCGACGTCTTCAAAACTGATTCCCTCCGGCGGCAACTTAAACGCGCCTTCCGCGACCGGCCGGGATTCCTGCCGCACTTCGAGCGGCAGGTCCTCGATTGTTATTTGGTCGCCCTCGCAAAGGAGAATGGCGCGCTCGATTGCCGACTCGAGTTGGCGAACGTTTCCAGGCCAGCTGTAGTCCATCATCAGCTTGCGCGTTTCCGGGGTCAGCCCGCGCACCAGGCGCGAAGTGTTGCGGGTGTGCTTCTTCACGAAGTAGTCGATAAGGACCGGAATATCTTCACGGCGCTCACGCAAGGGGGGAACGTCGACTGACAGCACGTTAATTCTGTAATAAAGGTCGTCGCGAAACCTGCCATCGCTAACCATGGCACGAAGATCGCGGTTGGTCGCAGCAATCACCCGAACGTCAACACTGATCTCATGAGTGCCGCCCACGCGTCTGATTTTACGTTCCTGCAGGGCGCGCAGCAGCTTGGCCTGCATGGCAACGTCGAGCTCTGCAATCTCGTCGAGGAAAAGGGTGCCGCGGTCGGCGATTTCAAAGAGCCCTTTCTTCTCGGCGTGCGCGCCGGTGAATGAACCCTTTTCGTGGCCGAATAATTCCGACTCCAGCAGATTCTCGTTTATGGCCGCACAGTTAACCGCCTGGAACATTTCCTGCGCGCGCGGCGACTGATTGTGAGTCGCACGGGCGATCAACTCCTTACCCGTACCCGATTCGCCGCGGATTAGCACGGTGGAATTCGAGCGTGCGACTTTGAGTATCATTCGCTTCACCGACTCCATGTTGGGCGAAGCAGAAACAATTTCGCTGTCAAGAGCATCGAGTTTCTTTAGCGCCCGATTAATAGTTTCCAGAAGCGCCGTCTTGTCATAGGGTTTCTCGAGGTAATCAAACGCGCCGCGACGCAAAGCTTCCTTGGCCGATTCGATCGATCCGTGAGCCGTTAAAAGAATAACGATTATCGAAGAATCGAGGCCGAGCAGGTGTTGCAGCAACTCAATGCCGTCCATTCCCGTCATCATGAGATCAGTCAGCGCAAGATCGAATCGCCGGTCCTTCGCAAACTTGATAGCGGCTTCACCTGATGAGGCCGTGGTAACGTCATAGCCTTCCTCGGACAAAATCATCTCGAGAATTTCGCGCTGCGACTTTTCGTCGTCTACTACCAATATGGTTTTACGAGCCATAACACTGAAGGATGAAGGATGAAGGATGAGGGATGAATGAATAAAGCATGGCCGGCCTTATTCATCCCTCATCCTTTATCCCTCATCCTTTCCTCCTCCTTCGTTCTCTGGTTTTACCGGCAGGATGATCACGAATGTCGTGCCGCTGCCCTGTTTTGAACTCACGCTGATTGAACCACCGTGATCATCAATGGCTTTTTTGACAATGGCAAGTCCAAGGCCCGTACCCGTTTCTTTCGTAGAAAAATAAGGCTCGAAAATCTTGGCAATGTCGTCGTTGGCAATTCCTCTTCCGGTATCACTAATTTCAACGCGCGCGCTGTCACTTGTTTCGGACAGCAGCTTAATCCCAACCGTTCCGCCGCTGCCATCTATGGCTTCGAGACTGTTGATCAGCAGGTTAGTAAAAACTGATCGCAGGGAATCCTTATCAGCCACGACCAGGGGCAGTTTGGGGTCAGCTTCCAGAACGGTGTCAACTCCTCGCTCCGCGGCCTGTCCGGCAATAACGCGCAGGGCATCTTCCGCCTGCAACCGCAGGTCGAGCGCTTCGAGCTCAAGGGCGGAGGGCCGGGAGTATTTCAGAAAATCCGTAATGTGGCGATTGATTCGCTGCACTTCTGACTTGAGTTGATTTGCAAGGCGCTCGAAAGTTTCACGCTTCGCCGGGTCTTCCGGAGCAAAGGACGAGCGCAGGTGATCCAGCGTCAGGTTGATGTAGTTTAACGGGTTGCGGATTTCATGAGCGATGGCGGCAGCCAGACGTCCCACTACCGCCGCCTTCTCCACTTGATGAAGTTTCGTTTCCAGTTCGCGCAAGCTTCCCAGCTTTGCCGTCATATCGTTGAACGCGACAGCCAACGCTCCCATTTCATCGTTGCGATCTGTCGGCACGCGAACGTCGAAGTCGCCGGTCGCAACTCGCTGGGCGGCCACTGACAGACGTTTCACCGGCCGGGTAAAGCGCCAGACAAACAGTCCCGTAACCAAGGTCGTCGCGAGCAGAAGCAACAGCGTGTACTGCGCTGAACGAGACGCCTGACGCTGGAGAATACTTCGCAGAGTGTTTGCCGAACCGAGTACGACGATTACATACCAGCGACCTTGTTGGGTCTCCACCGGAAAATAAAACGCACCGGGCTCGCCCGCGAGTGGGGCGGGCGACGCGGTTAGCCAAGCCGGTAATTGCTGGCTTTCGTCTGGCAGGTCGACCGCGCTCCTTAGAGGAGGCAAAGGCACGTCCGTGATCTTCGCGTAGCGTGGACTATCATCCGGGTTTTTCCCCGGCGCATAATCCTTACTAAGGCTGTCCAAAACATCTCCGTTGTTGTCTACGACGAGCACGTTACGTACGCGCGCATTAGGCTCATCGAGAAGCGGCTCACTTACGTTGCTTCTAATTTGATCGAGGTAATTCGGGTTTGAGATGCTGTTAACTCCCAGCGCCACGCCGGCCATAATGGCCTGCTCCTGCTCAACCAGCATGTGCGCGTTCCGCTTCGCCGATTGCAGGTTTACGTAGTATTGAACGCCAAGCGTCAGTCCGAGCAGCACAACCAGCAGAAGCACCAGGCGTGCGCGAAAGCTATTGAAGATTTGCGGAGTCCTCATATTAGTTTGAGGGAGGATAACAGCTGGAACGTTGTCGACATTCTGTGTTTTCTGTACGAAGAAAGAACAGAGGGATTTCAATGTGACCAGTTGTGTACAAAAGATTACTTTTGTGTTGTCCGTCTGGATTTCAGATGGTATAGTCACTGCGGTCTCGAATCAATGTCCCCAGGGACCGCCAAATTAGGGAATTCTCCCACCTCAACGTAGAGGACCCTCAGGTCCATAAGAAAACAAGGGTTTTTTTATGAGAGCGTTTTACTCTCAGGATTGCCAAAAAGATTTTTGCATTTGAGAATCGGCGTTCGCAGGCCTTTCCCAATGTGTTACACGGTGTAGATTTTTCCGCGAGGCTAGTGCAGCCAAGCAAGACCAAACCCGTAGAAAGGTAATAGACTCCTGATGACTTTGAGCAATCGGTACCCCCACATTCTTACTTCCGCATTTATCTTAATTGTCCTTCTTGTTCTCCCCTTGCAGATGGCAGACGCTGCCAAGAAGCGTCCCGCAAAAGACAGCCGCCGCAGTAGCTCGCGTTCTGAGAAAAGCAAAAAAGTTTCCGCAAGAGATCGGCGCTCTAATCGGCGCGAGCGTCTTTCTGCGAGAGAGTCGCGGCGCAGTGGCAAATCTCGCGGGTCGGCTCGCTTATCGCGACGAGATATCAGACGCGAGCGCGTTCAGAATGCCCGGGAACAAGCTGCCTTATTGAAATCGCTTGAGCGAAGACGCGGCCGTCCTTTGACAAAGCGCGAACGTGCTGCTGAGTTGCGACGGATGGGCTCAAAACGTCGCCGTGAAATCCTTGAAGCACGACGCCGGGCTGAGGCTGCGCGACGCGCTGCCATTGCCCGTCAACGTGCGCTCGATAAAGCATTGCGCGACGAAGTTCAGGGAATGATTTCGCGAGACAACACTGGTGGAGAGGATCCGCAGGTGCGCCAGGTTGCCATTAATGCGCTTGGTAATCACGCCGGTACAGTTGTGGTAATGGACCCGATGACGGGGAAAGTTTATTCGATAGTCAACCAGGAATGGGGCGTGCGACGTGGCTTCAAACCCTGCTCGACGATCAAGCTAGTGACCGGAGTCGCTGGCCTTTCAGAAAATATTATTCCGCCTGCAGAACTGACGTTGGCGGCTGATCGCCCTCGTATGGATCTGACTTCGGCGTTGGCTCGCTCGGACAATGGCTACTTCGAACGCGTCGGTAACGGAATCGGTTTTGACAAGATGATCCATTACGCGCGCGAAATGGGCCTGGGAGAAAAGACCGGGGCGAATGTTCCGTTTGAGTTTGCGGGCCGCCTGCCGGAGATGAGCCCCAATTTCACGCTTCGTCGTATGTTTTCCTATGCGGATGGATTCGAAGTAACTGCTTTGCAGTTGGGCAATCTGGTTTCAGCAATGGCCAACGGCGGAAAGTTGCTGGTGCCGCAGGTTCCCAGTCCTCAAGACAGTTCCAAATTCAAAACTAAGGTGCGTCGCAAGCTGGATATAGACGGTAACGTTTTACAGCGAATGATTCCGGGAATGATCGGTGCAGTAAACTATGGCTCCGGTCGAAAAGCATATGATCCAATGCAAACCGTAGCGGGAAAGACAGGCACTTGTAATGGCGGTGGCGGTAGCTGGGTTGGACTCTTCACCTCTTATGCGCCTCTCGCAAATCCCAAACTCGCGGTCGTAGTAATTACCCGTGGAACTGACGCTCATCACCATCTGCCGGCGGCCGTCGCGGGAAGAATCTATCGCGACCTGCACGATCGCTTCGGCACTCCGACAAATCTCCAGATAGCCTCCACTCCGGACGACGAAGAGAAGGAAGTGGGCACTGAAGAAGGCGACGATATGATTGCCGATCAAGACGCTACTGCGGCAACGACCACTGACGAAACAGACGCCGCAGCGGCGCCTGCGACTACGCACAAACTGGTGCCTGAGTCGGCGCCTTCCAACGTCAGACGTGTGATGAATCCAATCAACACACCAGCCCAAAAAGCGGACACTCAAAAGGCTGTTGCACCAGCGAAATCTTCAGTTCCGCCGCCGACACAGCCCGACGACAGACCGCGAAGGACACAGGATCCGCAGAACTAGTTGCAAGAGACTTGCAATCTCTGCTAACCCATTTGCGCCGGAGCGTCGTAAACCGTAAACGATGCCCGGCGCAAACTCTTTTTTGCAGTCCGCGTTTTCTTAAACCTGCCCACATTCTTGCCTTGACAGCTCATGACAGTTGCAGGAATATTGCGGGCGTTCCTTTGGGGTTCCATTACAATTTGTGTTCTCTCCGACCGCGACGTATAGCAGCAACTCTGAATCGGCAACCGGCGTTTGTAAGTCCGCATCCTAGTGGCGCGTTATTTGCTAGGTTGATAATGAGATATTTGCCCGGCGAGGGACAGCTCGATAGAGAGAACTGGGAGGTTGTGAACAACTAATGACAAAGACCATTCGCGTATTTGCAATTTATACGACCCTGGCCCTCCTGCCGGTGTTAGGAAATGTTATTGAACTAAAGGCGCAAACGCCGGCCGCGTCGCCGGCTCAGGGGCAGTGCACTCCGGAGAATAAGCTTGCCTGGTATACGGAGTTCCGCGCCACTTTTAAGACAGATCAGAACAAGGCTTACGACCTGGCGCAGAAATATTTGGCTTGTCCGAGTGAGGCGGGCGAAGAGTCAATCAGAAACTATCTGAAGAATACTTTCGTGGCCGTGATCGATAAAGCCAGACGGACACCGCGAGTAAGTGAACTGGTTTATGACAAGAAGGATTACGCCAAGGCTTTTGAGCTTGGACGGCAGGTGATTGCGGACGAGCCTGATAATGTCAGGGTCCTGATGGACCTCGCTTACGCAGGATATCTCGCGGCCAGCTCCAGAGTTGACACCTTCAACACGGATTCGTTGGTCTATGCCAAAAAGGCCATTCAAACTCTACAAGCGGGTTCGGTACCGGATACCTGGGCACCCTATGCCAATAAAGATGAGGCCCTGTCTTATCTGAACAATACCGTCGGTGTACTTACCCTGCCGAAGAACGCAGCGGAGGCTCTACCGTACTTCCTCAAGGCTGGACAACTTGAGGGCAAGTTAAAGAAGCAGGCAATCACTTACGTCTATATAGCTGAGGCATACCAGTCCGGGCCGTATGACAAATTGTCAGCCGACTACAAAGCGAGGTTCGAAGGAAAAGACGAGTCTCCGGAGAGCAAGCTGGCTCTTGAGAACGTCAACCAGGTAATTGATCGAATGATTGATGCCTACGCTCGCGCCGTAGCGCTTGCCGGAAATGAAGCCGCGACCCAAGCCAGCAAGAAGGCCTGGATGGATGCGCTAACTACCTGGTACAAGTATCGTCACAATCAGTCTGACGTTGGACTCACTGATTTGATTGCGAGTGTGATGACTAAGCCTTTGCCGCCGCCACCGACACCTTTGACGACTCTCCCGGCTGCGCCGCCAACAACGTCTTCGCCGGCGAACGGCTCGAGTGGAGCTGGCTCAACTGCTTTAACGGGAACTGCAGGTCAAACAACTAACAAACCGTCTGGTGCAGCATCAACGGTGAGCACAACCCCGAAGACCTCTGCGGAGACAGCAAACACGAAAACGGCAGCGAAACCAAAGATTCGAAACAATCATCGGCGTCCGTAGGCGAGCATCGCCGTTGGGAACCCTTTTCGTTTACAGCCGGAAGCCTGTCGCCCAAGTTTGACGACGCTTCCGGCTTTATTACAACTGGACCTACCTTGAAGAAACAGGAGATTACACTTCCGGATCTCGACTTCCTGGAAACCGTTCTTGAGTACAAGTTCGAGAATCGCGCTCTGCTGGAACGTGCTATAACTCATCGCTCCTGGGCACACGAACAGGTTGCTCCCGGAGCGGAAGACCAGGCTCGTCAACTCCATAACGAAGCCCTCGAATTTCTTGGCGATTCCGTGCTAGGGCTGGTGGTAGCGGACTACCTCTGCAAGGCTTATCCCGCCGGGACGGAAGGTGAACTCTCGAGAATGAAGCACCGGCTGGTGAGCGCCTCCACGCTGGCTCAGGCCTCGCTGCGCTTGAACCTCGGGAGTTTCCTACGGTTTGGCCGGGGCGAGGAAATGAGTGGCGGGCGTCGCAAAGATGCACTCCTGGCCGATGTTCTTGAGGCCCTTACCGGGGCGATTTTCGTTGACGGTGGATTGCCCGCCGCAACTCGTTTTATCCAGCAGGCACTCGGTGAGGAACTACAAAAAGTAACGCCAAGTGCCGCGGCCGAAGCCGACTACAAAACCATGCTGCAGGAGAAACTGCAGGCGGAGCGGCGACCAGCGCCGAAGTATTCGGTGGTGGAGTCGATTGGTCCGCCACATCGCCGCACGTTCCATGTCGAGGTGAGCTGGGACAACGGCAGCGTGCGAGCGGAAGGGCGCTCGAAGAAGACTGCCGAGGCCGCCGCCGCCAAAGAGGCGCTAGCCTTAATGAAAAACGGTCAAGGGTGAGCGAGCAAACTTGACCGGCGCGGCTAACGTATCTAGGATGACTTGATAATGAGCAATCCTTCCATTCGGCCACTTTCTACCAACGTATCCGAGACGCAAGCGACTCCGAAGACGTCTGCCTTTTCTCGAGTCTTCAATCGCAACGGGCACGGTTCGACGCCCGAGCCGGAAACCAAGCCAACAGGTCCGCCCAAATCTGTGTGGCGCGAGTATTTTGAGTCGGCGGTAGTTACCGTCATCATGGCGCTTTTTGGGATGACGTTTGTGGTGCAGGCAGTCAAAGTTCCGACCGGGTCGATGCAGAACACAATAACCATTGGCGATCATCTCTTAGTTAACAAATTTATTTTTGCCCCGGGCAAAAGTTTACCGTTTCTACCCCAGCGCGAGATCAGGCGCGGCGATATCATCGTCTTTAAATATCCGGGCAATAAATACGATCCACGCCGCGACGAAAGTCCAAACAACAGGCCGATAGTTACTAACTACGTCAAACGAGTTATCGGCTTGCCGGGCGATCGCATTAGCATTCAAGGACGGAATGTCATAGTCAACGGAACGCCTTTACCGGAACACCGCATTGAGGCTGTCGATAAGCGGGACGAGAAATCTCCGCTGGCAGTTGAAGATGATCCGCCACGTAAGCCGGGTGAAACCTACGATGTCTATTACCACCCCGGCTCCGGCGATGAACAAAGCAGTGAAGATTATGACGCCTTCACTCATGAAGGAAATGGAAAAGAGTTAGTCGTACCCGAGAACAAATACTTCGTCATGGGCGACAATCGCGAGAACAGTGAAGACAGCCGCTACTGGGGCTTCGTCCCGCGCGAGTTTGTGATCGGTCGCGCGATGTTTGTTTACTGGTCCTACGACGAGAGCGCGCCGACTGACGGCAACCCAATCACCAACTTTTTCCTTAATACTCGCTGGTCACGCACCGGCACGATGGTTAAGTGACAAGGCCCCCGGTCCAGGTTTAAAGTCCACTTTCAATTCCCCTGGGTTCAATGTTTGGCGCGCCATCCCTCGACGCGTTAGACTTTGATCACTGGACTTTGTTTCCCGTTTTTCAAGGGGTCTTTCTGCTTTGGAGTGGAAAAATTTTACCGGCTGCATCTGGACACGCTTTAACGAACACGACCTGCTCGGCCGCGCTGCTCAACTATCCTATTATTTTCTGCTGGCACTCTTTCCGCTGCTGCTGGTCCTGGTGACTCTGCTCGGTTACGTTGCCGGGTCCGGATCGGATCTGCGCAACAAATTGCTTTCATACCTGGCCGCGGTCATGCCCTCTTCCGCAATAACGCTGGTTCACACGACGCTGGATGAGATCACACAGGCCCGTGGCGGCGGCAAACTGTCTCTGGGGATTTTGGCCGCCTTGTGGGCCGCCTCCAATGGCATGGGTGCAGTCAGTTCAACGCTGAATGTCGCATATGCCGTTAAGGAGGATCGCCCCTGGTGGAAAGTGAGACTGGTGGCCATCTTTCTGACAATCCTGGTTTCCTTATTCATTGTAATAGCGCTGGCCGTCGTGTTTTTCGGCGGAAACCTTGGCGATCGGGTAGCGGCGCATTTCGGTTTTAGTGCAGCCTTCAAAATCGTTTGGAATATTTTGCAGTGGCCCATCGCCATCGTGTTTCTCTTGCTCACCTTCGATCTGATTTATTACCTCGCTCCTAATGACCGACGTCCCAAGCGAAGGCTCCTGACTGGCGGCGCGATAGTCGCGGTGGTTCTATGGTTGCTGGTCTCGTTTGGATTTCGGCTCTACCTGCACTTCTTCAATTCCTACAGCGTAACCTATGGCTCGCTCGGGGCGCTGATCGTGCTCATGCTTTGGTTCTACTTTACCGGTTTGGCGATTCTCATCGGCGGAGAGGTCAACTCAGAACTTGAGCTGCGGACACGAAAATCATGAAGAACCAGATTGTCGCGCCAGCGCTTTTCAGTTTGTTGCTACTGCTGCCACTGCCTTTGCACGCAAATCAAAAAGACGCGACCGAACGCGCGGCTGTGAAGACGGCGCCGCAGAAGGGCAAGTCATCCCGATCCAAAAGTAGACCGGGCAAACCGGTCAACGAACTGGCGAGGCTGCGCGAAGAGTACATTAAGGCGACTAACGAGTATCAGACTCTTCTCAAAAAGCAGTTGCCAGGTCGCGAGCGGAACGTGGAGCGCGCACAAGATCAGGTGACTAAAATGCAGCAGTTGTTTGCTGAAGGCTTGATTTCGAAGCAGGACCTTGCTGCAAGTGAACTGGCGCTTAATGAAGCCAAGAACAAGGTAACTGAGATAAGCCAGGCAATCGCTAATGCCGACTCGCGCATCGCGGATACCCTGCTTGAAGCGGAGGCTGAAAAGACGCTCGCAAAGAACCAAACCGATTCCGAGAGGCGGCATGGTAAGCACGCTTGCGATGATTCGTTACAATGGCGGCGCCAGCTGGGGATTGTCAGACGCATACAAGGTGCAGCGATTCTTCCAGGACACTTTCAAGAGACCGTTGCCGGTTGCTGTCTTTGGCCAGGGTGCGATTCACGATCGCTGGCGACTGGATCATCGCAACGCTATCGATGTCTCGCTACATCCTGATGGCCCGGAAGGACAAGCCTTGCTCGGCTACCTGCGCGCTAATGGCATTCCTTTCCTGGCGTTTCGTCAGGCTATCCCCGGCACAGCCACCGGGCCGCATATCCATGTTGGAAGGCCGTCGCACCGTTACTAGCATGAGCGACTAAGCAGAGAAGAACTCCAAATCAGGAAAACTGAAACTGTCTTGTGAATCTGTCTGATCCCTTGAGACGTCAGGAGGAGCAGTGTATAGACAAACCACCGCCGGTATAATCGTAATGATAATCTTTACTTTTTGTGCCGACTCGTTCGAGGGCCAGGTGACGCAAACTCCAATACCAGCCGCTTCGCTGACGCAAGCCCAGGCATCGCACTTCGCACAGCTGGCGCTGAAATGCATCACTAGAGAATTTCCCAACAAGCCAGACCACGTGCTAAATGACGATCGAGACGTCCAAAGTCCAAAAGCACAGCATCCGGCTTTCTATGGCTGTTTCGATTGGCATTCATCAGTTCACGGCCACTGGATGCTGGTCCGTCTACTGAGATCGTTTCCCGATCTTCCGGAAGCCCGCGACATTCGCAAGGCACTTAATGCAAATCTTAGTGCGGAGAATATTCTGGTCGAGACTGCTTACCTCAAACAGAAGAATCGGCAATCGTTTGAACGAACTTACGGCTGGGCCTGGTTGCTGAAGCTCGCCGAGGAACTTTCCTTAGCGAGCGATGACGACGCTAAAACATGGTCCCGTAATCTTCGCCCGCTCGTCGATGCTTTAGTCGATTCGTTTATCCAGTTTCTGCCTAAGCAAACCTATCCGATTCGCACCGGTGTTCATCCGAATACTGCTTTTGGTCTGGCCTTCGCTCTTGACTACGCCAAGGCAAGCGGGAACAAAAAACTGGCTGCGCTTATAGCTGAGCGTAGCCGAACGTATTTCGCGAACGACAGAAACTATCCTGCCGCCTGGGAGCCGGGAGGTGAAGATTTCTTTTCACCGGCGTTGCTGGAGGCTGATCTGATGCGTAGAGTGATGCGCCCGGCAGAGTTTCGCCAGTGGTTTGATCGGTTCCTGCCGCAACTTGCCGCTGGAGTACCAAAGAGATTACTGCAGCCCGCAACAGTGACCGACCGCAGCGATCCTAAGCTCGTGCATTTGGATGGTTTGAATTTGAGTCGCGCCTGGTGCATGCGTAGCATTGCCAAAGCGCTGCCGCCAGGTGATCCGGCCCAAAGAGTTTTAGTTAAGTCTGCACGTATACACGCGAGCGATGCGCTGGCCCACGTGGCGAGCGGTGATTACGCTGGTGAACATTGGCTCGCCTCGTTTGCGGTTTACTTGCTTTCGACGCCTGAGCCGTGAACACCCAAACCGGTCAAGTGATTGGCTGGGACCGCGGGCGTCCGCCCGCAACGCGGCGTAGGCGTACAGTCTTGCGAAAGGCCTTCAATTCATTTCGCGCTTCGCGCTCATTTGCGGGCGGGACGCCCGCGGTCCCAGCCAATCACTTGAGCTGTGCGCCATCGCATCAGAGCGCTTGCAGTAGATTCAAGTCTTGCGATTAAATCAATATCATGCTGAAAACATTCATCGTAATAACCGCGCTCGCGTTCACTTGTCTAAGCTGCTCAAAGGGTTCCGTATCCGGAGGCCCGCGCAGCTCGGGTTCTCAGCCGGCAGGTAGTTCGGCGCCATCGGCTCCATCGTCCAAATTGGCGCCGGCGGGCGATGTCAGCTACAAAGTCCCCGAAGGATGGACGGTGGAAAAACCGACTTCGGAAATGCGCGTGGCGCAATACAAATTACCGAAGGCCGCTGGTGACGGGGAAGACGCGCTGCTCGTCGTTTTTTATTTTGGACCCGGCCAGGGTGGCACGACCCAGGCAAACATCGATCGCTGGGTCAATCAGGTAAATCAACCCGATGGCTCATCTTCCAAAGACAAGGCCAAAACAGAAACGATGACTGTTAACGGGCTGCAAGTTAGTACCGTCGACGTTAAGGGTACTTATTCCGGCGGCATGTCGCAGGACAGCACTCCAAAAGATGCCAATTCGATCTACCGTCTGCGCGGAGCTGTGATTGAGACGCCGAAGGGTTCTTACTTCGTGAAGCTGACCGGCCCGGAAAAAACTGTCGAACATTGGGACCAGGCCTTCAACGACTACATCAAATCGTTTGAGTTCAAATGAGTATTGCTACGGTTAGTTTGCGCCGCGCCCATCACAGTTACGGCTGACATCTTGCCTACTGACTCCAATCCAATCGTTCTTTACGACGGCGTTTGCGGACTCTGCAATCACCTGGTTCAGTTTCTGCTGAAGCGCGATAAGCACGATCGTTTTAGATTTGCTTCGCTACAGAGCGAATTTGCCCACAGCCTGTTGACGCGTCACGGCGTCGATCCGCATGACCTCAACACCGTCTATATAGTTAAGAACCACGAGCGATCCACTGAGGCTCTGCTGGCGCGGTCGGATGCGATCCTTTACATGCTGGTGCAACTAGGTGGCATTTGGAGTTTGGCGGGAATCGGCCGAGTGCTGCCGCGAGGATTTCGAGATGCAGTCTACAAACTTGTGGCGCGCAATCGCTATCGGGTGTTCGGCAAACACGAGTCGTGCATGTTGCCGGATCCCAAACATCGCGCCAAGTTCCTGGATGTGCAGGGGTAAAGAAAAGCAAGGGGAATAGGCAAGGGGGAAGAGGGTAAAGGGGAAGGGGTGAAAGGGGAACAGGCAATGGAACCGCTTTCCCTTTCCCCCTTTCCCCTTTTTCGCTTTACCTCCGCCGGCGCGAGGCTGCCCGCAACTGCTTGATTTGACCCTTCAGTTGTTCAATCTCTTTCTGCTGCTCTTTGACCTCAAAAACGACGGTGCCGGTCTCGGAATTCCCCGTTGCGCCCTGGTCCACGAAACCCAGAAAATTAGCGCCACCACCAGCCGAACTATTTGCGCGGATCTGCCAATTGTTGGTGGGGAAACCTACGGCACTGGTGTCGTCAAACTGAATCCGTGTGTTGTTTTCTTTCACTCTAATAGTGTCGAAGCCGAAGGATTCGCCACTGACGCAATCGAGACCGACACAGGCGCTGCCCTGAACAATTAGATCGTCGGGAATAACGTCGTCAGGCGTCGCAATCATAAGCGGGTGGTGCATTTGCTTTTTGGTTGGCGCGGTAGCGGGCGACAGGACGCGAAGTTGTGGCTCTGAAATCTTGCTGACTTTCCGCGCGCCCTCTTCGGCAGCACCGGCCACGATGACCGCCCCGTTAACGATTGAAAACCCTCCCGACTCCACCAGGTTTGGTACTCCTATGCGTTTGCGTGATGCGCGCACGTCTTCCGCGTCGTCATCCTTGCCGCGCGCTGCCGCAAGCTGTGCTTTAACGGTTTTCGATATTTCCGGCGTCAGCCGCAGTTCGTAGGTGTATTGTCCATCGGACAGTCGGTTGCCTTGCTTATCTGTAAGCGTGAATTCGGCGGAAGCGCCGGATTTTGAGGTTACGCGAAAGACTCTTCCGTCCGGCGCAACTATGGTAAGGGACAGTTCAGCATGAGGTACACTCACGTCCCATCTAACACTCGATCCAGTTGAGCTGACAGCTGCTAGTTTATTTCTGTCTTCCGCCATTTGCCCTAATGCAGACATGTGAAGGCAAACGAGCACCAGTAGCAGGCTTAGAATTGAGGACAGGTACTTTAGATTCTTCATTGAGGCCTCCTGTTGATTTGGTTGGAGTATCGTCAAATTTGAATTAGGCCGGACTTTCTCCAGCGAGATTTAGAAAAGAGGGACTGTGCCTTGCGAGAATTTTGAGGATTTGGGTATACCAACCGGCACGAAATGTGTCAAGGAAGTTTGGACCAGGAAGGTCACACTTTACTGAAACGAGCGGTGTCCACGGTTGGGGCCCGCAAATGACTACTTCGAGTGCGTCCGCAGCCCCAGGGCGAGATATGCGACGATTCCAAGATTCACAATAATCACTACAATCTTCATGGCGCTAAATTCCTGGACCAACTCATAAACCTCCAGGGGTATCAACGAGGCGGTGGTGAAAATCGTAAAATACTCCGCCCATCTTTTATGTAGGGCCAAACCGATGCCTTCGGTCAGCAGCAGGCCGGCGTAAAAGAACGTTCCGGCGCTGATCTTTACCAGGGAGGCATCGTCAACTTTCCAGAGCTTGCGAATCAGCGCATGAATAAAGTGGTTCCTGGGATCAACGCGCAGGACCTCGATCCAATGAGTAACCCGGGCCGCTACATTCTCATGAAGTAGAGAAAGCGCACCCAGGGCAATCGTCAAAAGAATCAGGCCCTTGAAAAGTTTGAAAGCGGCGATTAGCCAGAGGCCCTTGCGAACTTTGGTTCGCGATTTGGTCTTCTTTTTCCTGGGCATCGGCTGGAAAAACGGAGGCGATTATTCGTCGGTTTAAAGTAGCCAGGGCGCTTAGACTCTCTTTTACTTATCACTTTGTTTTGAGGGATGGTGCCCCCGGCGCGATTCCAACGCGCGACCTTCCGCTTAGGAGGCGGACGCTCTATGCAACTGAGCTACGGGAGCCTAATGGCAAGAATACAGTAAACAGGAGGCAGGAGACAGAGGGAAAGAGAGGCTTCTGACTTCTGTATTCTGTTTGCTGTCTTCATGATTGGTATTTGATCAATGACCTCACGTCGTAGCCTTCGAGCTTCTTCCGGCCTGGCAGGAATTCCAGCTCGACTACAAACACCAGACCGACAACTGTTCCACCCAACCCTTCAACCAGATCGCAAACGGCCTTTGCCGTACCCCCGGTGGCGAGCAGATCATCGGCGATTATCACACGATGGCCGTTGCCGACGGCGTCGCGATGAATCTCCAGCGTGTCTTGTCCATACTCGAGATCGTAGGAGATCGAAGCGCACTCCGCCGGAAGCTTTTTGGGCTTACGAACCGGAACAAAGCCCGCACCGAGGTGATATGCCAGCGCCGGAGCAAAGATAAAGCCGCGCGCCTCCACACCTATGACGGTGTCGACTTTTTCGCCGTCATATTCCGCCGCCAAAGCGTCAACCGTCTTACGTAACCCGTCCGGATGTTTCAGCAGCGTCGTGATGTCATAAAAGTTAATGCCGGCTTTGGGGAAATCCGGCACTTCGCGAATCAGTTTTTTGAGATCATCCATAGTTTTCGAGTGGTCAGTGGCCAGTGGCCAGTGGGACCACCGTTCTTTTCTTTCTACTGGCCACTGATCACTGACCACTGACCACTGTTTTTCAACGTTCGATTCTGAAGCTTGCATAAAGCCCGGTCGGCTCAAGATTGATTTCCTCGACTTGCTCTACTCGTGACCATTGCGGCCCGGTAACCAGGTCTTTCTTAAACTCTTCTACAGCTCCCGGCAATCCTTCGGCAACTACTTCGACGCTTCCGTCCGGACAATTTCGCACGTGACCTAAGACCTGATGTCGCGCCGCCGCGCGTTGAGCAAAGAAGCGATAACCAACTCCCTGTACCTCGCCTCTTATCAAAAACTTCCACGCCACTTTCGCCATCGGCATTCGTAGTTTGTCTATGTAACGCAAACTGTTAGTTTGCGGCGGGCCCCTGGGTCGCGACGCATTCGCAAACTAAAGTTTGCGCCACGGGATATCAAATCACTTGCACTTGAAAACTCTGCCGATGCTGCCACGTTTCAGCGTGTAGGTGTCCACGACTTCGTCAGTGTCCGTCAACTTCACCGTTAACGTCATCGTGTCGCCTTTAATAACCCCTGTATAGAGTGCCGGGCGGCCTTTGAATTCATGATCAACTCTAATTGGGCCGGGACCATCGCGCCGGTGAGTTCCGTGCCAGGTGAAACGACCTTTGCTGTCGAATGTTAGCGGGCCGTCTATCGTGCCATTGGCACAGTCATAGTCGATCGTTGCCGAGTTTTTCTCGACGTCAATTCTTATATGTAGCGCACCCCAGGCGCCGGTTGACATGCGTTGCATTTTTCGCGGCCTTGCTGCTGCCGAAGCGGCGATTATTAAAACGAAACCAACAACAACCAGAAGTCTAATACGATTTTTCAAAAACATGATTCCCCTCGCTGACTAACCGGAAAGTCTATTGTAGCGAACAGTTGGTGGTAACGGCCAACGCTCGTCACCCGCACGAGAGAAGAACGATTCTGCCACCCGTTTTTGCAGCTGATTGCTGAATGATCTCCGGGGAATGTTTGAGTGAAAAAGTGGTCAGGCCTCCGGGATGCAGTTTGTGTCGATTCTGTGAAATCCTTCGCGAGAAGGCACTTTGCACTTGCCCGGCGACTATTGTTACGTGCTAATCTCTCTTTCTGTATCTGCCCCGTTATCTCACGTAATTTCAAGTTTTAGTTCTGTGCCCTGTGAGGTAACTATGAGTCCTGCCAAAGCAACAGCTACAGCAACCGCTCGCATCACACCCGAAGCCGTCATGCCAACAATTCTGGTAATTGAAGACTATGTAGACACGCGAGAACTGCTCGCGACCCTGCTGCAACGAAAAGGCTATAGGGTCATCGAGGCGGAAGACGGCGTGGAAGGGTTACTGAAAGCCGGTTGGATGTACCCCGACCTCATAATTATGGATTTGTCGTTACCGGAGATGGATGGAGTAGAGGCCGCGCGGCGCATCCATGCTCAGGCCAAACTTTCTCAGATTCCAATTTTCGTCATCAGCGCCTACCTGACCGAAGCCGTTCAGGCTGATGTTCGTGCCGCGGGATGCACTGAGATCTTCTCCAAACCCTTCGACTCCGAAGTACTTTTGGCAAGAATCGCTCGGACGCTTACGAGCGAAAGCATCCACCGTCCCAGAAAAGCGCGCAACTAGTTTTTGAGACGAAGCTCGATGATTGCAAGACTGCCCGGCGCTATCGTTACGGTCACGCTGTTCTGCCCATCCTGATTCCTCACCTCAACTTCCTTCTCGTTGATCCAATCCCAGGCCTTTGGCACCGATTGGCCAGTTAGAGTCATCGTAGCGGTAACATTGGCGGTGCGATCGACCTGGGCCAAGCCCTGCTGCGATTTGAACACGCCGTTGTTATTAAGCAGCGTGACCACCCACCCGTTTTCATTCCGGTTGACCAGATATTCCACATCGCCGCTAACCTTTACCGGAGTAGCGTCGGCGAACACATGCGCCAGCATATGTGCGGCAAAAGGCGTGATTCGTTCATCTTCGCCAAGGAGATTCGCCACCGCGGCAAAGACGACGGACCCCTTCCCGACTCTGTTGACTGTGACGAAAGGTTCGCCATTGGTGGAAGTTATCAGCGGCAGCGCGCCCTTTAGTTCTAGTTTTTCATAGCGAAAGATTTGACCTTTTAGGTTCTGCTCCGTTTCGCCTGGTGAAAGGCAACGCGCGTTGTGCGCTTCGCCGGTTTCTCCCGTGAGGCGAATGCCGAGCAGATCGGTTGGTACGCCCTTTATTTGGGCAGAATCGATCACCAGTATGCCGCCGGATCGGACGTACGAGCTGAGTCGCTGAATCCATTTTGGTGACAATTCAACTTCGCCGCCCACCACGATCGCGCGGTATGGATCCAGGGGGTAAACAGGGGAAGGGGTAAGGGGGAAGGGTGAAGCCGCTGGAGGTTCGTCTTTAATACTGCTGCCCTCGTACGCCAATTCGTTGGTCTTATCGTTCTTGCCAGGCTTTCCGGTACCGGCCTCGCCTCGCCGACTTTGGACTTTGGATCTTTGGACTTTGGACGTCGTTATTAGTTCCCGCCTGGGCTGCGCTTGCAACCAGCACATCGAAAATGTCGCCAAAGATGCCGTTAACGAACGCTTGTCGATCGCCGGTCGCCGGTTCACCCTCGACGACAAGGCCGGGATAATAGGCGACACCGAAGAGTTCACGCAGCGCACGATCGCTGCGATTGATCTGCGAAACCTCAAACGGCCACTGAGGATAATCCGTCATGTCCCAGCCGTGTGCCGGGTCGAGCAGAAAAGCAACCGGCGTGTAGGGTGTGCCGCGGTCTGGATGTCTTTCCGCGAAACGCATGAACTCATCGGTGATGCGACCGAGTGGGTTTAACTGAAACTCGTGATCGCCTGGTCCCGGCTTGAAGAACTGATCGAAGCCTTGTTCGAGGTAGATTCCCGCAGCCCCCGACATGTAATAAAAATAATAACTCTTGCGATACCACGAGAGCGACGGCCCCATGGTGGCGCCATAACGCGAGTGATAGAAATTATCCGGCCCGGCAAAGTTTTGCGCCCTGGTAAACGTAGTTGCAGTATCGCCAAAGTTTGGCGCGTGATAGTAAAGAAAATTTCCGCCGTATTGTCGCGCCGCGCCGCGCGTGAAGGCGGTGCGCATAGCGAACATCGGCTGCACGGCGGCAGTCTCGACGCCAAGCCAGCGTACGCCCCAGTCCATCAACGCGTGCGCGAATGAAGTGCTTGAAGTTGACTGGGCGGGAATCAGCTTGTCCCACATCGCGCCGGTATCGCTATGGAAGATCGCGGCCCACTTGCGCGCGATGGCATTCGTATAGAAAATGCGATGCGCTTCGAGCAAATCGCGGCGCGACATTGACGAGTTAATCTTGAGTTCGGCCGGCGACTGTTCCCAGACGTAACCCACACTTTCGCCAGACATCCAACCGAGAAACTGATCTCTAAATTCGCCCGTCAGGAGCTTCCACGCCGCCTGGCCGTCTGCTGCAGGCATCGCCGCCGAGCCGTAGTTGATCAAAATCGCAAAAGGAACTTTCGTCTCGCGTAGATAGCGCAGGAAGGGACTACCTTCTTTGAAATACTCGGGCAGGTTATTGATGTAGATAACCGGCACCACGAATCTGGAGCTGAAGAACGGCACATCACGCACGCCTTTGTACTTCCGCACGAAGTCTTCTATCGGTTCGGCGTTGAACGGATAAAGCGGACGTTCTGCCGCCGGCTGATCGTAGAGCTTCCAGAATTCCGGCGTGATGTTCCAGGGCATTAGGAAATCGCGGCCGGCAATCTTTGGACGTTGCCAGGCCGGCGGAATCGGCGACGGTGGAGTATCGGAGGACGGCAGTAACGACGAGAGTTTTGTATGGTTTGTTGACAACTCGCGCAGGTAACGCGCAGCGGCGAAATCTGGTTTACGGCGTCCAGACGGGACATACTTAGAATCGTTTGTCAGGAGCACGCAGTCGACGTGGCGCCGGGCTTCAGCGGGCCTAACTATTTCAATGTACAGACGAGCCCGACCCTTATCGAGTTGCGCGCCGGCGCTATCCCAGGCAAACACCCAGCCCCAGTACATGCTGATCTCGTCGTGAGGGTCGATAAGGTCCTTAGCGCCAAACTCATGGCGCAGGATCTCGCGCTCGCCCTGTGTGATGCGAATGACGAAGTTTTCAGTCCTGCTGGCCCAGTCGGCATAGCGTACCCAAATCCTGTAGTTGCCCCCGCGAGGTATTTCGAAGTCCTGATAGATTTTCCCGGTTGACTCATCTGCGCTCGCTGCGGCGGAGTTCCACTCGCTCTCGCCGCCCTGCGACCATTCTGCAGATACGCCCGGCCCATTGATCCCCCAACCTGGCGCCTTGGCGCTGGTTAGATTCATCCAGGAAGGATTTTGAATTGGCTCGCCGGTGGGCTTGGTGCCGAAGCCACGCATGTTTTCGGCTTCGAACCAGAGGTACTCAAAAGCAGGAGACGCGGAGTCGCGGGGACGCGGAGATGCCGGGAGTTGTGCTCGGACGTTGGTGAAAGGAGGGGAGTAACAGAAGAGGAGAAAAAGACAAAATCCGGAAACTAAGTACTTTCTGAACAGACCGCGCTGGCCTGAACCCACTCTAAGTGAAACACCGGGGGCAAGCCCGCCTTCCTGACCACGAGTTGATCCGGGTGGAGTCTTAAGATTTGTTTGAAAGGCTTTCAAACTCGGATCAACCCTGCGAGTAATTCAGCTCTCAGGTTGGGAAGGTGGGTTTGCCCCGCTGGGTTTCTAGCCTAGCGCTTCAAGACACTCCTCGAGCGTCCGCTGCCGGCAGGTAAACATCGGCGTGTCGCGCAAGGTATATGAGCTGGCCTTCGTCTCTCGCAACTCCTGCACCAGGTCAAGAAAATCTGCCGGATTATCAGTCTCAAAGGCGACCACGAATTCCTGATCGTCCAGCCCAAATGAATAGGTAGTGTGAAGTTTGACGGAACGATATTTAGTGCCGATGCGAATGTGTTCGTCCATCATCTCCTGACGCTGATCGGGAGTGCGCGAATACCACTCGCGCGTTTTCACAAAAGGGTAGACGAAAAGATAATCCGACTTACCCGGCACGATATGCAGCCGGTCTTCCACGTGCTTGGGATTATCCTTGTCGATATACATCGACCGCTTCGTCATCGACAGGAACGATTGCGATGGCTCGAGATACTTTGCCATCTGGGTGTGATTTAGCCCCGAAGTCATCTCCTGAATTGGATCGAGCTCCGAACCGATGCGCCAGATCATGAAATCGACGTTCGTGCGCAAGCCGATCGTGGAGTACGTATGGATCATTAGTTGGCTACGAAACTCGTTGACCGCGTTAACAAACTCTTCCTTGGACCGTTGCTTTTCAGCTTCTGTCAGGGAGCGCCACTCAGGGCGCGCATGATAGAAAGTGAAGTTAACAAACTGCCGCGGCAACTTGGCTTTTTGCTCTTCGACTTCATCGCAATTGGGGGCGAGCCGGAGCGCGCCTCTCGTAGCGATGCCTGGTTCTTTATCCGTACTCATTTGCAGTAACCTCTAGAATTGTGACGAGATTCGCTTCGGTAAAACAGCGAGGATTTGTCGAGTCGCGCATGGTTATTCTGCCTAGTCTCAAGAGTGATTGCAACCGAGGAGAGGAGCACCGAGCAGTTTGGAGTTCGAACCTTAGTTTGTGCCTTCGATTGCCAATGAAAGCGTAGCCTAAAGGCTGAACTCTGAACTGCCTGCCTCAAACTGAATCAGTGGGAAGGGGATGCCCGGCCGCAACTGGGGGTCTTCCGGCGAATCATTTGAACAACAATTGTCAGCGACAAAATCCGACCGACCCCGTAGTATTGCTCACGCTCGTCCGATTTTTTTGTCACCGGAAATCTGATAGAAGATGCAGCGGTTGATTTACATTGGGCTCGCGGGTGGCGCCGGCACCCTGTTGAGATACTGGCTCTCAGAGTGGACGGCGAGAAGATTCGGTGAGACTTTTCCCACCGGTACGCTCGTCGTAAATCTGGCGGGTTGCTTCCTGGCCGGGCTCTTGTTCTATCTGATGTTTGACCGCTACCTTATCAACCCCACAGTGCGAACGGTGGTACTGATTGGACTGCTCGGCGGGTTCACAACCTTCTCTTCGTTTGGCTTGCAGACGTTCACACTCCTTCGCGATGGTGAAGTGGGCCTGGCGCTTTTCAATATCGCGATATCCAACGCCGGTGGCCTGTTAATGGTTTGGGTCGGTTATTCATTAGCGAAGATTCTGTGAGGTGCCAATGAACATTCCCGAAGACGGCTATCTGCTGCGGATATTCGTTGGCGAAAGCGATCGTCATGGCCATCATCCGCTTTATGAATCGATTGTGCTCCAGGCGAGGGAAGCCGGGCTGGCCGGCGCCACTGTCTTGCGCGGCGTAATGGGCTTCGGCAAACACAGCATCTTGCATACAGCAAAGATTCTGCGGTTATCCGAGGACATGCCGATGATCATCGAGATCGTGGACAGCCTCGACAAGATTGAGGAATTTTTGCCGGTGCTGGACGAGCTAATCAAAGATGGTTTGGTAACGATCGAAAAGGTAAGAGTAATTCACTACCGCGCCTGACTGTGAGTAATGCGCGCAGTTGACGATCACTCGACGATTCGATTCATGATTTCACCTGATCGTAGACCGCTGCTATACTCCGTTACCCCCTGAACAAAAACTTTTAGAAGCCGGGAGAGTCTCCATGAAGCTTGTCATGCTTGCTACGGTAATTTTTGCGCTCTTTCTCATGAGCGGTTGTACTCAGACTGAAAACACTAATACGCCGGCCGCTACCACAGCACCGGTTGCGAAGGCCACAGCGACGCCGGACGAGTTCGCGTCCGCGCGCGTGATCTACGCCAAGCACTGCGTCGAGTGTCACGGTAGTCAGGGAGACGGCGGAGCCAAAACAGTTGATGGGAAAAAGCTAAAAATCCCGAACTTCAGCACCGGGCACGCTCTGAAACACACCGATGAAGACTTTGTAGAGCAGATTGTGAAGGGCGGGGACGGTATGCCAGAGTTCAAAAATAAACTCTCACCGGATGAGATCAATCTAATGGTGCGTTTCGTTCGCCATGAGTTTCAGGGAAAACCATGAAGCAGTGAAGAGTGAAGAGTGAAAAGTGAAGAGTACGGACAGGGATCCGAAGAATGTGGCGAGCCCGGATTTACTATTCACTTTTCACCATTTACTATTCACTGGTTTTTCCGCACCCGTAGCTCAGTTGGATAGAGCGTCTGACTTCGGATCAGAAGGTCGCAGGTTCGAGCCCTGCCGGGTGCACCAATATCAACAGGTTGATGCCCTTGATGAAGTGCTTATCAAGGGCTTTTGTGTGCCTATAGTGTGGCAAGGGCTGAAGACTTAAATCGCAGGTTGCGGATAGAATCGCAAGGCCTCCGGCAGTAGTAGGTGAGAGACTACGCACCACGACTTAAACGCCCTCAACGATTTAATGGGGTACCCGGGAGATTGACCTTCTGGCATTCGCGGGAACCCAGAATCACTGCGCGGCTGCGAGCAGATGGGGTGAATTGAGCGTGTGCCTCCCGAACTGAGTAGAACGAAACTGCCGAAATGTTCGAGTTCTCGCTTGGTGCCAAAGTTGCTAAAGGGTTAACTCTATCTTTCTGAGCGTCTCGCTCTGTCTTTACTCTTTCGAAAACAAGAAAGGAATTCCCGGTGAATCATATCTCGCGAATTACACTCCTACTTTGCGTGTGTCTTGGGTTGGCTACGGTTTCGTTCGCACAAAGCGATAAAGACTGGTGGAAGATGTCGGATCAGCAGAAGGGCGATTCGAGACACACGCCGAAGACCAAGACAGGTCCAACCCCTGGCCAACGTGCGCTCGAAGTTTCCTCTAGTTCCGAACCTGCGGAGACGCCTACGGCTCGGAAGATCACGCGGGCAGATACGCTCATTGCTCGCGATGCAACTGTCTTCGTCGACGAAATGGACGGCTTTGAACATTACCTAATGGCCGCTATGAGAAAGAAGAGCGTAGGCTTGATCGTGGTCGCCGATCCGATGCAGGCTGATTACATTATCTTTGGAAATTCCGAGTCAAAGCGTGCTGGCTGGGCCAAGATGTTTTTTCTAGGCTCGGGTAAGTCCGGCGAGATGGCCAGCATGACAATGGTTAACCGCCGAACGAAAGTGGTCATGTTTTCGGATTCGTCTTATCGGTACAACGCTAACCGCGGAAAACGTAGCACGGCTGAAAAACTCGCTAAGTATTTAGGCAAAAAGATCAAACAGGACGAAGAGAAACTACGGGGGGGCCCGCTCGCGTCTCACTGATGCCACAAGTGTAGTCAGCTTGCTCAGAAATGCTCTATTCTGACTTCGGATCAGAAGGTCGCAGGTTCGAGCCCTGCCGGGTGCACCAATAGAATCCTGTGCTTTACAGTCTCTGGTCTGTTGACGGTTATGCGCGACATGGCCAATTGTCACAAGTAGCCAAATAAGGTGAGCCCTCGGCTTAATCGCGGACTGCCATGATCTTTCCGCTCGATTTTTCAACCACGACCGTTTTGCCTTTTGGCCGATCCTCAGAAAATAACACTTGATCTCCTTCAAATTGGGGCAGACGAAACCCAGCGAAACCGAGCGGGAACTGCTTCTGAGGATCGACCTGTTGCCAAACGTATGTGCCGGTTTTCAAGTTTACCCTGGCAAAAAGATTCGCCGCTGAAAGGTACGCATCACTCGCCGTGTCCACTAGACCAGGACCGATATTGAAGCCGTTAATTGGGAGCGCCCACTTCGTTTTTAGCGTTTTCTGATTTAGACGCACCAGGTAGCCCCATCCTAAGCGCTCATCACTCAACTCATAGATCAAGAGCAGATCGTTTTCATGCTCGAGAAAATAGAAGCGCACCATGTGCCCACTCTGGCCCAAAGGTAGACTGAAATTTCTCGGACGTGCGTTCTTGCTACTGCTTTCTGCATACCCATCAGCTCTGATGGTATAGCCGCTATTTTTGGTTGGGAACATGAAGAACGAGCGATAACCAGGATCCCCGATGCGTCCAACTGCGGTGAAAGATCGTTCTTCTTCGGGCGATGATTGCGGAGAAGGTTCCTGCGACTGAACTGGCCCAGCGCAAGCCATAAGAACAAACAACAGCGTGACAGCATCGTTCATGGGTTAACCCTGGACGAAATGAATCTACACCACGCTAGATATCGACTAGACCAACACTATTCAAGCAGTACCAGCCGCGCTTTCGGCAGTCTTCCGCTGATCTATCGAAACATAATCACGCGTGCGTTGTCCGAGGTAAATCTGTCGCGGGCGCGCGATTTTCTGATCTTTGTCTTCGAGCAGCTCAACCCACTGCGCCAGCCAGCCTGAGGTGCGCGGAATCGCAAACAGCACCGGAAACATATCCACCGGCATACCAATCGCCTTGTAAATAATCCCGGAGTAGAAATCCACGTTTGGATAGAGCCGGCGCTTCACGAAGTATTCGTCCTCAAGCGCAATCCGTTCCAACTCCAGCGCCACATCGAGCATTGGATCTTTGCCGGTTACCTCAAACACTTCGTCGGCAACTTGTTTGATGATGCGTGCGCGCGGATCATAATTCTTGTAAACGCGATGCCCAAAACCCATCAGGCGAAACTCGCCGGCCTTCACGCGCTTGATGTATTCCGGCACCTTATCCACCGACCCTATTTCCTTCAACATTCTAAGGACCATCTCGTTGGCGCCGCCGTGCAGCGGTCCGTAAAGCGCGGCCGCAGCGCCTGCTAAAGAAGAAAACGGATCAGTCTGGGCGCTGCCTATGCTGCGCATCGCATTGGTGCTGCAATTCTGTTCGTGATCGGCGTGAAGAATGAAGAGCACACTCAGAGCGCGTTCAAGCACGGGATTGGGTTTGTATTTCAACTCGGTAGTCTTGAACATCATGTTCAGAAAGTTGCCCTCATAACCAAGATCGTTATCTGGGTAGGCATAACGCATCCCGATCCGGTGGCGATAAGCGAAGGCGGCAATGGTGGGTACCTTCGCGATAAGCCGGAAGATCTGTTTGTTGCGACTATCCACTTCGAAGATATCTTTCGCGTCCGGGATAGAAAGTCGAGAGCGCGCCGAGGGTTGCTTCAAACATGCCCATCGGATGGGCGTTGTAATGGAACCCATCGATAACTTTCTTGATACTTTCATTGATGAAGGTGTGATAGGTGATGTTATGAGTCCAGGTTTTTAACTCTGCTTCCGTGGGCAGCTCACCGTTGAGAAGAAGATAGGCTACTTCGAGATACGAACTCTTTTCGGCGAGTTGATCAATCGGGTAGCCGCGGTATTCGAGGATGCCTTTATCGCCATCGATGAAAGTGATGCGGCTCTTGCATGAAGCTGTGTTCATGAACGCGGGATCGTAAGTCATCAAGCCAAAGTCGTCCTCCGCGGTTTTGATCTGGCGGAGGTCCATGGCCTTAATGGTGTTGTTTTCAATCGCGAGTTCATATTGCTTACCGGTGCGATTGTCGGTGATGGTTACAGTGTTAGCACTCATGAAGGGTTCCTCTTTCGCAGTGCTCGCTTGGCAAGATTTGGACTTACGTAGCAGATTAACTCTCCGGCGTGTAACTAATCAAATTCCAGCAGACCCGATCGACCAAATGACACTAGCTCACCCCAATGTCGTTCTCGCAATTTAAAGCCAGTTTGTGGTCCAGCTACGGACTTTGGTGTCGAAAGTGAGAAGCCAGCGACCGTCTATTCAACGGGCGCTGGCTTCTTGTTCAGCGTTCTAGCTAGCGAGTATTTCCTCGCTGACTAGTGGCGGGCTTCCTTCATCTCACGTTCAGCCTGCTTCTTAGCGGCATTTGCTTCATCGGAACTCAAACCAAGGTTTCGCAAGGTGCGACCAAGGCTGTCTCCGTTAGCCAAACCGGCGAGGATATTAACGCGCGTCACATTTGGGAACCTCGCACTGAGATTTTGTTCGAGTCGAGTAGCTGCAACGTATTGCCCAAATTTTAGACTGGGGTTAGTGGCCAGTGCTGCCTGGTATCCGTCTCTCAAATCGTTGGCGTTCACGTGAAGCGTGTTGGCAACGCCTGGATGTTCGCGCAGCTCCTTGTCCGCGTCACGCCGATTGTCGGCAGCCATCCGGGCCCGATCCAGGCCGGCATCGGAACGTCCATTTGAACGATCTGATGCCGTTCCCAACCCATCGTCCGATCTTCCGTTTGATCGATCTGACGCGTTACCGAGGCCACGGTCTACGCCAACACCTGCGGGTGGACCGCCCCCTCTTCCGGCGCTAGCGCCCGAACCACGTCCGCCACCGCCACCTTTGCCCTGGCCATAGGCGGCAGTGGTCAAACTAAGTGCAACAAAACATAAGAGTGCAGCGAAAATAAATCTTTCCGGCTTTCTAATCATCAGTAATACCTCCTCGATCTTCACAGCGGAATTCATTTGAGTGAGTTATTTGGGGGCACCAAGGGAGAGTACACATAATACCCTTTGTCCAGTGCAGATTAAATACAGACAGAACAATGCAAGGAGAATGTAATACGAAGGTGAGGCTCCGGATCGGGTAAGGCTAGCCGGGACGCTGGCATGCCGCGGTCCCGGGCAGTCAAATTTAACGCGACCGTAACCCTACTTCACGCCCAGCAATTCAACATCGAATATCAGGGTTGCATTTCCGGGAATGCTAGGGGGGCGGCCTTGAGGACCATATCCGAGTTTGCTGGGAATAACAAAATGTCGTTTGCCACCGACTTTCATCGTCATCAGTCCTTCATCCCAACCTTTGATTACCTCGCCGACGCCAATGCGAAAATCAGCCGGTTTGCCACGATCCACAGAACTATCAAACTTCTTGCCGTTCTCAAGTGTGCCCGTGTAGTGCACGGTAACCGTCTGACCTTTTTGAGGTGTCGCCCCGGTTCCGATTACCTGGTCACTGTATTTGAGCCCGGAAGCAGTTGTGACTTCGGGTCCACCTTTCCCACTGCGATTCAAGAAGAGGTAAGCGACAACAGCGATCGCGAGCGCGAGAATAATCACAATCGCGATTGTGCGTGTCGCATTGTTATTACTGGCGGCAGGCATCTGAGGGCTAGCGCTTGGTAATTGGCTCTTGGGACGTTTCCTGGCCTTGTTGATCTTTCGATGTCTACTTTGCGGCAAGTGTGGGATTCTCCTTCATGTTGCTGAGTGCCGTACTTTATAACTGGTTTCGTCTTGCGGTTCAATTAACCCCGCCATTGGGTAACCCTACACTTGACTTACAGTTGCTTACTTTTCGGCCGTATTTCGAGCTAGAATGCTGCCCTCCCGAGCCCCGGCCAACCGTACTGCTTTGCGAGTGT
Organism: Blastocatellia bacterium; assembly: GCA_963809065.1. Lineage (GTDB taxonomy): Bacteria > Acidobacteriota > Blastocatellia > Pyrinomonadales > Pyrinomonadaceae > PSRF01. The sequence goes on from CAWEIN010000010.1 coordinate 498,552, forward strand.
CGGCAATAGTCTGATCCGAAGTTTACTTTCGGAGGGCTTAGAGAAAACTCTAACCTGGCCCGCCTCTGACGGCGCCTCTTTCCAAGGAGTCTGCTCAATGAATACAAGATTACTTTCATCAATTTTTCTGGGACTCGCGTTATTTCTTTTGGTGTTCACTGCCTCGCCTGCTTTGCGGCCAGTGTCTGCGGAAAACACTGCCCACGATCCAACCTGGTGGAGCAAATACGAATTTATTCTCAACAACGGTGCTGATACGGACCCTGGTACTACTACTTCAGTCAGCATTGGCAGTAATGTGGATGTATCCAATGAATGCGGGCCGCAGAGTGAGACCTTTATTACGCTCGATCCCAATAAACCAAAAACACTCGCCGCCGGTTCAAATGAGATCTTCCGCTTGCCGATGCGCGGATATTACAGCTCCAACGGCGGAACGAGTTGGGGCGGTGTTGACCTTCCTTTGCCGCCACCAAAATCGAAAAGTGGAATCGATTTCGGGTCAGACCCAACGCTGGCCTTTGACAGTCGCGGTAATGTTTTCTATGGCTACATCGTAGTCTTTTTCGCCAAGGGTAACGGCATCAACGGCACTCAAATGGCCGTCGCAAAATCAACCGATGGTGGCCAAACATATCCCAGCGCCACCTTCTTCGATTTTGAGAACGGTACGAACCACTTCAATGACAAGCCGATGATCACTGCCGATCAGAATCTGGGCAGTCCGTTTCGAGACAATGTCTACATTGCCTGGGATGCTGCCTCCGGCGGCTCCATTGGCGGCGGTGTTCGACTGGCGACCTCGACCGACCATGGAGCAACCTTCTCAACCGAACGAGTCGATGACCCCTCCGGACCTGGTCAATCCATTGGCGCTTCACCGGCGGTTGGTCCTAACGGCGAAGTCTATGTTGCATGGAACGACTATGTAGCCAATGCCATCATTTTTAATCGGTCCTTCGACGGCGGGAATACGTGGGGAACACCGGTTACCATCTCGTCGAAAACTCTACCCTTTGATATTCGGATACCCGCCGAGTCTTTCCGCGGCGCATTAGTTTATCCATCGTTGGATGTTGATCGTTCCAGCGGAATTCATCGGGGCAGGCTCTATTGCAGTTGGATGGATCTGACAACGGCTAACGTTACCGACATCTTCATCTCCTATTCAGATGACAATGGCGCAACGTGGTCCGACGCTGCTCCGGTTACTGATCAACTCTCCACCCCAGTGGATCGGTTCAATCACTGGATGTCAGTCGATCCAGTAACGGGCGGAGTAAACGTGGCGTTCTACGACACGCGAAACGATACCACCGGCTCTCGCTATCAGACGGATTACTACCTGGCGCGCTCGAGCGACGGTGCGAGCTGGAGTGCAGCTGACATTCGTGTCAGCAGCGTCAGTTCAAACGAACATGATTGCAATGGAATCTTCCCCTGTCTGGGAATTAACTATGGCAACCAGCAGGGTGACTATGAAGGCCTGGTTTCTTATGGCGGCGTTTCATATCCCATCTGGACTGACAGTCGCAGGCAACTCGATGCGGCCACCGGCTGCCGCCGTCCTTACTTGATGGAGGAAGTGTTCACTGCAAAGGTGAAGTAGGTTGGCTCACTTCCAGAGCTGTTAAGAGAAGGGGCACCGAGGTCGAGTGCCCCTTTTCCTAACATGATTAGAGAATTCATTTGGCAACTTCAATGATAAACTCTCCGCTCCGTTGTCATCGTAGTTATTCCAGAGTTCAGGAGAAATCGAATGCTTCTTCTTAGACGCGTCCCTGGTTTCGGTCTCACCGTTCTGCTCCTGTGTTTGAGCGCTGCACTCGTGACCGGGCAGGAGCCTGCCGCCACGCCGTCCCCCACTCCCGAGGAAAGTCCTACGCCTGCCAGCGATGCCAAGCCGACCTTCGAAAGTTCGTTCGCGCGTCTTGAATGGCGAAGCATCGGACCCGCAAACATGGGTGGACGCACCGCGGACGTTGAAGGCGTGCCGGGAAACGCAAACATCGTCTACGTCGCCACCGCTTCAGGTGGACTCTGGAAAACTATCAATGCCGGTGTCACCTGGAAACCGATCTTTGAAAGGCAGGGAACCATCTCAATCGGCGACATCGCGCTGGCGCCGAGTAATCCTGACGTAGTTTGGGTTGGTACCGGCGAATCAAATGTCAGAAACAGCGTTTCTTTTGGCGATGGTGTTTACAAGTCTCCGGACGGCGGCAAGACCTGGCAGCACATGGGACTGAAGGACACCGAACACATTTCCGCGATCGCGATTCATCCGCAGAATCCCGACATCGTTTACGTCGGCGCGCTCGGCCATGCGTTTGCGCCCAATGATGAGCGCGGTGTTTTCATGACCACCGATGGCGGCAAGACCTGGACGAAAACGCTGTACATCGACAGGGAGCACGGCGTCTCCGATCTGGAAATCGATCCGACAAATCCAAACATTTTGTACGCGGGAATGTGGAGTTTTGAGCGCAAGCCCTGGACGCATCGCAGCGGCAGTGAAAAGGGTGGTTTGTTCAGATCGATCGACGGCGGACGCACCTGGAATAAGTTGACCAACGGTTTGCCAAAGTTGCTGGGCAGGATCGGGGTTCGGGTTGCTCCAACTAATCCAAATGTAGTCTATGCGATAGTTGAATCGAAGGAGGGCACGCTCTATCGCTCGGATGATCGCGGCGAAACTTTCAAGCAGGTTTCGAAGCAGGCAAACATCGTCTCACGTGGCTTCTACTACACACGCGTGCGGGTCGATCCCAACAACGAGAACCACATCTACGCAGTAGCGTCAACGTTGTTCGAGTCGATCGATGGCGGCAAATCGTTCAAGTCGATCACCGGTAAAGTCCATATCGACTATCACGCTTTTTGGCAGGATGCGAAGAACCCGAAACGTATTTGGGTGGGCCAGGACGGCGGCATCGCGGTCACATACGATGGCGGCGAAACGTGGGAATCGGTTTACAACATGCCGCTGGGCCAGTTTTACCAGATTCACGCAGACAACCGCCTGCCGTTTTATTACGTGATGGGCGGACTGCAGGATAACGGGGCCTGGACCGGGCCGAGCCGGACTCGCGAGCCTGGCGGAATCATGAATGACGATTGGCGCATGATAAGTTTCGGAGACGGCTTTTATATTCTCAACAGACCTGACGATCCGGAAATCTATATCTCCGAATCGCAGGGCGGAAATATTCTGCGTACAGATTTCAGGACTCGCGAGCAACAGGAAGTTAATCCCTGGGGGCGTGGCAGCGGCGCCGGCGCCGCTTTGGGCGAGAAGTTTCGCTTTAACTGGAACGCGCCGATCCTGCTTTCGCCTCATGACAAGAACACGCTCTATTTCGGCGGCAATGTAGTTTTCAAGTCCACTGATTTCGGCAAGACCTGGGAACAGATCAGTAAAGACCTCACCACTGACGACCACGACAAACAGAAAGACGCCGGTGGGCCTGTCGCCTTTGAAAACTCGACCGCTGAATACCACACCACCATTATCAGTCTCGCCGAGTCGCCCGTGAAAAAGGGTCAGATATGGGCGGGAACGGATGATGGCAACCTGCAAGTGACCAACGACGGCGGCAAAGACTGGGACAACATCATCAAGAGTGTTTTGGGGCTACCGTCTAATTCGCCCGTTTCGCACATCGAGCCCTCGAGGACAAACGCGGAAACCGCTTACGTTGCCTGCGACCGGCATATGTTTGATGATTTTCATCCTTACATTTTCAAGACAGCCGATGGCGGCAAGAGTTGGCAGAATGTTGCTGGTAACCTGCCGGCTCACGCTTATGTACAGGTTGTTCGGGAGGACCCGAAGAATTCCAACTTGCTTTACGCCGGCACCGAGTTGGGGTTGTTTGCCTCCTACACCGGGGGCAGGGAATGGATCCCGCTCAACTTAAAGAATCTGCCAAACGTTTCTGTTCACGACATTCTGGTTCACCCGCGAGACAACGATCTCATTCTGGCAACTCATGGGCGCAGCATACTTATTTTTGATGACGCCACGCCTATCCAGCAGATGACGGCCGACATACTGAAACGTGATGTTCATCTGTTTCCCGTGCGTCCGGGATTGCGCTTCGCCACGCGCTTTACGCGTTACGGCATTGGCGATAAACAGTTTGCCGGGCCCAATCCGCCGTATGGCGCGTTAATAACCTATTACCTGAAAAATAAACTCGACGATAAGACCACGTTCAAAATTCAGATTTTCGATGAGAGTAATAAGCTTGTGCAGGAACTGGATAAGCCGGCAAAGGAAAAGGGCCTAAACCGCGTGACCTGGAATCTTCGCTACGGAGGCGCTGAGGTGCGGCGCCCGCCGACGGAGGAAGAGACGGCATTTGGAGGCCCACCGCGCGGCCCACAAGTCTTGCCGGGAAATTACACTGTGAGATTAACCATCGGTGAAAAATTAGTCGTGCAGCCAATCGAGGTGCGTCTCGATCCGACGCTAACGGTCTCGTCTGCCGACTTGCAGGCGCAACTCGACCTTCAGATGAAGCTTCGTGACATGCAGTCTGCCGCAAACAATGCGCTCCGTTTCCTCGACAGCATCGAAGATCAGTTGAAGCATACGCAGACGACCGCCAGGACTCTCAACAAAGAGCCGGACAAAGACATGATGAAAGCTCTTGAGGAATATATAAAAGAGCTCGATGCGCTGGAAGATCGGTTAGTGCGACGCAGCGATGGGCTGGGACTTCCCGGCAAGTCGCAAGTGGTAAACGATATCGGCGACATCTTCTTCGGCCTTGACGCCACAAACTCGGCCCCAACTCTGGCCCAGCGTCAATATTTTGCGGAGATACAACCCGAGTATGCTGAGCGTATGGAGGAAGTAAACAAGTTCATCAACAACACCGTGCCGAAATGGAATGAGAAGTTGCGTGAATGGAATTTGCCGACGCTGACAACGAGGAAACCGCTGGAGCTTTATGGCGCAAAGAGCGGGGGCAAGCCCGCCTTCCCAACCATGAGCTGATCACACTTGAGTGCTGAATTACCTTGAAGGGCCTTCAAGGTTCGAATAATCGAGCAAGCTAGAAAGTCTCAGGGTCGGGAAGGCGGGCTTGCCCCCGCTCTTTTGAATACTATAAGGAAACCAAAATGCTTTTACGTTCACTTAGGATCACTTTAGTCAGCTGTGCTTTTCTCACCATAGCCCTGGCGCAGGGTCCGCCGGTTGAGCCCGGTCCGTTTCGCCAGCCCGACCTGGTTGAGCTCACCAGGCTCGATCCCACCATCAAGCTCGACATTCATTACGCGACCAAAAACAACTTTCTTGGCAAAGCTGTTTACAAACAGTCGCGCGCGTTTTTGCAGCGCCCGGCAGCCGAAGCCCTCGTGCGCATAAATCAGGCTCTCAGAAAGCAGGGTTACGGACTCTCGTTTTTGATGGCTACCGTCCCTGGTCAGTGACCAAAGTATTCTGGGACGCTACGCCGGCTGACAAGAAGATCTTCGTGGCGGATCCGAGCAAAGGTTCACGTCACAACCGCGGCTGCGCGGTCGATCTGTCGTTGTACGATCTGAAAACTGGTTTGCAGGTGAAGATGCCGAGCGAGTATGACGAGATGACGGAACGGTCACACATTAGCTACGAGTGCGCAACGGCTGAAGCGAAGGGGTTGCGTGAACTGCTGCGCGCAGCAATGGCGGCGGAAGGGTTTGCAGTCTACGAACCTGAATGGTGGCATTACGATTACAAGGATTGGAAAGAGTATCCAATCCTGAACATCAAGTTTTCGGAGATGAAGTAAACGGAAGCTCTGGTCACAGATTTCCAAAACTGGTTTGTCACAACGGGACATAAAAAGGGCGGCCATCGCTGGTCGCCCTTGCTCTTTGTGTTGCGAGTAATCGGATCAGCTGCCGAGTTTGTCTCGATTGTCGGTCCCGGTCTTCGTCATTCGAGTCAAACGAATATTCCCGTTTATTCCACTGGCAGAAATCGAGCCACCGCCGTTGCCAATTTGCGCGCTGTAGCTTCCGTGACTGCTCTTGTCTACCACTACATTTGGCAATTCAGAAGTGACTTGGCCGTTCATACCGTGCGCCTTAAGCGTCGCATTTACCTCTTCGCCGAGTTGCAGTTCAATATTCCCGTTGATGCCACTGATGTCTACTCCCTTGCCTATCCGCGACAGACCGACTGACACATTGCCGTTGATGCCATTTATATCGGCTGAGCCGGAGGCTTGCGCGATATCGACCTTACCGTTAACCCCGTTTACTTCAAGCGATCCATCGATGCCTTCGGAGGTAACGGACCCATTCACACCGTTCGTCACGAGCGAGATTTGTTTTGGTAGCTGCAGCGTTACATGTTCAACCGGGTTTGAGCCGAACATACGTGAAATGATGCCGCCATCGCCTTTTTCGCCTCGAATCGTCAGGCCTTCGGCAGTGTTTACAATAGTAATCTTGCGACGGTTCAAAACTTCCTGACTGTCGCCCAGGCGCTCGATGTAAACGTCCGCTGTCTTGCGGTCAGAAGTTTCAATCTTCACCCAGCCATTAATGCCGGAAACTTCAACACGCGCGCCGGCCACCAGGTCAAAACTTTTGCGAATTTCATCGCGCGCATTGCCCGCTGTCTGCTTGTCACTGTGAACAACTATCGGCCAGACACGGCTGCCGTTCTTTGAGTGCGAACGTACGACCCCTGCAATACCTGCAATACCGAGCAAAAGTACGACCAGGACTATTTTCTTCATGATGGTGTTCCGGCCTTTCGAGAAGTTCGAATTCTTATGCTTTAACGATCAGATACGGCATTTGGTTCGCACTAATTCACCCCCGAATCCTCATTTGGCATCTCAGACTGTGGTATAAGCAAGTTCCTCGCTATCAGAAGATCCACAAACGGAATAACAATGAGTCGACCACTTTTAGGTTTTTTCATCGTTCTTACTGGGCTGTTGTCTGCTTTCCTCAACAAGCCGCTTGCGAAAACCGGTATCGAGATACGGGAACAATTTCGGTGTCCGACCCTCTCCTTGACGTTTGCGCGCGTGCTCCTTGTGTTTGGTGGCCTGGTGTTTGCGCTCGTCGGCCTTCTGGTAATGCTTGATTTTTTCCATTAGCAACACACCATTCGCCTCACTATGAACAAGCCCAACGGCGTTGCCGCTACGCCTAAAATTCTATTTCTTGACATAACCTTTGCGAGCGACATACAGTCGAGAGGAACACATAGAGCTTTCATAATTTCGGGGACAACGAGCGAGGGTCCGCGTTTTTTTGCGGATAGGCAGCGGCGAGCCATGGAAAAGGACTCAAGGGATCCGACCGTCTTAATCGTCGAGGACTCCGACGACGCTCGTTATTTCATGCGGCTGGCGCTGGAACAACAAGGTTATCTGGTAGTCGAGGCCGAAAACGGGGCGGTTGCCCTGGAGGTTGCTGAGCGCGAACGCCCCGACATTATCCTCATGGATCTCAGTCTACCGGTTATGGACGGACTGGCGGCCACAGAAAAGATTCGCTCCAGCGACGCGTTGCGAGGCGTTCCCATAGTGGCGGTCACAGCGCACCAGGAGACGGATTTTCGCGCCGGCGCGAAAGCAGCGGGCTTCGATGCTTATGTGACCAAACCAATCGACGTGGACTTCCTCAGCGATCTCATCAAGGGTCTGCTCGCTTAACAATCGATAATCGCATGTCTGACGAAGCGCAAAACGGGAACGTGACCGATTTCGCCGCGCTGCTAGCGGGCCTCGACGAGACTTCAAACCAACTCGCGAATTCCACCTTAGGGCTTTCTAATCAGGAACTTCGTTTCCAGAATTCGGCTGAGGAATTCTCAGTACTTGAAACCATTTGTCATCTGAGAGATCTGGAGCTGCAGGGCTACACACCAAGGATAAGGCGAATACTTGCGGAGGTTGATCCGGCTCTGGCTGATTTTGACGGCGCTCGCGTGGCTGCAGAAAGTAATTATAACGACGAGCAGACCGGCTCTGCGTTGCAGGCGTTTCAAACCGCGCGACAAGAAAACGTCGCAGTGCTGCGGGCACTTACGGAAGCACATTTGAACCGCGAAGGCAGCCTTGCGGGAGTGGGAAAGATTACGCTCAGACGGTTGGCCGAAATGATGCGTGAACACGATGAAGGGCATCTCGCGGATCTGCGCTCACTAAGGCGACGGCTCGAAAGGTCCCGTGAGTTGACCAGAGGAGTTTCACTCCTCTAAGCGCAATCGAACGATAGTTGCACCCAACCCACCGGCTTCCGGCGGCGCATCAGTCCAGTCAATAACCCACGGCGTTCGCCGCAATATCTTTCGTACGATATCCCTCTGCACGCCTATGCCTTTACCGTGAATAATGCGAACACTGCGAAAGCCCAGGCGTCGCACTTCATTCAGATATGCTTCAACTACCGAGCTTCACATCTCTGGGTTGGATGGTGTGCAGGTCGAAGACATCCGTAATGGGAATCGTTACCGGATCGGGAAATGGATCGAATGCGTCAACAGCTCCTTCGGAGTCTGATACATCGTCATCGGCCCTCATCTTTTTGTTTCGGAGCGACATAACTTCGCCTGGCTTTCACGACCAGTTTCCCCTGGGCCTTCTGCACCTCCGGTGTGACTTCAATCTTTAGTTTTCGCAGAGTGCCGTCACGTTTTCGATTAGATGAAACAAAGGCGACATTGTAACGCGTCCGCAGATGATCTATGAGCGTTGCAAAGCTCGCGTCAAGTCGCTCAGGTTTCTCTTCCATCACTTCACCACCGGTCTCCTCGGCGAGCTCCTTAATATCCATTGTACGGGCACCAAACACGCCGGCCATTTTTGTTCCCCAGACCATATATTTGTTTTCCATTCGCTGCACCGCGGTTTTGGGAATCAACCCGCAGACGACGCTGCCAGATTCATAAAGCGCCTGACGGGCTACCTTGCCTGATGGCCCATGGCCGCAGTCGAAGTTCCGCGTGATACCGGTGATCACAATTATTACGCGGCGACCAACTGGGTTACCGGCAGTAACCATGTAATCCGCGGCCCTGGCGAAGGCTTTGTTCAAGCAGTGGTCGGCCCATTCGTCCTTCTTCGGAATTCGTTCCAGGGCGCTCTCTATTTGCTTGCGATCGCGAGTGAATTCCTGAATGAGTTCTACATTGTCCTGATAGGTCATCAGCGCCACTTCGTCTGTATCCTTCAAACGGCGGAGGGCCTCATTCGCCGCGTGGTGAACTTCCGTGCCGAAAGGATCAATACAGCCGCCGCGATCGATCAATAACACCACCGACAGCGGCAAGCTATCCTGACTGAAATGTGTGACCTCCTGTTTCGTCCCGTCTTCGAGAATCACGAAGTCCGTTTGCTTCAGTTGGCCGACAGCTCGGGCGGTCTTTTTCTGCAAAACCAGCGCGTCAACTGTTACCAGATCAACATCAACCTTGACGACTTCAACCGGAACTGCCGGTTTGCTGGCCGGGTTTACCGCCCGCTCACGCGTCTGCGAGCTGATATTCGCCGCAACGTAAGGCAGTAGAAGCAGTAACAGCAGCGGAGAGAAGTATTTGTATTTTGCGACTGTGGTAAATAAGGATTTCATGAGCACTCCAATGCCGAAAACAGGGACGTCGACCGTAGTTTTGGGAGAGTGCCGTGGGGATCAGATAATACTCTGTAGTGTTCTCAGGGAAAAGACAACTCGCCAGGGGTTTTTGTCTTCGCTCCGGAGCAGCGAAATGTTTCTGGCATCAAGTCCGAAAAAATGGAATTCCTCCGCAGTCGCGTATACGCAGCCGAGATTGAACCTACGCTTTGAAGTTGAGCGTCAACTCGATTAAAGTAGCGGCTGCCACAGGGTTTCCGTAACCAGTTCCCATTATCAACTGTCAAAGCAATTGAAATATTCAGTTTGCAATTACCTCAGGAGATTCTTCGATGAGACATAGTTTTCAAGTTTCCGCTCTAGGTTTTTTGCGTGGGCTCTTGCCGCTCGCAATCGTGGTCGTGACGCTTTCAATGTTGTCAGTGTCGCAATTGGTTCCGCGCACGGGTGCACAAAAAACGCAGAAGATGTCGCCCGCCGCTGCAAATGAGAACGCGTCAGGCGCGCCGAGTATTGTTTATCCCGAGACCAAGAAGGTCGACACTGTCGACGACTACTTCGGCACGAAGGTGCCCGACCCTTATCGTTGGCTCGAAGATGACACTGCGGTTTCCCCGGCGGTGGCTTCGTGGGTTGAAGCGGAGAACAGTGTCACTTTCGCTTACCTGGAAAAAATTCCTTATCGCGCGAAGATCAAAGACCGCCTGACGCAGCTCTACAACTATCCGAAGTACTCAGCGCCCGCGCGTCGCGGCGATTATTTTTACTTTACCAAGAACGATGGTTTGCAGAACCAGAGTGTCTGGTATCGACAAAAAGGTTTGGACGGCACGCCGGAAGTTCTGCTCGACCCGAACAAACTATCGGCGGACGGTACCACGCGTCTGGGGGCATTTGCCCTTTCGAAGAATGGCAAATACGTCGCTTACGGTGTCTCCAAAGGCGGTTCTGATTGGAACGATGTTTACGTGATGGATGTGAACACGAAGCAAGTGGAACCCGAGCACGTTGAGTGGATGAAGGCTTCCGGTATTTCCTGGCAGGGCGACGGTTTTTATTACAGCCGCTATCCAGCGCCGGAAAAGGGTCACGAACTCACGAGCAAGAACGAGAACCACCAGGTCTTCTATCACAAAGTCGGCACGTCGCAAGCAGAAGATGTGAAGGTTTACGAAGACCCGGCGAATCCACAGCGATTTCATGGCGTCGGCTCCAGCGACGATGAGCGCTACGCCTTTCTTTCGATCTCTGATCGCGGCAAAGGCAAGAAAGGGAACGCAGTTTTTTATCGCGATCTTTCCCAGCCGGGCAACACCTTCACTCCGATCGTCGCCGAGATTGGCGACGACAGCTACGGCGTTATCGATAATGTTGGCGATAAGTTTCTGGTCTTCACGGATCACAAAGCGCCCAACGGTCGGGTCTTTTTGTTTGATCCAAAAAATCCGGACGAAAAAAACTGGAAAGACATTCTTCCCGAGAAACCAGAACCCCTTGATAACGTAAGCACCGTCGGCGGCAAGCTCTTTGCCACTTATCTGAAAGACGTTGCCAGCCGCGCTTACGTCTACAGTCTCGATGGCAAACTGGAAAACGAAATAAAGTTGCCCGGCCTGGGAGATGTGGGCGGCTTCAATGGCAGAGGGGACGACAAGTTTACTTTCTACACCTTTACCACGTTCAACTTCCCGCCAACGATCTACAAGTATGACATCGCCACTAAGACGTCGACGCTGTTCCGGCAACCGGAGATTCCCGGGTTCAAGGCCACTGACTATGAGACATCGCAAGTCTTCTTCAACAGCAAAGACGGCACGCGCGTGCCGATGTTTCTCGTGCACAAGAAGGGCATTAAGCTCGACGGCAATAATCCGACGCTGCTTTACGGTTACGGTGGCTTTAACGTGACCAACTCTCCAGGCTTTAGTTCGCTGCGCCTGGCGCTGCTCGAGCAGGGCGTCGTCTATGCTTCTGCAAACATGCGCGGCGGCGGCGAGTATGGCGAGCAGTGGCATGAGGCGGGAACGAAGCTCAAGAAACAGAACGTATTTGACGATTTCATTGCTGCCGCCGAATATCTGATCGCGAAGAAGTACACCTCGCCCGCCAAGCTGGCAATCCAGGGCGGATCGAATGGTGGTTTGCTGGTAGGTGCAGTGTCGAACCAGCGCCCGGAATTGTTCAAGGCAGTTGTGGAACAAGCGGGCGTGATGGACATGTTGCGCTTCCACAAGTTCACGATCGGCTGGAACTGGGTTGCGGATTACGGTTCGAGTGACAACGCAGCGGAGTTTAAAGCGCTCTACGCTTACTCCCCGATTCATAACGTCAAGCCAGGCGTAAAGTATCCGGCGACATTAATAACGACAGCAGATCACGACGATCGAGTAGTGCCGGCACATAACTTCAAGTATGCGGCGGTACTCCAGGCGGCGCAGGGAGGAAGTAACCCTATCCTGATACGCATCGATACGAAGTCAGGCCATGGGGCCAGCAACACGACGAAAGCGATCGAGCAGTCCGCTGATATCTATTCGTTTCTGATGTGGAATTTGGGAGTGACGCCGAAGTAGTAAACAGCAGACAGCAAACAGCAAACAGCCGAGCAGCGGACAGTACGCGATAGCTCGGCTGTTTGCTGTTTGCTTCGAGAATGGAATAGTTTTCGCTCCAGAGGAGCGAGATGTTTATAGTTACGCGCGCGTACCCAATGATGTCGCTCCTTTAGGAGCGACAGTCGGCGTCAGAAACACTTGCCAAGGATCGGGTTGCGCTCTACGGAGCTTGAAGAGTAAAAAAGGGACGCCAGGCTATGAACGTCTCGCCCCTCTGGGGCGAAGCGATGCGGTCTGGTGCCACTTCGAAGTTTAATTTGCCAAACTTAAGAGTGGTTGTGAGCGTACTAACCCGCGGCTCGGCTGTTTGCTGTTTGCTGTCTGTCTGTTTGCCTTCGGAAGATCTAATCGTCACAATCAATCCGCCATCTGCGCATTAGCTGCCTCGACCTCACCTCCGTGTAACCGCACGGCACGCTCGGCAATTGCCAGTCCCAAACCAACACCTCCAGCTTCGCGATCGCGCGCTTCATCGACGCGATAAAATGGACGAAAGATTTCATTGAGAGCCTCAGCAGGGACGCCCGGGCCGTGATCGCGCACAACGATGACAGCAAGCTCGTAACCTGCTTTACCGGCTGACTGGGTGGTTTCTGAATCAGTAAAAAGTCTGATCTCAACCTCAGTTTGCTCAGCGGTGTAATGCACCGCATTGCGTATCACATTTTCAATCGCGCGCCGGATCAGATTCGGCACGCCCTCGATCCTTACTGGTTCACTCGCAGCGAGTCTTACAGATCGTTTGCGAGCTCGCGCCTCGAAGTCAGCGTCTTTCACTACGTCGCGCAAGAGCAACTCCAGATCAACTGGAACTTTCCTTATCTCTTCGGCGCCACTTTCTAACCGGGTGAGGGCCAATAGTTGTCCGATCATCTCGTTAAGAATTTCAGCCTCGCGTTGAATGCGTTCGAGCGCGCTGGTAGCTTCGCTGCCCGATCGTTGACGCGCCAACTCCAGGGCTACGTTCAAGCGTGCCAGCGGCGAGCGGAGTTCATGGGATATGTCGCCCAGCAAACGGCGTTGCCGGTCGATAAGCAATTGAATCTTTTCCGCCATCTCATCGAAGTCGGAAGCCAATGAGGCCAATTCATCACGGCGGCGCCCCAGGCTTGGGCCTACGCGCACGCTCAGGTTACCGTTTGCGAGCTCGCGCGTTGCCGCGCGAAGTTTAGCCACCGGCGATGTCAGATACCTCGCTAGCCAATAGCAGAAGAGTGCTCCTATCAGTGCCATGGCCAGGATGTGCAGGTGAAACAGGGCAAACTCGGGACGAGGCGGCAACTCAGCGACAAGGGCGTATTGTTCTCCGCTCTCGGCTCGTACGGGCCGGCCCAGCAAAGGCGAAGGTCCCATGTCTGCGAATTCCGGAAGTCCGGTTTCAAAAACTTTCTGAGCAACCTCGCGGGCGTCGGGGCGCGGGCTACGACCTGATAACTCCTGCAGCTGGCGGTTGAATAAAAAAAGTCGCGTACTTGAATGCGAATGAATGCTATCAAGGTAGGTGGCAAGCGCTGCCTGCCCGCCGCGTTCATATTCCCCCGCTGCATCTTTGGCATAAACCGTCAGGACAGGATCGGGCGGTCTGTGCCTGGGGCTTTCGAATCGCAGGTGCATCAACTCGCCGGCGATCGATGTCGCCACGATAAAGGTCAGCACCACCGCGCCAAACCAAAGGAAGATTTTTAGAAACAAACTTCGCGGCAAACTTTTTTACTTTCCGCCGGAGACGCTCACTTGTGCGTAAATGTAGCCGACACCCCTAACGGTTTTTATTCTTTCGGTTGCATCAGCACGATGACCCAGCTTCTTCCGCAGATTACTGATGTGCATGTCTATGCTGCGATCGAAAGGTGACGAACTTCTGCCCAACACCTGTTTAGACAGTTCCTCGCGCGTGACTATTTGCCCCGCCGATCGCAACAACTTTTCCAACAGGTCAAACTCTACAGCGGTAAGCTCAACATTTTGGCCACCGCGAGTAATCGCGCGCGTGCCGCTGTCGAGTTCGACGTCGCCAACATGCAGTCTCTTTTCCAAAGCCTGATCAACCGGCGCGTCCGAGGTCGTTCTGCGGAGGATGGCGCGAATACGAGCGGTTAGTTCCCTCGGGTTAAACGGCTTCGGCAAGTAATCGTCGGCGCCGATTTCGAGTCCGACAATGCGGTCGATGTCATCGCCTCTGGCGGTCAACATCAACACCGGGATTTTCGATTCGGCTCGTATTCGTCGCAGCACCTCGAAACCGTTGAGGCCTGGCAGCATTACATCGAGCACCACGAGTGAATGTTCACCCGCAAGCGCACGCTCAGCGCCGGCATCGCCGCGATGGACTGATTCAATCTGGAAACCGAGTGGCTCGAGATACTCTGTTACCAGCTCGCACAGTGCCACGTCGTCGTCGATGATGAGTATTTGATCCATGCTTAGTAGGACAGGCAGTCGTGCCTGTCCGCTTCGCTTTCAACATGACTATTCTCAAAGCGAGTGTCATGAGGTCAGTACCACCTCGCGATAGCGGGTGGGTTCCGGGTTTTCGATTGACAATCGCCATCGGCAGATCCACCCGCTACCGCGAGGTGTACCGACCTCATTAGCCGCGAGCGGACGATTGTAGCGCAAAGGGAATTGCGCCATTTGTAAAGAAATGTCAACCACCCTTCGCGTCGCGCGCTTCTTTACAAAACTTTACATAGATAGACTGAGTCTTTACGTCAGCCTGCCGAGATTTGGCGTATAACAATTCGCACGCAGAGAGCGGCCCGATGGGATCGCACGGTACAGGCATTAGTGCCTGTCAGTTTTCAAAAGCCAGACTAGCAAGTCTGTTACCAATTTAAGAGGAGAAGAAGAATGAAGAAAAGAATTTTAGTGATTGCCAGCATCGCTGTCCTGGTCGTGGCCGCGACGGTTTTTGCGCTGGCCCAGGGGCATCGAGGCATGGCTCAGGGAGGAATGCGCGGCGGACCAGAAGAGATGATTGAGCATATTTCTCAGGCACTAAGCCTGACTGATGCCCAGAAGGAACAGGTCAAAGCAGCCTTCGAAGCGCAGCGCCCGATCGAAGAGCAACGGCATGCGAAGCTGGAAGAGATTCGCAAGCAAATCGACACCGCCACTGCCAACGGTCAGTTCGACGAAGCGGTAGTGCGTCCGCTGGCCAACCAGCAGGCTCAGTTGCACGCTGATGAGATGGTTGACCACCTGCGTTTGCACTCGAAGCTTTATAGCTTGCTGACACCAGAACAGAAGGTGAAGGCTGATGAACTGATGAAACAGCATGGTGGACCCGGCCCTGGACCTGGTGGTCACGGTCATCATGGACCGCCGCCCGCGCCCGGTTTCTAACAAAAGTTCGGTAACGCAAACTGCTGGTTTGCGATGCGCGAAAGAGAAAGGATCATCGAGTGGCTCTCGATGATCCTTTTTCACTTAGATTCAACAAACCAGCGTGGATTCAACAAACCGGCGTGGGTCGAATAATACGGAACCGGGAGCGGTAGCGACCTGGTTCAACTTGCATTCGATTCCACCACCGGAGTGGGGCTCCAACTTGAACCCGGTCGCTACCGCTCCCGGTTCTGTATTTGCCGACCCACAGGCCAAGCATTCACAGGCGGTCGATGCCATAAACCAGGACGTCAGTGTCAAAGACTCTTGCATTCCCTTCGAGTGTTTCACCGAGACGTTCAGCAACCCGTATCGATGCGCGATTTTCAGGATGGATCAGACTAATGATGTGCGGTTTATCGAGTTCATTGAACCCATATTCAAGCGCCCGGCGCGCAGCTTCAGTCGCGTAGCCTTTCCCCCAGAACTCTCGCTTCAGCGTCCAGCCAACTTCAAAGCCCGGCCAGCCTTCAGGATTGATACAACCAATGCGTCCCGCAAGGCGCCCGCTCTTCTTCTCTTCAACGGCCCAAATACCGTACCCGCGCAGATACCAATGCCCAATCATCGAAGCCATCTGGCGCCAGGCCTCCGTGCGATCGAATACCTTTCCGCCAAGAAAGCGCATCACTTCCGGATCAGCGCATAGCTCCGCATACTCATCGAAGTCGGACTCGCGCCACATACGCATGATGAGGCGCTCTGTTTCCAGCGTTACCTCATTCATTCACAGTGCCTACTTTCTTTTCCAGCGCACGCCATCTTTGGTGTCTTCGAGAATTATGCCGCGGTGCGCGAGTTCGTCACGAATCTCATCGCCGCGAGCGAAGTCGCGGCGGCGGCGCGCTTCCTGGCGTTCGTCGATCAAACTCTGAATTTCGCTGTCGAGCATTTCGCGCTGGTCGTCGCCGAAGATGTTCAGCACCGAGTCAAACCGTTTCAGGAGTTCGACGAGCTCAATCTTGTTCTCTTCCTGCATCTTCTTTCTGGCGAGAGCGGTGTTCACGACGCGCGTCAAATTGTGAATTACAGCAAGCGCGACGGAAGTGTTGAGGTCATCGTCCATACCTGCTTCAAATTCGCTCGCGGCTGCGACAGTCGCTTCATGCAGGGCTTCATTCATTCCCGGCGTGGTCTTCGCTTCGCCCAGGCGCGCTTTGAAATCACGCAGGCCGGCCAGGGTTTTCGCCGCGCCATCGAGCGCATCGAAGGTGAAGTTAATCTGCTTGTTATAAGGAACGCTCAACAGAAAATAACGCACCGCGCCACCGGAGTATCCTCTGGCAGCCACGTCGCGAAAGGTGAAGTAGTTGCCTTTCGACTTCGACATCGTTTCGCCGTCCACTTTCAGATGCTCGAAGTGGATCCAGTAGCGGACGAACTCTTTTCCGGTGGCTCCTTCGCTCTGCGCTATTTCATTCTCGTGATGCGGAAACACGAGGTCGATGCCGCCCGCATGAATGTCAAAAGTTTCGCCGAGATACTTCATCGACATTGCCGAGCATTCGATATGCCAACCCGGACGTCCACGACCAATTGCAGAATCCCAGGCCGGCTCGGTTGTGGATGCAGGTTCTTTCCAGAGAGCAAAATCGCGCGCGTCTTCTTTCTCGTAGCGATCCGTGTCGATGCGATCGCTACGGCCTGCGATGTTGCCCGCGAAGTTAATCTTCGAGAGCTTGCCGTACTCTGGAAACGAAGCGATGCGATAATAGACCGACCCGTCTGAGTCGTACGCATGGCCGCTTTCCAAGAGTTTCTCGATCAAAGCAACCATCTCGGGAATATGTCGCGTGGCGCGCGGAACTATCTCCGGTCTTTCACAACCGAGCGCGTCAAAGTCTTCCCAGAGTGCGTCGATGTATTTCGCCGTGTAATCGTCGATGCTGAGTCCGGCTTCCTGCGATTTGGCGATGATGCGATCTTCAACGTCCGTGATGTTCATCACGTGTGTGACTTTGAAGCCTTTGAAGTTGAGATATCGGCGCAGGATGTCGGCGGCGATTGCTGAACGGAAGTTGCCGATATGGCCGTAATCCCAGACAGTTGGGCCGCAGTAGTACATGCGAACTTCGCCTTCGCGTATGGGGCGAAATTCTTCGACCTTGCCGGAAAGTGTGTTGCGAAATCTAAGCATTAGCTTCTCTACTACAAGATACGCGCCCTTGGAAAATCAAGGACGCGCATGCATGGGAGTCTAGGTAAGGATGGATGAGTAGTCAAACTAGGGAGGTAGGAGAAGAGATTTTCCATTTGTCAGCTGACATTTCATGCAACGGTCATATAGGAATCGATACGCTTCTGCAGGAGTCGAATCCTGATAGCCGAAAGATCCGAGGATGGCATCTTCGCTCAGCTACGGAGCTTCTAAGATGACAAATGAGATATGTCAGATGATAAATGGAAAATTCTCTCACTCTCTTACGTTCGTTAAGTTCTGCCACGCGCCGCTTTGAAGTGTTCCCATCCGCCGGGTTCAAGATTCCAGGTTCTCGAGCCCTCAGAGATCAGGACGCCGTGATCAGCTTCTCTAATTTCGCCGATGCGAGTTAGCGAAACACCATCTACGCGCGCTGGTAGTCTGGCCACCATTTCCGGTTTGACAGTGAACAGCAGTTCAAAGTCTTCTCCGCCGTGCAGCGCGAGCATCAATGGATCCAACGCACGTCGTCCGCTTAGCTCGGTTACAAGCGGATCGATCGGAATGCCTGCAGCATCAATAAGGGCGCCGACTTTGCTTTCGGCGCAGAGATGATTGAGGTCGGAAGACAGCCCGTCGCTGATGTCGATCATCGCGCTTGCCAGTTGTTGTTCTCCCAGGAGCAGACCCCAACCGACGCGCGGGTTTGGCTGAAGTTGACGAAGCAGCAGATATTCAAGCCGATGATGTTCTGCTTCTGAATTCGCTTGAGCAGACTCATCTGTCTTGCTTCGTAACGGTAATCGTGCGCCGTGCTCTATCAAACGCAGACCCGCCGCCGCATCTCCCAAAAAGCCGGTGACAAATATCTGGTCGCCCGGCGCCGCCCCTGAACGAAACACTGCGCCGGTCTTCGGAGACTCTCCGATAAGAATCGAGTCGATAACAATTTTATCGGGAGTGCGCGAAACATCACCGCCGACAAGTGTGATGGCGTAGCGCCTGGCAAGTTCGAAGAAACCTGAATAGAAACTGTCCAGGAATTCTGAATTCCAGACCGCCTCGGGAACGCCGATTGAGATCAAGGCCCAGAGTGGCCGTGCGCCCATGGCGGCGACATCCGAAAGTGAAACCGCTAGTGCCTTATGGCCGAGTAGCTCGGGTCGCGTGGTATCGCGGCGGAAATCTATGTCCTCAACGAGAAGGTCCGTGCTTACTACAACGTCATTACCGGCTAGTAACTTGAAGACTGCCGCATCGTCGCCGATGCCGCGGACCAGGGATGCAGGACGACCAAATGGCGAAACAGAGTTGTCCGCAACTCGACGCCTTAGCTTGTTGATGAAATCGAATTCGTTCATGAGATCCTTAGCCGACTGAGACTAACGCAGATTCTCGCGGATATGAGAACAGAAAACCAACTGAGAATAATTCTTTTCGGATTAGATCTGTGTTCATCCGCGAAAACCGGCGGCGAAATTACTTCAGAGATTGCGGCGAAGTGAATCGAGGCCGGCTTCGATGTTTTCGAGCGAAGTGGAGAAGGAAAAACGCAGATGACCTTCGCCGTGTTCACCGAAGACGACGCCGGGAACGGTGGCCACCTGCGCGCGTTCAAGCAAAATCTCCGCAGCTTCACGGCTATCGCTGCTGACACGCGACACCTCTGGGAATGCGTAGAAGGCGCCGGCCGGTTTCTCGCAGTGCAGACCCAGCTCGTTCAAACCCGCCAAAAGCAAATCACGCCGCTTGAGATAAGCGACGCGATTCGTCTCAAGCATGTCGGTTTCGGTTGTAAAAGCTGCGAGGGCTGCCCACTGTGTCGGCGTCGAAACTCCATTTGAAGAATAGAGCGTGGTCTTGCGTAGTCCTGTCATCCATGGCTCGGCAGCTGCGGTGTAACCCAAACGCCAGCCGGTCATCGCGTATGACTTGGAAAGTGTGAACACCGTAATCGTTCGTTCAAACATTCCGGGAAGAGAGGCGATGGAAAAATGCTCGCCGTCGTAAACCAGATCCTCGTATGCCTCATCGGCGATAACGATTAGATCTCGCTCTTGCGCAAAACGCGCGACCACTTGAGCTTCGTCGCGAGTAAAGACGACACCACTCGGATTCTGCGGCGAGTTGTAGTAGATCGCTTTGGTGCGGTCGGTGAGTGTAGTGCGTTAGCGTTTTCTCAAGACCGGCTGCGCGTGCTTCGGTGGTCGGCACCAGCACGGCCCGTCCCTGCGAATAGGCGAGCAGATCTTTTATGGGAGTCCAGAAAGGTGAGAAGACGATCACGTCGTCGCCGGGATTAACCACAGACTGGAACGCGCCAAACAATCCCTGCATGCCGCCGTTCATCACCATCACGTCACCTGCTTGCGCGGGGATGTTGTTTTTTGTACGTAGCTTATCGGCGATAGCCGCGCGCAACTCGGGAACTCCGGACGACGGTGCATAGCGGGTTTTGTTTTCCTGAAGCGCGCGCAGCATCGCCTCCTTCACGAAGTCCGGCGTATTCAGGTAAGGCTCGCCGCCCTCAAACTGGTAGACGGTGGCGCCCTCCGCTCGCAACTTCATTATGCGATTTCGGATATTAACGATGTCCGAGAATCCAATGTCGTCGAGTCGGGCTGCGAGGCGGAAGACGCCTGGAGAGGCTGGTGATAAAGATGTCGTCACTGTTGGAAACAACCCTCCGGGTCTGCGCGCTGGTAGTGGAGTAGAACGCGGATTATAGCTTGAGGCAGAAGACGCGTCTATCAGCGGGGAATCTCGGAACGCGGCGATGGTTTAGTCTTTTCGGCGAAACCTACGGGTGCTTGGTGTCGCAAGTTCATGTTTTCGGTAAAAGTTTCGAACCGAATCCCTTAGTCCCGGAGGGACCGAATGTTTATAGATTGCTCCGCTCTAAAGGATCTTCGCTCCAGCCGAGCGAGATGTAGGTGCGAAGAACCAGAACTCGTCGTCCGCTGCATTGCCCTCCGCTGAAGGGCCAAAAGCACGGTTGGTCGCGAAGCCTATAAACATTTGGCTCCTCCGGAGCCAGGACATTCTTCCACCCCTGAAGCGATACCTTTAAGAATCAGTTTTAACTAAGCACCGCTAAGTGTAAGCAGTATAAGCATTGACACGCTAAATGGCTGGCAGTAACATGGCGGCTCGCTGGGCTTCTTGGCAAATCCTGCCACTAGTCGTCCTTTAATTTCTATCCTGCACATTTATCAGGAAGAACAGTCGTCGAAATTGTGATCATGGGCCGTTCTGCCGTAGCCATACCAGAAAAACTCTTCTTCAAGATTGGCGAGGTCTGCGAACTTGCCGGTGTGCAGGCGCATGTGCTGCGCTACTGGGAGTCGGAGTTTACGATGCTCGCTCCGCAAAAGAATCGCGCCGGGCAGCGAGTTTATCGCAAACGCGACGTGGAAATTGCACTCAGAATTAAAGAATTGCTTTACGAAGATCAGTACACCATCGCGGGAGCCAAGAAGCGTTTGGCAAATGATCTGCGGGCCGGCGGGAAACTCAAAATTGTTTCGTCTGAGGATGACGCCGAAGAATCCCAGACAAACGGCTCGCAAGCAGCCACCGGAGGAATGGCCTCCGCAGTTCGTGGACCTTCTGAAGCAAGAACAGACGCAGACCGTAAGGCACTCCGTAAAGTCGCGCGGGAATTGCGCGAGATACTGGCGCTGCTGGACACGCCCTCCAAAAAACACTGAGCCTGTTAATTCGCGGCCAATTTCTTTAGCAAGCAAACTAACAATTTGCGTTACAACTTTTTTGCGGAGATACTAGGAGCGGATTTTACGGGACGTGGCGCAGCCTGGTAGCGCGCACCCTTGGGGTGGGTGAGGCCCCGAGTTCGAATCTCGGCGTCCCGACCAGATTGGGCTTTCAATCATGTTTGATTGGAAGCCCTTTTGTTTTTGAGTGCGGTGACCTGTCACCGCTATGTTCGGTCGCGACCTGTCGCGACCACGGGGTATTGAGTCCAGCCTGGATTGCGGCGTCAAGCCGCCGCAGGCCAAAGCGGTGACAGGTCACCGCACTCCAAAAAGTTTGACGCTAATCTTTGAGTTCAGTAATCACAATTGGCGACGTGAGGGTTTTGTGAACGGGACACTTATGCGCAATCTCCTGCAAGCGCAGGTGCTGCTCCTCGCTCAAGTTTCCTTCAAACGAAACTGACCGTTCAATACGATGTATGTATCCTTCCGCCGACTCGTTGCATTCAAGACAATCAGACGCGTGAATTCGTTGTTGCCTCAAGCGCACGGTAACGCGTTCGAGTGGCCAACCTTTTCTTTTGGCGTACAACTGCGCGGTCAATGAGATGCAACTGCCCAGCGCCGCCAGTAGCAGCGTATAGGGATCCGGACCCGCATCTTCGCCACCTATCGCGAGCTGGCTCGTCTGTGATCAGCGTGTGGTTATCTCCGTAGCTAACTTCGTTCTGCAGGTTTGAAAGAGAGGTGACAATTACATAGCTCATCCGGGAAACCTCCGATGCTCAGGCTCGCGTGGTTAGTCATTTTGCTCCTACTCGGCGCTTGCAGTCATCTCTTTCGTACCGCTAAACTCAACCCGCTCTAATCAAAGAAAACTTTTTGCGAGTCGATATTTTCGATCGCCGAGGCTACGGTAAATGAAGATTCATGAGTATCAGGGTAAGGAACTGCTGAGAAAATTTGGCGTGCCCGTGCCGCGAGGTTTAGTCGCGCGCTCACCCGAGGAGGCGTATCAGGCTGCTAAAGAACTGGGCACTGACGTCGTGGTCGTCAAAGCACAGATTCATGCGGGCGGTCGCGGCAAGGGCGGTGGCGTAAAGCTCGCGAAGAGCGCAGATGAGGCGCGCGAGATCGCGCAAAAGATGCTCGGTATGAAGCTGGTTACTCACCAGACCGGCCCGGAAGGTCGCGAAGTTCGCGTGTTGCTGATCGAAGAAGGCCTGCCTATCGATAAGGAGTTCTATTTGGGCATTGTTTTGGATCGCGCATCGGGGCGGCCGGTCTTTATGGCCTCCGAAGCCGGCGGTATGGATATCGAAGAGGTGGCGGCAAAGACGCCGGAAAAGATCCTGAAGGAGACGGTCGATCCGGCAGTCGGCTTTCGCGCGTTTCAGGCGCGCAAGTTGGCGTTTGGACTGGGGATTGGTTCCGACCTGATTGGTCAGGCGGTAAAGTTTATGCAGTCGCTCTACAACGCTTATGAGCAGATGGACGCGTCGTTAATGGAAATCAATCCATTTCTTTTAACTAAGGACAACCGCTTGATAGCGCTCGATGCGAAGGTCAATTTTGACGACAACGCTTTGTTTCGTCACAAAGAGTTTCTCGACCTGCGCGATTTAAACGAAGAAGAACCTCTGGAGATTGAAGCCTCGAAATTCGATCTCAACTACATCAAACTCGACGGCAACATCGCATGTATGGTTAACGGCGCTGGGCTGGCGATGGCGACAATGGACATCATCAAACTTGCAGGTGGCGAGCCGGCTAACTTTCTCGATGTCGGCGGCGGCGCCTCGCAGGAAAGAGTCGAAGCAGCATTCAGAATTCTGCTGGCGGACGAAAACGTCAAGGCAGTTCTAATAAACATCTTCGGCGGGATCGTTCGTTGCGACATGGTGGCGCGCGGCGTGGTGGAAGCGGTGAAGAAGTTGGGGATTGAGGTTCCCGTCGTGGTTCGACTGGAAGGAACAAACGTTGAAGAAGGCCAGCGTGTGATTCGCGACTCTGGTCTGAACTTCACCGTCGCCAACGGCATGAAAGACGCGGCGGACAAAGTAGTAGCGCTGGCGGCGTGAACCGAGGGCTGAGGGATTAAGAATGAGGGATGATTAATTTCTTCTCTCTATTCATGACCTTCGACGATCGAAATGAACCGCAGCAAAATATTTCGAGTCATTCTGCTAATCAGTCGCTTTGGGATCGCTGCGCTTTTCCTGGTCACGGCGATTGCGAAGTTATCAATAATCAAAGCTTTCGCCGCCAACGTTGGCGATCTGCTCGCGGCCTCCGATGTGCCACCGGCGCGTTGGATCTGGCCGGTAACCGTGACGGTTATTGCGGCAGAAATAGTCACCGTGATTTTGCTATTGCTTCGCCCAACTATTCGCGCCGGTGCTTTGCTGGCAGCCGCATTGCTGATCGGCTTCTCCGCGTTCGCGCTGTATTACGTTTATGTCCTCCACGGCGAGCCGCTTGAGTGTGGTTGCTTCGGCAGGATAATCGGCAGCCAACTGGGATTGACTACGGCGCTTCGCAACCTGGCCTTGCTGGTCCCTACCTTCATTGTCTTCTTTGGATATCGCCAGCGTCACTCAACCATCAGGAACCTTGAACAGGCTGACGTGATCGTCTGAGCGGAGGAAAGCCCTTGGCAACCGTAACTTTCTGGGGTGCGGCGGGCACCGTCACCGGTTCAAAGTATCTAATCGACAACAATCACCAGCGCGTGCTGATTGATTGCGGGCTCTTCCAAGGTCCGCGCGAACTGCGCGAAAGAAATTGGGCTGAGGCTCCTTTTCCGGCCACGTCAGTAGATGCAGTACTGCTGACGCACGCACACATCGATCATACTGGCTATCTACCGCGCTTTGTGAAGCAGGGCTTTCGTGGGCCTGTCTATTGCTCGCGCGGCACTGCCGAACTCCTGCGCATACTGCTTCCTGACTCCGCTCGGTTGCAGGAAGAAGAAGCCGATTATCGCAATCGACACAAAGTCACGCGACACAATCCGGCGCTTCCGCTCTACACCGAAGAGGATGCTGAAACTGCATTGGGACTGCTGCGGGTCGTAAAGAACGACGGCCAGCCTTTCGATATTGCGAAAGGCATCAGCGCGGAGTTTCGCATTGCCGGTCATATTCTGGGATCAAGCCAGGTACTCGTTCTGGTCGAGACCGATCAGGGAGTGCAACGAATATTATTTTCCGGAGACCTTGGGCAAGTATGACCAGCCAATCATTCGCGATCCAGTAGCACCTCCTGCGTGCGAGTATCTCGTTGTGGAATCAACCTACGGTGATCGTACACACGACCCGGAAGAGCCAAAGATTGCGCTGGAAAGAATAATTAAGCATGCGGCTGAACACGACAGCGAGATTCTGATCCCGGCTTTTGCGGTAGGCCGCGCGCAGGAAGTTCTTTATCTCATTCGCGAACTTGAAGACGAAAAGCGCGTCCCAATCCTGCCCGTGATCCTTGATTCGCCGATGGCGTCGAAGGCAACCAAAGTTTATTCCAACCGCAGGGAAGAGCATGATGAAGAATATGTGACCGCAACTGCGGGCAACGCCAACCCGCTGCAAACGCATTCGATGATAACCAGCACCAGCAAAGAGGATTCAAAACGACTAAACCAGCAACGAGGGGCCCGCATCATCATCAGCGCGTCGGGAATGATGACTGGTGGCCGCGTGCTGCATCACGCGTTGCGCGTCCTGCCTGATGCAAACGCAACTGTTGTTTTTGTCGGCTACCAGGCGGGTGGAACACTCGGTCGCCGAGTCGCTGACGGTGAGAAAGAAGTGAGGGTGCTGGGACAATGGGTTCCGGTTCGTTGCCAGTCAGTCAAAATCGGCGGCTTCTCAGCGCATGCAGATTGGCAGGAAGTGATTCGTTGGTTAAAGGACTTGCCGTCGCCGCCGCGTCGCGTTTTCATTACCCACGGTGAGGTTGGATCGGCAACGGCGATGGCGGAACACATTCGCCAACGGTTTGGTTGGCCGATAGAGGTTCCGGAGCACGGTCAACAATTCGAGCTCAGCTGAAAAGCGTTCTCTGCGCAACGTCGGTGTTCTCTGTGCCTCTGTGGTGCGTCTTAATATTGATTTGTTCACCACAGAGACACAGAGAACACGGAGTTGCACGGAGGTTAGATCAAGCTGGTCTTCTGATAGAAACTTTGGCGCGTGCTATACTGCGCCCTCATTTTTTCAATTCAATAACAGGAGCTATCCATTGAGCGTTTTGGTTGACAAGTCTACCCGTCTGGTAGTGCAGGGGCTCACCGGTAAAGAAGGTACGTTTCATGCAAAGCAGATGGTTGAGTATGGAACGAATATCGTAGGTGGTGTTACACCCGGGAAAGGCGGGACGACACATGAAGACATTCCGGTATTCAACACCGTTGCCGATGCCGTAAAGCAAGCCGGCGCAAACGCGTCTGTGATTTACGTACCGCCGGCATTCGCCGCGGATGCGATCATGGAAGCTGCTGACGCCGGTATCCCGGTTGTGGTTTGTATTACCGAAGGCATTCCGACGCTGGATATGGTGAAGGTGCGAGAATACCTAGACGGCAAAGCTACGCGACTGATCGGTCCAAACTGTCCCGGCATTATCAGTCCGGGCAAATGCAAAATCGGAATCATGCCGGGACACATTCATCGCGAAGGGCGAATCGGTGTTGTTTCTCGTTCCGGAACGTTGACCTATGAAGCGGTGGGACAACTGACGGCGCTGGGTATGGGTCAGTCAACCGCGATTGGTATCGGCGGCGACCCGATTGTCGGCACCACACACGTCGATGCGCTGCGTCTGTTTCAGGACGACGACGAAACGGACGGCATCGTGATGATTGGCGAAATTGGTGGGACGGCAGAAGAAGAAGCTGCGGCGTTTGCGAAGGCGAATGTTACCAAACCAATCGTGGCGTTCATCGCCGGCCAAACTGCGCCGCCGGGACGTCGCATGGGCCACGCGGGCGCAATCATCGCCGGAGGCAAGGGAACAGCGGCGGAAAAAATGAAAGCGCTTGAAGATGCGGGGATTCATGTGGTGAGGTCGCCTGCGGATATTGGATCCGGAATGAAGGAAGCGCTGGGGAAGAGCTGATTGCTTAATATTTAGTTCTTTGTATCTTTGAACTTCGTTGCTCGCAATCTTGAGCTGCACCCTATAACGCAATCCAAAGCGCAGTAACAAAGTTTCCTAAGTCCAAAGCGCAAAGAACAAAGTTCAAAGTACCAAGCTCAAAGTACCAAGTTCAAAGTATCAAGTTCAAAGCTCACTTAAATCGAAACATAAAGGAAGCGAAGCATTTTGGGTAACTTAACATTCGCAATAATCAAACCTGACGCGGTACGCGCGGGTCACATCGGGAACATTATTCAACGAATCACCGACAATGGCTTCAGGCTGCGCGCGATGAAAATGCTGCATATGACTTTGCGAGAGGCCGAAGGCTTCTACGCTGTGCATCGCGAACGCCCGTTCTTTGCAGGCTTAACCGAATTCATGTCCAGCGGGCCATGTGTAGTGATGGCTCTGGAAAAGGACGGCGCGGTAAAAGCGTGGCGCGATCTGATGGGCGCAACCGATCCAGCAAAGGCCGATGAAGGAACTATCCGTAAAGAGTTTGGCGGATCAGTAGGAGAGAATGCCACACACGGATCCGACTCCGACGAGAATGCCGCAATCGAAATTGCTTACTTCTTTAGTCAGCTTGAGCTGGTGTAGACAGTGGCAGTGTCAAGTGTCCAAGTTTCAAGTTCCAAGTTCTGACCCCGTTCTTGACTTGAAACTTGAAACTTGAACTTAAACTTGATCACTGACCACTGGCCACTATCTAAACCCATGAGACGCTGTCCAAAATGCAATCAGCAGTTTACCGATGAGTGGCTGACGTTCTGCACACAGGACGGCACGACGCTGGTCGACGACCTGTCGCCGGCTGAACCGCCACCCACGCTGGTGCGTCCCATGCCACCGAGCGTCAGCCCAACCGAACAACCGACGCTCGACATGCCCGGCCGTCAAGGGCCGTATCCGGCGCAGTACATTCCGCCGTCACCGATTCAATCTGCCTGGACAGCGCCGCCGCCTCCTGCCTATCCGATCAGACCCCAGCAGAGCCTGGCTGCTACCTCGCTGGTGTTGGGGATCATCAGCGTCACACTCGGGTTGTGTTGTTATTTCGGCATCCTGACCGCTCCCATCGGACTGGTCCTGGGCATTGTGTCGCTCGTACAAATTAAGAATGACCCGAAAAAATATAGCGGCAAGGGCATGGCTATTGGCGGCATAGTCACGAGCAGTCTCTACTTTGGGATTCTGTTACTCATAATTCTGTTTTATGGGCTCGGTTTCATGCTTCAGTGCTGTTAGATAACAAATGTAGAATAGTTAAGCGACCCGTAGGACCGATTGGGATAAAGGCTCAACGGAGCAATTGAGCATTCAACCGGGCTCTGTGCAAAATCAGAACTGGGAGCAACCGACCAGCCAAAATCTCAACTGACGAATTGCAGCCACGGAGTATAAGCCCAAGCTTTTGCGCTGAAGGTTTGGGCTGGTAGCTGCGCTCCCAGTTCTGATTTTGCGTGGGCCGCGTTGAACCTTTTGACTGGCAAACATCACCACAAGTCGCACCCAAACAAAAATCAAGATAAAATCGGAAACGTCCCGGAATCTAATTCAGACCACTGGAAAGAGAAGCGAAAGTGAAGCGCTGTCCGACCTGCCAGAAAACCTTTACGGAAGAGCACTTGAGTTTCTGTGTCGATGATGGCACGCCACTCGTGACTGTCGATCCTCCGGATGACGAGGCAACGGTAGTTCGTTCGGCGGCCGAAGATACTTCATCCGAACCGCCGGGCGTCTCCGGCGGGCGCGCCTCCAACCCGTATCAGCCGCCCGGCTCTTACATTCCTCCGGGTTCTTACGGCGAGCCCAAGCGCCGGGCGTGGCCATGGATTCTTGGTATCTTTTCGATCTTATTCGTGGTGCTTATTGGGCTCGGAATTACTGCTGCGGTTTTGCTGCCAGGCATGATGAGAGCGTCCAATTCGAACGCGAACCTTAATGCGAATGTGGAGCGACGTAATAATCTGAACGGGAATTTGAACAGCGCAAACTCCAATTTAGCGGAATCGAATGCCAACAACTCAACTGAGGAAGACACAACGCCGCCCCCAACTGACGAGACGCAAGTGTTGTCAGCGCTGACAGACCTGGAACACGAGTGGACCGTAGCGAATATCAATGCGGACAAAAAGAAACTGGATCGCATCCTGGCGGATGATTATGTCGGAGTAACCGACGGCCGGACTGAGGGTAAAGCGGAGTATCTTAGGACAATCCAACGCGATACTCTGATTCAGAAGTGGAACTTCGAGGACCTGAAAGTAAACCTTAGCAGCGACCGTGCTACGCTGACAGGAACTTTGCGCGTTGAAGTTAAGAATGAGCAGGGTGAAATCCAGCCGGCTGCTTTTCAGTTTACAGATAAGTTTGTTTGGCGTGATGGACGATGGCAAGCTACGAGCTCGGAAGTAAAACCATTGAAAGAGGTACAGGCCTAATCAGTGGCCAGTGGTCAGTAGGTAGATCACTGATTACTGTCGAGAACAGATTGAGAACTCTTAACTGGAACTGGCCATCGCCACTGAATTTAAACTCTTAACCGGACACTGGCCACTGAATTTAAACCCATGTCAATCATCACCGATGTAATCGATTCAACCAGGGCCATCATCCAGGGGATGGGCGTTACCTTGTCCTATATTCCCAAGCGGAAATGGACCGTCCAATACCCTGAGGAGCCGGTCACTGTGCAGCCGCGCTATCGTGGTCAACATCTGCTGCACGTTGACGAATTGGGCCGAGAAAAATGCGTGGCCTGTTTTCTTTGCGCCGCAGCCTGTCCTTCCGACTGCATTTACATCATAGCCAAAGACGATCCGCGACTCCCTGAGGAAAGAGTGGGGGTCGATGAGCGCTATGCCGAGGTCTACAACATCGACTACGGGCGCTGCATCTTTTGTGGTTATTGCGTCGAGGCCTGTCCCAAAGACGCCATCACACACGGCTACAATTTCGAGCTTTCGGTCTACAACCGCGCGGACCTGTTGAAGACAAAAGACGACTTGCTCATCACCAGGCAAGTGCAGTCAAGAAACTACCGCGTGGCATCGTCCACTGAAGACGTAGACTCGGAGTACAAGGAAGTCTGAGAGTCTGGGGCAGAGGTTGTAAAAGTTTCGAAGACAAGATTTTCCATTTGTCATTTGACATTTCTCATTTGTCATTTAGGACGGACGATCGATCATACTTGGGCAAGATAGTCGGTCGGCCTGACTCTGTTTCAGTCGCTCATGAAATGACAAACGAGAAATGTCAAATGACAAATGGAAAATCTTATTTCGTTTTGTCTCTAAAGATCTCTGACCTCCATGTCTAACCGCGAGCTTCACTACCACTGGGAATACGATCTAAAGGCCAGCCCGGAAAAGTTGTGGCCGTTCGTCGCCGATACGAACCGCTTTAATCGCGACACCGGCGTGCCGTCGGTGGAGCCTGCCAGGACGACCCGTGAGCTACTCAGGAACGCCCGCCGGCGCCTGCGTCTTTCAATGTATGGAATGGCGGTCGAGTGGGAAGAGCAGCCCTTTGAATGGGTGAGGCCTGCTCGTTTTGGGGTAGCGCGCACTTACAGCAAAGGTCCCATAACAGAAATGCGCGCCCTCGTAGAACTCACACCGCGTGCGGCCGGCGGCACCAGGCTTAGCTACGACTTTCGCGTCCAGCCCCGATCTTTAGTTGGCGTTTTGCTGGTTTCGCTGCAAGTAAAGTTTTCCAGCGCGCGACGCTTCGCCCGGGCTTTTAGAAAGTATGATGAAATTGCCACTAGCGCGGAAGTGGAAGCCTCGCCAGAGACGCCGGTGGAATTGGATGCCGCGGCCCAAAGTCGCCTTCAGGTCATTGGTGAGAAACTGCTCGCCGAAGGCGCGGATGCGGAAGCTGTCGATCGGCTGATCGATTTTGTTAGTAGCGCAGACGACTTCGCGCTGGCGCGGATTCGTCCCTATGCGTTAGCAGACGAATGGAAGTTGTCCCGCCGTGCTGTTCTGGAGGCTTGCCTGCGTGCAACGCGTCTCGGCTTACTTGACTTGCAATGGGAGCTTTTGTGTCCGCTATGTCGCGGCGCAGGAGAAACCGGCAAGTCGCTCAGCGAAATTAATTCGCAGGTCCACTGCGACACCTGCCGGATCGATTTCACGGTTAACTTTGATCGATTCGTGGAAGTAACTTTCAAACCCAATGCGTTGCTGCGACAGGTTCAAGCGCAGAACTTCTGCATGGGTAGTCCACAAAAAACTCCGCATATCGTTGCCCAACAATTATTGCCGGCTGGCTCCGAACGCGAGCTCTCGTTGCCGCTTGAACCGGGGCGTTATCGCCTGCGCGCGCTGGAGCTCTCGGGTGGACAGGATGTGACCGTGACAGAGGCGGGGCAGCCGGCCGCGAGTGTCACGATTGGAGAAGCAGGCTGGCCGGCTCAGGAACTGAAGCTGGCCCAGCAGTCTTCGCTAAAACTGGCGAATGCGACGAGCGCCGAACAACTTTTGATCCTCGAACGACTGGCCTGGAGTGATCAATCAGCTACTGCTGCGGAAGTAACGGCCTTGCAGATGTTTCGCGATCTGTTTGCTTCGGAGGCATTGCGACCCGGAGAACAAATTTCGGTTGGCACTTTGACAATCTTATTTACCGACCTGCGAAACTCCACCCAGCTCTATCGCGAGATTGGAGACGCTACCGCTTTTGGGCGGGTCATGAATCACTTCGACGTTTTGAAAAAAGTGATAGCGGACGAGGATGGAGCCTTAGTGAAAACGATCGGCGATGCCGTGATGGCCGTTTTTCGCCGGCCGACATCGGCATTGAAAGCGATGCTGCGCGCGCAGGAAATGTTGGCTGCGCCCGCAGCAGGCGTGGCGCCATTGATTTTGAAAGCCGGAGTCCATACCGGTCCCTGCATCGCCGTTACACTGAATGACCGGCTTGACTACTTTGGATCAACGGTCAACATGGCTGCTCGCCTTGAGGGCTTGTCCACCGGTGACGACGTGATCATCTCCAAGGCGCTTTACGACGATCCGGAAGTGCGCGAATTCGTAGCCAGGGAAAAACTGCACGCCCTACCGTTTGAAATACTGTTGAAGGGGTTTGAGGAAGAACGGTTTGAATTGTGGCGGGTTAGTAAGAAGGGTCTTGGGTCTTAGGTCTTTTAACTTTGAACTTTGAGCTTTGATACTTTGAGCTTTGATCTTCGTCTCGATCTTGGCTAGTTCAGCTTTGCAGAAACAAATAGAGCTCAAAGCTCAAAGTACAAAGTTCAAAGTACAAAGCTCAAAGACCCAAGACCAAAGTCCAAAATCTGGAAGAATTCCATGTCCAATTTTAGAAGCCCGCAAAGTTTCGAAGATCTACCAAATGGGAACTACGAGCGTTACCGCGCTCAATGACGTTTCGTTGGCGATGAATGAAGGCGAGTTCGTTTCAATCCAGGGAACTTCCGGATCCGGAAAAAGCACTTTGCTCAACATGGTCGGTGGTCTTGATCATCCCACGTCCGGCGATGTGTTTTTCAATTCACAGCCGCTGGGGCCCTTTAGCAAAAAGGAGATGGCACGTTATCGCCGCTATTCAGTCGGCATGATTTTTCAGAATTTCAACCTGATTCCCACCATGACTGCCGAAGAGAACGTCGGACTCGCGCTGGCGTTTGGCGGAATTCGCGGAACTCAGCGCCACCAGCGGGCTGAGGAGTTACTCAGCCGGGTTGGTCTGGCAGATCGTCTGACGCATCGTCCTTCCGAACTTTCCGGCGGCGAGCAACAGCGCGTTGCCATCGCGAGGGCACTGGCGAACAACCCCAGGGTTTTGCTGGCGGACGAGCCGACCGGCAACGTTGATTCGACCCGCGCGCATGAGCTGCTTGCACTCCTGCGGGAAATGGTTGATAACGACTCCCTGACGATACTAATGGTGACGCATGATCGCGAGCTCGCTACCAGTTTTTCAGATCGCATAATTCTGATGAAGGACGGCCGGGTGGTGGAAGGATAAGCGGCGGTAAATGAAGGAGGGAAAGGGAAGAGGGGAAAAGGTAAACGGAAAGGCCAGCGCGGCCTGGACCACTGGCAATGATTCCGTCTTCATCTTCATCCTGTTTCGCCTTCATCCCTATTCCCCGAATGGAAAGGTTTCTATGTCAAACCAAATGACTCTTGAAGCGCTGCGGTCAGTGCCACTGTTCGCGTCGTTGACTGACGAGGCCGCAATTGAGCTCCGCAACTTGCTCGCGATTAAAGACGTATCCGCAGGCACGGAGCTTTTTCACAAAGGCGATACCGGCAACGCGATGTATCTCATCGAGTCAGGACGCGTGCGCATCAGCATCATCGACGAAGACGACAAAGAGATAACGCTTGCTGAACTGGCCCAGGGAGATTTTTTTGGCGAGATGTCGATCATTGATGGGCGTCAGCGATCAGCCGATGCGAAGGTGGTTGAGGACGGCCGGCTGGCGGTTCTGGCCCGGCCTAATTTCCTGGCTTTTGTGCGCTCCAATCCCGATGTGGCGCTGGGAATGTTAGGCGCGCTTTCCGACCGGCTCAGGCGCACTGATGAGCTGATTCGCTCGCGCGTTTCTCGCAATGCCAACGAGGAACAACGCAAACGGGCCACAATGGCCGATCGCGCCGCGGACATGATCGCGGAGTTTGGCGGCAGTTGGAAATTCATCGGCGTCTCGATCGGTCTGATCGTCTTTTGGATCGTGTTCAACTCTTACATTCTTTTCAACGGGTTCGATCCGAAGCCGTATCAGATGTTGAATTTGGTGCTGGCGGTGATAGCCGGGATGCAGGCGCCGATCATCATGATGTCGCAGAACCGGCAGGGCGAAAAAGATCGCTTGCGGGCGGATCTGGATTATCGCGTTAACCTGAAAAATGAACTCTCGCTTGCCGAAGTTCTGCGCCGGCTGGACGTGCTCGAAAGCGAGCGCCTGCCGAAATTGTTTGAAGATCAAAACGCGCGGCTAACTACGACTCAAGTCCAAAGTCCAAGGTCCAATGTCCAAAGTCAAAGCAAGTAGTTCAGAGTTCAAGCTTCAGCTTGCGGGGCCCTTCCAAAGAAACAACCTGAAGGTTGAACTCTGAACTACTTGTATGGCGTTTGATCTTGGACTTTGGACTATTTTGTGATGATTCAAGCAATTCTTTTTGATTTCAATGGCGTCATCATCGACGACGAGCCGCTGCAAATGTCGGCCTACCAGGAGGTCCTGCGTGAGCAGGGAATTGAGCTGACTGAAAGCGACTACTACGGCGCGCTCGGGATGGACGATAAGACGTTTGTGCGCGCGGCTTTTGAACGCGCCGGGCAAACTCTGACGGACGATATTCTGAAGATTGTGCTGGATGCGAAAGGTGTGCGGCATCGCAAGCTCATTGAAGACGAACTGCCACTTTTCCCCGGTGTAGTTACGTTTCTCAAAGCGACTGCACGTCAGTTTTCGCTTGGGTTGGTAAGCATGGCATCGCCGACTGAGATTCAATATGTTCTGGAACGCGCGCGCTTGCTGAGTTTGTTTTCCGTGATTGTGACCGCCGACGATGTCAAGGTCTGCAAGCCCGCGCCCGACTGTTATCTGACCGCGCTTAAGAGGTTAAACGAAAAACGAGTAGGCGAAGGAGGACAGCCTTTACGCGCCGACGAGTGTTTAGTAATTGAAGATTCGCCGCCGGGGATTGAATCGGGGCGGCAGGCAGGCATGCGAAGTTTGGGAATAACCAATACGGTTTCGGCTGAACAACTGCGCGCTGCCGGAGCTGAAGTAGTTTCAGCGAGCCTGGCTGATTGGACAGTTGACGCGGTGCGGCATGTTTTTGAGTGATCAAGTCTGAGTTCACTCAAGCAGTTCAGAGTTCAAGCTTCAGCTTGTCTTAGGGCAGCGGCGCAACCTAAAGGTTGAACTCTGAACTGCTTGACGCAGATGAATCATGAGTTTTCTCGACATTCTTAAGCTGGCCATACGAAATCTGAGCCAGGCGAAACTTCGCGCCGTACTAACGACCATGGGCGTGATCGTCGGTGTGGCGGTAATCGTGACTATGGTTTCGTTCGGCCTTGGGCTGCAGCGAAACATGCTCTCGCGCTTCAAGGCCCTCGACCTTTTCAATGAGATTCAAGTGTTTGGACGCAACCTCGGCGACCTCGTCTCGGCGAGGGTCCAGAGTAATTCAGGAAGAAGCGAAAACGAGCGACGTGATCGCCGTTCGCGCTTGAAACCTGAAGATAAGCCGACGCGAATCCTGGATGATGCTGCGATTGCTGAAATTGCCAAGATCCCAGGTGTCGCCTACGTCGAGCCCAGCCTGATGATATTCACTTACGTCAGGACCAACGGTCATTCGCAAATTGAGTCGATTGGCGGCGCCTCCGTTCCCAACGCCAGCTCTCGTTTCAAGGAATTCCTGGCGGGCCAAATGATTAGTTCGCCAACTGCCGACGAGGCCGTCGTCAACGACACCTTCGCGCGCGACTTTGGTTTTGAGAACCCGGCCGACGCGGTTGGCAAAACCGTTGAGTTTCTCGCGGCGCCCAACACCGCGAGTGAACCAGACAAACAGAACGACGCCGAAGCGCAGCCGCCAACTTTTTTTGGTCTGCCGCTGGAGGAAGATATTTCTTCTGAGCCGGAAGGCGACAATCTGGTGGCGAAAAAATTTCGCATTGTGGGTGTCTTGAGCTCGCAGGTGAAAGAAGGCGCGGGCCAGGGAGGAGTGCGCGGATTGTTTCCGGGGGCGCGGATATATGTACCGTTGGCCGCGGCGCGGGCGTGGTCGATCGAACATCGCGGACCAATGAACCAGGTGGCGCTCGCCCTGGCGCGGGAAAGTGGTTCGTTGGGTAACTCCGAAAGTGAAGGATACGACTCGGCGATAATCAGAGTTGATGATCCGGTGGCTTTAACCGAAGTTCGCAAGCGTCTCAAGGAACTGGGATTTGTGAGTTTCTCTATCGTGGATCAGTTAGAACAGTTTCGCACCGTCTTCTTAATCATTGATTCCGTACTCGGTTTGCTGGGAGGAATCTCTCTGCTGGTCGCTTCATTCGGAATCGCCAACACAATGATCATGTCGATTCTCGAGCGCACCCGCGAGATCGGGATCATGAAGGCGATTGGCGCCGAAGACCGCGAGATCAAGTTGATCTTTTTTGTGGAAGCGGCTGTTTTGGGGCTGGTCGGGGGAGTTATCGGCGTGCTCGCTGCCTGGGCGGTCGATGCTATCGCCAATCGTCTCGCCTATCGATTCTTCTTGAAACCGAACGGCGCCTCGTTTGTTGACTTCTTTTTCCTGCCACCCTGGCTTTGGACGGGGGCCATTCTCTTTGCGTTAATCGTTTCAATCCTCGCTGCACTTTATCCAGCCGCACGCGCTGCACGCATCGATCCGGTTCGAGCCTTAAGGCACGATTGAAAAACCGGGAGATGGTGCTCTTCGTCGCGAAGCGACGAGACAAGCACACACAATTGCCACAATATCCGTCAATAAAACTCATTGACTTGTTTCTTGCGGTTGTGATAAATGCTGCCTCACTCGACAGTTTCACTCTCATTTTTGGGCGACCTTAACATGAACGACCCAACTCGAATTCCTCAAAACTCTTTAGAACTCGAATAGGGCTGCGACTGTAAAGGCCGAGATCTTTTTTGTATTTGCTGCAGTTTTCGGGTTCTAAGCTATGTCTCAAAAAACAAAACTTTGGGATCAGCATCTGCTGCTGGTCCTCGTTGCATTTGCACTGCTCGTGTTCGTCGCCGGCTGTCGCCCAAAGGGGTCAGGGGGCTCGGGATCCGCAACCGGTCCTGACGAAAAGCCGCCGCAGGCGAAAGAGCCGGCGGGGCCACCACCGAGCAGTATTCTCGCAGGTAGAACCTTGCACAATCCGCCCGCACTTTCTGCTACTGGCGGAGACGCAAGCCGGGCGGTGGCCGCCTTCATCGATTGGGCGGGCGCTTCTTTGCCCGAGGAACACGAGGATGGCCGCAAGGCACTAGAAGCCGCGCGCGGAAATAAGGATGTGGTCAAAGCGTTTGCTGACGAGATAAGCAAAGCGCAGCAGACAGATCACAGCCGCGCGCTGCTGGCCCTGGCACTGCTGGGCGAGTTGCGCAGTCCCGACGCCGAACAGTTCCTTCGCGAGTTCGTGAACCAGCCCTTCCCGACTGAGGGACATAAAACAACTGAGGGAGAGATCATCGAGCAGACCGCGCTCGGGACGCTGCAGGCGAAAGCGATTGACGGACTCGCCTACCTTAACTCGCCAGGCGCGAATGAAGAGGTGCTTACGCAGGTGAGCAAGCATCCTTCGATCATCGTCCGGTCCGAAGCGATCAGCGCCTACCTCTGGAATCAGAAGGACAAGGAAGCGGCGCGGCGTACCTTGTTGCAGCGCGTACTCAAGGGTGAAGAGCGCTACATCGATCAGATCACCCGTGTGGAAGGCGAGCGTGCGGGTTCTTTTAACCCTAAGCTCGAAGCTTACCTCAAGGCCCACCCCGAAGTTGTTCCACCCGCGCCCGAATACGAGAAGGAGCGACGCCAGGAGCAATCGAATGATCGGAACCTCAACCCCGGCAATCCGCCCAAGTACTGAGGCGCTGAGCTAAGGAGATAGCGAAATGAACAGCAGAAAGAAAGCTTTGTGCGTAGTGCTCTGGTTGGCTTGTTTGTCAGGTGCCGCTTTCGCTGTGTGCAACCAGTCAAATTCGAGTCAGGCCGAACGCGATCTTTGGAACCAGCACGGTTGTTGGCAGGACTTCTTCCTCTGGCAATTTCGCGCTTACGACGCGCGCGCGAGCAACTGGAGTAACCGAGGTTTCTTCGACGCCTGCAACGTCAACCTCGAATACCCGAAGCACTGGAATGCTTCCTATCTTCTCACTTACAAGCTGAACGACAACAACGACCAGTCGTTTCACGGTACGATCGACTATAGAGCGACAGCCGAAGCAGCCGGTAGCAACTTCCACAACGGTTTCTTCCATCTGGCCATTGATGACAACTCTGTCTACGGAGCGTTTAGTCCGCCGGATCAAGTGAAAACGTCATGCCCGCTCTACGATAACAACACGCCGACAGCTAACAACAATCCCGCCTCGCGTGCCGGCGACTTCATGCACGAGGGTTGGCATGCCTGGTTGCGCAAGTACAACTGGAACAACGGCGACTGTGGCGGTCACCGCTGCAGTGGCTGCAGCTTTGGCTCGTGCGACTATTTTTACTTCCACGGGATTAGCCAATATGTGTTTGGAGCGATGTGGGAAAACAACGGCACGGCCAGTCGTTTTCACTCGCCTAATCAGGTGCAGGTGGAGTTCCTTTGTGACGTAGCCGATCAGTCTTCAGCGCCGTCGAGCGTTAAAACCGCTGCGCGAGCAGACGCGAACGCGCGCTCGGCAGCGCGCTTCATAAATGGCCCCGGGTACCGGTGTGGCGATCCTCGACCCTGGTAAACTCTGCTCACGGCGCCGAGAAGCACTCAACCTGGCCCACGCAATATCAGAACTGGGAGCGCAGCGACCAGCCAGGAAATTTACTGCAAAAACTGGGGTTAGATCCGCCCGGGTCCTCCGTCCACTTGTGTTTCTGGCTGGTCGCTGTCGCTCCCAGTTCTAATTTGTCTGGCATCGTCGGGTGTTTAATTACTCGGTTCTAATTCAATTCGACTAGCCCGCTTGGAACGTCCTGATTCTGTTTATGGAGTCATAGCAAAGCCGTGAACGAACGCGAAGCTGCGCTCGTTCACGGCCGCTGTTGCAAGAGTTACTTGTTTAGTCGGTTGGTGGTGGCGGGGCTACTGGTTTCGCCACTTTCTTTTTTGGTTTTGGTTTAGCCATCATTGCGGGTTTGGTATTCCAGAAACCCGGGTCGGCCGCCGCAAATTCCTTTTCCACGTAGCTCATGGCCGGTGCAAACGCGTAGGTGCTGGTTTCACTCGACATGTACACTTCACCTGCTTCTTTGTCGAGATCCTTCCGCTCGTCGTTGCCCATCGCGGCACGGACTTTCATGCCGACCTGTTCATCCAATTCACTTAAAGACTTCATCGGTCTGAAAAGCAGGTAGGTTCCAGCCTGCGTTCCGGAGATGACCTGGAAAATCGCCGTGTGGTAGTTGTCAACTTTCGCTTTTTTAGCCGCATTGATCACCTTCTGTGCGTACTCTGCAAACTGCGCGTCATGACCGGGCCGAACGCGAAGGGTACTGATCGAGAAGTAGCGATACATGCGAATGTCAACGCCAGGGTTATAGCTCAAATCTGGCCGGTATAGTGTCAACATATCGCGCATGCCAGCATGTAACACCGACGCTTCTTTATCGAGCCGGTCCAGCTCAGCCTTCACGTTGCCGCTAGCGCCCGCCATCATCTTGTCAGTGTCGTTAAGGAGGGTTTCAAGTTTCGCGAACGAGTCGGCGCCGGTGATGTAGATGACTTCGTTTTCACTCCCGGCAACGGGAACCATTGCGATGCGATGGTTGGGCGTGCTCAGCGTTTTGAAGATGCTGACAAAGTGGGCGGAATGGATGTTGTGCACGCCCATCATTCCGGGCTTGATGTCTTCTTTCACGAGGTACAGAACTTTCGGCGGACCCGGCATCGCAGGTTCTTGAGCAAAGGCTTGCGAGAAAGCCGAGGTCAGCAACGTTACAACAATTAACAGGAGAGACTTCTTCATAAACAAATACCTCCAGGGGGTTTCGATTTGACGTTCGATTGACTTCGCAGTCGGTACCGAAGGGAGACGACTGCGGTTGCGGCTCCGAACAAAGACGTATCGTGCGACCCGTGTGAAACTATCAGTACCCAGTGGAATTTCGAAGAAACAAGAGCGCGAGGTAGAGAACCCAGGCAGATCCTAGACGCAGTTAACGAGCTCGAACTGTTCGGGCGGCGGAACGATACGACGATCGCCCGTGCAAGTCAAATAATAGTTAAGCTAAGGTCGGGCGGTTTAGTTTTGGAGAACCAAGCCTGTTATACGTCTGACTTCGATGTAACGCTGAAGCGTTCGCCAATTCCAGCCGAGGGTTGCGCTTTGGCAACCCTGGGAGAACGCTTCAGGGTTGCGAACAATCTCCCCGGTTAATTTGAGCCAGGGTTTTAAACAAACACTTGACCCCACGCGGGCTGCCCGCGTGTGGACCCGGCCTGGGCTGATATTAGCTAACGCTTTCAGCGTTACTCGATTCTGGCACGCACCATGAATTTTCTTTTTTGTGCAAAGCCTCGTGGAGCAGTTTGCGTTACGACGGCGTCAACTTACTTCCGCATTGATTACAGAATCGAGATGAAGGGTCTTTGGGAGCGGCGCCGCAGGCGGGACAAGCCGTTACTCTGAAATTTGCGCCGCAGGCAGAACAGAAGCTCGCGTCGACAGTGTTCGCAGCACCGCAACTGCCGCAGCGTCCAGGCAACGGTGGAACGTAGCCACCGGCTTTGCTTGCAATGTGCGCCTCAACTATTCTCCAGGCATCTTCTGTGAGTTTGTATTGCCAGTAAGCTCCGAGCGCCGGCAAGGCAAGCAGAAGTCCGGCGGAAATAAGTACCGCTACTGCGGCGACGGCTGCTTTGTCTAACCACTTCTGCATGCCCATCTCCACGCGCGTGCCGCCCGCTTCCGGTGTGATCTTGATTGTCAGCGCTGCCGAGAGGCCGGTAAGATCGCGCAACGTGCTAGACTTGCGTGCTTGCAAAACTGTGGTAGACGAAACATGCATAGTTTGCACTTCATAATCCTGATCAAAAATACTGCGAAGCTCGGCTACTAGTTTGAAGACATCCGCTTCAACGCCGGGATAATATCTGCTGTCCATAGATGCGCATCCTTTCGCTGCCGGTGACTTCAGTTTACGATCAGGTAACGATCATTGTTCACTCGAATATCTTAACTGTTGGAATTGAGGGAAACCATAAAATGAGATCCATTCGCAGCCTGTTCGCCGGCTTCCTGGCTCTTGCATTCCTAAGCACTTCTGTAAATGTCAGCCCAGTTTTATCGCAGAGTTCTTCGGCTCCTGCAACAGTTCTCGACGGTTTTACGCCCGCGGGATCAGGTGAAGAGCGCCGCTGGGAAGATGAATTTCGCGCGGTGCCGGCGCCGGCGTCGGCTCGAGAACATTTGCGCCGCCTGACGGCTGAGCCCCACATTGCCGGGAGCAAAGAGGACTACGCGACGGCGATATATGTTCGCGATATGATTCGCAGTTATGGCATTGCCTCAGAGCTGAAGGAATACGAAGTATTACTTCCGTATCCAAAACAGCCCTCTATTGTGGAACTGACCCGGCCGCGACTCGAAAAGCTCACCGTCAAAGAACCGGTTATTGCCGCAGGATCCGTCCACGTCTCACCCAAAGATTGTCCCGCTCTTCAATGGCTACAGTCCCAGCGGCGATGTCACAGCGCCACTCGTCTATGTGAACTACGGTTTGCCACCTGATTACGAAGCTCTAAAAAAACTTGGTGTTGACGTGACAGGAAAGATCGCGATTGCGCGTTACGGCAACTCTTTTCGCGGGGTCAAGGCGAAAGTGGCGGAAGAACACGGCGCCGTCGGACTGATCATCTATTCCGACCCGGCAGATGATGGCTATGGGCAAGGCGATGTTTATCCCAAAGGACCCTGGCGTCCCGCGGATTCCGCGCAACGCGGCTCGGTACAATTTTTGTCGACCGCGCCCGGCGATCCACTTACTCCGGGCAAACCTGCGATCCCTGGTGTGCCGCGACTAAAGATGGAAGAAGTCAAAACGCTGCCACGCATTCCGGTCCAACCGATTTCTTATGGTGATGCAAAACGCTTATTGGAACCCTTGCGCGGTCCGGTGAGACCGAAAGGTTTCCAGGGCGGCTTGCCGTTTCCTTATCACGTTGGTGGAACCGATTATGTGCGCGTGCACTTGAAAACGTCGATGGACTATCAGGTGCGAAAAATCTGGAACGTGATTTCGCGCATTGATGGCGACGAAGAAAGGGACCGCTGGGTAGTCATGGGCAATCACCGTGACGCCTGGGTCTTTGGAGCTGTCGATCCAAACAGTGGTACGACCGCGATGCTGGAGACGGCGCGTGCTTTCGGAACCTTGTTGAAGAAGGGGTGGAAGCCGCGACGCACGATCGTGCTGGCGAGTTGGGACGGTGAGGAGTATGGCCTTTTGGGTTCGACTGAGTGGGCCGAAGAGAATGCCGCGGAGTTACAAGCAGAAGGCAGTCGCTTACCTCAACATGGATGCGGCGGTTTCCGGACCGAATTTTGGCGCTTCGTCAGTGCCTTCAATGTGGAAGCTGATTCGTGGCGCGACGCGCGACGTGAGGGATCCAAAAAGTGGGGAGTCTGTTTATGAGCGTTGGCAGGAGCGCGCGCGTGAGGATGAGCCCGACCCGGAACTGACGAACGCGGAGACGGGGTCGGACACGCCGATTGCCGAGGCGCGCATCGGCGCTTTGGGCTCGGGTTCAGACTTCACACCATTTTTGCAACACCTGGGGGTGCCCGCCAGTGACATGGGTTTTGGCGGTGACTATGGTGTCTATCATTCCTCTTATGATTCTTTTTATTGGATGAGTCACTTCGGTGATCCAAACTTTGCCTATCACGTAGCGGCGGCACAACTCTGGGGAACCGTGGCTATGCGTCTCGCGGATGCGGCCGGGCTACCACTCGATTATCGCGATTACGCCTGGCAGGTGCGTGAGTTTTTCGATCAGTGTATGAGGATTGCCCGACGCCGCAAGCTGGCCGGTGCTCTTGATGAGAAACCGATGAGTAAAGCGCTGCAGAGTTTCTCGGACGAGGCAGAACGGGTGGAGAAAGCGCGGCAGGAGACCGTCACAGAAATCGAGCGCGCGCGTGTTGAAGCAAATGATCGGCACCCGCGCGCCGTGGCCAGGTTGAAGCGCATCAATGATGCCTTGCTGGCCGCCGAGCGATCATTAACGGACGAACGAGGACTGCGCGGACGTAATTGGTATGTGCATCAGATTTATGCGCCGGGTACGTACACCGGTTATGCGGCGCAACCGCTGCCTGATTTTCGACAGGCGCTTGACGATCGAAATACAGCTAACGCAGCAGAGGCTTTGGGTCGTATAGTTGAGGCGATTAATCGCGCCACTGAGACCCTGAAGAAAGCCCGCGATTAATTTTTGGAGTGCGGTGACTTGTCACCGCTTTGGTCGGTCGCGACCTGTCGCGACCACCGTTTCTCGAGACCGCGCATAGGGAAATGGCTTCGTCCTACATGCAAACAAGGAGACCGATCAATGAAAAGGTTTTGGGCAATAAGCGCACTGATTGTTCTAGTATTGTTATTCGTTTCATCTTCAGCGCTGATAGCGCAACGCAGGCCAAATCGTCCCGCCCCACAAGCCGCACCGCCGGCTACGCCTGCACGGAATGATCTGAAAATTACCTACCGCACAACCACTTCCGGACAAGCGATGGAAAATACCACGATGCTCAAGGGCGCGCGCGAGCGCACCGAGATGAAGATGGGTTATGGGCGAGACATAATTAACGTCACACAGTGTGACCTCAAGCGAACTATTCAGATCAGCGACAGTGCGAAGAAGTATGTCATAACGCCGATGGACACACCGGACGCACAGGCGAGTTCCGGACCGGCTGACCGCCCGGTTGTCGAACCGTCGCGAAAGGGCGGCGTCATTACTTATACGACCAACGCGGTCGATACCGGCGAGCGCAAGGAGATGTTTGGTTTCCAGGCTCGTCACGTTAAGACGAGCATGACCATTGAGTCGTCGCCGGACGCTTGTAGTCCGGTCAAGCAGCGAGTGGAAACAGATGGGTGGTACATAGATTTTTCGTACGGTCTTAACTGCGATTTGGGCGGTCGCGCGCCCATGGGTGGGCCGTCTCCGCGAGGCGGCTGCCGCGATGTGGTCCGGTTTAACCGCCAGGGCGCGGCGCGAACCGGCTATGCGCTCCAGGAAACAACGACCTCTTACGGTCCCGATGGCGGGGTGGCCTTCACCTCCACCAAAGAAGTCATCGAACTTTCCCGAGAGCCGCTTGATGCCGCCTTGTTTGACATCCCCGCGGGCTATGTTGAAGCAGCGAGTGCTCAAGAGTTGTACGCAATGCCTTCAATGGCAGACATGATGCAGATGTCAAAAAATCAGCAACCGGCTGCAGACGATCGCCCCAATGAGTCAAGGATGAATAACTCCAAGACCCCTGGAACTATTCGCGTCGGCGTGGTCCAGATCAACAACAAGACCGATCGCGGAGTTTCTCAGGAGTCACTGCGCCAGCGCCTGATTGGAGAACTACAAGGCGACGGTGTTGAAGCGATTCCCTTGAATGCAATCTCGCCGCGGGAAGCCGACGTTGAAGCTAAAGCGAAACAATGCGACTTCATTCTTTACACAGATCTGACCGGGCTGAAAGCATCAGCGGCGAAAAAGCT
The DNA here is from genome assembly GCA_963809065.1 of Blastocatellia bacterium. Lineage (GTDB taxonomy): Bacteria > Acidobacteriota > Blastocatellia > Pyrinomonadales > Pyrinomonadaceae > PSRF01. The sequence continues at coordinate 542,572 of CAWEIN010000010.1, forward strand.
TGGCGGCTTTCTGGGCCGTGCCGCGGGTGTAGGCGGCGTTGACAAGACTGAAGCGAAAGTTGAGTTCCAGCTTTTTGCGGTAGGCGAGTCAGCGGCACGCCTGAAGTCTGCGGCGACTGCCAAAGAAGAGGGTGATGAGGCGAGCGCCGGCACGGCACTCGATCAGGAAGCAAAGCAAGTCAGCGCGGCGGCGAGGAAAAGGCAGTGAAAAATGAAGCGTGAAAAGAGAAAAGTTAAGAGTGAAGAGATTTTTCCTCATCACCTTTTCCTTTTCACTGCTTTTTCCCCTTCTTCTCGGCGGCTGTGGGCGGTGGCAGTTTGTTTGCCGCCTGCAGGATTGATTCGGCATTTTCCGTAAGTTGATCGAAACTGCTTAGTTCTTCATCGGTCTTTGCTTGCGCCTCTACCGGTTTCAACAGTTCTACGATCCGCGAGGCCGCTGACGCCAACTTGCGAAGGGACTTTGGGATCAGCGGGTTTTTTTCATCTCGCGAGCTAACGTCGTCAATGTTTGTGATCGCTTCGTCAAAAATCCGCGCAATGTCGCCGATGAGTTCGGCGCGAGATCCTTTCGGTAGTTCTCCCCACGTCTCAGAATCCTTCTTCATTTGCTTGGCGGTAGTGGTGGCCGAACCGCTCCCACTCAACACCAGCATCCGGCGGTCAGCGGCTTTGATGAAAACGTCAATGCGCTTATCGAGCAGCTGAGCATCTTTGATCAGCTCGATCTCTTCCGGCGTTAGGTGCTCGCGGGCTTGATGGGCTGTGGTCAGCGTGCCGATAGAGAAGGTGAGAAGCGCGGTTAATAAAAGGATCGGGGCTCGGGCTGTCATAGTATTGAATTTCGAATGGTTTAGGGTTTGTCCAGCACCTTGTTTTTTGCGTCGGACGACTTTTCGGAGCCCCCGCGAATAACGGTGTTATCGTAAAAAGAATTCAGCGCCTCGGTTCGACCATTCCTGGCAAACTCTTCAATCTCTTTAATCCATACCGCGTATTCAGCAGGCGTACTGCGGCGAACAGTTGCCCATCTCGGGGCGTGGGCCCGAAGCGACAGCTCCAAACGCTTGTATAAATCCCGTCTCTTGTTGCCTTTGCGATCAACCGTCTTCATAAAGCCAAGCGCGTCTTCAATCAAGGCCCAATACATCCCGGCTTCGTTGGCGGCGCCTTCAAACTGTTGCTGCGTAGTGTGGCTCTCAACATTCGCGAGGTGAGTTTCTGCCAGTTCGATCGACAATTTTACGCGCGCCTTCTCGTCTTTCGCTTGATTGAGCTGGGAGCGTTCCTCGCGGTTTATGACTTTTGCTGGAGGTGGCGCGGTTTGATCGAGTGGCCGGGGTTCCTGGGCGTTCGCTGCGGATACCAATAGCGCCACAAACAGAAGTACGATGGGAGTACTTATAATCGTCCGACGCTTGATCCGCGTTAGTGACATTTCAGTTCCGGTGGTTAACCTTAATGTTCCGACGGGCGCTCCGACTTTCGCTTTACGCCCTGACCTAATTGAATCTGCCTCCGCAGAGAAGGCAGCCGCAATTTAACTTTCTCGAGCTCGAGCTGATTTGCTTTGGCGTCGCCTCGGGCGAGAAAACTTTCGTAGGCTTCCAGCGCTTGGTCGTATTCTCCAAGATAATCATGCGCCGTGGCAATGAAATAATATGCTACGTGCAGGTCCGGTTTCGCTTTCAGTAACCAATCATACTCAGCAAGAGCGGCAGCGTACTGCTTGAGTTCGTACAAAGCGGTAGCAAGATTAGCGTGGGCCACATAGTTGTCGGGTGCAGCCTGAATCACGCGACGGAGAATGGCAGCAGCCTCCGAAAAGCGGCGGGCTTGCACCAGCGCCGAGCTGTAGCCGGTGGCGTAATCGGGATTTGCCGGTTCTTTAGCCGCCGCGCGTTTGTAGTAATCAAGTGAACGGTTTGCATCGACGGTGCGATAGGCGACACCCAATCGTGCCAGAAGCATCGCGTTGTTTGGATTCTTTTCCAGTAGGTGCTCGAGAGCCTTGAGCGCGACAGCGGGATCATCGCTGTTGGCTGCCTCTATTTCCTGCGGAGTGCCCACAACCTTAAGCGTGCCATCGCTTGAAACTGATGCGGCTTGAGTCAGTCCGGCCGCTTCGGCGACTCGCTTTGCATCATCAGGTTTTCCGGCTAATTCGTAATCTGCCGCTAGCCGGGAGGCAATCGCTTTCTCCCCCTTATTCAATGTCTCGGCTGTCTTGAGGTCGGCCAGAGCGTTTTCGTTGTCACCAGCACTAATCCGCGTCTCGGCACGCTCGACCAGGGCAGAGAGATTTGCAGGGTCGAGTTTTAATACTCGATCAAAGCTGGTCAGGGCGGCAACCTTGTCGCCGTTGGCGCGTTCAGCCATGGCCCGTAGCATCCAGGCGGAGGCAGGTGCATCAGCATCTATCGTGGCGCGGCGGGTTAATTCCAACGCCTCTTTTGCGTCGCCCCCTCGCAAGCGAATGTCTGCCAACATTCGAAGTGCGAGGTTGTCTTGTTTGTCGAGCTTGATCGCCTGACGCAAAACAGGCTCGGCGTCTGAATCTCGGTTGAGGCGGACCAGCAATGCACCTAAGGCGGAATAAGGAAGTGACCAATCTTTTCGCAATTCAATAGCGCGGCGCAGGCCCGACTCAGCCTCCTTTAGACGCCCTAATCCGACCAACGCAGTTCCTCTTTGAAATTCGGCCTCAGGAAACTCCGGTCGCACCTTGATGGCTTCTTCATAAAACTCGAGGGCTTTGAGAAGGTCGCCGTGAGCATGTGCGTTCTGACCCCGTTCAAACAGCTTCACAGGGTCAGCTGAACCATCGCCAAAAGGATCGTCGGTTTGGGCCTGCGTTACGCTGCCGGCAAAAAAGAGCAAACACAGCGCTACCAGAAACGCCGCAAAACGCGACCATGAAGCTATAGTTCCTGGTGGCTGCTTAGTCATGAAGCAAATTCTTAACAGGCGTGGAAAGCAATCTCTGAGGAGATGTGGATGTTAGCATGTCAAAACTGCTCGCGTCCAAAAATCAGCTTGCCATTTACGCGCCGCAATTTTGAGATGCCGGTTGCACTCGTCTTGATGCTTGCGATAACATTGTCATTGCAATCCCATCATCCTATTTAAAGAACTCGAACGCACAGGGCGCACGTGTCTTTATTCTCGGAGAACCAAACTATTGAACAGTTCACTGGTTGAAGACTTCGAAACGAGAGTTATAGGCCAGGATGACGTCGTACGCGTCGCGCTGGCCAAAGAAGAAAAACTACGTCACCTCTTTCGTGAGATCGGTTCAGTGCTGGTGGCTTTCTCTGGTGGCGTCGACAGTACTTACCTCGCCTACGTAGCCAATTCCGAACTTGGTAAAAACGCGCTGTGCATAACGGGAGAATCAGCTAGTTTGTCCGAGCAACAGCGCGAGCAGACAGTGACTCTGGCCGAACAATTCGGTTTTCGCAGGGAAGTAGTCAAGACAGATGAGTTGGAAGATGTTAATTACACTGCGAATGGTTCTACGCGTTGTTACTTCTGCAAAGACGAACTGTACAAGAAGCTTGAAGACGTGGCGCGCGTTCGGGAAATAGAGTTCATTGTCGACGGATCAACCTGCGATGATCTTACCGACTTCCGGCCGGGACGCGCTGCGACCAATGCGCATGGTGTGCGAAGTCCTCTCATAGAAGTTGGCATGTCAAAAGCGGAAGTCCGGCTTTTGAGTCGTAGAGCTGTCCTACCGACATGGGACAAACCTGCCAGCCCTTGCCTATCCTCGCGAATCGCATATGGTGTCCCGGTGACAATCGAACGACTTTCAATCGTGGATCGAGGAGAAGGAATTCTGCGGGAGCTCGGCTTCAGAGAGTTTCGCGTGCGCCACCACGACAGTCTTGTTCGGCTGGAAATTGCTGCCGCGGAGATGCCGCGAGCATTGCGTCTAGAGGTAGTCCAGGATTTGGCCCGGCGCTTTCGCGAACTCGGTTTTAAGTATGTGACGCTCGATCTGCAGGGCTTTCGCAGTGGCGCGATGAACGAGGTCCTGGACCAGGAACCAAAAGCTGAAGTTCATGATGAAGGGCCATTGTTGTTGTAGCCAATTGATTCACCCGGCCGCGACACGGTGAAAAGTTTCGATGCATTTTTTGAGGAGCCCGATATGCCGATGGCCAGCATGCCAAGCACAGTTTATGTAGACGACATCCGCGAGATAAAGGAAGAAAACCCCTTTGAGTCGATGATGTCGCGCTTTGACCGAGCGGCCCAGTTGCTCAATCTCGACGCAGATTTGTATGCCGTGATGCGCGTCCCCAATCGGGAACTCAAGGTGTACATTCCGACGCGGATGGACTCGGGCCGGATTCAGGTCTTTGAGGGCTATCGCGTGCAACACAACTTCGCGCGTGGACCGGCCAAGGGTGGCATTCGATATTCGCCGGATGTAAATCTGGACGAGGTGCGAGCGCTGGCCGCCTGGATGACCTGGAAGTGCGCGGTGGTTAATGTGCCTTTTGGCGGCGCAAAGGGCGGAATCATCTGCGACCCGCAGCAGATGTCGATCGGTGAGCTGGAGAGAATGACCCGCCGCTACGCCTCCGAACTGCTTGACTTTATTGGGCCTGAGAAAGACGTGCCGGCCCCGGACATGAACACCAACGAGCAGACAATGGCGTGGATTATGGACACATATTCCATGCACGCCAGGCATACCGTAACCGCGGTAGTAACGGGAAAACCAATCGATCTTGGCGGATCTTCTGGCAGACGTGAAGCAACCGGGCGCGGAATCTTGTTTGTTATTAACGAGGCCGTTAAGAGGTTTCGGATGGTTCCGGAATCGACGCGAGTTGTAGTGCAGGGATCGGGGAATGTTGGCGGAATCGGTGCGCAGTTGCTTCATGAAGCGGGCTATAAGGTGGTGGCCATTTCCGATGTTCATGGCGGCATTTACAACCCGAACGGGATTGATATTCCGGCGGCGCTGAAACACCTGCATACCACCCGGTCGTTCGAAGACTATCCGGGCGTTGAACGGGTGACGAATAGCGAGCTGCTGGAGTTGGAGTGCGATGTGCTGGTGCCTGCTGCTACGGAGAACCAGATTACTTCGCAGAACGCCGACCAGATCAAATGTAAGGTGCTTGCCGAAGGCGCGAATGGCCCCACGACAGCGGCGGCGGATCAGATATTGCATGAGAAGGGAATCTTTGTGGTCCCTGATATTCTCGCGAACGCCGGAGGCGTCACCGTTTCTTACTTCGAATGGGTTCAGGACAGGATGGGATATTTTTGGCGGGAAGACATCGTCAACCAGCGACTACAGGAAACAATGGTAGCCAGCTTTAATGATCTTTGCCGTTATGCGGATGCGCATTCGGTGGACACCCGCACCGCAGCCTATATGTTGGCCATAGACCGGGTGGCCTACGACACACGCATGCGCGGGATATATGCGTGACGGAAAAGACATAAAGAAATAGAGCTAAATAGTGAAAAAGTCTTGATTTCCGTTAACCGGTAGGGTATGGTCTGGCGTGATTCCGTGCCCCCCGTTGTGCGAATAATCCTAGCTTTGGGCCAAGCTTTTAGGGAGCGGTATCACTGACGTGAAGATGCCTGGAGTTCCTGGCAGCGACGTGTGACCTTGAGATCGAAATTTGGTGTCTCTGGTCTTGCGCTAACTAGATTGGTTCTAATGACAGAACTTACAACTATCGACGTTGGCATTCAAAACAAACTTCTATATTCGTTATGCAGGAGGATTGCGATGAGACTCGCAACGAGGGCGCTTTTATCCGCGCTGACTATTTTTGTGTTAAGTGCCGCAGTGTCGGCGCAGACTTTGAGATTGCCACAGGATCCGCGTAATCAAGCTCCGACAGTGGGCACGGGAGGTCCGGTAGGAGGGCCGACCGGACTGTTCACGGTCTACGATGGAGACACGATACGCAAGGGTGAGTTTACGTTCAGCGTCGCGTACAGCAATTACGATCGCGATCCGGGGAACGTGGACATAGTAGACACGCCGTTGAGCTTCAACGTAGGGTTGAACGATCACATAGAACTGTTCTACAAGACGAACGGATACCGCGGCGTCAAGGTAAACAACCCGCAGAATCTATCGAGCTTCTACCTGCCAAACTCGCAGCTGTTTTTCGGTGCGACTCTGCTGTGCAGTGGCGCGGCGGCAATAATTCGGCGCCGGAACGCGTGAGTGGTTCGACTGCGCTGACAGGTTTCAGTCCGTTGTTTAGGCCGGCGGGACCGCCATGCAACGTTGGTGGGCAGCCCTTTGTCGGGTTTCCGTTTATCGGCGGCACCGGGCCAAACTTTGGCTTGACAGGCAACAACATAGCGCCGCCGTTTACGAGCCGGTTAGGGACACCGTTTGGTGGTAATGGAAGTTTCGGCGCAGCGTCAAACTTCCCGGGCATGGGTTCAACGGTCGGCAGTATCCTTCCCGGTATTGTGCTATCGGGTCACTTCCTTCCTGCAAACCTTACCTTCAATCCGATTTTCGTGCCTGATACTTTCACCATTGCACCGAGCTATTTGCCGGACGCGCCGTTTATTAGCCGGCTATATGGTGAATCGAGTTTCACTGATCATGTGGTGGGCGCGAAGATCAGGTTTGCCAGTCCGAACGATGCATTGGGTTGGGGAGTCATCCCGTTCTACCGCTGGTGGCCTGACAACGCAGATGATGCGTCTGGCTTCAGGCAATTGCAGCGCGGTGCCGGTCCGGGAGCCCAACTGGGGGACTTTGGTTTGATCGGGTTTGTCGCGGGACGCCTGAGCCAGCATGTGAGCGTATCAGCGAACCTTGGTTACATCCTGAACAGCAATCCGAAGAGCGAGGCCATGGGAGATGCGGTGCTACTGGATCGTCCGGATGAGTTTTTGTCAGGATTGGGATTTGACTACGTGGTCAACAAGCACTTCCAGCTGATCGGCGAAGTGCGTTCGACAATGTACACGGGCGGCAAGACGCCGAATGCCTTCAACAACAACCCGGTAGATGCCATTGGCGGTGTCAGAATCTTTCCGGCACGCTGGTGGGGAATTGGCGCGGCTTATCGCCGGCACATGAACCAACAGGATCAAGGTCACTTCAATCAGACTTTCCCGTCGGGTTTCCATGCTTCGGATGATCCCAACGGGTTCATCTTCCAGTTCTGGGCCGGCCATCGCAATCCTCGGATACCACCGAAGCCCCCGAATCAGGCGCCGACGGTTACAGTTTCCGCGTCTGTAGCTTCGATTACGCTGCCATGCCCGCCGGGAACTAGTTCACCTACTTGCCCGACGAGCGCCAGTCGCTCGGTAACCTTGAGCGCCGCTGGGGTCGACCCGGATAACGACACGTTGCTCTATACGTGGTCGGTTACCGGCGGCACGCTAACTGGTGAGGGCCGAGAAGTCGCGTGGGATCTTTCAGCCGTCCAACCCGGAACCTACACAGCAACAGCTACTGTGAATGACGGCAACCAACACACAGCAATGAACACCACCACGGTGACCATTGCGGAATGCACGGATTGCAAACCACCATGTCCGACCGTGTCAGTGAGCTGTCCGGCTGATGTCGACCTGGGTGCGCCGATTACCTTCACCGCCTCCATAGGTGGTGACATGAACGTAACGTACAACTGGACCGTCTCTGCCGGCACTATCAGCAGCGGCCAGGGCACGTCCTCGATTACGGTCGACACCGCTGGTCTCGGTGGCCAGAGCGTAACGGCAACCGTTGAGCTAGGCGGACTCGATCCGTCCTGCTCAAGGACTGCTTCGTGCACTACTTCAGTGAAGGCTCCAAATCCGCCGGCGGTGAAGTTTGACGAGTATGGCAACATCAAGTTCAACGATGAGAAGGCCCGACTCGACAACTACGCCATCCAGTTGCAGAACCAGCCAGGTTCCCAGGGCTACATAATTGCCTACGGAGCTTGCGAGGGTGAAGCACAGGCACGCGCCGATCGCGCCAAGGACTATCTGGTCAACACGCGCGGTATCGATGCGGGTCGACTGGTAACAATCGATGGTGGTTGCATGTCAGAGTTGAAGGTTGAACTCTGGGTCGTACCCACCGGAGCAACGGCGCCCACGGCCAGCACTGACAATGCCGTTTCGCCTTGTCCCGCTTGTAAGAAGGCGGCACCGCGCCGGCGAGCTCGTCGCGGTCGTAGGGACGAGAATAACCAATAAACAGTCGCGTCGTCGTAATCAAAGACGCGAACCTTCCGCAAGCGGGCGATGCTCTCCCAGCGAGGGCATCGCCCGCTTCGCATTTTCGGCACGAAAAATTCTTGCGGAAAGTTGAAGGCAGGGCGCGGGAGACGCCGTAACGAAAGTTGCGGAATACAAATGCGAAAAATTATATTAAACTTGAAAACGATGGCCCCGGTTACTCTCCCTAACGACGGTATTTATTAAGAAAATATGAAAACTCGATTATCAAAACTAGTCCTCCTGGTCGCTGCCTTAATCGCCTCCCTAGCATTTATTGCGTTCGGGTCAGTCGCAGACTCTGCGGACAGCATGGCCGATCCGGGCAAGTATTCTGACGACTGGCGCGCGAACGGTCCGCCGGGAGGTGATGTTCGCAGTCTCGTGGTTGATCCGAGCAACCCTGACCGGTTTTATCTGGGCACCCTTGATGCCCAGCTTTACACCTCTGCCGACGCTGGCAAAAACTGGGAGCTGCTTTACAACTTCAACAAACCCAAGCTTTTTGTTGACCACATCATTGTGGATCCGCGCGATTCTAAAACGCTCTACGTTGCCGCTCACCGACACAAAGAAGCTGGCGGATTTTTCAAGTCAGTTGATGGCGGACGAAAGTGGCACGAGAGTCCGGAGCTCAAGAATGAGGCTTTGCACTCCCTGACGCAGTCCGACTCTAACCCGAGCGTGCTGATCGCCGGGACCTTCAATGGAATTTTTCGTTCGGATAACTCTGGCGATTCGTGGACACAGTTGCCCACTTACACCACGCCCGGACTCGTGCACGTCGAATCACTCGCCATTGACCCCCGAACCACCAACACCATCTACGCGGGTACCTGGTACCTGCCTTACAAGTCGACTGATGGCGGGCAGACCTGGAAGAATATTAAGAATGGAATCATTGACGACTCTGACATCTTTGCGATTGATATCGATCCTCGCGATCCTAACCACATAATCGCGTCTGCCTGCAGTGGGATCTATGAAACCGGCAATGCGGGCGACAGCTGGACGAAAGTGCAGGGTATTCCGTCTCAGTCGCGAAGGACGCGAGCCATCGTCCAGCACCCGTCTATCCCCGGGCTGGTCTTTGCCGGTACCACAGAAGGATTCTGGCGTTCGGAGCGTGGCGGCAAGGCCGACTCGTGGATGGTCACTACTTCAAGACAGCTCGAGGTCAATTCGATTGCCATTCACCCTTCGCGTCCGCAGACGATCTACATTGGCACAAACAATTACGGTGTAATGGTCTCAACTGATGGCGGAAAAAACTTCATACCTACTAACGGAGGATACAGCGGCAGATTTGCCAACGTGATTATTGCCGACCGCGAAACACCCAACCGAATTTATGCGGCGACAATAAACACAACCACCGGTGGCGGATTTCTTTTTGTTAGTACTGACAACGGCGAAACGTGGCGTCCCTCTATGCGCAGCATGCCTAACCGCCTCATCACCTATTCGATTCTTCAGGACGCTCGCGACCTCAATCTGATTTACCTTGGTACTAACCTTGGAGTTTATCGTTCACTCGATCGTGGCGCTTCGTGGAGTCCCGCATCGATGCCGATCCAGCCGGAGACGCCTCCCAAAGTCCGCCCCGGCAAAAAGGCCGTTGCTGCGGCGACAACGCCCAAAGCCGCTCCCAAGCCTCCCAGTGAGACCGCTCGACGGGTCCAGGAGGCATTGAACGCCGCCGGTTACAGCGTTGGCGTACCCGATGGACGAGCCGGAAAACAAACTATAGCCGCGCTCAGAAAATATCAGTCAGATCGTCACTTGCCGGTTACCGGAAAAATAGATGACGTTACGCTTAAGTCGCTTGGCTTGCCGCCCGGATCGGGTGACGATTTAGTCTCCCTCTCTGATGCTGTCAACGCTCTAGTCCAAACGATCGACGTCGAAACGCAAAGCCCTGCCCTTCTGGCAGCCACCAATGTTGGTTTGTATCGGAGCCTGGATCCGGTGTTGGGTTGGCAAAAGCTTTCTTATGGCGCTAATTTCGACACTCGGACCAGCTGTGTCTGGGCCGATCCACGGCAACCGGAAACGATCCTGGTAGGCACGGCGGCTTCTGGCGTTTTAATTTCGCATGACGGTGGCAAAACGTGGCAACAAGTATCCGGTATTCCCAGCGACGCCCCGGTGAATACCATAGCCAGGGACGAGCAACACCCGAACAAAATCTATGTAGGTACGAAACAGTCGTTCTACCTGTCGCACGACGGTGGCGTAAATTGGACCCGTCGTGGTGGGAACCTTCCATTTGGTGATTTCACCAGTATCTTGATCAATCCGCGCAACGGCGACGAAGTCTTTGTGGGGAACGCATACCAGACTGGCGAAATAGGCGGTGGCGTTTATCGTACCGTCAACGGTGGGCAAACGTGGGCGCGTATTGATCCCAGAGAGAACCGGTTGCCGAGCCAGCGGATTTGGGCACTCGCTTTTGATTCGCGAGATCAGAACACGCTTTTTGTTGGTTCACACTCGGCAGGAGTTTATGTAGTGCCGCGCGGCTCGAATGTGTCTGCGGTCAACCGTTGATCCGGCCGGCGCCACAAAAACTTTACCGTAAAAGGACTTATGCGTTACTGACAATTGTAGCAGCACCTTGACACGTGCCTTTACCCACGTGTACATTTCGATCCTACCCGGTAAGCGACTGGTGATTGTCGGACCAAGCGGGTGACTACGGGCGCGGCGGAAATCGAAAACAATAGAACCTCCTTTTCCAAATCTAAACGGCTCGCATTCCTCGCAAGCTTCAACCCCGATATCATCGCCAAGGTCAACGAAGCAAGTGCCGCCTAAGCACTCTTCTTCGCTCGTCGGATTGGGCTGAGCTCTCTAAGGCGAGTGAGGTACGTGAATACGAACTTAGGCTGGTGAATTTTCCGGGAGTGTTACAGGAGTCTGCATGGCTAGTGAAGAATCGAAGTTAATCAACCAGGAACCAACCAACGATAACCCCGTCTCCAACGAGCCGCAAAGCTCTCAACCCGCACCACCGGCAGCAGCTAAGAGTGATGCAGCGCCGTTGGTGACCGCCAATGAGGACGACGACGATGAGCCTCGGGCCAGCGGCGACGTGGACTTCGGTCAATTGCTCGATCAGTTTGAGCAGGAGCAGGCCTCGTTGCAGGAAGGCGAGGTAGTTCGTGGCATTGTGGTAGGAATCAGCGAACGTGGCGTGGTAATCGATTTTGGCTACAAGTCGGAAGGGATCGTTAACCCGGCCGAGTTTACCGAAAACGGCGTTTTGGCTGTGAAAGCCGGCGACGAGGTCGACGTCCTGGTCAAGAACATGGAAACGTCGGACGGCCTGCCGATATTGTCGCGTGCCGATGCCGTGCGCATGAAGGCCTGGGACGAGCTGGAAAAATCCTACCGCGACGGCACCAACATCAAAGGCCGCGTCATCGAGCGCATTAAAGGCGGCTTGCGCGTAGACATCGATGGCATTGGCGCCTTCTTGCCAGGCTCTCAGGTTGATGTTCGACCGGTGCGTAATCTCGACTCGCTGCGCAATCAGGAGATTGAAGCGAAAGTAATCAAGCTCAACCGCAAGCGCTCAAACGTTGTCTTGTCGCGTAAGGCCGTCATCGAAGAAGAAAATGCGGGACGCAAGGGACATACGCTGGGTCACATCGAAGAAGACATAGTGGTGGAAGGTCAGATCAAGAATTTAACTGACTATGGCGCCTTTGTGGATCTCGGTGGAGTTGATGGCTTGTTGCATGTGACTGACATGTCCTGGGGTCGCTTGCAAAACCCGAGTGAACTTTTTCATGTGGGCGACAGCATCCAGGTCAAGGTGCTCAAGTTTGATCGTGACCGCGAACGCGTTTCACTGGGCTACAAACAGTTATTGCCTGACCCTTGGTCGAGCGTAGAAGAGCGCTTCCCGGTGGGCGCGCGAGTGCCGGGCCGGATAGCTAGCGTGGCAGACTATGGTGCCTTTGTAGAGTTGGAAGCGGGAGTTGAAGGGCTGGTCCACGTTTCGGAGATGAGTTGGTCCAAACGTGTCAAGCATCCCAGCAAGTTGGTAAACCCTGGCGACGCAGTGGAAGTGGAAGTGCTGAGCGTGGATCCAAAAGCGCGCCGCATTAGCCTGGGCATGAAACAGATTCAGGACAACCCCTGGCAAACATTGCATGAACGCTATCAGGTTGGGACGCGAGTTCATGGTCGGGTGAGAAATCTGACCGACTTCGGCGCCTTCATCGAGATTGAGGACGGCGTTGACGGACTTGTTCACGTGTCCGATATTTCCTGGTCTCGCAGAATCAAACATCCCAGCGAAGTGCTGAAGAAGAGCCAGGAGATCGATGCAATTATTACCAGCATCGACGCAGAGAATCGCAGGCTATCACTCTCGATCAAGGATCTCGAGCCCAACGCCTGGGATCGGTTTGTAAACGATCATAATCCTGGCGATGTGGTGAAGGGCAAAATCGCTCGCTTCGCAAACTTCGGAGCGTTTGTGGAGCTGGACGACAATCTGGAAGGCCTCTGCCACATCTCCGAGCTTTCGGAAGAACGCGTTGAAAAGCCCGAAGACGTGGTTCAACTGGGCCAGGAAATGGAATTCAAGATTCTGCGGATCGATAATGAGAGCAAGAAGATCGGATTATCGGCGCGCGCGGTGGGCAAGGATGAACCAATCGTCGATGCCAAGGTTTATTCATCGCAGGTCGGCAGCGGCATGGCATCCCTGGGAGAACTTGCGGGCCTGGCGAGACCGGCGGAACCCGAACCCAAGGCTGAAGCGAAGGCTGAATCGAAACCCGAGCCCAAATCTGAACCTGAGGCCGTGCGGGAACCCGAATCCCAGCCCGAGACTCAACAGGAACCTGGGCCTGCGCCAGAGCCTGTGAGCGAACCTGACAAGGCGATAGAAGAAACGGCGGCGAGCCCAACACCGCTCCCGCGGACGAGCCTGAGGTGCAAGCGGCAGCTGAGGCTAACACCGCCCCTGAGGCTGAGGCTCCTGAAACTGAGGCAAAAGCTGCCGACGAATCCGAGTAGCTCCGTCGTATCTCGACGAACGAGATTTAGAGGCTTTCAAGTTTTGTACGTCTTTGGTTGGCCCACGGATGGCTGAATCTTGCCGGGCGTGATTGTTTTCTGATAGGGTACGGCTGAACACACCTCGCAACTCTTAGTAATTAGATGAACTATTGCTTCGCCACCCATTTCTTGCGTTAGAGCTATCTTTCTCAGACTGAGGTGTTGCATGACAAAAGCGGAACTCGTGGAAGACGTCGCGGAAGCGGCGGAACTTACCAAAAAAGATGCCGAGCGATTGGTCGAGATCGTTTTTGAAAGCATTATCGAGACGCTGAATCAGGGTGAGAAGATCGAGCTGCGCGGCTTCGGCAGTTTTCGCGTGCGCGAAAGAGGAGCGCGACGCGGTCGAAATCCCAAGACTGGCGACCCGGTGAGCATTCCCGCCAAACGCGTTCCCTATTTCAAACCCGGAAAAGAACTCAAAGAACTGATCAACGAGCCAAACTCCCAGTTGGCGGTTAGCTCGGACGGTGCCAGCAGCCCAGCCTCCGACGACTCGCGCCAGCCGCCGATAATGTAAGGCTTCTTCTTAGACCTACAAGTTTCATTAGCGTTGCGCATCCTTGCCGTCAATTTCCATTTATCATTCCAATGAACCGTGCCCGCCACTCGCGAGGGTAACGGTCCCACTCTGGATAAGCGGCCCACAGTACGAGTGCGCCCAATGCAGAACCGCGAGCGGTAGCGAGCGGATGCTACGGTCAACAATGAATACGGCGTTTGGGCGGAGTGTCTTGTATAGGCTCGCTACCGCTCGCAGTTCTGCATTGTGGCGCATTCCAAATTGACTGCGCTAATGACAATTGAGAAATGGAAAAGAATCGACTACTTACGGTGGTTTTCACGCAGCCGGTCGATCAGCGTTTCGCTACCTTGCGACTAATTGCTTCGTCCTCGACTTCACCGGATTTGTTGATGGGAACATCCGACGCGCGGTCATAAGTAATTCCACGTTCCTCACTATCTATGTTGGGTGCGGGTAAGGCACTCAGAGGTCCAGTCACTCGTGGAGGGTTGAAGCCGGGATAATCGATGCGCGCGTGGTAAATCGCAGTAAGGGCGCTAATCATGGCTTCGCGAATTCTGGTGATCTCCTGCAGGGTCAGGTCGCATTCATCAAGCTGACCATCAGTAATAACAGCATCGACAATCTTAACCACGATTATGCGAATGTTCTCAGGATCGGGCTGGGCCAGCGAACGCGCGGCGGCCTCACAGGAATCCGCCAGCATCATTATGGCCGCCTCTTTGAATTGCGGCTTCGGGCCGGGATAACGAAAATCCTTCTCCTCAATTACTTCACCAGGCTTGGCCTGACTCTGCGCCTTGCGCAAAAAGAAATGCAGTGCGCGCGTGCCATGATGCTGGGGAATGAAATCAGAAATTTTCTTCGGTAGATTAATTTCTTTGGCCAGCTTCTGACCGTAGGTCACGTGGCTGATGATAATCCTGGCGCTTTGCGTTGGTCGTATGTGATCGTGAGGGTTTTCACCCTGCTGGTTTTCAACAAAGTACTCTGGCGCCGCCACCTTTCCTATATCGTGGTAGAGTGCTCCAATACGCGCTAGTAAAGGATTCGCGTCCACCGCGCGGCAAGCATCTTCTGCCAATTGGCCCACCGCATGCGAGTGCTGGTTCGTGCCCGGCGCTCGGAGGGCCAATTGGCCCAGCACCGGCAAGTCCGCGTTGGAAAGCTCAAGCAGCTTAACGTCGGTCAGAATCCCAAATAGCGATTCGTTTATTGGCAAACCACCTGCGGCAAAAACCGCTGTCAGCAACCCACCTACAAAGCCGCAGCCGGCAGCCAGCAATATCGCGTTCAGAGTGAAAGCTTGTTCAGCATAGGCAATCAACGCGAGAGCCATTACGGCATTAACTACGCCCACTAACAGGCCGGCCAAAGTGACGGACTGACGCTCGCGATAACGGCCGATTCCATAAACCGCAGCCGCACAAGATATCATCGCATAGAGCGACGTCTGTATTCCGGTGGGTGCCAGCATGCCGGCGAACAACGCGGTGACGATGCCGGTCAGAAATGCCAGTTGGGTGTCTACCAACATCACGACCAGGAGCGCCGCTGCCGCGAAGGGAATTGCAAAGTTCCAAAGCGTCGGATCGTTGAAAGGCGCGGTTTTCATGCCGTTTGCTACGCTATCGCTGAGCGTCAACCCAATCCGCATGAACGCAGTTTCCATCACGATTGCCGAGCCAACGAGTGCAAACGCCCTTCTCTTTGAAAGAGACAATACCGATACAGTGCTGCGATGCTCGGTAAACTTCCACACGGCCCAGTAAACCGCGCAGACGATTAAGAACAGGCCAATTAGATTGTGCCAGGGGCGGCCCGAATGCCCGGTAGTTTTCAAGGCGGCAAGTTGGGCCAGCATTGCCGGCGTCACCGTGTCGCCCTCGCGCGCGATCACCTGATTGCGTTTGAGCGAAATTGTTACCGGTGGAATCTTGTTGGCCTCAGCCTCACGCGCCGTGGCCGTCGCTGTTTGGTCAAGGATCACGTTAGGGCGTAGGAGTGGCAGAATGGCGGCAACCAAAGCTGATTTTTGTTCCTGGGACCATCCCGGCAGGTTGAGCAGCTTGAGTTCAAGTTCCTGGCGGGCGGCACTCTGCGAGAGCATTCGCGTGCGGGGCGCCGGCATAATCATTTGTGCTTCAGGATTACGAACGTCAACTAGAACGACTTCCTGATTTAGCCGGTCAGCCTCAGCATCGTCGTAAATGTACTTATCGCCGATCTCGCGAATCAGCGCTGTCAGTCGATTCAAATCATCTTCGTTGAAATTGTGCGCACCAAGCGCGCGTGCCACGCCGGCGCCGCCATCACCGCTCCAGGTTAAAGTCTTACCGGGCGACTTCGCTTCGGTCTGGCCCTTCAAGTCTTCCCAGGCGACGCGAAAACTTCGTGCTGAGCTCTCGCCGCGCGTGGAGTCGAAGTTGAAGATTGGCCTGGTAGCCACCCGAGCTGCATTCCGACGTCTCTCAGTTTCGGCAATGTCGAAGCCGTTGAGATCCGATCGCGCTACCACGTTTCCACGAATTACTTCACCTTCCCGGTAGTCCTGCGAATAGCCCGATGTGTAGTTGCTGACCAGTAGCGGAACCGTCATTGCCACCAGAAAACTGAACCCGATGAGGAGGCGCGTCCGTGGCTTGAACACCTTGAAAGGACGCACGACGTACTGTAAGGCCGCGTCGCGAGCACGGCTAAACGGAGTTTGGAATCGGGGACGAAGACCCATTTTTATGCGATTTGCGAGATGCGGCTGGCGTTAAAATCATGACCCCTGGTCGAACCAAGATCCTGTGAAAGCATCTTGCCAACTTTTTCAAGCAGGGGTGGCAAGGTCTTCCGTTCAGTTGCGGAAATGGCGACTACCTCGCGCTCGCCGCCCTGGGTCAGTTGCCGCGAAATCCCTTGGAGTGTCTCCACATCAACCAGGTCTGCCTTGTTCAGGACCAGGAGCGTAGGAATCTGGGCAACATGTAGTTCTTCAAGAATTCGTTCAACGGACTGAATCTGTTGCGGCCAGCGCGGGTTTGAAATATCCACCAAATGAATCAGCAAGTTGCTGTCGCCGATCTCCTCTAGCGTCGCGCGGAAGGCCGACAGCAGACCGGGCGGCAGGTCGCGGATAAAACCGACCGTGTCATTAATGATTATTTCCTGCTCCCGCGGCAGCCTCAGGCGTCGCGAAGTGGGGTCGAGCGTGGCAAACATTCGCTGCTCCGCACGCACTTCGCTATTAGTGAGCGCGTTCAGCAACGTCGATTTTCCCGCGTTTGTATAACCGACGATTGAAACAATCGGCAGTTGATTGCGCGTGCGCACTTTTCTGCGTTCATACCGGCGCAATCGTTGAGTCTCGATTTCTTTTTCCAGGCGATTGATACGATCGCGCACGCGACGACGGTCCATCTCGAGTTTTGTCTCACCGGGGCCGCGGCCGCCAATACCGCCCGCCAGCCGGGAAAACGCCGAATCCTGGCCGGCAATCAATCGCGGCAAAAGATATTTCAGCTGGGCAAGCTCGACCTGGATTTTCCCCTCGCTCGACTGCGCGCGTTGCGCAAAGATGTCGAGAATCAGTTGGGAGCGATCGATTATCTTTAAGTCAGTCGCCTCTGAAAGCGATCTGACCTGTGTTGGACTCAGTTCGCGATCGAAGACAAGCATGTCTGCGCCTAACTGCAGCGAGCGAATCAAAAGTTCGTCGAGTTTGCCTCGCCCCAGTACCGTCCGCGGGTCGATTGCCTGGCGTCTCTGAATCACCTTGTCCTGCACCACAATTCCCGCCGAGGTTGCGAGTTCATGCAACTCAGCCATCGACTCTTCAGCATCGGCGATCGGTCCTGTAGTAACGCCGACGAGTATCGTGCGATCTTTCAGTCCGTCCTGCCGTGAGACGCGGCGGTTGCGCGTCATCTCCTGTTCGAGAGATTCGATCAGTTCAAGAAAATCGACGTCCAATTGAGAAGGTATTCTGGGCGGCAGGAAAGCGTAAGGCTCCCGGCCGTTCACATTTTGCACATCGACTGCAGCCATGGGCAGCAAATGTGCGGCGCTCACGAGACCGGGTAAACCGTCGTCCGGGTTGACATCGATTGCGACCATCAGGTCGAGCCGTAGCAGGGCGAGGTCAGTAAGGTCGTCCTGCGTCAGACCTTCACCTCGGAGATGCGTATGTACGCAACGCAGACCGCGAAAGCGATCGACGGCGACACGAATGCGTTTGAAATCAGGGAGCTCGATCCGTCGATTGTCACCAATCATTACATATTCAACATGCCCGCTGCGATCGATGAGCGCGCCGATTTGCCGGCGTATCTCGTGTGACAACTCAGCGAGTTGGCGCGCGAATTCCGGGGTCAGAATTTGATGAGGAGCGATCCGCCTGGTGTAAAGTTTTTCTATGCGGCGAAGCTGATTTGGCTTGAGACCCGCGGTGTTTCCTATTACGTCCTTGATGGTTCTTGCCCTCCAGTCACACAGTTAACCGACGATGGCGCCAAAACTGGATACCGTCCGGAGCCGTGATCGATTGGATTGGGGTTGAAGTTACAGGAGGAGTGATGCGAGCCGTGGGTTTCCGACGCCGGTGTTTTGCTTTCGATGTTGCTCTGCGATATCGCTTCGCTTAGTCGCTTGAGCATTACAATATTTTCATTGACTGGGCGCCTTACGTTTAGAAGAAAGTCCAACCATACGTAAGGAGCCGCTTAGTTGCAGGCCGGATTATATCACAGTGCCGTGTACGTAACGGTCAAGGGATTTGGTGGGACCGCGGGCGTCCCGCCCGCAGCGCGCTGCAGGCGCTCAGGTTTTGACGGTGCAGTTACCGATTTTCGCGCTTCGCGCTCATTTGCGGGCGGGACGCCCGCGGTCCCAGCAAAGCACTTGAACGATTTAGGCACGTTAGACACCACCTGTGCCCCGTCGTATGATGAACAGCTTTTGCGAACCATGAAATTGGGAGCGGTGTAGACGGCTGGTGCCGTTGATCTATAAGTAATGAGTAAAGAAGTAAAAATCCTGGGCATCGACCCATTGCTTGCGCTCCCGGGGGCGGAGGTTACGATTGACTGCGAAAACCTGGATACCAGCGATCCAACCCTGTGTGCCGTGTGGCTCCAGAACCAGCGTGCGCCAATTGTGGCTCTATCGCCGCGGCGCGTGCTGGCGATCGTGCCGGAGTTGAAGCAGAGTGGGCTGACTGAGGTAATCCTTGAAAGTAACGGTGATCGTAGCTCAGCCGCGAGTCTCGAAGTAGGTAAGCAACTTGCTGAGGACCTTCATCCGGTTGCCAATCCTGCTTTCGATCCGGATGACGGCTCGCTTTTTGTGACGCGCTCGGGTTCGCGCGGTGAACAGTTGCCGGTAACAATCTTCCGCATCGACGTTAGTGGCGAGGTTACCGAATTCTCCGGCGATATTACCAATCCAACCGGCATTGCCTTCGACAGCTCCGGACAGATGTTCGTAAGCAGTCGCATGGACGGCATCGTCTACCGCATCACCGCCGTTCAAAGAAGCGGTGCCCTTTGCGAGAAATCTTGGAGTAGCCACCGGCATTGCTTTCGATAGTTCCGACACGATGTATGTCGGTGATCGTACCGGCACAATTTATAAAGTTAACGGTATCGGAGAAGAGAGTGCCTGGGCACAACTCGAACCGTCAGTCTCGGCTTACCATCTAGCTTTTGGGCCTGATGGCGATTTGTATGTAACCGGACCGACCGTCGCGAGCTTTGATTCCGTTTGGCGGGTGGATGCGCACGGTGACGTCAGCGTGTTCTATAGGGGATTGGGAAGGCCCCAGGGACTTGCATTCGATAGTCATGGAAACTTGTGCGTAGTTGCCTCGCTACGCGGCCGGCGAGGAGTAGTGCGTATCTCTCCGGACGGCAAGGAGGCTCGCATGTTTGTCGCCGGCATGAATCTGGTCGGTCTGGCTTTCAGTGTAACTGGTGACCTGGCTTTGGCTTCGACGGACTCGATCTACAGCCTTTCGCTCGAATTGTAGGGAACGCCAAACGCAAGGACTAGTCGGAGCATTGCGGAAAGCCAATTTTGACACTCAACTAGCAGGATGCTAACTTCATCTCTTCTATCTTCGAGGCCCATAGCGAACATTAAGTGACCGCAGAACTAATCCCACAGCTCCTGATTTACATGGTCGTCCTGGTGTTTTCCATTTCGGCGCATGAAGCTGCGCACGCCTGGATGTCCAACAGATTCGGCGACGACACCGCGCGTCTGCTGGGACGCATTACGCTCAACCCACTTGCCCACATCGATCCGATTGGCACGCTGCTGATTCCGATCGTCGGTTTCATCTTTGGCAGTATGGGCGGAACAGTAGCGCGCATTCCCCTTATCGGTTGGGGTAAACCTACACCGGTAAATCCGCTACGTTGGCGCGACAAGGATCGGGCAAATGTGATGGTGTCTGCTGCGGGAATCATCGTTAATACTATCATCGCAATCTGCGCCTTTACTGTGCTTAAGGTAATGATAATGACCGGCGGGTTCGAAAGCATGTCTCGCCAGTTGGGAGAACCGATTTTCCTCTTTCTTCAGCTGTTCTTGACCATGAATATTTCACTAGCGGTTTTTAATCTCCTGCCGTTTCCTCCGCTCGATGGCAGCAAGATTCTGGAGACTTTTCTGCCGGCGAGTGCTCAACCAATCCTGACCCTCATGGAGCAGTATGGTTTCATAATTCTGATGATGCTGATTTACGTTGGCTTCTTCGGTGCGATCCTGAGGCCGATCATGGATCTTGTTTATTATCTATTGTTGCTCGGAGTACACGGATAGTGCGAAGGGATCGCGACAACCGTCAAAGAACTCATGCCGAAGCGAATTTTTAGCGGCGTACAGCCGACCGGCAATGTACACCTGGGAAACTACCTGGGCGCCTTGCGCAATTGGGTGGCTCTGCAACACGAATACGAAAGTTTCTTTTGCATAGTTAACCTTCACGCCATTACCACTCGCCAGGATCCGAAGACACTCGCCGAAAAGACCAGGGAACTTGCTCGCATTTATCTGGCCGTCGGAATTGATCCCAGGGTTTCCACGATCTTCATTCAGTCAGAAGTGGCGGAACATGCAGAACTGACCTGGATTCTTAACTGCATCGCGCGGATGTCTGAGCTCGAGCGGATGACGCAGTTTAAGGACAAGGCGCGGAAGAGTGAGAACGTAGCAGTGGGAATGTTTGATTATCCGGTGCTGATGGCGTCAGATATTCTGCTCTACCAGACAGACCTTGTGCCGGTTGGTGAAGATCAGAAGCAACACCTTGAACTGACGCGCGACCTGAGCATACGATTCAACCGCGACTACGGTGAGACATTCCGTGTTCCCCAGCCCTTCATTCCCAAAGTCGGAGCGCGAATCATGTCGTTGTCTGATCCTGCGAACAAGATGTCGAAATCAGATGACGACGCCAACGGTTGTGTACGTCTGCTCGACGATGCCGATGCCATTCAACGCAAGTTCAAACGCGCAGTGACAGACTCCGGAACGGCGATTAAATTTGACGCCTCCAGACCAGCTATTACCAACCTCTTGACGATTTTTCAGTTACTGACCGGCGAAACGCCGGAGCGGGTCGAGGCGAACTTCAAGGATAAAGGTTATGCGCAACTTAAGCAGGAGTTAGCCGATACTACCATCGCGTTTCTTGAGCCGCTCCAGAAAACCGTGCAAGGAATAGATGATAGTGAGTTGACCCGCATTTTGGCGGAGGGGGCTGACAGGGCTCGAGGGATCGCTAGCCAGACGCTCGCTGCAGTCAAAGAGAAGGTGGGTGTTGCGGGTGCGGGCAGATAACTCTACGCGCCCGCGAGGATTTCAATGGACGAAACGTTAGAAGCAGGCGCAGCCCAAAAGGCAAGCGAAGATTCGGTGTCGGCCGGCGAGCAATCGGAACAACCGGAGGAAACCGCTGGCCCGATAGACGTCACTGGCTCAGCGCCGGAAATCGTTTCCGATTACAACACCGACGATCTCAAGATCGTAATGGGAGAGTTTGATGGCCCGCTGGATCTTTTGCTTCACTTGATTCGTCAGGAACAGATCAACATCTACGACATTCCAGTCGCCCGCATTGCTACTGAATACCTTCGTTACCTACAAATAATGCAGGAACTCGATATCGCCGTCGCCGGCGATTTTCTGGTAATGGCGGCCACGTTGATCGAGCTCAAGACGCGAATGCTCCTGCCACGCGATCCCTTCGCAGCTGCGGAAGAAGAAGACGATCCGCGCCGCGAGCTGGTGGATCAGCTGCTCGAATACCAGAAATACAAAGCCGCGGCGCAAATGCTATGGTCGCGCGCAACGGTCGAGCGCGCCGTCTTTAAACGAGCTGAGATCGAAACCGATAAAAACAATCCGGAGGTTACAGTCGGATTGTTTGATCTCCTGAAAGTGTTTCAGGAAATTCTCGCTCGGCACAAGGAAGAAGTGCTGATGGAGATCGAGCGCGAAGAGATTTCCATGTCGGAGATGCTCGAGCGCCTGCGCAATATGGTGATGTCGGCCGGCGAAGTTAATCTGCGCGTTTTCTTTGAACAGGCACGCTCGCGGCGCGAGCTGGTGGTGGCGTTTCTTTCTGTGCTGGAGCTGGTACGAACTACTGATGTTACGTTACTTCAGGAACAAACCTTCGGCGACATCGTCGTCAGAGTCGCGAGTTAGTTGATAACCAAAATGACTGAAGAGAGCAAAAACAACATTTCAGAAGCGCCCCTGGATGAAGCCGCGCTCAATGAAGAAGCCAGCCGCGAGCTGGAAGCAATGGTCGCGGCCGAAGAACCGGCCGTTGAGCGAGAAGCGTCCGAAGCCTCGGAGTCTTATGTAGTTCAAAATGCGGCGGAGCGCCGGGGGATAATCGAGGCCCTGATTTTCGTTTCCGAAGAACCGCTCGCCGCGAAAGTCATCGCTGAGGTATTGCGCGAAGACCGCGCGGTGGTCGAAGAAGCGCTGGGTGAACTCGCGAAGGAATTCAACGGCCGCAACGGCGGGTTGCAGCTGCGTGAAGTGGCCGGCGGTTGGCAGTTTGCTACCCGGCCCGAATACCACGAGCACGTGCGCGCCTATTTGAAGTCGCGGCCCAGCGCCAAGTTATCAATCGCCTCGTTGGAGACACTCGCCGTGATTGCTTACAAACAACCCGTCACGGTGCCGGAGATTCTTGAGATACGCGGCGTGCAATCGCCTTCATCAGTGAAGACGTTGCTGGACAAGAAACTGATTGTAGCTAAGGGACGTAAAGACACCGTGGGCCGCCCGATGATGTACGGCACTTCAAAAGAATTTCTCATGCAGTTCGGCTTGAAGGACTTAGGCGAGCTCCCGAGCATGGAAGACTTTCAAGACCTGGCTGGAGGAGAAACCTAGAGGGCAGCAAGCAGAAGGCAGAAAGCAGAGTTAACAAGCTTGCTTTCTTTGTGCCTACTGCTTTGTGCCTTCTGCCTACTGTTCTATGCAAGAACGTCTACAAAAACTAATCGCCGCTGCCGGCCTCGCATCGCGACGTCATGCCGAAGAAATAATCAAGCTGGGCGAGGTCACGGTTAACGGCAAAGTCATCACCGAACTGGGAACCAAAGCCGATCCGGACAAGGATCATATAAAGGTCCGGGGAAAGCTCATTAATCCGTCACTGCAGCGGCGCGAAAAAGTTTACGTGCTGCTCAACAAACCGAAGGGCTACCTCTCGAGCGTCAGTGATCCCGATGGCCGTCCCACCGTTTTAGAACTGTTGCCCGCTTCGCTCGGCCGGCTTTATCCCGTCGGCCGGCTCGACTTCAACACAGAAGGTTTGTTGTTATTGACCAACGACGGTGACTTCACCAATTTCATTACGGCGGCCCGCAACAAAGTTGAAAAAGTTTATGAAGGAAAGGTGAAGGGGATTCCTGACGAGAAGGCGATCGAACGTCTGCGTCGAGGCGTGACGCTCGAGGACGGTACGCGTACGGCCCCGGCGAAGATTAGAAAAGTGGGCGAGACGGAGAACAACTCCTGGTTTGAAATTCTCCTTCACGAAGGCAAGAACCAGCAGATACGTCGCATGTTTGATTTGATCGGACACTCTGTAATCAAGTTGCGGCGTTCGCGCATCGGATCATTGCGAGATGACGAGCTGAAGCCAAAGCATTGGCGCCGGCTATCGGCGGACGAGGTGAAACTGCTCATGCAGAAGCGAGCGGCAAGTAAGACAAAACCTGCGGGCAGGTCTAACGTGGCGAGTCACGGTTCGCGGCGTCCATGAGGTAGAATAAGCGTTCCGGATTTTCAGGATTTGTTGTTTTAGACAGGCATTCCGGCCTGTCAGATCTGACAGGCGGGAATGCCTTTATTGTGTTTGGTAAACAGGAACCAGTATGGAATTTGAACTAACTGAAGAGCA
The DNA here is from genome assembly GCA_963809065.1 of Blastocatellia bacterium. Classification (GTDB taxonomy): domain Bacteria; phylum Acidobacteriota; class Blastocatellia; order Pyrinomonadales; family Pyrinomonadaceae; genus PSRF01. Next base: position 566,814 of record CAWEIN010000010.1, read on the forward strand.
ACAACAGGTCAAGCAAAGCGTGCGCGAATTTGCGGAGGCTGAGATCGCCCCACACGTGATGGAGTGGGATGAAGCGCAACACTTTCCCATCGAATTGCAACCCAAGCTTGCCGCCCTGGGTTTGACCGGAGTTCTTTTCCCGGAAGAGTACGGCGGCGCGGGCATGGGCTATGTCGAATACGCCACGATCATCGAAGAGCTTTCGCGTGTTGATGGCTCGATTGGTATTTCGGTAGCCGCGCACAATTCACTCTGTTCCAACCATATCTATCAGTTTGGCACCGAGGCGCAGAAGCAAAAATATCTCGTGCCGCTGGCTAGCGGAAAACACCTGGGAGCCTGGGGCCTGACCGAGCCAAGCGCGGGTTCAGACGCCTCGGGAACTCGGTCGACCGCCGTCAAGAAAGATGGCGGGTGGCTTGTAAATGGCTCCAAGAATTTCATAACACACGCAATTCACGCCGACACTTGTGTGGCGGTTGCAGTTACGGACCGCGCTAAACGTAGTAAAGGAATTTCAGCGTTCATCTTTGAAAAGGGCATGTCTGGTTTTGCTCCTTCGAAGAAAGAAAACAAGCTTGGGCTGCGCGCATCAGAGACAGCCAGCGTTGTGTTTGAAGACTGCTTTGTGCCGGACGAAAATCGGCTGGGCGAAGAAGGACAAGGGTTTGTAAACGCCATGGAGGTTCTTGATGGCGGACGAATCTCGATAGCCGCGCTGGCAGTGGGCATTGCCCAGGGCGCTTATGAATCGGCGGTTCGATACTCGAAGGAACGGCAGCAGTTTGGCAAACCGATTTCCGAATTTCAGGCGATTCAATTCAAGTTGGCAAACATGGCAACGCAAATAGACGCGGCGCGGCTGCTGATGTATCGAGCGGCCTGGTTGAAGGACAACGGCAGGAAGGTAACGAAGGAATCCTCAATGGCCAAGCTCTTCGCCTCTGAAATTAGCGTGAACGTTTGCGAGGAGGCCATTCAGATTCACGGTGGGTACGGCTACACGAAGGATTACCCGGCGGAAAAATACTGGCGCGACTCGAAGCTCTGCACTATCGGTGAGGGCACTTCGGAGATTCAGCGAATTATTATTGCGAGAGAAATCCTACAGCAGGCTGGTTAGCACGTGAGCTCGCCAAATAACAACACGTCGCTAGTCGAGCGAATCGCGGCCGGGGACACGCGTGCGGTAGCGCGAGCAATCTCGAAGGTCGAAGATGTTTCTAAAGATGCAGCGCAGTTAATGAAGAAAATCTTTCCGCTGACGGGCCGCGGCCTGGTGATCGGAATCACTGGCGCTCCGGGCGCGGGCAAGTCGTCGCTAGTGGATAAGTTGGCGCTGCATTATCGTCGCCAGGGTGAGCGCGTCGGAATTGTTGCTGTCGATCCTTCGAGCCCATTCTCGGGAGGTGCAATCCTTGGCGACCGCATTCGCATGCAGACGCTGGGACTCGATAATGGGGTTTTCATTCGCTCGATGGCGACGCGTGGAAATCTTGGGGGCCTGGCTCGTTCTACGGTCGACGCTGTTTCAATACTCGACGCCGGCGGCTACGGGAAAATCATTATCGAGACCGTGGGGGTGGGACAGGACGAGGTGGAAGTGGTCAAGGCTGCGGATATTTCTGTAGTCGTATTAGTTCCGGGGATGGGCGATGACATTCAGGCCATCAAAGCCGGCATCATGGAGATTGGCGATGTTTTTGTTATCAACAAGGCGGATCGTGAAGGCGTCCTGACTACGGAGAAAGAGTTGGAAGCGCTCTTGTCTCTGGCCGGCCGCGAGGATTTTTGGGAGCCCCCGATCATCAAGACGGTCGCCACAGAAAGCAAGGGAATACAGGAGTTAGCAGCTGCGATTGAGAAATATCGCACCTTCAATTTACAGACAAAATCAGGTGAAGGGCGCCGCCGGGCGATTGCACGCTGGCGTATTCTGGAGTTGCTACGCGAACGCCTGGTGGCGCAGACTCTGGAGTCGGATTCGGCCACAGCAAAACTGGATCAGCTGGCGGGAGAAGTTGCGACTCGTCAAAGAGACCCTTATTCTGCCGTAGAAGAATTATTAGGTCTTGGGTCTTAGGGCTTTGGTCTTTGAACTTATTGCTTTGAACTTGGTGCTTTGCACTTTGTACTTTGTGCGTTTACCCCCGCATTCGAATTCCGGGAACAAAGTTCAAAATTTAAAGTTCAAAGACCCAAAACCAAAGCCCAAAGACCAAACTTAGTTATGAACCTTGACCACATTGGTATTGCAACCCACCAGCTCGACGATGCGCTCGCGCTTTGGCGAGATGCGCTCGGGTTACAAGTGGAGTTCACTGAGGAAGTGACGGAACAAGGGGTTCGCGTGGCGATGCTGCCTGTCGGCGAGACGCACATCGAATTGCTTGAGCCGCTTAGTGAGACTTCGCCGGTAGGAAAATTTTTGGAGAAACGTGGACCTGGAATTCATCACGTAGCGATAAGGGTGACCGACATTCACGCATCGCTTGCCCGACTAAAGGAGAAGGGGACGAGGCTGATTGATGAAACGCCACGAACGGGCGCCGGCGGTTGTTTGGTGGCCTTTGTTCACCCTGCTTCGGCAAATGGTGTACTGCTTGAATTAGTCCAGCACAATTAAAGTTTATTTTTTTCGAAAGGAATAATTATTTTGAGTTCAACTAACAAGGCCTGGATTGCCGCTGCAATGGCCGTACTGTTTGCCGGCGGACTGATCTTCTGGCAGGTGAAAGCAAGGCGGTCGGAGTTTCTTACCAACCTCTCTGCCGAAGACATGGCGCTGATTGGTGAAGACCAGTCGCCGCAGTTTCGCGCGCGTTTGGCTCAGGATGCAGAGACGCGCAAGAGCTTTGCTGAAGACTTGCACAAACTGCTTGCGGTTGCCGATGAAGCGCGCACTACGCCCGTCGAAGTGAAAACTGTGAAGCCGGATGGCACGACGGAGGTTAAGAAGGAGCTGATCACCAGCCGCCCGGAAATGAAACGGCAACTGGAATTGATTCGTTCCGCTGTCATAGCGCAAAACTTTTTCAAATCGCAGGGCAATCCAGCAGGACCGAATATCTCCGATCAGGAAGTCGAAGACTTTTTCAAACAACCTGCTAACCAGTCGAAGTGGGACCAGTTCCTGGCTGACGCTAAAGCGAAAAACCCTCAGCTTGCCGGCGGCGAGATTCCCGAGGAGCAGCTTAAGCAAGTCAAGCAGCAACTCGGAAAAGTACTGATCGGCGAACAACGCGCGATCGCTGCCGGGTTTGATAAACAGAGAAAGGTCGAACTACAGGTAAAGCTCGAGCAGGCCCGAGTGCTGGCCTCAGAGTATGCGCAGGATGCTTTGAAGGAGAAGATGACTGCCACAGACGCGGAGGTTGATGAGTATCTTAAGCAACATCCGGAATTGGATACCAGCAAGCAGACTCAAGCCAAGGCGGAGGAAGTTTTGAAGCGCGTGCGAGCCGGCGAAGACTTTGCAAAGCTGGCCAAGGAGTTTTCCACTGACACCAGTAACAAAGACAAGGGCGGCGACTTAGGCTGGTTTGGCCACGGCCAGATGGTGCCGGAGTTCGAGAAGGCGGCCTACGCTCTGAAGCCCGGAGAAATTAGCGAGCTGGTGAAGACGCAGTTCGGCTACCACATTATTAAACTCGAGGAACGCAAGACAGAGAAGAAGGACGGCAAAGACGAAGAGAAAGTTCACGCCAGACATATCCTCATTGGAGACAATGCCGGCGAGGCTGCAAATCCTTTTGCTCCACCGCAGACTGGCCGCGACAAGGCGCGGGCGGCTGTCGAGCAGGAGAAGCAGAAGAAAGTTCTCGACGATATCGTGAAACGATCACATGTCACGGTGGCCGAAGTGTATTCGGTGAAAGCGCCTGAACAGACGACACCGCAGGGCATGCCGCCGGGATTTGCCCCGGGTCCGGAACAACAGCCGCAACCGGTCGAGCCTGCGGAGAATCCACACACACCCAAATCCGAGGCTCCCCAGAAGGAAAAACAGAAAAAGAAATAACCAGGCTAATAGGTGGCAGACTAAATGCAGTTTGGCGATTACCGTGTGGAGATAGTTCCCGACACCGAATTTCGCCTTGATGGTGGCGCAATGTTTGGGGTGGTACCGCGTGCCTTGTGGTCGAAAGTTTGTCCGCCTGATGAAGACAACCGCATAACCATGAACATGAATTGCGTGTTCATTGACACCGGTAAGGAACGAATACTGATCGAAACGGGAATCGGAGAGAAGTGGTCCGCGAAACATACGGCGATGTTTGGTATTACGCGTGAGCGATCGTTGGCCGGCTCGTTGCGCGCGATCGCGGGTGTTGAGGCGGACAACATCACCATCGTTATTAATACCCATCTCCATTTTGATCATGCGGGTGGGAATACGGCGTGGAACGAAAAGGCTGAAGCCGCGCCGGCGTTTCCCAATGCCAGGTACTTCATCTCGCGCAGTGAAGTAGAGCACGCTGAGGCTCCCAGCGAACGAGACCGTGCGAGTTATTTGCCGGACAATTGGCGGCCCCTGCTGGCGAGTGGTCAGTTGGAATTGAAGGGCGCAAATTACGAGGTACTGCCGGGCCTGCGTATGGAAACGTACCCGGGTCACAACCGATCAATGCAGTGCTGGCGGCTCGAACGTGAAGGACAGACGTTGTTTGGTTTCGCCGATCTGGTGCCGATGCGGGCTCACGTGCCGTTCGCCTGGATCATGGGCTACGATCTTTATCCCGTAGAGACACTGGAAGTGAAGAAGAAGCTTTTGCCACAGGCCGCGCGCGAAGGTTGGCAATGTCTGTTTTATCATGAACCGGATGAAGCGCTGTGCCGTTTGATCGAAGAAGAAGGGAAACTACGCGCTGTAGCCATCGAGTGCGTTAACTGATTCAGGGAATGGAAATCGCAAAAATCGGAATCATAGGCGGCAGTGGGCTTTATCAAATGCCGGAACTCGAGGATGTGAATGAGGTAGTTGTCGACACTCCTTTTGGACCTCCCTCCGATGCTTTCATCGTGGGTACGCTCGAGAATAATCGGGTCGCGTTCTTGCCGCGGCACGGGCGCGGTCACCGCTTCACGCCGACAGAGGTTCCCTTCCGGGCAAATATCTACGGGATGAAGTTGCTCGGCGTTGAGCGGATTCTTTCGGCTTCGGCAGTCGGCTCGTTACAGGAACAGTATGCGCCACTCGATATGGTTATTCCGGATCAGTTTTTTGACCGGACACGCGCGCGTGCGCGTGAATCCACTTTCTTCGGCGAAGGAATAGTGGCGCACGTGGCCTTCGCGCATCCGGTCTGTGGGGAATTGGGAGATGTTCTGGAAGAGGCCTGCAAGGTTACGGATGTTAAGGCGCACCGGCGCGGCACTTATCTGTGCATGGAAGGGCCGGCCTTTTCTACGAAAGCAGAATCTGAGGTATACCGCGGCTGGGGCATGAGCGTCATCGGCATGACAAATCTTCAGGAAGCCAAACTCGCGCGCGAAGCGGAAATCTGCTACGCCACACTGGCGCTGGTGACGGATTATGATTGCTGGCACCCCGGTCATGATGCAGTTACGGCTGATTCAGTAATTGAATATCTGAACAAAAACGTCCGAAATGCCCAGTTAATTATGAAGGATGCGGTACAACGGCTCGGCGGACAGGAACGCCAGTGCAAATGCGCTACAGCACTAAAGAATGCGATTTTCACCGCGCCGCATTTATGGCCCGAGGAGACACGAAAAAAACTTGACGCTATTGTTAAGAAGTATGCGCTCTCCTGATAGAACTGGCATCTAAGGTATCAGTTTTGGGTTTAGGTTTTGAGTTGCAAGTTGCAAGTTTCAAGTTTTATTCTGAGATCTGAAATTTGAAATTTGAGATCTCAACACATACGAGGGTGATTTATGAAAAGGCTTTTACTTCCGATAATCATGCTGGCAACGGCGTTATCCATTTGTGCGTCCGCCTCGTTTGCCCAGGGTCGGGCGAAGACTGGTCCGGATCCGGCGACCATTCGTGACGCCGAACTCGAAAAGGATTCGTTACATAATCTTGAAGTTGCGCGTCATTATTTCAAGCAAAAAAAGGCGTACCTTGCGGCACTGAAACGTTGTGAGGAAATAGACGCCGGCAATCCGAATTTCGCCAAAATGGATGAGGTCCTGTACATTGCCGGAGAAAGCAGTCTGCGACTCGCGGAAACCGGTGGCAAGCAGAAGACCAAAGTTGTAATGCCTGACGCGATGCTGGCAAAAGACAAGCAGGACTTGAAATACAAAACGCCTGAGGAACTTCGTGAAGACGCGCGAATGTATTTATCGCGACTCGTCGCCGGATATCCGAACAGTACTTTTCGCAGCCAGGCGGAGACTGACTTGCAGGCACTGGGAGGACCGGTTCAGTCGGCTGAGCCGCCAACCGTTAAGCCGCCGCAATAGCAGTGGCCAGTGATCAGTGGCCAGTGAGCAGTAGGCGGTTGTTACTGCCGTTTTACTAATCTGAAATCGATCTCAAATCCGAAATCCTGAAATCCGAAATTCCTATGTCTCTTCTTGTTGTTGGTTCAGTTGCATTCGACGCGGTCGAAACGCCTTTTGGCAAATGCGAAAAAATGCTGGGTGGCTCCGGTTCCCACTTTTCAATCTCGGCGAGTTTCTTTACCGAGGTTCGAATCGTAGCCGTAGTTGGGGGAGACTTTAGCGACGCCGAGCAGGCAGTCTTTGATGCCCACAATGTCGATACTTCAGACGTCGAACGAATCGCAGACGGTAAGACTTTCAAGTGGTTTGGACGCTACGACTACGATCTCAATGTGGCCCATACGCTGGATACCCAGCTGAATGTGTTTGCCGGCTTCCAGCCAAAACTTTCCGAGGCCTCGAAGAGTGCGCGGCTGGTCTTTCTGGGCAATATCCAGCCAGATCTGCAGCGCGGTGTGCGCGAACAGGTTCCGAACGCGGAACTCGTAGCCCTCGATACCATGAACCTCTGGATCGATATTGCGCGCGACTCGCTGATGCAAACGATTAGGGGCGTGGACGTGGTAATAATCAACGATGCCGAGGCGCGGCAATTGACGGAAGTCCCTAATCTCATTAAGGCGGCGCGAACAATACTCTCGTGGGGCCCCAAGGCTTTGATAGTGAAGCGCGGCGAATACGGTGCCGCTCTTTTCACTGAGCAGAATTACTTCGCTATTCCGGCTTATCCGTTAGAGTCCGTTTTCGATCCTACTGGCGCCGGCGATACTTTTGCCGGGGGTTTTATGGGTTATCTTTCCAGTCAGGAAAAACTGGACGAAGCGGCGATGCGGCGGGCGATGATTTTTGGGTCTGTTATGGCGTCATTTAATGTGGAAGAGTTTGGCACTGAGCGGGTACAGAAGCTCACTCATCAGGAAATAAACGATCGCTTTCGCGCCTTCAAGCAAATGACAAATTTTGAGGAGATTCCGTTTGAACGCGCGGTGAAAGCTACGAAATAGAACGGTCTTTGGTCTTGCGCCTTTGGTCTTTGTACTTTGTTCTTCGTTAGTGCCTGAACAGGTGGTTCTAAAACTGTTAGAATCAAAGCACAATTAGCCAAAGACCAAATCCCCAATGGGAGTCAAATTATGTTCTGTCCTGTTTGTGAATCCGAATACGAAGCCGGCATCACGCGCTGTCCTGACGACGGCTCCGAGCTCGTAAATCGTCTAACCTCTGAAACGGCAATGCACGATTCGAGCGAGGCGAAGCTCGTCACCCTTCACAATCTCGGATCGCCGGCCGAAGCCGAAATGGTCAACGATATTCTGAAGCAAAACGGCATTCGCTCCGCTGTGCAGTCAGGCGGGGCAGACGCTTTCTCACCTTTGCTCTCTGCTATGTCGCCTGGCGCCACCATACTCGTGGACGAACGCGACCTCGATCGGGCCCAGGAAATATATGCTTCGTTCTTCGGCGCTGATACGACCCCGCTTACGGGTGGAATCCCAGGGGAAGACCTGGAATAAAGTTTCGAGTTTCTAGTTCCGAGTTTCTAGTTCGGATCATGTGCCGCAGCCCCGGACACCTTAAAAACTCGAAACTGGGAACTTAGAAACTAGAAACTTCATGAACACCCATCCCGATCAAGCGATTATGGTTTTCATGACCGCTGCAAGCGTGGACGAGGCCAATCGTTTGGCTGATATGCTGGTGGATCAACGCCTTGCTGCCTGCGTTCAGATCATGCGGGAGATGAACTCAGTATTTCGCTGGCAGGGGAAGGTTGAAACGCAGCAAGAAGTTTTATTGATTGTGAAGACCCTGAACTCAAAATTTCGCGAGATTGAAAGGGAAGTGCTCAAACTTCACAGCTACGAGACGCCTGAGATCGTTGCCGTTCCGCTAAGCGCCGGCTCGGGTCCGTATCTCGAATGGCTTAAGGCCAGCGTCAGCGAAAAAGAGCAGGGAAGCGCCTAGCGTTTGTCCGGAAACACCTCCGCGATCTCTGCAGTTATAGGGTTCTCTGCACCCAGCGCATTCTGGCTGTCTACAATAATTTTCACGACTTCAGCAGGTGAGTCCGTCAGGTGCAGTAACTTTAGATCCTGCTCGGTGACCTTGCCTTCTTTCATTGCCGGATCGCGAATCCAATTCAACAATCCCTCCCAGTAAGCGGATCCAAAAAGTACTACCGGAAAATTGCGGATCTTCTTAGTCTGTATCAGAGTCAGCGCTTCAAATAGTTCATCGAGCGTGCCGAAGCCGCCGGGAAAGATAATGAAGCCCAGGCTGTATTTGACGAACATCATCTTGCGCACGAAAAAGTATTTGAACTTCAAACCTCGCGTCAGATATGGATTAGAGCCCTGTTCAAAGGGCAATTCGATATTGCAGCCGATTGACTGCCCGCCGGCCTCAAAGGCGCCTTTGTTCGCGGCCTCCATAATCCCCGGACCGCCGCCGGTGATAACCGCGAAACCTACGCGCGTGAGTAGCGCCGCCGTTTCCTGTGCGGCCGCGTAATAGGGATCATCGCTACGTACGCGGGCGGAACCAAAAATTGAAACGCCGCGCGTGAGCGTCGCCAATTCATCGAAGCCTTCCACAAACTCACCCATGATACGAAACACGCGCCAGGTGTCCGTGTGAGTAAACTCATCGGGACCCGGGCTCTCAAGCAGTTGCTCGTCCTGAGTAGTGCCGGGTAGATGTTCGTCAGGCTCGTTTATGTCGGCCATGTGTTGCCCTCAAATTTTAGAGTGCGGTGACCTGTCGCCGCTTTTTCCAAGGGCGGCTTAACGCCCGTGCCTTAATTGAATTCAATCGTGAACTGGTCGCTACCAGTCGCGATCTACCAAAGCGGTGACAGGTCACCGCACTCCAAAAAGGTTTAGATACCCATAATGTTATAGCCACAATCGACGTAGATCACCTCCCCGTAATCGCCGACGACATCGGACTGCAGAGAAATAGCGCAGTGTTACCAACTTCGCTGGGATCGACGTTCCGGCGCAGTGGCGCTTTCTCGGCGGCGTGTTTCAGCATCGAGCTGAAATCTGCGACGCCGCGCGCGGAGAGCGTTTGAATGGGACCGGCGCTAATCGCGTTGACGCGGATGTTGCGCGGCCCGAGGTCGTATGCCAGATAACGCGTGCTCTGTTCCAGGGCAGCCTTCGCCACACCCATTACGTTGTAACCGGCCACGACTTTCTCCGCGCCGTAGTAGCTCATGCAAACGATACTGCCGCCTTCTGTCATTAAGGGCATCGCGGTGCGCGCGAGTTGGGGCAGCGAGTAAGCGCTGATCTCGAGTGCAGTCAGGAATGCCTCACGGCTGGTGTCCACGAATTGGCCTGACAATGCTTCGCGAGGCGCATAAGCAATGCTGTGAATCAGGAAATCCAGACGGCCAAACTCCTCGCCAACTCGTTTGAAAGTCTGCTCAACTTCCTCTGGCTTACTGACGTCGCACGGTAGAAGCAGCGAATCAGGCATTGTTTCACTCGTAAGTTGCTCAACATTCTCCTTAAGGCGATCGCCCTGGTAGGTGAAAGCGAGCCGGGCGCCGGCTTCGTGCAGCACCTGTGCTGTGGCCCAGGCGATTGAGCGTTTGTTGGCTACTCCGAAAATAATTCCGTTTTTGTTTTTGAGCATCTAGACGACGTTCCTTCTAACAGATTTCACAACCATTGCAGTCACGGGCACTTCAGTGCGTTCAAATCAAATGCTTTTTCAGGATGAATTCCGAAAGTATTAGGTAAGTTGAGGCGAAGAGCAAGACGCGAGGCCTAATGCTTGAAATGCCGAATGCCGGTAAAGACCATCGCCAGCCCATGTTCGTCGGCTGCGGCGATAACTTCCGCGTCGCGCACCGAGCCGCCAGGCTGAATCACAGCGGTGATGCCATGCTTTGCTGCCTCATCGAGACCATCGCGAAAAGGAAAGAAAGCGTCAGAGGCTAAGACAGATCCGGCAGTCGGCAACTGTGCGCGCATGGCGCCAAGTTTCACCGAGTCCACTCGCGACATCTGGCCGGCGCCGACGCCGACAGCCTGCTTATCTTTGACATACACGATCGCGTTTGACTTGGTATGTTTGCAGACTATCCAGGCAAACAGTAAATCGCTGATCTCTTTCGCGGTCGGTTCGCGCCTGGTGACAACTTTAAGGTCTGCTTCTTGTAGTCGATGCGTGTCGCGCGTTTGCACCAACATGCCGCCGGAGATTTGCTTGTACTCAAGTCCCAACTCCTGATTGGAACCAGCCCCCCGCAGGATGCGCAGGTTCTTTTTTGCGCGCAGTACTTCAAGCGCTTGATCATCGTATCCGGGAGCAATTATGACTTCGGTGAAGATCTCCACGAGCGCGCGCGCCGCCGCTTCGTCAACCGTCGACGATTGAAAGCCACAACACCACCAAATGCCGATAACGGATCGGTGGCCAGCGCGCGGCGATATGCATCTTCCGCTGACGCACCCAGTGCGACTCCCGCCGGATTGGTATGCTTGATGATCGCACAGGCCAATTCGTCAAAATCAGAAACCAGCTGCCACGCAGCGTCAGCATCAACATAGTTGTTGAAGGACATCTCTTTGCCGGCTAATTGCTCGGTGGCTGCAATACCGCCAGATTCAGGAGAGCTGGTATCGACTTCGTATAGCGCCGCGGCTTGATGAGGGTTTTCGCCATAGCGAAGATCGGCGACCTTGTCCAGCGAGAGCTGGTAATGATCTCCAAACTGTTCGTCCGCCTCTGCTGTGTACTCGCGGCCGGTCATCGCCTTCATTGCTGAGGAGAAAAGATTCATGAAGGTGGACATCGGCGCCAGGAGTTCAGGAATCGGTGGAAAGATCTTAGAGCCCTTGGCGCCTTCAAGATTGGCGCTAAGGTAGGGGAAGATCGCGGCATCGTAAATTGCCGTCTGCATAAACGCGAGGCGGGCCAACGTCTCCCGGGTTGCGAGCGGGAGACTGCCGTCGTCCAGAATTAGTTCGGTGCGTATTTGCCGGTACATATCGGGTGAAGTGACTACGGCAACATCTTTGTAGTTCTTGGCTGCCGAACGAATCAGCGCCGGGCCGCCAATGTCGATTTGTTCGACCGCTTCTTCTACCGTCACGCCGTCGCGAGCGATCGTCTCTGCAAAGGGATAAAGGTTGATCACAACCATGTCGATCGGCTCGATGCTGTGTTCGCGCATTGCCGCCTGGTGGCCGGGGTTGGTGCGAATGCCAAGCAAGCCGCCGTGAATCTTTGGATGAAGGGTTTTTACACGACCGTCCATCATTTCCGGAAAGCCGGTTACCTCAGAGACATCGCGTACTTCTACGCCGGCTTCGCGCAACGCCTTGGCGGTACCACCAGTACTGATGATCTCAACGCCAAATTCCTTGAGCTCGCGGGCGAAGTCGACGAGCCCGGTTTTATCCGAGACGCTCATCAAGACTCGCCGGATCTTTCGTAAACCGGCTTCCTGATTTTCAGTCATGTTGTATGAACACCGAAAAGACTTAGATTACTGATAGTAACTGTTTACCCAATGAGCTCATGAGACGCAAGTCGCCGGTTACTCAGTTGAAGAACTTTTTGTGCAAGTGGCTTTGCAACTTTCACTTGATCGCCTTTAGTAGTGACATCTTCAAAAAGAATTCGTGCGTGCGCGCGTACCCGTAGTCAGCGACCTGATAATCAACGCCGGCTGGCAAGCTCACCTTGAAGCGATGGTTACGTCCATCACGCGACGCTTCACCCGCATAGAATCCCATCAGGTATTGGCTGCGCAAATCTTCTTCAATGGCGAGGAATATCGGCGCCAGGTCGTTTCTTGATCGATCCTCCGGCAACGAGAGCGCGGAGCTGACATTCCCGACCAGAAAGTATTTGCCGCCGCTTTTTTCCGCGAGCTCGCGAAAGCCTTTCGAGGGCGGGCGCACGGCTAAGTGCCCATCGAGCGGCGCGAATAATGGCAAGTGAATCACATAAAACGAAATCTGTTTTTCCAGCGCAGCCCTGATGACTGCACCGGGTTTCGTAGTGCTTGCGTTGTCGAGTCCATCGCTGATTAAGATGACGATGCGACGTTCCGATCGAAAGCGTCGAAGATTGTCAAAAGCGCGAATCGCCGCCGCAGCGGCGTCGAATATCGCAGTGTGTTGATTTGGCTTAACCGGGAATCGAAAGGCCTCGCCGGCAGTCGCGGTATCTCTGCCAAAGGGCACCGCTAACTCAGGTTGTTCCGCAAAACGCATCACCGCCACGTTCGAACGCTCGCCAAACCGGCCAAACAATCCCAGCGCTGCGTCCCGCTGCTGGGAGACGATCTCGCGGAGACTGCCTGACTCGTCGAGAGCAAAGACCAGCGATACACGATCGGCGCCTGGATATAGATACAGACCTGCAGTCACATGATCGTCGTCTTTCAACGTCAGATCGCGTTCAGTCAACGAACCTGTAGCCGAGCTGCGTTTGTCTCTGACACGGATGGGATAGACGAGCAGGTCAGTATTGACCTTTACCACCTCGTCGTCATCAGTGGTCGGTTCCTGAGCTTGAAGTTGGATTGGATCGAGCGCGACGAAGACGACAGCGACGCATGCGATTCCAAATAAGGATCGTGCAATTGTGCGCAGAAATCCCGCATTCTTGTTTGAAAGGATTGTTTTTGACCTTGCGGCAGGCAGTTGCATGCAGCCGTTCGGACTAAGTAAAGAACCGGCCGAAGAGCAGAATGGTCAGAATCACAATTATCGTGATGACGATGATCTTTACTAAACTCATGACTAATCCCCTCAGGGTTAGGGAGACAACAAAAGGGACGAAACAGGGCTGTATTCTAGAATTGCTCTGGCAAAGTGTCAATGAAGTGAAGGAGTCCAACCGGATATCCGGCCAGGCTCCGGCTTCTCTAGATGGCCCTGGCTTTTTGGACAGCGCGGCGTTCTACCCACTCGTAAACCATCGGTAACATCACGATCTTGATCGGGCTCATCAGCATTCCCCCGACTACCACGATCGCAAGTGGCTTCTCGATTTCGGCGCCGGTTCCGGACGAGATGATAAACGGTATGAGGCTAATGCTGCCTATCAGTGCGCTCAACAACTCGGCCCGCAGGCGCACGCTCGCACCAGTAATTACTGCGTCGTGCAACTCCATGCCCTTAGCACGAAGTTTGTTAATGTAAGATACCATCACCATACCGTTTTGCACCGCGATCCCAAAAACTGCAATGAATCCAACCAGCGCCGGAACGCTCAACGGGAACCCTGAGATCAGCAAGAAGGTTGTGCTGCCCACCAGCGCGATGGGGATATTAAAGATGATCGTCAGCGTGTTGCGCAGCGAATTGAAGCACGTGTAGATCAGCCCGAGCACCAGCAACAGAGCAATCGGTATGGCAATCAGCAGCCTGCGCGTGGCCTGCTGTGCGTTTTCGAATTGCCCGCCCCACGTGATGAAATATCCTGGCGGCGTCTTGACTTGCGCCGCAACCGCCGCTTGCGCGTCGTGAACGAAGCCGCCAATGTCCCGCCCAGTGACATTGCACTTCACCACTAGCCGACGCAGAGCGTTTTCACGGCTCACCACCGCATCGCCGCTCGACAGCCGAAAGGTCGCCAACTGTCCCAGCGGAACACTTCCGCCAACCGGCGCAGCGACCAGAATATCGCTAAGCTTTTCAACCTGGTTGCGGTAGTTTTCTTTGAGTCGGACGAAGATTGCGAAGTGGCGTTGGCCTTCGAGCACGTCGGTGGCCTCATCACCGCCGATGGCAATCTTTGCGACTTCGAGCACCTCAGCGATATTGAGCCCATAACGAGCCAGCTTGTCGCGATCCAAAGAGATCTCCAGATGTTCCTCGCCTTCGGCCTGCTCAACTGCAAGGTCTTTCGCGCCCCGGACGTGAGACATCGCGTCACGAATCCCTTCGGCCACTCGCGCCAGTGTGTCGCGATCTTCACCGAACACTTTCACCGCGATCTGTGCGTTTATACCCGATAAGAGTTCATCATTGCGCGTTTGAATAACCTGTGAAAAGTTAAACTCAACGCCGGGAAAACCTTCCACCCGGTGGCGCATGGCATCAACTAATTCGTCCTTCGTCCTGGCCGTAGTCCATTGCTCTTTTGGCTTCAGACGCACATACATTTCGTCGTTACTGACGCTCTCAGGATCGCCGCCCAACTCCGCACGGCCGATCTTGGCGACCACAGTCTCGACCTCCGGAAACTCATGCAATGACTTTTCGATTTGGGAGGAAACTTCGATAGCCCGCGGTAGCGAGATGCTGGCCGGCATCGTGGCTCGCACCAGCATATTGCCTTCATCGATGGTTGGCAGAAACTCGCTGCCAAGTATGAAGACATCGGCAACGCTCCACACCAGCAATAGCGCCGCCATGATCAGTGTGAGATAGCGGTGACGGATGGTCCATTTGAGCACCGGAACGTAAATGCCCTTGAAGAACCCGATGATCGGATTGGTGCGAACTTCACCTTGCTTCAGCCGCAACCACAACGCGCACAGCATCGGCGCTATGCACAATGCCATCAACATCGAGCCAATCATCGAGAAGGTGACGGCATATGCGAGCGGCTTGAACAATTTGCCTTCCACGCCTTGCAGGGTGAAAACCGGCAGGAAGACTGCTATGACTATGAGAATGGCGAAGAACATCGGCCGCCCGATTTCCTGGGCGGCAACCAGGATAGCCTCGCGCATGGAATGTTCTCGATGTTCTTCGAGATGGCGATAAATGTTTTCGACCATCACGACCGTCGCATCGACCATCATGCCGATGCTTATGGCCAGTCCCCCAAGCGAAGTAAGATTGGCCGAGAGCCCCGAATACCACATGAGAATAAAAGCGACCAGCATACAAAACGGTATCGCAGCAGCGGTGATGAGCGAACCCCTAAAGTCGCCGAGCAGCAGCAAAAGAATTATCAGCACCAAAACCTCACCTTCGATCAGCGACTTCACCACCGTGTGTATGCTGTTATCAACCAGCTCCGACTGATCATAGTAGTCAACGATGCTCACACCCTCGGGTAGCGACTTATTGATCTCGCCTACTTTTTCCTTTATCCGCTCAATCACTTCCTTGGTGTTTTCATTGATTCGTTTAAGGACAATCCCGGTCACTACTTCGCCCTTACCGTCTTTGGTGACCGCACCCTGGCGCAGTTCATTCCCAATTTCGACCTGCGCCACGTCGCTCACGCGAATAGGTGATCCCCCGCGCGATTCCAGCACGATGTTCTTTATGTCCTCGATGTCCTTGACCAGACCCAGTCCGCGCACAACGTATTGCTCATCGCCGTGCTCGATAAAGTTCGCCCCGGTGTTTTGATTGTTGTTCTGAATTGCTTCGAAGAGAGACTTAATTGGGATGTTGTAATTGACCAATGCCTGCTGATCGACGATGACGTGATACTGCTTCACGTCTCCGCCAAAGCTAAGGACATCGGCTACGCCGGGCACAGTGCGCAGTTGCAGCTTTACGATCCAGTCCTGGATAGTGCGTAGCTCCTGAGTGCTCTTCCCAGGTCCGACGATTTGGTATAGATAGACTTGTCCGGTTCCGGTCGTGATTGGTCCCATGCCCGGTTCAAACCCCGCCGGAATGCGATCCTTTGCCAGCGAGAGACGCTCGAAAACCTGCTGCCGTGCGAAGTAGACGTCAACGTCGTCGCGAAAATAGACTGTCACCACTGACAAACCGAATTTTGAAATCGACTGCACCCGCACCACTCCCGGTATCCCGTTCATAACGTTCTCGATGGGAAAGGTTATGAGCTGTTCGACTTCCTGCGGAGCGAGCCCCTGGCCTTCGGTATCTATTTCCACCTGTACCGGAGTGACATCCGGAAAGGCATCGACATTTAACTTCGAGAGGGCCAGAATGCCGCCGGCCATAATGAGCATTGACACGACGGCAACCAGCAATCGCTCGCGATAAAAAAAGGCAATGAAATTGTCGGTCATGGTTGGACCTAAGTCGTTTAGTGGCGCTCTCGGTTCTACTACTGAGGTTGGCTTTGTTGAAGTAACAGGTAGTTTCCCTTTACGACTACCTTGTCGCCCGCTGCCAGCCCTTCGATAATTTCAACTCGATCGTTGCTCGCTATCCCCACGGTTACCTCACGTTTCTTGTAGCCGTTGCCTTCCGCAACGAAGACAACCTGCTTCTCGCCATCTTTGAGTACAGCCGATTGGGGAATCGAAATGGCAGTACTATGCTGTTCGGTAATGATTTCCACATTGGCAAACATGTCCGGTTTGAGTCTGTTGTCAGGGTTTGGCACCTCGGTGCGAACCTTCACACTTCGGGTCTCCGGATCCACAACGCTGGAAACCAGAATGACCCTGCCTGAGAAGCTCGACCCCGGAAAGGCCGGCACCTTAACCTTTACTTCCTGACCGAGCCTCACTCGCTCAAGATCCTTTTCAAACACGTTTGCATCGATCCAGACCCGCGAGATATCGATTATCTTGAACAGGTTCGCGTCCGAACCCACGGTGGCGCCGATCGTGGCATTGCGCTCAATTACGATGCCTGCGATTGGAGCCGTGAGGGAAAACATGGCGCCCAGGCTCGATTTGCTCGCCAGCGCATCGATCTCTGACGCTTTCAATCCGAGTATGAGCAAATGGCGTCGCGCGGATGTGAGCGCCGCCTTCGCCCCGGCAACAGAGCTTGAAGCCGAAGCCTTTGCCAGCTCGAGGTCATGCTCGGCAGCCTCGACATTTTTCCCGGCAGTAATGCTCTTCTCAAAAAGCATTCTGGTACGGTCGTAAGTGGCTTGAGCAAACTTGACCTCAGCGGCTGATGTGCGACGAGCATTCTCAAAGTCCGCCAGCGCTTTGAGGTAGTCAGCCTCGGCTTGATCGATGTCCGCCGACTCAAGGTCGGCCAGCTTCTGACCTTTCTTCACCTTGCTACCTTGGCCTGCGTAAAGACGCACGAGCCTGCCTTCATGGACAGGACCGATGTTTGCCATGCGGTCCTCCGGAACCAGGATCTTCCCGGTGGCGACGATGCTGCCGGCGATGGGTTGCGGTGCCACGATTTCCATTTCTATCGCGTGGCTTTGTGCTGACTCCGATGTCGCCGCGGCAGGCTGGAGGCTGGGAGCGCTTGAGGGAGGGTTGGACGTTTTATTGCAGCCTTGATAAATCGTCGCCAGGAGAAGCGGTGGAATAAATAAGAGCTGAAGTAGTCTTGGTTTGAACATACGGTCTCCTTATCACCCATACTTTAGAGTTGGCACTTACTTTTGCAGCGGCGTGGCGGTCGCCAGCTCAAGATCAAGCAGTGCTGCCTGGTAATCAAAGAGTGTCTGGTAAAAGCCTGCCAGGGTCTCGCGCCGTGTGCGGATCGCATCCAGCAGCTCAATTGTCGAGCTTTCCCCAGCCTTCAACGAAAACTCAGTTAACCGCTGAATATCATCGACCTTTGCAAGTACTCCGCCGCGGTAGAGCTCGACTCGTCGTTTCTGAATCTCAAACGCTACCGCTGCTTTATCCACCTCACTCAACACTTGATTGGTAATCAACTGCTGTTGGTTCTGAGCCTTCATTCTTTGAATGAGGGCCTTAGCTCGCTCTCCTTGATTGCGATCGTGCACCGGCAGCTGAATGCCGACGCCGAAGTTGTAAGTGCTGCCGCCCTGCGGAACCTGTTCCACCCCTGCTCCCAAAGTGAGATCAGGAATGCGCTTAGCGTCCTGTAAGCGAAGAGAAGCATCGGCGGCGCGTTCGCTAAGTTGCGCGGCCTTTAGATCAGGCCGAGCAGCCAGCGCTTTGTCGCGAAGATCAGCAAGTGAGAACTCGTGAGGTTGGTAGTAGTCAATCGACCCCACCGCCTCTATGTCCATAGCTCGATAGTCTCCACCCAGTGTTAACCGCAAGTCTCGCAATGCAAGTTCGTAGTCCCTTTCCGAGTTGGCTACATCCGTATCGAACTTGAATTTTTCAATCTCGAGGCGCTGCAGATCCAAGCCCGAAATCTCGCCAAGCTGGAAGACTTCCCTTGTGTGATCTACGATTTCCGCGAATGTTTTCTGGTTCGCTTGTGCCAGTTTGAGCAATGATTCGGCCAGCAGGACCGAGTAGAATTTCCTCTTCACATCGTTAGTCAATTGCCACAGCACTATTTGGAACTCCGCCCGGGCCACTTCGGAATTTGCATTAGCTTCAGCGATCCGTTTTCTTCGCTTTCCACCCAGCTCGAAGGTCTGTGAGATGTCGTAAGAGAAAGTTTGTGGTTTGACAAAATCCTCTCTGAAATCGAGAGGGATATCGGAGAACCCGACACTGATCTCCGGGTTGGGACGGAGCCGCGCACTCAGTTTTTCAGCGTCCACGGTATCGATATCGTAGCGGGCCGCCACTAGCTGAAGATTCTGCTGCAAAAAAATCGACACAGCGTCCGAAATCGTAATAGACCGTTTTCCGGGAGCTTCCGGGCTTGGCTGCCGAGCGCGCGACTTCGCAGCGATCTCGGCATTTGTTTCCTTCAATCGTTCAGTCGATTTTTCGAGAACAGTGGGGCCCTGACCCGCGACTGACCCCGCGCGATCCGCATCGAGACTTGGTGGCCGTCGTTGCGCGAAGATCGTTTGGGAGAGTAATAGGAAAAAAGCGACTGACAGTGAGAACCTGAGAAAAGTCTTGAGAACCATCGCTAGCGAATCTCCTGATAATGCGCCTAATGATTGCGGGCCGCTTCCAGATATTCAGTCTCACAAGTTTCATGAACTTTTGAGACAGAGAGCTGGCGCAGGTCCGCTAAAGACTCACGCATGGCCTAAGGGCTATACGTAAGACGGCGATCAAAAGGAGATTAGTGGTGGGGCTCTGCCGGCTCGAGGCCTACTCGCCTGCGAGTGGACGGAAACCGTAGTTGAGTGGAAAGATTTAGAACCAGCTGACGATGGGCCACTGCTGGGTGGAACCGAGATTAGACTTGCGGAGAAATTCTGATGTAACTGACAAATGAGACAATCGCTGCAGCCCGGCAAGGTATTACTCGCCTTCGTTTTCGTTGCCGGATCCGAAAAGTTGGACGCGCCGGCGACGGTGTTTGCTGCAGCGAGGCTTCGGTGCGTGTGCGCGGCTTCAACAGTCGTTCCATAGAAAATGAAAACGAACAACAGCAAGGAGACCACGCGGCTAAACGTGTCGCGCCGACTGCCCGAGTTCATTTTTCGGTGTCTAATCACTTTTTTGCGAGTTATGTTAGAGTCCTGAGCAGCAGTATAAGGATGTCTACCAGCACTGTCAAAATTGTTTTTGGCCCACCAGGCTGGCAAATTCTTTATCGGAAGGGCCAGGCTTTTTCGAATCGATTGCGTCAATTCCCAGGGAAAATGACTCGCGTGTTTGGTCCGCACGCTAAGGTTTTCGCGGCTTGCGCGCTGCTGAGTTTCGCAGGCATAGCTACCATTAACGCGCAAACCCTCGACGCTCGGATCAGTGTCGTTTCCACGGCGCCTGCGAGGATCAAAATCGAAGCGCGTCTGCCTAATACAACAACGACTTTGTCGTTTCGGAATACTTATGCTGGCGTGCTGGGGCTTGGTGAGCGGATTGAGACGGTTGAAGGACTCAAGGAAAACGGCGAGAGGATCCCACTTCAGAGGCTGACCCCCGGAGAATTCAAGTCCGTTGAAGGATTTTCGCGATTCGCCTACGAGGTAAATCTTATTGGGCCAAGTCGACCTGCCGATCTCTCGCATGTCTCATCGCTCAATCCAGATTACGGCTTATTGATGATGTCGGACTTGCTACCGCAGTCGCTGAATGATTCCAACGCTTTCACGTCGGCCTTGATCGACGTTGACGTCCCTAATGGTTGGACTGTTTCCGCTAACATTAAGAAGGAAGGCTCTCAGTTTTTAACTGACCGATCCGGAAACGGCAGTCTTTCTTGTCGGACCGTCATTGCACGAAAAACGTCAGCGACTCTCGACCAATAACTTCTCAATACTTACCGTTGGTGACTGGCCCTTCTCGGATAATGATGCAACGAAGATTGCCGGGAAGATTCTGGCAGAGTATTCGCGACTTACTCGGTTTGACCTCAAGCAGAACGTAGTTTTGATGCTGGTTCCTTATCCGGGTGACGTCGGCCCGCAAAATTGGAGCGCTGAAACGAGGGGAAACGTAGTTGTTTTGTTGTTAGGTCGGAACGCCAGGCGAAAAAGTGTTCTGTCGCGGCTGGGAATCGTACTTAGTCACGAACTGTTTCACCTTTGGGTGCCAAACTCGCTGAAGCTTGAGGGCGATTACGATTGGTTTTTTGAGGGCTTCACTCTTTACCAGGCGCTTGCGCCTGGATCTCCGCCTTGGTTTGATCTCCTTCCAGGACTATCTGGAAACTATCGCAGGTGTCTATGATTCATATAGGTCGGCCCTGGACCGCGATCGTTTGTCATTAATTGAGGCATCACAGCTGCCGTTGGACGACGTCCGCTTCACTCGTGTACGAAAAAGGAATGCTGGTCGCATTTATCTATGATTTGACCCTCAGGAAAGTCACCGATTGCCAAGCGTCACTTGATGACGTATACGCCGAACTCTTTCGGCTGGCGCCGACAGGACAGCGAAGCGCCAACGAGACTATAATTGGCGCGTTAAGTGAGCGCGAAGGCTTGAAAACGTTTGCTCGAGATTACGTGGAGAGCGCGACGCAGATCGATCTGGAAACAATTTTGCCGGGTTATGGGATTCAAGTGAGATCGTCCGCTTCGCAAGCAACTGAGTTAGTTCCGGGTCACGATCTTGATAAGACCCAACGAGCGTTGCTCGGTTGTATTGGTTACCGAAAATAGTTTGTTATATGTAATGTTGTTTTAGAGCTAACTATGGCTATGCACATTAAGTTGGACAGTTCCATTTATAAGTACTTGTTCATTCTGGTTGCCCTGAGTCTGGCGCCGGGGTGCAAAACAATCGCGAAGCAAAACAACACCGGTGTGGTGGTTGCGCGTCGCGCTCAGATTCGTAGTTCGACGGCAGTTGTCGCGGCCGATCTGTTAGAGGTCGATCGCGGGGATGCGGTTGATATCCTGGACTACCAGGACGTACAGGATCCGAGTGACAACACCAAAAAAGAGCGATGGCTACGCGTTCAGGCGCATGATGAAGACAGCACTGAGGGCTGGATCGAGTCGCGGAATGTAATGCCGGACGATGTTCTTCAGGCCTCCAAGAAGCTTGCCGAGGAAGACAACGGTATTCCTGCCCAGGCGACCGGACAGCTTCGAGCTAGTTCAAATTTGCGGCTGAGCCCGGATCGCAGTGGCAACGAAAACATCATGATGAGGCTCGATAGCGGCTCGAGCTTCGAGATAGTGGGTTGGAAGCGAGTGCCAAAACCAAAGTCATCGGAAGTTATTGAAAGCGATGTGGCGCCGAAAGCCGGAAGCGCGCAGCAGGGAAATACCAGGGGAAACAAAGAAAACCAGGACGAGAACGAGCCGGAAGAAACCAACGAGGTTTGGTACAAGGTTCACTTAGCATCGCTGGCATCGCCCGCCCCTGCAGGTTGGATTTATGGGAAGCAGGTTGAACTTACGGTGCCGAGCGACATCATTTTCTATCGTACCGGACGTGAGTTTGTGGGGTGGCAAAGACTGGACGGTGAATCATCTACCGAAGCGGACGGATCCAAGGGTAAAGACGCCGCTAAAGAAGCAAAGCCCGGAAGCTGGGTAATCCTGGAAAAAAGCAGCTCCGATCAACCACACACGATCGGTGAGCCTGACTTCGATCGCATCTACGTGCTGGGTTATGACAAGCGTGATCAGGAACATTACACCGCTTATCGCAGTCCCGACTTAAAGGGCTATCTGCCTTGCCGGGTTGAAGGAGGCCGAGATAATAAGACCTTCACCATTCGAGTGCAGGATGAGAGCGGACAAGTGAGTGATGTTCAATACAGTATTTATAAAGACGGGCGTGGTTATCTCAAGGTAAACGCGCCTAACGTGGGAAACAAAGATAAGAAGAAAAAGTAATTTCTGCTGTTGCAGATTTTGAGTTCGTAAGGTTGGTTCAGTTAGATGCGTCGCCGTGTGCCCATAGTAGTTGGAGTCGGAGGGTTTACCTCCGAAGTCGGCAAGACCACCTTGCTGTGTGAATTGTTGCGTGCCTTTCCTGGATGGGAAGCAATAAAGACTACGCGCGGACACTATCGTTCCTGCGGAAAAGATCCACACGCGTGTTGTGTCAGTGATCTGCTTGAGGAGGAACCGGTGATTCGATCTGGCCGTGAGCTGACTTATGCAGCGGGGAAAGACACTGGGCGTTACTGGGATTCCGGCGCTGCTAACGTTCATTGGTTAATTGCAACTGATTCGCAAGTGGAAACCGGGATTAAGAAAGCTCTCGGATATGTTCAGGGGCCGGGAGTTTTCGTGGAAGGGAACAGCTTCACGAAGTTCATAGATCCAGACTACTTTATTATGGTGATTCGTCCCGATATTTTGAAAATCAAAACTACTGCGAGGCAGGCGGGCGATCGCGTTTCCGCTTTTTATATCTCGGGCGACGCTAATGAGTCCGACAAAGAATCCGTCAATGCGTTCTTGTTACAGTCAGGACTGGCTACGGGGAGCAATGGATCTCGCATATTTTCGCGTCCTGAGCTATCTGGCCTTTTCGCGCGCATTGGTGAAATAAATTCTGTAGCAGCTGTCGTAATTTGCCGGCAACCT
>CAWEIN010000011.1:0-76381 GCA_963809065.1 Blastocatellia bacterium
TAAAAGTAAGGATTCGCTAGACTGCCCTCAACTGATGTAGTTGACGAGTTTGCCAGTGCGGCCGGTCCGCTGAGATTGAGTACTAATGAAGATATCTGCACAGGAAGAATACGGATTACGTTGCCTGCTCCAACTGGCACGCGCCGATTCGCAGGGCGAGTCGCTGACACTGGCGCAGATCGCCAATTGGAAGGAATTTCGGTCGCCAACGCCGGCAAGCTGATGTGGATTTTGAATAAGGCGGGCTTGGTGCAATCGCAGCGGGGCACCAAGGGTGGTTACCGGCTAGCGCGTCCCGCTTCTGTCATCCATCTGAACGAGGTTATAAGCGTACTGGATGACGAGAGCGTCGAGACTCACTGCAAGAGTTATGCGGGCGTGTTGGACTCGTGCGTGCACACTGGAGACTGTGGCATAAGGCCAGTGATCGTTGAGCTACACCAGATTGTTGACAATGCGCTGTCTGAGATTACGTTGTCGCAGTTGCTCGGCACGGAAGCGAAGGTTGATGCCGTCCTGCATAAGATTCAGGGCATGAAGCACCAGCGAAGTGTCGAGAACCCCGCGCAGGTATAAAGGGAATATAGTCCGACTACTGATTGGAACGGTTGGAAGTTAACGGATTAATAACAGATGAGCACAGCAGAACTCTTAGGCAAGCAGGAATACAAGTACGGTTTCGTCACCGACATCGAGTCAGACGTTATTCCCCGTGGACTGACGGAGGATACGATTCGGTTGATCGTTAAGATCAAGAATGAACCCGACTGGATGTTGGAGTTCCGGCTGAAAGCTTATCGTCATTGGCTGACGATGACCGAGCCGAAGCACTGGCCAAATATTTCCTATCCCGAGATCAATTACCAGGACGTCATCTATTACAGCGCTCCCAAACAAAAGGCCGTTAAAGCCAGTCTCGACGAAGTAGACCCCGAGTTGTTACGAACATTTGAGAAGCTCGGCATTCCTTTGACTGAGCAAAAGCAGCTTGCCGGAGTGGCAGTTGACGCGGTATTTGACTCGGTTTCGGTCGCCACGACCTACAAAGAAAAACTCAAGAAGCACGGCGTGATCTTCTGTTCGTTTACCGAAGCAATTCGCGAATATCCTGAACTGATTAAGAAATATCTCGGCTCGGTTGTGCCGACTAACGACAACTTCTTCGCGGCTCTAAACAGCGCGGTGTTTTCGGACGGCTCTTTCTGTTTCATACCCAAAGGCGTTCGTTGTCCCATGGAGCTGTCTACCTATTTCCGAATCAATAATTCTGAGTCGGGACAGTTTGAAAGGACCTTGATAGTCGCTGAAGAAGGGTCGCACGTTTCCTATCTCGAGGGTTGCACCGCTCCCAAGTTTGATAAGAACCAGCTGCACGCTGCGGTAGTTGAATTGGTCGCGCTTGATGATGCGCAGATCAAGTACTCGACAGTGCAAAACTGGTATGCGGGAGATGAGGAAGGCGTTGGCGGCATTTACAATTTCGTTACCAAACGCGGCAAATGCGCCGGCCGAAATTCCAAGATCTCATGGACGCAGGTTGAAACCGGCTCAGCAATCACCTGGAAGTATCCCTCCTGCATTTTGCAGGGCGATAATTCGATCGGCGAGTTCTACTCAGTCGCGTTAACTAATCATGCGCAGCAGGCCGACACCGGAACGAAGATGATCCATCTCGGCAAGAACACGCGCTCTACGATCATTTCCAAGGGGATCGCGGCCGGTAAATCAAACAACAGCTATCGCGGATTGGTTAAGGTGATGCCGAAAGCGGAAAACGCGCGTAACTATACGCAGTGTGATTCGATGCTGATTGGCTCCAACAGCGGCGCGAATACCTTTCCGTATATCGAGGTGATGAACAATACCTCGAGTGTGGAGCATGAGGCTTCGACCTCAAAGATTAGCGAGGAACAGTTGTTCTACCTGCAGCAGCGTGGCATTTCGCAAGAAGATGCGGTGTCTCTGATTATTAACGGCTTTTGCAAGGACGTGTTTTTGCAGTTGCCAATGGAGTTTGCTGTCGAAGCGCAGAGGCTTCTGGGAATGAAGCTCGAAGGCAGCGTCGGGTGAAAGATGCGGGGAGCTGAGACGCGGGGACGTGGTGAAGTTTTTCTCCCGGTCCCCGCGTCTCCGTGTCAGTGCGCCAGTGAAAGTTTGATTTAGTGAGGAGCAATCATAAGTGTTAGAGATTAAGAATTTGCATGCAGGGATCGACGGCAACGAGATCCTGAAGGGGATTAACCTGACCGTTAAGAAGGGCGAGATTCACGCCATCATGGGACCCAATGGTTCCGGCAAGTCGACGCTCGCAAAAGTGCTGGCCGGCCATCCTGCCTATCAGGTGACTAAAGGCGAGGTGCTTTACGAGGGAAAAAACCTGCTTGAAATGCCGCCTGACGAACGCGCTCGAGAGGGCGTCTTTATGGCCTTTCAATATCCCATTGAAGTGCCGGGTGTCTCGAATGCGCAGTTTCTGCGGTTGGCCTACAACGAGAAGCGCAAGCATCTCGGCGAAGAGGAACTCGATCCGCTTGAGTTTAAGGATCTGTTGAAGGAACGCGCGAAGGTAGTTGAGATGGATGCAAGTTTCATGACGCGTTCGGTCAATGAAGGGTTCTCCGGCGGCGAGAAAAAGCGAAACGAGATTCTACAGATGGCTGTGCTCGAACCGAAGTTGGCAGTTCTTGACGAAACTGATTCTGGGTTGGACATCGACGCCCTGAGGATCGTTGCAGGCGGTGTCAATCAACTTCATAGTCCGGAAAATGCAGTCATCCTCGTAACGCACTATCAACGACTGCTTGATTACATCGTGCCGCAATTTGTGCACGTGTTGGCCAACGGACGCATCGCCAAAGAGGGCGGCAAGGAATTGGCGCTCGAACTAGAAGAGAAGGGCTACGACTGGCTGAAAGCAACTGCGCCGGAAACGGGCGGCGTTGGCGCGCCGGCAAAATAGAAATGGTTACTGAAATAGCAAGCAGAGAGAATTCGTATCAGCTGGCTTTCCGCGCCTTGCAGGAGAGACAGCAGGATGAGCGCGTAGGATGGCTCCAGCGGTTACGCGCGAACGCAATGGAGCGGTTTGCAGAGTTGGGCTTTCCTTCCGTTAAAGATGAGGAATGGAAATACACCAACGTCGCGCCCCTGGCAGCCATAGACTTCAAACCGGCGCTTTTGCAAACAACTTCCGTAAGCGAGCTTGAAATGGAGAAGTTGGCGCCGTTCCGTTGTGTGGAAACCGCGCAAAGTGAGTTGGTTTTCCTGAACGGAATGTTGCGAAAAGATCTTTCATCGTTGTCGGCAATTCCGGACGAAGTGGTCGCGATGGACCTCTCGGAAGCCATCGCCGACGAGCGGTATCGCGAAATTGTGTGGAAGCATCTGGCGCAACAGGCCGACTATGTTGCCGATGGTTTCACCGCTCTAAACACGGCGCTCATTTCGTACGGCGCGTTTGTTTACCTGCCAAAGAATGTGGTGATGAAAGCGCCGCTACATCTGCTTTTCATTTCAGACGGCGCCGAGACAGCCAGTTTCCCGCGCGTACTTTTAGTCGCCGGCGAGAACAGCAGCGCCACCCTGATTGAAAGTTTTGGCAGCGTTAACGATTCCCGTTACTTTACCAACGCCGTAGTTGAGATAGTGCTTAAGGATGGGGCGCGCCTGGAGCATTACAAAGTGCAGCGCGAGAGCATCGAGGCATTTCACGTAGCCAACACTTCGGCGGACCTGGGCCCGAATTCGAGCTACGACGCTACCACAATCAACTTTGGCGCCAGACTTTCCAGACATGACGTTCATGTGACTATGGATAACGAAGGCGCGGAATGCTGGGTTGACGGTTTGTACCTGGTTACCGCGTCGCAGCACACAGACACTCATTCAGTAATCGATCATCGAAAGCCCCATTGCACCAGTCACCAGCTTTATAAGGGTATTCTCGACGGCAAGTCGCGCGCGGTTTTCAACGGCAAGATATTTGTTCGACATGATGCGCAAAAAACTGATGCCATGCAGACGAACAAGAACCTGTTGCTTTCAAATGAGGCGCGAGTGGATACGAAGCCTCAGCTCGAGATTCTGGCTGACGATGTTAAGTGCGCACACGGAGCTGCTGTGGGACAGATTGACGAAGAAGAGCTTTTCTATTTAAAGGCTCGCGGGATACATCCTGACCTCGCGCGCAATCTCTTAACCTACGGGTTTGCCGAGGAAGTGATTGGTAAGATCAAGATCGAATCGATCAGGCAGCAGCTTGACGAGGCGGTTTTGAATCGACTCAATGCGCGCCTGGAAGCTTAGTTGTGTGCGTTCGGTAAAGGTTGATAGTTCAGAGTTCAAGCTTTAGCTTGTACCCAACCAAAGAAACAATTTAGAGGTTGAACTCTGAACTGCGAGCCTTTCATCAAAAGTATGTTGGCAATATTTGGCGAGGTCTTATGGCGACGGCTGAAGTAAAGAGCGTGGAAGAAAAAAAACAGACTACCGGTCGCGGTTGGGACGTGGAACGGATCCGTGAAGACTTTCCCGTTCTGCGACAGACTGTGAACGGCAAGCCACTGGTTTACCTCGATAATTCTGCTTCATCGCAGGTCCCACAAGTTGTGATCGACCGCTGCAGCATCTATCTCGAAGACGAACACTCCAACATCCATCGCGGCGTTCACTACTTGAGCCAGAAGGCGACAACTGCCTACGAAGGCGCGCGCGAGAAGGTGAAGCGTTTCATCAACGCGCGCGAAGCAAAGGAATGCATCTTCGTTCGCGGCGCCACCGAAGGCATCAACCTGGTAATGCATGGCTACGGACGCAAGTTCATCGGCGCCGGCGACGAGATCATCATTTCCGCAATGGAGCATCACGCGAACATCGTGCCCTGGCAGATGCTCTGCGAGGAGAAGGGCGCGCGCCTGCGAGTGATCCCGATGAACGACGCCGGCGAATTACTGCAGGACGAATACCACGCGCTGCTCAACGAGAAAACAAAATTCGTTGCGTTTACGCACGTTTCGAACGCCCTGGGTACGATCAATCCGGTGAAAGAAATGATCGATCAGGCGCATAAGTATGGCGTGCCGGTCCTGATTGATGGCGCTCAAAGCGCGCCACACATGCTGGTCGATGTACAGGATCTTGACTGCGACTTTTTTGCGTTCTCCGGTCACAAAATGTTCGCGCCCACCGGCAGCGGCATCATCTACGGCAAGGCCGAGCTACTCGAAAAGATGAATCCTTTCCAGGGTGGCGGGGACATGATCAGGAGCGTTACCTTTGAGAAAACGACCTACGCCGATCTGCCAAATAAGTTTGAGGCAGGAACGCCGGCAATCGCTTCGCAGATAGGCCTGGGAGCCGCGATCGACTACCTGAATTCGATCGATCGCGAAAAAGCAGCGGCGCATGAGCATGAGTTGTTGACATATGCGACCGAACGTCTGAAGGCGATTGAGGGAGTGCGGATTATTGGTACAGCGCGAGAAAAAATGAGCGTGTTGTCGTTTGTAATCGACGACATACATCCGCACGACATAGGCACTATCCTCGATCAGGAGGGTATCGCTATTCGCGCCGGCCACCACTGCGCTCAGCCCGTAATGCAGCGCTTCAATATTCCAGCCACCGCGCGCGCGTCTTTCGCTTTTTACAACACCAAAGAAGAAGTGGACGTGCTGGCGCGGACGGTTGAAAGAGTGGTCGAGATATTTTCTTAAGCAGTGAAGGAATAGTGAAAGCTGAAAAGTTAACTTCTATGACCCCAGACAGCGTTTTGACTTTTCACTGTTCACTTATCACGGTTCACTTTCTTTCATATGTCTGAATTAAGCGAACTCTACCAACAGGTCATTCTCGACCACAACAAGAAGCCGCGAAACTTTCGTAAGCTCGAGACGGCCAACCATTCAGCCGAGGGGTTCAATCCACTCTGCGGCGATCAGTTGACCGTCTACCTGAACCTGGAAGACGATGCGGTGAAGGAGATAAGCTTCGAGGGCTCAGGTTGCGCGATCTCAAAAGCGGCCGCCAGCATGATGACGCAGGCGGTGAAGGGAAAGACCAAGCAGGAAGCCGAACAACTCTTTACTGAGTTTCATGCAATGGTTACCGGTGCACTGGATGAAGAGAATACCAGCAACGGTCTTGGCAACTTGAAGATATTCTCCGGCGTGCGTGAGTTTCCGGTTCGCGTGAAATGCGCTTCGTTGCCGTGGCATACAATGCACGCGGCGTTGAATAATCAGGAGCTTGTGTCGACCGAATAGGTCATCTACCCAAGACCACCGTTCCCTCAGTTTCCACATTCGATTAGTCACGAAAATAACGTTCGACGTTTAGTAGAATGAGCCTGCGATAAAAACGGACGCGATACCAGAGGTATTGCGTCCGTTTCTCCATGTCAGCCGTGGTGCGGCCGATGTTGAAAACTAAGTAAGCGAAATTCTCTCCCTACTGCTTCGGCCCGATAACAAGTCCGTCCCCTATTACGAAATAACCCACCGGAGGCGCGCCGCCGTGGCCCTGGGCATAGGCTATTGCGGCGTCCGCTTGGTTGTTGACCGAGGTAACACTCGCCGCCTTATTGTTCTTCGGTACAACCACAGTGTGGTAATTGCGGCTGACGCCGCCTGAGGCGTCAGTTGCGGTAACGACAATTAAATAAACCCGCCCGTCGTTAGCCTCGACTCGCTCGCCGCGCAAACGGAGAGTGTTCGGTGCAATGTCTTTTGCGTCAGGAGAATGTACGACGCCCGGTATCGTGGCAGTTTCGTCATCCTCGTCCCCGAAGACAGCCACCTGGAGTGTGACTGTTTCACCTTCCTGGTCAGTGACACTCGCGGCCAACCCCACGTTAATCAGATTGCTGTTTGTCGAGGAGATCAAGTTGATCGCCACAGACGAGGTCAGCACGGGAACATCATTGACGGCGTTTACAGTGACGTTAACGATGCCGGTTGCGCATTTCGGGTCAGACACGCCCGCGGTGGTCCCGTCGTCACAAACTCCATATGAAAAACTCGCTGGGCCGTTATAGTTGCCAGCCGGCGTGTAGACAACTTGACCACTGTTCAACGAAACAGTCCCGTGCGTATTCACCGTTGCTGTTACGCTTGAAACGGTTAGGATTTGGCCGTTCTCGTTGGCCGGGCCAGCTGAATCGTTGCCGATCAGATCGCTGGCGGCGAAACTCAACTGTGTGTCTTCATCGGTTGTCTTGCTGTCGGTAACGGCTGATGGTGCGTCGTTTACTTCGCTCACCGAGACATTCACGGTTCCGGTTGCGCACTTCGGATCGGCAATACCATTCGTCGTGCCGTCATCGCACAATTGGTAGTCAAAACTCGCCGGACCGTTGTAGTTGGCGCTCGGAGTGTAAATAATTTGCCCGGCGGCCAAGTTGATGCTGCCATGTGTGTTGGGCGTGGAAATCACCGAATCGACCGTCAACGCCTGGCTGCCTTCGCCTGGGCCGGCTGAATCGTTGCTCGTCAGATCGCTGGCGGCGAAGTTCAACGATGAATCTTCGGCCGTTTGCTTACTGTCGTTCACCGCGGTTGGGTCATTATTAACTTCCGTGATTGTAATGTTGACTGTTGAGACGTTTGAGTCCAGCGCGCTGTCGTTTGCTTTGAAGGTAAAGTTATCCGATCCAAAGTAATGCGAATCGGGTGAATAGGTGCAGTCCGCCGCAGTGCACAAAACTGAACCGTGCGATGGTTGATCAACGATAGTGAAAGTGAAAGTATTGTTGACGTTGAAGTCGGTTGCTGCGAGCGTTATGCTAACGCTGCCATCCTCAGCAACTGTCTTCGTCTGGTCTACCGTAACCGGTGGTGTGTCATTGTCGGCATCTACTTTCGCCTCGATCACATCCTGGATATTTGTCGGCACATTGGAATAGAGATCATAACCCGTCAGCGCTTCGATTTGGTCGACAGTCGCCAGATACTTCTGCCACTGGTCGGGCCTAATGGCATCGTCATTGGGCATGATGACGGCGATGATTCGCATATTTGTATCCACGCGCGAGACGTCATCGTCGCCTACTGGAAGAATGAGCCCAGCCTTCCATGTTTGCGCAGGAACGGTCACGAAGCCACCCGCTATTGTGTTGGCCGGGCCATTGCTGCCTATGCCCCCGATGCCATGGCCACCCGAAAGAATGTAGAGCTCGCTCCCAGGAAGAAATGTGCGCAGAGAGTTTTCAAGGGCGGCCCAGGGACCCTGATTATTGCCAGGACCTTGCGCGATCATGTTGGTCATCAGGAATGTGGCTGAATTGTCGGCAATGGTCGAAGTGCGGTCGGCTGAGGGACACATGTGCCCCCGATCGAATCCTGATCCCGAGAAGTCTGTACCCTGAACCTGGTGGTACCCTGGCGGCAGAGTTGGATCGTTCCGGAAATCGTCTTGGCGAGGGGCGCTGCCACGCCAGCTGCTGTCGAGATGCCAGCTCGTCCAGTTTGGTCCACCGCGACTGTCGTTGTAAGAGAGCGCGTACTGGATCTTCATCATTAGGTAGTTAGTCGTTTCGGCGACGTTGGTGGTCGCATTCGACGGATTACCCATCACCATGTGTTCCGCCGGATCACGGAGAAACTCTGAGTTGAAAGTGAAGACATAGTCAGCCGCCAAGTTGTCAGGCGGATCGATGAAGTCCTGATCGGTAACCTGACTGGCGTATATGGTGACCGTGCATGGCTCATTGAATCCGAAGTCGGTGTCGGGATTCAGAACAAAGCTGGTTGGGCCACCGCTTACCGTTGCTGTCCGTGGTCCGGTGGCGCAGGAAATCTGGAACCAGCTGCCGGTTACATTTACTGGTTCATCGAAATTGATAGTGATGTTTCCGTCGGCCGGGACGTGAGTCTCATTATTTGCCGGTGACGTGCCGAATATTTCCGGTTCAAAGTCGCCAACCGGACAAACTGTAACCGTTGTGGAACTGTTGCGTGGATTCGGTGAGCCAGTGAAAAAATTTCCGCCGTTCGAATCCGTATCCTTGCAACCGAGGTGTGATCGGAAGTCTGCAGTTACGTTATCAATTTCTGGCGCCGCTCCGGCGCCTTCGAAACAAGCAGCGGATCCGTATCCGACTAGATCCATTAATTGCGGCAGCGCATTTGGACATCCGGAAGGTAGATTGGTGTTATTGGTTACGAGCGCGATGTGACCGTTCCCGGCAGCCATGTTTATTGTCCCTGTAGCGTCCGGGGTTGGTAAGGGCGTGGCACTATTCGCACCTGCCGCTTCCTGCACTAGATAATATTGTCCCGGAGCCAGGGTTCCAGCAAGTGGGGTTCTCGACCACGAACCAGTGCCACCTGAGGATGTGTATTGCACCGACCAACCTGCCAGGCTCACCGTTGCATTGCTGCGGTTGAAAATCTCAACGTAGTCGTTCGTGTATGGCGCACCCACATTGCCGCCGCCGCCATATACCTGACTAATGACAACCGTGCCCGCCGCAACAGGTGTTGGCGTCGGAGTGGGTGTCGGTGTCGGCGTAGGAGGAGCGTTTACGTTAACCACAACCGTGCATGTCGCCGTTTGCGGCGTCGGTGAATCGTTATTCGAGTACTGGATAACGACGTTATAAGTTCCCTGAGCAGTTGTATCGGCGACGTTCAGAGTTGCGTTTGCCGTTCCGCCATTTGCTGCTGCCGGAGTGAAGTTGTCGAGAGTGATACCGCCAACCTCCGCACTGGTGATTGTCGCACTTGTCACTGTGCCATCTGGATCCGTCGCACTAACGCCAGTAGATGTGGCTGCTCCCTCAGTTGTGGTTAGCGGACTCGGACAGTTCGTCGTGATCGCCTGATTGCCACCGGAAGGTGTAGGGGCGCTGGCAAGATTCTGCGGATCACTCGGAGCAATTAACTGGAAATCGTTGGCGTTATTATCCGTGTCCTGGGTGCTACCGCTGACGCCACCTGGCTTGCGCTCATAGCTGCGATTCAAATTCGAAGTACCCAACGACGCCAGGGTCGTGCCCTCCTTATAAGCCGATCCCGCACTCATTCCCACTTGATCAATGATTGCATTTGACGCATCAAGGAGGGCGATACCACCGTCATCAGTGATTCCGACAGTGAAAGCCTGATTGCCCGCAACAGAGCCACTATAGGGTCCTCCTGTCACGTTTGAATCAAATGCTAGAAAGTGCCCATGAGCGGGTATCATCGTGTTCGCTGTTATGGTCAAGCGTGTACTTACGCCAGCCGCGTTATTTGAACCGTTAATTTTCCAACCGCCGATATTTATGGGAGCGTTGGTGAGATTGTAGAGTTCAACAAACTCATCGGCGGCTCCGTTCGGTCCCCTAACACGAAACTCGCTAATTACAACTGTGGATGAAACAGCTTGCACACGCCGCGCAAAGTACATTTGTTGAACGAACAAGGAAACACCAAATAGGGTGGCTATGGTGAGAATAAGTAGACGCTTTTGCGAAGCTACCCGGAGAGCATTAGGCATAAATCAGTCCTTTCAAAAACGGTTAACAAAATTCCGCACGTTGATCAGGGAAAGAATTCCAGCAAGACGAGCTTTTAGGAATGCGAAAGGTTTTTACCAGCAATCTTGCATAGGGTCAAGGAGAGATGCCTGATTTCTTGCATCGGTTTCTATAGACTAAGACCTGGACATGAGGATTGGGTTAAGGGTTTATTAAAGGTCAGTTAAATCAGCACCTTAAATAGACCGAATTCTTGCATCGCGACACCGCGCAGGCTGACAAAGCCGTCGGTCGCGGGCATAATGCTGAATCCAGGTACGCAAACCTTTCCCAATGGAGTCCCGCGACAAGTGATTATTTCTTCCGTCGAGCTGCGTGAAATTCGCCTGCCGCTAATTCACTTCTTCGAAACCAGCTTCGGACGCACCACTGAGCGGCGTATCTTGTTGATTCGCGTCACCGACAAAGATGGCGCTGAAGGTTGGGGCGAGTGCACCGCCGGAGAAGGGCCGTTTTACTCTTATGAATGGGTCGAGACGGCATGGCCTACGATTAAGACGTTCCTCGCTCCCATGGTTATCGGGAAGGAGATCAGCAGCGCAGCGAAGACCTGGGAGCTGATGAAAACTGTGCGTGGGCATCGCATGGCAAAGGCCGCCATTGAAAATGCCTGCTGGGATCTCGAAGCAAAGCGATTGGGTCTGCCTTTGTGGAAACATTTGGGCGGTACGCAGGCAGAGATCTCGTGCGGAGTCTCTATTGGCATACAGGACACACCGCAGGCGTTGCTGGAAAAGATTGAAGCAGAGTTGGCGGCCGGCTATCAGCGCATCAAGATCAAGATCAAGCCGGGCTGGGACGTGAAGATCATCGCTCAAGTGCGCCATAAGTTTCCCGATATACGCCTGATGGCTGATGCGAACTCCGCCTACACACTCGCCGACGCAGCGCTTTTCCAGGAACTTGATCAATACAAACTTATGATGGTGGAACAACCGCTGGCTCACGATGACCTCTTTGATCACGCTGAACTGCAGAGACAGATCAAGACACCGGTTTGTCTGGATGAATCGATTCGTTCCAGTGAGGATGCAAAGCACGCGATTCAGCTGGCTGCAGGACGAATTATCAATTTGAAGTTAGGCAGAGTCGGCGGGCACGCTCAGGCGCAAAAGGTTGAGCGAGTTTGTCGTGAGAATAACATCCCGGTGTGGTGCGGCGGGATGCTCGAGTCTGGCATTGGTCGCGCGCACAACATCGCCATGGCCACGCTCGCAGGGTTCACACTACCCGGCGATGTTTCAGCCAGTTCCAGATATTGGTCTGAAGACATCATCGATCCGCCCGTAACGGTTTCGCCCAGTGGAACCATCGGTGCTCCTGACGGAGTGGGCATCGGTTTCGAAGTGAATCAGATGAGGACTGATAATCGGACTGTGAGAACCGAGCTCATTAGCTAGATGCTGTTATAGTTCATCAAATCCCTGGCATGGCTTAATATCTAAAAGGCCAGGTAACTCGCAAGGCTTTTCAAATTCATGGAGCTTTCCATTTCAAACACCAAAGCATTGAGTGACTACTTCCACAGCCGTCAGGACGCGGTAGTTGCGTTTTCGCGCGCACTGGTGGAAACGGAATCGCCGTCTGGCGACGAGGCAGGTAGCAAAGCTGTTGTTTCGCTGCTGGCGGCTGCGGCGGCGGCGATCAGCTCGGGTGACAACTATTGAACGGGTAGCGAGCGAAAACTATGGAGAACATCTAAGGGTAACTGCCTTTGGTGAATCTCGCGAAAAGCCAATTATCATTTTGGGTCACACGGATACCGTTCACCCACGTAATTCTTTGAAGCAACATCCCTGGCGGTTGGAGGGGAATCGTGCGTATGGACCGGGCGTGTTTGATATGAAGGCCAACTGCGCCGTGGCGCTTGAGACTCTGCAAGCGTGCGTGGCTACCGGCCTGACTCCAAAACGTCCGGTTGTGTTGTTGTTGACCTGTGATGAAGAAACCGGCAGCCGCACTGGAAAACAACTGGTCGAGGCGGCATCGCGGCGAGCCCACGCCGTGCTGGTGTTGGAGCCACCGGGAAATGGTGGTCGCGCAAAGACCGGCCGAAAGGGGACTGGAGTTTTTACGATTGAGGCGCGCGGCTGTGCGGCGCATGCCGGTTTGGAACCCGAGCGTGGCGCCAGTGCAATTCTCGAGTTGGCCCGGCAGACTGAACGGTTGCATTCATTCAACAGCTCATCTGGCGGCATCAGCGTTAACGTCGGTGTATTTCAGGGCGGCACTTTATCAAACGTTGTCTCAGCTGCGGCGCGTGCGGAAGTCGATGTCCGTTTCAGCAATAGCGACGAGGCGGCGCGAATCGAAAATGAAATTTTCAACCTGCGTCCTTATGACGAGCGCGTGCAATTGATCGTTAGGGGCGGTATTAATCGCCCGCCGCTGGAGCGTAACGAAAAGGTTCTCGGTCTCTACAACCAGGCAAAAGCCCTTGCTCTTCAACTAAATTTCACACTGGGTGAAATCCAGGTGGGCGGCGCATCGGATGGAAACTTCGCTGCCGCCGCAGGCGCTGCTGTTTTGGACGGACTCGGAATTGACGGCGACGGAGCCCACGCCGCTCATGAGCACATCCTCATCGATGACATTCCGCGACGCGGTGCGTTATTAGCAGCGTTGATTAATACTCTCTGACAATCGTTGGTTTCGGGCCTCTAACTTGAAGGGCGTTAAAGCAGTTTAGAGTTCAAACTTTAGTTTGTGCTTTAAGCTTGCCAACGAAACCGCAGCCTAAAGGCTGAACACTGAACTGCTTGACTCAGACTGCATCTTTACCCTTGAACGGGTTTCGTTCCGGCGGTTCGTCATGATGTGAAATGGTGTGTAGCAATCCGCGCACGAGTACATTGAGCAAAGGGATTCGGTGGCGAATCCAGATGCGGAAAGGGTCGGGTCTGGCGCCGAGGCGTGCTTTTGGTTCAAGCGCGGTGCGGCCCAGCGAGAGTCTCCGGCAGCCGAATTTGATTGCATCGTCAACCACTGCCTGTAGCAGACGAAAATAGATTGGAACATCGGCGTTAGCTTTTCGATCGAAACCGATGTAGTAGCCCACCGCTGTTTCCTTGTCGCGCACAGTCGTTACAAATCCCAACAGTTGATCGTCGCTTCTGAGGATTGTGCAGCGTAGGTCCTTGCCGAGTTGGGCTGCGAGCGTCGGCAGAAACTTTGGAGAGAGCGTTACTAGTCTCACGCGCGCGTTGTGATGCGTTTGCAGATAGAGCGCGTGTATGGCTTCGGCGTGACGCGCTACTTCATCGGGTCCGTCCAGGAGTTCAACCTGAAGTCCGGCAGCGGTAACTTCCTTTGCAATGTCCTTCGCCTGTTTGCGGTATCTGGAAGTCAGACTGGCCAGATAATCTTCATAGGTCGCCCATTTTGGAGAGATTTCCAGAACCATATTGGGCTCAGTTTCCAGTTGGCGGTAAGAGAACCGCGAAAGAGCGGAGGCGCTTGCGGCGTAAGCGTCGGTTATGTCCTTCACCATTATGAGATCAGTATTCCCGAAGAGCTTGTCAGCTCGTCGCAGACGATACAGGGCTTCCGCAATCGCGGGCCAAAGCTCTGTCGTGTCTTCATTGGGGGCAAAAGCGATTCCGTGCATGCCCCACGAAAGAAGGTTTCCGCAAACCAGCAACTTCTCCTGGACTTTCTCGAGTGGCGCAGCTGCTCTCCCTTTTCTCGGCTTTTGACTCACACGTGAGAGCGAGACCGTTACGCTTTGCGCCGCAACGGCTGCTACCGGATCTCGCCCGCGGAAAACGAGTGCGTAACGCTGTCTCAAGTTATCCGGACCAGCTTCTTCCAGAACGCGCAGGTACCGTGGCGACAGAAACAATGATTTATCCTGGACGACGGCGTTCCAATGTTCGGAGTCGAGATAGTTGATGCTATCGGCGAGCGCGAAGCCGAAGCCGGTGGGTCGATGGCGTTCCTGGTGGTTGTCACGCAAGTTGCGCGCTTTGCGAACGAGCTTTTTGAGTGGTTTAAGCTGCGGCATAGTTGTCGAGGTACTTGCGAGAGTATAGAACAGATTCAAGCTTTTTCGGTTTACAACCCGCCGCTCGGTAGTCAGCTTGCACTGTTTCAGTTGAGACGTTAAGTTTACCGACACACTTTATGAAGATTGCTACCTGGAACGTTAACTCCATAATCGCGCGCCTGCCACACGTCATTCGCTGGCTTGAGGCCGTTGAGCCTGACGTACTTTGTATGCAGGAGACCAAGTGTACTGACGATAAGTTTCCCTTTGAGGAGTTTTCAAAACTTGGTTATTGCGTGAGTGTCTTTGGCCAGCAAAGTTATAACGGCGTAGCGATCCTTGCGCGCGAGGAATGCGCCGATCTGCAGCGAGGCAATTACGAAGATCAGGAAGGCGCGCACGCCCGTTTGCTGGCTGCCACGATTGACGGCATACGTATCGTCAATGTTTACATTCCCAATGGACAAGCGGTCGGCTCAGAGAAATTTGTGTTCAAGCTTGATTGGATGAAGCGCCTGCGAACCTTCTTCGATAACAACTATCAGGCAGCTTCGCCGGTCATCCTATGCGGCGACTTCAACGTGGCGCCTGAGGATCGCGACATTCACAACCCCCAGCTTTGGCAGGAACGAATAATGTGCAGCCAGGCGGAGCGTGCGGCTTTGGACGAAGTCAAGCGCTGGGGCTTCACGGATACTTTTCGACAACATCATGACGAAGGCGGGCAGTTTTCCTGGTGGGACTATCGCGCGGGCGCGTTTCGCCGCAACCTGGGACTGCGGATCGATCACATGTGGGTGACGAAGCCATTAGTCACGCGCAGCACAAACACCTGGATCGATATCGAACCGCGGACCTGGGAGCGACCCTCGGATCATGCGCCGGTTGTTGCCGAATTTGAGTAAGCTCTAAAAACGCGATCCACGAAGGGACACGAACTAACACTAAAGGCTTTGCACAAAGAATCTAATTTACGGTGGTGGAATTGAGTTTGTCCGGTAATACAAAATCAGAACTGGGAGCGATAGCGACCAGCCGAACATGCAACTTCCGGAAGTTAGGGCGCCTGTTTGGGCCGCATTTTCATGAGTTGTCTCTTCGGCTGGTCGCTATCGCTCCCAGTTCTGATTTTGTGTAGAGCTCCGCTTCGGAAATCACGCAGGAGACTTTTGTGCAAAGCCAACACGAAACGTTGTTAGCGCAATTCTGCGTTCGTTAGTGGATGGACGTATTTTGACCAAACCGAACTAGACAGTGACCTGCGTACCGTCAAACTTCGTCAGCGAAAATCCGCCGAACGTTTCGTTGTAGCAGGCTTTCTGATCCTGCAAGATTCCGATCGCCAGTTGCTCGCCCAGCTTCATTGACTCGGTTCCGTCTGAGCGCCAATGCACGCCCGCCGTATTGCGACCCAACGCAACATTGGAAGCCAATTTGTTTAGCTCGCCGCCTACGGTCAAATCTCCCGCGTCTACTCCGGCATAGGGAACCAGACCCGATCCATCAACTACTGGCTCAACCGGACTAAGCCCAATATCCACGAGCTTTGTCGACTCTTTGAACCAGGCTTTCAGGATTGTTACGCAAGCACCTGCAACCGTTGCATGTCCTGCGCCATAAGCTGGATGCGTGGGCGAACCCTCCGGAAACGCCATTGGCAGCAGCGCGTTTCCAGCGGGCAGATATCCGCCGAGGCGCGCGGCGCTCGACAGGGAATTCAGAATCTCGGGATGTACCGGATAGCCGGCGCCGTGGTACATCGTGCGATCAACGCGCGCTGCATGAACCTCCGGGCGCAGGCGCCGATGAACAAACCACTTTTGAAACCAGACGGCCTTGAGCGCTCGGGTTGCGACCTCGCAAAGCAGCGCGGCAATATGTGGCCCACCAAAAGTGCCGAAGCCATCCTGCGTCGGGTTTCCCACATAAGGGTTGCCGTCGTCAAAAGGAGCGCCTGCGCCGGCGAGGATCAGGAAGCCATGGAAGTAAGCCTGGAAGAGGACGTCGATATGTACCCACTGTCCGATGTCGCGACCATCTCGCATGTAGCGCGCGGTGGGATCGAAAACATCCGCAGGCTGGCTGACCCCACGCTGCACGGCGAGCCAGGTATTGAAATCCGTCATATAGTTTATGCCGGGCATGGTCGTGCGGATTTTTTGCTCGAGCTTGTTCGCGCCAAAGTTGCACGGCTGGTAGAAAAACTGCGAGAGGTAAGGACCGGCACTATCGCCTGGCGTCAGACCTCGAAACAAAGTTGCCGTTGTTACCTGGCCGCCGGCCTTAGCTCCTTTGAAATCCGAACCGTAAAGACTGAGATCGGCGGCTGCGGCGTTTGCAACCGGGCTGGATGAATACTGCGAGTAAGGGGTATCGCGCAGCAGAGCCATCCAATAGTTTTCGGAAATCTCTGCAGCCTGCTCGCGGCTGGCAAACGCGGGAGCTGGTGGCTGCACCAGCGCGTGACCATCCGGACCTTCCATATCAAACGCCAGACCTGATTGCGGATTAGTTAGACGACGATCGCCAGCGAGTGGGATCGCATCGAAGTCTGCCGGCTGACCACTATTGATCGCCTTTACCAATGCTTCGTAGGCACTTAAGACTACGGTGCCATCGTTGTTATGCGGCAGTCCTTTTGAATAGTTGGCAATCTTGTTGGGGTAAAGATCTTCGTCACCATTAGGCGGATGTTGCAAGTTCTGCGGAGTGTTTTGCAAACCTGCCTGAGCAGCATCGCGACGCAATTTCGCGCAATCGATCGCACGGCGATTCGATCCAGCGGCTGGAGCGGCCTTGATTTGTGAACGCTCACTTCGAAGGAATGGCTCGATGCCGATAACTCCGGTTGCGAGAGCGGCGGCGCCGGTAACGCCAAATTGTCCTATGAATTTTCGCCTGGCTGATGATTTAGGGGTGGTCTTCTGGATAGACTCGTCTTGCATGGGGGTTCTCCTAATCTGGTCATGGTGAATTAGAACGGCGAGCGGGAGGTTGACGGGACGAGGTGACTGGGGAAGCTGGCTAAGGTTTGGCCAACTCGTTTCTTGCCTCTGCTCTGTGGCGTACTTGTATCACAACATTTTTATTAAGGGAATAGCTGGCCGGGTACTGATGCACTTTCAATGTTACACCGGGGTCAGCTTCTAAGGACAAAGCAAGCAAGCCAAAACAAAATCAGAACCGGGAGCGGTAGCGACCGGCCGAATACTCAAGTTCTTCAAAGACTTTGGGTTTGCTTGGTCCGTCTTACCGCTGAGGTCTCTGGCCGGTCGCTACCGCTCCCGGTTCTGATTTTGTTACTAATCGGATGAAGATCGAGTCAAACTGTATCAGTACGGCTGGACGTTAGGTCTTAGAACAGTAATTGGTTTGAGGCCGGACTTCGAATCCGGCAAACGACAGTTAACCCTACCCTGTGAGAATTGGGATCTACAACAACAAAAAGTTCAGCGGCGATTGCCCAAAAGCTACGCCGCCGAACCTGGATCCTTTGATGCTCAAATGCTCACGGAGTAACCGGCGCCGGATACCTGGGGAAATAAAGAGACCCCGAAGACAAGCTGGATTACGATGCAAATTACAATCAGCAGTGTCCAGATCATCATGATGTTTTTGATGTTTAGGGAAGTCGCATTCATCCAACCCCAAATGAAAGTCCAGATAGTGCATGTAATGATCCCGATAATCCCATGAACGGGTCCGGCAGTCTGAAATTGTTTAATCAGCACCATGATAAAACAGACGAAAGCCGCTAGTTCAACTAATAACAAAAGGATGAACATATTTTTCTGCCTCCAGTTGAATTGTTAATAGCTAGAGTTGGCTAACGGCGGGCCGTTGACCAAACCACAAGAACGGGACCGACTCAAGACTCTCAAGGGTGCTTAGTGGGCCGAACAATAGTTTGCTTTCTGGCAACTGTCAAGAAAATGAAACAACTCGACGAACGCTACACAAATACGGACCCGCGAGCGGTAGCGACGGGGGGCCCGGGGCGATATGCTCAACTTTGATTTGAGGACTCGATAAACCAGTTGATTGGCGCGTTCGATGTTGACTGCAGCGAGGCTTGGATCCGGTCGCTACAGCGCTCCCGGTTCCGTATTTGTGCGGCGTTTGTCGAGTTGTCATACCCAACTGAACAGTGTAAAACGAGCTTCACCTTTTAGCGGAAATCTAGTTTGAAGTGAGCTCCGCCGTCTTCTCGGTAATGTCCTTCTGGCCCCATTCATTGTCGCGGCTGGCTTCACCAGCCTTTGATCGCTTCGCGGCTTTCATCTTCTGGACCAGATCCATGTGCGTGGAAAAATAACCCAGACTCTTGCCCACGACTTCCTGCACGGAGTTGAAACCCTTATCCGTCATGAATTTTGCCAGTCCCTCTTTGAGCTCATCGATCATCTTCACGCCGTGAAGCATGACCCCGGTGCATATCTGAACTGTTGAAGATCCCAACAAAAGGAACTCGATGGCATCGTGTGAGTTCTCGATCCCGCCAATGCCGCTGATGGAAACATCCTGCGGCAGCCCCAACGCCAGCTGGCTTACCATGCGGAGTGCAATCGGACGCACGGCCTGCGACGAATAACCGCCGGGCACCGTGTGTCCCTCAACGGTCGGCATCGGCCGTAGCGTGTTGAGATCCACGCCAATCACCGACAGAATCGTATTGATCGCCGAGATGCCGGCAGCGCCGCCGCGCACGGCTGCGAGCGAGGGCTCTTTGATGTTGGTGATATTGGGCGTCATCTTCGCCCACACCGGAATGTTTGAAACTTCCGTGACCCAACTTGTAACCTGCTCGCACAGGTCGGGATGTTCGCCCATCTCAGAGCCCATCTTGCGTTCGGTCATGCCGTGAGGACAGGAAAAGTTCAGCTCGAACGCGTCAACACCAGTGTCCTGCACCATGCGTGTGAGTTCCTGCCAGCGGCCCTTCTCATATTCTTCCATGATCGATGCGATCAGTATGTGCTTCGGATAATCCTTCTTGATTTGACGGAACTCTTCGAGCCACACGTCGATAGGCCGGTCGGAAATCAACTCGATATTCTCAAAGCCGATGACTTCGCCGGAGGTTTTCGAGCGGAGCTTGCCGTAGCGCGGCACCACGTTGACCACCTTCGCCGATTCGAGGCTGATAGTCTTCGCCACCGCTCCGCCCCAGCCGGCGTCGTAGGATTTGGCGATGACGCGTGCGTTCGTTCCCGGCGGGCCGGAGCCCAGCAGAAATGGATTGGGGAAGGTCATTCCGTTTACGACGATCGATAAATCCATCTTCTTAACTCCGTTAAGGTCGTCTCAAGTCCCAAGTCCCAGGTCTCAAGTCTCAGCTTTAAGAGAGCATTCTCATGTTCCGGCTGTTTTGTATTTCTTGCCGGTCAGCTGTGATTGCCGTAGATAGCGAATTAGGCCGCTGATAACACGACTAAGCTGAATAGCTTTCGTAGTTAGTTCCTTGAACAGTGCTTCCGAAATGTATTGCTGGTCAAGTGCTAGATACAACTGCGCCCGAACTTCTCCACACGAACCCTTGGCCATTGAAAGGAATTGAATGAACTCCTTATCACCGTCGCGCTCAAAACCTTCGGCAATGTTAGAGACTATAGAAATCGAAGCTCGCCGAATCTGGTCACGCAACGCGAAGTCACGGCCAAAATGTCCCGTACCGCTGCAAACGTACACTAGGCCGGTGAGTTCGCGTGCCAACTTCCACGCTTCCAAATCTTCAAATCTTTCGATCGTACTCAAGGATTAACTCCACGTCCGCTGGATGCCAGACTTGAGACTTGAGACTTGAGACCTAATCAGCGACCAGCGCGCCGTAAGTATCCGGCCGGCGATCACGGAAAAACTGCCAGGTGTTACGCACTTCGCGAATCATATCGAGATCCAGGTCAGCGACCACTAGTGCATCCTGATCCCGAGAGGCTTCGGCAATGAACTGGCCACGGGGATCGCAGAAGTAACTCTGCCCGTAAAACTCGCCAATGTCCCACGGCATTTCGTGTCCAATGCGATTGATAGCGCCTACGAAATAGCCGTTTGCCACAGCATGGGCCGGCTGTTCGATCCGCCACAGATACTCAGAGAGACCCGCCACCGTCGCTGAGGGATTGAAAACTATCTCCGCGCCGTTCAGGCCCAGTGCGCGCGCGCCCTCAGGGAAGTGTCGGTCATAGCAAATATAGACGCCCACTCGTGCGAAGGCCGTATCGAAAACCGGATAGCCAAGATTGCCCGGACGGAAGTAAAACTTCTCCCAGAACCCAGGGTTCACATGCGGGATGTGATT
Source organism: Blastocatellia bacterium (assembly GCA_963809065.1). Lineage (GTDB taxonomy): Bacteria > Acidobacteriota > Blastocatellia > Pyrinomonadales > Pyrinomonadaceae > PSRF01. The sequence continues at coordinate 20,800 of CAWEIN010000011.1, forward strand.
CTTTCGATACTTCCCAAGATATTTTCCATCAGCGTCGATCACAGCCGCAGTGTTGTAGTAAACACCTGTAATCTCTTCTTCATAAATCGGCACGACGAGCACCATGCCATGCGTCTTCGCCACTTCCTGCATCAGCCGCACGGTCTCCCCATCGGGTATCTTTTCGACAGCTTCATACCAGCGCGTTTGCTGCTCCGCGCAAAAGTAAGGGGTCGTGAATATTTCCTGCATGCAGAGTATCTGCACGCCTTGTTTCGCTGCCTGGTCAATAAAACCGAGATGCTTTTCTATGTTAAGGCGCTTCACGTCATCGATGGGCATGTCGGTGGGCGCTGCATTTGAACATTGAATCAGACCGCATTTAACTGTCCGTGGCATTTAGAAACTCCCTTCGGCAAGTCTGGAAGAATAGCTCTTACAAATGGGATACCGATATTGGAAAGTAACGAATTACCGGCAGCTTCTAAAGCCTTCTACGCACGCGCAATCTGCCGGTTCATCAGGACGTAGTATATGACGAATCCGAGCCCGAAGGTAACGAACCATGCATAGGTGTACATGGTGTCGAAGAAGGTTGGATCGGGAACTTGTCCCCCGGGTGTGACTGCGGCGCGGATGAAACCAGGCACCACTGGTGCGATGGCAGCTACGAGCGCAATCATTGCTCGCCAGTTAATACCGTTTGCGTATGAGTAGATCCCTTTGGGATTAAACAAATCAGCCAGGCTAAGACGCTGACTCCTTAGTACCCAGTAATCGCAAATTAAGATTCCGGCGATGGCTCCCATCAACCCCGAGTAGCCAATCAGCCAGGTAAAGATGTACGCGCCCATTGAAGCCATAACCTTCCAGGGCATCATGAGCACGCCAATCAGCGCCGTAATCAATCCGCCGGTGACGTAAGAGATCCGCTTTGGGTTGAGGTTGGAGAAATCATTTGAAGGCGAGACGACGTTTGCTGCCATGTTTGTAGTTAATTGCGCCGCGAAGATCACCGCGGTCGCAAAAAGAATAATAACCACGCTGTCGAAGCGTTGCATTAGTTCAACCGGGTTCGGAATTGCCACACCATAAATCAAAAGAGTTGCGCTGGTGACGGCCACGCCAATAAATGCAAACGACGTCATAGTCAACGGCAGACCCAGCGCCTGTCCCAGCATTTGCGATTTCTGCGAACGTGCGTAACGAGTAAAGTCGGGTATGTTTAGGCTGAGCGTGGCCCAATAGCCGACCGATGCAGTAAGCGCTCCTGGAAAAATATGCCAGAAGTTGCTGTGTTGTTTTTGTAAAGCTGCGGAGGCAGTCAATACATGGCCGAGACCGCCCGCGCGCCAGGCTGCCCAGACAAGCAGCATCAAGCCACCGCCGAGCAGCAAAGGCGCAGACCAGGTCTCGAGATGCTTGATGCCCTCGACGCCTTTCAAAATGATGAAGACTTGAATCCCCCAGAACAGAAAGAAAGCAACCCAGGTGTGAAGCGCCACGTTCAGAATGTTTGCGTCGCCGAATAAATGTGCCCAGCCTGAAGACATAACACTGAACAAGGCATCGATCGCCGTGCCGCCGATCCAGGTTTGAATGCCAAACCAGCCGCAAGCGACTATCGCTCGCAAAATGGCTGGAACGTTTGCCCCTTTCGTGCCAAAAGCTGCGCGACAGAGAACCGGAAACGAGACGCCATATTTCGTACCGGCGTGCGCGTTAAGAATCATGGGAATGAGCACAATCGTGTTCCCGAGCAGGATCGTGATCATCGCCTGCCACCAGTTCATTCCCGCTTCGATGAAACCGCCGGCGAGCGTGTAGGTGGTAATGACTACGCTCATGCCAATCCAGAGCGCGGCGATGTTCCAGGTTGACCAGGTGCGCTCTTTGATTGTGGTGGGTGCGAGATCCTTGTTCCAGAGCGGACTGCTGGAGACATCTTTGGTCAGCTCTACGAAATCGCGCTCGCTGGTGCCGATAGCCGGAAGGGATTGAGTCAGCCATAGATTTTGTAGGGCGTTACCATCCTTACTATGTCAAAGCAAAGTCAGGCTATTGGAGTCTGAAACTTACTGTGACTTGCGCGGTGACTGAAATCAAGCCCGGCGCGATCGCGCTCTCGGATTCTCCGGCCGAAAGGTCGCCGCTAATGACAGACGTAGAGTTCTGCATCATGGCGTTGGCAGGGTAGCGGCTGACTATACCTTCAGTGATTGAGTAAGCCGGACCGATTGTCTGTCCAATTTCGCGTGCGAGCAGATTAGCTTTCTCCTGGGCCGCCTTCATGGCCATAGCTCGAGCCTGGTCCCGGTGCTTGCGGATCTGTGAATCACGAAACTCAACGTTTCTAACTTTAGTGACGCCGGCTCTTAAGACATCGGATAGCAGAGGATCAAACCTGGAAATATCGCTCAATCGGATAGCGATAGTTTTTGAGACCGCATAACCGAGAAAAACGCGCTTAACGCCGCGGCGTTCACCTCCATATTCGAGGTCGTCAGTGCTGTATTTCGGTTCAACGCTGATGTAGCTCGTCTGCACCTCGTCAGCTTTGACGTGATTTCCTCTGGCGAGTGCGAAGACTGATTTCACGCTCTCGTCCGTTTTTTTCTTCGCAGCGTGACGTCCTTATCGACGGACTCGACCTCGAGCGTGAAAACAACTTCGTCTGGAGGCACCCTCATCTCAGCCTGGCCAGTAACCGTAATCAGTGGACGGTCAACTGCATTTTGCGCGAAGGGCGGAGCTCGCAGATCAGCACGATTACAAAAACTAACAGTATTTTTCTAGTCATTCGTTTGTTAAGGGCGCCACTCGAACGGACGGTCGTCAGTTCTCCGTGGATTAGTTCTGAAGGGATTTAGACCGCGCGAATAGTAAGACAATCGAAGGAGGCGCTACAAGTGTTTTCGAGTTCAGCACCCTGAACGTCACGTCAGTAATATTTGCTGGGGTGCGTCAGCCAGTGTGCGAATCATGAACTCAAGTGACTTGCTGGGAGCGCGGGCGCCCCGCCCGCAATGAGCGCGAAGCGCGAAAGGATTGACTTCAAAAGACTCCGCGCCTGACGGCGCGTTTGCGGGCGGGACGCCCGCGGTCCCACAAAATCTCTTGATTCTTTCGCTGCGTACCTTGTTGCTTTCCCGGGCCTGCCTACATTGATACGCAAGTACCGCGCTTCAGAAACTGTCCATCGCCGGCCTTGCCTTTGTACTCACCATTCTCGATTACAACCTTGCCGCGCGAGAGCACAGTCTCAACCACGCCTTTGATCTTCTTTCCTTCGTAGGTGTTGTAGTCGACGTTCATGTGGCTGGTCTTGAGGCCGAGGGTCTGTTCTTTGTCGCCATCAAAGATGACGATGTCGGCGTCGGAGCCTACAGCGATCGTGCCCTTTTTTGGGAACAAGCCAAACATCTTCGCCGCCGCAGTTGAGGTCAGTTCTACGAAGCGGTTAAGGCTGATACGGTTTTCGATAACGCCGCCGTTGTAGATGAGCGGTACGCGGTTCTCAACGCCGGGAGCGCCATTCGGGATCTTCGAGAAGTCGTCGCGGCCCAGTTCCTTTTGCTCTTTCATGCAGAAGGGACAATGGTCGGTTGAGATAACCTGCAGGTCGTCCATCTTCAGTCCCTTCCACAATTCTGCCTGGTTTGACTTCTCTCTGAGCGGCGGCGTCATCACATATTTGGCGCCATCAAACCCCGGCTCATCGTAGTTGTCGAGGGAAAGGAAGAGATACTGCGGACAGGTTTCAGCGAAGGCAGGTATGCCGCGATCTCGCGCCTGACGAACCTGGTTGAGCGCGTCGGCACAAGATAGGTGAACGATGTAAACCGGCGACTCAGCCATCTCCGCAATCGCGATCGCGCGATGCACACCCTCAGCTTCGGCAATCGTCGGGCGGGTTAGCGCGTGATATTTGGGTGCGGTATGGCCTTTAGCCAGTGCGTGCTTAATGATCTCGTTGATGACAATGCCGTTTTCGGCATGCATGCAGATTAAACCGCCACGCTCGCCGGCAGCAGACATGGCCCGAAAGATTGTGGCGTCGTCAACGAGGAAAACCCCTGGGTAGGCCATGAACATTTTGAAACTCGTCACACCCTCATCCATGGCGGTGTGCAGCTCTTCGATCTGGTTGTCTTCAAGCTCCGTCGTGATCAGGTGAAAGCCATAGTCAATCGCGGTCTTGCCTTCGGCCTTCTTATGCCAGTTGTCTATACCCTGGATGAGCGACTCGCCTTTGTACTGCACGGCAAAATCTATGATGGTGGTGGTGCCGCCGTGAGCGGCGGCGCGCGTACCGGTAGTGAAGTCATCTGAGGCTTTAGTCCCGCCGAAGGGAAGTTCCATGTGCGTGTGTGGATCGATTCCGCCTGGGATCACAAGCTTGCCGGCGGCGTCGATCACTTTGTCCACTTCCATCTCGAGTTTTGCGCCGATAATGGAGACGCGCTCGTCTTCGATCAGGATGTCAGCTTTGTAGTCGTCGGTGGCGGTGATGACGCGGCCGTTTTTGATTAGAGTTTTCATGGACTTGTTTGTTGCGGAAATGGGTGCCTTCTTCGCTCCAGATGTTGAGCGAAATCTGTTCATAGAACCTGAGCAGCATCAGAAACAACCTAAGCAGCCGTAGAAAACGAAGCTTGAAATGTTAACCCTGACTGACATTGCGCTCCTAGAGGAACTCACTGGCGACCCGTCCGATGATTCCTTGGCTGCGAGATCAGCAAAAACTCACTCAATGAATTCGAAAACGTATTTCTCTTCAAAAGCGATGTCGAATCGCCGAAGCAACGTCAAATATTCGTTCTTAAATGACCTACGCTTGTGGTGCTCTTCCTGATCTTGGATGTAGCGAATGATCCTGTCTAGCTGAGAATGTCCGTAGGAGAATGCGCCATATCCTTCTTGCCAACCAAATCGCCCTCGAACCCATCTCTCCTTGTTAATGAAGTTTGTTGAGTCTGCCTTGATTTCTTGAAGTAGATCCGCCAAGGCCATGGCTGGTCTTAATCCGATCAGAATGTGTACATGATCAGCTGCGCCATTGATCGCGATTAGTTTTTGGCCCTGATTCCTAACGATACCCGAGACATATTTGTACAGCTCCTCTTTGAACTCTGGTTTGATGAGCGATTGTCTGTTGCGAACCGCGAACACAGTCTGAATATAGATTTGGGAGAAGGTGTTTGCCATGCGGACCCACGTTCCGCTCCTAATGGAGCTAAGAAGTTATTGGAGAGCTTGTTTTCTATAGACATTTCGCTCCTAACGGAGCGAGGATCGCAAGGCTCTGCTGGGAAATCAGCAGACGCAGCGAAAGCAAGATGTTTTGCATCGGGTAGCGGGGAGGAGGCTAGGGCTTACGACTCTGAAAAAGCGTCGATGGTTCGGAAAAAGAGTAGGGCGGCTGGCTCCCGAGGAAACCAGCCGCCCTTTGATTGGCTACTTGAACTGCGCTGTTCTTTACTGCGCCAGTTCCGACGTGAGTATCGCGCCGTTCAGCGCCGTTAGGACGGCACTAATCTTTGCGACCTTGCGAGAGTCTTTCGCAATCCATACGGTTGTCTTGTCGGCTTCGTTGTCGGCTGAAGTGATTTCGACTTTGTACGCCTCAAACGTTCCGGCCGGAACAGTCACGCTCTCCACGCCCACAACTTTCAGGTTCTTCATCTCCAGCTTTTGCTTCTCGACATCGAGGTTGCGGAAACTCGTGGTGTAACCCTCGGCGAGCGGTAGCGCGGCAATTACATTGAAGCCGCCGGCGCCGTCGCCGAAAACGTCTCCGCCCAAATCAACTGCGATCGGTTTCGCTTGACCATTCATGGACATCGAGCCGCTTGCTTTATTGTCTTTGAAGTCGACCTCAATGCTCACTGGTCCTTGTGCGTAAACACGCCGCTTCAAAACCAGCGAGCCTTTCTCGATGGTTGAAGTGTCGGTTATGTTTCCTTGTGGCGTGACCACTGTCTCCGTCACCACCCATGAGCCGGCATTCTCCTTCGTTTCACTCTTGATAGTCAGCGGAATATTCTGTCCGCCCAGAGCGATTGAGGCATTGTAGTTCGCAATGCCTGCATTGAGATCAACCGCCGGCTTGGGAGCATTGGCGCTAACCGGCTCCATCTTCTTCGGCAGCGAAACGGTTTTCACGTCCACCGTGATCTCCTTCAGCCGTTGGGCCACCTCCGGAGTCATCGTTTCCTGATAACGCCCGCCCAGATGTTTCGCGAGAAACTTCTCGGTAGTTGCAAACATCGCCATGTTGTTAACCGGACGAGCAAAGCCGTGACCTTCGTCAGGAGCAACCAGATATTCAACTGGATAATTTCGATCCCGAAGCGCGATAACAATCTGATCAGCCTCGCGTTTGTTGACGCGCGGATCGTTTGCTCCCTGAATTACGAGCAGAGGCGTTTTGATCTTGGTCGCGTGATTGAGCGGTGACTGCCGCTCGAGTTGTGCCTTGCCTTCGGGCGTGGCCGGATCACCCATGCGCACGGCGAATAGTTTCCGAATTGATTCCCAGTAGGGCGGAATCGTCTCCAGCAGCGTGACCAGGTTGGACGGACCAACGATGTCGACTGCGGCCGCGTAAAGATCCGGCGTAAAGGTGACTCCTGCCAGCGTGGCGTAGCCGCCGTAGGATCCGCCCATAATACCAATGCGTTTGGGATCGGCAATGCCCTGAGCCACGAGGTATTTGGCGCCCCAGGTTACGTCGTCCTGCATCTTCTGGCCCCATTCATTGTTGCCGGCATCAAGAAACTTCTTGCCGTAGCCAGTCGACGCGCGAAAGTTTGGCATCAGCACCGCGTACCCGCGGTTCGCCAGAAACTGTGCGAAGCTATTGTAGCCCCATGAATCGCGACCCCAGGGTCCGCCGTGCGGAACTATGATAGTCGGCAGATTCTTCGCGGGCGCACCTTTGGGCAAAGTCAGATACGCGGGAATCTCGAGACCGTCAGATGATTTGTAACGAACCGCGGTCATGGGTGCGAGGTAGTCGCGGTTGAGTTTCTCGCGAATGCGATACTGCAGCGTTAACTTCTTCGTGTTGCGATCAAACAGATAACGTTCGCCCGGTTCAGTGTCGCTGTCTACGACAATCACGAAGAGCCGCTCATCCTTCGTTCCCGAACCGAAGCCGATTTCCTTGCCCGGAAATTTCTTCTGCAAAAGCTTGTAATCAGCTTCGTAGGCTTTGTCTTTCCAATACAGTCGCTCGCGCTCATCGTCGTAGCTGGTGACGATCAGATCATCGGTCACGTCAGAGAAGTTAGCGCCTCCGAAGTCGACGTGGTTCATCGGATCCGATTCAACTAACTCTTCTTTACCGGTAGCGGGATCAAAAAGTTCAAGCCGAGTTAGATCGATGTTGGCCCCTTTATTGGTTTCAAAGTAAACGCGCTGGCCGTCTTTGTGGTAACGGACGGGCCCACAAGATTCGAAGACGTTGCAGGAATAAACTTTGGTGAAGCCGTTGTCGTCAACGCGCAGAACCTCGGTATCGCCATTGTCTGCCGAGCGGGTCGCCAGGCGAAGTTGATCTTTGAGATCAAAGATCCAGCCGGTGATGCGCTCGGTGTTCTTGCGGACCAGGGTGCGTTCGCCAGTGGAGATTTTTACTTTATAGAGATCGTGCCAGGCCTTGTCGCGATCGTTTAGTCCGATGTACATCGCGTCGGGTTCACTGCGCGGCACCGCATATATGGCAGCGCGCACGCCCTTGGCGTCGGTCAGGTTGCGGGCCGCTGGCACGTCCTGGCCGGCTGCCGGATTCTCCGCCGGATTAACGGCGTAAACCAGATAGTTTTCGTCGCCGGCTTTATCCTGCACGAAGAGGATGTACTTGCCGTCGCGGCTCCAGAAATACTGCGTGACCGGACGACTCTTGTCGTTCGTTATGGGCTTAGCGGCGTCGAAGGGCTCTTCGGTACGTTTGACCCAAATGTTGCGCGTGCCCTTAAACGGCTTAACAAACGCGATGAACTTTCCGTCCGGCGAGATTTGCGCCCCGGAGATTTCCGGGTCGCCGAAGAAAAGCTCCCGGTCAATGATTGGGGGCTGCGCGCTATTTTGACCAAATGCCGAGCGCGGCATTGTCGCCAGCAAGCCGGCGCAGAGAATTGCAAACACAAATGCCAGCGATTTGCGGTAGAAACTTTTCATAAAACCTCTTTCATTCCTGGGGTTTAGGGATAGAGAGAATCGAATCGAACACCCTAATACGCGCGGCGCCTGCTTCAAGTTTCAAGATGGACTTATGGGGCTTTGTCCATCTCGATTAAATGGGATGTTACAGAAGCGCGAGCAGAGGCGAGATACCCGTCGGTAGGTAACTGTAGTTGCACGTTCTTCGGCCGGTTGAGTCTCGGATCCGCTGGCTACCGCTCGCGGTTCTGCTTCGGTGCAGTCAGTTGAGAGACGCAAATCCGGTATCGAGGGCTGCAATCATCTCGTCAACATGATCCCTGGTTGAGTTGAGCATCAGCCCGGTTCTAATTACGTTGCCGTAGAGACCGCCCTTGCCGATCAAGACACGCTGTCGTTTCGTCTCTTCAAATACTTTCGCCACGGTCTGTGGCGCCGGCTCCTTCGTCTCGCGGTCCTTTACCAATTCAAGGCCCTGCATCAAACCGAGTCCGCGCACGTCGCCAATTGCTGCGTACTTGTCCTTCAACTCCTCTAGACGCTGACGCAGGTACGCTCCTACCACCCTCGCGTTCGTGCGCAGATCCTCTTCTTCAATCACGCGAATAACTGCCAGCGCCGCCGACATGGAGACGGGATTGCCGCCAAAGGTTGAAAAAGTCAGTCCAGGATACTTGTCTGCTACTTCGGGCGTCGCAACAGTAATACCAATCGGCACTCCGTTACCGAGCCCTTTTGCTGAAGTAATGATGTCGGGCTCAACATTCCAGTGTTCGATGCCAAACCACTTATCGCCGGTGCGCCCCCAGGCGGTCTGCACTTCGTCTGCTATGAAGAGTCCGCCATGCTTGCGCGCGATTTCCACGGCGCGTTCAAAGTAGCCCGGCGGCGGTACGATGAAACCGCCAACGCCTAGAATCGGTTCCGCCATGAAGGCGGCAATCTCGCCGGTGGTTGAGGTCATGATCAACTCTTCAATATCGTTTGCGCAGGCGAGACCGCATTCCGGGTAGGTAAGTTTGAAGGGACAACGGTAGCAATAAGGTGCGCGCGCATGAACAAAGCCGGCTACCTGCGCCGGTAGCGGACGCCAGGGCGCATGACCCATCGCCGAAAGCGAGGTAGCCGAACGACCGCTGTAACTGTGTCGCAGAACCACGATCTCGTGGCGACCGGTGGCGAGCTTGGCGGCGTGAACGGCGGTGTCGTCGGCTTCTGTTCCGCTGTTGGTGAAGAAAGATTTCTTCAGACGACCAGGCGTGATCTGATGAAGTTTTTCTGCCAGATCTGATTGCGGTTTATTCGCGTAAAGTGTTGACGTGTGTTGCAGCGTCCTCACTTGATTGACGATCGCTTCGCTGACTTTCGGGTTAGCGTGTCCGACACTGACGGTGAGCACGCCGCCGAAACAGTCGAGATACTTGTTGCCCTGATCGTCCCAGACGTGAAAGCCTTCGCCCCGCACCAGCGCGAGTGGTTCTTCGTAGTAGGTGGCGACGGCCGGAAAGAGGAATTCTTTGTGCTTGCGGACGGTTTCGGATTGAATGGCTTGCGTTTCTGCTGAACTCATACTGGTAATCTCACATGTGATTTAATGATTGGCTTGCTTGTGGTGATCGTCTTTTACTTTTTCTCAATACAAATTGCCTTCACGTTTGCGGCCCGTGTAATCGACGTACACAACTTTCAACTCTGTATAGAAATCCAGCGCCGTCGATCCCTGTTCGCGATCGCCAATGCCGGTACCTTTGATTCCACCAAACGGAATGTGGGCCTCACCACCGGTGGTGGGAGAATTGATGTGCGTCATGCCGGTTTCAATCTCGTCAACAAAACGAAAGATTCGTGCCGCATCATTACTAAAGATTGAGGACGACAGTCCATATTCAGTGTCATTCGCGACCAGCATTGCTTCTTCAAAATTCTTGACGCGCAGCACCGACAATACCGGCCCGAAGATTTCTTCTCGCGCGATACGCATGTCAGGCGTCACATGATCGAAAACGGTAGGATTGACAAACAAACCCTTCTCGAGACCATTTCCGTTGGCACGCGAACCACCGCACACCAGTGTCGCGCCGTCTTCCCGGCCGATGTCGATATACTTCAGGACAGTCTTGAATTGACTCTCATCAACAGTGGGACCCATCTCCGTACTTGGATCCATGCCGTCGCCGATTCGCATCGAACCGGCACGTTTGGCGATACGCTCAACAAACTCGTCGGCGATGTCGTTGACCACGACCGCTCGACTGGTAGCTGTGCAACGTTGTCCTGACGATCCAAATGCGCCCTGCGCGGTCGACTCAACAGCAAGATCGAGATCGGCGTCTTCAAGAATGATTACCGGATTCTTCCCGCCCATTTCGCATTGGACTTTCGCGCCACGGCGGGATACTTCTTCATAGAGTCGGATGCCGACTTCGTTAGAGCCAGTAAACGAAACCGCCTTAACTGCCCGATGATTGATTATCTCGTCACCGGCTTCGGAGCCTGAACCCAGCACAAGATTCAATACGCCAGGAGGTATACCGGCCTCCGCGAAGAGTTCTACAATCCGGACGCCAGTCGCAGGCGTGAGCGTCGCCGGTTTGAAGACCACCGTGTTTCCGGCAACCAGCGCCGGGGCGATCTTCCAAACGGGAATCGCGACCGGAAAATTCCATGGAGTGACGCAAGCTACGACGCCTAAAGGTTGTTTGATCGTGTAAGCAAAATTTGCGGGCAGCTCCGATTGAATCGTCTCGCCGTTCATGCGGCGAGATTCACCAGCACAAAACTCTGCGACATTGATTGAGCGTTGCAACTCTCCGCGCGACTCCGCCAGGGTTTTACCTTCTTCGCGGGTGAGAATTTTCGCCAATTCTTCTTTGTGTTCCTCCAACAGACGGCCGGCGCGCGCGACGATTTTTCCGCGCGCTGGGGCAGGCATCGAGCGCCAGCCAGCAAAGGCCGCCGCCGCCGACTCAACCGCGCTCCTGGCCTCGTCGCGCGTGGCTTGTTTCACAGTTCCGATGGTGTCGTCGGTATTGGCAGGGTTGATATTGTTAACGGTCTTTGAAGACGCCGATTCAACCCACTGGCCGTTGATAAAATTTCGGTAGGTATCCATAGAGAAGGAGATTGGGTTTTCTGCTGGTTGTAGAATTAAACGCTGCTTAATATATCATCTGAAACGGTTTGGGTGACAGCAGTGCAGAACCGCGAGCGGTAGCGAGCGGATGCTAGTTGCATCTGAGCGGATGGTCTCATCCAAAACGTCAATTGCTTTTAGCATCCGCTCGCTATAGCTCGCGGTTCTGCATAGCGAGAAGCAGAACAAGTCGAACATGCAAAACCTGACGCCTTCAAGCTCGGTTGAGCCAGCCAGCTCCAGTAAGCCGGAGACTCTGCGCGAGTTGCTCGAGAGTCGCGTAGCTGCTGCCCCCGAGAAATATTTTCTGTTCAGCGAGGCGGATGGCCGGCGATTCACGTTTGCGGAATTCGATCACATAGTTAACCGGACGGCTAAGTTGATGGCAGCCCACGGCGTCGGCAGGGGCGACGTAGTGAGCTTACTGATGCCAAACAGTGCCGAATACATCATCGCTTATTTTGCCTGTTGGAAATTAGGTGCGATCGCTGGGCCAGTAAATTCATTGTTGAAAGCACAGGAGATTTCTTTCGTAATCTCTGATTCGGAAACTAAAACTCTGCTGGTTCATCCAGACTTCCTGCCTACGATCGATAGCATCCGAGACGGACTACCAGGACTACGGGAAGTGATCGACTTTTCCGACGCAGCCGCTGCAACAAAAGGTTTCGACGGTTCCTCCAGTTTTACAGCCGCGACTTTGTCGGACATCAACCGCGATACCGAAGCGATAATCATCTACACCTCAGGTACAACGGGTAAACCGAAAGGATGTTTGCTGACTCACGGAAATCTGATCGCCAATGCCAGGCAAATCAGCCAATGGCTCGGGTTCACTAAAGATGATCGGTTGTTGACCATCATGCCGCTCTTCCACATGAACGCCGTGTCAGTTACGACGATGTCAGCGCTTTACGCCGGCGGCTCTACGGTAGTTAGTCCCAGGTTTTCATCGTCGCGCTTCTGGCAAATCATTTCTGACTACCAAATCACCTCTTTCGGCTCAGTTGCCACTATGTTGTCGATGCTCCTGACTACGTACCCGAAAGGCGTGCCGGAGGGATTGCAGACCGAGCAGCTCCGGTTTGCGATGTGCGGATCGGCGCCTGTTCCGGCTGAAGTAATGAAGCGCTTTGAAGAAACTTTCAATTGTTTGGTGATCGAAGGTTACGGACTATCGGAATCAACCTGTCGTTCGACTTTCAATCCGCCCGACTTGCGCCGACGGCCCGGGTCGTGCGGCATGCCGATTGGAAATGAGATGCAGGTGGTCGATGAGGATGATAAGGAAGTGGCTCACGGCGAGCTCGGTGAAATAGTTCTTAGAGGCGAGAATATTCTGAAGGGCTACTATAGAAATCCCGAGGCTACTGCGACGGCATTTCGCAACGGCTGGTTTCACACCGGCGATGTCGGCTACCGCGATGCGGAGGGCTTCTTCTATATCGTCGACCGCAAGAGCGACATGATTATTCGTGGCGGCGAAAATATCTACCCACGCGAAATCGATGAAGTGCTGTATCAACATCCCGCAGTGGCTGCGGCTGCGACAATTGGAGTGCCTGATCAACTCTACGGAGAGGAAGTCGCAGCCTTTATCGTGCTGAAAGAGGGCGGGGAAGCCACCGAAGAAGAGATCATTTCTTTTTGCCGTTCACGGCTCGCTGATTACAAATGCCCAAAAACCGTTCGCTTTGTAAGCGAGATTCCTAAAGGACCGACTGGCAAACTTCTCAAACGCGAGTTGGCCAACAAGTTTGCTCAGTCTAAGTGACCACTTAGTTACTTCGTGGTCCTTAATGCCGCACACAGGTTTGACACTAGCCTGTTGCACGAATAGACTGCGACCGCTTACAGATTGTAATTTGCACCGCGCCAGTTTAGGTCTCCCACCGAAACGGCAATGTGTGGTGTTTCGAACGAATTAAGCCCCAGGAATTAGCTTTTCCTCGTCGCTTCTACGCCCCGATCCACGCTTCAACAATCTTCTGATTTTAAGCCCCGCTGGCGTTGAACTGTATCTCGCCTGCACTGGGTCGAACCGTACGACCTCCCACTCGATGAAGCGGATTCAATCACGAGTCATCTTTCCAAAAGGAGAATTAATGAAAAGTAGAAATATTATTTTGTTGGCAGCATTTGTGGTTACCATTTCTGCAATCCCGGTTCTGGCAGCGTTACACTACTTCCAGGGCTTTGAGACTGACACTTTTGACTGGACCGGTGTAACCCGAGTTGGATCGGGGGCCAGTGGTGTGACCTCGGCAGCAGGAGATTTTCATGCCGAGGCAGCTACTACCGCGGCGCCAGACACATCTGACGCTTTTACCAAATTTGGCGGCTATGAGGCGACGTTCCCGGCCGGTGGTTATACAACGAGCATTGATGTGTACCTCAACGTCGCTGCAGGCAACCCGAACGACACGCGCTTCGACTGGTCATCCGCGATCAGCAAGCCGGACGGCACCCACCGTCGCGACTTTGTCTTCAACGCCGGGTTCTACAACGACACTGACGCCACCGGGACCGGTCCTCGCTTCGTGATCAACGCCGGCAACAACGCGACTCGCAGCGGCGCCTTTCCGAAGAACTCAGGATCGTTCTCGATTACCACAACCGGGTGGTATACGTTCGAACACCACTTCCGCAACGCTGGCTTGGGTGTTCTGGCCGTCGACATGAGCATCAGCACGCTGGGCGGCGCGCCGCTGCACAGCTGGACCTGAGCGACCCTACCGACATTATCGGCTCTACGGTGGGCGGCCACCGGTATGGCTGGCTCGTCATCCAGGAGTTCCCTGTCCTGGCGATCGATAATGTGAGTCTGTTGAGCGTCAACTTAGCCGGTAACGCCAGCGCGTGCAAGAATGACGGTTGGCTGCAACTCACGCGCGCCGACAGTTCTACGTTCAGGAATCAGGGCGACTGCATCCAATACGTCAACACAGGTAATTAAAGTCCACGTCGGACCAACTCATGCGAAGAAAGGCCCGCACAAGCCGGGCCTTTCGGGCCGGCGTTGAACTATTACTCGCCGACACTGGGTCGCCCTCGGCCGACCTCCCACTCAGTTCCCAACAAGGAGAAAAATTCTTTATGTTTACCCCTACGATGCTTAGAGTCGGACTGATGCTACTGATCTCAGTCATCTCTGCAACGCAACTGGCTGTCTCAGCCCAAACCCCCGCTGGAACCTGGGCCTTTACCCGGCACAAACAAGCAGGTATGCAACCACCGTCCAGCAACCGATCAATGCCGATGGCACCAGCAACTTCAAGTCAAACGGCAAAGCTGTCATTCCGGTGAAGTTCTCGCTTTCGACGGCACCCGGCCCGGCGATTTTCAGTCCATCGGATCTGATATTGGCACCGACAACGATTTCTCTTTCGAACCGATTTCGATCCAGCCAAACGATACCAACTTGCAGTTCAGAATTGTTGTGCAAGTACATGTACAACCTGGCCACCAGTTCGCTTTCTGGAACCGGAACGTACAAGGTTGAAGCGGTAATCAACGGAACACCCGCTGGAGGGGCTGCCTTCTTTGATCTGAGATAGCTCAGAGCGCCGGTCAAAAAAATAAGACCCGCCGGGCTGAAATAGTCTCATCGGCGGATTTTGTTCTGTCTCTCAAGATTCTTGGTTTTGGTTCATGCTCATCCAAACCTCAGTTCCTCCTCCGTGATCTTCTGAGATAATCTGCGAGCCGAACATAAGCCACTCACGAGAACAACCAAAATCAGAACTGGGAGCGATAGCGACCAGCCGGAGAGTCAACTCATGAAAATGCGGCCCAGACAGGCGCTCCAACTTCCGAAAAATTGAGTGTTCGACTGGTCGCTATCGCTCCCAGTTCTGATTTTGTATTACCAGACAACTCAGATTCCACCGCCGGAGATTAGACCTTTTGTGCCAAGCCAGCCGACGCGCCCAATTTGCAAACGCATTGTCCTCGAATGCAATGCTGATTGTGTCCAGCGGCCTTGTTCTCAACTATTCCTCAAGTTTTTCTCAACTCAGAGCCTGTAGCCTCAATCCTACGAAAGGCTTTTTAAGGTACAGGTTTTAAGCAGGACCAGAATAGGAGTCGGACCAAAGAGAAGTCTCGTTAGTCATTTGGGCTTTGGTTGCGATTGCTACCGGAATATAATGCGCGATCTAATGAAGGCATGCCATTCTGGGCAAGGACGGCTTGAAACTCCCACAAGTGGACCAGCCGACATATGCAACTTGAGAATCCCGTCCCCGGTGTTAAGGGAATTGGGAGTTGCACGCGTAAAAGGACTCCGGGAAGATTAGGCAGGTCGATCTGTAATACACATTCGGGTTCTCCCTATGACCAGTTCTGCGTCAAACCAGCTTAGGATTCTTATCGTCGATGATCAGTTGATGGTGAGAGCCGGCCTGAGCAAGCTTCTTGAATATGCCGGCTTCATAGTGGTCGGAATGGCCGGCAATCGGGTTGAAGCTGTTGCTCTTGCCGCCCACCAAAAGCCGGACGTGATTCTCCTCGAACTTGAGGTCGAAGGCGAAGATAGTCTCCGGTTCGTTCCCGAATTAAGGGAGGCAGCCAGCAATGCTCGTGTGCTTATTTTGACAGCGCCAGGGAAGCAGGAGGGCCATCACCGAGCGGTGCAAGCTGGGGCGGTAGGCGTTGTTTTCAAGAATCAGGAACCTGAGGTTCTTATTAAGGCGGTTTTAAAGGTACATGCCGGTGAGGTTTGGCTGGATCGCGCGACCATGGGCAATCTCTTTAATGAAATGACGAGGAAGAAGTCGAATGGGCGCGATCCCGATGAAACCCGAAGAGAAAGTCTTACCCAACGTGAACTCCAGGTTATTAGCCTGATTGCTGAGGGTCTGAAGAACAAGCAAATCGCTCAGAGGCTATTCATTAGTCAAACCACAGTCACCCACCATCTCAGTTCTATATTTTCAAAATTGGACGTTTCTGACCGGCTCGAACTCGTGATCTACGCGTTTGGCCACGACCTGGCACGGTTACCGAAGTGAATCCAACAAATCAAAGGCATTTGTTTAATCCCGCCCGCGAAATTCGCTGATCCAAGTTATCCAAAATTGAAAAGCAGAATCCTGCCGTCAAAAAGGGCAGCCTCCTCCGATGCAACGATTCCGCAATCTAATTATTATGGGAGGTTAATAAACAGCTGGAATTAGGTAGGGGTGAGTAAGTGTCCCAAGCGGGATCCGCGATGAAGCAGAACAACGAAAAGAAAAGCACGCTCGATCTGCATATCGACGGGTTGATTGCCGACGGCGAAAGAACCGACTTTGGATCGCGGACCCAGGAGCGCAGGCAAAAGGCTCGGATCAAGGAACCATTTCCCGCGAGAATTTGGGGCGTTGACTCGGGTGACTTGCCATTCAACGCTGACGCAGTAGTGGACAACATTAGTTCAAGTGGTTTGTACCTGAAAACACCAATCTCGGTGGGTGCGGGTAGGGAAGTGAAACTGATAGTTCATCTCTTAAATGGTCCCGCATCGGGTGTAACCGCATCTGTTCAGGGTCGAGTGTTGCGTAACGACTTGCAAGCCGATGGCACGTCTGGGCTTGCAATCACAATTACCAAACATCGGTTCCTATGAAAGCCACCGCAATGGCCCGTCGCAGTCTTTTATAAGTGCCCGGCGTTGTAAGTAGTTCTGGTTGGTTTTGTTCACTCATTAGCACCGCGGCTTAACCCGGTGGATCCAACGCGACGCCTCATCGTCGCCAACAATAAGTAACCAATTCGTCCGTCTGGTCAGCTTACCTCGCCGCAAAGGCTCGCAAATGATAATGCATTGTCACCGAGGCTCGCGGCTATTGTTTTTGATAATAAAGAGTTCTAGGATGGCGCCCAAATGGTGGGCCGGCCGATTGGTCTAACTTTTGTGAATGCGTATAAGTCCGCGACTGAATTCTACTGACCGCTCCAGTTGCTCCTGGCGGAATTAGGCGCTGGTTACGCGCGCTTCATCCAGCATTGAATCGTCTGAAAGGGGTCTTCCTCTGTGGGCGACCCGAAAAGTTCCACCACCGCCACAATGGTTATTCCGACTGCTAGCTGAACACGAAATGTCGAGTCAGGATTCTTCCAGCAAGGATATTTCAACAACGCTGCCTTTGACGGTGCGCTGGATCGACTTGCGCAAGATCTCTGTAATGAGAGTAATTCTCGCGCTTTCGGCGCTCCTGGTTTTTTATGTCGATCCCTCGGATTCGAACCGATTTTTCGGTCTTACGTGTTTCTTTCTCACAGGATATGTGGTCTACAGCATGGCCATTTGGGCAATGGCAATCCGTCACAGTCGCATTTTCCCAATCAAAACTCTCCATTGGCTGGACGTTGCCTGGTACCTCCCGCTGATCGCGCTGAGCCGAGGAACCAACAGCATTTTCTTCTTCTTCTTCTTCTTCGCGATCCTGGTGGCGTCATTCGGTTGGGGCTTTGCTTCCGGAATGAGGGTAACCATAGTCTCCACTATTCTGTTCACAGTGATCGGCTATGCGTCGGCGTACGCACTACCTGGCTTCCAACTTAATCGCTTTTTACTAAGGCCGATTCAGCTGCTCGTGCTCGGTTACCTGATTGCGTATTGGGGTGGGGTCCAGGGCCGACTAATCGCGCGACTCCAACTACTCAAAGAGGTTTCGCTGCTCTCCAACCCGCGCTTCGGAGTTGACCGCACAATTCAAACGGTCCTGGAAAGTTTACGCTCTGCATATTCCGTCGAAAGTTGTCTGATGATCCTTCCGAAGTCGCAGGCAGGCGAACCGATTAGATTGTACGGAAGCAGCAAAGAGGGAGACTACAGTCTACATAGCACGGATCGAAACACATCATTGAGCGGAAACTCTTCCCGCGATCTAACCAACCAGATGGCTCGCGTCTTCCTGAGCGTGGCGCCGTCGCACGCGATCATTTACCAGGGAAATCAGTCTGAACCGCAGCTGTATGACACGCGAACCACGGCCTTAGTGAAAGGGCAATCCGCGAATTTGCACTTTCTCAATGCCCTCGAAGGCAAGTCTTGTTTCTCCGTGCCGATTTACTATCGCTCGCAGCCGGTAGGGCGGCTCAACCTGGTTGGCGGCACGCATCGCTTCGATTACGCCGACGTAGATTTTGTCTTGCAGGTAATGGAACAGATAACCGGAGTACTGGAAAATATCCGACTCGTCGACAGTCTGGCGTCAGATGCCGCCGGGCAAGAGCGGCGAAAGATCGCCCAGGATATCCATGACAGCGTCATCCAACCGTATATCGGCTTACAGTTTGGTTTGACTGCTGTTAAGCAGAAATTGGTCCACCAGGAAGACGTGCGCGACGACGTCGCCGAGCTTTTATCTTTGACGAATGGAGAGATTGCCGACTTGCGCAACTACGTCGGCGGCCTGAGACGCGGTGAATCACCGCGAGAAATATTCTTGCCGGCAGTAAGGCGCTATGCGTCGAAGTTTTCAGAGGCAACAGGTCTTAGCGTTGAGATCGAGGGCAGCGACGACTTGCCTATCTACGATCGCCTGGCCGCAGAATTGTTCCAAATGATTGAAGAGGCGTTAAGCAATGTGCGACGCCACAGTACCTCAAGTTATGCGAAAATTCATATTGCGATCAACGATGGACACCTTGAAATGCACATCAGGAACGAGCGCCTGAAGCGCTTGGGCGAGGCCTCGTTCACACCACGCTCGATTGCGGAGCGCGCCGCGGCCCTGGGCGGCCGAGCCATTGTTTACACCGATGCAAATTTTGACACTGTCGTGAACGTGCAAATTCCCTTATGACTGAGAATACCAAAACACCTGAGACTATTCGGATCCTGATCGTTGACGACCACGCTGTTGTGCGCGCGGGATTAAGAATGCTGGTTGATCAAAACCCGGATATGAAAGTGGTTGGACTCGCGGGAAGTTGTGCGGACGCACTGGCCATTGCAGCCAGCGAACAACCAAACCTGATTATCCTCGACATTCTCCTGGGCGAGGAAGACGGCTTGACCATCCTTCCGCAACTGCGGTTAGCGGCCAGGGACGCGCGCGTGTTGGTACTGACGGGTATGCGAGGTTCCGAGAGCCAGCGCCGAGCCATCACCGCGGGTGCAATGGGAGTGGTCTTGAAAGAACATGCGGCCGAAGTTCTCATAAAGGCTATTAGGAAAGTGCACCAGGGAGAAGTCTGGCTGGATCGGTCGTTGCTCGGCGGTGTGCTTGATAAGATGACTCACCCGGAGGTTGACCCGGAAAAAGAGCGTATTGCCAGTCTTACCGACAAGGAACGGGCAGTCATATCGCTAATCGCCGAAGGCCTCAAGAACAAGCAGATTAGCCAACGGCTCTTTATCTCTGAGAGCACCGTAACCCATCATCTGAGTTCCATCTTCGCAAAGCTGGAGGTCTCGGATCGCCTGGAGCTCCTAATCTATGCGGTCAGCCACGACCTCGCAAAGATGCCTCAGAAAAAGATTCCCACCCCCTAGCAAGTTATCAACAATTCTCGGGATTTTGATTCCTTCTTTCCAGTCGTTGTAGGCAACCAGTTTCCAAGCAGAATCCTGCCGCAAAATAGGCAACCCCCTCCGATGCAACAATTCCGCAATTTAATTATCATAGGCAGCGAATAAAGACAGCGAATCGCTAAAGAGGGTGAGTGACCCCGAGCGCCATGAAAGATGACCACTGCGCGCTTATTTAGCTTTAGCGAACGTTCTACGGGCATTTTGAACCGTAGTTTGGCGGCGCTGCTGGCAGCATCAGTCGCCCGGCAGGAGAATTCGAGTCAGTAGCAGTTCATGTAATCCGTGGTGAACGCTTTCCCAAACCCTTGAGCGTCTATTCGCGGACATCGCAATTTCTCCCGCTCAATTCACAGGTCCGAAAATGTATATGGCGATGCCCCGCCAGATCAGTCTCTAGCCCAGTCGCAGTCCTTAGACTGCGCTTAACCCGATAGGGAGCGTCCCCGTTCCATCGCTATGGTGGATCAAGCGGTGATGTCGATTTGTCTCTCCTATCACTTTGACAGTAGCGGACTTCGACACTTCCTGATTCCGAAGGTTGTAATCGGCCGCTTAACTTTTGAGGAAAAGAGAATTCCAGCAACTTCTGTTGTTCGTATGCATGAACCGGGTCATACAGTCCTGCTCAAAAGAGATCTCCCGATTCGAAACACTCTTCTGAGTATGACCAGGAAACACCCTTAGATGATTACGTAACAGCTATCGCACGACCTTCGCTCCCACAACATTGGACAGAAGGCTGCCCCCCGCCCCCAGGGCCTAACTGATAGGAGACTAGAATGATGAATCGAAACAATTATCGAACAACATTGCTCAGAGTGCTGTTCCCAACATTAGCGATGCTAACTCTTCTTTTTTGGAGCCTGAGCAGTTCGGCTATTCACGGGCCGACCAGCACTCCATCGGTGGACAAGAACAGAGATAAAACCGTTTCCACACAACCGAAGGCCGTGATGGCGCCTATCGCACCTATGGCGTTTTTACCGGCCCCATTGAAGGCTTCCGGTAACCTCGACCAAGTCAGAAACGGCACGGCTGCGGCGCCCATTGACCCTCCCGACTGGGTGAACGGAAACGCAGGCGCCTCCAATGCGCACTATAGAGAAGGCGAATCCATTCCCTACCGGTTACGACTCGACGGTCTCTCACTTGGCACACATACCGTCGTTATCGAATGGGACACCCGGCACAGCTCAGTTAATGCGATTGATTACATTACGTATTACGACCGCATTGCCGAGACCGTTCAACCATTGCTCGGCCTCTCGGGAAGCTACGGTAGTCCGGCCTATTTTGCGATCCCCCAGCCTGGTCTAACCAATGGCGCAACCATTGCGACAAACAGTTTCACTGCATTACCGGCTGACGACAAGCGATTCACAGTCTATAATGCGAACGGTCTTAGCTTTCTATATTCGGAGCAGCCTTTGACCTCTAGTCAGACTGTGACCTCGCTTCAGATCACTTTCAATGCTACGGCTTCGAATGTCTTGTTCGCCTGGGGCGGGCACATTGCCAGCCGGGGAGATTGGGGAGCGGGGAATTCAGCTAGCGGCATTAGTGGATCCCCGTACCACACTCGACTCCTTTCGCTGGACGGCTCAGGCGGCAACCAGGATCGTTCACTGTCTGCGGCAGCCGTTGCACCACCGCAGGGATGCGCTTTGTCAAACGACAACATCGATGTCTGTGATCTTCCCGCGGTGACTACACACTCAGGTGTCGGCGTCCCCGGTCAGACCTACTCCTTCAGCATTGTAAACAGTGGAGGATCTAATGCCTCCATTACCGGTACGCCGGATACCGATCCCTCTGACGGCACAATCTCTGCGCAAGTGACGACCAGCGGGGAGGGGTCTTACACCATAACAGCTACTACATCCACTGGCGGTGGCACTGCAACCTGCTCAGCGACGGTGCGCGTACATGCACCGCCGGCTGCGGATGCTGGAGCAGCAAGCTACGAGCAGTGCGAAACAAGTGGTTTTGCATTCTCGATGTCAGCTGCTACGTCCACTGTGCCGACAGGTGGAACACGCACCTGGTCAGTCAGTCCCACGAATGCGGCCACCATCAGCGATGTTAACGCCGCACAGCCCACTATCACTCTCAACGGCGTCGGCACAGTCACAGCCACTTTGACGGTGACAGGTCCGTTTTGTACTACCGCATCAGACACCAGCACTTTGACCGTTTACAGCAATGCTGGTGCAAATGCCGGACCCGACCAAACGGTATGCGCAAGCAGCCCAGCGGTCACGCTGGCCGGAAGCATCAGTGGTTCAGCTACCAGCGCCTCATGGAGTGGTGGTGGTGGGTCGTTCAACCCAAATAACGGCGCCTTGGATGCGGTCTATACGCCGTCAGCGACGGAGATTAGTAATGGCTCAGCGACTCTAACGCTGACCACCAATGATCCTGTGGGATCATGTGGAACCGCGCAAGACACCAATCACCATAACCATTAACCCCAACCCAACTGTGGAAATTAGCTTGGTCAACGCTTGCGCCGGCTCGGCCAATTTGCACGCAACCGCAAGCGGCGGCACTGGGCCATATACCTACACTTGGAAGAAAAACAATGTCACAGTAGTGCAAGCAAACTCTGCCGATCTGACACTGACTGGACCAGGTAGCTACACAGTTAGCGTGACGGATAGCTCAGCGTCGAATTGTGGCAGCAACACCGACACGTTCGTGGTTTGCTACACTGAAGGAGCAGCCGCATCAGCTCCGTCACAAGGAACGCCGAATTTTCTGAACGCGGCGGTCAAGCCAAACTCAGAGGCCTCGACTTTTCTTGCCCGGATGGCGTTAATGCTGTCCTCAACATTTGGTTTGGTAATTCTGTAAGTTTCACCTCGCGACGCTTTTCTGTTGCGAGGGTCCAGACCTACCATTAACCTACTAACCAAAAGCGCCGACCGAATTCACTGGTCGGCGCTTTTCCTATTGGACTTAGACTTATTTGAAGATGGTGAGCGAAGAGGAGAGGCCAATGTTACCGGACGGATCGTATGCTCTGCATTGCAACTCATGTGATCCTGCAGTTGCTTTGCGCGCATTCCATTTAGTGGTAAACGGAGCTGTCGTCGATGTAGCAATCAAAACGCCATCCACATACAATTCGTTTCTGGCCACCTGTACGTTATCAGTAACCAGCACTTGGACGCTCGTGGTTGAGCCGGTGACCTTTTGGCCCATTTGCGGCGACGTAATAGTTACGACAGGAGCGACGGTATCAGCGGTACCAGCTCTGTTCAGCGCGGCTAACACCGCCCTGGCGGCGTTGACTCGCCCACTACCGTACGTCGTATCCCAACCGAAATCCCCTAAGTCATCTGCATTTTGCTTTAGGATATCGGTTACCTGGCCCGGCGTCAGTGATGGGTTAACAGACAAGACTAAGGCGGCTACACCCGCCACTACTGGTGAAGCGAACGAAGTACCGCCGCCAGCGCCGTAAAGACCACCCATTAACGTCGTCGTGTTGTTGCCGGGAGCGACGAGGTCCAGGTTGTGGCCTCTGTTTGAATAGTAAAATAAGACATCCTGGGAATCGGTGGCCCCGACAGTGATAATGTAAGGATCGTCCTGAACCGTTTCCAGCGCGCCGTAATTGCCAGCGGCAGCAACAACTACTCCACCCTTGCTCTGAAAGTATTTCGCCGCAGTCGATATTGTTTTACTGCCCGTGACGTAGTAGCTCACGTTGGCGACTCGAGCCCCATGATCTGCGGCCCAAGTAAGGCCGCTGGCAATGTCGGACTCTGTTGCCATACCGGTTGAATCCGATATCCTGATTGGCATAATCCCGCAGCCCCAGGTTACGGAGGCTACGCCGATCCCATTGTTGGACGCGGCGCCGGCTACGCCTGCCACCGCGGTACCGTGCCAGAATACGTCCGTAGTGTCGTTGTTATTGTTGTAGATGTTTCGTCCGGGCACAATCCTGGAGGCCAAATCTTCATGAGTTCCCTCAATACCGGTATCCAGAATGGCAATAGTGATGTTGTTGATGCCGGTAGTGATTAACCATGCATTCGCGGCATCGATCTTTTGCAAGTACCATGACGGATATAGAGGATCGTTGGGAAGGATTTGCTGTGGCGGCAACAGTCGGTCTACCTCCGCAAACGCAACCTCGGGCCGTGACCGGAAGGCTTTCGCGAGGCCTAACTCACTGGCCTGGTACGGGAGGTCGAGAATGTGCACGCCAAGGCCGGGCATCTCTTCGACGTCTCTCGCTCCCAGTGCGGCGATTATCTGCCGCGCGTGATCCGTTCCGATGCCGTCATTGAACTTTACCAAAACTCTTCCCGGCACAAAGCGTTCGATCGGATTGAAGGGTTGATACTTGCCAGCCTTTTCTGCGATCGCTCCGGTCAAGGAGGAGGAACTTGTCAGTACTAACGTAATCAGCGTGACCACCCAGGTCGTGGTAATTATTCTTTTCATCATCGAACCTCACCAATTCAAGCTAATCATTTCGAGGCGGTGTCGGGTTTGTAGTCGTCAAGTGTCAAATGGGGCTAGCAAGAAATTGCGGCAAGGGCCAACCAGGTCGGCGAAAAGAAATGCCCTGTACAGCAATGCAAATCGATACCTGCGCGCAGCCCGCAGGCGTGCGTTACAAGTTACCGGCTTGATAAAGGCTGCGCTTTTTATTGGGGATTAATTGGTTGGGCGGGAAAGATTAAAGGAGAGAAACGAAAAAGCACTGAAAGTAACCGAGTGCAAGAACGCTTCTCCTGCTTTCGGTAACCCGGCCAGGTCCCTTGACCCCCGTTGGCTTTGCGACCCCCGCTCGCGCGAGGTGTGCCTTTATCGCTTCAGGCAAATCTTTCAAATAGCTGCGGCTGGTGGTCCATTTCCGCTTTTTGGAAGTTAGCGCGGATGGGCCAACGTTGTCAAGCACTGTTTAACCTATCCTCCGCTTCGCCTTCAGCGTTATTTCGGCTGGCGGGAGGCGTCGACAGGCGTCAGGTTACTTGTTGAGGCAAAAAGACTTACTCGATGAGCTAAGACGTCATGCCCGAAATGAACAGTACGGGACTGGCGCTTTGATTTACGCGCCTGGGACTAACAGCGCAAATGGCCTCGGTTTCGCTACGGTGGGCGCTGTAGTCGCCGAAGCGGAAGCAGAGCTGTGCGCACACGCTACTGCGTTTGCGGGTGATCCAAACCGGTCGTATCAGGAAGCGTTGAAAAATGCTCTGGACAAAGCCAATAACAACCTGACGTTCGTCCAGCCCACCCCATGCCCGTTTACTTTCTAAGCAACCGGGAGCAGGGAAGCGACTGAAAGTAGCCGCTAATAAAAAGAAATTGGGGAGTGCAGTGAGTGCACTCCCCAATTTCTTTATCCAGGGTCCTTATAGTTATCGATTACCCGGCGCCGGCGTTAGAGTCGGGGAAGGGGGTTGCCGCAAACGATCGATGAGCCAGCCGCCGATTAACCACAAGGCACAGACCGAAATCATTCCCACCGAAAACCATTTTCCGTACACGCCATCAGGGGAGAACTTCTCTGTCGCGGCATGCAAGAATTCGCTATTCGGAAGTAACTCTGCTTCGGAAAATTCATGGAAAGAATAGATGCCGACCTGAACCATAAAAAGCAGCAGGAAGATTCCGGTGACCTGGAAGAATCTCTTCACGTTGATCAGATGCCCGAATTTTGCCCAGCCCCACGCAAACCCCGCAGCAGCGCAAAGGCCAAGCAACGCTCCGGTGAGCATTTCTGAACCATGCACCTGCAAAAGCATGAGCGCCGTTTCCATTCCCTCTCGAGTGATCATCAGAAACGTAAAAAGAAATACGCCGGCGACGGCCGCTAATCGGGAACGCCGCGATGACACCGCATTCAAACGTGTGCGCATTCTTTCCTGAACTTTGGGTCCGGTACGCCACATGTAAATAACCAGACTGCCAACCATCACCATTGCCACAAGACCGAGAATGCCTTCGCGCAGTGACTCATTTCCCAGAAACTGACCGAGATATCCACCCATCGTCGCGCCGAAAAATCTCTCCAGACCTGTCTCATCAACCCCTTGTCTGAGAATGTAGCCAAGGCCTGCACTGGCGGTAAGAGCCAACGCTATTCCGACGTAGACTGCTGACGTCAGCCATTTTTGGCCGGACTTGCGCAGGTAAGACAGAATCACAGCGACCAGCAGGAAAGATTCAAACCCCTCGCGCAAAACGATAATGAAGGAATTAAGCATCGGTGTAGTTTCCGGATTCCGAGTAGATTCGACCATGCCAGTGGCTAAAAGCTCAGTCCTGGCCGCCGCGACGAAAGTATAGTCTAATTGAAAACAGTTTTCAATTTCAAATGGAGGAAGACGTTTCGGGGAGCTACGTGAAGAGCTCGAGACTATTGAGAAGTAACGGGAATTATTGCGAGGTCCGCACGTATTGCGCCCAGCTCAGTCACCGCAGTGAGACGCAGTGGCAGCCGACGCTTATCGTCGCTGATCCAACCGCGTAGCTGATACTTGTCGCTATCAGCATCGTCAGTGGTCAGTGAGAATTGAATCGCAGTAACCGCCTGCGAGCCGATTTGCACGCTCTCGCGTTTCAGAGCCGTGATAAAGAGCGTCTTGGGCTGGTTGTTGACCAGAATCGACAAAGCGGTGCGTCGCGGCGGCGCGAGATTCAAAGTCCGCAGCACATAAAAAAACGAGAGATAGTCGTGCGTTCCAACTGGAATCTCGATCCGGTTGCCTGAGTCAGTGGTGACTGCCCCGTAGTCCTGGTTAATAGTGAGCTTGCCGCTGTAACGGTGTCGGCCTTCATTGAAGATCATTTCCGTATGGAAGGGAAGTAGCGTTTTCGGATCAACGTAAGAACTCATCGTATCGTTTGCCACAAATAACCGCTGTAATGCGTTTGTGGTCTGCGCGCTGACCGTAAATTGAAAACCATCATGATCAAAATACTTTGAACGAGCACGCACCTGGAACGTCGCCATGCCGACTGATGACTGAATCGTTGGGAGGAACACCTGGTAATTCAACTGTTCACCTATCTTAAATGGTAGATCTCCCGTTCCCGGATCTTCAGCAGGCGTGCTGGGGATAACCAGGGGCGTCCTCGGTGGCGGTGTTCCGGCTACCGGGGTTGGGGTCGGGGTCGGCACCGGAGGAGGGGTTGGAGTTGGCACGAAGCCAGAACCGGCGAGTTCTGCCCTGACCTCGCCAGCTGAAAGTCGCGTCACGATTAGAACCGGTACATGGCGCTGGTCGTCGCTGAAGTGGGCCTTTAGCGAGTAACCCCCCGAGCCGCTCCGTACGCGCACCTGCGCGACGACAGTATTAAATGTTCCTACGTTCGTTTTGATCACTTCACGACCGTTGACCTTGACTTCGATTTGATAGTTTTGGTTTTCGTCGTGAACGGCCAGCGAATATGTGGCCCCATCCGCAAGCGAGAGTGCTCGCAGGCGATATATTGCCGAGAGGAAATCATAGGTTCCCGGGACGCTGGCGCTGCGCTTGTCCGGAATAGCGGCTGTTCCCGCCGGCTGATTGAATTCAGCGGAAGTTTCGGTGGTACGGGCAGTTTCGCGGATCGTTTGTTGGCCGTGATAGGGCAAACCAGTTGCCGGATCAACGTAGGTGATGTAGTCGTTATTAATGGCAAAGAGGGCCGCATTGACCACGCCGTTAGTTTCGACATGACCTTTCAACTGAATGCCTTCACGCCCAAAGAAAGCCCCACGAGCCGCAACCAGAAGCTCCACGTGAGCGGCACTAATAAAGTTTGAAAAAGATACGTTGTAGGTCAATCGCTCACCGACGCGGTAAGGAGCGGGTGAAAATGGTTGGGAGGTCAGGTCACCTGTTTCTTGAGCGGAAGACGATAAGACGAACGCGCCCAGGACCAATAAAAGACAAGCAGTCGGGAATTTCAACCTTTGAGTCACCTTTGAATCATAGTGCAAAATCTCAAAATCGCGCAGCTTTAAGATTAGTTGTACACGCAGCCTCGCGAATCGGGTTCCTTTCAAATCATAACTCTGTTTGCCTCGCTGAGCTCCATTTCATCAAGGATTTGCTGTGCTGCCTGGGCAGGGTCGGGCGCTTCAAGAATGGGCCGGCCCACTACGAGATAATCTGCCCCCGCAAGGATTGCATCGCGCGGAGTCGTTACCCGTTTCTGATCAAAACGAGCCGCACCTGCCGGTCTAACGCCGGGTGTTACCACCACAAAGTCAGGGCGTTTTACGACTGAGCGTACGATGCTAACCTCGAGTGGCGAGGCCACTACTCCATCCATCCCGCTAGCTTCAGCCAGTGACGCCAGACGAGGCACCAGTTCCGCAGGGGTCGACGCAAACCCAACTTCATTTACTACGACTTCATTGGCGCTCGTCAGTATCGTGACGGCGATCACCAGCGGGCGCGAGAGTCCTTCGATGGCGGCGCATTCGGATACGCTTTCCGCAGTGCGAAGCATCATTTCGCTGCCGCCGGTCGCATGAATATTGAAAATAGAAACACCAAGACGCGTCGCCTCCACGCCTGCCAGTGCGACTGTATTGGGAATGTCATGATACTTGAGATCCAGGAACACGCGTTCGCCGGAACTGATGATCTCGCGAACTAAAGCAGGGCCCGCCGCGGTGAACAACTGCATGCCAATCTTGAACATGCCGGCGACGCCCCGTAGCGCACTGACCAGCTCGCGCGCTTTCTGAGCGTTGTCAACATCGAGAGCGACGATTAGTTTGTTTGGTCTCATGTCGGTCGATCCTATATCAAGCCACCAACTCTTTTGCGCGGGACCCAACGGCTTCGTCAAGCGAGACGAATCCTCTCTCAGAGACAATGCGTCTTAAGCCATCATTTATTCTTCTGGCAATTGCCGGCCCTTCGTAAATGAACCCAGTGTAGACTTGCAACAGGCTGGCGCCGGCGCTAATCATCTCCCAGGCGTCCTCCGCAGTAAAAACGCCGCCAACTCCGATTAAAGGCATCGAACCCCCAGTCATATTGTAGAGCTTGGCAATCATTTCGAGGGATCGTGGTCGCAAGGGAGCGCCACTCAAGCCGCCTTGACCACAGGCTTCAATTGTCGCGCGACTTGTTTTCAATGATGCCCTACTCACAGTCGTATTTGTGGCAATGAGTCCGGCTATTCTATTTCTGCGCGCCACGGCGACGATGCTTTCGAGTTCGTCCACATCGAGATCGGGTGAAAGCTTTACCAGCAGTGGCAAGAGACCGCGTCCATCCGTATGATTCGCAAGGTTTTCATTACTCTCCTGCAGAGCCCGCAATAGTACTTCGAGTTGATCTGTCTTTTGCAACTCGCGTAAGCGGGGCGTGTTTGGCGAACTTACATTAATAGCGACGTAATCTGCGACGGGATATACAGCTTCGAAGCTTTTTAGATAATCACCAACCGCGTCTTCAAGTGCTACTACCTTGCTTTTGCCGATGCTCACACCCAGAACGCAATCCGGACGGTTCCGCTTAACCCGCTCCGCCAAGGCTCTGGCGCCTTCGTTATTGAAACCGGCACGGTTGATTAAGGCTTTGTCCAGAGGCAGGCGGAATAGTCGGGGTCTTTCGTTGCCGGGCTGTGGATGGTAGGTAACTGTGCCTGCCTCAATGAAACCGAATCCAAGCGCCGCGAGCGAATCGAGCGCCACGCCATCTTTATCGAATCCCGCTGCCAGGCCGATCGGATTGGAAAACGTCAAACCAAACCGTCGCAGCTTGCCGAAGGGGCTACGCTTGAAACGGTTACCTAGCAAAGTCTTTGTCAGTCCCGGAGCGAAGATAAGGGATTGGAGCGCCAGTTCGTGGGCCGTTTCAGGTGGCAGGCGAAAGAGTAAAGGTCGCAGCAATGAGCGATAGAGCATGAACGGCTCTGATTTAATCTTGCGTCGTTAGGTGCAAAAGCAGACTACCAGAGCCGGTGACTTCAATACAAGGTTAACAAGCGTGGCGTAGTTAGTACTGGCAGGAGCCGAGCGCAGGAGCAGTGGTGCGGTTTTAGCTGTCAATCACTTTCATTCACATCCACCACAGAAGCACAGAGGACACGGAGATGGCGGAGAGATTTCAAACCAGGGCACTGCCGCTTTCCGGGTGCTGACGCACATTGAGTTGAACTTCAAACGATCAGGGACGAAATCAGAACCGGGAGCGATAGCGACCGGCCACGGACTCAACGATAAAAGGGACCAAGCAATGCAAAGTTTTTGAAGAACCTGAGTATTCGGCCGGTCGCTACCGCTCCCGGTTCTGATTTTGTGTTGGCTTGCTCGCCTTGTCCTTAGTCGCTGACTCCGGTTCCACGTTGAAAATGAATCAGCACCACTTTCCAGGTCTGCTTGTCACCGCCCAATCGTTCTTGTTAGTATCCCGAGAAATGGATTTCATCGAGAAGGCACGCATCATGGACAGCCCGCGAATCAATCGCGCGCTGGCTCGCCTGGCTTCCGAGGTTGTGGAAGAGAACCACGGCGCCGGTGATTTGTACCTGGTAGGAATACGCCGCCGAGGAGTGCCGCTCGCAGAGCGAATGGCCGACAAAATCGCGGACCTCGAAGGCGATCGCCCGCCGGTTGGCATTCTCGACATAACCCTTTATCGAGATGACCTTTCCACCGTCGGCGCCAAGCCGATCGTAAACCGCACAGACCTGCCCGGCGATATTGAGAACCGTAACATCGTGCTCATTGACGACGTGCTCTATACCGGACGTACCATCCGCGCGGCGCTCGATCAGTTGATCGACTTCGGCCGGCCGAAACGCGTGCAACTCGCTGTACTGATTGATCGCGGCAAAGAGCATCGCGAGTTGCCCATTCAGGCCGACTATATTGGGAAACTAGTGCCGACGAAGAAGAGCGAGATCATCAAAGTGATGCTCCAGGAGTTTGACGAGGAAGAAGGCGTGGTAATTGTGGAACGGCCCGCGGCGGAAGCCGCTGAAGCAGGTTGAACAGGCGGCCAGCGATGGCCGCTTTTTTGTTGTGGTTGGTCTTTGGTCTTGGGTCTTTGGTCTTCGGAGTGCGCGGCCCTCAAGTTAGCATCATCATCCAGGTCTGAAAACCAAGTACCAAAGGCCAAAGACCAAAGACAGCAAATTCTTAATTAATGCAATTCAATCGCAAACATCTACTCGGTATCCGCGAACTTGAGGCCGGGGAAATCACTTACCTGCTCGACACGGCTGAAACATTTCGCGATATCTCCCGCCGCGAGATCAAGAAAGTGCCGGCACTGCGCGGGCGCACTGTCATTAATCTTTTCTTCGAATCTTCTACACGTACTCGCACCTCTTTCGAAATCGCGGCCAAGCGACTCTCCGCTGACGCCGTCAACATCAGTGTTTCTACTTCGAGCGTGAGCAAGGGCGAAACACTTCTGGACACGGCCCGCAATCTGGAGGCGATGGCGCCTGACTGCATCGTGGTGCGGCATTCGATGGCGGGCGCACCGCAACACCTGGCAAGGATGGGCAACGCGCCCATCGTCAACGCCGGTGATGGTTCGCATGAACATCCGACGCAAGCGCTCCTGGACGCGTTGACAATCCGCGAACACAAGTCACGGATCGAAGGACTTAAGGTTGCGATCATTGGCGACGTGCTGCACTCGCGAGTGGCGCGTTCCAATATTCACCTGCTTACAAAACTTGGCGCGACCGTCAGTGTCGCCGGGCCTGGAACGCTTGTGCCCCTCGAATTCGGCGAGCTGGTCGAGCAAGGCTTGCATGTTGAAAAGTCGATCGAAGACGCCATTGAAGGCGCCGACGTGGTGATGATTCTTCGTATCCAGCGCGAGCGGCAAGATGCTGCGTTTTTCCCTTCGATGCGCGAGTATGCTGTGCACTTCGGTCTCAAGCCCAAACATCTGGAACGTGCAGCGCCCGATGCGATCGTGATGCATCCCGGACCGATTAATCGCGGCATTGAGATGGCGTCGGAAATCGCTGATGGCGGCCGTTCGCTCATTCTCGATCAGGTAACAAACGGTGTGGCGGTCAGGATGGCAGTGCTTTATTTACTTGCCGGCGGCGGTCATGCAGAGCTCGAGGAAAAGGGCCACTAGCTCAGGTGAGACGTGTAGTTATCTCGCGTCAAAAGGCAAACTAACAGTTTGCGCAACTAACAGGAACATGAAGCTTCTAATTGCCAACGGCTACATCGTTGATCCGGCGCAGGGAATTAACACTGGCCGGGATCTTCTAATCGAAGACGGACGTGTGCTGGGCGTGCTTGAGCGCGGTGAGGAAAGACCAGTAGGCGTCGAGATCCTGGACGCGACCGGCCTTATTGTCGCTCCGGGTTTCATCGATCTCCACACTCACCTAAGGGAACCCGGCGCTGAGTATAAGGAGACCATTGCGAGTGGAGCGGCGGCAGCAGTTGCCGGCGGTTGGGCCAGCGTGTGCGCCATGCCCAACACCGATCCGGTAAACGATAGTCCGGCGGTCACTCGCTTCGTGATCGAACAGGCGCAGCGTGCACAACTTGCCAACGTCTTTCCTATAGGATCGATCACCAAGGGCTGTGGCGGTAAAGAACTGTCCGAAATGGGCGAAATGAAGAGCGCTGGCATCGTAGCCGTTTCCGATGACGGCCATCCTGTGCCCACCGCGGGAATGATGCGAAGGGCGATGGAATATGCGCGCGGTTTTGATCTGACTGTAGTTGACCACTGCCAGGACATTTCGCTGACCGCCGGAGGGGTCATGCACGAGGGCCGTTGGTCACTCATCTTGGGATTACGCGGCATGCCGGCAGCGGCTGAAGATGTGCACGTGATTCGCGACTGCGTTTTAGCAAAACTCACGGGCGCCTCAGTTCACATCGCCCATGTTTCGACGAGCGGAGCGCTTGAAGCAGTTCGCCGCGCCAAGGAAATGGGACTGCCGGTCACCTGCGAAGTGGCGCCGCATCATTGGACGTTAACGGACGAAGCGCTCGCCGAATATGACACCAATACAAAAATGAGTCCGCCCCTGCGAAGCCAGAACCACGTCGCGGCGTTGTTGCAAGGTTTGCGCGACGGCACCGTCGATGCAATCGCGACCGACCATGCACCCCATCACGCGGATGAAAAGAACCTCGAGTTTGACCAGGCGCCGTTTGGCATCACCGGACTGGAAACTGCGGTTGGGCTCGCCTTTGATCTGGTTAATCAAGGAATTATCGACCTTGAGCAACTGGTCAGGTTGTGCTCAACAAATCCGGCACGCATTTTCGGTTTAAGTGATCGCGGGACTTTAGCGGAGAATGCTCACGCTGACGTGACGATTCTTGACCCGGCCTGCGAATGGACCTTCGATGCCACGACTTCCAGGTCGAAGAGTCGTAACACACCGTTTCATGGCAGATCGATGATTGGCGCGGCCGTCGCGACTATAGTCGGCGGTCGTGTTGTCTACCTTAATCCCAACTACACACGCATCACTGACGCAAAACACCGCCAGGCGTCAGCATGAATTTCGGAATTCGGATTTCGGATTGCGGATTTGAGAACCCGCCCTCAATTCGAAATTTCATTCCGCAATTGCAATCTGAATTCCGCAATCGAAAAACCCGCCGCGCTCTCCCCTTCGCGACGGGTTTTCCGTTGTCGCCTACTTACGTTATTACTGGGGCGACCGAAACTTTTTCATCAAATCGATGTTGGAAGCCCGCCCGCGCTCTCCCCTTCGCTTGCGGGCTCCCAACGTATCGGCGGCCGCGAGGCTGCCGATCCTTTAACGTCCGACGACTTCAACTTGTCGTCGACGCTGAAAGCGTTAGGTTCTGAAGTCGATCAGCTATGCGGCTTTTCAATTCCAACCGCCGCAGCTTCAACCGGCGTAGTTTCAAACGCCTCAATTTCGACCGGGTCGCGTTCGCCCGCAAATGCAGTTTCCCATCTCGTTGCCGTAACCATTTCAACTCCCCTTCAACGCGCGCCGCCGCTGCGAAAGTCCATTGCAATGGCGGGGCCCGAAAGTAGTTTGGCAACGACCGTGCCAATGATTGTCCTGGACTATTTGGCGTCCGAACCTTCGTTATTAGTGCGGTTTACCGAGGAAAAAAGCTGTTGTGAGTTTCTTCGTTCGCCGGGGGTAGACGATAAGCGAATCTAAACAGGAAGAGATGCACGAAATGGTTCAATCAGGAACACGGGAACAGGAAGAGGAATGGAAAGGGGAAGGGGTTGGCTAAAATCGCGCGAGGTCGCGAGAGTCAAACCCTGGAGGTCGTATTGAAAGGCCAAGCTTTGGCGCTGACGCAACTCTTGGTTTCCTCAAACCCTGAAGTGGTCGGCGCGCCAGTTTTTGATTGCCTGCTTAAGCTCTTTGGTTTTGACAAACCTGCCTGCAGTCACGGCGCTAACGAGTTCTTCAAGTTCCTCGTCGGCCGCAAAACGGAGCGCGACTATTTGTCCGGGAGTCAGTGCGCTTATCTGCTGCGCGAGCGAAGGCGAGAGGACTTGCTGATAGCGCAGTTTCTCTTCGAGGCGGATAACTCGGTCCTGTACCTTGAGCGAATAAGTTCGCACAAAAACCGTCAGCATCAGGAGGGCGAGCGATACTACGATCCACCAACCTGAACTCCCGCCTGGTGCTTTAACAAACGTCACAATCGCCCAGACAAGGTTAATCAGCATCACCGGCAAGATGAAGAAGTGGAAAGCTGGATGCCAACGCGTGTGGTTTGCGAAATTTTGGGGCTCCATTTTTTGTCCTTTCGGTGGAAGGTCCTGCGCGTCCGTCGCTTTACAAATTGGTCGGCATCGCGTCGGAAGCCGGCGAGGCCTTGGCCGCTTTGGGCAACTCCGGCGTGAAATCTTCGCCCGGGTTTATGAACTGGTTGCGCTCGAAATTGTACTGTTTGTCGTAAAGCTGTTTATAGCGGCCGCTTGCGGAGAGCAATTCTTCATGCGTGCCACGCTCGACAATCTCACCGGCTTCCAACACCAGAATCTGATCCGCGCTGCGAATGGTGGAGAGGCGATGTGCGATGACAAAGGTGGTGCGGCCCCGACGCAAAGACTGTAAGCCGTCCTGAATCAACGCTTCGCTTTCGCTGTCGAGGCTCGAAGTCGCTTCGTCCAGGATTAGGATTCTCGGCTCTGCCAGAATTGCGCGCGCGATGGCTACGCGTTGTCGCTGTCCGCCTGACAACTTCACGCCGCGTTCGCCGACGATGGTGTCGTAACCTTCGGCGAATCCGTTGATAAACTCCTCGCAATGCGCGACGCGGCTGGCAGCGATGATTTCCTCGCGGGTGGCGTGGGGATGCGAGAAGCCGATGTTCTCAGCGATGGTGCCGTCAAAAAGAAAGTTGTCCTGCAAGACCACTCCTAGTTGCTGCCGGTAGTCTCGCAGTCGAACAGATTCCAAATCGCGACCATCGACAGAAACTCTGCCTGCGATCGGACGGTTAAATGCCATCACCAGACTAATCAGCGTCGACTTGCCCGATCCGCTCGAACCCACGAGCGCTGTGGTTGATCCGGCCGGCGAGCGAAAAGAGACACCTCTCAGGACCGGCGTGTCGTCGGTATATTCAAAACTAACATCTGTAAATGTCACCTCACCGACAATCGCTGGACAAGGTTCGCGGGTAGCATCGTCCTCATCCTCCGTAGCCATGCGCTTAATCTCGCGAATGCGATCAAGTCCGGCAAATGCTTCGGTGATTTGGGTGCCTATGTTTGCGATTTCGATCAAAGGCATCGCCACCAGGCCAGTGAAGATCATGTACATCACAAAATCGCCAAGCGTCATGCGACCCGCGATCAAGTCGTGGCCGCCCACCAGAATCAGAATGACGCCGATGATGCCGACGATCATTGTCGAGAAAGCCATAACGCCGGAAACCGCGGTCATTGAACGCGCGACGTTTCGGAAGAGGCGATGTGCGCCACGAGCGAAAACCAACGCCTCGCGCTTCTCTGCGGCGTAGGCTTTGACAATTCGAATGCCACCAAGAGATTCAGTTAAGCGCCCGGTAACTTCCGCGTTGATCTTGCCTCGCTCGCGAAAAAGCGGTCGCAGTTTGTTAAAGGCGAACGCCATCACGCCGCCGAACGCGGCAAGCGCAAGCAGCGTGACCGCCGTCAGCCGCCAGTTCAAATAGAAGAGAACGGCAAGCCCAATGGCGGCGGTTACCAAACTACCGAGGAGTTGCACCAGCCCCGTGCCGACAAGATTTCGAATGCCTTCCGCGTCGGTCATGATCCGGGAAATCAGTACTCCGGTTTGAGTGGAGTCGAAGTATCTAATAGGCAATCGTTCAACGTGTTCCTGCACGCTCTTGCGCATGTCAGTGATAGCGCGTTGCGCCGCCACACCTAAAACCTGCGAAAGGGAAAAGGAACTTAAGGCTTGAATGAGCGTTGCTGCTCCCGCCGCCATAGCGAGTGGAATCAACATCTGCGAGCGATGCTTAATGACTACTTCGTCTATGACGTATTTGGAACTGCTGGGCAGGACCAGACCGGCAAGCCGGTTAACGATCATCAGAAACATGCCAAGCGCGAGGCGATACCGGTGTGCCCAGATTAATTCGCGTGCATCACGCCAGGCGGTTGCTGCCGTGATCCGTTTCTTTTCAGGCTTAGTGATTGCGGTGCTCATATGCGAGAGCATGGTCGCAGCGAAGAGGCTAAAGAGCAAGTGGCGCTTGCGTTGACTCGTGACTGAGTTGAGGAAAGCCAAGGATTTTCACATTTGTCATTGGTGAGATTCAAGTTGCAAGTGCGACTCGGATATCTTAAGGTCAGTAGGAGCGAGAGTCTGATAGCAATCACTCAGGATCGCGCTCGAATGCAGAACCGTGAGCGGTAGCAAATGGATGCTATCGGTCAGACGATGAAATAGGTCGCGCTCGAGCGGATGTCAGCATTGAGTGCTTCAGGCTATAAACCGCTCGCTACCGCTGGGCGAAATCTGACAGGTCAATGTTGCACTTCAACTTGAATCTGCCAATGACAAATGGAAAATTTCCTGTCTCTTCCCGATTGATATTCAGACTCAACAGTGTGTAACCTAACGTTAGGTGTTAGGATGGGACAAAACTTTACAGGAGGCGACGCAATGGGATGGGATGGCGACGATTTAGCCGGCAATATGGAAGAAGTGTTTGAACGGCAACAGGCGGCTGCTGATGCCAGGGCAAACCGCGGCACCTCCTCGGTGGAGGAACGCGCGCGCAGTGCCAAATTTGAATCTCTGCGACTCTCGCGTTCACGCATCATGACCCAATTGGCGGGGGCTACTAACCCCGCACATCGGACCATGCTTGAGAGCGCCTTGAAGTCGATAAACGATGAGATGGCGGAATGAGGATGTCGGAATTCGGATTGCGGATTTCGGAATTTCAATTCCTTGATGCTGGTCACGCCGAGAGCTGAATATCAGTTAAAGCTCAAGTAGTAGCCTCAAGGTCAGGAAGCTGGGCTTGCCCCCGCTGTTTTTCACCACTCGCCGAACTGCCTCCGTCACCAACTCAACATTATCTTTCGCGGTTCGTCCATCCGGCAGAACAAGCGTGTCCTCGAGTCCAATTCGCACGTCGTAGCCCCGCGCGATTGCTTCGTCCATCAGTGGCCAGACGGTGGCCTCAGTGCCATGAAGTAGAAAAGAAAGATCTGCGGCTCGGGATTTTAAAACGCCCTCCATTGCGTTCACGGTTTCAATAGCGCTCTTCAGTTCCTGTTCCTGCGGCTCAAGTAACACACGCAGACAGCTCGTTGCCAATCCGCTTTGCAGGAAAATCTGCGCGGCATCCGCGTCGCAAAGTCCAGCTTCGACAGCCACGCCGCGCGAAAGCAGAAGTTTCGCAAGTTCAACCGCGCCCTCTTCACCAAAGTTCACCGAAGCAAATCCTGGCAAGACCGCCCAATTCTTCGCTGCTTCCAAGCGGTCAGGGTGCGGCAGAATCCAGGCGCCTGTGCTTATACCAACAAGTTCTTTTGGAGCAACCGCGAGCACGGCAGCGACCGTTCTGATCGATATCTTCTTTGTCGAGACTTTCTTTTTCTGAACCGATTGCGGTCGAGCGGACGTGGAGGTGGATCGCGCCTGCTCCAGCCTTCAGACAATCAAACACATCCGCGGCCACTTCAGCAGGACTCACTGGCACTGCCAGGTGATCATTGCGCGTTCGTCCACCATTGATGGCAGCTTTGATTAACATACGAATCAGTAGTCGACCGCGAGCGATAGTGGTCAGCTGGACGATCAATCACTACACAGAATCAGAACTGGGAGCGATAGCGACCAGCCGATGACTCAACTAACAAGTTTCCGGAATTTGGGGCGCCTCTCTATAAATTTCATGAGTTGAGTTTCCGACTGCTCGCTGGCGCTCCCAGTTCTGACTTTGTGTGGCGATTGTTAGGCGATTGGAGATTGCTATCTTCGTTAGGCTCTCTTCTGACAACACTTGAATGAGCGCCTGCGGATAAGAGTTCTAGTCAGCTAACGGGGACAAAGCTCCGTTGTAGTATCGCGGCGCGTCTTCTCCTTGAACCCTTCCACAAAATGCAGCGATCCCTTGGTATTAAACTTCTCCGCGTAAGCCTTATCAACCGCCGCCTTCAACCGCTCGCTCGTGGTAAACACCGCCCGCATCGGAATCTGCCGCCCTCGACCTCAATGACTCCGACGGGCTCCTCCAGAAACGTGCGATACCAACTCCGCTCCTTTAGACTCCACGATCTGACGAACACACGGTTCTCCACCACAACCGCCCAGATGCCAATGACGCGATGCGGCTTCGTGCCGGCGCGGATCCCCAGAATCTTCCCATCACGAATTGCCGCCACCACCTCTTTCGGGAAACGTCGCGTTGATGCCATAAACAGTAGACTTTAGACAGTAATAGACGGTACAGCAGACAGCAAACAGTAGACAGCAGGCAACTCTGCTATGTGAATCTTATTCAGCGGACAGCTGCGTCAGCTGCGCCGTAAAATGGAGCCTCTTCTTACTGACTACCGGCTACTGTTTGCTGTTTGCTAATCCCCTCACCATCCCGTCGTGTTTGATCCGGTACCGATCAAAACGCGGACGATCACAGGCGAATTTGCCAACAGCATAGTCAACCACGTGCGCCGGCGATGGATGTCCTCGGCAAGATAAAACATGCGCGGTGGGAAGTAAATCAAGAGCGCGATAAAGCACAGGAAGAAAAGCCGGCCGAGAAACTCAACAACCCCGGACGGGTGGCCGAGATCAGCAAACGTCAGCAGGTTCCAGAACACCTGAAACAGAATCATGTTCAGGAAAAGACAGATATCGCCGAGTGTTTCGCTTTGTGGAGTCCGCAGTAAATCCCATTTCGGCGGTTTTTTCGGAGGAGAGAAATAGCGGTAGATCAGAAACGTTTGCACGATGGTGAGGAAGAGGATGGCGAAGATCATGGGAACGAAGATTCCCGCGGAGTCGAGCCCGCGCCTGCCGAAAAAGAAATCTCCGAGGCTCGCCATCACCGCCGAACTGATCACCAGGTTCAGACAAAAATAGAAGAGCGGATTGAATAAGCAGCCGCCCACGCCTGATTCCATGGCATCGAGTGTGAGAGAGCCCCGACGCTGGTGAAAATGCCAGCGTTTCAAAACCGCACCGGCCGCAGGCAGGATCCACATGGCTGCGAAGATGAGTCCGAGAATCAACTTCGCCACGGGGTTTTCAGCGGAGACCTGGCTGAATAGATCGATGAACTGACGCGACAACAAACGCATCAGAAAGATGTTGAGGATGAAGACGACGATGTCTAACAGCAGTCCGCGATTGGTCCTGGCGAACAGCGTTTTTAAGGGACTTTTTTTTGAGGAGTCGACAACCGCTGACACTGGCTGGCTATCGACTGCGTGTTTTGAACGTTTTCGCCCGGTCATCGTGTCTGGGAATACGATTCAAGGGATTTGCTGGGACCGCGGGCGTCCCGCCCGCAATGAGCGCGAAGCGCGAAACTTTGAAGGCTCACCGCGCTCTTTCACTCGAAGTTAGTTCGACAATTCCGCCTGGCGAACATCGAGCGTGGCGCAACACTCTTTCCGTTCGGATGCAATCCAGATGCTTCTTTCGCGCTTCGCGCTCATTGCGGGCGGGACGCCCGCGGTCCCAGCAAATCACTGGAACGTCACATCAGGCTATCCTCTGGTCAACTGGCGATACTTGATTCGGTGCGGTTGGTCCGCCGCTGCGCCCAGCCGGGCCTTACGATCTTCTTCATACTCCGAATAGTTTCCTTCAAACCAAACGACTTTGCTGTCGCCTTCGAAGGCGAGCATGTGCGTCGCAATGCGATCGAGAAACCAACGGTCGTGAGAGATTACGACTGCACAGCCGGCGAAGTTTTCCAGAGCTTCTTCCAGTGCGCGCAAGGTGTTTACATCAAGGTCGTTTGTCGGTTCGTCCAACAGCAAGACGTTGGCACCCTCTTTCAGCATCTTCGCCAAATGCACGCGATTGCGTTCACCGCCAGAAAGCATGCCGACCTTCTTTTGTTGATCCGATCCGGAGAAATTGAAACGGCCCACGTAGGCACGCGAACTCACCTCACGCTTGCCGAGCATTAACATGTCCGTTCCGCCGGAGATTTCTTCCCAGATAGATTTCTCAGGATCAAGCGTGCGGCTCTGATCGACATAAGCCAGCGAGACAGTTTCGCCGATGCGAATGGTTCCGGCATCAGGTTCTTCCTGGTTGGTGATCATGCGAAACAGCGTGGTCTTGCCGGCACCGTTGGGACCAATCACTCCAACAATCCCACCAGGCGGCAGGGAAAACTTCATGTCCTCGACGAGCAGATTGTCGCCGTAGCCTTTGCTCACGCCGTCAGCCTCGACCACGACGTTACCAAGCCGCGGGCCAGGCGGAATGTGAATCTCCAAATCTTCGCGACGTTTCTCCGACCCTTCCTGCAACATTGATTCATAGGCATTGATGCGTGCCTTGCCCTTCGCGTGACGCGCCTTTGGCGACATGCGGATCCACTCGAGTTCGCGTTGCAGGGTCTTCTGTCTCTCGCTTTCCGACTTCTCTTCGCGCCGCAGACGTTCCTGCTTTTGTTCGAGCCAGCTGGTGTAATTGCCTTTCCAGGGAATGCCCTGACCGCGGTCAAGTTCCAGAATCCAACCCGCTACGTTGTCGAGAAAATATCTGTCGTGAGTCACAGCGATGATCGTACCGGGATAGCTTTGCAGATGGTGCTCCAGCCACGCGACCGACTCCGCGTCGAGATGGTTGGTTGGTTCGTCGAGCAGAAGGATGTCGGGTTTCTGCAGTAACAATCGACACAAAGCGACTCGGCGACGTTCACCACCAGACAAAACCGCAACTTTCGTGTCCGGAGGCGGGCAGCGTAACGCGTCCATCGCCATTTCGAGACGCGCGTCCAGATCCCATGCGTCCTGGTGATCGAGCTTCTCCTGGACCTCACCCTGCCGCGCCAGGAGTTTGTCCATCTCTTCGTCAGACATCTCTTCGCCAAACCTGGCGTTTATTTCGTCGAACTCTTTCAATAAACCAACAGTCTCCTGCACAGCCTCTTCAACCACCTCACGCACCGTGCGAGAGTCGTCGATTAATGGTTCCTGTTCGAGATAACCAACGGTGAAGCCAGGCGAGATGACTGTCTCGCCATTAATCTCCTTGTCGACCCCGGCGAGTATGCGGAGCAGGGAAGACTTGCCGGAGCCGTTCAGGCCGATCACGCCAATCTTCGCGCCGTAAAAATAGGAAAGGTAGATGTCTTTGAGGACCGGCTTCTTGTCGTAAAACTTGCTGACGCCGACCATGGAATAGATGACTTTGTTTGGTTCAGTGCTCATGTAACGAAGTTCGGAATTTGGAATGTAGATTTCGGATTTCAAGTTCGTCCACAGATTACACAGATTACGCCGATAAGGAAAAGGGAGGTTTCGAGTTTCAAGTTCCAAGTTTCAAGTTATTAGCCCCGCTTTTGTTTTGAACTAGACTCGGAGAACTTGAAACTTGAAACTTGGAACTAAGTTTTCTTCCCCCTAATCAGCCACCATGCACTCAAGGCACTGAGTAACGCCAGGGCGCCGCAAACCATGAACCACGCGCCGGAAGCCCGCCACGAACGACTCATGAATTGCCTGCTTCAACATCATGCCCATGGCGGGTTCCACGGTCGCCGGAACTTCCGCCGCGGCTAACCTGGTCCGTTGCTGATTCAGGGCTTGCTTAACTTCCGGCGTTACTCCCATGGATTCCAAGCGTCGATCGAGCTCGCTGTTGAATGTATGCAGAATAACTATTCCCAACACCGCGACGGCAAGCAAGCCGGCGGTTCGCGAGACTGCATTGTTTATTCCTGATGCTACCCCGGCGCGGTTTTGCGACACTGAATTCATCACCGTTGTAGTTAACGGCGCCACGCTCACGGCCATGCCAAGTCCAAGCACGACTACCGCCGGAAAGAAAGTTACCCAGTAGCTCCTGGCCTCGACGCCAACGCTGCCGGCGCCCGGCAAAATAAATAAGGCGAAGCCGGTCGCCGCAATGATTGGTCCGATAACAAGTGGAAGCTTCGCGCCGTAATGCTTTATCAACCCTCCGGACCAGCGCGAGAGCAGGAACATGATCACGATGAAGGGAAGTAAGGCGGCGCCGGCAGCAGTGGCAGAGTAACCCTGCACCTGAATAAGATTGAGCGGCAGAAAAAATAATGCGCCGCTGAGTGCAGTGTAGAGAAAGAGCGTCAGCAAATTCGCCCCGCTGAAGTCAGTTGACTTGAACAACTTGAGCGGCAACATAGGATTTCCGACTTTTCCCTGATGCGCTTCGACAACTACAAAAGCAATTGCCAACAAGATGCCACCAATTAAAGCTACGATGATGACCGGGCTTCTGAAGCCGAGGCGTGACGATTCAATCAGACCGTAGACGATCCCGCCAAGCGCGATGGTGGCCAGCGTAGCGCCCAGCCAATCCAGTCCCTTCGAGTCTCGATCCCGGCTCTCCGGGAACGTGCAGGAACACAAGCGTGAGCACGACGATGGCCAACGGCACATTGATGAAGAAGACGGCTCGCCACGAAACATGTTCAATCAGCCAGCCGCCGAGCACGGGTCCAATGGCAGCAGTGATGGCTGTGAACCCCGACCAGGTGCCGATCGCTTTGCCTCGTTTGTCTTCGCTAAATGAAGCACTAATTATTGCCAGGCTGCCGGGCACCAGCAGCGCTCCGCCAACTCCCTGTACCGCACGCGCCATGATGAGTTGATTGATGTTTGGCGCGAGTCCGCACCAGATGGACGCCAGCGCAAACAGGCTAACGCCGATCGTATAAACACGTTTACGACCGAAGTGATCGCCAAGCGAACCGCCCGCCAACAAAAGCGCTGCGAGAAAGAGCGCGTAGGCTTCGACGACCCACTGCACGTCGACTACCGTCGCATTGAGGTTCTTTTGCAGTGCGGGCAAAGCGACGTTGACCACGGTGCCGTCAATGAAGGCCATGCTCGAACCGAGAATGGTGGCGGCCAGAATCCACGGCTCC
This sequence comes from Blastocatellia bacterium, assembly GCA_963809065.1. GTDB lineage: Bacteria > Acidobacteriota > Blastocatellia > Pyrinomonadales > Pyrinomonadaceae > PSRF01. The sequence continues at coordinate 64,117 of CAWEIN010000011.1, forward strand.
GAAGCTTTGGGGCAAGGCGCCGCCGCGGTTTTCGATATCATGATTGCCTCATCGCATTAGCATGAGTAGCGAAGCCACGATCGCCCCGACAACCAGCCCACCAACATAAGCTCCTGAGAAACCCAAAATATACACTAGTCCTCGCGCGCCCCTGCTCTTTAGCAGATAGTAAGGCATTATTAACGGCCATAAGATGTTAAGAAACATTCCCATGTCGTAAATCCAAGGGATACCTCGGAGCCTGCTATCACGGCGCATCCACCAGCCTAAGATCCACAGAAAACCTATACCGCTGGCAATTGTGAAACCGCGGCGCGGCTCACCCTCAGTCACTATGTAGAAGCCGTCGCCGATCTCGCTGATGATGGCAAATGAGTAGAGCAGCACCGTAGGGGAGACGATTCGTGAGAGAGGGAGATTGCTCATACGTTGACCAGCATTTCTCAGTTTGGACAGATGACGTTTGCGTAACGGTGGCCGGGCCAGTAGCCCGACAGTATGGAGGGCTTCTTACTGAGGCTCAAAGCCCTCCATACTGTCGGGCTACTGCACCTTCCTTGCCGTTGTTATGAGTTTTGTGATCTTCTCAAGATTCAGCGTCTCAGCCAGGCTGATCATCTCGCCATCTTTCCGAACGATTGATCGAATCAGGTTCACCTTTCTAGGTGGCGAATGTTTGCTGGTAACTTCGACACGTCGAAAGCTGATGTCTTTTATGTCGTCCCAACGGCAGGTTTCTATTCGACCTGCGGATCCGTAGCTGAAACCTTTCTCAAAAATCATCAGCTTACTGGTTCTGGATGCTGACCACTTTCGAAAATCCTTCAACAGGAAACTCGAGACGAGTGCCAGCAACAGGACCGGAACACCAAGGCAGATCGCCGGTCCAACGATAGTATCAAGCAAGCCTCCTTCCTTCATCGCCGCTCCGGAAGTCGAAGAGTTAAGCAACGCGAGTATACCCACCACAACAAAACTCAGGAGGGCAAGGACAACTAGCCCCATCAGCCAGAGGCGAACTGTTGTGGGTCGGTGAACGCTGCGCAGCTCCCCAAGATCCTGATGATGGCTCGCCGTTCTCATTCGCGTTGATACAGCAATCAAGAAACCCACCCGTACCGCGTGGTGGTACTGACGTCATCACGCTGCCAATGTCATTGGCCTCAGAGGGAAAATACAGACTACAACTCTTCTAAGGCTTTGGTTTCTCCGATGGGAAATACAACTGCTTCAAAAACTCCCGATACTCTGAGAGTGGCATCAATCCCATTGCCGCACGTCGCTTGTCCACATTCGCTTCATCCTCAATCGGCTGAAACACTGGCTCTCTGCCGTTCCACTGATCCATCGGCTTCGCAGCGGTGCCATAGATTTGTGGTTTACCGCTCTGGACCAGCACACGATCAGTAAATAGCGCGTAATTCTGTCCCGTCAAAATGCCACGCCGGTAAGCAGTTTGCACCAGCGGCAAGACCTTTTCCTGAAAGGCTGGATCCGCATGCTGTGCAAGCAGGAAAAACGCATCAGTGCCATCTCGTCCGATTAATTTAGGCCCGGGCCAGCCATGCTGCTTGATGATAACTTTGAGTCGAGTAGTGTTAGTCGCGTCGATTTTCTTCATTTGATCCAACAACGTCGGGTCCGGGTGATCTATGCCCTTCCTGATAAGCTCGTTACGAATTCGTTGATCCTCAGAAACTCTTTTGAGCAACTCCTGCCGCAGCCTGGGCAATTTAACTGAAGGACCGCCGCTGCGGTGTTGTGCGAAACACACAAGAACAACGCAGAGTGTCAGACTTATCGACAGCAATACTTTCATCGCGAGCCTCCGGTTGGAACACGACTCGTCATCACAATTCCAAAACGTTCGCGCAGTATCGTCGCATACTCTTCTTCATTTGCTACATTTGATTCCTGCTTCTTGTTGTCTGCCGACGTCGTAATAAATCGCATATCGCTTAGTGTGATGCGGCCTTCCTCGGTTGCGAGCGAACAGAGGCGAGCTTTGGTGAAGTGGGATTGCGGCGAAGTCTGATGATAGTGGCACATTTCGGCATAGTCATCATACTTATGCGGCGCTAACGTGAAGCGATACTGGGCCTTCCATTCACCCTCGTCAATTTTCTGCATGAGCGTGAACAACGAACCCTTTGTAACTATTTGGTAGGTGCGGCTGCCTTGCAATTGTTCGCCGGGTTCGTCGAGCCGCAACGGCTCAAGAAAAGAATCACCGAAGCCTACGTCGACAAGCCAACGCTGCTCCAGGGAAACCATAAGCGTCATGTGGTCGAAGGGAGGACCGAAGACGCCGGCATCATTCGCAACTTCGGCTGCGAGCATCGTGACCTCGAAGCCAAGGGCACGCAGTAAGGATGCAAACAGGCCATTACATTCATAGCAGAAGCCGCCGCGGCGGCGTTCGACGATCTTCGTGAACAAGGCGCGGTCTGCAAGAACAATAGGTTGGTTTGCGTGAATGCTCAGGTTTTCAAACGGCACCGACAGCAAATGTGCTAATTGCAGTTCGCGAAGCGTCTCGGCTGAGGGGACGAGCGAGCCGTGGTAGTTGATCCGTTCGAGGTAAGCGTTGGTGTCCAAATAGACTCCCTCGTCCTTGTCGACAGCGAAGGAAATTCAGAAGTGATTTGCTGGGACCGCGGGCGTCCCGCCCGCAAACGCGCCGAAGGCGCGCACTTTCTCAGAGGGAGCTTCCAATCGTTATTCGCGCTTCGCGCTCATTGCGGGCGGGACGCCCGCAGCCCCAGCAGATCGCTTGAACGCTTGCTAAGGCTTTTTGATCATCTGGTAAGCGGAGATGGCGTCAATCGCGCCTTCGTGCATCCGCTCCGGACGAACGTAGAGCCAGTGCTTTGCAAATTCTTCCTCGGTCATCGTCGACTGGACTGCACGTTCCTTGTTCTTCAGCCAGGCTTCAGCCCACTTGCGAAGTTCCGAGTCCTGATTGAGTGCCATCCGCGCTACGTGCATGTTAAGAGGCGTGCTCATGAAGTCGCTTTCTCCGGAGTTATAACAACAAGGTGTCGACGCGATGGGCATGTACCATCTGTTCGCACGGTGACCAGGCGAAGACAGTGAAGCGACCATCCTGCGAGGCCACCAGCGCCAGCGCATCGCGTTGATCGTGAATGAACTGCGCCGCTGACAAGTGTCTGGTGCCGCCATTTTGCGCCGGCTGAATTACGACAGGATTATCGTCGACGACCGGCTCGGTCTTAACCATCTGCTCAACCGGGACACTGCCGCCGGGCCGTCGTATCTTCGCGCCAAATGCCAGCACTTCATACCGGTCGTTAATTATCGTTGCTCCGTCGACCGCAGTGAGACCAGCAACTGTGTCGACCGCCCTCTGCACCGCTGCGGCCAACAAGTTCTCGTTCACATCATTCACTTCTTGCCGCATCAACTCGGCGAGTGCCGAAAACGGAGGCGTTACCGAATAGAGAATTGGATGCACTATCGACTGTCGCCAGGCTTCGGAACCGGTGGGGACCACCAGCAGCGAACCACCGTGTCCGTGGGCGCGCATGGACGCGGCGAGCTGCACATGCAAATTAAACTTGTGGTCCCACGACCCTGGTGAAGTGAAGGGAACCAACGCTGCCAGCAGCGGCGGACAATCCGGCAAGCTTGCTCCATGCTCGTCCACGATTTTCACTTCTTCGCCTTTGAGGACAGCAACATTGGCAAACTTACCAAAACCATCGCGGCGCCGATGCTTGATTACCAGCAGGCCAGGTTCGATAACCTCCAAAACGAAACACAGACTTGGCACTTTGCGCGTTGCGCCCCACACGTGTAACTCGCCGTCCCGCCCACGATCGACCCCGAGATGAACTCCCGGTCGCTCCACTGCCGGACCCAGCTTAGTCAACACATCCGGAGTAAGCTGGAGTGGACTTTCAAATATCAAGGGCTGCGGTACCTGCTCATGGGGAAAAAACGCCAGCGAGATTTTTGGCGAGCGTCCCTCTTCCCGGCGCAAGCTGGCCCAGAAGGTAGCGTCGATAATCGCCTCGATCGCCGCACGATCGGGATTCGGAGCTAGCTCCTCTTCGCCACGTTCGCGCGCAGTTTTAATATGGTGCGCAAAGTGCGCCTCAATAGCCGGGGCAACGGCGCGGGCTGCCTGGTAAGTTGTTTCGCGAATGTTAATTGCTTCGGTGGTCATGCTCTAATTTGGAGTGCGCTGACCTGTCAGCGCTTTCGTCGGTCGCGACCTGTCGCGACCATTGCAAGTTAAACTTATTTTATGAGAAACGTGGCGTCTAGCCGCCACGGACAAAAGCGCTGACAGGTCAGCGCACTCCAAACTAATGCATCTTGAAGGCACCGCCGCGCGGCTCGGGTTCCAGTTCCGGACGGGTCGAATCCTGAACGACTTCATGCATCTCCAAAACATTTGCCTGAGGAAACGCGTCTTTCGGCAATGTGCCTGACTGCGCGTGACCCTTAACAAACTCATCGGATCGTACCCAGTTCAAGAAGTCCTGACGACTATTCCAGAAAGTGAAAACCACGTAAGGGTCGCCTTCATTCACGGGACGCAGCACATGATTGGAAATAAAACCGGGCATCTTGTCGACCAGTCCAGCGCGGTCGCGAAACTTTTGTTCGAAAGCATCTGAATATTCGGGTTTGACGTAGATACGATTCGCTACACTTATCATTCCGGATTACACCTCTGGCTGATTTCTCTCATGATACACCGGTCAAGCGATTTGCTGGGACCGCGGGCGTCCCGCCCGCAATGAGCGCGAAGCGCGAAAAAGGTGAATCCCAAGCCACTGCGCGCCGGACGGCGCGTTTGCGGGCGGGACTCCTGCGCTCCCAGCAACTAACTTAATTTCATAGCATGCGAGTCAATTCAATCTTCTGTTGACGGTTTGGCGCGCAGTCGCTTGATATTCGCGCGGCGGGCTTTCTCCTGAAGGGTACGGTCCTTCACGCCGGCTGGGACGCGAGTTGGCACGCGTTTGGCGGGCCGATAGTTCAGTTTCTCAATCTTCTCGCGTAGTTTCTCCAGACACAATTGTTTATTTCGATGCTGACTGCGTTCCTCCTGGGAAGTTACTACGACCCCGGAAGGTTTGTGCCTGAGGCGCACGGCGCTTTCTGTTTTGTTCACGTGCTGGCCGCCGGGACCGCTCGACCGAAACGTCTCGACCTCACACTCACGCAACAAGTCTTCGTCTGAATCCGGTAGTTTGATCATCTGATCCTCGCGCCGCGAGCCGCGCCCTGCATGAATAACGATAATACTTACTCACCCTGAGGCCGTCCATTCAGGGCTCCGGCTGTGAACACGCAATCCAAACTCGTGGTGTGAATCGTAAGTCCTTATGTTCAGAGTTATGATGTTGAGCGGTGCAGGAAACTAACTGATGCATAGACAAAACATTTTGGCGATAGGGTTGCTTGGGGTGGTTATGTTGGCAGTGTTGACTGCCGGCTATGCCAGTGGACGCGGGCCGCTTGGTGTGGTTAGTTATGCCGTTACACGATTAAGTCAGACTAACAATGCCGCGAGCGCAACGCCGGTGTCCGATGAGAAGGCGCCCTCTGCGCCCGAATTCGCGATTGGTGATTGGATCAATTCGGAACCGCTGACGGTCAAGAGTCTACGAGGCCGAGTTGTGCTCGTCGATTTTTGGACTTTCGGGTGCTACAACTGTCGCAACACTTTACCTGCCCTTAAGAGCCTGGATGCACGCTATCGCGAGAAGGGTCTCACGATCGTCGGAGTGCATTCTCCGGAATTTGATGAAGAGAAAAAACTGGAAAATTTGCAGCGCGAGGTCGCAGAGCTTCAGATTCGTTATCCCGTAGTTACTGATACTGACTATGCGACCTGGCGCGCATACGACGTCGCCGCATGGCCCACCATCTTCGTGCTTGATAAATCAGGCCGGATCCGCTGGACGCACGTCGGCGAGGGCGCCTATGACAAAACCGAGCAGGTGATACAAAAGCTGCTGGCTGAGAGCGACAGTTTAAAAGACCAGCGAATCAGCGAGCGGAAATAAGCTTTAGCGTTTCACGCGTTCTGTCGCCTGCCGTAAGCGACGAAGGCGCAAAGCAGTCCAATCACAACCGCAGGCACTGCCGGCCCTACACCCGGGCCGGCAATCGTTACCACCACGGCGCCGATCATTATTATCAGCAGACCGACGGCAGCGAGGAACGTTAGCTGCGGTCGAATCCGCAGGAGCCCCGGAAGCACCAGTCCCAGCGCGCCCAGCACTTCACATACTCCAATAAACTTGAGAAACAGACCGGGCAAGTGAACCTGGTTTGGTGGTCCCATTGCCGCTAAAACCTCAGGCGAAAAATACAGCTTCGTCCCACCGGCAAAAAGAAAAAGCAAGGCGAGCAATATCTGAATGATCCAGAGCGCGATGTTCATCGTCAGTTTCCTTCCTGGTTGATTGGAATGAGTGAACGCAAGCGATTATTGCGCAGGTAAAGGCCGCCCCATAACAGCACGCCGAAAATGATCGGGAACGAGACGGGGAACAGGCCCTCGCCCACGCGAACATGCGTGGCAACTGCGCCGCCGAGATATCCCGTCAACAAGATCGCGCCCAGCACGGCAGTGCGCGGAATCAAATACAGGATAGTACAGACGGTCAAGACGATTCCGATGGGAAGGATGGTGTTCTCGGGGTAGCCAAGCTTAACAGTCGCTTCTACTACCACTGCCGGCTTGAACAGTTTCATTACGCCGTCAATGAGCAGAAAGAGCGCAGGCAACCAGCTCATGATGCGGCCGCCCCAAAGCCTGCCATTGGAAACGGGAGTTTGATTATTTGTTTCCATTAACTTTTCCTTGCTGCGACGCGTAGCGTCGGGATGAGTTTAGCCCGACCTCATAAGGCCGGGTTTCTTCGCCAACCAATTAGATTTTCCGTCGCGGAGCGACGGAATGAACACACCGGTGAAATCATCAATTGTTCTTCAAACGTCGCTGACGCGACGCAAGATCGAAGCGAGCGATCACGATCCCGGCCTTGATAGGCCGGGCTAAAGTCACTGCGACACTACGCGTCGCCTGATTTCACTTCTTCGCGCGCGCCTCGTTCTCTTTGATCCGAGCCCTGACAAGTTTCTTCACTAGCGCCGCCGGCAGTGGCTTGCCGGTGGCGAAGCGGATCGTTCCTTTGGATGTTTGGTACGACGTGAGTTCACCCTCGTGCGCTTTAATTGGCGCCGCTCCGGGAAAGAAGCTGCAGTGGTTCTTAAACGCGGCATACGACACCAGCATACGTCCGTCTAGTTTGAACGTGGGGATCTGATAGCTGATAACTTCAACAGCCCTCGGCACAACAGCCTTGATCGTCTGGCGAAGTTTTTCGAGCGTGGCTCGAGCTTCCGGTGACACGTCAGCGAGGTAGTCGTCTACTTCGCTTTTTGAGCTACTTTTCACTGCGGCTTTAGCGCGCATCGTTCTTGTCTCCTTCTATGAGCTTTTATAGGTGAGCAACACATTCCCATTCTTAAAGGCCCGCGTCGACGCCAGCGTCAGGTTTAGCTGGTCTTTGATGCCCTCGAACATCGTTCTTCCTTTGCCAAGAGCGAGAGGATTCACAACCATTTGGTATTCATCGATGACACCCGCCAGTGCGATTTGGGAAATAATCGAGCCGCTTCCCATAAGCACCAGGCCATCTCCCGGCGCGTCTTTCAGCTTCCGTATTTCTTCGGCCAGGTCACCTTTAATGACCCTGGTGTTGTTCCACTCGGCCTTTTCCATCGACCTCGAAAAAACGATCTTCGGAGCTTTGTTAATATTTTTAGCTACCTCCGGCGCCATTTTTTCCGCAGCCGGTGTCGGCCAAAAACTTGCCATCAGGTCATAGGTAACCCTGCCGAAGAGCAGCTCACCACCCGATTTAGCGTTCTCGGCAGTAAAAGCATTCCACTCCGGATCATCTCGCTTGTGGGCCCAGCTCATGTCGCCATTCTGGTCCGTAAAGTAACCGTCTACAGTCACACTATTGAAAACTAGTAACTTGCGCATGCTCTTCTCCTTGTTGTCTTGTTGCCGGCTACCTCAGCCCGGCTGCTGATAAAGGCCGAATACATTTCCTGCAGGGTCGCTGAATCGCGCCGTGATTTCAGGGGCGTCCATGCCGATCGGTTGGACGATCTGGCCGCCCTTGGCGACGACCGCATCGATCGCTGCGGCAACACTGTCAACCATGATGTAGATTAGGATGCCAGGCTCTGGGGATGGCCGCCTGCCCTTTACCCAGGTACCGCTCACTTCGCCGACCGTATCGTCAAACGCAATACTGCCGTCGCCACGTTGTCTGACTTGCCAACCAAAAGTTTACCGGTAAAAACGGACCGAAACGCTGACGTCGATTGCCGGAATCTCGACGTAGCAAATTTTGCCGTTTGACAGCGTGGGACGATTTTCATTTCCCATAGTTGTTCCTCAACTTTCAATCGACACCCAACGGTTGGGCTCTAAACTCCACGCTCATTGCTCGGTATTAACCATCCACGGTATGCCGAACTGATCGACGCACATGCCGAAGCCTGGGGACCAAAAAGTCTTCTGAAATGGCATTCTCACACTTCCATTCTCAGCCAAGGCGTTGAAGATGTGCTCAGCTTTAGAGATGTCCTCCAGATGAAGGGATACGCTGAACCCCTGCGGTTTCTCGTAATGATCAGGAGGCGAGTCGGCACCCATAAGGGTTTCCTCGCCGATATTGAGCGCCGTGTGCATGATTCTTTTTTCTGTTCCAGGCGGAACTGGACCACCTCCGGGCATTTCACCCCAGGTCATGGAGAAAGTAATCTTGCCATCCAGGACCTTCTCGTAAAATTTGAACGCAGCCTCGCACTGTCCATTGAAACTAAGATGTGTATTTACCTTCATAATTGCTCCTTTTTTCTATTAGGTTAATCACCAGCCTTCACGTTGGCGAAGGCTCGTGATGTGGGCCGTGTGATGAGGGCCGTGCCACGCATAAATTTGAATGCTCTGCTCAAGGGAGATTCTTCGCTCTCGATGAACATAAGCGCGCGCAATATCTTCTTCGGAAAGAGAGTTCAGCAGTATGACCCAGCGCGCGTGCAATGCCGCTAGGAGATCCAGCGATAACTCAATCGGCGCTTCGCGCGCGTCTTTTGTTTCTGCCCAGCGCGGCTCGACATATACGTTCACTACCGGATGGTCTTCAGTCATCGCCTTCTTGAAGTAGCCGAAAGCGTTCAGGTGTTCGTCGGCCAAATGATGAGCGACCTGACGCAAGGTCCAGCCACCGTCGCGGTAACGCCGATCAAGTTGCTGATCAGTCAAACCCGCTAGTGCCGCTCGCAATCTTGCTGGAGTTTCTGCTATCTGCGCGATCCACCTGCTGCGATCGGCTGGCGTAACGTTTGTGGCAATTTGCACGCGGCCAATGGGATAGCGAATCTTGTCGAGGTTATCTGTTGTCATATTTCATCACCTGCGCTGAACCCTGTGCCTCTGGCTGATCACTGGCCACGGATCACTCGCCACTGCCCTCGTAGGCTTGCTTCAATTTGGCGATTTCAATCTTTGTCATCGTCATCATCGCGGCCATGACCCTTTTCGATTTCTCCGGATCCTTGTCCTGGAGCATCTCGCCGAGGATCGGCGGAACAATCTGCCAGGACAAACCGAACTTGTCTTTGAGCCAGCCGCACTGTGATTTCGCTCCGCCTTCAGAGAGCTTTTCCCACTTCTCGTCTATTTCTTCCTGCGTGTCGCAGGTAACCAGAAGCGAGATGGCTTCAGTGAATTTGAAGCCGGGGCCGCCGTTCAGGGCCATGAAGTCCTGTCCATCCAGCTGGAACTTCGCAACCATTACTGCGCCCTTGGGCCCCGGTCCGGCCTCACCGTAGCGACTACAACTCAGAACTTTCGAGTCTTTGAAAACGGACAGATAAAAATTCATCGCCTCTTCGGCTTGGGTGTCGAACCATAGGAATGGTGTGATCTTCTGCATGGATTGTCCTTTCAACTCTCTTAAGAGTTTGCCTCTGAAGCCAGGGGAAGCCGCGCGCGCGCAACTGCTGTTCGCGAAATAGTCCACCAATCAAAGCGCATGGCAAGGCGATACCGACCAAGGTTAGCGGATACCATTTCGGGCCGAACTCCGGTCCTTTATTCCAGGTGCCGATCACGCCCACAGTGCTCAAGACGATGCCGATAAGACCTAAGACCAAAGCGTGAACCACTGGTCGATCAGGCGCGAGCCGAGCAGCGGTGTAGCCGCCTATGATGCCGTCAATCGTGCGATAGCCGATCGCCAACAGCCATAAGGAAGTGCTCATCGGTTGAAACCACGGTGGATAGACTCCCGTCGCGTGCAACACGGTATCAATGCCAATGTCAAGAATACCGACGACGATCAGGCCTGTTAGCACGGCGCCGATGCGTCGCAGGATGCGTCCTGGCTTGTGCGCGTCACTCATCACATTGCACCTGTGGATTCGTCAGCGCTCGGACCATATGAACCGGGAACCGGGACTTCCAGCAAACGCAGATAAACGGAAAATTGCCCACGATGGTGAATCACATGGCTTAGGACAAAGTCTCGAAACACTTCCGCTCGCGGTCGTTCGAACTGCACGCGGCCCATAATCTTCAAGCTCCAGGGTTGTTCCAAAGTCTCCTCAGTAACCGCGGCGAGGGCTCGCTTGCTCTTGGCGATGTTGTCGTCAAAAGTCTGAAGCAGGTCTCCCACAGACTCGGCAATGTAGGGCTTGTAAGTTGACGGATCGAAGTTGAATTCGTCCTCGTTGAATACCACCGCGGTCCAACCGAGGGATTCCGTTATGTGGGATGCAAGCCCGGCCGCAGTAAAAGACTTTTCGTGAGGCCGCCAGGCGAGCTTTTCGTTTGGCAGCCTTTCCAGGTGCTTGCGCGTGGTCTGCGCTTCGTGCTCAAACTCCTTCAGTAGTGAGTCGATCGCTTTCATTTGGGGCCCTTCCTTTTTATGTCTTTGCTGGCATGTGTTCAAACAGGATCCACGAAAGCGTACAACTAACACGAACTTTTCTAATTTAGTTTTGTGTGATTTCGTGGATCCGGCTCGGATTATTGTTTCGCAGCCACTTGTGCGCGGAGTCGCTCCTCCTGCTCCCTGAGTTCCGGCGTGAACTCGTCTCCGAAATCCGCGGCCTCGAAGACCTGGCGAATTTCGACTTCAGTTCCTTCGAAGGGCGCTTTCTTCAGCCATTCGATTGCTTCATCCAAAGACTTCACCTGCCATAGCCAGAAGCCTGCGACCAACTCTTTCGTCTCCGCGAATGGCCCCTCGATCACGGTCTGCTTGCCGTCTGAGAACTTTACTCGCACACCTTTCGACGACGGGTGGAGTCCCTCCCCAGCCAGCATCACGCCGGCCTTCACTAACTCCTCATTGAACTTTCCCATATCAGTTAGCAACTTTTCGCTGGGCATTACGCCTGCTTCCGACTCTTTGTCTGCCTTTACGATAACCATGAATCGCATCTTCTTTTCTCCTTTTTATTTTGTCCGGGCTCTGTCAGCTTAGACGGTCGATCCCGGAAGTGGTTTTTATTATTGCGAACTAATGTCAGGCAATCCGCACGTTTACCAATCTCTTCCTTTACATTTCAATTGGCAGTCCTTCAATCTCCATCACTGGCCGAATTTCTACTGTGCCAATGCGCGCTCCGGGAATCCGTGCAGCGATGTCGAGTGCCTGGTCCAGGTCGCCGGCGTCGACGATGAAGCGCCACCGAGTTGTTCGCGCGTCTCCGCAAATGGCCCATCAGTTACCAGGCGCTTACCTTCGCGTATGCGCAGGCTAACCGCGGTCAAAACCGGTTGCAGGGGCGCGGCGTCCAGATAGTTGCCGGTCGCATTAAGATCGTTTCCGAGTCGCACCGATTCCTCGCGCATTTGCTGCAAGTCTGTCTTGCTTAGACTGCTCAGGACTTCTTCGTTATGGTGGACCAGTAATATGTATTTCATGTCTTCCCTCAACAGTAAGTCGAACGACGAAGGTTTAGATCGACACCTGCCAAAAAGTGTTTTCAAAGATCATTCGGACGACTGGCCGGGCAGACCTGCAATCTCCATCACTGGCCGAACTTCGATGGTGCCAAATTTCACCCGGCGATGCGTTCGGCGATATCGAGTGCTTCATTCAGGTCCCTGGTTCGACGATGTAGAAGCCGCCAAGTAGTTAGCGGGTTTCAGCGAAGGGGCCATCGGTAACCACGCGTCTGCCGTCGC
>CAWEIN010000012.1:0-72912 GCA_963809065.1 Blastocatellia bacterium
AATGACAAATGAAAAATCTTCATCTTAAAACCTTGACGAAGATTCCATGTCCAGAATAATCACCGCAGCAATCGCCCTGCCGATTCTAATCGCCTCGATCTTGATTCCCTGGTTGCAGCCGTTGTTCGTCGCTATCGCTGCCGCAGCGATGTTTTTTGGGCTCTATGAGTTCTACGTCCTGGCAAGAAAAAAGGACATGAAGCCTGACCTTGGCGCCGGGTTTCTGGGGGGTGCCGCCCTCTTCACCATTTTTTATTTCGCGACTCCCGATACCACAACACAGCCTCGACTCGATGTACAGCTCATCACACTAAGTTTGATCGTCCTTACCATCAGCACCCTGATAGCAGCGATGCTTCGCGGCGCGCCTTTTGACAAAATGATCGTTGCAACTGGAGCGACTATTCTTGGCGTGCTCTATGTTGTTTTGCTGGGTGGACACCTGGTTGCGCTGCGCACCGGTTTTGATCAGGCACTATCAGCGCATCTCTTGTCGTTTTTTTTCCTGGTGTTAATGGGAGCTGACACCGGCGCGTATTACGTAGGGCGGGCAATCGGCAAACACAAACTGGCACCGAAGGTCAGTCCGGGGAAAACGTGGGAGGGCGTAGCGGGTGGATTGCTGGCGGCTCTGACGCTCGCGACGGTGGCACACTTTTGGTTCTTCAAAGAACTGCCCCTGAAATGGACCCTTCCGCTGGCCGCGGTCATGACAGTCCTCGGAATATTGGGAGACTTGACGGAGAGCGCGCTAAAACGCGGCGCCGGCGCGAAAGACGCAGCGAAAATATTGCCGGGTCACGGCGGCGCACTGGATCGTTTAGATAGCTTGCTCTTCAATGCACCGCTCATCTACTATTTTGCTCACTTCTATTTCAGCGCGCGTCTGCCTTAATGACTAATAAAAAGATAGTTGTGATCATTGTGTCGGTGGTTGTCGTGCTGGGCTTGCTGGCAGTTCTTTTCGTAGGCGGGATCGCCTGGTTTGCCTTGCGCACGATGGGAAACAGCGAAGCCGCTGAGACTGCTCGGACTTTTCTTCGCAATAATGAGGTCCTGAAGCGAGACATTGGCGAAGTGAAGGATTTTGGCTGGCTTGTCTCCGGCAGCATCAACACGACTAACGGAGACGGTACCGCGCAGCTACATCTCAAAGTGATCGGTGAACGAAAAGAAGTGAACGCGACGGTTGAGTTGATTTACCGTAGCGGACACCCTTGGCGCGTAACAGCGGCCTCATATCGCAATGAGGCTGGAGAATTAATTAACCTGCTTAACCCCTACGATTCTCCAACAGAGAGCGCGCGGGTCAGGACGGTGCATCGCAAGCTAGTCGCAAAGTTTGCCGGGTTTACGGGTTAGTAAGAATAAAAATGAGTGCAAGTGGGAATTCAAAAGGTGTTGCCATACTCGGCTCGACGGGGTCGATTGGCTGCAACACTTTGCGCGTAATCGAGTCGCTGGGTGGCGAACGGTTTCGCGTGGTGGCTTTGGGGGCGGGTCAGAACGTTGAAGTTCTCTGTGAGCAGGTGGCGAAGCACTTGCCGGAGCTTGTTTCGGTAGACTCGGAAGCAGCCGCTCATGATCTGCGTGCCAGGCTCTTTGAAAAGGACATCGACTTGCCACGCATCATTGTCGGGGAGCCGGGCTTGATCGAGGTCGCGACACATCCGCGGGCGGATTGCGTAGTATCAGCCACGGTTGGTGCCGTGGGTTTTGTGCCGACACTGCGTGCACTCGAGGCAGGGAAGCGCGTAGCGCTCGCTAATAAAGAGACGCTGGTGATGGCTGGTGAATTGATGACTCAGGCGGCGCGCGCGTCGGGTGCGGAGTTATTGCCGGTTGATTCGGAGCATAACGCGCTGCATCAGTGTCTGCGCGGAGAAAAACAATCCGAAGTTCGCCGCATCATTCTCACCGCCTCTGGCGGACCCTTTCGGACAAAGACCAAAACGCAAATGCGGGAGTCAACCGTTTCGGAAGCGTTGCGTCATCCAACCTGGAGCATGGGAGCAAAAATCACTATCGACTCAGCGACCCTGATGAACAAAGGGCTCGAGGTGATTGAAGCCCACTGGCTCTTTGGATTTACAGCAGATCAGATTGATATCGTTGTTCACCCTGAATCAATTGTTCACTCGATGATTGAACTTGTCGATGGTTCCGTGATTGCGCAAATGGGTGTCACGGATATGCGTCACGCGATTCAGTATGCGCTCACCTTCCCGGACCGGCATGGATGTGAACTGCCGCCACTCGATCTGACGACTCTGTCGGCCTTACATTTCGAACCCCCCGATCCCGATCGCTTTCCCTGCCTGTCGCTAGCCTATCGCGCACTGAGTGCGGGCGGCACCTTGCCGGCGGCAATGAACGCAGCCAACGAAGAGGCGGTTCAGGCGTTTATCGACGAAAGAATTAGTTTGACCGACATCCCTTTGGTCATCGAAGCGGTTATGGATGGCCATCAGACTCAGCCCGCAACCAAACTTACAACCATTCTCGACGCCGATAGGCTGGCACGACTGGCCGCGGCTGCTGAAATTCAAAAGCTACCCAGACCGGCGTCCCTGTTGGCCTAGAATCCGCGCCTGACCATTCAAGTGATTTTCTGGGACCGCGGGCGTCCCGCCCGCAAACGCGGGGTAGGCGCGCGCAGTTTTTCAGGAAGTAGATCCCAATTCGTTTTCGCGCTTCACGCTCATTTGCGGGCGGGACGCCCGCGGTCCCAGCAAATCACTTGACGGGTTAATCATCCCCCGATCACCACTGTAAGTACTGTTTGACGCGCCCGAAACCGCCGCGTAAACTCAATCCCGGCAACCATGTTGCGGCTTTGCGATTCTAAGATCGGCTGAATTAAGTATTTACTGAGTTTGAAAAGAGATTATTGATGAGTTGGATAACAGGAATCTTTGCGTTCATCTTCATTTTGGGTGCGGCAGTAGTGCTGCACGAGTTTGGCCATTTCATCGTCGCGAAACTGTTCAAGATTCGCGTCGAGACCTTTTCCGTCGGTTTTGGCCCGCGACTTTTCGGTAAGAAGTGGGGACCCACTGACTATCGCGTTTCGGCTATTCCCCTGGGCGGGTACGTCAAACTTGGCGGTGATGAATCCAATGCCCCAATCGAAGGAGAAAGCGCTCCCGACATTCCGGACCATGAACGATTCGATTTACGGCCGCGCTGGCAACGGATTCTGGTGGCCCTTGCCGGTCCGGTTATGAACGTCATAACGGCGCTCTCCATTCCCCTCGCGGGGGCACTGCTGTATGGAGTGCCTCTGGCGCCTGCGCCGGTGGTGATTGCCATGGCGAGTGGCGGCACTTCAGAAGCTGCGGGTCTGCAACGCGGCGATAGGATTGTTGCCTTCAACGGAATCGAACATCCTAAGTGGGACACGATACGCGGCGACGCTTTGTTATCACCGGGGCAGCCCTTGCCGGTCGTTGTAGAGCGGAATGGTCAACGAGTTCCGCTTCAGATTACGCCAACGGCTCGCACCGAAGATGGAGAAACCGCCGGCTATCTTGATTTCATGCCTGACTATGGCGATGTCCCGATAGTTGTTCGTGAAGTAACACCTGACTCACCTGCGTCCGAGGCAGGTCTCCAATTGGGAGATCAGATCGTAGCTATCGCCGGACAACGGGTTCACAGTTCTGAACAGGTGACTCAATATATTAGCGCGCACAAGGGTGAACCGATCACCATCACTTACAAGCGCGACGGACGTGAGACTTCCTTTACAGCGACCGGGCGAAAGTTACCTCCCGACGGAAGGGAACGGATTGGTTTTGGTCCAACCGAAGACGTTCCGCAGATTCGGGTGGGGTTGGCAGGAGCGACCACGTACGCCTTTGAAAGTAATATTGAAATTCTGCGGCTGACCGGCAAGGCGTTGGGACAGTTTTTCACCGGACAGCGTTCGGCCCGCAATACTTTGTCGGGTCCGGTGGGAATTTATAAGGCTGCGTCAAATTCCGTTGAGAGATACGGGTGGGGCGGACTTTTCACGACCCTCGCTTTCCTAAGCCTGAATCTTGGGATCTTCAATCTCTTGCCGATTCCTGTGTTGGATGGCGGAGCAATCTTTATTTTATTGGTTGAAGGTGTGTTGGGAACCGTGGGTATGAAACTCTCTTTGCGCGTGCGCGACAGGATTCAACAAGTTGGCTTTGTAATGGTGTTGCTGCTCATGGTCTTTGTAATCACCAACGACGTCTTGAAATCTTTTTCGAGCGGCTCCGGCAATAAGCCTGAGGTGACGACGCCGGCTAAGTAGGAGTCTTTGATTTTCCTTATGCGAAAGTCTAAAGCGGTAAAAGTTAAGAACGTCCAGATTGGGGGCGGAGCACCGGTGGCAGTGCAGTCTATGACCAAGACTGACACCGCGGACGTGCCGGCCACGGTGGCGCAGATTGAAGAAATGGTACGAGCGGGCTGCGAGATCGTGCGGCTCGCTGTCCCTGACAATGACGCGGCGATCGCCTTGAAGGAGATTCGTAAGCGAGTGCCGGATGTACCGCTTGTCGCCGATATCCATTTTCACTACAAGCTCGCGCTGCTGGCCCTCGAGGCCGGCATCGACAAGCTGCGACTCAATCCGGGCAATATTGGCAAGCACGAACGCATTGTCGAAGTTGTGCGCGCGGCACAGGCTCAGAACGTGCCGATTCGTATCGGTGTCAACGGCGGCTCGCTGGAAAAAGATCTGCTAAAAAAATATGGCACGGCCACCCCGGAAGCGATGGTTGAGTCGGCCATGCGACACATTCAGATTCTCGAGGATCTCGGCTTCACGGACACAATCATTTCCTTGAAGGCTTCTGACGTACATCGCACCGTCGCTGCTTACCGCCTGCTGGCTGAGAAGGTCGACTATCCATTTCATCTCGGCGTAACCGAAGCAGGTACGTCCTTCGGCGGTACGATTAAGTCAGCCATCGGACTGGGCATATTGCTGCACGAAGGTATTGGCGACACGATTCGCGTCTCACTGGCTGCGGAACCACAGGAAGAAGTTCGGGTCGCCTGGGAGATTGTGAAGTCACTGGGCTTGCGCACGCGCGGTGTGACCGTAGTCGCGTGTCCCACCTGCGGCCGCCTGGATGTCGACAACTTTGTCGAGATCGTGACTGAAATTGAACGGCGGCTCGCCCATGTCGAAGAACCGCTGCACCTTTCGATTATGGGTTGCGCGGTTAACGGGCCAGGCGAAGCACACGATTCCCAACTCGGCGTCACCTTTGGCCGCGGGGTCGGCATGATTTTCAAAGACGGCATACCAATGCGCAAGGTCGCCGGCGAAGATATTGTCGAAGCGTTTGTAATGGAAACTGAAAAGCTACTGGCTGAAATCGCGACTAAGAAATCCGTAGCCCCCAGAATTGAAGAGCCCGAACTGGTATCGATAACATAGCGTAGTGCCAAATAGGACTATCCCAACAGCTCTTTTGCTCTGGCTTTCGCTCGCCTGCCTGCCTCGCACCGAAGTTGCTCAAAGAGCGCATCTCTGACCTGCGCCACTGATGGTCGACTTGCCGCTCGCCGAGCCCTGTCTTTAAGAGAGGGCGAGGGATCCTGCCCTCGCTAAAAGGAGTAGCAATGAAGAAAGCGCTTGCTTCAACGCTGGCTGCTTACGAGCAATACAGGGCCGCCAAAGCTAACAGCCGGATCTATAGGATCGGGCGCTACTTGTTCGTGTCGGTGGCAGTGGCCTATTTCCTGTTGTTGATCTTTCCGCAAGTCCTCTTTGCTCATGAGATTTCGTACGGAAATGCCACCGTCTATTCACGCGAACCGATGGATCAAAATATCCGCCCCGTGCTGGATAAAGCTGAAGCCAGATTGGCAAACTCGGAAATCAACACTCAGGAAGTTAAGCCTAAGATTTTTCTAACCGACGGGTTCAGGTTGTATTCTTTTCTAAGTCTGTATATCGGTGGCAACTCATTCGGTAAGGGCTATCCACTTCTTCCCACCAATAATATTTTTATCAACAAATCCGACCTGGCGAAGGATATGGTTTTCCGCAGAGCGCCGGCAAATAACGCGCGTAGTCTGAGCGGTGTGATCGCGCACGAAACCACACACCTTTTGATTAGAAAGCGATACGGTTATTGGCGCAATCTCACCATGCCCGCGTGGAAGAAAGAAGGCTATGCCGAATATGTGGCTGGTGGTTCAACCCTCGCTTATGAAACTGGCGTGAAGTTGTGGAAAGAGAATCCGCAAGATGGTAGCGGCTATCAATACTTCAAGTACTACATGTTGGTGAAATATCTGCTGGAACAAGACAAGCTGAGTGTTGACGATCTGTTCAATAGAGATTTTGATTTGGCGGCGTTGGAAGAGAGAGTATTGAAGAGTTTGTAGTGATGCCGCTACTCAAGGAGATTCATAAACAAATGAATAGAATGAATCCTAAGGTTGATGGATACTTAAGAAGAGCAAAAGAGTGGCGGGAAGAATTTGAGAAACTTAGGTTGATCGTTCTTGACTGTGGGCTGACCGAAGAATTGAAGTGGGGTGTTCCTTGTTACACGTTTGAGAAAAGAAACATAGTTTTAATGCATGGATTCAAAAACTATTGTGCGCTGCTGTTTTTCAAAGGTGCCTTGTTAAAAGATCCCGAGGGCATTCTTATCCAACAAACGAAGAATGTGCAGGCGGCCCGCCAGATCCGATTCACCAATGTTCGGGAAATAGTTAAGCTGAAGGCCATCCTGAAAGCCTATGTTTATGAAGCCATTGAAGTGGAAAAAAGCGGTCAGAAAGTAAATTTTAAAAAGACCTCTGAATTCAAAATTCCTGAAGAATTTCAAGAAAAACTGGACGAAACCCCGGCCTTGAAAAAAGCTTTTACCGCATTGACGCCGGGACGGCAAAGAGCCTACATTTTTTATTTTTCTCAACCCAAACAATCCAAAACCCGGCAGTCAAGAGTTGAAAAATATAGGCGGCAAATTCTCAATGGCAAGGGATTAAATGATGAGTAAACGTTGGATTCCTCGCTTGATTCACCTCATCTTTAGCATTCCGATTGTCGGTTATGTTTATAGTCCGTTTAAAGAACTTCCAAACTACGCCCCCGTGGTCCGGTTTATCTCCATTCCTGTACTTGTCGTTTCGGGATTGTGGATGTGGAAAGGTCATCTTCTGCGACGGCTTCTTTCGCGAAGATCAGCCCAACAAGATCTTGACGTAAACCAATGACAAGCAAATTATTAATTTCAAATGGCTGAAATAAAAACTAAATTAACCGCTGCAAGCGTTGAGGACTTTCTCAACACAGTTAAGGATGAACAAAAGCGCAAAGACAGCTTTGTGATTTTGGAAATGATGAAGAAAGCAAGTGGAGAAGAGCCGAAAATGTGGGGCAGTTCTATTATCGGTTTTGGTAACGTAAGACTGAAAAGCCCCACCAGCGGCAGAGAAGTGGATTGGCTGCGGATCGGTTTCTCTCCACGCAAAGCAAATTTCTCGCTGTACCTCACCGGAGATATTAAGAAATATGCGGTTGCTCTTAAGAAGCTGGGCAAGCATAAGACAGGCCTGGGTTGCCTCTACATCAATAAGTTGGCAGATATTGATCTTAAGGTTCTGAAAGGAATGATAGAGGCATCATTAAAGGCAGGATTCTTTGGCAAGCCGTCCCTCAAACGAAATGGATCATAGTCATCCAAATGCGATGTTATTTTGGAACGAATCGTTTTCTTCCGAGCGGCGGGGCAGCGGCGGCCATAGTAAGAAACAAAGCATCAGTTGCGGACTTGCGGTTGATGTTCACAATCAGTTGTTCGCGCAGCTCTTCGATTTGTGATATCCAATCCGCGGGCCGGCGACCATCCAGGCGCTGACTAATCTTTTTGAGCTCCGGCAGCAGGTCTTCGTTGACCACACTTTCACTCGGCGCTTGTAGCGCGAGCATCCAGGCATCGCGAATCAACGCTTCAAGAATGTCCAGGCGTGATTCGTACTCGTCCTTATGCCGGGCATCGTTAAATTCCTCTGCCGATCGCAATAGCTGAATATGATCGTTGCTTACCGCTAGTGCTTGCAGTACACGAAGCATTGCTTTCCGCATCTCAAGATATTCATCAAATTCGCTGTCGATCGCCCGGCCCAGACTACCCCTCGCAACTCGGGCTCGAATACGCGCTTCGGCGGCGCTTGCAAGTTTGTTTTGCAGTAAATGGGTTTCGATCTCCGTTGGAGTCACCGGCGAGAAGCGGATCATCTGGCAGCGAGAGTGAATAGTTGGAAGCAACATTCCGGGACGTGACGTTAAGAGCACAATGTGAGATGTATGCGGTGGCTCTTCCAAAACTTTCAGCAGTGCGTTTTCAGACTGCTCGTTTAGTTTGTCGGCATCTTCAATCAAAAACACGCGAGCCTTGCCTTCGTAAGGCCGATAGTTTGCCTCACGTTCTATCAAACGCATCTGGTCGACCTGCAACACTCGCTTTGGCGCCACCACCATGCCCACGTCGGGATGATCGGTCCAGATGATCCCTTTCCAATCATCCGAGTCGGCGCTTTGGGGATAATTGAATTTGGCGATCCGCTTACATGCCGGGCACAGGCCACAGCCTTCAACGCCCTGCGGCGCGCGGCAGTTAAGGGCCCTGGCAATCTCGAGTGCAAATAGTTTCTTGCCGATGCCGTCTTCGCCGGTAAAGAGCATTGCTCCGGGAACGCGTTTGGCCTCGAGCATTCTTCTTAGCAGAGACTTGACGCGCTCGTTACCGGTAAGTTGATCCAGCATATAAATAGAGCCCTTCCTTACGGTCGGGCGACTGCTCCCGTGATGTGACCCCTGCTTCTGAGGAAGGGAATGATGATCTCCTTCACGCGTTGGTGGGTCAACTCGGGCGGTTGATTGGTATTGACGATCTTGATGCGAGCGGGCTCCGACTCGGCAAGTTGCAAATAAGCCTCACGCACCCGCGTGTGAAACTCATCGTTTTCGGTGTCGAGACGATCCCCCTGCTGAGTGCCGTTTCCGCGGCGTCGAGTGCGAGCGGTCGAATCTTCGATCGGGAGGTCGAAAAGGACGGTCAGGTCCGGCTTGAGTCCTTCGGTCGCCAGCTGAATGATTTCTTCAATTAGTTCCGGCGAAAACCCGCGGCCCGCCCCCTGGTAAGCCCGAGTGGCATCAGCGTAGCGATCCGAGAAAACGATTTGGCCAGACTCGAGCGCCGGGCGAAGGACGCGGCGCACATGTTGCGCCCGATCTGCTGCGAAAACGAGCAACTCCGTTAGCGGATCAACTTCTTCATGGGCATCGAGCAACGCGGCACGCAGGCGAATACCGACCGGCGTCCCGCCGGGTTCTCGGGTCAACATTACCTCGCAACCCTCATGTTGAAGAAAGTTTGCCAGCAGCCGCAACTGCGTAGACTTACCGCTGCCGTCAATTCCCTCGAAGGTAATAAAGGTTCCCACTGTGTTTCCTAAAAACGCCGCTCGCCACTTCTGTAACTCTCATTAAGCCGGCAAGAGTTTAAAGGAATGTTAGGATTCGGGCGAGTCGCCAGACTCATCGGAGGCTTGGGTACCAGGTTGTCGTGAGTAATCTTCTGAGCTCGCGCCCACGCTGCCGGAGTTTCGTAGATCTCCGCTTCCTCGTCTCGGGAGGGAGACTGTTGAGATGGCGTGTTTGAAGACCAGCTGTTCATGCGATCCGGCCTCAAGCAGAATCGAGAACTTATCAAAACTACGAATGCGTCCTGTCAACTTCGCACCGTTCAGGAGATAGATAACAACCGTGGCTTTTTCGCGACGCACGGTGTTTAGAAACGCATCCTGGATGTTCTGCGGCGCAGGTTTCCCGTCAGACATGATGGCACCTTGAAGGATGGAGGGGGGACCCCGTCAGAGTACCGCAGCGATTGGAGCGTGACAAGAAAATTACAGACAGGCTTGTCACATTTTCATCACTGCCGGCCCCCCTGTTCTGCAACTCGAAGGTACAAGAGGGCTAATCCTGCAGAGCTTCCAGAACGGCCCTCAGCACTTGTTCGTCTTCGCCAAAACCGGCAAACCACTGAGCACCAGGTTCGCGACGGAACCAGGTCAATTGACGCTTCGCATAATGGCGCACGTCGAGTTTTGTCTGCTCAATCGCACTTTCCAGGTCGCGTTTGCCTTCAAGGTATTCAACCACGCGCCGGTAGCCGTGGGCGCCGAGCGCATTCGAAGCGGCGGGTATATCCTCAGCGAGAAGGGCCTTAACCTCTTCCACCAAGCCGTCCTCGAAATGCTTTTCCGTGCGCTCGTTAATGCGTTCGTAAAGAGCGGCGCGGTGGGGATTCAAAACCAACAGGCGCAACAATCGCGCGCTTTCGTGTGGCTCCGGGCGCTTGGTCTTCTTTCCCGACATCAATTCGCCAGTTTGCAGCCGGACTTCAATCGCCCGTTGCACTCGCGGCCAATCGCGCGGATATAGCTCCAGCGCGCTCTGAGGATCGAGGCGGTTCAAAACTGCATGAAGATGTCCCGCTCCCCTACGCTCACGCAGTTCGTTCAATCTCCGACGGAGATTCTCATCGGTCTGGGGACTGGCGAAGAATGGATTGCGAAAGGCGCGCAAATAAAGTCCGGTGCCGCCAACTAGTATCGGCACTCGTCCCCGTCGTTGAATGTCATCAATTACCGTGGCTGCTTCACGCGCCCAGTCGCCGGCAGTGTAGTTAATGTTCGGGGAAACGAAGTCGATCAGGTGATGAGGAACGCCGCGGCGTTCAGCCAGCGGAACTTTGGCAGTGGCGATCTGGATTCCCTGGTAGACCTGAACTGAGTCGCAATTGATGACCTCACCATTCAAACGCAAGGCCACTTCGATTCCCAGGGTGCTTTTCCCGGAAGCAGTCGGGCCAACTATTGCAATAACGCCGGCAGCCTTTAACTCGGTTGATTGTGATTTGTCTGCGCTCACGCGCGAGAGAATAGCATGCGGTAGAGGATTACAATCCAGAGCGTTGCGAGGAGCAGCAAGGCGCCGATGAGCTGGTTGCGGGAGAAACGCATCGCTGTGAGGTCGGGGGAGTTATAGTTTGAAAATGTCCCTGGCCTTCAACCGGAAACCAGGAAGCATTGGCGAGGAAAGTTCCTCGTCGCCGGTTACTGTGGCAACTTCTTCAAGACTTTGCTCGCGCAGACGAAAGATTAATACTGATTGATTATCTGAATCGACGATCCAAAATTCTGCGATGCCCTGGTTGGCGTAAAGCTTTCGCTTGGCAGAGAGATCGCGCTTACGATTCTGAGTTCCGGGTGACAATATTTCAAATACGATGTCGATCGCACCAGTGAACTTATCGCCGGTCACTACGTTATCCCAACATTCATGACGAACGAAGGCCAGATCTGGGATGACAGCGTCGTAGTCGCTAAATATCGCGCCAGCTCCAGGCACGAGAATTCCGACAGGAAACTTTTTGAGATATTCGCTAAGGCTAATTTGAAGATTCTGAAGTCGGAGTTGATGCGCAATGCCGGGAGCTCGAGACACGTAGAGTTCTCCTTCGATCAACTCATAGCGGTTTCCATCGTCCTCAGGAAACGCATCGAGGTCAGCGACGGTCAGGAGCGGTTCAATTGTTTTCGCCATAAAAATTTCTCGAAATTCCAAAGCGGCTTCCAGCGAAATCTATCACAGTAAACACGCAATTAATACGCGGCGCCCGGATACACCCAGAAGCCGCGCATGCAAGAAATCTTGACGTAGCGAAAGCCAGGTTAGCGCAAGACGATTCTCCCGATTAGGGCCAACACCCAGAAGATGATGTCAATAATTCCCAAAACCTTGGCGCCCGTTGCCAAGCCACGTTTATCCTGAGCCACGTCATAGATGGCAATAGTCTCGAGCGCTTCGTTCGCTTTGCGGTAAGCGAGTATGCCGAAGATGAAACCAAAGCAACACAACCCGACGATACTCAAAATCAGGGCGTTCTTGGCATCACTTGCTGCAGAGGCTGCTTTCGCCGCCAGCACTTCCTGGGAATACATTGGATTCCCCGAAACCAGCGGCGGCGGGGGTGGCGGCACAAATGGATCGTTGTTTGGAGGTTGTTGCCATGACACAATAAAGTCTCCCTCTTCGTTGATTAGTGGAGCTTAAAGGGTCAACACGGGCGGGTCTTCGCCGCTTTTTCACTTATTATTTTTCGGGTCGGCGGCGAGCGTTTCTCTTTTTATTTCGTTTTCGCCCAAGTCTTTTTCGGCGCGCTGGATGGTATTTTCTACAGCCTTATGAAGGAATTCTACTTTGGCCATAAGCCGTGCTTTTCTTTCAGCATACTCCACAGCTTCTAATTCCGCCGCCCGGCGCAAGGCTTCGGCTTCGCCTGGCGGCAAAACTGTAGCGTCGGCTCGCCGGAGGTTTTCTACTTCAGCGCGCAGTCGTGTTTGCCGGTAAGCTGCGGCCTCGGCTTCCTCCAGCGCCTCCGCTTCAGCTGCCTGGAGCGCTTCTACTTCACTAAGCAGATGGGTTTCTTTTTCGGGTTTTTTTTGTTCCTCCTGCCGAAGCTGCCCCTCAGCACTTTCCGCTGCGGGCCCGAGTCCGAGGTGTGCCTCGGGCTCTTTCTCGGGCATCTGGGATCGTTTGAGTTTCTCTTCCTCGGGTACCAATAATTGACCGACTATCGGAATGGCGATCTTAACCTGTTCAACCAGCCGGTTCAGGTTAGCTTCCAATGGCGGGATCGAAGCGTCGAACCATTGAATGCCGCTGAGGTAATACCGCAGTTTCGAAGGTTCTATTGACTCAATGCGAAATGGAATTACTGTCACCTCTATCTCATCGAGCGCCAGCGCAACTTCCCGTTTGACTTGTTTCGATTGGTCAGAGTGTGATGACCAGACCAGAATCATTACCCGGCTGGCGGCGAGCGCTTCCATGATTGAGGCGTCCCAATCTGCACCAACCGGAACATTTCGCGGCGCATACCAGCAATCAAGTCCATTCTCCTCCAGTGTTTTGCAGATGGCCTCGACGGTGCCTTTATCATCCTTTGAGTAACTGATGAATGCGACGTGGGCCATGAGGGGCTCCAATCAACACCTTGCCGTGCATCTTTTCTGCTTGGCGAGGTGTGAGGTTAGATAAACTCTATTCTACTTGGTCAATCGTCGAGGTTATCAGACTTCAGTAGATCCTTGTCAATTCAATTCCAGTGTAATAAGCCTTGAGAATCTGATCGTAAGTAAAGCCTTGTTTCGCGAGACCGTAAGCGCCGACCTGGCACATGCCGACGCCGTGTCCCCAGCCGCGACCGAGAAAAGTGAATCCAGTGATGCGTCCACTGTCGTCATACTTGTGTTCGATGACAAACAGTTGTTCACGCAAACCGAGCGCTGAACGAATACGGCCGCCGAGCACCTGACGAGTTCCATTTGTGCCGACCACCTCCAGGTCGATCGCTCTTTTCGATCGTCCGCGCGCTACCACGCGCAAGTCGACCAGCGATCCGATACCGGCAGCGTACCGACCCAGACGCGCCTGCGCCTGGCCCGGGGATAAATCGACGGTCCAGTTGGTAAACGGAGAGAAGCGATCCGCTGCAGCGCCATTTGGCGCCGGCCGTACTTCAAGGTAATCAACTTCACCTGCTGCACTTACATGAAAAACAACCGGTTCGCCACCGACCATGGCAACTGAGCGTACGGGATACGTTATTTCGCCAATCTGACGAAAAAGAAAAGCGCCTGACTCAACCTTCACCGGTAGGTCCTTGCCCTTTGTGCTACGGAGAACCAATGAATCATCTGCGGTCGGTCGGGCCGTGCCCTTTTGAAGTTGAAGCAGATTCCGCGCTTCCAAAATGCGCGCGATCGAATGCAGCGCGCGGGCACGCGATAGTGGTTCACGAGGACGCAGCGTCGCATCAGGAAGAATGGAAAGATAACCATCGCGGATCAACATGGCG
Source organism: Blastocatellia bacterium (assembly GCA_963809065.1). Taxonomy (GTDB): domain Bacteria; phylum Acidobacteriota; class Blastocatellia; order Pyrinomonadales; family Pyrinomonadaceae; genus PSRF01. The sequence goes on from CAWEIN010000012.1 coordinate 13,935, forward strand.
ACATCGGCGCGATTGGCGGGCGGTATATCGTTGGCGTCGCGTACAGCTAAAAAATATTCAATATCCGCGTTGTTAAGCAGCGTGCCGCCGCGACTTTCACCGAACACCGCCGTGCTGAGCGCGGTTGCAAATGCCGGGGGGCGAATAACCTCTTCCGTAACAGTGGGTGCAACCTGGTGTGCGAGCCTGGCAACCGAAGTTAGCCAGCTACGGACTTCGTCGAGCTCTGCGTCATCCTTCAGCCAGGAGTCAGAAACTTTCCGCAACGACGTAAAGCCTTGCAGGGTCAGCATGGCGACGTCGCGTGCCAGGGGCAGGTTCTCCTCCTTAAAGTCCGCTGGATCGCGAGTTGTCTTGATTAGGAAGTTTGTTAGCGCGGCCCGGCCCTCGGCGGCACACTCGCGGCCTTTCAAGTATGGAACCGCGTCGTTGAAGATGTTTCCGGCGTCTTCAGTACGACCGCCGCAGGTGGAGGTGTAGAGAGCGTTGATGGGTTCACCGTTGTAAGTTGCTACGATGCCGCGCGTCTCATCAACCGCTCGCGATGACAGAGAGTTTTCGGAAACAAGCCCGCGATAGACCTGCGAACGTGTAGTCGGCAGCAGATCGTAACCCTGCGACATAAACTGACCACGGTTGCGCAGGGCATAGGTGCGCGCGGCAATTGCCTGGGCCTTGTGCGCCTCCAGCAACGGATAGCCACCGGCTGAAAGTTCATTCGGCACGACGCCCTTCACGTAGTCCTCAAGTCCCAACACGTTGACAACGGTTAGCGCGCCGCGCGTGTTTGTGAAGACTTCGATGCGACCGCGATAGGGTCGATCGTTAAACCGCACCGGGGTTGTCTCACTGTCGGAAGCGAAGGTAACCGGGGCGCTGGAACTGAAAAGGCGTCCAACGCCGGCAGCCGATGCTACCACTTCGCGGGTAGGCAAACTGAATCGTGCCGCGGGCCGCACGCTTCCGGCAGTGGGTCCAGAAATTTGCCGGGAGGAATCACTTCTCGCGACGGTCGGCAGTTGACTGGTTGGGTTTGCCTGAATAGGCCGTGACGTATTTCCGGAAGGCGTCGCGCCGCCCACAGGTCCTACTGTCGCGTCCAGACCAGCGCTCTCAAGACGGGCGCGCAGCTCCTCTGCTTCAAGCTGTGGACGGTTGGCGCCAATCACCAGCCCCCACGTCTTTTTCTCGGCGTCGTAAACGATTTGCGAGTCCTCCCCGCTCGCTTCCTGGACTTCTTTGGATTTTTGTTCGGCTTCTTCACGCGCAGAGAATCCTGCTATCTGAATGCGAAAGACGTCGGGATTATTGTTAAGCGGTGGCGGCGAAAGCAAACGCGGTTCAAGTCGCACACGGGTTACATCGAGAGCTACAGCTGCTGGCCCATCCTCGCTGGCGTTCAGTAAGTGCCCGCTGGTGGAAACTATTGCCGAGCGCACATCGGTAGCGAGGGCGACGCGAATGGTTGGTTCCGGTTGAGAAGCCGCTGCAGCGGCCGGGTGGTCCAGAGTTACAACTTCGGGCGCAGGTGACGGCCAGTCGGTGGACGCAGTTTGAGGAATAATCTTTTCCGGCGCAGCCGGGATCTGAGTTCGCCTTTGACGAGTCTCTTGTTGGGGAAAAGCGAGAGTAGAACTCACGAGTTGGAACGCCAGCAAGCAGGCGACCGCGCTTCGTGCGAGGAAGTTAGGCATTACCCGTAACCCTTTAGCGGCTTAGTCTTGGGGGCTCGACCGCGCGCTCATAGTACTACATCTCAAGTGAAACAGGACCGCTTTTAGTTTAGCTGGCGTACCTCTCTTCTACCGTCAATGTGAAAACAATAGTGCCGATCAATCCAATGACTCCGGCGACAACAAAAGGCACCTGTGGCGAGATTTTCCAAAGCAGGCCTCCGATCGCCGCCGCCGGCGTGATCGATAGGCTGCGAATGAGATAGTAAAGTCCCACCGATCGCGCTCGTAAATCCTCGCGAGCCGAGTCAACAATCATAGCCTTACGCGAAGGTTCGCCAATCTCCCTCAGCCCGCCAATTACAAAGGCAAGAATGAGAAAGCCGAAGTTATTCGCAAACATAACCGCGAGTGGAAAGAGCGCAAAACTAAAGAAGGTGACAATCACAAACGGCTTGCGGCCGACCCGGTCCGCAATTTTGCCGGCCGGAATGTAGACCAGAATAGAAACGATCATCTGAATCGCGATCAATGTTCCGTAGCGAGCGGTGCTGAAGCCCTGGACGTTAGTGACGTAAAGAATTGTCAGAACTCCGGTCATACCTTCACACATCCGGATGATGACATCGGAAATAAGCAGACGCTTCAAACCTTTTTGAAATGAACGCCACACGCCGGCAATGTTTGTAGCCGGCGACGCTTTGATTGCGATGTTTACTTTCAGCACCAGCAGCAGCGTGACTGCGGCCAACCCGAGCGTTATCAAAAGGCCGGCGTGCACGCCTTTAACGATTCCGAGCGAGGCAATCATCGCCCCGCCGATGACAGGCGCGATCACTATTGGCACGCGTTTGAGGATGGACTGTAAGGTAAATCCCATAGCGCGGCGATCTCGAGGGAGAGAATCGCCGATGATTGCAAATATCGCTGGCGAGGCCATGCTCTGCCAGGCCATAGCAAAAGCAAGCCCGACAAAAACAAGTGGCCATGAGGAAGCGAAATAGTAGACAGCGTACCCGGCTGAAGCGAGGGTAACGAAAATCAGGAAGGCACGCCGACGACCTAATCGGTCAGCGATCCAGCCGCCGGGATATTGATAGATAGCGTCGAAGAAATCTTCTGCGGTTCCGAAGAGTCCGATGATGGGAGTGCTGGCGCCTAGTGCTTCGAGATATTTGGGCAGGAATTTCTTCCAGAGTTCCTCGCCGAGTCCGAGCAGGAAAACAGCAGCTGATGCAATTGATACGTTTCGTTCCAGACTGAGGTAGTCAGTTAGCCTGGCGCGCAGCCCGGCAGGCTGATGGTTCAGGGTCACGAGGAAGTTTGCCGCAGTGTTGCTGCGACTGGCAAGAGGTCAGAATCAGAGTTTGAGACTCAAAATCAAGAGCGGGGGCAAGCCCGCATTCCTGAACTGAGAGATTTTGTTGATCGACTCCTAAGTCAACCGTGAAAGCCTTTCACACTTGATCAATCGCTCAAATGCGTGAAGGTCTGGGTGAGGAAGGAGGGCGTGCCGCTCTTAGTTTCGAGAACCTCAGTTCACGCGGCCTTCTGATGGTTCATCACGGTCGCGGGTTTGTCGCTTACCTGGGTCTTATTTTTCCGGTGCGAGCGCCACATGCCAATTGCCTCTCTTGTCAGGCCGATGATCGGGCGCCGGTTCTGAAAGATCAGCTTCAGCCAGGCTCGCTTATTCATCTGCGGAAAATAAATTCCACGGAAGAACAGACGCGAAACCAGATGGCTAAGTCGGTAACGGAACGCGGCGTCGCTGATTGCCTCGAGAGCCTCCGCGTTTCGTTCCGGACTATATGACATCCGCCAGGCGTGGTCGGTTTCCTGGCGCGCCTCCGGGATCGTCATCTTAAGCGGCGTATGCGCCATCCAGAACGGCGCAAAGTCCATCCAATGTTTTGGACGAGCAAGCCGTCCGGCTTTCGCGAGGCGGTCGTAGAGCGGTGTCGCGGGAAAAGGAGTGAGCTGGCCAAAAACCGGTAAGCCTGGAGGCCAGGAGTTAATTTCCTTGACCGTTCGATCAGAGACGCCGACCGTGTCGTTGTCCATACCAAAAATAAAAGACGTGATCGCGTAGACGTGACGCTGGGCCAGTCGTTGCAACACCGCTCCGTATTCGCCCGGCTTGCTGAAGTTTTTATTTACGTCGGCCATATTGGCCGGATCGATCGATTCCATGCCGATGAAGACCCACTGACCGCCCGATGCGGCGATCAGATCGACGAGCTCTTCATCCTTCAGCAGGTTAGCGCTGATTTGCGCGACCCACGGCAACTGCGCATCCGCCGCGATGATGTCGCGCAGTAGCGACTTCGTACGCTTGATGTTGATTGCCAGATTGTCGTCAATGAAGAAGACCGCAATTTGGCCCCGCTGTTTGCGCGCGCGCTCTTTGAGTCGCAAGAGTTCATCTACGACGCTCTCGTTAGTGCGGAAACGGATTGAGTCGCCGAAGAATCCGGTGACGGTACAAAACTCGCAGCCATACGGACAACCGCGTCCGGTTTCCATCGGCACGACATGAAACGTTCCCCAGCCGGCGCCCAGCTTGGACATGAATGGACGAAACATCTTCGGCACCAGGCTGAACTGGTTCAGATCGAGTTTCTCCCAGGGTATCGACGGATAGGGTTGCAGGCTCGGCTTGCGATCCACACCTTTCTCATCCCGCTCCGGTTCATAGACTTCCTTAAGTTCGCCGCGTGCGGCGTCGGCGACGATTAAGGGCCAGGTCTGATCAGCCTCACCCAAAGCCACCGCGTCCGCATAGCGCGGTCCGCCATCTTTACCAATCGCTTCGTCAGGACACTCCGTGACGTGCGGTCCACCCATCACGACCTTGACCCCGGCAGCTCTAATCGCGCTGGCGACGCGATAGGCCTTCGCCACCATTCGAGTCATCGCACCGATGCCGACAAGTTCGATTTTATTGTCAAGCACATACCGTACGATCTCGTCGTCCGTCATCGCCTTCGCGTTGCCGTCAATCAAAATCACTTCATGTCCGGGTGGAGTCAGCTCCTGGAGCAGAAACATCCAGAGGTGGGGCATGAAGTTTCGCGTCACACCGTTGTCAGGGTTATACAGTAGGATTTTCATAGACTTTTCCCGTTAGTAATTACTGCAAAAGTTTCAAATCAAATAACCCTGGAGCGATCTGCCTTGGCAAAAAATTGGGGGGTGAAAGAACGGGGATAAGTCGTTCCTCGTTAACTCAGGGGACGATTTGTTCGGGAGCAGCATACCAGTTATGTGCGTTGGCGTACATAGACAGAAGCCGCATATCAGGTTTGAAACAGGAGGGAAGATACCACGCTTAGTAGGTTTCGCCTAAACTCGCCTGATTCTATCTAATTTGCTGGCGGTACCAGGTAGCCTTTTTGAATCATTAGTTCTCGTCCTTCCGGACTTAAAAGGAACTCTACAAACTTTCGCGCCGCAGCTTGTTTTGGCGAATCCTTGACGATGCCCAAAGCTTGATCGAGTGGCCGGTGCAACTCATCACTGACTTCGATGTACTTGCCTTCGCCCGTCTTCACCAGCGCCAGCGGAATGAAAGCGACTTCGGCGTTGCCAGTCGCCACATACTGTTTAGTCTGCGATACGTTTTGCCCGTAAATCACTCTGCTTTCGATCTCATTCCAAATTCCCAGGGCCTGGAGACTTTCAACCGTCGCACGGCCATAAGGCGCAACATCAGGTTTGGCGATGGCGATCCGCTCAAACGATTTCGCGGTAATGTCCTGAATCCGATCTGCCTTTAAGGTACTGTTCGGCGGCAGCCACATGACCAGCCGGCCGCGGGCGTAAATCGCACGGCTTCCCGGCATAAGTAATCCTTTGACTTCGAGTTGTTCGACGTGTTCGGAGTCGGCGGCTGCGAAAACGTCAAACGGCGCGCCATTCTCAATCTGCCTGGCTAAGTCGGCGGTGGCGCCGAAACTGAAGACCACTTTAATGCCGGTCTTGCTGGTAAATCTGGCGCCGGCTTCGGCGAAAGCATCGGTAAGGTTTGCAGCTGCAGCTATGGTCAGATCTGAAGACTGATTCTGGCTCGTGCCTGGCCTTTCTCGACAACTGATGCCAAGAAGTGAGACCGAGATAAGGAGCAGGCACACCCCAGGCAATACTTGTTTCACCCTATCAAACCCCGCGAACTAATTTGTCATTGAAAGAGGACATTTAGCGGCCATGATAGCCGGAGACTGCTAAATCTTTCCAGAATAGTCGAAGGTATGGTATAGACCACTAACCCCCGCAACCGGAATATCGCCCTCGGCTGCAATCGAGTCGGAAACGCGATAAGAAAGACTAGGGCTCTTGAGGAAACGCACACTCAACAGGTCGCTTGGTGCTTATGCTTCATTGCTCGCGTTCATACTGTTCGCGAGTAGTTGTCTGCCCAAGCCTATGTCAGAAACAGGCGGCATCAATATCACGCTCTACGGTTTCTCGATAATGAAGGAGTCATTGGAGAAGGCGATCTATCCTGGCTTTGTGGCTAAGTGGAAACAAGAGCATGGCCAGGATGTTCATTTCACCTCTTCTTTTGCAGGTTCGGAAACTATCACCAATCAAATTCTGCAGGGCGTGCCTGCCGAGCTTGCCATTCTTTCCATTGACCGCGATGCCCAACGACTCAAGAGTGGAAACTTCGTTACGTCTGACTGGCATGCGCTGCCGTACAAAGGAATCATCAACAAAACACCCTTTGTAATTCTGGTCAAAGGTGCAAACCCGAAAGGAATCCACGACTTTCCCGATCTTGGCAAGCCGGGGATTAAGTTGATTCACCCCGATCCGGTTAGTTCAGGCGGCGCGCAATGGTCGATTCTGGCGATTTACGGATCGGAGTTGATCAAGTCAGAGAAACAGAATGGCCAGCCGGACCGGGCTCGTGCACTCCAGACATTGCAGGCAATTTGGAAAAATGTTTTCGTAACGCCTGCATCCGCACGCGAGGCAAGGACAACTTTCGAACTTGGCAATGGAGACGCGCTGATAACCTACGAGCTCGATGGTCTGTTGATGAAAGAAAGCGGCAAGCCAATGGAGATTATTGTTCCTCAAGCCACGATCTTCAGCGAACACCCGGTCGTTGTCATCGATCGAAACGTGTCTCCCGAAAAACGCTCGGTGGTGGATGCTTTTGTGCAATATCTCTGGTCTGATGAAGCACAGGCAGCTTTCGTCAAATACCATTTCTACTCAGTTACTAACAACGCCCTTAACGAAGCGAACAGGGAGTTAGGCCACATCCAGATGCCATTTACGATCGATTACTTCGGCGGCTGGGACAAGGCCTACCCGGAAGTTATTGAGCAGATATTCAAGAACAACGTACGGAGTGGGAAGTGAAGAGTGAAAAGTGAAAAGTGAAAGGTAAGAAGTAAAAAGGAAGAGTAACCTGAAGGGTTGATCTTACCTGCTTACTTTTTCCCCTTTCACTTTTCACAGTACTAAGATGAGTTCACTAATACCGACTATGCGGCACGTGCGCGGCTTTGATGTTGCGCGACCACTCAGCATCGGCATGCTTGTTTTTATGATGATGCCGCTGGTCTTTCTGCCTCTGCTTTCGATTTTTATTTTTGGCACGAATAAAGGTCTGTCAAGTTTCTGGGCGGCCCTGATGGCGCCGGAAGCAGTTTTCGCGCTCAAGCTCTCGATGGTTACAAGTTTTTGGGCCACGGTGTTCAATGTTCTCTTCGGTCTATTCGCTGCTTACGTGCTCTCGCGTTACGCCTTCTGGGGTCGTAACGCGCTCATCGTCACAATCTCCTTGCCCACCGCCATCCCGACGGCTGTTGCCGGCGTCGCATTGCTGATGCTGTGGGGTCCTTTTGGAATATTGGGCCGCCTGCTGCGTCCGCATGGGATCGATGTCATGTTCACGGCGGGTGCTATTGTGCTGGCGAACATCTTCGTCACCTTCCCGCTGGCGTTTGGCGTGATTAAACCGGTGTTTGACACAATGAGTCGTTCCTTGGAAGAGGCATCGGCAACTATCGGAGCCACGCGTTGGCAAACGTTCTGGCACGTCACGCTGCCTTCTTTGCGTGGGGCGATCGTTTCCGGCGCGCTGTTGACGTTTGCGCGTGCGGTCGGTGAGTTTGGCTCAACGATTATGGTGTCGGGTAACCTGGCGGGAAGAACACAGACTGCGCCGCTCTACATTTTTGCCAAATTCAACGAGGGACAGATTGAAGCTGCCAATGCGATCGCCATTGTGCTGGCGCTGTTTTCATTCCTGGTCTTCAGCGTGTTGTTTTTTGCGAGGGACTGGCTTGATGTCGATTAAGATCTGACCATTGGAATGGTCGATTGAGGTATTGTAGATGGCTCAGGTAGTCAGGGTTATGGACAACAAGGTGAATCCGATTTCCAACGGAAGCGCTACGGCTTACGCTGCCAGCGTCGTGGGCGTGAGCAAACTTTTCGGCAAGACCAGTGTGCTGCAAAACATCACCTTCCATGTGGCGGAAGGTGAAGCCCTGGTTCTTCTGGGGGCGTCGGGCAGCGGCAAAACAACGATTCTGCGCATCATCGCCGGCCTGGAACAACCCTATACCGGGAAAATAATTCTGCATAACAAGGACGTCACTGAACTTCCCGCTCGCGAACGCGGCGTCGGAGTTATCTTTCAGTCGTACGCGCTTTTTCCGAAGATGACGGTTGAAAAAAATATCGGCTACGGTCTGCGCATCCGCCACCGGCCGCGCAAGGAAGTTAAGAAGACGGTTAACGAACTACTTCAGTTGGTTCAACTCGAGGAACATCGCAAAAAATATCCATCGCAACTTTCTGGCGGGCAACAACAGCGGGTTGCGATTGCACGCACACTCGCCTACAAGCCTGAAGTGCTGCTTTTCGATGAGCCTTTTGGCGCCCTTGATGCACAAACACGAGGTCACTTGCGACGCGAGATTCGTACGTTGCTCAAAAAAGTAAACGTCCCCGCGATTTTCATAACACACGATCAGGAAGAGGCGCTTGAACTCGGCGACCGCATCGCGGTCATCAACGTGGGGAATATTGAACAGATTGGAACTCCTGCTGAAGTCTACAACCATCCAGCCACTGAGTATGTGGCAACTTTTCTTGGGGCCGCCAACATTCTTGATGGAGTCGTACGCAAGGATCGGATCGAGATGGGCTCGGCGCTAATTCCGGCGCAGATTGATGAGAAGTTCAAAGACGGCGCAACGGTCAAGATAGTTTTTCGGCCCGAAGATGTTTCGTTGAGCAAGACGCCCTTTCCGCCAGGACGCGCGTGTTTATCCGGCGGCGTCGTCGAACAGACAAGTTTTGTGGGAGCTTACGAGCGATTGCGCATCCGGCTCGACCCGGCCGGCGGAGCCTGTGAATCCGGTGACACTCCTTACTACCTGACTACCGAAACGCCGGAACGCCAGAACGCGAAACCAATCATTGTCACCAGGCCGAAACCAGAGACCCTTGAGATCAAACTCCAGAGGGGCGATCGCGTCTTTGTTGGACTTAACGCGTTTACCATCCTGCCAAAGACTACCCGTCCAAAATAAGACCGTTACTCGAGACCGCGCACTATAACCTCGGAGGTGCCGACACTTCATCGAGTGCAGCTACGGCCAAACTATGAAAGCGGCGGCGAACGCTGTTGATGTTTGTGAATGGTAGCGCGTGAGCGTGCGTGCGATTTGTAAGCAGAATGAAGACTCGTTCCTGTTCAGGAGCGATCCAGCAGCTTGTGCCGGTGAAGCCCGAGTGTCCAAAACTTTCGCCGGGAAGATCGAGACCAGCGGCGGAGTCTTTGGTTTCTGCCAGCTGCCAACCAAAAGACCTTGCTTCCTCCAGGCCCTCGGTCATGTTCCTACTAAATAACTTGCAGGTCTCGGGTTTGAGCAGACGAGTTTGACTTGCGAGAAATTGACTGGCAAGCGCAAGTGTCTCCGGCGCGTTGGAGAAAAGTCCGGCATGGCCCGCAGCCCCGCCAAGGAAATAAGCGTTGCCGTCGTGCACCGTGCCCCAAATCAGTTCCTTACGCCAGTTCTCGTAATCGCCGGCCGCGGTGTTGACGCATGTTTCTTGTTCGTAGGCATTGCCGGTTTCGCAGGCGGCGATTCCGGTCTGCACGGCGGCCTCAGGATTGAAGAACGTGCGCTCCAATTCCAGAGCCGCGAAGATTTCGGTTTGCGCCAATTCGACCAGGACTTTCCCCGTTAAGCGTTCCAGCAGGCGGCCCAGCACGATAAACCCCAGGTCGCTATAAATCACGCGCGTTCCCGGTCGATACTCCAACTCTAAACCGGCAATTACCGAAACAGTCCGGTCCCGTTCACCGTCGGCAAGAATGTAAAGCGGTCGCCAGGCCGGCAGACCTGAAGTGTGCGTCAGCAGTTGGCGGATGGTGATCACCTGTTTGTCGGTTCGCTCAAACTCCGGAAGGTAATTTGAAACCGAACTATCAAGCGTGAGTTCGCCGGCTTCAACGCGACGCGCGCACAGTAAACCGGTTACCAAAGGCTTCGTAAGTGAAGCGAGATCGTAAATCGTGTCGAACGTCGCGTGGAGGCGTTGCGGTTCGACTACCGCATTGCCCAGGGCGTCAGCAAGAACGGGCTGACCTTTTTCAACTACGAGGTAAACGGCTGAAGGGAAGTCGCCGGCGGTGATCCGCTCGGTAAGAAAGGAAGTGATCTCAGCGTTGGATGCTTGCATGGAAATGGAAAGGATATGAGCGGGGGCAAGCCCGCCTTCCTGACCCCGAGACTTCGATCCGGCTCATTAGATGTTGCTAGAGAGCCCTTCAATCTCGTTTTCATGTTCAATTGTAATTAGCTCGGGGTCGGGAAGGCGGGCTTGCCCCCGCTCTTCCACCCGACTCTCAGAACTTACCCAACTGATCCCACCTGAACCTTCGCCGCGTGTTCATCGATCCTTTCCAGCGCTCGCAACGCCAGCCCGAGCGCATTCCTACCTTCCAGGCCCGACACCGCCGGCGGTTGATGGTCACGAGCGGCTGTTACGAAAGCAAAAATCTCCGCGCGCAGTGGCTCTACGTCAACGATATCGAGATTCCTGGTGTGAACTCCCGGCCACGCCCCTTCCGCCGTCGGCGGCGCGAGATTGCTGATCGATGCGTGCTTCGTTGCGTAGTCGATAGCGACGTAATCATGTGGCTGGAAAAAGCGCATTTTGCGAATTTTTTCCGTGCCCACGCGCGAGGCCGTAATGTTTGCCACAGCCCCTGAAGAAAACTCAACCCGCGCATTCGCGGCGTCGACTTTGTTAGTCAGTATCGGAATGCCAACCGCATGGAGTTCGGTTACTTCGACATCTTCGCCGACCAGCCACTGCACGATGTCGAGGTCGTGGATCATTAAGTCCAGCACGACATCTATGTCCAGCGAACGCGCAGTAAACTCGCCGACGCGATGGATCTCAAAATAGACTGGATTGCGAACATGTGGACGTAGCGCGACCAGCGCGGGATTGAAGCGCTCGAGGTGTCCCACCTGCAATAGCGCACCGCTCTTTGCCGCTGCTGCTATCATTTCGTCGGCCTCGGCAAGCGTCCGCGCGATCGGTTTCTCCACCAGCACGTGAACGCCTGCATCGAGTAGTGCCAGAGCAATCTCGCAATGCGACTCGGTTGGAACTGCGAGACTGACAGCATCAACGCGGCCGACCAGTTTGCGCCAATCCGTCGTCCACTCGACTTTTCTTTCTAAGGCAATTGTTTGTGCAGTTTTTTCGTCCAGGTCGCAAACGGTAACGAACTCCGTCAGGCCTTCCGCGGCAAGATCAAAATGGATTCGCGCGTGCTGTCGGCCCAGATGGCCCACGCCGATTACTGCGGTACGGAGCGTCAAGGTTTTATTTTTCCTGTTATGATTTGCAGTGGGCAGTGGGCAGTGATCAGTGATCAGTGGTCGGTGGCCAGTGGTCAGTAAATCAAACCACGCGTCGTGCCGAGCCCCGACTCTTTCGCCCAGAACTTTCTAAAACTGGCCACTGAACACTGATCACTGGCCACTGCTTATTAAGCGGAGCGAATATACTTGCATCCTTCAATCCTTGCCAAGCGCGCCACACTTCCGCTTTTTTTCGGGATAGCCGCTTTCTATTTTTATGGCCTGGGTCATCTTCCTTTCGTTGGACCGGATGAACCACGTTACGCGCAGGTCGCGCGCGAGATGTTTTTGCGCGGCGATCTGATCACACCCACGCTCGGCGGACACACCTGGTTTGAGAAGCCGGCTCTGCTTTACTGGATGGTGATTGCCAGCTTCAAACTGTTTGGTGTGTCGGAATGGTCAGCGCGTCTGCCCGCAGCCATCTCGGGTGTGCTAACCGTCGCCGCTGTTTTCTTCGTGGGCCGTCGGCTTGAAGTCGTTAAAGATGGGAAGAACAAATTTCAGGGTTATGCTTTTTGGAGCACAGTCGCGACCGCAACCACGATCGGAATCGTAGTTTTCTCGCACGCCGTCAGCTTCGACATCGTCCTGACAATGACGCTCACCTGGGCACTGGCTTTCTATATTCTTTACAACTTACAGGCATATTCTGAGGCAGACGAGAACCCTCGCGGATGGCTTTTGGCCGGCTTCTATATTTTTCTTGGTCTGTCGCTACTCGCGAAAGGTTTGGTCGGAATAGTAATGCCAGCTGGCGTTATCGGCCTCTACCACCTATTTCAGAGAGAGCTACCCGGGCGGAAAATATTCATTAGCGTGTTTTGGGGGTTACCGTTGGCACTGACGGTGGCTGGGATTTGGTACGTCCCGGTAATCTGGCGACACGGTTGGCTCTTCATTGATCAATTTTTTATTCAACACCACTTCGCCCGCTACATTTCAGATAAATATCATCACTCGCAGCCGGTCTATTTTTACGTTCTCATTGTGCCCTTGCTTGCGCTGCCGTGGACTGCCTTCTTAATCAAGGGACTACTGCAATCTAAGTTGTGGCTCTGGCACATTGATGCCGGCGATCGGGCTAATCAGAGCTCGAGCCGTCTGATGACCTTTGCCCTCGCATGGTTTATTTTCCCTTTGGTTTTCTTCAGCTTCTCGGGCTCGAAACTGCCTGGCTACATCCTACCGATACTGCCTGCAGCAGCGTTGATTGTTGGCGGTCAGTTGATAAGGCTTCGCCCGGATTTTGGACGCTGGCCGCTAAGAATGACAGCGGCCTTCTGTCTGATTTTCGCAGCTGGTACGCTTGTCTATTCCTCGCGCACTGGTAGTTTTTCGTTAACAACCGCTCTCATTTTAGCGGCGCCATTATTTGCCGCCGGATGCTTGCCATTTCTCTTTACTCGAAAGCTGACGGTGTCAGTCGGGTTCATAGCTGCTATGACGGTTGTAGCTTTGATAGCAGTGATGTACCTGCTGGCGCCTACTTTTGCGGATCGACAGTCATCAAGGCGGCTTTTGCAGCTGGCTTCTGCGCGGGGCTATGCGCAGACAGCCATCTACGGTATGCAGCGCAGCGACCGCACACCCGAGTTTTATGCAGCCGGCCGCGTTGTCTATGGCGCCGACGGCGAACCAATCTTTTACGCCGGACCCAATCAGATGTTTCAGGAATGCCGTAGACGTAACGAAGCGCTTTTGACGTTTGTGCCCGTTCGCGAAGTTAACCAGTTCAGCGAAATGCCGTCGGCAGAAGTGATCGGAAGCAATGGTCGCTATGCGATCGTTGCGGTTTGCACGCGCTGATCCACGAAATCACACCAAGCGCGCTACAAAAATTTCGTGTTATTTCGCGTTCGTTAGTGGATGCAAACTGGGTGTGCTGCCTTGCAGATCAGTGCAGGTTCTTCACGAAGAAATCTATCACCGGACGGTCGTATCCCTCGCCTTGTTCGCCGGTAGCCGAAGGCAGGGTAAAGCCGCTTAGTGGCAAATCGGTTCTTGTTTCCAGATTCGCCGGATTTGGAAAACAGGGAATCAGGGATTTCGTCGACTCGCGCAAGTAACCATCGTCTTCGCCGGCGAGCAAGAGAACCCGGCGTTCACTCAGAGCGGCGGCCATCCCACAAGAGCTCTTGTTGTCGTATTTCCTCAGGAAAAAGATTCGGGTTGCCAAACGGGCGGGACTCACCAGGGCGCTGGTATTCACGCGAACGTCGTTGCGGACCGCGCTTTCTATCATCTCATCCTGATTGCGCGGCACCGAGTCGAGCGCCAGAACTTCAATGCTGGTATCGCTGACGGCTGCGCGCAACGCCGCATAAGCTCCCAGCTCGACTCCATAGACGCCGACACGTTCCCCAATGAGTTTGTTTTGACTATCACCCTTCAATGAACGAAGGAAGTCGAGCGCCGCCAGCAGATCATCACTTTCGCGGGTGCCGAAGGAAGTCCACTGGACGGGAGGATTTAGTCCGTGGCCTCGCAGGTCGGGCCAGAGTATGGTGCAGTTGGTGGCTTCGCTTATTTTCATTCCCAGGTTTAGAAGCAGGGAACGATCGCCACCATAGCGGTGTAGAAAAACAACCGCAGGCGCTCCTTCAGTCCCTCGGAGTAGCCAACCTCGTGCCGATGTGCCGTCGCGGTTTCGCCACGTTTCTTCAGTAACTTTCAGGCCTCGGCCGGTTCCGCTTATGGTGGAAAAAGTTTGCGGCGTGACGAGATATGAGCGTCGAGGTGGAATTATGATCCCGTAGACAATACTGGCCAGGGCAAGAACCAGCGCTACTACCAGCAACAGCAGGATCGGCAGCAGTAACCGCGAAATCTTTTTGCCGAAACGTGGTCGGGTGGCCATGAGACAGGGATGAAGGATGGGCTGGAGGGCGAACTGGCGATAGACAGCCTCGGCCGGTCTCTCCCTTAACCCGTCGCTACATCATCGATGCTAAGTCCTTTCTTCTTAACGCGAGCATAATCTTCGGGTGTGTTGATGTTCTCAAAGAAAGATTCCGCGCCCTTGAGATGTTTGAGTTCATTGAACGAGAGCCAGCGCGTGCGCACAGATTGTAACAGAGTGATAGGTTTTCGCTCGCCAGATTCGATCATTTGCTCGGCCAGACGCAGGCAGGGTTCAACCCGATAAAGCGAACAAAGAGGCTGAGGGATTCCGTCATGCTGGATGGGTGCAACGGCCTCGAAGTCCTCGCGTACACTGGCAAGCCGGCCAAAGAGTTCCTCTGTGACGAGGGGGAAGTCGCAGGCGACCACCAGCGCCCAACTCTCCGAACAGGCTGACAGCGCAGCGTGGACGCCGCCCAGCGCTCCCCATTGCGGATAAATATCAGGCGCAGCTTGTATGTCGATTGGAAGGTTAAGATGCAGGTTGAGTTCTGTCGGAGAAACCTTGTCGCCGACAACCCTTATTGATGAAGCTGACACTTGAAAGTTCGAGGGCGATCCGCTCGACAAAGCTCCGGCCATCGAGAACTAAGCGTGCCTTTTCGGTTCCCATGCGCCGGGACTCTCCCCCGGCCAGAATAAAGCCTGCAATTGCATCGGACATCAGAGGAATCTTAGTACCTCGCACAAAAATCAGGAAATTAATATAAGAATTGATATAAGACAGGCAAACCGCAGTCAGCAAACAGTAAACAGCCGGGCTGAGAGCGTCCTTTTCACGAAACCTTTTGCGAAAGCTTCAACTTGGCATTCCTGCTGTTCACTGTTTGCCGTTTGTCGTTTGCTGTTTGCTCAAGGAACGTTTTGGGTGTTTCGTGCGTCTAAGACAAGACCTTGACCGGTCTCCGGACGGAAGCTATAGTCGCGCAGGGGTTTCCCACCCCCACGGCCGGATATTTTGAGCAAAGAGCAAGAGGTTATTTAATGAAAAGTCTTTCCAAAGTCCTCCTCATAGCGGTTGTAGTCACATTTCTCGGCGGTGTAGCCGCCGCGCAAAAGGCAGCCGTTGAAACTGCGCGGGATCCGCGGCTTTTTGCACTTGAAGACCTTCGTCCTGGCATGAAGGGGACATCGCGAACGGTCTTTTCGGGAACGATTCCGGAGGAGTTTGGGGTCGAAATACTTGGAGTGTTACCCGGTTTTCCCGCCCCGCGTCAGTCTGCAATCATCGCCAGACTCACCGGCGCGAATGTGGAGAAGACCGGAGTGTTCGCCGGCATGTCTGGTTCGCCGGTCTACATCGACAACAAGTTAGTAGGCGCGATCGCCTTCAGTTTTCCTTTTTCGAAAGAACCAATCGCGGGCATCACGCCGATTCAGCAAATGATCGATCTCTTCGAGAAGGGCTCGGCGGGCGAGACGCAGCATCCCAAGGAGCCGCGCGCGATTTCGTTTTCGCAGCTCGCTTCCACTGACTGGAAGCCAAGTTTGCCAAAGCAGGCGATCGGCCCGACTTCACTGATCGCGCCGCTATCAGAAGGCTCGCGTCTCATGCCGCTCATGGGCCAACAAATTACTCCGATTGCGACGCCTGTAGTCTTCGGTGGTATTAGTCAGGAATCACTCGCGATGTTTGCGCCACAGCTAATTGCCAACGGACTACTTCCGGTTTCGGGCGTGGGCGGATCGGCCGGCATGACGCCCCTGGCAAAAGCAACCGAGAAAACATTGACACCGGGAACCTCAGTTAGTGTTCAGTTGGTTCGCGGCGACTACTCCATCGCAGCCGCCGGCACAGTAACATTCCGTGATGCCAATCGGATTTACGCCTTTGGCCACCCCTTTCTGGGTTTAGGCGCGTCAGATATGCCGATGAGCGAAACGGCGGTGGTCACGGTGATTTCGAACTTGAATAATTCCTTCAAGCTTTCGGTGCCCGGGGAGATGATGGGTTCGATTTCTCAGGACCGCGCCTCCGGAGTCTTTGGCCAGTTGGGCCAGGCGCCGAAAATGATTCCGGTAAAGATTAACTTACACACCAGCCGTGATCGCACCGAGACTTATGCATACGAGATAGCTAACGACTCATTTCTGACACCACTGCTTCTTAACATCACGGTCTTCAACACTATCACTTCCAGTGAGCGTTCTCTTGGCGATTCCACCATCACCATCAAGGGCGCCATCAACGTAAAGGGCCAGGATCCGATCTCGGTCGACCGGCGCTTTTCAGCCGGCAACTCGCCAGTCCTCGCGGCCGGTTCCGTTGCGGGCCCGATTAGTTCTTTGCTTGGCAGTGGCTTTGACGACGTGCAGATTGAAGGCGTGACCCTGGACATTTCGTCGGCCGACACCAAATATGCAGGCACCCTCGAAAGAATCGCGCTTAGCCAGACTGAAGCCCACCGTGGTGAGAACATCGAGATTCAAGCGTACGTGCGCACTGAATCAGGCAAACAGTTTGTCCAGCGTATACCAGTGAAGATTCCGGACGACGCTATTCCAGGACAACTACTGGTGTTTGTCGGCGATGGCGGAGCACTCCAGGAAGGTTCAGCCTCGAGAGCTTTCGTTCCGCAGGATTTGGGACAACTGGTGCAGGCAATCAACAAGGTGAAGAAGAGTGATCGACTCTATGTGAAGCTTTTCCGCATCACACCCGGCGCTGTCATTGGCACCAGTGAACTACCGAATTTGCCGCCATCAGTAGTCGCTACGCTCAACAGCGACAGAAACTCGGGCGGTTACACGCCGACGGTTCTGTCTGCAGTTTATGAAATGGAATTGCCGCCGGCGGAGTTCGTTATTTCCGGCCAGCAATTGATTGGACTCGACATTGTGCCGTAAGGAGCCAGCCCTTTGATTTATCGGCACGGCCTCGCAACAGCGCTGCGAGTTCTTCTTTTCATCACCCTACCCATCTGCTTCGGCGACATTCTTCAGGCGCAAACGGCAAAGACAGTCCAGGTCCGAACTCGCCCAACTGGCGTCGCGAGACGTATGGCGCGACAAAGACGCTTGCTCATTAGACATAACGAAGCAGGCGTGCTCAGGTCGTTCCACACACTCTACAGCAGCGAAGCCACCTACCAGGCAACTGCCGGCAACGGAGATTACGGAACTTACGATGATCTGCGGAAGGAAGGTCTAATCGGTCAAGTGCTGATTGATGGCGGCCGCTACGGCTTTCTTTTTCGAATCAGATGCGAAAAGCGGTCTACGGAATCTCCTGCCTCACTTGAGATTGTGGCGGTTCCGCGATCCTACGGACGCACGGGTCGGCGATCGTTCTACATGGACGAAACCGGTGCTGTTTATGCCGCAGATAAGAAGGGTGCCGAAGCGTCCAGCGCCGATAAGTCGCTTGTGACGGATCCCTAGACCTTTCCCCACTTTCCGGACCGATCAAATCTATGCGATTCATCCAATGGGTTTTTGATCAGTGGCTTTCCGGATATCGCGTGCGCATGGTCGTTGTCCTGGCGCTGGCCGTCGTCCTGATCATATTTTTATACCCCTTCGAAACCACGATCGTGCCGCAGTGGAACCTTCGCGTGGTGGATGACGCCGGCGCGCCGGTACACGAAATCAATGTCACCGAACACTGGCAGGACTATTTATTGGAAACTACCGGGCATGAGGAAGCGCAAACGACTAACGACAGCGGTTTGGCGAGCTTTGGCGAACGCAGTATCAGGGCTGGCGTCGCTCGCAGGTTACTCGCGCGAATTAGTAAGTTTGGCAATTACACCAATCGAGGCCGGTCGATTCGCTACGCTGCGGTGGTGGTTTGGGGGAGCAAGAGCTACGAAACTACGGTTGCCGTCTATCCAGGCGAAGGGACGCCTCAAGCGGAAGTACGTGTACCACGCCTGAGATAATTCTTCAGATATCACCGCACTCCAAAAATTGCTGACTCCAACTCGAACGAATCGGTTTCGTTTCTTCACGGCTTCCTGACGATGAATAGAAACCGTCCTTTCGATCGCGGCATGAGTTGAGCAGTGCTGGTGAACCCTAGGGCCTCAATTCTTGTTTCGAGTCGCTTGGCGCCAAACAGAAGCAGCGTAGTGTTCAACGGTGCCCACGCAAATAGGTTCGGCAGCAGCTCCTCGAAACGCTCAAGAGCACGACAGGTTACGAAATCAATTGTAGGTGTGGCTACATTTTCAAACCGTTCGTTAATGACGCTAGCTCTCGAGGAAACGCCTGTATGCGTCAGTGCCTCGCGCAAGAACACAGCTTTCTTTTGCGAAGACTCGATCAGAATTGCGCGCAGGTCGGATCTGACAATCAGGCAGGGAACGATTGGCAAGCCACCCCCGGCGCCGACTTCGGCGATGTTGGCCGCCAATGGCAAGTGCTTCAGCAGGACGAGCGACTCGAGAATGTGACGAGTGGCAAACTCCTCTGCCGAACAAGGCGCTACCAGATGGACGCCTGAGTTCCAGAGGCTAAGCAGATCGTAGTAACGCGAGAGTCCCCTGATTGCTTCCAAGGTCAGAGTGACATCATAGGTTGAGGCTTCGGCTGTCAGGGTTTCTCTAAACTTGTTCGTTTGCGCTGTTGTGTTCATTTCTGCTTTGTCGGTTTGCGTGACTACATGCGATGCTAACGACGTCCGAAAACCCATTCTTAACGTTATGTGAGTTTATATGATTGACGACCTGGCTGGACAATTAGCTGATCAATTAGCGGACCAACATGAGCGGCTGGGACGAGCCGTCACCGCCATCATCACGGAATACGCTGGTACGCTGGACACGAGAAAGGTTACCTCACCAGCTACGCCAAAGGAGCTGGAAAAAATTTTCGACGAGCCCTTTCCGGAGCACGGGATAACAACCGAAGAAATCCTGGCGACGGTTTACCCGAGATGTGCTCGCACATGCGATGCAGGTTCCGAGCCCGCGTTACTACGGCCAGTTTAATCCAACGCCCCTGCCGATCGGCGTATGGGCGGATGCCTTGGCTTCATCGCTTAACCAAAATGCCGGCGCCTGGCGCAATGGTCCAACGTCCGCAATGATCGAGGCGCGCGTACTCCGTTGGCTGTGTGAATTGGTTGGTTACGCTCCTCAGAGTTTCGGCGTGTTGGCGAGCGGCGGTACGGAGGCAAACTTGATCGCACTCAAGTGCGCTCGCGACCGCGCGCATGAAACTACGGTGCGTAATGGTTTGCGCTCGGCTCCCGGCGACCTGACGATTTACGCTTCGGAACAATGTCATTTCTCTATCGAACGAAGCGTTGACATCCTGGGCCTTGGCCGCAACAGCCTGCGCAAAATTGTCACCGACGAGAACTTTCATATCCGTCCCGAGGCATTGCAGCAACAACTTGAGAAAGATCGCCAAGCTGGTTGTGTACCCTGTTGTGTCATAGGCATGGCCGGGGCGACCTCAACCGGGGTAATCGATCCGCTGCCTGAGTTGGCCGCGATAGCGAAGGAGAACAATTGCTGGTACCACGTGGATGCGGCTTATGGCGGCACGCTGGCGTTTTCAGAAAAACATCGCGACAAGCTGCGAGGGATTGAGTTGGCTGATTCAATCACGTTTGATCCGCACAAATGGATGTTTGTGCCGTTTGCGTGTGGCGCGGTGTTGGTACGCGATGGCGGTCGGGTGTTGCGAGATGCGTTTGATATTACGCCCGAGTATCTTAATGAAGATCGCGGCGGCGCGGATGTTGAGTTTGATTTCTTTCGATATGGACAAATGGGCACGCGCCGTTTCAGTTCGTTGAAACTTTGGATGGCGCTAAAGTTCATGGGCCGGGCGGGTTATGCGGCGGTAATTGAACATCAAATCGGGCTTACTGAGTATCTGGCAACTCGCATCGATGATCTGAAAGACTTCGAACGCGTGTCTCCGGTCGAGACCGCGGTCTGCTGTTTCAGATTTTTGCCGGCTGGTTTTGCCAACCTGGACGGCAGGGGACAGGATCGTCTGCAGCAGGAGTTACAACAGAGGATCGAGCGCGGAGGCGAAGCCTGGATCACTACTACGGTACTAAACGGACGGCGGGCCCTGCGTGTAAATATCAATAGCTTTCTAACCGAGCGCCGTCACATCGATGATTTGTTAGACTTGCTGGTGCGTACTGGTGAAGTTGTCGGCGGTTTGATTTGGCGCAGAGGCCAATAGTTCAGAGTCCAGGCTTTAGCTTGTCCGTTCAGCGCAAAAGCAACCTAAAGGTTGAACTCTGAACCACTTGAGCAGTAACGATGCATTCCAGGAATCTACTAATAAGCGTAAGACTGTTTTTGATCCTTGTCGCCGTTGGCGCCCTGATCAATGTCAGCGCGCAAACCGTCTCCCCGCGCTCGCTTCCCGCTATCAAAACGCAGGCTGAGTTTGACGCCTTAGCCGTCACCTATGATCCAAATACGCCCTACGCACTTCCGCACGTTCTCTTCGTTATCGACCGCAAAGATCAAAACAAAATTTACTACGTCAACACAAAGCGTTATGCCTTCCACAAAGATTTCGTAAATGGAACTTATCTCTCGCTGGAACGCGGCCGCGAGTTTTTTGAGAACAACTACCTAAAGCCCAATCGCCGCTTCATCCTCGGGACGATCGCGTATCAAACGCCGTTGCAGCGCTGGACATTTGAATTCTGGGAAGGCGATCTGATTCCTGCGGATCAAATAAAGCTCACCGCAGACCTGATTAAATCGACGTTTTTCAAAGCGGTCGCGTATAAACCAAATTCAATTCGTCAGGACGAGGAGTCGCGCACGGTGGCCGGCCTCGATCGAGTTTCGCAAAGCGACATAGCCAAAGAACAGGAATACCAGGCGCTGAACGTTGCCAAAGGTCTGGGCCGGATTCATGTCATTCCCAAGCTCGACGACCATGTTGAGATTGGCTTCAACGAAATACTCGTCCTCGATGAAGTGCCGATTCAACTTCCGCCCGTGGCCGGCGTGATTACGTCGCATCCTTCTACGCCTCTTTCGCACATCAACCTGTTAGCAAAAGGCTGGGGCATTCCCAACGCCTACGTCAAAAATGCGCTAACGCTGCTGAAACAATACGACGGTTGGTGGGTGGAGTTTGACGCCAAGCGCGACGGCTACACGATCAAACGTGCCGATCAGGATCAGCTGAAGGAGTATCAACGCCGTCTGTCGAGCGCCTTGATGTGATGAAGCCGCGCTTCAATCTCGCGGAAACGCGCTTACTCGGCCTGCGGCAGCAACGCGCCACTTCAGCGATTGCTTTTGGCGGCAAGTCGGCCAACCTGGGCGAAGTAATGAATGCGCGCTTGCCTGGGATTGTAGTTCCAAATGGGTTCACCATACCGTTTTACTACTACGACGAATTTCTGAAGGCGAACAAGCTCGACGACGCAATCTACACACTACTTAACGATCAGAAGTTTGTTCACGACCCGGCCTATCGTCGTGGGAAGCTGGTAAATCTGCGCGAGAGCATCAAGCAGGGACAATTTGATGACAGACTGCGGGCGCAGATTTTGCGCCGGGTGAAGCTGGAGTTTGCCGGGAAGGGTTTGTTTGTGCGCAGCTCTTCCAACTCCGAAGACTTGCCAAACTTTAGTGGCGCGGGGCTTTACACCACCGTTCCGAATGTTCGCGGAGATCAGGAACTCATCGAGGCGATCAAAACTGTCTGGGCGTCGCTGTGGAATTTTGAAGCTTACGAAGCACGCGAGCGCTCAGTCATCGACCACTCGAAGATCTTTATGGCAGTGCTGATTCAGGAAGGCATCAACTCCGAAAGCTCTGGCGTAATGATTACCACCGATCCATTCGACCGGGACAACAAGGGAGCGATTTACATCAGTGCCAAACGCGGCCTGGGCATCAAAGTTGTCGAAGGCAAGAAAGTTGCGGAGCAGATTATTTTTCGTGAACGGGCGAATGCCGTGCAGGTGCTGACGCGTTCAGACGAAGATAGCCTGTTGACGTTTGATGAGAAAGGCGGGGTCAAGGAGATTGCTATCACCGGTGAACGAGTGGTTTTGACTGACGACGTGATCCGGCGCTTGGTTTCAGCTGCGACGGCGATCAAGCGTGTGTTTCGGCAGTCGCGAGCAGGACATTGAGTGGGCCTACATGAAGGGCCAGATTTATATCGTGCAGTCGCGGCCGTTTATTGCGGGTAGTTGAAAGCATAGGGAGTGATTTTCGACGCTACGCGTCGAAGAGGGTAGAGACTCATAGAGTAGTTATGACAGACAAAATCTTCAGCGATGGAATTCTTAGCGGGCGAGTCGCGTTCGTAACCGGCGGCGGCACTGGCATCACTGGCGGCGTGGCGCGGGCGCTTGCCGAAGCGGGCGCGAACGTTGCGCTGGTCAGCCGTAGCATCGAGCACCTTGAACCTGCTGCCAAAGCGATCAACGACGCGCGCGCCCGGGGCAGTAGCCCGACCGTTAGGGAGGGTTTAGGCGAGGCGTTTGCCGTTGCTGCCGACGTCCGCAATCCGGAAGACGTTGAGAAGGCGATTGCTGCAACCGTCGAACGTTTCGGCAAGATCGATATCGTCGTCAATGGTGCAGCGGGCAATTTTCTCGTGCCCGCCGAAGCGTTATCCCCAAACGGATTCGGAGCCGTAGTCGACATCGATCTCAAGGGCACCTTCAACGTTTGCCGCGCAGCCTTCGCCCAACTCAAAGAACATCAGGGCCAAATTCTCAACATCAGCGCGACGCTTCATTACGGTGGTACAGCGATGCAGCTTCATGTATCCGCTGCTAAGGCCGGGGTCGACGCGCTCACGCGCAACCTGGCAGTCGAGTGGGGCCGCTACGGCATTCGTGTGAACGGCATTGC
This sequence comes from Blastocatellia bacterium, assembly GCA_963809065.1. Taxonomy (GTDB): domain Bacteria; phylum Acidobacteriota; class Blastocatellia; order Pyrinomonadales; family Pyrinomonadaceae; genus PSRF01. The sequence goes on from CAWEIN010000012.1 coordinate 37,227, forward strand.
GCCCGGGCCGATTGAAGACACGGAAGGGATGAAGCGCTTGGTCCCGGAACCAGTTAAAGAGAAACTGAGGAAGAACATTCCCCTCGGACGCTTTGGGCGAATCAGCGACATCGAAAAGGCCGCGCTATTTCTTTGTTCAGATGCGGCGAGTTTCATCAACGGCGCGACCCTCGTGGTCGATGGCGGACAGTGGCTATTGGGCAGCAGACTCGGATAGACGATCAGCAACTTTATCGAGATTGAATTCAGCGCCAACGGCGCGAAATGTGAAAGCCTGGGCCAGCGGCCCAGAGTAGGCAGGGTTTGAACCCGAGACTGAAGGCGCAAATCGGCTTGAAGTTGCCGCAATAATGTATCGCTAGTTAATGCGCGCTTTCAGCGCTTCAAAACTTCATTGGCTTTACCCGGGCTGTTGCCCTTGGCTTTTGCATTTCGCACCGTGGCGCTATTGGCTTTCACATGCGTCGCCAAGCCCAGTCAGGATCGCAGAACGGGTGCAGTGCGAAAAAAGCCAACTCTCGACCCGCTGAAGCGTCCACCCCCAAACCTGAGCCGTTTGACGGCGCGAGTGTTGAGAAGATGGCGGCGAGTTGCGTCAGTCTCGAAACCGAGTTGGGGGTGATTGAGATAGAGATGATTCCAGAGGTGGCGCCGGAAAGTGTTCGGGGATTTCTAAACCTTGCTGCAACCGGCGCGCTCGACACCACGACGTTTAGCCGCACGGTCAAAGACTTTGTCATTCAAGGCGGCAATCTCGCCACCAGTGAAAAGTGGAACTTCGATCTGGCCAGGAGAATGTCGCGCAAACTTCCCGATGAACCCGGCTTAATCAAACATGTTCGCGGCATCGTCTCCATGGCGAGAACCCAGGAAGCAAACAGCGCCACGACCAATTTTTTCATCCTGGTTGGTGATGGGCATCACCTGGACGGAACGTTTGCGGCGTTTGGCAGAGTGACTAAAGGCATGGAGGTTGCGGATGAGATCAATAAGGCGCCGGCGGAGGGCGAGAAGCCAAATAAGCCGGTGCGTATCAATCGCGCCATCGTGGTGCCCTGCAAGAAATGAAAAGTTTACTCAGCACGATAGTTGGCGGCGTTGTGCTCGCGCTAGTTTTGTTTACCTTTCCGAGTTGCGCCGGCCCACGTGCTGAAAAGCCTACTCCTGATGCAGCGAAGCGGTTTTTGTTGTTGCGCGGATATCAGTTTGATGCGAAGTCGTTTCAGAGGGCTGTTGCGGCAAACGATATAAGCGCGGTGGATGGCTTTCTCGCCGCCGGCATCGATCCAAATGTAAAAGACGAAGAAAGTGGAGGCACTGCGCTCATCTGGGCAGCTACACACGACGAAGCGGACCTCGTGAAGGTGCTTCTGCGTGGCGGCGCCGACGTGAACGCGAAAGACATGGGCGGCTACACTGCACTGTTGCGCGCACTGGAAAAAAAGAATGAGGCAGTTGCCGAGTTACTGCTGGCCCAACCTAACCTGGAAGTGAATGCCCAGGGCTTTAGCGGGATGACTGCGTTAACCTGGTACGTCTGGAGCGAGAACGAGCGCAACGTAAAGAGTCTGCTGGAACGTGGCGCTAATCCTAACCTCAGCGATGCCGATGGCGATACTCCGTTGCATGGCGCTGCGCAACGCGGCAATGTGAAGCTCCTGCAAATGCTTCTGGCGGCTGGTGCGAACCCCAATGCAAAGAACAAAGCCGGGGGAACGCCGCTGATGTGGGCCGGTGTTTATGGTCAGGAAGAAACGGCACGCGTGCTGATTGAAAAGGGCGCTGACGCCTCCTTGAAGGATGAACAAGGCATGACTGCTTCAGCCTGGGCCGCGAAGAATAAGCGAGACGCGCTGGCACAACTCCTACACGATGCCGAAAAGAAGCGATAACTTTTTGGAGTGCGGTGACCTGTCACCGCTTTGCTCGGTCGCGACCTGTCGCGACCCCAACAGTTTTGGAAGGATCTAAGAGCAGGGCGTCAAGCCGCCCTGGGCCAAAGCGCTGACAGGTCACCGCACTCCAAAAGCATGGTCAACACAATTCTGCGCCGCCATCTGTCACGATTATTAAGCCGTGAGAATCTCACTCGCGGCGAGGCTACAGAACTTCTCGCGGCAATGGTTCAGGATGAGGCAACGGACGCGCAGATTGCGGCTGCGCTGGTTGCGCTGTCTGCCAAGGGTGAAACCGTAGCAGAGTTGGCCGGAATGGCAGACGCATTACGCGAGCGCGCCGTTAAGGTCACTTCCTGTCACACTGCGTTCATTGACACGGCCGGCACTGGCTCGAGCCGCGCCAAGACTTTCAATGTCTCAACCGCAGCCGCGTTTGTTATCGCTGGAGCGGGGCTCGCTGTCGCGAAACATGGCAATCGAGCCGCCAGCAGTAAATCGGGAAGCGCGGATGTGCTGACGGCGCTGGGTGTGAACGTATCGGCGCTGACTAAGGTAAGTGAAAACTGCCTGAACGAAATCGGAATCTGTTTCATGTTTGCGCCGCTCTATCATGGCGCGACCGCGCGCGTCGCTGGCATTCGCCGCGAGTTGGGTGTTCACACGACCTTTAACCTGCTGGGACCGTTGAGCAATCCAGCTGGAGCGCCAAGACAAATCATCGGTGTATGGCGCAGGGATCTGGTGGAGTTGTTAGCGAATGTCGCAGCTGCGCTGGGAACCGAGCGCGCCTGGGTAGTGCATGGTGAGGACGGCCTCGATGAGATTACCCTCGCCGGCAAAACACACGTCGCAGAGGCATGCGAGGGAGCAGTTAAGACTTTTGAAATCAGGCCGCAGGATTTTGGATTGTCTGAAAGTTCACTCGATCACTTGCGCGGAGGAGATGCCGAAACGAACGCACAGATTATTCGAGAGGTGCTGTCTTTGAAGCGACGCGACGAGGCGCGCGCGTTGATCGTAATAAACGCCGCAGCGGCGCTGTTTGTTGGTGGAAAATCCGCGACGTTGATCGATGCTGCCAAAATGGCGCAGGAAAGTCTCGATAGCGGTGCAGCGCGGCTGAAACTGGAACAACTCATCGCAGCGACGAACTAAGCGATTTGCTGGGACCGCGGGCGTCCCGCCCGCACACGCGAGGTCAGGAGCGCAAACGTTTGCGGAATATTTTCGCGCTTCGCGCTCATTGCGGGCGGGACGCCCGCGGTCCCAGGGAAGAGGTTGACCCAACAAGTTCATGCTGATTCATTGATGGACATTCTTTCTGAGATCATGGCGAGTAAGCGCTCGGCGCTGGAAACGAGTAAGCGCGCTTTACCTGTGGAAGAACTGCGGGCGACGGCTCTGCGTGCTCGCGCGAACGCCCGACCCCATGCGCTTCGAAATGCCCTGACAACCAATTCAATAAACATCATCGCGGAGTTCAAGCGGCGATCGCCGTCAAGGGGCATAATTCGCGAGAATGCTGATGCGGCCACACTCGCGCGTAGTTATGAATCAGCTGGTGCTGCAGCGATTTCCGTGTTGACTGAGGAGAATTATTTTGCCGGTTCGCTTGCTGATCTGCTCGCGGTGCGCGCACAGTCAGCGATTCCGCTTCTGCGTAAGGACTTTGTTTTTGACGAGTGGCAAGTGCATGAGTCAGCCGCGGCAGGAGCCGACGCGTTACTTCTAATCGTGGCCGCACTCGATGACGAGACGCTCGCGCGACTCTTACGACTAACGGAAAAAGAATTGGGCATGGACGCACTCGTCGAAGTTCATACCAGGGAAGAAATGGAGAGAGCAGTCGCGCAGGGTGCCACGCTAATTGGAGTTAACAATCGCGACCTGCGAACGTTTGATGTGTCTACAGATACGTCTCTGCAGCTCGCTCGTTTTGCTCCCGTAGGCGCGGTTCTGGTTAGCGAAAGCGGGCTCACTCCCGATGAACTTCCTAAACTAAGAACTGCTGGATACAGTGGTTTCTTGATAGGCGAGACTTTAATGCGTGCGCCGGATCCGGCGCGGCAACTGCGGATGTTCATGGGAGAGAACTCAGGCCAATGGTCTTAGTAAAAGTTTGCGGTATTACAAATCTCGACGATGCCCTGGCCGCGGCAGATGCTGGCGCCGATGCGTTGGGATTCAACTTTTACGAGCGCAGTCCGCGTTATATCACTCCAGAAGCTGCACGAAGGATCGTCGATCGTTTGCGGGTAGATTATCCCAACCTCCTGAATGTTGGTGTCTTCGTAAACGAAGCCCTCGACGAGCTTGAGGAGATTGCGGAGATCGCGGGAGTTTCAGCGCTGCAGTTGCACGGGCATGAGACGCCGGAATACTGTAAAGCGCTGCAGGGTCATCATTTGATCAAGGTGTTTTCAGCGAGCGACAGCTTTACGCCGCGGACAGTCTTGGATTACGACGTTCAGGCAATCATGCTTGACGCGGCTGACAAAGAGGCATTTGGTGGCACCGGCAAGCTTAGCAACTGGGCGGTCGCGCGGGAAACACGCGCACTAGTTCGGAAACTATTTCTCGCTGGCGGTTTGTCTGCGGAGAATGTCGCCGACGCGATCAATCAGGTGAATCCATTCGCGGTTGATGCCTGCAGCCGGCTCGAAAGCACTCCCGGGCGGAAGGACCAAACCCGCGTGCGCGCGTTCGTTGCAGCGGTCCGTGCGGCGACCACGTGACGACCTTTTGGAGTGCGGTGACCTGTCACCGCTTTATTCGGTCGCGACCTGTCGCGACCACTGTCCGGGTGGAGTCTAGTCGAAAAGTGCGGCGACAAGCCGCCGCAGACCAAAGCTGTGACAGGTCACCGCACTCCATATGGAACCGCACCCCCTAAAAAAAATGACCGATCTGAAACTACAACCTGATGAGACTGGCCACTGGGGAGCTTACGGTGGTCGTTTCGTTCCCGAGACCTTGATGGCTCCGCTCGAAGAGTTGACCTCTGCCTACCTAATCGCCCGCGACGATTCCTCGTTTCGGTTTGAACTCGCAACCCTGTTGCGCGATTACGCCGGCCGGCCTACCTCTCTGTTTCATGCTGCGCGGCTAACCGAGCACGCCGGTGGCGCCAGAATTTATCTGAAGCGCGAAGATCTGCTGCATACCGGCGCTCACAAGATTAACAACACACTCGGGCAGGTTTTACTCGCTCGACGCATGGGCAAGCGACGCGTGATTGCAGAAACGGGAGCCGGCCAGCACGGCGTGGCGACCGCGACGGTTTGCGCGCTCTTTGGCTTGGACTGCGTTGTTTACATGGGAGCCGAAGACATGCGACGCCAGGCCCTGAATGTCTTTCGGATGAAATTGCTTGGCGCGGAGGTCCGCGAAGTGAACGCCGGCTCACGGACGCTAAAGGATGCGATTAACGAAGCGCTGCGCGACTGGGTTACCAATATTGCAGATACTTATTACCTGCTCGGCAGTGCACTCGGCCCGCATCCTTATCCGGTGATGGTGCGGGATTTCCAAACGGTCATCGGACGAGAAACGCGCGAGCAGATTCTGAAAACAGAGTCACGCTTGCCCGACGTTTTGGTGGCATGCGTGGGCGGTGGCTCAAATTCAATTGGAATGTTTCATCCGTTTCTGGCTGACGTGTCTGTGCGAATGATTGGCGTTGAAGCTGGTGGTCGCGGCGGCGAGTTGGGTCAACACGCTGCGCGGTTTAATCAAACGGGCGGCGGTCGTCCCGGTGTATTGCAAGGTACGATGAGCTACGTCTTGCAGGATGAGAACGGGCAGATTGCTAACACACATTCGATATCGGCAGGACTGGACTATGCCTCCATCGGCCCGGAACATGCCTCACTACACGACTCAGGTCGAGTTGAATACACCTCGGTGTCGGACAATGAAGCATTGGCTGCTTTTCATCTTCTCTCAAAGCTCGAGGGAATCATCCCGGCGCTTGAGTCAGCCCATGCCGTTGCTCACGCGATGAAAGTTGCTGCGGATTTGAACAGCGACCAAATCGTGATTGTGAATCTGTCGGGACGCGGCGATAAAGATGTGAATACAGTCCAGGAGAATCTGAAGTCTGATTCCAGAACTTCATGAAGACGAATAACCGAGTAGCAGCGACTGTTGGAAGTCCTGGCGTTCGCTCTTTTTTCACTGAAGGCATGCTGATTGTGGTGGGCGTAGCCTTCGCGAAGCTGGTGCTGCATTGCATCTTCAATAACCGCTACGGTTATTTCCGCGACGAGTTTGACTATTTGGCTTGCGGCGATCATCTGGCCTGGGGTTACGTAGACCAGCCCCCGCTCCTTCCTTTCCTCGTTAGAATTAGTCGGATGGTTCTCGGAGACTCACTTCGCAGCATACGGTTTCTGCCTGCGCTGGCGACTTCTGCGGTAGTCGTTCTGACAGCACTGATCGCGCGTGAGTTTGGTGGCCGGCGCTTTGCGCTGGTCCTTAGCGCCGTGGCGGTCCTTATCGCCCCGGTTTATCTCTCTGGCGGAAGCCTTTTGACCACGAACTCCCTTGAGCCCTTGCTCTGGATGGCTTGCGTGTACTTCGCGATTCTCGCCCTCAAACGCGAGGCGCGTTATTGGGTTTGTTTTGGCGTAGCGGCTGGACTTGGGTTGCAAGAAAAGTATTCGATAGCGATTTTTGGTTTTGGGATTGCTGTTGGTCTGCTGATAAGTAAACAACGCAGAGCCCTCTTGAGTAAATGGTTTTGGATCGGCGGGCTGGCGGCGTTTCTGATCTTTCTGCCGAACTTGATTTGGAACGTGCAGCATCACTGGCCCTTTCTGGAATTGATGCATAACATCAAAACCACCGGGAAAGATGTTCAACTTTCGCCGATCGAATATTTTGCCCAGCAGATTCTCTTGCTGCATCCGCTGACAGCTCCAATCTGGATCGCCGGATTGTTTGCCCTGCTGTTGTCTCCGCGGCTGAAAAACTACCGGTTCCTCGGGTGGTGTTACGTAATTTCCTTTATGGCGTTTGTGGTACTGAAGGGAAAGAACTATTACCTCGCGCCCATCTACCCAATGCTATTTGCCGCGGGCGCGATCACTCTGGAAAACGGAATTGAGCGAGTCCGGCAGGGCTGGTTAAAACCCGCCATCCTGGTATTGTTGCTCGCCGGAGGCGCATGGTTTGCACCTATCGTTGTCCCTGTACTCCCAATCGTTCGTTTTATTGCTTACCTGGACACGTTGCCGTTTAAGGTGCCGCGCACCGAGCATAGTCACATGAGCGCAGCCCTGCCACAGCATTACGCAGATCAATTTGGTTGGGAAGAGATGACCGCAATGACGGCACAGGCGTGGTCTAGAATCAAGCCTGAGGAACGACCGGACTGCGGCATCTTCGCGCAGGATTACGGGCAAGCAGGCGCGATTGATTTCTTTGGCCGGCGTTACGGCTTGCCGCCGGCGCTCAGCGGTCATCAGACCTATTTTTTGTGGGGGCCGCGTGGATATTCGGGTAACTGTCTAATCGTCCTGGATGATCGGAAAGAGGTGCTGGAGCAGAAGTTTGAGCAAGTTGAGTACGTGGGCTCGTCCGATAGCCCGTATGCCCTGGAGCGGAATATTCCAGTTTTCATTTGCAAGGGGGCGAAGTTTGGATCGCTGGCGCAAATTTGGCCGCAGCTGAAGAAATGGCGTTAGCACATTTTAAGAAAACCACTGAGTTTGGAGTATGAGTTGAGTCGAATCGAAGCAGCCTTCAATAAATTAAAAAGGGAAGGGAAGCCTGGCTTTATTCCGTTCATCACTGCCGGGGATCCAAATCTCGACACAACTGCCGAGCTGCTGCTGGAGTTGGCAAACTCCGGCGCGACTTTGATCGAGCTCGGAGTTCCCTTCAGCGATCCAATGGCGGATGGTCCGGTAATTCAAAGAGCCTCCGAGAGGGCACTCAAACATGGCTTCGGATTGGCAGAGATTTTTGCGAGCGTCGCAAAAGTCCGCGCTAAGTTAGAAACTCCTCTTGTCCTTTTCAGTTACTTCAATCCACTAATGCAATTTGGTGTTGACAAACTCGCGGGTGCTGCTCGAGACGCGGGTATCGATGGCATCCTGGTGACGGACCTGACGCCTGAAGAGTCGAAAGAGTTCGCTGCCACGTTGAAGGCGAACAATCTCGATATGATTTTTTTGGTGGCGCCGACTTCGACTGACGAACGCTTGCGCATGATAACCGCCCATGCAAGTGGCTTTGTATATGCGGTATCACGTGCTGGTGTCACTGGGACTCGCGAGAATTTGAGCCGTGAGGCAGAATTGCTCGTCACGCGTGTGCGCAAGTTTTCCAGTTTGCCGGTGGCGGTAGGCTTTGGCATCTCCAGCGCCGATCAAGTAAAGCAAACTTGCACTTACGCAGATGCGGCGGTAGTCGGTTCTGCTATTGTCGCTCAGATTGAAAAGCTGTCCGGCTCGGAAAAGCTGGTTGAGGAGATTGGAGCTATTCGTGCGGGGTTTGATTCCTGCGGGAGCGGAAACTGCATGAAGGAGACTATTCGATTCGGGCCCAGGAATTGGACGGGGCGCAGCAGTCGTAATCGTGCTGCATACGCCGCGCGAAAAATGTTGGGGCGTGCTCGACGAGCTTAATCAGGCTGGAGTATTCTTGCGCGGCCTCGACCTAAATGCATTTGATGACTGGGTTAGCGCGTTGGTGCACAACGAACCCTTCATCGGCTTTGGAGATCTGTTTTTTCCGATGTGGCGCGTCGAACGCATCTCAAAGGACGAGAGCGCAGCCGGAGTGCCCTCACTTTGTGAGCAGGTAGAGAAACGGACGGGCTTGACGATTCAGGAACTTTTGCGGACCGAAGATAGACAAGCTTAATGATTTTACTGTCGCCGGGCGCAGAGAGGGCTGCCGAGGCGGTCTGACCGGAAATTGACCCCTTAACCCTCCACGAAATATTCTTGTTGCAAGCATGAAACACTGTTCCATTCTCGCGTTTAATGTGGTATGCTCCGCGCAAACGGCGGTAAGGAGAACCCCTGGCCGCGGACTCGTGAGAAAAGGAGCGGAAGAAAGCGATGTATGTTATGGCATCTGACGATCGAATAAGCGTAGACCGCGGTAAGGCAGTCGAAGCGGCTCTGGCAGGTATTGAAAAAAGATTTGGCAAGGGATCAATCATGCGCATGGGCGAGCGTGAGGTCTCAGATATACCCGCCATTTCTACTACTTCTCTAAGTCTGGACGTGGCCGTTGGCATCGGCGGTGTTCCGCGCGGCCGCATTATCGAAATTTATGGTCCGGAGAGTTCCGGCAAAACGACTCTTGCCCTGCATATCGTGGCGGAGGCGCAGAAAGCTGGTGGCGTGGCTGCTTACATCGATGCCGAACACGCAATGGATTCCGATTACGCAGGCAAACTTGGCGTCGACGTTGACCAGATGCTGATTTCTCAGCCCGATTCCGGCGAGCAAGCCCTGGAAATTGCGGAAGCGTTGGTTCGTTCAAACGGAATCGATGTGATCGTAGTCGACTCCGTTGCTGCCCTGGTTCCGCGTGCAGAGCTCGACGGCGAAATGGGCGATTCGTTGCCCGGCCTTCAGGCTCGTTTGATGTCGCAGGCGCTGCGTAAACTCACGGCGATAGTTTCGCAGTCAAATACCTGTTTCATCTTCATCAACCAGATTCGCGAGAAAATCGGCGTGATGTTTGGCAGTCCCGAAACCACGACCGGCGGTCGCGCGTTAAAGTTTTACTCTTCCATGCGGCTCGACATCCGACGCATTGGAGCCATCAAGGACGGAGACCGCGTGGTCGGCAATCGCACGAAGGTCAAGGTTGCGAAAAATAAAGTGGCGCCGCCTTTCCGTGAATGCGAGTTTGACATCATGTATGGCGAGGGCATCTCGCGCGAAGGCGATGTGCTGGACCTGGCCGTCGCGCAAAACGTCGTCGACAAGAGCGGTGCGTGGTTTTCCTATAAAGGAGATCGCCTGGGACAGGGACGTGAGAATTCCAAGGCGACGCTGAAGGAGAAGCCGGAAATTCTCAAGCGCATCGAAAGGGAAGTGAAAGTTAAACTGGGAATGGCGGTGCGGGAAGAGAAGGTCGAGGCTGCTGCTCCGAGTGCGAAGGCTGCCACGGCAGACAAGAAATAAAAACCGGCCGGAAACATAAACAAGCGTTTGGCCGCGCGGTTTCTCGCGCGGTTGAGCGCTTATTTATTGCTTTACAGGTCGTCAGTCTAAAACGATAATCCGCCGCGGTAGGACAGACATTCGTGTCTGTCCATCAATAAACAGACAGGCAAAGAATTCCTGTCCGACTATGAAATCAATTCTCATTAAGAACGGAACACTCCTGACGATGGCTGAAGGCAATGTCATCGTGTCGGGAGACTTGCTAATTCGTGACGGCCGCATAGCGAGCGTTGGAGAAACAGGGCAAACTGCAGATGTTGTTATTGACGCCGCCGGTTGCGCAGTTCTTCCTGGTTTTGTTCAAACCCACATTCACCTTTGCCAAACCATATTTCGCGGCGCCGCCGACGACTTGTCGTTACTCGACTGGCTCAAGAAACGCGTCTGGCCCATGGAAGCTGCTCACGACGTAGCCTCAATAAAGGCGTCCGCGCGACTGGGTGTGGCCGAGCTGATTAAAGGGGGAACGACATGCGCCTCTGACGATGGAAACCGTAAACCACACCGAAGAAGTTTTCCGGGTTATTGAAGAGAGTGGTTTTCGGGCGACGGTAGGCAAGTGCATGATGGACAAAGGCGACGACGTTCCTGCGGCGCTCCATGAAAACATGGATGCTTCAATCGAGGAATCGTTAGCGTTGATTGCGGCCTGGCACGGCAAAGCGGATGGACGAATTCGCTATTGCTTTGCGCCTCGCTTCGCTTTGAGTTGCACCGGCGAATTACTTTCGCGCGTAGGCAAACTTGCCAAGGAACACGATGTAATTGTGCATACTCATGCTTCGGAAAATAGAAATGAGTGTGGGCTGGTTGAAAGCGAAACTGGTCTGCGCAACGTCAGTTATCTTGATTCCCTCGGCTTGAGCGGTCGTCACGTCGTGTTGGCCCATTGTGTACACCTCGATGCGGCGGAGTTTCAGACACTAGTCAACACTCGAACTAATGTTGCCCATTGCCCCTCTTCCAATCTCAAACTTGGCTCCGGCATCGCCGAGATTACTAACATGCTTGATCAGGGAATCTCAGTTTCGCTGGGCGCAGATGGCGCGGCCTGTAACAACCGGCTCGATATGTTCACGGAGATGCGGACCATGGCGCTTTTGCAAAAGGCTATGCACGGACCCGAGGTCATTCCCGCCCGGCTGGCCCTGCGCATCGCCACAATTGAAGGTGCAAAGGCTCTGGGACTGGAGAAGGAAATCGGAACTCTGGAAATCGGCAAACGCGCCGACGTCACAGTCGTAAGGCTCGATAGCCTACATTCCACTCCGGGTTCAAGCGACACTATTTCGGCGCTGGTGTACTCGGCTCAGACTTCTGACGTTCAGAGCGTCGTCATTGATGGACAGGTAGTCATGAGAGACCGTGAGTTACTTACACTGGACGAGCATTCCGTAATTCACGACGCAAACCTGCAGCGTTCCGAGCTGATGAAGCGGGCGAATATAGATTGATCAATTGGGTGGGTGTTTAAGGCCCAAGTTGGGTGGGAGAAGGGGTCCTGAAAAAGGCTGTGCCAGCTCGAAGGTAGCGACTGCGGGGGGCGCGATCGGCGGCCGAGCTGGCACTGGCGGGCACTTTCAATTTTGAATCGGATGTCGTCTTTCAACTGGACTGACGTTTGGGCGCCAACCCCATCCTCAACGCTTCGGATTATACACCTCCCCGTGAATCAGTCAACGAAATTCTGTGACTAATCTGACAAACCAGGATTTCAAACGTAAGTTGACGTTCCCTCCTCAACTCCCTATACTACGCGCTCTTTCCTACCCAACGGCCAGGTAGCTCAGTTGGTAGAGCGCGGCCCTGAAAAGGCCGGCGTCGGCGGTTCAAATCCGTCCCTGGCCACCAGTCCTTTCAACAACTTAGCGACGCAAAAAGCTTGCAAAAATTTCTCGCGCGCACAATACGCGCACATCGGTTTTCCTTATTTTCACTTTTGGCGTCGCTCGTTCAAATTGGATCCACATTTATGGCGCGGTGCTGCTAGTTCTGGCAATGTGTTGCCGCGCAGCTTCGCAGAGCGCTCACTCATCTTGATTTTCGAGTGGCCCAGGGTCCTCTCTTCGCTGAGCTTTTTCATAACTTTTGCCATTGCGCGAACCGTGGCTTACAGCATCCACCACGGTCGTCACCTTTTTCCTACCTTCTACGTCGAAGCTACCCATGTTCACCATTTGGTCTACGGCATCGTGTTGTTACTCGGGGTCGGATACTCATGTCTTGCCCACGCCGAGTCGCTTACAAAGTAGCAGTCAAGATGGGCGGCCATGCTTTACGGGATCGGCGCGGCTTTGACTCTGGACGAATTTGCGCTGTGGTTAAATTTGAGGGACGTCTATTGGGCTCGGGAGGGACGTGAAAGTATCGATGCCGTCATCCTCTTCGGCTCATTCCTTTTAATCGGGCTCTGGGGTGGCCCTTTCTTAAGCGCGTTGGTTCGCGAAGTCGGAAGACTTTTTCACCGGCGGAAGTAAAACGAGGTTCGAAAAGGTATTGTTCTTATCCGGCGTCCGCCGGAGCCGGACACGTGCGTGCGGCAGAGGCTATCGAAAAGGTCATCATTCCAATGCGCGCCGCTCGAGATGTCCCTCATGTTGACACTTAAGGGCATATGAATCCTACACTATGCGAAGGTTCTTTTCTTCATACATCTCGAGTCTCCTTCAAGTCTGATCTATTTGATTCATAGTTGAACGTCTACGAAGCTCTCATCAAGATCGCGATAGAACTCTTTCTCACCCCCTTCGAAATGATGACCCTTCGCGCGTATGGCAAAGAAGCGTCTTGGTCCAGCCGTCTTTTCAATAGGGATCGGGCGTCGCCTAGCGGTGAGGTGTCGTCATCAGTCGCGTTGAGCATTACCAAACTCAATGGTGCGAGCTTTCTCAAATAATCCTGTGCCTCGAAAACCTTTTCGTGTGGTGTTCCGTGCGTGATGTAGATCAGCGCGTCACTTGGTTTCCACGCGAGTTCGTTGTAGTTCGGAAGGCTGATGGCGACGACGCGCTGGATGCGATTCTTTAGATTATTGTCCGAGCTCACCAAAACACTATATCCGGCCCCTAATGACCAACCGGCAAGCGTGACCGGCGCTTTGGAATCAACTCCGGGTCGCGCCAGAGCGGCATCAATTATTTGGGCATAATCGCGCGTTAGCTCATCCGGCGTGACTGGTTTCTGCGAACTGGCGAAAGTGGTTAGAGATTCCTTTGCGTTGAATCCCACGACTGTCTTTCCGGTTGCCGCAACGTGCGCCGCAATGTCCGCACAGAACGGACTCCAGCCACCATCGCCGCTCGTGAAGATCACGAGCGGCTGCGCTTGAGCATTTGCTTGTTGATAGACTTGCAGCTTGATAGGTGCACCACCTCGAATCAGAGCGTCAAAGGTGACATGCCCGACCTCGTGCGACACTTCTTGTGCAGTTACGTGGTGAGTGAAGCGTCGGTACCAAATCATGCCTGCGGTGGCAGATGCCGCTGCCAAAAACAACAGGGCACAGAGTAGCCACAAAACAAGCCACCGCGATGCTGGTCTAATGTCAATGGATCTTTTGGTATCCGGTACTTCGCTCATTGCCGGCCTCCGTTTATTACGGCGGACATGTGCCCTGCGTTAATTCCGCGAACCTGTCGAATCCAAGTCATCGCGTTTGCGAGCGCAGAGTAAAACTGGTCACGAGCGCCACTGAAACGATGATTCTCCGCTTTGATCTAGACATACTGCTTCGGGTCGCGCGCGGCGGCGAACAGCGCCTTCCCGACCTTCTGCGGACTGGCCGTATCACTGGTGCTTTCAATCAACACTACCGGTACAGGCGATAGGTTAGACATCACATCTGCTGTACGAAAGCCATAGCGTGAATTACCGGGCTCTCGAAGGTTTGCATGATTGGCGCCGAGTCCACTTACCAGTTGATTCTGCGCTGGCAATCCAATGGCAATGATGCCGGCCCAGTTAGCACGAGTGGCCGCGTCGGATCCAACTACTACTGCAAAGCCAGCACCCAGCGACCAGCCGTATACCTATACGGGAGTGTTTGAGTCGACGTTAGCATACTGCCGAAGTGCGTTAGCGATCTCGGCATAGTCACTGGCGAGCGTTTTGATTGTTAGCGGACTTTGTGGCGACGAAAGTTCTCGCAGGTAGGCTTTTGAATCAATGCCGGCAACAGCGAAGCCCAGGTGAGCTAACTGTTCTCCCGTACGTGGGGCAAGCCCACGCCAGCCACCATCACCGCAGGCATAGATTGCTGGAATCGCTGCACCCGCCATTTGGGGACGATAAAAGTGAACAGTCAATCGCTGGCCGCGAACCGAAACCTGACGATCCTCAGTGATGATGTCCGCGTAATCTTTATGTCATCGGGGTCGTAGTGGTCCGCTGGTATTTGCTCCTGCGGATTAGTATTGGCTTGCTCGCCGTTGAGCGGAGACGAAGTCGATCTGCTGGAAAGTGTTTGAGCGCGCAATGCTCCTGACTCCACACCGCAGAAAATGACAATGCCTAGGACAGCAAGAGCGCCGAGCAAAGACCAATAATAAAAGATGCCGTGTGTTTCCATGATTCCACTCTATTTAAAAACTCGATTCCCTCAGATGCTTCGCGCTGTTCTCGTTTAAGAATGTCACGTAACGAAATCGCATTACGGACCTGGACAGTTGCATACAACATCCGGGGTGAGAGCCGGCGTCTATTGAAACAAAGGTAGCGTCGTTCCCATGCGTGTGGGTGAGGCCTGGCCTGATAGCGAAGTCGTACGCTCCTTCCACCCTCTCGTAAGCGAGTCGCATCAATCTTGTCAGTCGCGGATACGGACGAAGATTGGGATTGTCGAGCTTTGCGAGGGGTGCAAGTCCCATCGAACCTAGCTCGTATCCTTCGTTTCGGAGCAGACGAAAAATCTCCGTCGTCAATAGTTCCATGGTTCCACGTATGGCATCCAGACGTCTGCGCGTGCAATCGAGGTAGTAACCATTGCGTCCGTAGATAGGTTCGCAAACGACAAACGCCTCTATTCTTCCTTTGCCTCTATCCGAGCGCGCGACGAAATAGCGTTTGGCAGAATGAAATTCGAACCCTGGTGAGCCGAGCAAGAATCCCATTTCGTGATTGCCTTTTGCCCGTAACCATTCTGCTGACACAGCGCGCAACTCGTCGTTGATCTTTTTCGCGCCCAGGGCAAACGGGTGATGCTCAAAAATGACAACGCCTTCACGTCGCGCTTTGTTGGTCGCCGCCCTGACCAGTTCCATCTGTCCACCCTCGAGCGTGAATCTTTTCAAATCAAAGATCGCTTCATTACCAATCTGGACGTCTTTAAATTTAGCGCGGCGAAATGCTTTGAGTGTCTCCGGTGTTACCTGATAGGCACATACAGGTCGCTTCTTCATAGCATCCAGAAAATCTTCCAGCAAAACATGCGCTTCTTCTGGTGCACATACTGGATCGCCGCCGATAACCGCCACTCCTGCGCTGACTTGATAAGCGATAAAGCCGTCCACACGAGGCGAGGTGAAATAACGCTTTGGTCCTTCAAGTAGAACGTACGAACTGGAATTTGTGCCATACCGCGTTACCCATGCTTCTAGTTCGTCGCTTCGAGGTTGTACTTCGAACTTCTGCTTAACGAATGCGTTTTTTGCCGGGGGACCATGGAAATGTCTTGATAACTGCATGACTTTATAAATGATGAGTCAGTTGGCAACGGGGATAACCCCTTGCTCGTAATTAAAGACAGTGCGGCACCCGCAATCTGAAAATGATAGTGCCATGCCCTGGCGAAACGTCTTTGCGCCTTTCAAAACTCAATTACCAACTCTCTTTTTGAAGTGACTTCGCATTAGGCAAACGTTTTGATCGTTTTCCCGATGATCTTCGATGATGGCGATGTCGTCTTGAACGAGTGTGCTTCACCGTTGAACTCTGTGCCGTACTGGATGGTTCGTCGCGATGATTCAAGCTGGTTGGTGCGCCGAACGTAATCGCCGCAGAGCCACTGGTGATCACGCTCGCAAATACAACTAACAAAATCTTTTTTGCTTTGAACATTTTTTCTCCTTAATCCTTGGATAAAGAGAACAAGATCCACTCTCTGCCCCCGTTATCGTTGGCAACGGGCATACCAATGTCGTAGTGACAGATGGGCATCGCAAAGCGACGTTATTGATTGGCCTATTGGTTCTGAGGATGGTTATCGACGTGTCACTGCGGTGTGACCGGTTTGCTAAAAATGCAGAATTGCCACAGTTCCGGCCCCTACCGAAACTTTCCCTGGCTGAGCAATAGAGGTTTGACCGACCTGGCACGACCGTTGCCCTTAAAGAACCAATGATTGTGACCGCGCCGCGGATTCGGTGGAGGAAACATTATTGGACCAATGGAACTCTTCCTGATGAAATATGGTCTCTTGGCTGTTTTCCTTTTTGCGCTGGTTGAAGCAGACGTTGTACCAGTCTTGACCGGAGTTGTTGCTCACCTCGGTTACTTTAGCTTTGCTCAATCGATCGCAGTCGCTAGTGCGGGTGCGTTCATGGGCGACTGCTTCTGGTTCTGGATTGCACGCACGCATTCCGAGTGGATCCGCTCTAGTCGGATCTATAAGCGCACCGCAAATGCAACGGAGAATCTGGATCGCCGGTTGGGCGTCTGGCAGATCCCGGCTTCGCACGTGATCTATGGAACTCGCATCGCTACGATGACGTTCTCGGGGCTGAGGAAACTATCCTTCACAAGATTCGCTCTAATGGACATCTTGGGGTGTGTTGGATTCACCACCGCTCTTGCCACATTGGGTTTCTTGTTTAGTAGCAGTTCTTCTCTGATCATCGGTCGAGTCAAAAGAGTTGAGCTATTTCTGCTGGTAGTGGTGATTGTCACAGCGTTCTTGTTCCATCTAGTGAAGGTAATCGCGCAGCGACAAACTGAAGGTAGCGGGAAAGACTTCAAACGAGCATAATTCACTCTAAATAATGCGACCTCTGAAGCTTCACACCAAGGCGACCCTCGTCGCCTCAGCAGTGACCATCGGTATGCTGATGGCTGCGCTGCTGATCACCAGTGCGGGCATCGCCAACCTGGAACGTGAAGATGACAAAGTGCTTGCTCAACTCCAGGCGTCGATCTCGCGGCCCAGGTCAGCGCAATGCCTGCACCTCGCGATCTACCAACGCTCACGCTGCCCGCAAATCTCGTTATGGGTGCGCGTCCTAATCTTGTTAGCGTGCGAATATGGGACCGGTCGGGGGGTGAGTTTGTAGAGCGAGTCGCCGCGACGGGCAGTGCTCCAATCGAAGAAATGTCGGATGACACAACAGAAGCGTTGCGTAGTGGTCTGGCCTCGAAAGTGGTAAGCACGCGTCCATACGGCACAGACAAATCGCTTTACCGAATATTTGTACCGATTACTACGGAAGGTCGACTTAGCGGCGCGGTAGAAGTGGTCGAGCGTTTTGACAGCATTTGGTCAGTGGCCCTTCGTTACGCCCGAAAAACTGTCTGGATGTCGCTTGTAGCAATCCTGCTAATTATCTTGGGAACTATCTTCTTTTTCGCCAGCCTGTTTACAAACCCATTGGTCATTTGTCAGGAGCGATGTCAAAGGCAAAAGCGGGCGACTTGGACGCATATGTTTCCCCGAGCGGCGCAGACGAATCGGATTAATGTCGAACAATTCAACGGCATGATTCGACAGGTCCGAGAGATGACAAAGAGGCGAGGCACAACCGGCAATTCTTCAACAGCGTGTTCATGAAGCGACTACGGAACTCGAGGAACGCAACCGCCAGCTCAAAGACACCAACCTCGAACTTTCGCACACTGCGCGGCGGATGAATGAACTTCGCCGTTTCGCGGCTGCAGGTCAAACAGCGGCACAGTTTGCTCACGAGGTTGAAACGCCGCTCAATTTAATCAGCGGTCACGTGCAACTGCTCGGATTGGATCTGGGACGAAGCCCGCGCGATTACGAGCTTCGTCTTAAGATCATCGGTGAGCAGATTGAAAGAGTCGAACGCATCGTTCACGGCATGCTCGATCGCACGCGCTTTGAGACGCAGCTGCTACCGGTTCATCTAAACGAGGTTTTGCAACATATCTTCGATGCCACGTCTCCGTCTTCGATAAGCGTAGTGTGAATTAGGTGAAAAGTTTGATCCAGACCTACCTCTGATAGATGGGTCTTCGGACCGGTTGCAGCAGCTATTCCTCAATCTCATGAACGACTCGCTCGACGCTATGCCTAATCGTGATGAGTCGCTGTCTCGACTCATGGAGAGCTCAATCAAACTGGTATGCCAGAAAAGGTCGTAGTCGACTTCCCGGATGATGGCTCAGGCATGGTACCAGAAATCCTGGCCCATATTTTCGATCCTCTACACAACAAAAGCGCCAGGGCAGGGCACTGGATTGGGACTCGTGATCGTTCGTCAGATCGTGCGTGAACATAGCGGACATGTGGAGATACGAAATAATCCTGGCGATGTCACCGGTTCCGCCTAACCTTCCTGCTTGGAAAGATCGACCGGCGAGTCGTGAGGAAGAACCTGTCTTGGACGCAGTTAGTGAAAATGGAGTAGTCGCGTAGTGAAACAAGTTTTCGTGGTCGATGATGATAGCGCGTCTTGTGAGTTGCTCCGCGAGATATTTACGGGACAGGGCTGGGTTGTAGAGACGGCTTTCGATCCGGATACCGCTCTGCAAAAGCCAGTGATGAGAAGTTCGATTTAGTGGTCAGCGACGTCGACCTCGAGGCTGAAAAGTCGGGCCTTGACCTATTGAAGGAACTCCATAGCCGGTGCCCAGTTATTCTCGTAACTGCGTTTGGCAGTCTTGACGCCGCGGTAACAGCATCGCGCGAGGGAACCTGGGATTTCGTCTCGAAGCCTTCAAGGTCGAAGAGGTGATTGCTGTCGCTCAGCAGGCATTGAACCCGAACCAGGAACATCCGCCGAAGAGCAGATCGCCACTGGCTCGACTTCATTAACTTACGAAGACATGGGGCTGATTCGAAGGTCGGCCACGATAATAGATATCTACAAAGAGATAGCTCGTGTTACACCTACCAAAGCTACAGTGTTCATAGATCGGCGAATCGGGAACCAGCAAAGAGCTTGTAGCGCGTGCTATTCACCAACATAGGTCGCGTTCGCTCGGTCCGTTTGTGCGGTAAACTGCGGCGCACTTACGGAAACACTGCTCGAAGCAGAACTCTTTGGCCACGTTCGCGAGCTTTTACCGGAGCAGCGGGTGATCGTAAAGGCTTATGGGAAGAGGCTAATCGGGGCACTTTGTTCCTCGATGAGATTCGTGAAACAAGTCCAGCCATGCAGGTCAAACTTTTGCGCGCGCTCCAGGAGGGTGAGTTTCGTCGCTGGGGACTTCTAAATCGGTTCGGATTGATACGCGCATTGTGGCAGCAACAAACAGGAATCTGGAAAAGGAACTAAGGACGGAAGTTTCCGTGAAGATCTTTTTTATCGCCTAAGTGTAGTTACGCTCCGAGTACCGCCACTACGAGAGCGGCGCACGAATATTCTTTTACTTGCCAATGGGTTTCTGCGCTTAGCGTCGGAAAGAGTGAACGCGGTCCCTTCCGGTTCACTGAAGGTACGGTCAGGACGCTTGTTGCTTATGACTGGCCCGGCAATGTTCGGGAATTGGAGTCGGCAGTCGAACACGCGGATACTTCGCGCGCGAGGGATTGAAATATTTCCGGATGACTTGCCGGCAAAGTTACAAGCGCCGGGAGTAAGAGGGGCCTCCCAGTCATCACTGAAGGCGCTCTATGCTGATCTGCCCTCGCTCGCTGAACTTGAGCGACGTTTCTTGTCTACGTCCTCGATAGTCTGGGGGCAACCGCTCGCGTGCCGCAGAAATTATCGGAATCGATAGACGTACCCTCTATCGCATGGCTGAGAGGATATGGAATAGAGTTGGTTCGAGATTGATCGATGACTCACAGATTCGAGTTGCTGGTTTACGTGCTTCAGTTCTCTGGTTCCATTTCCTACTTTACCTTTTCGATTAACTCCTTTACTGTTTCAAGCTCCCGATTCGTCGCCAACAATTCGTCTCTTGCCTTGCTTTCCTCTGGGTTTCTGATGAATGCCCGATCAGTCGCTGCCTTCGCCTGCTCCAAAGCGCTAAGTGCGGTTCATTTTGTCGTCGCTTCAAACAGATCGCCGCTGCGGCTACACGGTCGCCCGCTGCTTCAATATCTCTATCGGCGACTGGCAGCTCGTTGCTAGTTGGGACTGGCACGATTTGTAGTGGCTTGGCCATGTTTGAATCGACTGTGATGGGCTCTTCAACGGGCTTCGAGCGCAAGGACGAGAAGCAATCATGATAGCAATCACAACGCAGGCGAGAGTGCGTAGTGGAACTGTTGGTCCTCGATTGTTGACAAGATTCTCAGCTGCATTTGGCATGGGTGCGTCCTACTGTTCATTTCGACAGATCGCAGAAGAGAGGCGCTTGCTTTGTCGACATAGCGCCTCTTCGCCAACCGCGGTTTCCTGGCACTCGACCCGCGCTGCTTGGTTCGGCTAGAGCTTATCGCTGCAGCACTTCGCCCTTCTTCACTTTTTCCTGGCTCTTCGCCTGTGCTCGATCTTGCTTTGGACCTTTCATCTTATAGTGCGCAGTACGCTTGGTGTGCTTACAGCTACTTCTTTTGTGTTACGTTTCGTCGTAGAAGCCTTCGGCGCTGAAGCGAGTCTTCGGAGCCGAAGCTTGTTTTGCTGTTGGCTTAGCGTATGCAGGCACGCCAAGGGTCAGCGCGAGCACAACCGCTGCAATCGATCCAATGATGCGTTTCATATAATTCGAATCTCCTTCTTCGTTCGGCCGCCGTCTTCGCCGCCGCATTGGTTTTTTTTTTTATTAAGGGTATCTCAGCCTCTCGATACTAGCGCCGAGCCCTCGTTGGACTGAGCTAATGGCAACGGATGTGCCAACGCAAGATTTCTCCAAGCGGCGCGATTTCCGTTTGTTTTCGGTGGTAATGCTAACGGTTGGCCCAATAAGACTGAGGCATCTGCGCAGCCGATGCAAAGTCGCCACGCCAGCAAGAAACAATCCTATTCATCGGCGCAGTGCTGTCGTTGATCGTTGCGGAACGTTCCTTCTATTCAAGCGGTTACAATGTCAGGGCGACAGTGCAGCACTAGGCCGAAAAGCCTGCGGAATACTATTTGGACCCTCACAACATGCATAATTCTTTGCGTTATCGAAATTGCAACCCCCGGGCGACAGATCGCGATCATCCTTCGACGCGTGCTTCTGCCTACGGGTTTCATCTTGGCGTAATTCCGCGTCATCAAGTGTGGGCAGAATCGAAACCTGCGGGAGCCAGAAAGTCTTTCCTTTGTACTCGTGACAACGCGCTCGAGATGATTAAGCAGCAGGTCGTTGTCGCTAAAATTTTCAACAACACTATCCGAAGTATTACTGTGCTTACTCGAGCAGCGGATCTGTTATGGCCCTACCAGCACCGAATTGGTCGGGGAGGACGGTATCGAAGGTAAAATGCCTTGTATTGTTAGGCTGTAAAGTTACTAGCCGCTGCTTTGACACGGTAGTGGTCTGGGGTTCAAATCCAATGCGCCTAGCATTCCGTTTCAGTAACTTGGGGTCGCCGATAACACCGATCGTTGACATAGTCACTAGTGGAAGGACTGAAATCAAATCACAGTTCCGGATGAGCGTTGCCCGAAAATGGCCGACCGAAGAGCGCGAACAATACGCGAACATCGAAGAGCCGAAAACGGCCCAAGTCATCCTAAGCCATCCTAAATCGCCTACGGCATAAGCCCTTCACCCTCAGTGACATCCATTGATTTCAAACCACTTCGGTAATTCGGTAAGCGGCCCTGAAAAGGCCGGCGTCGGCGGTTCAAATCCGTCCCTGGCCACCAAAAAAAGCGAAAAGGGGAACGGGGTAAGAGGGGAAAACGGGGAAGCCGAGATTCCCTGTTTCCCTATTACCCTGTTCCCCTTTTTGCCCTTCTCTCAGTGTTGCCAGTAGCGCTTTATTCGTTCTTCGAGTAATGGGAAGGAACGTACTCAGCGGAACGTCCCGCGCTTCGTAACTCCTCTACCATTCGCATCGCCCCATCCGCGTTTCGGGTGTGCACAAGAATTGTTGAGGCAGACTGAAGATCTGGATTGGCTGCGAGCCAGAGAGCGATGGCGTATCCAGTGCGAGTGTCGTCACGACTCTCGCTGTTGTAATGCTCGGGGTGAAGATCGTGATCCAGGAAGATGGCATCGTAAGAATTTACAGCCAGGAGCTCTTTGGCCTGCTCAACGTTATCCGCCACGTCGACAAAATCGCCTTTAAAACGCGCCGAAAACCACCGATGCCGTCTTGTGTCGTCGTCAAGCAGAAACACGCGAATTGGATGGCGCTCCGCCTTTACCTTGTTAAGTCCGAGCTTGGTTAGCAGTGAATCCAATAGACGCATGTGGGGTACGATAACTCCTCCGCCATCTAACAATAGTCCACCAGTGCCAAATTTGAAAATGCACTTCAAGGCACCAGACATCCAGGCTACCTGCCGCTCAGGAATGCGCGGAGCGGTCGACTTTTGAGACTGAACGCTGATTTCACCAGCTGATCCTCGGCTAATTTCAAATTAATGCTAGAATTCCTCATATTCGTTGTGCGCGCTTCTCGCGGTGCTATAATCCCAACCGATCATGCAAGCATTCAATTTGTTCCTGCTAACATTCGTTCCTGATGTCATCCGATAAAACAGGTAACAACGTAATACCGTTCGCGAATAGCGCGCACGAGGTGGCCGATTCGCAGCCAAAGGCCGCAAGACCGCAGGACGCTGTTTGCCAATTCTGTTTTGGCACCGGCACGCGACTCGATTCCGGGAAGGGCGCTGCCATCTGCGACTGCCGGCGATCAAATAGCGCCGCGAAGGCCCTCGATGCCGCGCGAATTCCGCCCCGCTTTCGCGAATGCTCTTTCCATAACTACTATCCGAAGAATGATTCCCAATACTTTGCCCATAGCTTTGCCAGCCGGTTGGTGGATGAATATCCGGCGGTCGAAACGGGGCTTCTATTCATGGGCAGTGTAGGGGTTGGCAAAACTCATCTGGCCATCGCCGTGCTGCGGGACCTGATTGAGAAAAAGGGCGTCACGTGCTTGTTCTACGAGTCAGGCTCCTTACTCAAGGCCATCCAGGATTCCTACAACCCGGTTTCCCAAACATCGGAAATGCGTGTTCTTGCTCCCGTCTATCAAGCCGATGTACTTGTGCTCGATGAGTTGGGCGCTACGGTTCCGACCAACTGGGTGCGCGATACGCTTTATCAAATAATCAATACCCGTTATAACAACAAGAAACTGACGATCTTCACCACGAACTATTTGGATGAACCGCGAGCTTCTGCCGAGGAGAACCCCGACGCCGGAGACCCCAAACGTCGACGGACCTTTGCTGCTGATCGCATCCAGGAACTGACGACACTCGAGGAACGCATTGGCACGCCGCTGCGGAGCCGTCTGTACGAGATGTGCAAGAAGGTGAAGATTGAAGGAGAAGACTATCGCAAGCACCTTGAGCAGCGCCGCTTTGATGCAGCAACCACCTAGACAGGCGCAGCTTCACATCCGGATCTATCTGCCAAAACCGTTCAGCAATCCACGTCAAACGATACAAAGTCGATTTATATTTCGGTACTGGTGCAATTTGACTAGAAGTTTCATCCGATGAGTAACGAAATCGGAACCGGGAGCGGTAGCGACCGGCCACGGGCTCAAGGGTAAAACGAACCAAGCAATGCCGAGTCTTTGAAGAAACTGAGTATTCGGCCGGTCGCTATCGCTCCGGTTCTGATTTTGTCTTGGTTCGTTCGACTGTCCTTAGACGCTGACTCCGGTTCAACATTGAAAATGCATCAGTACCTATATTTCGAGGCAGTTTTAAGTGTTTGAGTCGGCTATGTATAATGCTACGACTCCACTTCGATCAATTGTCAGCAGATGTTGTCTGAATGCCCAAACGCACTGATATCCACAAAATCTTAATCATCGGATCCGGCCCAATTGTTATTGGACAGGCGTGCGAGTTTGACTATTCCGGCACGCAAGCATGCAAAGCATTGCGGCAGGAGGGTTACAAGGTCGTACTGGTCAATTCCAATCCGGCAACGATCATGACCGATCCGGAAACGGCCGACGTTACCTACATCGAACCGCTCACCGTTGAAGCCGTCAGCGCCATTATTCGAAGGGAGCGCCCCGATGCGTTATTGCCTACCGTTGGCGGCCAGACGGCGCTAAACCTGGCGATTGCACTCGACGATTCGGGCGTTCTTCAAGAGTGTGGCGTAGAAATGATTGGCGCCAAGCGCGAGGCGATTCGCGTCGCCGAGGACCGGCTACTATTCAAGAAGGCGATGGACGAAGCCGGCATGCAAATGCCGGCCGGCGGATTCGCCAAGTCCTGGACGGAAGCGCAGCAGATTGTCGCGCGCACTGGCTATCCCGCGATCATTCGTCCGTCATTCACACTTGGCGGCACTGGCGGCGGCACCGCTTACAACCCGGAAGAATTTGAAGAAATTGTGCGCGCCGGGCTTGCAGCTTCACCGATGCACGAAGTGCTTGTCGAGGAGTCAATTCTGGGTTGGAAAGAATTCGAGCTCGAGGTGATGCGCGACCTTGCCGACAACGTCGTAATCATCTGCTCGATTGAAAACTTCGATCCGATGGGCGTCCACACTGGTGACTCGATCACGGTGGCGCCGGCGCAAACGTTAACCGATCGCGAGTATCAACGAATGCGCGACATGGCGATCGTGATCATTCGGAAAGTGGGCGTCGAGACCGGCGGCTCGAATATTCAGTTTGCGGTGAATCCGCAGAATGGCGACATTCGCATTATCGAAATGAATCCACGCGTGTCGCGCTCTTCCGCTCTTGCTTCCAAGGCTACGGGTTTCCCGATTGCCAAGATCGCGGCGAAGCTCGCGGTTGGATACACGCTGGACGAGATTCCCAACGACATTACGCAGAAAACCCCGGCATCGTTTGAACCGACGATTGACTACGTAGTCGCCAAAATTCCCAAGTGGGATTTCGAAAAATTCAAAGAGGCTGAAGACGTGCTCGGCACGCAGATGAAGTCTGTAGGCGAAGTAATGGCAATCGGCCGTACATTCAAAGAAGCTCTCTTCAAAGGCCTTCGATCTTTGGAAGCAGTTAAGCCTTTACGGCTCGAGGACGTTTCCGATGATGAAGTGCAACGGAAACTGGCCCGCCCAAATTCCCAGCGTTTCTCTTACATTACCTACGCGCTTCAGCACGACTGGCCAATCTCCGAGATCTATCGCCTCTCTCGCGTCGATCCATGGTTTCTCGAACAACTTCAGGAGGTCATGGAAATCCAGAAAGGGATCGAAGGTCTCAAACTCGAAGATATTTCGCCGGAGCTTTTGCGATCTTTCAAAGAAGTCGCGCTCTCGGATCGCCGTCTCGCCTATCTAACTGACAAATCGGAAGACGAAGTGCGTGAGTACCGGAAGAAAATGAACGTCGTTCCCGTCTACAAACGCGTTGACACCTGCGGCGCCGAGTTTGAGTCGTTTACACCGTATCTTTATTCGACTTACGAAACTGAAAGTGAAGCAGCGCCCACCGATCGACGCAAGATCATGATCCTGGGATCAGGCCCAAACCGTATTGGGCAGGGAATTGAGTTTGACTATTGCTGTTGCCACGCTTCGTTTGCGTTGCGCGACGCCGGCTTCGAAACAATCATGGTCAACTGCAATCCGGAAACAGTCTCAACCGACTACGACACTTCCGATCGCCTCTACTTCGAACCACTGACCTTCGAAGACGTGATGAACATCGTAGACATCGAGAAGCCCGAAGGCGTGATCGTCCAGTTTGGCGGACAGACACCATTGAACCTGGCGATGCGTCTACACCAGGCGGGCGTGCCCATCATCGGTACCTCGGCTGATGCGATCGATCTGGCTGAAGACCGTAAACGTTTTGGGGCGTTACTGCGAGAGCTCGGCATACCCCAGCCGGAAAATGGCATGGCGGCTACGGGCGACGAGGCCAAGAAAGTCGCCGAGCAGATAGGTTATCCCGTGCTCGTGCGGCCCAGTTACGTGCTGGGCGGCCGCGCGATGGCCATTGTTTATGACGAAGAGAGCCTCGATGATTACGTGCGCAATGCTGTTGGCTTCACTCCCGATCGTCCGGTTTTGATCGATAAATTTCTGGAACGCGCAGCGGAGTTTGATGTGGACGCGTTGGCCGATGAAAACACTTGTGTCATTGCGGCGATTCAGGAGCACATCGAAGAAGCCGGTATACATTCCGGCGACTCTTCGTGTGTGCTGCCGCCGGTCAGAATCGACCCGGAACACATCGAGACGATGCGTCATTACACGCGTCTGCTGGCGACGGCGCTGTCTGTGCGTGGCCTGATGAATATTCAGTTTGCGATCAAGGACCACCGCGTTTTTGTGCTGGAAGTAAATCCGCGCGCATCACGGACGGTGCCGTTTGTTTCGAAAGCTACCGGTGTTCCGATCGCGCGTATCGCCGCGTTGGTGATGGCCGGACAGGCGCTCGCCGATTTTGCTTTGCCTGAGAATCTGACAGTGAGTCGCTTCTTCATTAAGTCGCCGGTGTTTCCGTTTGCGAAGTTTCCCGGCGTTGATCCAATCTTGAGTCCGGAGATGCACTCAACCGGTGAAGTGATGGGCGTGGGCGAAACGTTTGGTGAGGCCTATGGCAAGGCGATGACCGCCGCAGGCTTGTCGTTGCCACAAGCGGGTCGGGCGTTCATTAGCGTGAACGAAGGGGACAAAGGTCAGGCTGTGGTTCTGGCTCGCAGGCTGGCGCGACTCGGTTTTGAGATTGTGGCGACGCTGGGAACGGCCGAGCGTCTGCGAGAAGTTGGGTTGAAAGTGGAGAGCGTATTTAAGGTTAATGAAGGACGGCCAAACATCGTCGATTTGATCAAGCGCGGTGAAATCGCGCTGGTGATTAATACGCCGTTGGGTCGCGCCTCACACTTTGACGAGCAGGCAATTCGGCGTGCAGCTTTGCAATACAACGTTCCCTGCGTGACGACGATGACCGGCGCGCAAGCAATCGTTGAGGCGATTGGTGCGCGCGCAAATGATGGGGCAATCAAGGTTCGGTCGTTGCAGGAGTTGCATGCCGTTGGCGCAGCAGTCCGGTGATCTGAATCTCAAATCTCAAATCTGAGATCTGAAATCTCTTGGGTGATACGTTGGAAATCAACAGCGGCGAAACAATCAAAAAAATCCTGGACGACTGTAAGACCATCGCCGTCGTCGGACTGTCCTCCGATCCGCATCGGCCGTCTTATGGCGTCGCCTCATATATGCGCCGCTGCGGTTACAAAGTCATCGCGGTAAACCCAAACGAGACCGAAGTGTTTGGCGAGAGAGCTTATTCGTCGCTGGCGGACGTTCCTGACAAGATCGATTTGGTTGACATCTTTCGTCGTTCGAGTGAAGCGGGCCGAGCGGTTGACGAAGCGATCGCGCTGGGCGTCAAAGCGGTCTGGATGCAGGATGGCGTGATTGACAACGCCGCCGCGCAAAGGGCTCACGAAGCCGGTTTACTCGTAGTCATGAATCGCTGCTGGCTGCGAGACCATGCGAGTGCCAGTAGGCAGTAGCAGTAAGGCAGGAGGCCGGCGGCGTCTCCAGGGCAGTTAGTCCGACCATCAGGGAGGGCTCTTGGTGGATCCGCAAAGAGATCACAATGCCAATTGAGATCCGCGAGCTCGTAATAAGGGCAACCGTCCTCACAGTCAGCGACGCCTGTGCCCGCGGCGAGCGCAAAGACACTTCCGGCGAGGTGCTCGTTCAACTGCTCCGCGATCTGGGCGCTGAGATCGTGGCGACGCAAATCCTCAATGACGATCTCGATCCCCTGGCGGAAGCGCTTCGGAAGTATGCCGACCAGCCCGACGTCAATCTCATTATCACTACTGGCGGCACCGGCTTCGCGCCCCGCGACAACACCCCAGAGGCCACCCTAAAAGTGATCGAACGCGAAGCGCCTGGCCTCGCCGAAGCTATGCGCATGGAGACACTCAAACAAACTCCCATGGCCATGATCTCGCGCGGCGTCTGCGGCATACGCTCCAACACTTTGATCGTGAATCTCCCTGGCTCACCCAAAGCCGTCAGCGAGAGCTTCGCCGTCATCGCACCCGTTCTCAAACACGCCATTGCTCTCCTCGCCGGCGCGCCCGGCGGCAACCTGCATTAAGGCGTGGGCGCTAGAAACTTTTGGAGTGCGGTGACCTGTCACCGCTTTCGTTCGCGGCGACCTGTCGCCGCATTCCGTCTACGATGAATTCAGCGTACCAGGCTGCGACAGGTCGCAGCCGACAAAAGCGCCGACAGGTCGGCGCACTCCAAAAATCGAAAAGGCTGGGCGCAAGTCGTCGTTGACATTGATCATCACGACGCTTAATATTTTTCCGTAACGCTAATTTTACAAACGTAGCTTCGTTAGAGCACTCCCCGAAAAGACTCGATAGAGTTTCGATAAAGCAAATGCTGCTCCAGGTAACCACAGAGGCTGCGCAGAATATCGGTGCACCGGTCACGGCGTATTTGCCGGTGATGATTTTCTTCGTCGTGGCCATCGGTTTTCCTATCCTGCCGATTGTTCTGGGACGGTTTCTGCGCCCGTCAGTCTATGGCAAAGGAAAGATGCGGCCGTACGAGTGCGGTATTGATCCGACTACCGACGCCCATTCGCGCTTCACTGTACGTTACTACATCGTGGCCATGTTGTTTCTGATCTTCGATGTGGAGACGATCTTCCTTCTGCCCTGGGCGATCATTTTCATGGGCGACAATTTTTCGTTCACGAAGTTTGCGCTTGTCGAGATGTTTGTCTTTATAGCAATCCTGGTTGTTGGTTATTACTACGCATGGCGCAAAGGTGCACTCGAATGGGCCTGACGAAGGGATGAGGGCGGAGGGATAAGGGATGAATGCGAGTCGACAGGATCTGCGGAAAAGAACGAAGGAATTCGCACTTCGCATCATTAAGTTATACGCGGCCCTACCCAAATCCACCGAAGCGCAGGTCATTGGGAAGCAACTATTAAGATCTGGGACTTCAGTAGGCGCGCAATATCGAGAAGCCTGTCGGGCAAAAACTAATGCAGACTTCATCAGCAAAATCGAAGGTGCATTGCAAGAACTCGACGAAACGCTTTATTGGATAGAACTTCTTGCGGAGGCGAAAATTATTACGCCAACTCGACTTGAGCCGCTCGAGCGAGAAACACACGAGTTGATAGCGATGTTTGTTAGCATGGCAAAGGGTGTGAAGCAAAAGAGGGCGGGAGTGGTCATCCCTCATCCCTCCGCCCTCATCCCTTAATACAATGGCTGAACACGAAGAGGGGTTCCTCCTAACCAGATTCGACTCGTTGATGAACGCGGTCCGGCGCACTGTCGGCGCCAAGGCCATGGATATCGGCGCGCCCGTCGTAAATTGGGCGCGCGCCTCGGCTTTGTGGCCGATGACCTTCGGTCTCGCGTGCTGCGCGATCGAGATGATTGCAACCGGGGCCGGACGTTTTGATATTGATCGTTTCGGCGCCGGCGTCTTTCGTCCCAGTCCACGCCAAAGTGATTTGATAATAATTGCCGGCACCGTAACCCTGAAGATGGGACCCGTGGTGCGTAGAGTTTACGAGCAGATGCCGGAGCCGAAATGGGCGATCGCCATGGGAGCCTGCGCCTCAACCGGCGGACCTTTCGATTCTTACTCGACCATGCAAGGCGTCGATCGCTGCATTCCGGTCGACGTCTACATTCCCGGTTGTCCACCGCGGCCGGAAGCGCTTCTGTACGGACTGATGCGTTTGCAGGACATCATCAAGCGTGAAGCACCCTCGGCCTATATCTTCGAATCAGACGGCACCGTGCATCGCCAGCAATCCCTGGACGACAATCCTGAGGCGGCCCCGGTCAACGAGAGCGCTGCGCCTGCGCTTCTCTGATTCTTGCGCATTAGTCTCGTCAGTCAACCTAACCCAGCCACAAGAGCAACTAGGTGAAGAAGCTATTCAGAGCACTGAGATGGTTGTTGATAATCGGCGTCGTTGGTTTAGTCATCGCACAGTTTTTTGGACCTGCGAAGACCAACCCGGCCAGCGATGCGACTCAGTCAATTGAATCTCGGCTCCAGGTGACGCCACCAGTTGCCACGATCTTCGATCGTTCCTGCAATGATTGTCATTCAAATAGGACCCGCTGGCCCTGGTACTCAAACGTCGCGCCGGTGTCTTGGTTTGTGATTGATCACGTCAACGAAGGACGTGAGAACATGAACCTCTCCGAGTGGGGCAAGTACGAACCGCGAGAGATTGACGGGCTGCTGCGGAAAATGTGCCGGGAAGTGAGATCGGGTGGGATGCCGCTCAGCACTTATACACCGCTCCATCCAGGTTCAAAGCTTTCTGCTGAGGATGTTAAGACGCTTTGCGAGTGGACGGATGGCGAGCGCGCGCGACTGAGTGCATCGCAGAAGAATTAGGTGCGCGCGACTTTGCACAAGAATTGCCTGGCGTGGTTTCTGGAGCGGACTCTACACAAAATCAGAACTGGGAGCGATAGCGACCAGCCGTACATTCAATTTTGCCAGAAGGTCGAGCATCTGTTTGGGCCGCGTTTTCATGGAGTTGACTCTTCGGCTGGTCGCTATCGCTCCCAGTTCTGATTTTTAATTGCCAGACTACTCTCCACAGCCGTAATTAGACTTTTTGCGCAAGACCGCGCGCGCGGCCCAACTCAAATCCCGGCCAAGTGTCGCGTGTCGTTGATAGTCAGCACACGCACAAAGCCGTCGTCGCGTAGATCGAATCGGGCGATGCCACAATTTGCGGTGGCGATCCAAACGGGTTTGAGTTCGGGCGCATCGAGTGCGCCCATCAAGTGAAGTATGAGAATGCAGATAGTTCCAGTATGAGCAAAAAGCGCGATGCGCCCACCCTTGTGTTGCTCAATAGCGTCATCAAGTTGTCGTGAGGCGCGGTCGAGCGTTTGACGATAACTTTCTCCGCCCGCCAGGACATGTTCAAAGTCACGGCGGAGCAGCGCCTGGTATTGTTCCGGGTGTTGCTCAGCGGCTTCTTCGAACGTGAGGCCTTCCATCACGCCGACGCTGCGTTCGCGCAGTGCGTCGGTAGTTTCGAGCGGAACTCCAACAAGCTTTGCCAGCGGGCTGGCGGTTTCGATCGCGCGTGGCAAGTCGCTCGAATAGATTGCAGAAAACTTTTCCGACGCCAATGCCCTGGCCGTAGCATGTGCTTGTTTTCGTCCGCGCGGCGAGAGCGGCGTGTCAGTGTGTCCGCCAAAACGCCCCTCGGCGTTTCCCTGCGATTGGCCGTGACGGATGATGACGACGTGGGTGGTCAGGGACATAAGTTTCGAGTTTCAAGTTCCAGCTTTAGCAATCTGGCCGCTATGTACCTACTGACTCAGCGTATTGCTACTTGCATAAAACAAAGGAAGTCCGATCTGTTGGGATGCCGTGACAAAACCTACAGCCGTTGCTTCATTCCCCGTGATGTTGCGATGACGGCCCGGAGCCAGTTGAGCGCGGTTCACGTGGTAGTGTTCGTTGAACCTGTCGGTGGTTTCACCGTAGTTGTATCCGGCCTTCAAAGCGAGCATGTTCGCCTTTGCCACTTCCGGGTTGCGGAATTTTGACGTAATCCAATCCAGCGTCACTTTCATGGGCCGATCGTAAAGCCAGTACATCAGGCCGAGAGCGTAAAAGTTCTTGCAGCGGTCAACTTCCTTCGCGAGCTTGCATTCGGCAAGAGCACTCGCATTCAAAGCCGTGATCGGAAGCGAAAACAATCGATACCGTGACAAACTGCTGTCTCCCAGCGGATTGGCCGCATAACCGGCTTTCTTACGATCATTGAACGCATCCGAATTTACAATCAGGATGCCGCCTTCTTCGAGATCCGCGAGATTCACTTTCAACGCTGCGGGATTCATCGCCACCAGCACGTTGGGTTCGTCCCCCGGGGTCTTGATATCGCGGCTGCTGAAATTCAATTGAAAACCGCTCACGCCCGGCAGCGAGCCGGCAGGAGCACGGATTTCAGCCGGAAAATCCGGCAGAGTGCTGATGTCGTTGCCGAATACAGCGGAAGTGCTGGTAAATTGCGTGCCAGTCAACTGCATCCCGTCGCCCGAATCGCCGGCGAAACGGATCGTGACTTCACGCACCGTCTTCTTATCCTTCGTTGTTGCCATTCTGATAACTCCGGTACCGCCTGCTCAAGTAGTTCAGGAGTCAGGCCGGAATGAGATTTGTGAAATATATAGTATATCGAAATAGGCGGTTCTTTTCAGCAAGGGGAGCGATAAAACGGGTCTCAGCGGGAAGGGTCAGGCCCAGCGGCAACCTTACGATATGGAGACCGGCCACAACTTTCGTCAGACAAGCCAGGGCCGTCACCTCCTGGGCTTGCGGATCGCGCCGGATCACAATCTGGCAATTGCGGCAATCGCCGTTCCAGCAGTAGTTGCCGTAAGCAACTTCCTCATTCAGGAACTGGAGGCATCTCAGAAGGCAGTTGTTTTCGGGAACCATGTACTCTTTCCCGCGGTAATAAATGGGAATCAGCCGCGATAGGGGCCAATATCCAGGTCATTGTCGCTGCGCCAATGCCATCCTGGTTCTCGTCGGGTCCGGGAAATTCCATAGATTAAGGCGGTTCAAGACCGCCAGGTTGCAGTTATTGTAACGCGTTCGGACGGCGCTGTCTTTAACGTTTGCTCTTGATGAGATCCATGAATTCCATGCGCGTCTCCGCTTTCTCACGGAAGCTTCCGAGCATGGACGAAGTGATCGCCAATGAATTCTGCTTTTCCACGCCTCGCATCATCATGCACAGATGCTGAGCTTCAATCACCACGCCAACCCCGTAAGGAGAGAGTCTCCGTTGATCGTCTCTGCAATCTGCGAGGTGAGCCGCTCCTGAACCTGCAGCCGGCGGCTGTAGACCTCAACGAGACGCACAATTTTGCTCAGGCCGATGATTTTCTTATTGGGAATATAGGCAACGTGACAGCGCCGAAAAAGGGAAGCAGGTGATGCTCGCACATGCTGAAAAGGTCGATGTCTTTGACAATGACCATTTCATCGTAGTTTTCCACGAATAACGCATTGTTCAGCACTTTGCGGGATCTTCGGCATACCCTTTCGTAAAAAATTGTAGGCCTCTCGACTCTTCCGGGTGTTTTCGCCAGGCGTTCGCGCTTCGGATCTTCACCGATATCAATGAGCAATTTTCGGATCAGTTTTCGCATGGAGTCTTTTCCCTCCCAGATGGAGCATTAAAGATAACCCGCACTGTCAAAAACGACAAATCAATTTGCGGCTCACATCGCCAGAAGGAATTCTTTGAGTTGTTCAGATCGGGCTTCCATGGGAATTGAAGAGACGGGTCGACCAGGCAGGACTGCAACTGCGACGGAAGAGACACGCGCACGTTAAGACAGATTCAACGACATCGGGAAACTTGGAAGGATGGGCCGTTTCCAGGAACAGGACATCCACCGGTTGGGTGCTCCGATTCACAAAATCCAATGCTCC
This sequence comes from Blastocatellia bacterium, assembly GCA_963809065.1. GTDB lineage: Bacteria > Acidobacteriota > Blastocatellia > Pyrinomonadales > Pyrinomonadaceae > PSRF01. The sequence goes on from CAWEIN010000012.1 coordinate 70,979, forward strand.
ACGGTAAGCCACCGCGCCATGCGGATCGAGAACATAACCATATTTCAAATGAACCTGCTTCATTGCGGCGCGCGTCTGGTCGTCCGTGTAAACGGCGCCCTCCAGGTCATTTCGAAACGCAGCAACATCGAAGAATACAACCACATCATCCGGGAAAAATTGCTGGGATTCCCCACGTCCATGGCATTTGAAATGGTGTCCATCGAAGGGCGCGGGCGAAAGATTCCCGAATCCAGGAATTCGGGGACTGCGTCATTAATATTGGTGGAGGCAATAAAACGCTGCACGGGCAATCCCATTCGTTTGGCCATGATGCCCGCGGTCAGGTTTCCAAAATTGCCGCTGGGAACGGAGAACGCGCAGGGCCAGCTAGTTCGATTCATCCGGCTCCAGCCATAAAAAATAGTAGAAGGACTGTGGAATCAATCGCGCGATATTGATGGAGTTGGCTGAACTAAAACGCAAGCTGCGCCGCAGATCAGGATCCTGGAATGCTTCCTTCACCAGCCTTTGACAATCATCGAAAGTGCCGGCAACACGGAGAGCAGTAATGTTCCCTCCCAGCGTTGCCATCTGTTTTTCCTGGATGGTGCTTACCCGGCCCGAAGGATAAAGGACAACCACACGGATGCCTTCGACTCCAAAGAATCCATGGGCTACCGCGCTGCCCGTATCGCCGGAAGTGGCGACCAGGATGGTGAGGTCGCTTCCGCCATCGTTGAAGTACGACATCAGCCGCGCCATGAAACGCGCTCCAAAATCCTTGAACGCAAGCGTCGGTCCGTGAAAAAGCTCAAGCGCAGCGAGCGAGGAATCGAGCCGCACAACTTCAGGCTCAAAATTGAAAGCATCGTGAACCAGGCGCTCGAGTTGCCTTCGGGAATTTCATCGCCCAGCCACAGCTTGCTCAGTTCGAACGACATGTCGGCAAAGCTCATCGCATGCAGGCGCGGGAGAAATTCACGCGGCACGGATGGGATGGATTCAGGAACATAAAGACCGCCGTCCGGCGCCAATCCGTTCAACAACGCTTCACGGAACGAAACGGATCCACTTTGCGCGTTCGTGCTGGCATACTTCATTTCTATTAGAATAGCCCATTTTCTACGGCAATCTTTGTGCGTTTCAACGTCAGATTTCACTATAAACCGCGGGATAATTTTAGTATTCTTGCTGAAAACCCTCTATGAAGAATTCTCTGCGAATAGCCTTCCTTTTCGTCCTTGTTCTCATTGCATGCCAGAAGCAGAAGCCCGTCTCGCCGGCGCCGGGCCCTGTCTCTACAGGAAGCAGCGGAACTGTCGTAGGAGTCCAATCTCCGGAAGAACCGATGCTGAATCTTGCGTGGAAGGCAGCAGGCCAGGTCCAGGCCGGATTCCTCGAACTCGACATTCCGCTCGAACTCAGAATTTTGCCGATCGAAAACAGCGCCGGTATCCCGGCCGAAGCAGCCGAATATTTCCAGGGTGCGTTGCAGACCCGGCTGCAGGTTTACGGCGCGCGGATGCCGGGCGATGCGGCGGTCGTGCTGGAGGGATCGTTGTACTGGCTCCGCGACCAGCTTGTGTATGGGATGAAGCTGCGGCGCGGCACGCAGATTTTGCTGTCCGACTCGGCCTCCATCACGCGCGATGAACGGCTGGAAAATACTCTCGCGCAATACAATCCGCCCGCAGCAGCAGGCCATGCATCACCATATGGAGGCCGCCATACCAACTCCGATCACGAGGCTCCAGGAAACGCCATTGGATGTCAGCCAACGATGCTCTGCTTCGGGAAACGATCCGTGCGATGTCGTACTCCTTTTTCGGGATCGTGTCGAAATCTTGAACTGGAAAACAAACGCGGTGCGCATCAAAAATTTCCCCGCAGGTTTTCTCAGCATAAACAGATCGCGCGCTCCTTCCGGGCGGGTGGTTGCGCTCTTCCGACTA
>CAWEIN010000013.1:0-25947 GCA_963809065.1 Blastocatellia bacterium
TGGCGCGAGAAAAACGCATCAAGGGCCTGGGATACAAAGAGTCGAGCCACTTCCTGAGAAACATAGGGTTACTCGGACACGCCATTCTCGATAAGCACGTGATGATTGCCTTGCCAATTTAAAAGTGGTCGAAACGCCTAAGCCTCCGGCAACGCGAACGCGCTATTTGGAAACAGAGGAACGACTACGTTACTTTGCGCGTGAAATTAAGATTGACTTTGACGAGCTTGATCTGGTTCTTTGGTCAATGAAAACCGGCGAAGTCTTGAAGTAGTAAAATTTTTCTCCCCAGCAGGCTTATTTGGATACTCCTGAAGTATCCCGTAACGCGGAGAGATAGAAATCATGCAAGCTCTTAACGCGAAACGGTGGCTCCCCCCAATGGCAATAAAACTTTTTGCCGGCATTCTTATTTGTCTGGCGATGTCAGCGTCTGTCCTGGCGGTTAGCGACACTAAGTCGCGCCAGCGTGCTAACGAAGCGCTTAAGAACGGAGATTATGAGAACGCCGAAAAGCAGTTTAGGGAATTACTTGCAAAAGACGCTCATGACAAGGAAGCGCGTCTTGGGCTGAGTTTCGCCTTGCTGAAGCAAAGAATGCTTCAAGATGCCTACGACCATGCGGCGAGAGTTGTACTGACCGATCCGCTTTCGTCGCGCGCTCACGCCCTCTTGGGATCTGTAATTCTGGCGTCCGGCGATTTTCAGAATTCAGTCGAGGAATTCCGTACCTCTCTAAGCCTCAAGAATGACGAGGCGCTGGCCATTGCCGGGTTAGGGATGGTTGATTTTTATGAGAACCGTCTCGAGTCTTCGATCAGGGGACTGCGGCGCGCCGTGAGTCTGGATGACACCGAGCCTGACTACCTTTTCAATCTCGGACAAGCCACAGCCCGCAACGAGCGGTACAAGGAAGCGGCAGATGCATACGAAAAATTTCTGGTCATCGCGCCCAAAACCGATGCCGATCGGCGAGCACGCATCCGCGGCTTGATCGACTTCCTGCGCTATCTGGGAAAACAGAGCTCTTTGTATGTTCTGGCCGGGGACAACAAAACGACCGTGCCGTTCGAGTCAGTTGATGGCCGGCCGATCCTAAAGGTTCGCGCAAACAATAACCGCGAAACTTTACGGTTTGTTCTCGACACTGGCTCGGGAATGTCTGTTATCTCTGAGGAAACAGCAAAAAAATTAGGTTTGCATCCAGTTGCCCGTGGGGGCCAGGCCCGTGCGGTGGGTGGTGGCGGCAAGTTTGACATCGTCTATGGCTTCCTGGACTCGCTCGAGCTTGGAGATGTAAGAGTTGAGAGTGTGCCGGTCTACATTCGCCACTTCTTTGACGAGACGAACCCGGTGGATGGCTACCTCGGTCTATCAGTGATCTCAAAGTTCATTGCCTCTGTCGACTACGGCGAAAAGATTTTCATGTTACGGCGGCCATCAGAGAATTTCGTCAAAGATCTTTGGGGCATACGCATTTCAAGAAATGCGGTTCAGCCGCTGGCTCCAGGTGTTCTGGAGATTCCGCTGCGCACGACCTCTAGTGGGTTTCTAAGCGGCGAGGTTCATCTCGATGGAATTGAAAGACCACTGAATTTCATCGTCGATACCGGTGCAAGCGTTTCGGTGGTTTCAGAACGCCTGACAAAGGAAGAGGATCTCGATAACTATCTGGAGCCGACTCGCCTGCGAATTTATGGCGCCGCGGGTATTGCTGATGATGTCAGGAGTTTGCTTTTGCCCAAGGTTATGTTGGGCCCAATTACGCGCGAGCGAATTAGCGCAGCTATTCTCGATCTTGACCCGGTTAACGAGACCGCAGGTTTTACACAGATGGGAATTCTCGGAGCAAACTACCTGCGACACTTCCGGGTCTCGTTTGATTTTCAGCGAGGCCTTCTTCGGTTGGAACCGCTGAATCAGAAGACGAATAACGTTGACGTGGCCAGACCGAATGAGCATTTGGATCAATGAAGCAAAGCCTCTACCTTGAAACGTCCGTAATTGGCGCCTATTTGGATAATGGCGAGCCGTTTCGTCGTGATCTGACGATCCGTTGGTGGGAACACGAGATGCCCGACTACCGCTCAGTCATCTCGCCACTCGTCAACCGCGAACTCGAGCGCGTGAGCGAACCGCATCGCTCGGCTTACTTAAACCTTATCTCCACTCTCGAACAAGTAGAGCTTACCGAAGAAGCTGCAATCCTGGCGGACGGCTACATCTCGCGCGGCATATTCCATCGCAAATACATTGCCGATGCGTTGCACGTGGCGATCGCTTCTTGTCATAAGATCGACTACCTGGTGACCTGGAACTTCGGACACCTGGCGAATGTTCGCAGACAGGCGCGCATCCGGTTGTTTAATACGGCAGCCGGATTCTATGTTCCCATGATCGTTACACCTGAGTTCCTGGTATCGGAAGCGACAGAGAAAGTGAATTGATCTAGACGGCACGGCCCAGTCAAATCTCAAACGTGAGATCCGATATTCGAAAACTGAGATTTGAAATTTGAGACCTAAGGTGAAAGAATCAAGAATGTACCGGCGTCCTAAATTCCTGGAAGTGTTGCATGCCATTCGCGAGAAGATGTCTCGCGACGTAGACTATGATGTAGATCTTTTTGCTGAGATGGTCCGTTCAGGTGTCAGGCCCACGCATGGACCGGAGAGAATTATTCGCGGAGTGCGCACGCGCGCGCAGCCCGACGGAATACAAGAAGATTTACACGAGTCTGGCGCCAGGCCGAAGAAGCAAGCAGGCAAGTCGAGGTAGTACAAAAGTAAAGCGTTCAGGCCGACACTTAATATCACAGAGTGGCTACTTAGATTCATGAACCCAACGTTTGAAACAATCGGTTTGGAGGTGCCTAGCGAGAAAGCCTTTAACTATCTTGCCGAGCGCGCCGAAGATCAGGGTGAAGCCACACAGCTTAATCGGCGTGGCGCCGTGCTGCACGGTCGCTGCTGGAAGTTAGGTGATGGGCTGGAGGTCTGGACGGTCTTATACCAGTCGGGAAGAAATGTTTTTTACGCTGACTGCCGGCCGGGATTTCGGGCCCGTTATATCCAAAAGATTAGTCCCTGGGCGTTGACCGAATACGATGAAGAGGGCGAGGCAGTGGTTCACGGATATCGCGAGGGCGCCGATTGCGAAGTCTTGTTTGAATTGCAAAATCTGACTGAGGTGGGGCCTGGAGGATTCGGCGCGGAAGAGCTTCACGTGGGCCTATGTGGCCTGGCATATCGTGCACGCGTGCGCAGCACACCTGCCAAAACCCGATGGATGCCGTTGGACAAGGCCGCGCCATCACGCGCGGCTCACGAAAACGACTGGAGCTTAACCGGGCGTGTCATTGCGTTTAAGCCTTTGAAAAATCCCCTCTCGGGTAGCGACCTGTACTGGATACATCTGGATCTTGAGAGAATGAACCTCGAAATCCTCGTGAACCAGCGTGCGTTGCGCGGAGATACGCTGGCGCCCGGCGTCATGCTTGACGCTGAGATCTGGTTGCAGGGCCACGTCCTTGATGAGGTAGCGCTGAGCTCGCGTTACGAAGGTTTGGATACTTCAGGCTCGACTGCAAACTTCTGGTCGCAACTGAAGCGAAGAAACTAACCGCAGGGTAAAGGGCGTACCGAAGGTTGAGAGGGAAAGGGTAAGGGGTAAAGGAAGGTCCAGGAGCTTTGCCTTACGACTTTACCCTTTACCCATTCCCCATTACCCTATTTCTTAAATGAAACGTCTCCTAATCGGTTGCCTCACAGTTGTCGCACTCCTTCTCGGTTCCTATTTTTTCAACCAATATTGGATGCATCGCTATGACGGCATGATTGCCAGGCAGGCGAATGTCTACCGGCTTGACCCGGCCCTGGTCTGGAGCATCATTTACGAGGAAACTTATTTTAGTCCCTGGAAAAACGGCAAAGACGGCGAGATTGGACTTATGCAAATCACGCCCGCTGTAGGCCGGGAATGGGCTGCGGAGACCGGCATGCACGATCTGGAACGGCAGATGGTCCAGAGTCCCGCTGCCTTGCTACGTGACCCGGAGCGAAACATTCAAATCGGCTGCTGGTATCTGGAAAAAATTCAGGAACAGTATCGAGACACTGCTGATCCAGAGCCGCGCGTGATCGCCGCGTATAATGCCGGTCCGAGCAGAGCTGCGGAGTGGAACAAAGTTGCCGACGGCGCCAGGCAGTTGACTGCAGACGAATTCACTAATCGGATCGAAATTCCTTCCACGCGCGCCTACGTCAGCTCGATTATGGAGCGCTACCGCAAGCTTCGAAGGACGCGAGGGCTGGACATCACATCGCAGTCTCCTTCGCCCGAAAAATCGCGATAAGCTCGGAGTGAGGTAGTGATGATCAATTTGTTTACCAATTCCCTCGATATGGTAATTGTGGCGAAACTGCTGCTGGCCATCGTCTGCGGCGGAGCGATTGGCTTTGAGCGAGAACTGAGTCGCAAGGCCGCCGGACTGCGTACTAACGTGCTCATCTGCATGGCCTCAGCGTTATTTATGATTGTGTCGCGGCACATTGGAGGCGGCGCTGCTTATACCGATCCGGCAAGGTTGGTCGCCCAGGTGGTGGCCGGTATAGGTTTTTTGGGTGCCGGGGTAATCCTCCAGGCACGAGGTTCGATCACGGGACTGACTACCGCCGCAACCATCTTCATAGTCGCTGCTGTTGGCATCACGATCGGCGAGGGAATGTTTGGTCTTGCTGTGTTAGCGACAACGCTGATCATCATTGTGCTTGTGGTCCTGCGTAGAGTCGAACGATTTATCATTCGGCGTCAACGCATGTTCCATTATTCTTTGAAGACCCATGATCCCGCTCAGCTTCTGGAACGACTGCTGGATTTGCTCGAAAGACAACACCTCCATCTTGAAGACTTCGATGTCGACAATAGTCCGGATGGTGAGCACGTTGTTCGCCTTAGTGTCGTGACATCAATTGAAGGCAATCGCAGACTGCTCACTGAACTTCCGGGGCTCGGTTCGGACCTGATGACGTCGACCCACGAGCGCGGCGACTAGTCACCAGTGAAGTGCTGAACAGGAAGTTTTCAACCGGAAATCATGACGACTCTCTATTGCGCGCGTTGGATTCTGCCACTCTCTTCACCCGAGATTGTCGATGGCGCGGTAGCCGTTGATGGTCAGAAGATCGTTTCGGTCGGCAATCGCAACACACTGCTAGAGCAATATCCTGAAGCAGCAACCCGCGAGCTTGGCGAGTCTGTCATCATCCCCGGCCTGGTCAACGCGCATTCCCATCTCGAACTTACGGCGATGCGTGGCTTCCTCGAAGACGAAGCTGCTGACTTCTTTGCCTGGCTCAGAAAACTGACTAGCGCCCGCCTCGAACGAATGACTGCTGATGACTTAAGAGTCTCCGCTTCATGGGGCGCCTGTGAAGCGGCACGGGCCGGCGTGACGTGTGTTGCCGATGCGAGCGACGCTGCACTGCAAAGCATGAAGGCACTGTGCGACGTGGGACTGCGCGGCATTGTTTTTCAGGAATCGTTTGGCCCGGACCCGCGGCTGGCGCAGGAGAACTTTGAAAAGCTGATGACGAAAATTGCCGGTCTACGTGAACGTGAAACATCACTGGTTAAAGCCGGAGTTTCCCCGCACGCGCCATACACAGTCTGCAGCCAGCAGCTGCAGATGATTTCGAAGTTAGCCCTGGAGCAGAAGCTGCCGCTGATGATGCATGCGGCTGAGACCGAGATGGAGGTTCGATTCCTGCGCGAGGGACGAGGTCCTTTTGCCGAGGGACTGAGAAGCCGCGGTATTGAATGGCGCGCGCCGGGAGTTTCTCCAATTCAATATCTGCACGACGCCGGCGTGCTGGAAACCATGCCGCTGCTGGCCCACTGCATTCGGGTGGACGAAGCAGACCTTGAAACCATCAAGCAAACTGAAACGCGCGTGGCGCACTGTCCGAAATCAAATGCGAAGCTCGGCCATGGCGTCGCACCTTTTGCCAAAATGGTAGAAAAGGGAATTCAGGTTGGCCTTGGCAGTGATTCCGTCGCCAGCAACAACACTTGTGATCTTTTGGAAGAAGCGCGCTTCGCGCTGTTGCTGGCTCGCTCTGGCGGCAGTTGTGACCTGAATTCCGATGACATATTGCGGGCTGCTACTTTAGGAGGCGCATACTCACTCGGCTTAGCCGGTCAGGCCGGCGAGCTCAAAGAGGGCCTGCAGGCAGACTTCGCCGTTGTTTCGCTTGACGGTGCACATCAGATTCCCTCTTACGGTCCAGCTGAAACGCTAGTCTTTGCATCCTCAGGTCGTGATGTAACCATGACGGTGGTAGCGGGAAGGGAAGTCTATCGCGATGGTCGCGTTATGTCTGTCGATGAGGATCGATTGCGCGCGCGCATGCATGAGATTGCCAGGAAATTAGAGGCCTAACCGCAAGGCGCCAAGGTCGCCAAATAATGAGAAAAGAACAGCAATTCGAACTGCTGATTTACTTAATAGATATTCCTTGCGCACTTGGCGTCCTGGCGGTTTGAACTTTAAAGCGCTGCCGCGAGCGCTGCGTCAAAAATCTCCAACGCGACATCTACATTTTCTTTGGAGAGGATCAACGGCGGCGACCAGCGAATCGTGTTTGCGCCCGCGCCCAGAATGATCAATCCGCGTTCGAAGCAGGCCATCTCCACGCGATCTCGCAACTCCGGAGCCGCCTTGTTTCCAACCCGATCTTCCACGAACTCCACCCCGATCATCAATCCCATGCCGCGCACATCGCCGATGCAGTCATACTTCTGCATCAGTCGCTTTAGACCTGCCTTCAGATACGCGCCCACCTCCGCGCTGTTCTGCACCAACCCGCCTTCGAGTAACTCAATAGTCTTTAAAGCCGCAGCGATGCAAACAGGATTGCCGCCGAAGGTTGACGCATGAGCGCCGGGCTTCCAGTCCATCAAATCCGCGCGAGCGACGCAGACGCCGATTGGCATGCCGGAGCCAATCCCTTTGGCGAGCGTTACGATATCAGGCGCTACATCGTAATGGTCGCACGCGAACATTTTTCCAGTGCGGCCCATTCCGGATTGCACTTCGTCAACAATTAGAAGAATACCGTGCTGATCGCAAATCCGGCGCAAGCCTTGTAGAAATCCAGCCGGCGCAGGCACGTAGCCACCTTCACCTTGCACTGCTTCAACCACAATCGCCGCAACTTCGTCAGGTGGCGTTGTAGTCTTGAACAGTCTTTCCTCGATCCAGTTCAGCGCCCCCTGTGCCGCGCCGCCATCGCCGCAATCCTCAGCGCGAAACGGATTACGAAACTCGTTTGGAAAAGGAACGTGCACTACGTCCAGCGCCTGGCGTTTGAAACCAGTTCGCTGGGCAACTTTAGACGACGTCAGCGAAAGCGAACCCAAAGTGCGGCCGTGAAAGCTGTTGAAGAAGGCGATGAACTTCTCGCGGCCAGTTGCATGCATCGCTAGTTTCAACGCAGTCTCGATGGCTTCAGTGCCGCTGTTTGCAAAGTGAGTGCGCGTAGGCGACTTCACCGGCACGATCTCATCGAGCTTCTTCGCGAGGGCCGGCATATGGCGGTAGTAGTAGTCCGTGCCGCACATGTGAATCATCTGCGCTGCCTGATCCTGGATCGCCTGTACCACCTCAGGATGACAATGGCCGGTGGAACAGACTGCGACGCCGGCGTTGCAATCGAGGAAAGTGTTGCCATCAACGTCTTCCACCCAAACGCCCTGCGCGCGTTCGGCGACAAGTTTGAACGAGGGCCGGGGATAAGAAGGTGTAACAAACTGTGCGTCAGCGGTGATGATTTCCTTACCCTTCGGACCGGGAAGTGCAGTCTTGATTTCGGGACGCTTAGGCGGCGCCATAGTGTTAGTCGACATATGTACTCTCCTTCTAAAAAAACCGGCCGTTACGGACAATGCGGCCTTCTGAACAGGACTCTGGCTCGACAAATAAAGGTCGAGATCACTTCAAAACGGCGATGTAAAATTAAGGAAGTAAGAGCTAGTCGGCGAACAGATTGCAACGGCTATCGAGCGGGCGATGATTTAAGGTTTGGCTATTCAACATGGCTCGAATTGGTGTTTTCGACTTAGCGGGGGTGGTCAATTATTACGTGTTATTCAGGGTTAGGATACTATCACGCGACGCCGTGCTAGTTCCAGTAGCCGGCTGATCCAAAGTTGCGCTCTTAAGAGGCAGCGAGCGCGATTTTCTGGGACCGCGGGCGTCCCGCCCGCAATGAGCGCGAAGCGCGAAAATAGTTTGTGGGTCAACTTCGACGAACTGCGCGCCTGCGGCGCGTTTGCGCGCGGGACGCCCGCGGTCCCAGAAAATCGCCGGCCCTTGAGTCCAAGGAGCTAGCCAGCCGCCTCCACAAGCGTAAAATCCTGATCGGCTTCCGTAGCTCCTTTAGCACGAGTTCGCCAGTTTCAGTTTTCAAATAACAGAGCGTCTGTTGTCTGGAATGAAAGTCAACGCCGATATATATTGGTTCCATAGCGCCTCCTTTCAGTCTCATATCAGTAAGCTGAACGTGAGTCTAACAGCTCACGAACGGAGGCGCTTGTTGCTTCATAACATCAGTACCACCACGCGGTAGCGGGTGGGTTTCGATCTCACTCAATCGTTTCACATTCCAGTCTTTGATCTTCGGTGGCGAGATCCGAAACATGACCCACCCGCTGCCGCGTGGTGGTACACCTCGTCTCCACGTCTTCAATAGACCAAAGCTTAGATCTAACGCTCAGGATTGACACTCTCTCGCAACGAGGCTTACACTCGCGGTCTTTCAAATCCTAGCATTCTTAACTAAAAATTGCGCAGCAAGACCGCGCCATCCGGCGGTCTTCCTGACTTCGAAAGGATCACAAAAGATATGGGTGCGCGAAACAAGATTACGGTGGTCGGCGCTGGTAATGTAGGCGCGACCGCCGCCCACTGGCTGGCCGCAAAGGAACTTGGCGACGTAGTGCTGGTCGACATTGTTGAAGGGGTGCCGCAGGGTAAGGCACTCGACCTGGCCCAGGCAGCACCGATTGAAGGCTATGACGTCAAACTGGTAGGAACGAATACCTACGATGGCACAGAGAACTCAGATGTGGTGATCATCACCGCCGGACTGCCACGCAAGCCGGGAATGAGCCGCGACGATCTGCTAAAGACCAATGCCGATATCGTTTCAAAGGTTGTCGATGAAGTGGTGAGCCGTTCGCCTGATTCAATTCTGATCATCGTTTCGAATCCGCTCGATGCGATGTGTCAGGTGGCATTTCGCCGCTCTGGTTTTCCCAAGCACCGCGTGATTGGCATGGCCGGCGTGCTCGATTCCGCGCGTATGCGTTGTTTCCTGGCGGAGGCTCTGGACGTTTCCGTGGAAAACGTCACGGCCTTTGTACTCGGAGGCCACGGCGACACTATGGTACCGCTGCCGCGTTTCTCAACCTGCGCCGGTATTCCGATTCCAGAATTGCTGCCCAAGGATCAGATCGACGCGATCGTGAAGCGGACTGCAGGCGGCGGCGCTGAGATCGTTTCACTGCTCAAAACGGGCTCGGCCTATTACGCACCATCCGCCGCGGCAGTGGAGATGACAGAATCAATCCTGAAAAACAAGAAGAAGATTCTTCCCTGCGCCGCTTATCTTGAAGGTGAATATGGAATCAACGGACTCTACGTCGGCGTGCCTTGCAAGCTTGGCGAGCGAGGCCTGGAGCAAATCATCGAGATTAACTTGCTGGCTGACGAACGCATCGCCCTTCAAAAGAGCGCCGCTGCGGTGCAGGAGTTGATCGACGTGTTAGGTATTTAGGTAAACCGAATTATTCTGCTGCTCTACAAGAAAGGCCTCGGTGTTTTTCACCGGGCCTTTCTTCAAATCTCTGTGCATCCTCTGTGATTCTGTGTGCCTCTGTGGTGAGTATTTGTCGAGCGGATTCACCACTGAGACACAGAGAACACAAAAGGTGGCACAGAGGAAAATACAAGGAGGATTACGAGAAAATCCAACTCGAAATTGTATTCCGCAAACAAGAGGCACCGGCGAATAACCGGTGCCTCTTTGGCTAGGAGGTTGAAGCGTCTTACCTGGGGAAGTTGATGCTCTTGCCATCACCGACTGGTGTTGTCGGGTCGGCATCATCGTCGTCTCCCACCTGATTGTCAAAAACAACCTCGCCGGTCTTGTCGTTCCAGATCTTGAGGCGGAACTTGTCGACGCCGCCACCCTTAGGTGCCTGGCCGTCGATGACCGTCAGCAGGTATTTGTAACCCGTTTCGTTGTTGAGCTTGCCATAACCCTTGAACTGCGTGCGCACGCCGGAAAGTGACCGGAAGTCATAATTCAGGGCGCTGAATTCAAGGTTCCCAAGAATGAAGTTAACTAAATTCTCACCCTTGTTCTCGGCTTTGTTCTCAACCTTCGAACTCCTGGCCGTCGCTGGCCTGGAGCTAAAGTCAAAGTTGATCATGCCCATGACCAACGGTTTGGTTGTTTGGGCTGCGCTCAAAGCTGCCGGCACGCCCGGTACCTTGGGACTGACGAAGCTGTTTGGCGCAGTGAAGACAGTATAAGCGCCGCCCTTCTGATTTGGCGGTACGAAGACTGTGCTCCTCTTGGTAACTACATTGCCCGAAGCGTCGGTGCAGGTAGTGGTAATGGTATAGATACGTCCACTGCCCTTACCGGAACGCTCAGCTCGCAACAACACGTGATGCGCGTCGACCACTTGCCAGTCAGGCGAAGTATCGCCGTCACCGAGGCCGTCGATGGGTTCGTTACTGGCAACCGTAAGCACGCAATTGAGACCGGAACAGTTGTCTGTCGCGGTGTAGTTGTTGGTCACGTCTACCATGCGATGGTCGGGTGGCCAGAGGATGTTCGGAGTGTTAGTCGGCTGACTGACCACCGGAAACTCCGTGTCGTTCACCGTAACGGTAAACGTGCACGTCGCTGTGCTGCCGTCGAGCCTGGTGTCGGTTAGCGTAACCGTAGTGGTGCCGACCGGGAAGGTTTCACCCGACCGTTCCATTCGCGGTACATACGAAGATGGTGTTGTGGTCTGACGGAACAACAAGGATGCGACCGATTGCTCGTCCGCTAAAAACATCGGCGCCAACGCCGTTTAGGCGGTACGGTCCGTTCAAGTTGGGCATTGCCGAATTCGCATTTCGTATTATGTAAAGGCCTTTGCCTGCGAAGCTGTCGGCTGACTGACCGTTCTCACCCGTTCCAACATAAACGATGCTGGAGTCGGTGGGGTCAATAGTGATCGCGCCGATTGCGAGCGTCTCAAGCTGAAATTCTGCAGCTGGGCTGGAAGTCTTGACGTCGACTTTTCCGTTGTTCCGACCGGCGGAACGCGGGGTGAAGTCCCAGGCTACTGCGAAAGAAATTGCTATCAAACTAAACAGTAAGGTCCATCTGACTGCTTTGTGCATAACGTGGCTCCTTGAAGATTTTGAGTGGTTGAGTTTCACTAATAGGGCACGAGGCGAACGATTACACCTCGGGGATCAGGCAGACCGCACGTTGAACTCCAAAAAGAGATCAACTCCGACTTTAGATGGATAACGAGAACTTCCGAACGACCGAGCAGTGGTAACCGGGGATAACGGCCAGCCCTTTTCGGTTTGAAACTTTGAAATGTGGGCGCAGAGTACGGCGTTCATATAGTCTGTCAACCGTCTAGTAGAGTGGAGCCACCTAATTTAGCAAGAATATTCTTTGTCACCAAAAAAGTTTTGCGTTCCGGAAATCTGGAGAGCTGATCCGAAAAACTGCAGACCGTGACTACTAGTCGCTGCTGCATAGTCAAAAAACAAAGAAGCACCGGCGAACAACCGGCGCCTCTTTGGCTATCGGGATGAAGCAGTTATTTCTTTAGCCAGCCGAACAATCCGTGCACGATCGTTTCGCGGTTCTCTTCGTAGATCGCGCGCGTGAGAGGAATGCCCATCGGGCAGGCCTTGATGCAGTTTTGCGCGTTGCCACAGTTGGTGATGCCGTCTTCGCCCATGATTCCTTCGAGGCGTTGGTCGCGCGTGGCCTCGCCATTGGGATGCATGTTGAATAAACGCACCTGGGCGATGGCCTGCGGGCCAATGTAAGTGTCTTCGTCATACTGGGGACATGCTTCCAGGCAACAACCACAGGTCATGCAACGCGAATAGGCGTAACGTTCCTGCACGTCTTCCTGATCCATACGCGGTCCCGGGCCTAGATCATATGTGCCGTCAAGCTCAATCCAGGCATTAACGCGCTTGAGGTGATCAAACATTTGCGAGCGATCGACAACCAGGTCGCGAATGTTGGGAAACTTCTGCATCGGCTCGAGTTTGATTGGCTGTTCCAGATTGTCGATAAGCGCTGAGCACGATTGGCGCGCACGGCCGTTGATCACCATGGTGCAGATGCCGCACACCTGTTCGAGACAGTTCATTTGCCAAACTGGTGGCGTAGTTTTCGTCCCCTCCTTGGTCACAGGATTCTTCTGAATCTCCATCAGACAGGAAATGATGTTGAGATTCGGGCGATAAGGAAGTTCAAAACGTTCCCAGTATGGCGGTGAGTCGGGATTCGCCCGGCGGCGGATATGGATCTCGACAGACTTGGGCGGAACGCGATTGGTTTTTGGTGTGGCTACGTGTGCTGACATGTTCTTAGGCTTCCATTAACTTCACAAACGCGGAGGGAAAGATTTTCCATTTCTCAATTTGGCATTTCTCATTTGCCATTGAAAGAGAGTTTCTCATCGCCAGAGAATTGCCTGCGATGAAAAATGACAAATGAGAAATGACAAATGGAAAATCTCTTTCTCATACAACCTTACACTTGTGCTTCCGGACGCTTAGCTGCCGGATCGTGTTTCGGTTCTTGCTTCGCCTTACTGTAGTCGCGTTTTCGCGGCGGGATCAGCGAGATGTCGACTGGTTCATATGAAATCACGGGACCCTCGCCGGAATACTCAGCGATTGTGGTTTTCAGAAAATTCTCATCATCACGATCGGGAAACTCCGGCTTGTAGTGCGCACCGCGCGACTCGTTGCGATTCAGCGCGCCGAGTGTGATGACGCGAGCCAGTTCCAGCATGTTGTCGAGATGTCGCGCATGCGGCAACGCCATAGTGGCCCAGAGATTCGAATCGTTAATCGAGATGCGCTTATAACGATCCATCAGCTCGAGCAGTTTGTTATCCGTAGCCTTGAGTTTCTCGTTGTAGCGAACAACGGTAACGTTGTCAGTCATCCACTTGCCCATCTCCTGATGGAGGACATACTGGTTTTCATTCCCGCTCTGCTTGATCAGCGCATCGTTGATCTCCTGCTGCTTCTTGAGTTCCTGATCGTAAATGCGCGAGCCGTCGGCGCCGTTGCGCTCGACATTCTTTGCATAAGTCATCGCGGCAGGTGCGGCGACAAATCCACCATAGACACAACTGACCAGCGAGTTGGCGCCGAGCCGGTTCGCTCCATGTATCGAATAGTCGCATTCACCGGCCGCCAAAAGACCCGGAATATTGGTGCGCTGATCGTAGTCAACCCAGAGACCGCCCATTGAATAGTGCACGCCGGGGAAAATCCGCATCGGTACATGCCGCGGATCATCGCCCACAAACATTTCGTAGATTTCAAGGATCGCGCCAAGTTTTCTATCCAGGGTCTCGGCGGGAATGTGGGTTAGATCGAGATAGACCTGGTTGTCTCCGCCAACGCCCTTGCCCTCGATGCAGACCTGGAAAATCTCACGGGTGGCGATGTCGCGCGGAACCAGATTTCCGTAAGCAGGAAACTTCTCTTCGAGAAAATACCAGCGTTCATTTTCCGGTATCGACGACGGCGCCCTGTTGTCACCAGCTTTGCGCGGCACCCAAACGCGACCGCCTTCGCCGCGCGCAGATTCTGACATCAGGCGCAGCTTGTCCTCACCGGGAATAGAAGTGGGATGGACTTGAATAAACTCGCCATTTGCATACTTCGCGCCCTGCTGATAACAAGCAGCAACCGCGCTGCCCGTGCAAACCATAGAGTTGGTCGACTTGCCGTAAATCAAACCGGGTCCACCAGTCGCCATAATCACGGCATCGGCGGGGAAGGCTTTGAGCTCGAGTGTCTGCAAGTTCATGGCGATCAGGCCGCGACAGACCTGCGCCTCATCAAGCACCAGCGACATCATTTCCCAGTGTTCAAACTTGCGAACTTTCCCGGCGGCTTCGTAACGTCGCACCTGTTCGTCCAGCGCGTAGAGCAACTGCTGACCAGTGGAAGCGCCGGCAAATGCCGTGCGGTGGTGTTTAGTTCCCCCAAAGCGACGGAAATCAAGCAGGCCTTCCTTGGTGCGAGAGAAAGGCACGCCCATGCGATCGAAAAGGAAAATGATCGATGGCGCCATTTCACACATGGCTTTGGCGGGAGGTTGGTTCGCGAGAAAGTCGCCGCCGTAGACAGTGTCATCAAAATGTTCCCAGGTTGAATCGCCTTCGCCCTTGGTGTTGACCGCGCCATTGATACCGCCCTGGGCACAAACCGAATGAGAGCGCTTCACTGGAACGACAGAAAAAAGATCCACCGCATGTCCGGCTTCGGCGATTCTCATCGCCGCCGCCAGGCCCGCGAGGCCACCGCCAACGATCGCGATCTTGGTGCCGTTACTCGCCATCTTAGAGGATTCCTCCCAGCAGTCCGCCTGGACGGACAAAAGCTACAGCGGCATTGATACCGACCAGCAGCAGGAAAACACCAAAGCCGATGCAGGCGTAGCCGGTCAACCGTTGCGCGCGCTCGCCGATGGTGATGCCCCAATCAACCAGGAATAGCCAGATGCCGTTTGCCAGGTGCCACACTGTTGCCGTGATACCAACCACGTAGATCATGAATATCCAGACCATGTGAAACTCGCGCGACACGATATCGAATGCCATCTCCGGACTGTGGGCCACGGAAATTGTGTTCAGTCCGGGTACCAGTCCAAACCGGAAGTTGAGCACGTGAAAAGTGATGAAGAAAAAGAGAATGACACCGGTTATTCGTTGAATCAGATAGAACCAGTTACGCGGGTAGGGATAGTTCAGGTTATTCGGCCGCGCTTCCATAGTGATCACCAGACCATAGACGGCGTGATAGATGAGCGGTATAAAGATTCCACCAATCTCGACGAATAGGATATAAGGGATCGACTGCAGGTCTTTTACGGCATTGTTGAAATCCGCAGCTCCGGTTAGCGCCTTCGAGTTTGTGTAGAAATGCTCCAACAGGAAGAGACCGAGCGGCACGATGCCGGATAACTGATGAAGTTTGCGCAGTATGAAAGTCCTGCTCAACTGTACGCCCACGTACGCGCTCCTTTGCCGTCGGACTTTAGCGCTAAAGCCGCTGGGCCAGACATAAGCAAGTTGTGATTGAGATTTTTCGTAGCAAGGAAATTATAGTGAGAAGTTTCTGAAAAGCAAAACGCGTCAACCTCGATCACGAGCAAGTGATTTGCTGGGACCGCGGGCGTCTCGCCCGCAATGAGCGCGAAGCGCGAAATGGCTTGGACGATACTTTGGACGACTGCGCTACTGCGACGCATAGCGGGCGAGACGCCCGCGGTCCCTGCAAATCACTTGAGCGATGCGCCAGTTCGAGCGACTATCGTAAACAATGAATGACCTCTCGTTACAGTCCATTACCTTCCTGGCTGGCCAGATTGCGGCGCGAAAGGTCTCGCCGGTTGAAGTGTTGCAAGCGCACCTCGATCGCATTAAAGAGATCAACCCGCAGCTGAACGCAATTGTCACATTGGCTCCCGACGCTTTGCAGCGCGCAAAGGAAGCCGAAGCTGGGGTTAGTCGCGGCAATGCGCCTGGTCCGCTACATGGAGTGCCGGTTACGGTTAAAGACACCATCGAGACTGCGGGACTGCGAACTACCAGCGGCTCAGCAATGCGCGCCGAGTTTGTGCCGGAACACGACGCGCCGGCTGTCGCACGACTCAAAGCCGCCGGCGCGATCATTCTCGGAAAAACAAATACTGCCGAGATGGCGATGGACTACACCACAGAAAATCCAGTCTTCGCACCGACAATCAATCCCCACGACCCTTCAATGACCACCGGCGGATCCAGTGGCGGCGAAGCTGCTGCTATTGCCACGTGCTTGTCTCCCGGTGGCATCGGTAGCGACCTCGCGGGCTCGGTGCGAATTCCAGCTCACTTCTGCGGCATTGCCGGTTTGAAGCCAACGGTTGGGCGCATACCAGGCGAGGGTCAGTTTCCACCGAGCACGGGACCTTATTCGCTTGGGGCGGTGATTGGGCCTATGGCGCGGTCCGTCAGTGACCTTCGTCTGATGTTTAATGTGCTCGCCGGAATTGATACGGATGGACTAACTCGACGCGTTTCACTCAAGGGTTCGCGCGTCGCGTGGTATGCCGACGACGGAGTCGCACCCGTCACCGAAGAAACTCGGCAGGCAGTCGAAGCTGCGGCGCGGACTTTGTCTGAAGCGGGCTTGATCGTGGAACATGCGCGCCCGCCCGGTGTTGAGCTGGGGCATGAGTTTTGGCTCAAATTATTTTCGCGAGCTTCGGTGGTGCAACTTCGCCAGGTATACGCTGGAAATGAGGAGAAGGGAGGGGATTTTGTTCGCTGGCGACTGGCAACGGCTGACGACACGCCCGCACCTGCGCTTGATGATTACATCAACGCATGGTGGGAGCGAGATCGTTTGCGCGCCGAGCTTCTGAGATGGATGGAACACACGCCGTTGCTCGTCACGCCAGTGGGAGCCACGCCTGCTTATAAGAATAAAACGCTCAAGGTAACGGTCGGTGAACGGACGATGAGTACGTTTCGCGCTTTTAGTTATTCGCAAACCTGTAACGCTTTCGATCTTCCCTCCGTTGCGGTTCCTGCCGGACGTTCCCTTGAAGGCTTGCCTATCGGTGTGCAAATCATCGGCCGACCTTTTGCCGAAGAGATGGTTTTGGACGCGGCAGCGATCATTGAAGAGGCGCTGGGAGGCTGGCAGATGCCCTCACACCTGGGCTGACCCTTGCAGAACCGCCAGCGGTAGCGAACGGGTGCTTTGAATCTCGTTGATGAAGCTATTATCGGAGACATACCCGGTTTAATCTTGAGTGCCCGCATCCGCTCGCTACCGCTCGCGGTTCTTCAGCCCGTAGCTTCGATGTAAAGCTTCAGTTTGCATTAGATAGGATCGGCGACCCAAAATTTGTCGGACAAGTTGCGATCCGATATAGTTCCAGCCACAGTTTGATCCACCTAAACATCGACGGCACATGCCGAGGAGTTGACTATGGAACCCCTTACTACCCTGCTTGCCTTCTTGTTCTTTGGTTTCATTGGGATTGTACTGCTGGTGATCGCCGCGAAGACGATTCGAATAGTCCCGCAAGCCACAGTGATGCTGGTCGAGCGGCTGGGCCGGTTTGATAAGGTCGCCAGCAGCGGACTCAATTTGCTCTGGCCGTTTCTGGACCGGCCACGAGCTGTCTATTGGACCAACACCCGGCCAGGCATCACCTCTATCGATCTGCGCGAACAGTATATCGATTTGCCGCCCCAGCCGGTTATCACTCGCGACAACGTGACGATACACGTCGACTCCGTCGTCTACTGGCAAATTACAGATCCCATCAAAGCTGTCTACGAAATGAACGACCTGGTGGGCGGAATTGTGCAACTCACGATCACGGGCATGCGCGCTGTAATGGGAGACATGGATCTCGATCACACCTTGTCGCAACGAGATCAGATCAACGCGAAGCTGCGTTTGATTCTGGACGAGGCGACAGACAAGTGGGGTGTGAAAGTGACGCGCGTTGACGTCAAGAACATCAATCCGCCGGAAGACGTCCGCATCACGATGGAGAAACAAATGACCGCCGAACGCAATCGCCGCGCGCTGGTATTGCAGGCGGAAGGCGATCGGCAGGCAGCGATCACGCGCGCGGAAGGTGAGAAGCAGGCGGCCGTAACCCGTGCGGAAGGTGAAAAGCAATCGGCCATTCTGGCTGCAGAGGGCGCAGCGCAGGCCCGACAGCGAAACGCCCAGGGCGAAGCTGAAGCTATCGCACTGGTGGCGCAAGCGATGCAAGAGCACGGGAATCCGGCGCAGTATCTGATTACCACTCGTTACATCGAAAGTTTGCGCGACATGACACGCACTAACAACTCCAAAGTTATCTTTATGCCGGTGGAAACTTCGGCGATGCTTTCGAGTGTGGGCGCGATAAAAGAAGTGTTGTCTCAAAGCGGCCAGACGAGCGGTGAAAAGGAGTCACCGAGTCCGCCGCGGCCCCGTGAGTTGCCAGGCAAATAGATCTTAAGCTCACCCGCACGAACGATTTTTTGGAGTGCGCTGACCCGTCAGCGCTTTGGTCGGCTGCGACCTGTCGCAGCCTTCCTCGATAGAGATTCCTTAACTCATGCGGCGACAGGTCGTCGCGGACCAAAGCGGTGACAGGTCACCGCACTCCAACAAGCGCATGCCGCGAGACGACCGTATATTTTGAGCCCTCGCTCCTCAGTTCACTTCTAATTACTAATAACTCAGCGACGTCGATTTTCAAAGGCTCAAACTCCGTCTGCTTGTGAGCATTAGCCAGCGCCCGCGCATGATCAGCCTGCCGCAGCCTGGCTACGGTCAGATGTGGATGAAAAGCACGCGTCTCTTTCGGAAAGCCAGCCTGCGCTGCTTCCTCTTCGACTTGAGCGTGCAAGTCCGCAAGATGTGTAGATGGGTCATTGATTCCAATCCACAGGACACGAGGCTGTCCGTGCGGTGGAAAGACGCCGGTTTGTTCAAGGCTAATTGCGAATGGCTGCACTCGGCTAACAGCCAGAGAGACGGCGTTTGAAAAATCCGTGACGGAAGCAGCCGGTATCTCACCGAGAAATTTCAAGGTAAGGTGAAGATTCGCATCACGCGCCCAGCTCGCCTTTGCGTGTGGAACTTCTTCTTTAAGACGCGCGATGTGGGCAAGCACTAGACGGCGAGCGCTCTGTGGTAATTCGACAGCGCAGAATATTCGCCATAATTCTCTACTACCTACACTCATTGCAATTCAACCAGCGTCCACCAATCACCCAACGGTCGCCAAACAAAATCAGAACTGGGAGCGATAGCGACCAGCCGAACAGTCAACTGATCAAGGTGCAGAGAAAAACAGCGGTCCCCCACTTGTTAAGGTTTCGACAGATGACTCCTTGGCTGGTCGCTATCGCTCTCAGTTCTGATTTTGTGTGGCGATGGTGACCGCTCTATTTAGCGGGCGTCAGCACGATCGTTTCCTTGGCCGACTTCGCAACTGCAGCTTCGCTAAATGGAAGCTCGCGCGGCGTGACGGCGCGCCAATCGGCAAGTTGATCGGACCAATGCGGGTTGGAGGGAATGCCCGATTCTCCAAGCGTGATGCCATGTTGAGTCTGATCCCAATTGCTCGTGTCCGCGATCAACCTCATCGAGACATTGGCGCCCACGTTTACTGTCGCGGCCAGCCCGCCGCTTCCGTTTTGCGGCACCGGCGCCACCGTGAACTGCAAGCCGATTAGGGGTGCCTGTGCCAACGGGTGTCGGAAGTTCACCTTAAACAGCTCACCCCACTTCCATTTCGCATCATCTTCGCCAACATTCTTCGCCATGGCTTTGCGAGCATCTTCATAACAAGCACGCAGCAGATCTGAATAACTCGCAAACTCCTTTGGCAGCCAATCCTTCGGTTGCTCCGCTATCACTCGGTCGATCGTCGTATCGAAATTAGGCCATTGGAAAACCTTGATCAGTTCGTCTCCAAGCGCAGCGTTCAGAATCCGCGAACGAAAGGCCACGCGCATTTGCACGACCATCGGTGCAACGCGCGAGTCTGCGCTCATCAGACCATCCCAGCGATCGAAGGCATCAAGCTGTTCAGAGAGTTTTGTTTCCTCTGGTTTCAATCCGGGACGCAGTGTTTTTGAGACTTCGCGAGCGAAGGAAACAGCCCCGATGGAGTACACATCGCCCTGAATGCGTCGAAAGTCCTCGGTGGTTAGTTTCGCTTTCTGATTAAGCAACTCAAAGATCCGGCGCGCGCGATAAGGCTGGGCCCATGAATGAGTCAGGAAAAACGGATACTCCGTGCCGACGATACGTTGATTTGCAGTGACGATAATTCCCGACGGTGGATCGTAAAGCGTGGGCAGGTCCTTGATGGGAATGTATTTAACCCAATCGCCGGCGTCAGTTGAGCCATCGTACGGAACACTGCCGTCGCCCGACTTTCTAATCGGCACGACGCCGGCAGCGTGGTAGCCAATATGACCGGCTGTATCTGCGTAGACGATGTTTTGGGTCGGGGCGGTGAACAACTCGAGCGCCGCCGTAAATTCTTTCCAATTGCGCGCGCGATTAATCGCGTAGGCGGAATCAATTTTGTTCAGTGTGGGATCCAGAGAGGTCCAGCGCAGAGCGTAACGCTTGCCGCCTTTTTCAAACACGATGGGGCCGTGTTGCGTTACGGTAACGTCAAACGGAACAGTATCGGTGGCAGAGTCTGTGAACCCTTTACGCACCTTAATCTCTTCGTGACGAACATCCGCGTCGCGCCAACCCGTCGAAGTCAGGTAACGTTTCGCGTTGTTGGGATCAAATTTTTCTTCGTAGAGATCCTGGACGTCCGGCCCAACATTGGTCATGCCCCAGGCGATGTAATCGTTGTGTCCGAGGATCACGCCGGGACCGCCGGGCGCGGTCACGCCGGCGACTCGAAGACCAGGAGCGCTGAGGTGAACCATGTACCAAATTGAAGGAGCGGAGGCCTGGAGATGCGGATCGTTGGCGAGCAACGGCTTGCCTGAGGCAGTGTGTTTACCGCTCACGACCCAATTGTTGCTCGCCGCCAGTCCTTCGGCGTAAAGACCGACGCGCGCCAGGGCTTGAGCTGCTATTTCCTCGTCTCGAGCCAGGGCCAAAAGCGTTTCTCTGGTTAAAGAGTCATTCGCGCTGGAAGGGTGAGCAGCGCTCGCCGTTTTTTGGTTCGCTTTTGAATCCTTGCCGACAACCAGAACGTCCAGCGGAGATATCTCCGGCATGAGCCCGGCGCGTTTCTCCGCTGGTAGGGCCGCGAGAGCGGCGCGCATGATGTCGAGACGCCAGGTATTCGAAAGGGCCTCGGCAAACACCTTTCCTACAAGCAAAGAATCAGCCGGTGTCCAGGACTTTGGTTGGTACTGCAGAATTTGAAACTCCGGCGGGAGACTCTTCGGATCAAGTGTTGATATATAGGCATTCACTCCATTCGCGTAGGCCTCAAGCACAGCTCGCGCCTCAGGAGAAGCTTTGGCAAGTTCAATCTCTACTTCCCGTGCGAATCCGAGCATGCGATGTTGTTTGTCTTGTTCGAGAACCGCATTGCCCAACACCTCTGCAAGCTCGCCACGTTCATTTCGCCGCAGCAGATCCATCTGCCAAAGACGATCACTCGCGATTACGTATCCCTGAGCAAAATATAAATCAGCATCATTCTTCGCTTCAATGTAGGGGATACCGCGTTCGTCGCGCCTCACGGTTACCCGATCGCGCAGGCCGGCGACCGCCAACGTCTTGGTGCTCGCCTGATCCTCAGTCTTCTGTTCAGCGCGAACTTTTGCAGGCGAGTCTGAGAGCAGTAAGAGCAGAGCAAAGCTGAGAGCAACAGTCGCAAATTGTCTCTTCATTCAGAGGAACCTCGTGCTTGTGGAATGTCTGATAGTAGCACACGGGCAAGTACAGGTTCAGTTTGTCTGAACGAAGTTTCCTGTCGTAACAACCTGAGAGCAGCGCCATACCAAATCAGAACTGGGAGCGATAGCGACCAGCCAAGGAGTCAACTGACCAACAACATGCAGGATGGTAAGAACTTTCAAGGTTTTGACAGATGACCCATTGGCTGGTCGCTATCGCTCCCAGTTCTGATTTTATGTGGCGTGAGTTGGAGGGTAATACTTCGCCTGCCCGAGCTGATCCAGTATCCGCAAACTAAACAGTTTGCGTTACGTCTAACCTGACATTACAATCAGCGCCAGACGAAACAGCGATGTCTCATAGAAATCTCCAACATCTTCGGATCGTGCTCGGCTTGGTCTTCTTTTTCACGCTGGCTCAAACGGCCAGTGCGCAGCAGCGCCCACTGATCACAGAAGATGTCGACATCATTCCACCGGGAACTTTGCGGATCGAGGCGGGTCTGGATTTTCTGCAGGGCTCGAAGTTTCCAGTGTCGGGTCTGACGGGCGACGAGACGCGTATTGGCGTGATCGGCGTCACCATCGGATTTGCGCCAAACGTTGAATTTCAGATCGAGGGCGTGGCGCAGAATTTTCTAAGCATCAACACGCGCGGACCGTCAGCTATTCCATTGTCGTTAGCGCCCGGAGCCAACTCCACGAATGGGCCAGGCGATTTCATACTCTGGACCAAATTCAAATTGCGCAACGAAACCAGACGGGGACCGTCCCTGGGTTTTCGTGTTGGCGTTGGGCTACCCAATTCCAATCAAGCAACCGGCATTGGTTTGAACCAGACGAATGCGTACGGGTCGATATTGGTTGGCAAGAAGTTTGGCCGCAACGGCCGCTTCAACACCTTCGGTAATCTTGGCGTCGCCATCCTCACGGCGCCGACGCGGCTGTTTACTCAAAACGATGTGGTGACGTATGGAATGGCCGGGATCTTTCGTCTGAATAAACAATTCAGCTTCGCCGGTGAAGTGAACGGTCGCGCCAATACCAGACCGAATGGTGGCCCGCTGGGCACTGAGTCGCAATCTGAAGCTCGTCTGGGAATGCAGATTCGGGCGTCGGGACTGCGTTTTGACTTCGCCGGCATCAAAGGACTTACAGATTTTACTCACGATTCGGGTTTCACAGTCGGCGTCACCTACGACACTCCGTCTCTCTTCGCGCCCGCAAAATAATAAAAGCAGTGAAAAGTGACAGGTGAAAAGTGAAAAGTTAAGAAGGCCTCGCTCTGCCTCGGGACAGTGGCTAGTTCCTATCAGACTTGTGTTAGATTGGCGAAACAATTAACGCGGATAATTCTGGGCTTGGCTTTTCACTTTTTACTTTTCACTTTTCACGGCTCCCATGTTTGACTGGTTACGCGCCATAGGCCGCTGGCTTGAGCTGTATGTTATCGCGCTTCCGATCTACTTTGCCGCGCCGGCTATGATCGTGATCGGCGCTCTTGATTCCTCGTTGCTGTCGCTGCCCGAAATCAACGACTATCTGGTAGTTGGACGTTGCTTCAAGCAACCGAGCGCGGCGTTTTACTTTCCGTTGTTCGCCGCGATTGGTTCGGTAATAGGGTGTCTGGCGCTTTACACCATCATGCGCCGGGGCGGCCAGGCACTGTTGCGGCGCCGTTTTAAGCGGGAAAACATCGAGCGAGTGGAACGCGTCTACGCGCGCTACGGATTTCTTGCCATTGCGATTCCCGCCTTATTGCCTCCGCCAATGCCGTTCAAGATTTTTGTCGCCACGGCCGGAACTCTCGAGTATCCGCGCTGGAAGTTTTTGGCGACGGTGATGGTGGCGCGTTCGCTTCGTTATTACGTTGAAGGTATTCTGGCAGTATATTACGGCAGGCGGGTGCTCTCGTTTCTGAAAGATAACGGCCAGGTAGTTCTTAGTGTCGTGACCGCTGTCGTTGTACTAATGGTGTTGGTCTACGCAATTGCTAATCGCAGGAGTGCGGAGCCGAAGAAGCAGAGTGAAGACCCCGAGTGACGATGGAATTTCTCTCGGCGCTTCCTCGGTGGTTCTCTGTTGCTCACTGGCTGAATAATAAACACCCTCTAAACACAGGGACGCACAGGACACGAAGTAGGACATGAAAAATTCAAACACTATCGATGGAAAGGCATCTTGAGTTGAAATATTCCCGAAGATCACGAATAGCCTGACACGCCTCTCAGACTTCTCCATCGCGCTGGGGCCGTTTGGTTTGTTTGCGGTGGCGCTGCTCGACTCCGCCTTCGTTCCTGCCCAGCAGCGCCGACGCGCTAATGATCCTGCTCACCATCGCTCATCCGCGGCTGATGATTTCTATGCGCTGCTGGCGACCGCAGGCTCCGCGATTGGCTGTGTAATTCTTTATTACATCTCGCGGCGCGCCGGTAGCCGGGCACTCAAAAGATTTTCGCCGGCGAAACAGAAGAAGGTGAAGAACTGGATCGATCGTTACGACGTGTTGTCAGTACTCGTCGCTTCGGTGATGCCGCCGCCGTTTCCCTTCAAATTATTTGTGGTGTCTGCCGGGGTGTTTCGTTTCAGCTTGATGCGCTTTACAGTCGCCGTTATTGCGGGCCGTCTGTTTCGTTTCCTGCTCGAAGGATACTTTACGATTCTCTACGGCGCGCAGGCGAAACAGGTCCTGCAGAAATATTACCCGTGGATCGGCCTTGGTCTTGCAGTTCTGATCATGGTTTTCTTTGTAGCCCGGAATTTGTTGAAGGGAAAGCCGGAGCCTGCTGAGGAAGCAAGCCTAGAACCCGGGAATTAGCGGCAAGAGCTGGGGCGCCGGACCTGGAGCTGTTTCGTCGTTAGTCAATTCGAGATCCGGCGATCGGAAGATTCGCGCCGCTGCCAGATCACGGACACCGTACTCTTCAAGCCGCTCCAGAATCCGAATGAAAACTTCAGCGGTGGCCAACGCGTCGCTACCAGCGCGATGGCGATGGATGATGGGAATCGAGAAATGGTCTGAGACGGTGTCGAGCCGGTAGTTTGCCAGGCCGGGGACCGCGCGCCGCGACAGGGTTACGGTGCAAAGATGTGGATTGATCATGCGATGCCCGGGATAGACGCGCGAGATTTCATGGTTGATGAAATTCGTATCGAAGGGTGCGTTGTGAGCTATCAATACAGCGTCAGCGACAAATTCCAGCCACTTCGGAGCCACCTCCGCGAAGAGCGGCGCTTCCTTAACCATCTCGTTGGTGATGCCGGTTAGCGCCATCACGAAGCGGGGAATTGAAATCTCGGATTCACCAGCGTGACAAAGTTGTCCACTATCCGGCCGCCGCGAATGCGATAGGCGCCAAGTTCAATGATGCGGTTCGGCGGCATCTTTGCGCCGGTGGCTTCAATGTCGACGACGACAAAATCCAGTTCCTTAAGCAATCGCGATTCGGAGTCATATGCCTGCAGTTCGATGGTGTTGCCGTCGATGATCTTGAAGCGCGATCATCCTGACGAGATCGCTGACCAGCAGACCCGCCAACTCTTCGTCGATGTGAGATACTTTGAAAACAACGTCAACAATCTGTGAGGCGTTAGCCCGGCCGCCGGAAACGCGCAGCAGATCAATGGTCTCCTGGACGAGGGTTGAATCAGAAACTAGATTTGTAAAAGGCGGCATTCGTCCCGCATTGTAACACGACAACGCCCGCGAGCATGAGGGGTTGAGCGTTTGAAAGCTGAAGAAGTAGTCGCGAAGTTTAGAGAGTCCGGAGCGTTGCTCGAAGGACATTTTGTGCTTACCAGCGGTTTGCACAGTCCGGTGTACTTACAATGCGCGCTGGTGTTGCAGCAGCCGCGCGACGCCGAACAGTTTGGTCGGAGCATCGCTGAACACTTTCAGGCTGAGAACATTCAGACGGTCGCCTCTCCCGCGATTGGCGGCATCGTCATAGGCCACGAGGTTGCGCGCGCCTTGGGTGCAAGGTTTATCTGGACTGAGCGGCAGAACGGCACGATGGTCCTGCGCCGAGGTTTCTCCGTTGTTCCCGGTGAAAGAATCCTGGTCGTCGAGGATGTTGTGACTACCGGGCGGTTCAACCCGGGAAACGGTGGCGGCGCTGCAGGCTGGTGGCGCGCAGGTAGTGGGAGCAGCTTCGATCATTGATCGTTCGTCAGGAAAAGCTGACGTCGGCGTGCCGCGCATGGCGCTCGCCACACTCGATG